>SVUK01000008.1 GCA_015063325.1 Oscillospiraceae bacterium | reverse complement strand
TGCACCTACTCCGGCACCATCAATCCCGGCAACTCGGCAGAAAACTATGCAGGTATCATTGCATACACCGGTTCCAATGAGAGCAGCGGCGAGCAAAAGAGCTCCAAGACGGTGACCATCACCAACTCCGCGTTCACCGGTCGTATGACCATCAACGGTAGCGAAGCATATCTGATGCAGGGAATTGCAGGTATTATCGGTAAAGTTACGAAATACACGACCGTTAATATCACCGGCACGCACTCGGATGGTAAGATCTACTTTAACAGCGCCAAGGATTGGCCGATCGTGGACGGCGACAGCAACCCCATCAAGATAGGTCAGATTCTCGGTTACAACGAGGACGGTTCTACTGTCAACATTGGCAACACCGTGACCTACATTGCCGCAAAACTGCAACAGGATCATGCCGACGAAGAAAGCATTTACATCCTCCCCGAAGCAGGTCGTCTGAACGGCATTTATGCGGTTGACACCGACGCTGTTGAAATTATTGAAGAGGAAGTTGAAGAAGTAGAATAAGCTTCCAAATGAAATCCAGATAGGGGAATCCCTTACCGGTTCCCCTCCTCTGAAAAAGCAAAATGCCCCCGGCGGATCCCATCCGCCGGGGCTCGTTTTTTAGAAAAGCAGGGAGGGTCGCGCGGAGCGCGAAGGAAGGTCTTGAGGCTTTGCCTCAAACTCCACCCACTTTTTTAGAAAAAAGTGGGGCAAAAAATTTTTTCACATGATTGGGGCATTTGCAGGAACGGGGTGTTTGAAAGTCTTATGATCCAACGGCAAAGCCGCCGTCCACGCCAATGCATTGCCCGGTGATGAATCCGGCTTCGGGCGAGGCAAGGAACAGCACCGCCGCGGCAACCTCTTCGGGTGTTCCGAATCGGCAAAGCGGCGTTTCATCGGCAAGTTCTGCCTTCGTCGTTTCGTCCAACGCCGCGTTCATCTCGGTTGCGATCACGCCCGGTTCAATACAGTTCACAGTAATGCCGGAAGGTCCCAGCTCCTTGGCAAGCGCCATGGTCATACCGCGCAAACCTGCCTTTGCAGCGCTGTAGTGCACCTCGCAGGAAGCGCCGACCTTGCCCCACATGGAACCGATATTCACAATTCTGCCCGAATGCGCGGCGATCATTCCCTTTGCAATCTCGCGCGTGACATAAAAGGCGCTATCCAAATTGGTTGCAAGTATGGTTCTCCAATCCTCGTCGGAAAGGTCGGTAAACAGTTTGATTTGCGAAATGCCGGCGTTATTGACCAGCACATCCACGCCGCCCAAAAATGCCGCGGCTTCATTTGCTGCGCGCACGGCTTGAGCGGGGTCCGACAAATCGGCGCAAATTGCTTTGGCGCCCGTTTCAAGCGCAACGGCTTTTGCCGCCTCGTGCGCCTGATGGTACCCAAACGCCACGCGATAGCCGCTTTTTGCAAACAAACGAACGCAAGCCGCTCCGATGCCTCGGCTTCCGCCGGTGATAAAAACGCTCATTTCTTTCATTTTTTCTTCCTTATTTAATTAGTATTGCTTTTGCAAAACAGAACCGTTCCAAAAAAGGGTGATGTCGCCCTCCAAATCGGTACGACAGACGACTGCGCCGGTCTTTTTCAATCGTTCCAAAGCTCTGCCGTCCGGATGCCCATAAGAATTGCCGGCACCGCAGGAAATAACGGCATAAGATGGATGAACCGCCGCCAAAAATTCGGAACTGCTCGAAGTTTCAGAACCGTGGTGCCCCACCTGTAAAACCGTTGCCGAAAGGTTGTCGGCGCCCGGATTTTCCAACAATTGTTCTTCCACGTTTCTATCGGCGTCTCCCATAAATAAAATCGAAAGCGCGCCGTATCGTGCAAAAAAGGTCAAACTGCTTTGATTCCCTTCGCCCGGATCAGTTCGATCGGTCGGGTGCAAAACGGTTATTTTCAGGTCGCCCAAAATTGCCTCGTCGTCCCGATCCAACGCCACCATGGAAAGATTCTTCCGCTCGGCGGCAGTCAAAAGGCGCGCAAAGCTTTCATTTTTCTCTTCGCTTCCGTTATAAAGGATGGTCTCTACCGCAAACTGCTCCAAAATCAGATCTGCACCGCCGATATGGTCTTCGTCCATATGAGTCAGTATCATAAATTTCAGCGTTTTAACACCGCGCGAACGCAGTTTACGGCAAAGCGATTCCTGCGCGCCCTCGGGTCCGCAGTCTACCAACACATTGCCATCCGGCGTTTGCAGAAGCGCGGCGCTTCCCTGTCCGACGTCTAAAAATGCAACCAACGCCTGCACCTTGATTTTTAAACGGCATCCCACGCATAGAAACATGCATAGAAAAAGGATAAACAAAAGCAAAGCGCCGGCGCGAACAGTGCGCATTCTCTCTCTCCTTTCGGAAGTCATTTTCTATGGCTATTATATTAACATTATATCAAATAGCAAAAATTTTTGCAAGAATTTCGTCTCTTTTTTTGAAAAAGAACGAAAAAATTTGCGCAAATGCTTGACAGACCGTCCAAAACATGGTATAATTCCATATTGACACGGGCAAATCGACCCGTCTCTCTGTCGTGCAAATTTTTAGGTACGACCGAAAAGTCCATAGGGAGGTAAAAACATGGAAAAGGTAAACAATTCTTACGAGAGTATGTTTGTCGTGTCCCTTGCAAACGGCGAAGAAGCCGCAAAGGTCACGGTAAACAAGTTCACCGGTCTGATTGCCGCAAATGCGGAAGTGATTCGGATCGATGAATGGGGCAAGCGTCGCCTTGCATATCCCATTGAGGATATGAACGAAGGTTACTACACCGTTGTTACGTTTAAAAACGACGGCGAATTCCCCACCGAGCTCCAGCGTCTGATGAACATCGATGAAACAGTGATTCGTTCGATGACCATCAAACTGGAATACGACGCTGCGAAAGTAACCGTTGCCGCTCCTGCAGTTGACGAGGAGACCGCTCCTGCTGAAGAAGCCGCTCCTGCTGAAGAAGCTGCTCCTGCTGAAAAGCCGGCAACCGAAACGACCGAAGAAGCATAATCCGGTCTCACAAAAAAGAAGGAGGCATAAAAATGTCCAATCTGAATCTGAACAAAGTCATCCTCGGCGGACGTTTGACCGCTGACCCTGAACTCAAGCAGACCAACAGTGGAATTGCGGTGGTTTCTTTCTCCATCGCTGTAAACCGCAGATTCCAATCCAGATCCAATGATTCCGGCGCCCCGGCTCAATCGGTTGCGGATTTCTTTAACGTTACCGCTTGGAGAGGTCAGGCAGAATTCGTTTCTCGCTATTTCAAAAAGGGTTCCGCAATCTGCATTGTCGGTTCGATTCAGAATCGCACTTGGACCGACCAGCAGGGACAAAAGCGTTATGCCACCGATATCATCGCCGACGAAGTGATGTTCGTTGACGGTAAAAACGACGGAGGCTCCGCTTCGCAATTCGCTTCGGATTCCTTCGCCGCACCCTCTTACTCCACCGCACAACCCAACCAAACCCCGAAGTTTGAAGAGGTTAAAGCGGATGAAGATCTGCCTTTCTGACGGCAAAGGCACACATTTTAATAAGGAGATTTTGAAACATGGATACGAAAGCACCTGAAACGGTTGTTCGCCCGGCTCGCCCGGCAATGAACCGCAGAAGAAAAAAGGTTTGCATTTTCTGCGCTGACAAAGTGCAATTCATTGACTACAAAGACAGCGCAAAGCTCCGCAAGTTCATCAGCGAGCGCGGCAAGATCCTGCCCCGTCGCGTTTCCGGGACCTGCGCAGTTCACCAGCGTGAACTGAACACCGCCATTAAGCGCGCACGCAATATGGCGCTGTTGCCCTTTGTTACCGACTGATAAAAAAGTATTCGCCCCGTAAAACGCTCCCGCGTTCTATGGGGCGATCTTTCCATTCCGACAATGAGAGGAGTTTCTTTCATGCCGAAAGCCTTAAAAATAACCAAAACCATTCTCTATATTGCCACCGGAACTCTGATTTTCGTTTTCTTTTGGAAGATGCTCCCCTACGCGGCGTTTCTGGTGGGCGGCGTCGTTTTGATCTACGCGCTGGAAGAGCTGGTCTTTTGCATCCTCCGCCGGCAGTTCGCCGCGCTTGCCGAATCGCTGATTCAGATCATTCTTGCCGTTCTGCTCTTTTTTTCAAACGGCGATCTTGCAAAGGTTTGCGTGATCTGGGGCGTTTGGGGGATCATTCGGGAAAGCCGGGAATTGACGCACGCGCTGGTCAATATCAAAAAAAGGCGGCTTGCAATTTGGGATATCATTGAATCGGTGGTGGTCATCTCCCTTTCGGTAACGATGATCCTAAGCCCGAACGAGCACCACGCCACCGTTCATTTGGTTCTTTTGGGAATTGAATTAATTTTGGAAGTTACATTCCCCTGGCTGGAGGAATTGCTTGCGGTACGAAAAACAAAACCGGATAAATCGGCAAAACAATAAAACGCCTCTCCCCCCTTTTCATTATTACGAAAAAATCACCCCACCTTGCGGCAGGGTGATTTTTCTGTTTTTTGTTTCATTAGTCTTGATTCTCATTCCGGTCAGCTTCCTCTGCCCGGTTGGAGGATTTTCTTTCCTCGCCAAACAGCTCAAAGGGTTCGGAATCGGAAGAAGAATTGCCGTTCCCCTCGGAGCGTTTTTTCCCATCGCCGTTCTTTTTCCAAACGACCTTGGATTTTAACGCAAGGTATACCAAAACCACCTGCATGGCGACCACGGCAATGGTCAGAATAACAATCCACGGGAAAAGTCCGCCGGGAATCAATTTGATGGCAAGAATTGCCAAAAGCGGTGCGGAAACAGCATTCATTGTTGCGCGATTACGTCCGATCAGCAAAAACGCCAATGCCGCGCCTTGTAAAATGAACACAAAGAGCAGAATGAAGAAGAGCGGTTTAAGATCGATCAGGTGAGAGAACTCAAACGCATTTACCACTCGGGTTGCCTCTCCGTGCGGAGCGGATTCGGTGGCGCGAACACGCAACCAAACGGTGTACGTCTTTCCCGCCTCCATACCGGTTAACGTCATATCGGTTGTCCAATTTTTCGGCAACTCTTGATTTGCAGTTGTGTAGCCGATTTCGTAAACCGTTCCGGAGCCGTTTTCCACTGTAAATGAAAATTCGCGCGACTGTTTGGTTTCAGTCACCAAACAACTGATTTTTTCTTTTGGAACCGCCGCAGGGCGCGCCTGAAGTTTCAGCTCCTGAACATCGCTGTCTGCAGTCCGGTCCTCAACGCCGGGCCGAATGATGATTAATGTTTTTCCAAACAGGTCGGAAATGGAAAGAACCTCGCTCCGAGCGGTGCCGGTCATTTCAATTTTCCCGTCTGTGTCAACGGTGATCTCCATAGGAATCCCGTCTGCTTCGATTCGATAAGTTCCGGGCAAGAAACCGGAAAGCGTTTCGTTTTTGTAGTCTGCTTTCAATATCGGCGTTTCCTCAACCGGCAAAAGCTGAACGGTGATTTTTACGTCGTCCTCTTCAATCGAAAATGGGAGCGTTGCCGAATCGGTATGCGGAATCACTTCGCCGTTCCATTTTGTGATCTTTCGTTTTTGCCCCGAAAGAACCGTGATACGGACATAGCCTTGCGTTCCGTAATCCATCGGCTCAAAGCTTTCCGTACCGTTGATCAGGATTTTGACCGCATCTCTGCAATCCTTTCCGTTTTGATCCAACACTTGAATTACTACGCTATGCTTTTGAATCTCCCATTTTGCAACCAGCGTAACGGCGTTTGGAATTTCCCAAGCGGTAATTTGTTCGTCAAGTCTTCCGGACGCATCGTAATACCGGATCTCTCGAATCTCTTCATTTTCTTCGGTTACATAATAGTAGCCCATGAACTGATAGCCGGTGCATTTTGGCACAGTAATCATCGCAGGGATCGCCTTTTTATAGGTGGCAACCAGTTCCTCAATTCCGCGCACGGTAACGGCGTCCGCTACCGGTGCGTTGACATCAAAGGTTACCAAATAGTCGCAGGGGGTGTAATAGCGATAAATAACGGCGCCGGAAAGTTCTACAATTGCTTCGGTATAGAGATTTGCGTTGAATTCGTTAAAGCGATAACCGGTATATTCGACAACCTCTCCGAAACTTTTCCCCGAAACGGAAGCACCGTAATTGCGCAATTCCTCGTATCTGCCCAGCTCGGTTTCCTCATAATTTTCGGGTGTTCCAATCCGGTCGATCCGCGTCACGGTGAACTGCAATGGCTCCCATTCGGGAACAAGGTAAATATCGGTATCAATCGTTGCCGGAATTGTATTCTCTTCCAGCGTAATGTCAAGTCCGACCGGGTTATACGCCTTCCACTTGAGAAAGGTGTGCGTTTGGGTTTCTGCAAGCGGTTTTGTATATACAGCCTCGGGAAGGACTGTTGCAGTGCCGTATTTGTGTTCAATCGTCGATTTGGGTTTGAGATAGCCCGGATGGAGCTCGGGGTCTGTCTCATATTTGGCTTGCACCGCCGCCGGGATCTCATCCAACGTTCCTGTTGCGCCGACGTAATAAATTTTATATTTCGTAGGCTCAAAAACGGCATAATACGTCTTATCTTGCGCGCCAATGGTCAACGTAACCTCTTCGGTTACCGCAAGCATATAATCGCTTTCCAAATTATCCATCCAACCAACGAAGGTATAGTGTTCGTTCGGTTTGACCGTTAAAGTAATGTTCGTTCCCATCGAACCGATATACATATTTTCCGAAAGGTCCGACGTTCCGCCGTTGGTCACTTTAATTTCGCCGTACTTCTGAACCAAGTTTCCGGCTTCATCTACCGCTTTCACCGTTAGCGTATAGGTATCTTGCGGATCTTCATCCGCAAAAGCCGAAAACGGGATTGCCGCCAAAACGCCCAAGAGGAGTGTGACGGTAAGCACAAAAAGGAGTGTCAGTCGAATTTGCTTTTTCATCTTATTTCCTCCTTTGCTTGATTATTTCAAAAACTGTGCGTTGCCGCCGGCTTCGTTGATGGCGCTGATGGCGTCATAGGTAAACTGGTTGGCAATAATATTCAATCTGCGGCTCATACCGCCGGTTGCGCGCACCTTCAGGCGTTTGGCGTCCGAGAAGACCAAACCGCGTCGTTTGAGAATATTCAGCGTGACGGTATCGCCGTCCTTGAAATGCAAATCCAAAAGCGCAACATCCACCTGCGCAAGATCGGCGTCCACCTTTCTTCCCTTGGGTGCAAGCTCGGGACCTGCCTGCTGCTCTTCAAAAAGTGTGTCCGACTGATCCACCAGCGAAAGCTGGTCGCCCCAGGTCGGCTTGGCTTCCTCGGTTTCGGCTGCGGCAGGTACCGCCCGTCCGGTTTCTTCGGGCATATCGCGGATATCGGTTTCTTCATAAACCGGATCGTTATAGATCGGCGCCTGAGCTGCCTCGGGTTGGGAAGGCGAATCCGGCTCCCAGGATTTGCTCGGTGCCGGCTCCTCGGGAATGTAGGGTTGCTCCTCTTTTTGCGGCTCCGGGGTCTCGTCGTATTCAAATTCGGTGGGCACCTTTTCCAATCTCGTGGTCACCTTGACCAGTTTGCGCTTGACAAGGTTTTCCATGGTGTCAAACGGATATTGGCTTTCGTAATCCACCGGCTCAATATCCATCGGAGCAAGTCCATGCTCCTCGCTGGCGCGGCGGACAAGTTCCAGCGCCCAGTTAAATTTACGCTGGGTACGAATCTTATACCGGAAAGGTGTTTCGGCGTATTTGCGCAGTTCTCCGACATCCTGTCCGCGGTAGACCGTTCCATCCAAAGAAGCAGGATCGATGGCAAGATAAAGCTCCAAAATTCTTGTTTTAACGTTGATCTTTGCAATCTGTGCGCGCCCGTTATGGAAACTATCCGCCGTCCAGCTGACGCGCGATTTGGTTCCCTTATAGGAAAGGAGCGCATTTTTCAGCACACTGTAATACCGTTTGATTTGCGGTTCGGATTGGATCAGCTTTGCTTCAAAGGATTTGCGATACCGCTCCACAATGTTACAATCGGTTGCGGGGTCGTATCCAACAATTCGTTCATTGCCCGTAAAGAGATTGGGATCGTCCGAAGGATCGGCAAGCTGCGCCTCCTCCTCGGGATCGTCCTCATCAACCTCCGAAAGCGAGTCGATGGAATCCTCGTCGGGGTCTTCTTCATCATATCCGGCTACAGGATATACCGGTGCCGTATAGGAAGCTACCGGAATGACCTGCGGCTCGTCCGAGTTACGCTCGTCCTGATCGTCAAAAGCAAACATTGCCGAATGAAGATCCTCTTTTGGGTCAGGCGCCGGAGCAGGTTTCTCTTTTTTATTGGAAGGCAACATATCGAATACGTTGATCTTTTTTGCCGGTTCCGGAATGACTTTCTCAAACAGAATTCCCTTGAAATAGCAAGCAATGATCAATGCCGCAAGTACCGCCGCGCCGATCAGCGCAAGAACCGCAAGCGCAATCAACCACCCCTCCCGGGATTGAATCACGCTCTCGGCAACCAGCACGAACGCCATGGAAGAAAATCCGGTCTCCCCGTCTCCCTTTCTATCCAATCCGGTCTTTTTAGCGGAAATAATCTTACGAATTAAATACACAATGCAAAAAATTTCCGCGGCGAGAACTCCGATCAGCGCGAACGCCACCGGGAAAAACCATGAAAACCGGTTGTCTGTTGCTAAATTTGCCATAAATGCCAGCACGATTTTTGCCTCCGTTCCTCCCCGAATTCATTCGGAGATATACAAATTAATTTTATCATAATTGTGGGCGCTTTGCAAGACCAACTTTCACTTTTTTTGAAAAAAACGGGATTTTTTGTCCGACAAAAAGCAGAAGATTCCGACAGCGCTTCCTCTTTTTTCCTTCCTTTCCTTTTTTGCTGACATAATTCCCTTTCGGAGCGTCCTTTTCCTCTTCTTTTAAAATTTTAAAAAACGGCTAAAAAGGGGGAAGTCCGTTTTCCCATCTCCATGATCGCAATCATTTCCAAAAGATAGCGAAATTGTAACTTTTTTTCTCTTTTTGGATTTTTGCTTGCTTTTTTTCATAAAATGCGGTATGATAAGGATAATAAAAAGCGGTATGATAAGGATAACAAAAAGAGAAAGGAGTGTGAAACAGATGTTCGGATACGTTCGTGTTCATGCTCCGCAGCTACGCCTTTGCGAATGGGAATGCTACCGCGCCTACTATTGCGGTCTTTGCAAAGCAATGGGGTCCTGCACCGGGCAATGCTCGCGGCTCTCTTTAAGCTACGATTTTGTCTTTCTTGCCGCCGTTCGTTGTGCCTTAATCGGCGAGGAACCCGAAACGAAAAAATTTCGCTGTCTGTTGCACCCTTTCCGTCGGCGGCTGATGGTGAAAAAATCATCCCAGCTTTCTTATTGTGCCGACGCGTCGGCGCTTCTGCTCGCCGCAAAAATTGAAGACGATTTGCAGGACGAGCGCGGATTCCGGCGTTTGCGCGCCTTTTTCCGCCGTTTCTTTTTCAACCAAGCTGTGCGCCGGGCGAAAAAGCGATACCCCGAACTGTATGACAAAATCAACGTCCGCCTTGCCCGACTGCGCAAAATTGAGCAAGATACCGCGCTGGAAAGCGCCGACGCGCCTGCCGAGGTGTTCGGCGGACTGCTTGCCGATATTTTCAGCGAAGGGCTGGAGGGAACCGAGGCGCGCATCGGCGCCTCCATCGGAAACGCCGTTGGGCGCTGGATTTACCTTGCCGACGCCGCGGATGATCTGAAACAGGACGTCAAAAAGAAACGGTACAATCCTTTGATCCGACTTTACGGCACCGAGCTGACGGAATCTGACCGGGAAGCCTTGCAAACCGGATTGACAGCAACGCTGATCCCTGCGCGACGCGCATTTGAGCTGATGGACAATTTTCCGACGCCCGAACTACGCGAACTGATTGCAAATATTCTTTATCTCGGATTGCCGAAAATGACCGAAAAACTACTGAAAACCACCGATTATTCCCAAAAAGGAGACGCCAAATGACCGATCCGTATTCAATCCTCGGGATCCGTCCCGACGCAACCGATGAAGAGGTAAAGCAAGCATACCGCGAGCTTGCCCGAAAATACCACCCCGACCGATACCGCGACAGCGACCTTGCCGACCTTGCAAGCGAGAAAATGAAAGAGATCAACGCCGCTTACGAGGAGATTCAGAAAATGCGCTCTGCGCGCACTTCAAAAGGCGGGGCTTCCAGTGGCACACGAACCGGCAATTCGTCTTACGGGCATGGGCAAAACACGCTGTATGCCGAAATCCGTATTTTAATCAACAACAATAATATTCGCGAAGCCGACCGTCGGCTTCGTGCAATTCCGCCCGAAGAACGCGGTGCCGAATGGCATTTTTTGACCGGTTGCGTCCTTTTCAAACGCGGCTATTTTGTGGATGCGCAAAAGCTCTTTGACCGCGCCTGCGAAATGGACCCCTACAATCGGGAATACCAAACCGCGCGCGACCAGCTCGGCAGACAGGCAAACGATCCCTCCGGCTACCGCACCTCCGAACAAAGCAGTTTCAACAACGCCTGCACCTGCTGCAACTCCCTTCTGTGCGCCGACTGCTGCTGCGAATGCATGGGCGGCGACCTGATCCCCTGCTGCTGATGATGAGAACCGGAAAAATGCGCAGGCACACCGTTTGCCTGACGCTTTCCGCCCTGCTCGCCGCGCTCGGCGTGGTACTTTTGGGCTTGGGAAGTTTATTTGAAACACTTGATCTTTCCATGGCGGCGCTGGCTTCCTTTTTCTGCATTTACGCGGTCATTGAAATGCGCGGCGGCTACCCTTGGATGATTTGGATTGTAACAACCGGGCTTGCCTTTTTACTCCTGCCGCAAAAAACACCGGCGCTCTTCTATTTTTTCATTGGGCATTACCCCATGATCAAGGCGCTCACAGAACGGTTGCCGCGCACAATTTCATGGGTGATCAAACTGGTCTGGCTCCATCTTTCAGGCGTTCTCATCTTTTTGGGAGCGCGCTTTCTGCTTGCACCGAACGCCGAATGGGATTCCAGAATTTGGTATTGGGTATTTCTTTACCTCGGTGCCGTGCTCGCCTTTGTCCTTTTTGACCTTGCTTTAACACGCATTATCACATTTTATCTCGTGCGATTACAAAAGCGGATAGGGATTAAGTAAAGAAAGACCTTGAGGGGTGGGGCACCTTTTTTGCAAAAAAGGTGCCCCACCCCTCAAACTCCTCGCCCTTCCAAAAAAGTCCAAAAGTTTTTTGAAGTAGGGAGAGCGCGAGAGGGGAGGAACCTTTTTTCAAAAAGGTTCCTCCCCTCTCGCGACCTTCCCTCTTCCTCCCCTACCCTCTCGGGACGGCGAAGCGGAGCGCGCCGGGAAGCACGCGAACGGTAAATTTACTGCGATAGACCAGTTCGCCGTCCAACGAAAACGCAAATCCGTCGGGTGCTTCCACCTCAATCTCCTTACCGCGGCGGTAAACCAGCACTTTATCAAATTTAGGGTTATCCAAATGCGTTCCCTCGGTATAGTATTTGACAAGCGAAACAAACTTGAGGCGCGAAACGGGATGCACGAGGCAGACTTCCAAAAGTCCGTCGTTATCCAGCGAACGAGGCGCGCAGCGGTAGGAGCCGCCAACATACTGCCCGTTTGCAATGGTGCAAAGCAGGATGGTGCCAGCCGGGTTGAGCAGTTCGCCGTCTACCGTGACGCGGCATTTGTTCTTCATCCCTTTGAGCAACCCGACGATCACGCCGGTACGGTAGGCGTTGTTTCCGCCGATGATCGCCTTGCGGCGCACGTGCTCCACCGTTTCAGCAACGCAGGAATCAAAGCCGAAATGTACGGCGTTAATCGCGTAGCGGTCGCCAACCTGGATCACGTCGATCTTTTCCTCCACGGCATTCATTTGCGCCGAAAGATTCAAAAATACATCCTTGCCGCCGTAGTATTTGACAAAATCGTTGCCCGAGCCGCAGGGATAGCACCCCACCGAGGCATTGGCAAACCCGACCGCTCCGCTGACGACCTCGTTGAGCGTTCCGTCGCCGCCGCAGGCGTAAAAGCGAAAGTCCTCCTCGGGATGTTCGGCGCAGAGCGCGCGAATGTAGGATGTCGCGTCGCCCGGCCCCTGGGTGCGGTAAATTTGGTAGTCAAGGGGAAATTCGCCGTCGGCAAGACGTGCGCAAAGCTTATCGAATACGTTTTCTTTGCCTGCCGCAGGGTTGATAACAAAAATATGTTTCATTGGTTTGTTCCTTTTTTCCAGTATGCAGAATAGGCGGAGAACGCCGAGGGAATGGCATAGTTTTGCCGAAGGTCGTCATCCCGTACGAAAAAGAAGCCGGAGGTGGGATGATAGCCGTCAAACTCGGGGGCAATTTTGACCGCGTAGGCGATCATGTGCCACTCGATGTGTGTAAAAATATGTTTAGAATCTTCCAAACGGGTCAGCTGCAAGGGCTCAAATCCCATTTGGCGGATGATTCCGGGTAGCTCTTCGGGCAAGAGGTGCCCGGGCAGGTTGGGATATTCGTAAAGCCCGGCAAGCAGTCCTTTTTCGGGACGTTTATGGAGCGCGGTACGGTCGCCGTCGCGGATGAGAAGCACCGTTTTTTCTTCGATCCGGCGCGGCTTTTTCGCCGAGCGGACGGGCAGTTCGCTTGTCAGATTTTTCTCGTTTGCCACGCACCGCGGGGCAAGCGGACAGATGGAACACTTCGCCTCGCCGTTTGGCACGCAAACGCAGGCGCCGAGCTCGATCATGGCTTGCGTAAAAGCCCCGGCACGGTCGGGGACGACGGCGCGGAGGGCGTTGCGAAAATCGGATTTCGTTTCCTGCAAGGCAATGTCGGCGCGCGAACCGCTCACACGGGCAAGCACGCGCAACACATTGCCGTCCACGGCGGGGGCGCGGATTCCAAAGGCGATGGAAGCGATGGCTCCGGCAGTGTAATCGCCGATGCCGGGCAGTTTGCGGAGCTTTTCCTCGTCGGCGGGCATTTTGCCGCTGTACTGCTCCACGATCACGCGCGCCGCCTTTTGCAGGTTCCGCGCGCGGCTGTAATAGCCAAGCCCCTCCCAAAGTTTCAGCAGTTTTTCCTCGGGGGTGGCGGCAAGGTCGCGCACCGTTGGAAAGGCGGTCAAAAACCGCTCGTAGTAGGGTTTGACGGCTTCCACGCGCGTTTGCTGGAGCATAATTTCCGAAACCCATATCCGGTAGGGGTCGGTCGTGTGCCGCCAAGGAAGGTCGCGCGCGTTGGCGGCGTACCAATCGAGCAGAGCGGCAATTGCCTCGGGGACGAGAATGGGCGCGTTCTTGCTTTCGTTCATCGTCTTCCCCTCCCCGTTTTTTTCAACATCTTATTTATTATACAGGAAAACCGGGGATTTGTCAAGATGGGAGGATATTGCAATGATTTGCGGCTTTTGGCTTGACTTTTTCCCGAAAAAAATCTATAATAGAGGGGAAACGACAGGAAAGCAGGTGGAAACTATGATTTTTTATTATATTCGTCACGGGGACCCGATCTACAATCCCAACGGCTTGACCCCATTGGGCGCGCGTCAGGCGGAAGCCCTTGGCAAGCGGTTTGCCGTTCACGGTCTCGACCGCATTTTTGCCTCCTCCTCCGAGCGCGCGATCCAAACCGCGAAACCGGCCGCCGAGCTTTTGAAAAAGAATATTGAAATTTTGGACTGGGCGAACGAGGACTACGCCTGGCAGGAATTGACCGTGCGCAACGAGAAGGGCGAGCCCGAGGAATGGTGCTTTGACGACCGCGAATTTGCCCGTTTTATGAACACCGAAGAGGTGCGCGCGCTGGGCGACCAGTGGTACCGCCACCCCGAACTTGCGCGTTTTGAAGCCGGCTACCGCCGCATTGCCGAAGCCGCCGACGCGCTCCTGGAGTCGCTCGGCTACCGCCACGACCTCAAAACGCACACCTTTGAGCAAATCCGCCCCAACAACGACCGCGTGGCGCTCTTTGCCCACGGCGGCACGGGCAAGACGTTCCTTTCCCACGTTTTGGATATGCCCTTCCCGGCTTTCACCACGCATTTTGATATTTCTCACTCGACCATGACGGTCATCAATTTCGGCGAACCTCACAAGGACAATGATCCCATCGTTCCGGGCGTTTTGCAGTTCTCCGGCGATTCCCACCTCTACAAAGACGGTCTGCCAACTAAATTCTGCAATCGATTTTATATTTAAAACAAAAATGCTTTTCGCCCCTGCGAAAAGCCATCTTTAGAGTGAAAAGTGAAGAGTGAAGAGTGAAGAGTGAAAAAGTAAAAGCATCCGCTCGCTTATGCGGGCGGATGCTTTTACCCCCACCCGGTATTTCGCTTTCGGCGAATATTCGCACGCTCTCCGCCTGAAAAGCGAGCTTTTCGATCTCCGAGCGGCGAATGCGAACCGGTTCCGGCGCACAAAGATTATAAAAACAATAAAACCGCCGAGCGCCGTGCCGGTTCTTCACAACCGGATGGCGCCTCCAAAGAAAAACCCCCATCCTGTTGACACCACCCGGTATTTCGCTTTCGGCGAATATTCGCACGCTCTCCGCCTGAAAAGCGAGCTTTTCGATCTCCGAGCGGCGAATGCGAACCGGTTCCGGCGCACAAAGATTATAAAAACAATAAAACCACCGAGCGCCGTGCCGG
>SVUK01000007.1 GCA_015063325.1 Oscillospiraceae bacterium | reverse complement strand
CTCTGGCCTGCCGCTTAGGAGGCGGCCGCTCTATCCTACTGAGCTACGTGGGCGTGTTTAGTATTCAGGAACAATCTCGAACTCTATAATGCCCGCTTTTCCTCCAAAGGCGATTGTTCCAACATAACCTTAGGAGGCGATCGCTACTTTCCAGCTGAGCTACGTGGGCATATTCGATTGTTTTGAAAAAAATTTTATACCGATTTTTATACCGATTACCGTTTGGAAGAGGAAAAATAAATTTGCAAACGGAGAAAACCCTTATCGCTACGCCGTTTTTCAAAATGGGGGAGTGGATAGATCAAAAGCTTAGGAGGCGGTTGCTCTATCCGGCTGAGCTACGGAAACAGGTTCGCCTTGTATTATAACATAGCACACCCGAAAAAGCAAGTATTTTTCAAAAAGTGCTTGACATTTCCCTAACGGTATGTTATAATTCATTCGTTCCGTAAAATATTCTCGGAAGCATAGCTCAGTTGGTTAGAGCGCACGGTTCACATCCGTGAGGTCGAGAGTTCGAGTCTCCCTGTTTCCACCATGAAAGCCCCCTGATTTGTTCACCACATCAGGGGGCTTTCAATGATATCCATTCCTTGCTGAACGGGTAATATACCCTTCGGTATATCATATGCGGCAACGCCGTGTATATCATTGACAATTATCACCATTCCATGATTACATTCACGCTCACGAAAGGAAATTCCTGAATCACTGACAGAACTTTATACAAGCGGCTTGCTATTTCTGTGCCGCTGTGATATAATCATTTCATAGAAGAGAGTTAATTGCATTATGACATTTAGAACTAAAGAAGAACTGGCAAAGCAAATAAAAACGCATCAGTGTTTGGCGTATGCTTTTTTATTCCTGACGATTTTTGCCGTAGGGGTGCTTGGGCTCTCAATTATTTCTTTAATAGAAAAAGTGTATGTGATACTCTTTTTTTGCATCCCTATTTTTATACTTCCTGTCGTAATGTTGATTCTGATTGCAAGATACTACAATAAAGAGAAAAAACAAAACCAATACCCATATAAGATCAAGCTTTCGCACGAGGTTTCATATGAAGGACTGAAACACGCTTTGTCGGCATTTGCCAACGCTGACGATTGCAGAGATTTTCCGAACAAATCGGCGTATTTCTGCTTCTTGAATATGAGGTTTGAAAATCGCTTTCTTGTGGTAAACACTGATTGTTTCGTTAATTCGGATTTCGACTCAATCAAGAAGAGTATAAATAAAGCAATCGATAAGGAATACAACGTTTCTCAATGGGTACCGAGAAATAAAGCAGCAAAGATGATGCGCATTAACCTTATTGTAACAAATAACGTCAACGAGGCATTATACGAATACGTTTCGCGTAATGCCGGTATCTTACTGAGGAGAGTGGAAGGGATTATTAGTTTTGCGGTCGTCAGAGATAGTCTGATAGTTCCGCCGTTTTTCGGCAAAAACGACGTTTTAGAAATAAACAGATATAAAAAATCAATACTTGTTATGAAGGAGCTTTTAGATTCCGCATATAAATACGGCAATAAATAGTTTTAGTTGGGTTTCGTACCTTTTGGGGAGTCTTTTACAAAAATCCCACGCTCCGGCGTGGGATTTTTCCTTTTTCACTCTTCACTCTTCACTCTTCACTTTTCACTCTTCACTTTCCCTCCTTCCCTTGACAATCCGTCCAAAAAGTGGTATAATAAATATAACAAAATATTCAGCAAAGGAGATTTTTGTTATGGAAATGCAAATTACAAAAGAAACGCGTCGTCGGTTCCGTCCCATATTTTGGGGAATCGTACTGGTCATTGCAGCTATCGTTTTGATTTTGGACGGCGCCGGCGTGCTGGATAAGCTCGGCTACGGCATCAACGTTTGGCGGATTGTTGGCGGCGTCCTTCTGTTCGCCTGGCTGGTCTATATGCTCGTTCGCCGTCAGTTTGCCGACGTCTTCATTCCGCTGGGACTTCTCTTTCTCGTTTTTGAAGGTCCCATTGCGCAGGCCGCCGGTCGTACCGACGGAAAACTGCTGCCCACCTGGATCGTGATCGTTGCGACGATCCTTTTGACCGTCGGTTTCAGCATCATTCTCAAGCCTACCCACACCGTTTCGGTCAATGGAAAGCAATACGATTCCAACCCCGGAAAGGTTGGAAACAAGGTGCTTTATCTTGAGGCAGACAAACTGGACGGCACCGTGATTCACGATCATTTAGGAACAGTCCAAATTTATGTCAAAAATTCTTCGGCATACAGTAGCGGCGCTGTCGTCACCATTACCAACAACATGGGAAAGGTGGTCCTGCACCTTCCCGATGATTGGGACGTGGTTACTCAGTCCGGCGACAACATCGGTGTAATTGACATTCCTGCCCACACCGGCTCCGGAGAGAAAAACATTACCCTTGTAGTGCGTGATAACCTTGGCAATATTGAAGTTGCTTTCGACTGCAAATAAACGATAAAACACAGTGCTTTTTGATATAAAACGCGGTATTTTCCAAGAAAATACCGCGTTTTATATTTGCTTATGCACGCTTTTATATTCGTCATAAAAGCGGTAATAGGGGCAATATTTTGTCTTTCCCGAAAGGAATTCGCCCATATCGTCCTGGTCCAAATTCACCGTACAGTAGTAACAATCTTCCATTTCGTCATAATCGTAAAATACGCAGGTTTCGCAGTTGGCGCCTGCTTTTTTCGTTTCATTTTCCATCAATTTTTCAATAATTGCTCGTGCAGTTGCACCTTCTCGCCGGCATAGCGATAGGCGGCACGAAAATCCTCCGTTTCTCGGCAAACAATCTCCAAATCGCAAAGAACCGCGTATAACTCAACTTCGTTCAAAACCTCGTTGCCCTGCAAAAGAGACTGCAAAATCAATTTTGCTTTTTCAAAATCCCCCTTTTCCATTTTGCATCTTGCCGATAAATGCTCATGGAAAAAGGTCTTTTCCGGAAACTCCGAAAGAAATGCTTCAGCAAGCTCGATCTTGCTTTCATCCAATCCTTCCAAAGCCTTCCGATATGCGGCAAACGACGTTGTCAGGGCATAATCGGTAAAACCGTTTTCATCCAAAACCTCGGAAAACAATGAAGGAGAGAGACGCCCGAGATAGGCAAAATATTCCTTTGCCTCTGCAACAATCTGCGGCTGCGGATACAAACATTTTTCGGCAAGCTCCAACGCCTCGTCAAATGAGTGACAAGCTGCACGCAGTTTTCCTTTCCAAAATTGCTCCTTGGCAATTTGCAAAGTGCACTGTGCCAAAATGAAGAGCAGTTCGTCGTCACCGTTTCCCAATAGGACATGACATAGCGTGCGGCAGGAATCCCAATCCCCTTCCCGAAAGGCTTTTTTCACGTTTTCCATTTGTTCCATCTTGCGATAGAATTGGTCGTCCTCGCCCTCGGCAAGTAAATATCCAACCGAAACACCCAGCCGTTTTGCCAAATAAAAAACGGTGGAAAGCGAGGGCATTGCCGTACCGTTTTCGATACAACTGATCATGTTTCGGGTGACTTGGGTTCCGGCAAGTTCAGTTTGCGACATCATTTTCGCAATTCGCAACTCGCGCACCTTTTCTCCCACACTCATGATAACGCCTTTCTTTCCACCGTTTTCGGATGGCTGTAATTGAAATAACTTAAAATTTAACTCAAAATAAAGATTCCGGCTACAAAAACGCCCATATTCAGGAACAATTCGGCAGACGGTTTGCCGTTCTTGACAAAATATGCCAAAACTGCACCGGCAATGGTGAGCGCAAACACAAAAATGCTGAAAACACCGGCAACGGTCGCGCAGGTGGTGGGTTTGTTCATAATGTTAAAATAGTAAATGGTTTTGGAGAGTGCCAACAAAATCATTGCAAGCACTGCAGTTGCAAAAGAAATCAGGCTGAACAGCTTCTCGGAAGAGACGTTTTTGGAAATGATTTTCTTGTTCGAATTGGAATTTCCATTCATAATTTATAATCCTCCTAAAGAATTAGATAATACATTTTATCATAAAAACAATAGACTTTCAACGGATTTTGCATAAAATCACCAATTTCGTCAATTTGCACAAGAGAAGAAAACAAAAAATTCCCGGCAGAGAAACTCTCTGCCGGGTTTTCGGTCGATATCAATCAATACAAACCGCGTTTAATATAGCTGGTATGCAGAACTTCGTGCGCCTTATGGCTATTCGGCTCGCCGAAGAATTCATCATACAGTTTCTTCACCGCAAGGTTATCCTGCGATTTTCGGAGCGTTTCATCGGCGTCATCCTTATAGAGGACTGCGGCACGAACGGCGCGCAGATCGGTGCTCATGCGGACCTTTGCCGGCTGAATGGGCTGACCGCCGCCGTTGACGCATCCGCCCGGGCAAGCCATAATCTCGATGAACTGAACATCCAGTTCGCCGTTCTTTACCTTGTTGAGCAGTTCGCGTGCTTTTCCAGTGCTGGAAGCAACCGCAACGTTGACCGTCAAATCACCCAACTTGTAGGAAGCGGTTTTAATCCCCTCGGTTCCGCGGACTTCCGGGAAGTCAACCTTTTCCAGTTTCTTGCCCAAAA
Source organism: Oscillospiraceae bacterium (assembly GCA_015063325.1). Taxonomy (GTDB): domain Bacteria; phylum Bacillota; class Clostridia; order Oscillospirales; family CAG-272; genus UMGS1865. The sequence goes on along the minus strand of SVUK01000007.1, from coordinate 56,607 downwards.
TAATCTCTGCGGCATAGCGCAAAGCAGCTTCCATAACGCCGCCGGTGGCACCGAAAATGGCACCTGCACCCGAACCGATATCGAACGGATCGTCAAACTTCTCATCTTCCAGCGCGCGGAAATTGATACCGGCTTTTTGAATCATGCGACCGACCTCGCGCGTGGTAATGGCAACATCCACATCCGGAACGCCTGCGGCAGACTGATCGGGACGGCCAACCTCAAATTTCTTCGCAGTGCAAGGAATTGCAGATACAAAGAAGATATCCTTGGGATCCCAACCCATCTTTTGCGCATAGTAGGTCTTGACGACTGCGCCGAACATTTGCTGGGGAGACTTGCAGGTGGAAAGATTCTCGGTGAATTCCGGGAAATAGTGCTCGCAGAACTTAATCCATCCGGGAGAGCAGGAAGTGATCATCGGCAGAACGCCGTTGTTCTGCACGCGGCCGATCAGCTCGGTTGCCTCTTCCACAATGGTTAAGTCAGCGGTCAGGTTCATGTCGTAAACGCCGTCAAAGCCGAGGCGTTTGAGGGCGGCAACCATCTTGCCCTCCGTATCGGTACCGGGCTCATAGCCGAAGCATTCGCCGATCTGCGCGCGGACCGAAGGAGCTGTGCAGATAAACACATGCTTGTTGGGATCAGCAATCGCCTCGAACACCTTATCGGTATCTTCTCTCTCGTAGAGCGCACCCACCGGGCAGGAAACGATGCACTGACCGCAGTTGATGCAGGAGGTGTCTGCCAATGCTTTTTCAAATTGGGAGCCGATAAAGGTATCAAAGCCGCGGTTGTTTGCTCCGATAACGCCAATTCCCTGCACTTTTGCACAGGTTGCTACGCAGCGGCGGCAAAGAACGCATTTGTTGTTGTCGCGAATGATGGGCGTTTTATTATCGATCTCATAATGATTCGTAACGCCGTTAAAACGGGACTGGTCCACGCCGTACTCGCGGCAGAGGGTTTGCAATTCGCAATTGGTGGAGCGAACACAGGAAAGGCACTTCTTATCGTGGTTGGAAAGAAGCAGCTCCAGGTTCATTTTGCGAGAAGCAGTGATTTTGGGAGTGTTGGTTTTGATCTGCATTCCTTCCGTGCAGGGGTAAACGCAGGCGGTGACCATTCTCCAGGGACCGAGTGCCGGTCCGCGCATTTCGGCAACTTCCACCAGGCAAAGGCGGCAAGCGCCGATCTCGTTGATGTCTTTCAGATAGCAAAGGGTGGGAATATCAATATTCGCTGCCTTTGCGGCTTCCAAAACTGTGGAGCCTTTTTCAACGGAATATTCTTTGCCGTTGATAACAACTTTAATCATATCCATTTTCCACAATCCCCTTTCATTAACCTTTGGTAATCGCGCCGAACTTGCAGTTGGTCATGCAGGCGCCGCACTTGACGCAGTTTGCCTGCTCGATCTTCATAGAAGCGAGTTTGTGACCCGGAGCGGTGTAGTCGGTGCGAACGATGGTGGACGCCGGGCAATTCTTTGCGCACATTCCGCAACCGATGCACTTTTCAGGATCGATCTCGTAGCGAATGAGCTTTTTGCAAACGCCTGCCGGGCACTTCTTATCCACAATGTGAGCAATGTATTCGTCGCGGAAGTAACGCATGGTGGAGAGTACCGGGTTGGGCGCCGTTTGACCAAGACCGCAAAGAGAAGCGGACTTAATATAGGTAGCAAGTTCTTCCAACCGATCAAGATCTTCCATTTCACCATTGCCGGAGATGATCTTATCCAAAATCTCCAACAAGCGGCGTGTACCAACGCGGCAAGGCGTGCATTTACCGCAGGATTCGTCAACTGTAAAGTCAAGGAAGAAACGGGCAAGGTCAACCATACAGGTATCTTCGTCCATAACGATCAATCCGCCGGATCCCATCATGGAACCAATGGCAATCAAATTGTCGTAGTCGATCTGCGTATCAATCAGATGCGCGGGAATGCATCCGCCGGAAGGTCCGCCGGTTTGCGCGGCTTTGAATTTTTTACCGTTCGGAATACCGCCGCCGATCTCCTCAATGATGTGGCGCAGGGTGGTTCCCATAGGAACTTCCACAAGACCGGTGTTCTTGATCTTTCCACCGAGCGCAAAGACCTTGGTACCCTTGGACTTCTCGGTACCGACGGACGAGAACCATTCGGCACCGTTGAGGATGATTTGCGGAATGTTTGCATAGGTTTCAACATTATTCAAAATGGTAGGACTTGCAAACAAACCTTTGATTGCCGGGAACGGAGGACGGGGACGCGGCTCGCCGCGCTTGCCTTCGATCGAGGTCATCAAAGCAGTCTCCTCGCCGCAGACGAACGCGCCTGCGCCAAGGCGAATGTCCAAATCAAAGCTGAAATCGGTTCCGAAAATATTTTTGCCGAGCAAACCATATTTCTTTGCCTGATCGATTGCAATCTGCAAACGCTTTACGGCAACGGGATACTCAGCGCGAACGTAAACATAGCCCTGATCGGCGCCGATCGCGTAACCGGCAATTGCCATTGCTTCCACAACGGCATGGGGGTCGCCTTCCAGGACCGAACGGTCCATGAATGCACCGGGGTCGCCTTCGTCGGCGTTGCAGCAAACGTATTTTTGAACGTTGCCGCGGTTACCCGAAGCGAATTTCCATTTCATACCCGTCGGGAATCCTGCACCGCCCCGTCCGCGCAGACCGGAAGCAAGTACTGTTTCAATAACCTGATCTGGTGTCATCTCAGTCAATGCTTTGCCGAGCGCTTTGTAACCGTCCATAGCGATGTATTCGTCAATGCTTTCAGGGTTGATCAAACCGCAGTTGCGAAGCGCCTGACGAAGCTGGGTTTTGCAGAAATCGGTCTCGGTCAAGGAGGTGTGAACCTTACCGTCTGCCGGCGCTTTGCCGCCGTTTTGCGCATAGGTAATGGTGTATTCCTCAACCACTTTGCCGCCCATAATGTGCTGTTCCAGCACTTTTGCCGCCTTCTCGGCGGTCATTTTTACGTAAGTAACTCTTTCTTTGCCTGCCTGGTAAATTTCAATAACAGGCTCGTACTGGCAAACGCCTACGCATCCCGTTTGAATCAGGGATACCTGCTTGCCGAGTGCATTCTCTTTGATTCCGGCTTCCAGCGCATCAAAAACGGGACGCGCACCAGCCGCAATACCGCAGGTAGCCATACCGACAACGATGCGGATTTCGTTTCCGCCCTCGGGAAGAATGATGGCGCTCCGGTTTTTCTCTTGAACCTTTTTCAGTTCCGCCAAAGATTTCATATCCAGATTTAACTCCTCTTAAGTTATAAAATTACGAAAAGGTTTGGTGGGTGCTATCCCATTTAGTTGTATTTTGCAAGAATGGTTTTTACATCTTCCTTCTTCAAGGAACCGTAAACCTCGCCGTTGATGGTCATAACAGGTGCAAGTCCGCAAGCGCCCAGGCATCTGGTTGCTTCAACCGAAAACTTTCCATCGGGAGAAGTAGAGCCGATCGGAACATTGAGCTGCTTGGAAATTTCATCCAGAACGTCGCCCGATCCCTTGACATAGCAAGCGGTACCCAGACAAACCGAAATGGCGTATTGTCCATCCGGATTGAGCTTGAACTGCGAATAGAAGGTTGCAATTCCGTAGATTTCCTCTAACGAAGCACCGGTCTCTCTCGCAATGATGGTTTGAACCTCGATGGGAAGGTAGCCGTAAATGTCCTGCGCTTCCTGCATAATGGGCATCATGCAACCCTTTTCCCCTTTGTGTTTCTCGATCACGGCAAGCAGCTGTTTTTCCTGCTCGGGCGTACCGCGAAACGCAACCGTTGTGAGTTTCTTTTTCATAGTTAATCCCCTTCTTGTTTTGGTATCAATTCGTCGGACGTCCGCCGGGCGGAGCATCCCTACCTTATAATCAAAAGGCATTAGAAATATTTTAGCACATTGATAAAAAAAAGTCAATATAAAAAAACAAAAAAATCGGAGAAAAATGTAACTTTTTCTCCGATTTTTCCCATTATTTCTTATTTGAAAATCAATGAATGATGGCGCGTTCGGTTTCCTTGTCAAAGAAATGCATTTTATCCATGTTGAAAGCAACTTTCACGGTGTCTCCGGCTCTCGTTTGGGAATCGGAAGGAACTCTTGCCGTCAAGCGTCCCTCTTCACCCACCGTGAGATACAGATAAATCTCTGCGCCCATCAATTCGGTGACGTCAACATAGGTCTGCAACGTGGAATCCTTGTATTTCTCCAAATCATCCGCATCATCGAAAATACATTCCGGACGCAAGCCGCCGATAACCTCTTTGCCAATGTATTCCTGCAATGCCGGATCCTCGGCTTTGTTCTGCGGAAGTTTAAGCGCGTTGCCTTCATAAATGAAGTAAACGCCGTCTTTTCTCTTCTCCAACGTACCGTTCATAAAGTTCATCTGCGGCGTACCGATAAAGCCTGCAACAAACAGGTTGACCGGCTGGTCGTACAGTTTCTGCGGTGCGTCTACCTGCTGAATCAGACCGTCCTTCATAACGACGATACGGGTTGCCATGGTCATAGCCTCGACCTGGTCGTGCGTAACGTAAATAAAGGTGGTTTGCACGCGGTTGTGGAGCTTGGTCAACTCGGTTCTCATTGCGGCGCGGAGTTTTGCGTCCAGGTTGGAAAGCGGCTCGTCAAGCAGGAAGACCTGCGGATCACGCACGATGGCACGCCCCAGCGCAACGCGCTGTTTCTGACCGCCGGAAAGCGCCTTCGGCTTACGGTCAAGCAGGTGGGCAATATCCAAACTGCGCGCAGCGGCTTCCACTCTCTTTTTGATTTCTTCCTTCGGAACTTTGCTGAGCTTCAATCCGAACGCCATGTTTTCAAACACCGACATATGCGGATAGAGCGCATAGTTCTGGAACACCATTGCAATTTTACGATCCTTCGGAGCAACGTCGTTGACCAAACGGTCGCCGATGAACAGCTCGCCTTCGCTGATCTCTTCCAAACCGGCGATCATACGGAGCGTGGTGGATTTTCCGCAACCGGAAGGTCCGACCAAAACGAGAAATTCCTTATCCTTGATTTCAAGGTTAAAATCCGAAACGGCAACAACACCGCCGGGATATTTTTTGTAGATATGTCTGAGAGATAAGCCTGCCATTGTTTTTACGATTCCTCCTGTTTGCGATTCCTATCCGACATAGAAATAGATCATGCTTTATTATAGCAAATTTCCCGATAAAATGAAAGATATGAATTTCCCAAAATTTGCGCGTTTGAATTGTGCAAATTGTATAAAAGAAGTTTGAAAAAAGAGTTTTTCGGAGAATTCAGCAGAATATCAGGGCTTTTTGCGCATCGTCAGAGCAATTCTTTTTTTGACCGGATCCACACTCAACACGCGGACTTTAACAACGTCCCCAACCTTAACAACCTCGGAGGGATGCTTGACAAACCGGTCGGCGATTTGCGAAATATGCACCAAACCGTCCTGGTGAACGCCGATATCCACGAACGCACCGAAATCGGCAACGTTGCGTACCGTACCGGTCAGTTCCATATCGGGTTTGAGGTCTTCCAAACTCAAAATATCATCGCGCAAAATCGGCGCCGGAAGCGAATCGCGAATATCGCGTCCCGGTTTGAGAAGCTCGGTCACAATGTCGTTCAAAGTCGGCTCGCCGATACCGAGTTCGGCGCAAAGATTTTTTACACCGGCGGCTTTGACCTTTTCCGCAAGGTCGCCGATCTTCCCTTCCCGAACATCCTCTTTGGTGTAACCGAAACGAGCAAGCAACTCTTCGGTTGCGGCATAGGATTCGGGGTGAACGCCGGTATTATCAAAGATCTCTTTGCCGCCGGGAATGCGCAAAAATCCTGCCGCCTGCTCGTATGCCTTAGCGCCGACGCGCGGCACTTTGAGCAGTTGGGAACGCATGGTAAATTCGCCGTTTTCCTCGCGATATTTAACAATATTTTTAGCCGACGCGAGATTGATGCCGGAAATATAGGAAAGCAGAATATAGGAAGCCGTGTTCAAGTCCACGCCGACAGCGTTGACGCAGTCTTCCACCACACCGCCGAGCGCCTCGTCCAATCTCGCCTGTTTCATATCGTGCTGGTATTGCCCGACGCCGATGCCCTTGGGATCGATTTTGATGAGCTCGGCAAGCGGATCCTGCAACCGGCGCGCAATGGAAACGGCACTGCGCTGCATGACGTCAAAGTCCGGGAACTCCTCGGTGGCGATTTTGGAAGCCGAATAAATGGACGCGCCTGCCTCGCTGACAACGATATATTTCACGTCGCGGTCAAGCTCTTTTAAGAGTCCGGCAATAAAGATTTCGCTCTCCTTGGAAGCCGTTCCGTTGCCGATGGCGATAACGTCCACATTGTGCTTTGCCACCAGCCGCTTGACCACCTCTTTGCTGCGCGGAATATCCTCGCGCGGCTTGACCGGGTAGATCACGGCGGTGTCGACGACCTTGCCGGTGCGGTCCACCACGGCGAGTTTGCAACCGTGGGCATAGCCGGGGTCAAAACCCATGACCGTTTTGCCTTTGAGGGGCGATTGCATGAGAAGATGGGAAAGGTTATCGCCAAACACTTTGATTGCTCCCTCGCTGGCGTTGTCAAAGAGGTCGCTGCGAATTTCGCGCTCGATGGAGGGGGCAATCAGGCGCTCGTAACTGTCGGTCAGGGCGGCGGCAACGTGCTCGGTTGCCGGACTGCCGTTGGTTGCCAAAATCTTGGATCGCAAACCCTGCAAAACGGCATCCTCGTCCACGACGATGGAAACCTTCAAAAACTCCTCTTTTTCGCCGCGGTTGATGGCAAGAACGCGGTGGGGAGCCACCTTTTTGAGCGCCTCGCAGTAGTCGTAATACTGCGCGTAAACCGAGTCTTCCTCTTTCGCCGCCTTGGAATTCAGCGTTCCAAGGTTAAATGTCAGCGCGCGGAGCTCTTTGCGATATTCGGCGTTATCCGAAATATCCTCGGCAATAATGTCGCGCGCACCCTGGAGGGCTTCCTCGACAGAAAGCACGCCTTTTTCCTCGTTGATATATCCCTCCGCCTGCTCCTCAATAGAAGGCGAATAGGTCTTTTCCTGTGCAAAAATCAGCTCGGCAAGCGGCTCCAAGCCCTTCTCTCTTGCCACCGAGGCGCGCGTTTTGCGGTGCGGACGGAAGGGGCGGTAAATGTCCTCGACCTCGGTAATGGTTTTGGCGGCGGAAATGGCGGCCTCGATCTCGGGGGTCATCTTCTCCTGCGCCAAAATCAGGTCAAAGACTTCCTGCTTGCGCTTTTCTAAATTGCGCAAAAAGGTCAGGCGGTCGAAAAGGTCGCGCAGAACGGCGTCGTCCAAAGAGCCTGTCACTTCCTTGCGGTACCGGGCGATAAAGGGGATGGTGTTGCCCTCGTCGATCAGGGCGACGGTTTTTTCCACCTGATCGTTGGTCAGATGAAATTCGGTTGCAAGCGTTTGCAGAATGTTCATGTTCGGTTTCCTTTATTTTTCAAGAATTTTTCAACAGGTTCAATTCCTCGTCGTTCAGTTCGCGCCACTCGCCGCGCTTCAAATCGGGGGGCAAGGCAATGCCGCCGAAAGTGACGCGCTCCAAAAAGGTGATTTTGTTGTCCACCGCTTCCAGCATCCGCTTGATTTGGTGGTATTTGCCCTCGGTAATGGTGATGGTTCCCTCGCAGGGGGCGGTCAGCTCGATTTGGCAGGGCTTGGTGAAGTAGCCGCCAATATCCACGCCGGCTTCCAGCGCCGTTTTTTCGTCGTTGGAAAGCGGTTTTTCGCAGGTAAAACGATAGGATTTGGCAACGTGGTTTTTGGGTGCAAGCAGACGGTGGGAAAGATCGCCGTCGTTGGTCAGGAGCATCAGACCAACGGTGTATTTATCCAACCTTCCGCATGGAAAAACTCCCATGCGGCGGTATTCGGGGGGCAGAAGGTCGGTCACAACGGGGTCGCTCCCGTCCTCGGTAGCGCTGATGTAGCCGGAGGGCTTGTTGAGCAAGAGATAAACAAATTTGCGGTAGCGCACCAGCGCGCCGCAATAGACCACGGCGGCGGTGGTTTCGTCCACCTGCAAATCGGGCCTGGCGGCAGGGGCGCCGTTGACAAGGACAAGCCCCTTGCGGCAGGCGCGGGCGACCTCGCTGCGCGAGGCAACGCCGCATTCCGAAAGCATTTTATCCAGCCGCATGGCGGTACCTCCCTAAAAAGATATAACATATTTATTATATAATATCGGAATCAAAAAGTCAAGAGAAAAAATGCAGGGGGAGGGGGACATTTTCTTGTAAGAAAATGTCCCCCTCCCCCTGCACCCCCACTCCCAAAAAGAACTTTGAAAACATAAAGAACGGCTTTGATTATCTCAAAACCGTTCCTTATATTCTTAATATATTTTTATTTCTCTTCTGCCAAATGGCGACCCATGATGACGCCCATGACGGATGCCATCATCAGCCCGCGCGTCCAGCCGCTGGAATCGCCCAGGCAATGCAGTCCCTTGACGTTGGTGTTCAGGTTCTCGTCCATTTTGACGCGATTGCTGTAAAATTTGAGTTCCGGCGAATAGAGCAGCGTTTCCTGCGAGGCAAAGCCGGGCACGACCTGATCCATTGCCTGAATGAAATTGATAATGTTCGTCATGGCGCGGTAAGGCATTGCGGCGGTGATGTCGCCTGCAACGGCGTCCGGCAGCGTGGGACGGACGTTGGACTGCGCCAGCTCTTTTTCCCAAGTGCGTTTGCCTGCCAAAATATCGCCGAACCGCTGGACCAAAATGTGTCCCGCGCCCAGCATATTGGTGAGTTCCCCGACCTTTTGCGCGTACTCGATGGGCTGATTGAACGGCACCGAGAAATTGTGCGAGCAGAGGATGGCAAGGTTTGTATTATCCGATTTGGTATCCTTGAAGGAATGCCCGTTGACCACGGCAAGGTCGTTGTCATAATTTTCTTGACTAACGAAGCCGCCGGGGTTTTGGCAGAAAGTGCGCACCTTGTTTTTAAAAGGCGCTGGGTAGCCGATGAGTTTGGACTCGTACAGCACCTTGTTGACCTTTTCCATGATCTCGTTGCGAACTTCCACGCGCACGCCGATATCGACGGTGCCGGGCAGATGGGCAATGTTATGCTCAGCGCAGAGTTTTTCCAGCCAATCGGCGCCGCGGCGGCCGGTGGCAATGACGGTATGCGCGGCGTAGATCTCCTCGGTCTTCCCCGCGTGGGTCACGATAACGCCGTGGCACTCGTTGCCCTCTAAAATCAGGTTGTTGCACTCGTAGCCGAAATAGAGCTCGATGCCGTGGTCGATCAGGTATTTTTCAATGTCGCCGTAGAGTTTGTGCGCGCGCTCGGTGCCGATATGGCGAATGGGGCAATCGACCAGCTTGAGCCCTGCCATAATGGCGCGCTTGCGGATCTCCTTGACTTCCTCGGTGTTCTCCTTGCCCTCCACGTGGGTGTCGGCTCCGAACTCCAAATAAATACCGTCGGTGTAGTCGGTCACGCTCTGCACAAGATCGGTGCCAAGCAGTTGCGGCAAGTCTCCCCCGACCTCACAGGAAAGCGAGAGTTTGCCGTCCGAGAACGCGCCTGCGCCCGAAAAACCGGTGGTAATATGGCAAAACGGCTTGCAATTCATGCAATGTCCGGTTTTTGCCTTGGGGCAGCTCCGTTTTTCCACGGGTTGTCCCTTCTCCACAACAACGATTTTCCGCCTGCTGCCGCACCGGATCATTTCCAACGCCGTAAAGATGCCGGCAGGTCCTGCACCGACGATCACAATATCCGTTTTCATTTTCTTCCTCTTTCTTTTTCTTTACTAAAACTTATTAACTTCAAAATTTCTTAAAATTCCGCGTTTCCGACCGTGCGCGGATAGGGGATAACGTCACGAATGTTCGATACGCCTGTCAAATACATAACAATGCGCTCAAATCCAAGTCCGAATCCGGCGTGCTTGGTGCCGCCGTAGCGCCGCAGGTTGAGGTACCACCAATAATCCTCTTCTTTCAGTCCGCATTCTTTCATACGGGCAGTCAGAACATCCATGCGCTCCTCGCGTTGGCTGCCGCCGATAATCTCGCCGACACCCGGCACCAAAAGATCCATTGCGGCAACGGTCTTGCCGTCGTCGTTCAGCCGCATATAAAAAGCTTTGATCTCCTTCGGATAGTCCACAAGGAACACGGGCTTGCCGTAAATCTTTTCGGTAAGGTAGCGCTCATGCTCGGTTTGCAGGTCGCAACCCCATTCCACAGGATATTTGAACTCGGCGCCGCTCTTTTTTAAGAGGTCGATGGCTTCGGTGTAGGTCACCTTTTGATATTCGCTGTCGGCAAGTTTGGTCAAGCGCTCCAAAAGCGTCTTATCCACAAACTGGTTGAAGAATTCCACCTCTTGACGGCAGTTTTTAAGAATATGCTTAATGATATATTTGATCATATCCCAAGCGAGCTGCATATCGTCGTTCAGATCGGCAAAGGCAATTTCCGGCTCGATCATCCAAAACTCGGCGGCATGGCGCGCGGTGTTGGAATTCTCGGCACGGAAGGTAGGTCCAAAGGTGTAAATATTGCCGAATGCCATCGCATAGGTCTCGCCTTCCAACTGCCCCGAAACGGTCAGGTTGGTGCTCTTGCCGAAAAAGTCCTGCGACCAATCGATCTTCCCGTCCGGCGTTTTGGGCGGATTTTCTGGATCAATGGTTGTCACGCGGAACATTTCACCTGCGCCCTCGGCATCCGATCCGGTGATGAGCGGCGTGTGAACGTAGACGAAGCCGCGGCTATGGAAGAAGGAATGAATGGCAAACGCCGCCTCGCTCCGCACGCGGAAGACCGCCGAAAACAGATTGGTGCGTGGACGCAGATATGCCTGCTCGCGCAAAAATTCGACCGTATGGCGTTTGGGCTGAAGCGGATAATCGGGCGTGGAGGTTCCCTCGACGTCGATTTGGATGGCTTTGACCTCGAAGGGCTGTTTTGCCTCGGGCGTGAGCACAACGGTACCGCGGACGACCACCGCAGACCCGACGTTCAATTTAGCAATTTCATCATAGTTTGCAATTTTCTCGCGTTCAAAAACGATTTGTACCGATTTAAAGCAACTGCCGTCGTTCAGGTCGATAAAGCCGAACGCTTTGCTGTCTCGGATATTGCGCGCCCAACCGCCTAAAGTAACTTCGGCGCCGTCGTATTTTTCGGGGGATTCATAAAGATTTCTGTTCAATTCGCGTTTCATTGTATTACTTGCCTTTCTTATAAGCATAGTTATAGATTTTAATTACATTTCATTTTACACTATTTTGAAAGATTTGTCAATTCCTTTCGCATGAAAATACAAGCAAAAAGGAAAAAACCTCTGCCGAAATCGCTCCCGGCAGAGGTTTTTAACCAATTTCATTCAGATTTTGTCGTCAAAAATCATTTGCATTTGCGAAGCGAGTGCGCTGCGGTGCTTGTCCATCAAGGTTTGAATGCGTTTGACGGGGTTGAGCAAAGCGCTCAGGCTTTCGTCGTTGTTGAGCGTGTCGATGAGGTAGGCAACGTATTTGCACATATTGACCTCTACGTACCAGCTCTTATCGGCAAGTTCGGGACGACGGTAAACGAGGTTGGTTGTAAACACCTTGTCGATCACACCGTCTTTTGCCGCCTGATCAAACTTTGCAAAGCCATCGGTGAACAGTCCGAAAGTAGCAAAACAGAATACGCGCGCGGCTCCCTTCTCTTTGAGCTGTTTGCAAACGTCGATCATGGATTCGCCGGAGGAAATCATATCGTCAACAACGATGGCGTCCTTGCCGTGCAAGTCCTGACCAAGGTATTCGTGCGCTTCAATGGGGTTACGCCCATTGATAACGACCGAATAGTTGCGGCGCTTATAGAACATACCGATATCCAATCCCAAAAGGGAACTGTAATACATACAGCGGTGCATTGCGCCTTCATCCGGCGAGATGATGGCGGCATGATCCTTGTCGATCACAACATCGGGAACGGCACGAGTCAGCGCCTTGATCATTTGATATGTAGGCTGAACATTGTCAAAACCGGAAAGCGGAATGGCATTGCAGATTCGGGGATCGTGCGCGTCAAAGGTGAGGATGTTGGAAACGCCCATGGAGACCAGCTCTTGGAGCATCAGGGCGCAGTCGAGCGACTCGCGGTGCGCGCGGCGGTGTTGACGACCTTCATAGAGCATGGGCATGATAACCGTAATACGGCGCGCTTTACCGCCGATGGCGGCGATGAGACGTTTCAGATCGGCATAGTGATCATCCGGGCTCATCGGCACTTCCATGCCGTACATTTTATAGGTCACGCCGTAGTTAAAAGTATCGCAAATAATGAAAACATCCTTGCCGCGCATGGAAACGTTGATCATTCCCTTGCCTTCGCCCGAGCCGAAACGCGGACAGCTGACGGGAACGACAAATCCTTCGCCTTCCCCATGTCTTCTCCAGTCCTTCAGGTAGTAGTCCACATTGGATGCAAACTGTTCGCATCCTTTCATGCCGATAACGGCAAGCTCTCCGCAACGATTGTCTTTCATAGGAACCTCCGCATTTTTCTTGCCCCACGGGGCTTTTTTCTCCCTTTTTTTACCGTTTTTTCAAGCGGCTCCGGAAGGTTTGTTTTTACCGGATTATATTTGCACCACAAGCGTGGCAAAAATCGGTTAAAAAGAATCAACGCCCCATGTAACACTTGTGCATGGAGCGTATCAGACGCTCGGAGAGACCGACTCTCCGACAGAATATTCAGTTTGCATACCCATCGTTTTGCAGGCGGAACGTTGCTGCGTGCGCAGAAAAGCGCCCTTGCAAAGAAGGGTAAGAATCGAGCGGCATTCACGGATACCAAACTGCCAAACCGTTTTTGCAAATTCAGCCATAAGCCGCCTTCCTCCTTTTAGGGAAATCCGCCCCACGGGCGCCCTCGAAACTTTGACAACTCCATTATAGCATTTTATCGAAAAAAGTCAAGGGGATTGCCGCAAAATTGTAAAATGAATATTTATGTCAAATTTTGTATTTACAAAAAAAATGCTCGCAACCATTCGGCATTCATTATTTCCGGGTTCAACGCCTCAATTTGCCGCAAAATTGCATGAACTTCGACAGAGGTCAGTCGATGAATATATCCGCTCGATTCCCTTTTTACGTCTATCGGGTTCGGGAGCAAAAACGGTTCGATTTCCACCGCATATCCCCGTTCGCCCGGTCGGCATTCCCGATAGCGCCAATGTGGGAACGATACTCTTTGCGGCATGGAACTTGCCCTGCTCAATGCGGAAAGTCCGCAAGGAGAGCGGTGAAAAAGAAGATCGCCCGGAAGAAACGTTTCAATCAACTTCCGCTCCTCTGTTTGCCTGTCGGAAACAAAAATAATTCCGTTTGTAATCTCTCTGCCGTAAAAATCACCGTGCTCCACCCAAAAATAACCGGGATGATTCGTCGTCTTTTCGTCCATGTTGCCAAACTCCGAAATCTGAAAATAGAAGGGGCGCCCGTCGCGTTTTTCCGCGGCAGACGCCGCTTTCCTTTGATTATACCGGCTCGCCGAACGTATCGGGGCGCTCCGGATCAAACTGCTCGTTTGCCCACATCAGGGTGACAAGCGGTTCAGTTTCGGAAAGATTAATGATATTATGCGTATAGCCGGGCAACATATGCACGGCGCGGATCTGCTCGCCGCTGACGTCAAATTCCAAAACAGGATAGGGATTTCCTTCAAAATCGGTTCCGATTCGACGCTCCCGGATCAGCGCATGCCCCGAAACAACAATGAAAAATTCCCATTTGGTATTGTGCCAGTGTTGCCCCTTGGTAATCCCCGGATTGGAAACGTTGACGCTGAACTGCCCAACGTTTGCCGTTTTGAGAAGCTCGGTAAACGAGCCGCGCGGATCGCACTTCATATTCAGATCGAATGCGACCTTTTCCGCCGGAAGATAGGAGAGATAGGTGCTGTACAGTTTTTTTGCAAAACTCCCTTTGCAAATTTCGGGCATGACCAGCGTTTGCGGCTGCGCGCGGAAAGATTCCAGCAAATCAACAATCTCTCCAAGCGTAACCCGATGGGTGATCGGCGCATAGCAAAACGCACCGCTTTCGTCGGCAACCGCTTGTGTTCCGTCAAAATGACAGCGGTGTTCCTTGCCCTCCAGCGCGTTCAGCATTTCGTCTACCAAATCATCGATATAGAGCAGTTCCAACTCGATTTCGCGACTGTTGACCATGATGGGCAAATCGTTTGCAATGTTGTTGCAAAAGGTAGCAACGGCGCTGTTGTAGTTGGGACGGCACCACTTGCCGAACAGATTCGGGAAACGGTAAACCAGCGCCCGTGCGCCGGTTTCTTTAGCATATTGGAACAGCAAGTCTTCTCCGGCTTTTTTGCTTCTGCCGTAATCGCCGTCATATCTGCCGATAAGCGTTGCCTGAATGGAAGAAGAAAGCATGATCGGGCAGGCGTTTTTCACTTGCTTGAGACAATCCAAAAGGTTGTCCAACGTTCCGAAATTGCCCGACATAAACTCTGTCGGATCTTTGGGGCGGTTCACCCCTGCCAAGTGGAAAATAAAATCCGCCTGTGCGCAAAAAGTCCGCAATTCTTCCGCGGTATTGCCGAGATCGTATTCAAAAATCTCCTCAATTTGCAAACCGGGTCTTGTGCGGTTCTTCCCGTCACGCAAATTTTTCAGATTCTCCACCAAATTTTTACCGACGAACCCCTTTGCGCCCGTTACTAAAATTTTCATAAAATTTTCCCCGTATTTTTTATTTTTCGTTTGGAATTCGATGGTTTTATCATATCATGCTTTTCGGCTTTTGTCAAGATTTCCCATTGGGAAAAATCGTTTTCCAATCTCCCTTTTTCAAATAAGAAAAGCCCCCTGCGCCGCAGGATTTTGCATATGCGGTGCAGTCTAAAAATCGTGCAGGCGAAATGCTTTCCCGGGCGCCGTTTGCGGATAAGTAAAATTTCGCCCCATGCGCAGCCAACCAATGAACGATATCGGGAGAAGGAGAAAACCGAAGTTGACCGCTGTCTTCCTTTTCCCGTATTCCGATCTCAAACGCAACCTTCTCACAAATGAGCGCTTCCATTGCGTCAAGGGCGGCAGAACGGTATTCCGGCGAATCCGAATCAAATAAACGGCGATTCTGATTAAAAGTTTGCAAATAATCAAAATCCGCCACATAGTTGCAATGCGTTCGTTTCACAAGCAGAGCCACTGTTTCAAAATAGCGGCGGATCATTTGGTAAACACTGCCTCCGAAATGCGCTTTGACATCCGCGCGGATCCGCTCGGCGGAAATCCCGAGCGGACAAACGGCACCGTCGTCGGCAACCAAAAAATGTACCGACCCAATGATATAATCGCACGGTTGAAAAACGGGATCGGCATAAAAATCGCGCGTTTCTCCTAAAAGAACCTTGATCTTTTCGAAATACCGCTTGGAAAGGGCGGTAATTTCACGGCGAAAGGATGAGATCTCCTCCTCGGTCGGGTTTCCCGACAAAGAAAAAGAAGTCCTCGCGGGATAGGAAAATCCAACCGTTTGCACACCGGCATTGATTGCCGATAAAATCAGCTTTTCCGCCGTCTCAACTTTACCGGGAATTTCGGCAAAGCTATGCAAAACGATTTTCGGATACTCCATACCGAGAACCTCTTTTTACTGTTTTTACACGGTTTACTGTTTTTTACTCTGTCTTTGGTGTTTGTTTTACTTTATTATTGTTTTGTTGCTTATTGTTTGTTCCAAGCGGCTTCCACAATATCGTGCGTCAGGAGCGCAAGCTCATCCATAGATTTCTCGGCTACCGTTTGTTTATCCACCACTGCAACGTAATCCATCGAAACCCGGGTCGGCTTGAGCGAAAACCGTTTTCCCACCTTTTCTGTGTTGCGAACGACCATGACTACAATGGGAGCGTTCGCCTTTTTTGCAAGATAGAAAGCGCCGGATTTGAATTCCATCAAATTTCCGTCTTTTGTGCGCGTTCCCTCGGGATAAATACCAATATCAGCATCTTCGTTCGTCATACGATCAGCGGCGTTTTTCAACGTCCGGAGCGCACGAATACCGTTTTCACGGTCGATTCCCAAAAAGGCGGCATGACGGATAAACGGACCGGCAATGGGAATTTTAAAATTGCTTTCCTTGGAAATAAAGAGCATCTTTTTCCGCTTTGTTTTGGCAAGCACCACCATCGGGTCAAATACCGAGCGATGATTGGAAATCAGCACAAACGGCTCTTCAGGCAAAATTTCTTCCCCGGTGATGCGGAAACGAACGTGCAAAAGACACATCAGCCAATCCAAAAACAAACGGATATTCAATCGGCAAAAGGCGCTGGATTTTTTGGGGTCTTTGCGCGGCAGGAAAAGCGAGATAATGCTAATGCAAAGCATATAGACCAAGATACACCCGAGGAAGAACCCGGGAATAAGAGCAAAGAGCCACCAGGGGCTGATCTGCGCGCCGAACACCACAGCAAGCGAATAGGTAATCGAAGAAAGGAGAAACAGGATTGTCAAAAACATGGTAAATTCCTTCTTTTATGCGTTTGCATAAACGGTATATTCGGTAACACCGGAAACGGTCTCGCCGTCGATCTGCAATGCGGTGGGACGATCAAACTTAACGTTGATCACTTTTCCGGCGAACGTGTGGATCGACTTTTGATATTTGATATGTTCGCCGGTGAAAATGGACTTAAAACGGAGCAAAGTCGTAATTTTGCCTGTACCATGCCAAACGACGAGAGAAAGCGTTTTCGGCGAGGCAAGGCGCTCTTGTGCAGGGGCGACCTTCATACCGCCGCCGTAATAGCGACCGTTCATGGAAGGAGCCAACCAAACGTGCTTAAATTCGTGCGTTTCCCCGTCCACCGTGACAACCGCGTTTGCGGGTTTGTAATGGAACAGCAATCCTTTCACGGCAATACCGGCATAGTTGATCGGTTTATCCGATTTTTGAGCAAGCTCGTCGCCAACTTCACAGCAGTAGCCGTCAATACCGTAGCCAATGCCGTTGATAAAACGGCGTTTCATGCCTTTGACTTCCACCACGGGAAGATTTTGAATGTACTCGTTTATCTTTACCAATCCCTCGGCGTCAGGCGCAACGTCGGTTTTAAAATCGTTGCCCGAACCCGAAGCAAACAGATACACGTCATTTTTAATTTTCACGTCGGCAATATCATTGACGAAATGATTCAGCGTACCGTCGCCGCCGCAAAGGACAACTGCGTCCTCATTGTTCAGTTTGTCAAAAAAAGTAGAAAAATCGGTTACATCGCGAACGTCAATCGCTTTCATTTCATCTTTGACGAAAGGTTTAATTTTTTCAATGCTGTCGGCTCCCTGTTTATTGCCGGAAAGAGGATTGTAAAGCACATAATACATAACGGTTTGCACTCCTTTTCTTTTTTCGGGATCCCATGATCCATAAAATGATATGCTATTTTAACATATTCGCAAATTGAAAACAATAGACATTTTTCAAAATTTGTCCAAGTTTTTCGCCGTTTTCTTTTATTTTTTCTGCATTTTCGACAATTCTCTTGACAAACTGTTAAAAAATGCTATGATATTTTTGAAAAAAGACGTTTGAGGTACCTGCGATATGAATTTTAAAAATCCTCCGATTTCCGTTTTGGAACAAAAAAGGCTGTTCGTTTTTGATATGGACGGCACCATCTATCTCGGCAATCGACCGTTTCCGTTCGCTATCCGTCTGATCGACCATCTGCGAAAAAACGGAAAAAAGGTTCTGTTCTTTACGAACAACGCCTCACATTCTCCGAAAGTGTATTTGGAAAAACTTTCCCGGCTCGGTTTCTCTCCGGCAAGAGAGGAAATCATGACTTCCGGCGACGTTACCGTTGAATATCTGAAGCGCCATCTGCCCAAAAAATCGGTCTATTTGGTCGGGACAAAGGAACTGGAAGAACAATTTTCGGAAAGCGGCATTCATCTTCTTTCGGGGAAAGAAGGCTACGCCGATATCGTCGTAACCAGTTTTGATACTTCTCTGACCTACGAAAAACTGAACCATGCCTGCCGCTATATCCGCGCCGGCGCGCAGTATTTGTCCACACATCCCGATTATAACTGCCCGACCGAGGACGGATTTATCCCCGACAGCGGCGCCATTTCGGCATTTGTAACAGCCTCCACCGGCGTAAAACCCACTTATTTCGGAAAGCCCTATACGCAAACGGTGGAAATGATTTGCGAAGTAACCGGATTCAAAAAATCCGAAATGTGCTTTTTGGGCGACCGGCTTTACACCGACATTGCCATT
The DNA here is from genome assembly GCA_015063325.1 of Oscillospiraceae bacterium. Lineage (GTDB taxonomy): Bacteria > Bacillota > Clostridia > Oscillospirales > CAG-272 > UMGS1865. The sequence goes on along the minus strand of SVUK01000007.1, from coordinate 38,302 downwards.
GGAAAGCAAAACGGCGTTACCGCCGTTCTCGTCCTTTCGGGCGAAACGCAACCTGCCGACCTTGCCGTCGCGCCGGAGAATCAGGCTCCTGATTTTGTATTCCCCACCCTTGCCGAACTCGACGACCAATTGTTTGGTAAAACATGAAACGGATTTTTCTGATTTTTTTAATTGTTTTTCTATTGATCTTTCTGTTCGGTTCCTGTTCGGGTCGCCCGGTTCCGATCGTCGCCGAAAAGCAACAGAGCACCCCTGGAGTTATCATTTATCATGATCATCTGAATTCCGAAAAGGACCCGAACAAAACCGATCAATCGGATAATACAAATCCTCCGGACAATACCAATCCGTCAGATGATCCCAATCCGTCGGATGATCCCAATCCGCCGGACGATCCCAATCCGTCGGAAATACATACCCATTTGTTTGAAAAGATGATTCCGGGAACACCTGCTACTTGCACAGCCAATGGGATCAAGGAACACTTTCACTGCACTGTTTGCAATAAAGATTTTGACAGCGAAAACAACGAATTGATCGACCTTGTAATTCCGGCAACCGGACATTCTGCAGGCGAATGGATCATTGATGAAGAACCAACCTGCGAAAAAGCAGGCAAAAAACATTCTGTTTGTCGCATCTGCGGCGAAATGATCCAAAACGACGAAATACCTGCAACAGGTCATACCGAAGCGATTGATTATCCAATTCCTGCAACCTGCGAAAAAGAGGGATTGACCGAAGGAAAGCACTGTACGGTTTGCGGCAGAATTTTAGTAGAACAATTGCCAATTCCGAAAGCAAGTCACTCTTTTGAAAGCTGGATTGAAGAAATTCCGGCTACCTGCACATCTGCCGGCATGATGGGGCATTTTGTTTGTTCAATCTGTCATCATAACTTTAACGAAAACGGCATAGAACTTTCCGATTTGACGCTTCCGCGCAAAAATCACCAATACAAAAATCAAATCTGCCAACTTTGCGGAGAAAGAAAAGCGTCCGTCAAACTGGACTTCTATTCATTTGGAAACGGGACCTGCATTTTGAGAAATCAAGGCAGTTGCATCGACGCTGAAATTGTGATTCCCTCCGTTTCGCCTTCCGGCGACCGCGTAATCGGAATCGGAGAAGCCGCATTTTCGGGGTCGTTTTGCGAAAAAATTTTTCTTCCAACAACCATAACAAAAATCTTCTCGTTTGCTTTTTGGGAATGCGCAAACCTGACCGAAATCGTTTTCTCCGGAACGGTGAAAGAATGGAACGCGATTGAAAAAGAGGAATTTTGGAAAAACAATCAACCCGTTTTGATCCTGTGCAAAGACGGAACCTTCCCTGCATAAAAAAAGAGGCGTTACCAACGCCTCTTTTTATGTTCTTTCATTCCTTTTCGCTGTCGTCCTCCGCTTTTTGCGTTCCTTTTCCAAATCGGTTAAAGGAGCCGACAATGCGGTTAACGCCCGAAAAATAAGCAAACGTATCATCATATTTGCGAATAATGCGCTCAAAATCGGCAATCTCGCGGCGGTTAATCACACAAACCAGCATCGATCGGTCGGTATGGCTGTATTCACCGCGCACGCGTACCGCCGTACATCCGTGCCGCATCGTTGCGAACAATTCGCGCGTAATCTCCTCCGGATGAGTGGTAACGACCTCAAATTTCACCGCACTGCGCGAGCCCTTGAAAATGGCGTCGCCAACGCGCGAGAAAACGAAAATGTAGGCAATGCAAAGAAGAACGGGTTGATAGGAGTTTTGATAGACGAAAAAGGAAAGCGCAACAACAGCCGCATTCAAGCTGAAAATCAACCAGATCACGTTCGTTTCGGGATGTTTATGATTGATCAGCGCGGCAACAATATCGGTACCGCCGGTGCAGGCACCGTTCCAAACAAGCATGATGTAGATCATTCCGTTAAAAAAGCCTGCGGCAATAGCGGCAAGCAATTTCCCGCCGGTATCCTCGGCAACAAAGGCGATTTTCTCAATTCCCACCTCACGCAGAATAAAGAACGCCGCCGAGCTGGTCAAAACGAAAAGCAAGGTGCGAATGGCAAACTGCCGTTTGATAACAAAGAAAGCGACAATCAAAAGCGGAACGTTGATAAACAAATAAAGATACGCCACATTGAAGTGAAACGCTTCCTGAACCAACGTTGCAAGTCCCATAACCCCGGCAGGGGCAAACTTATTTTGGAAAACGAAAATCTCATTGACCGAAGCATACGCGATGGCAAGAAGAACAACCATACAATACTGAAACGGTATGGCACGCGTCAGTTTCCGATAGAAATTCATGTTACACTTCCACCTTTTTTGTTTAAAAATAAAAGGGAAAAATATTTATGTTTAAATTAGTATCTAAATTAAAAAAGATAAAAATTTAAAATAACATTGGGAAAATGAAATTAAAGCCCCACAAAAGTTCCGATCGCCGCCGTTGCAACAGTAGCAAAATCAACTGCAATCAAAGCAATAAAAACAATCTTCATCCAGCCGATCGGCGAGCGAAGTCCGAGCGCGCTGAGCAAAATAGATATTGCGTTTGCAATCATTCCGGAAAAGGCAAATAAAATGGCAATGATCAAAATGAACGGAGCCCCGAAAAGATATCCGATGACTTGCTTTCCTTCAACAGTCTCTTTGGCTTGTTCCAAGCTCATCCTGGTAGAAATTGCCGCAACGCAAAAGATGATGGCAACCACCGCCAAAACAACGGCAAAAACCAATTTTACAAGGTCTGCTTTTCTCATAATTCCTCCCTTGCCGGCTAAAGATTGCGGAATTTCCGTTTTTACCCTTGACCTTCCGTTTCCGAAAAACGAATCGCTTTTCCGGTCAGGTGCAAAAAGGACTCCAGCTCATAGGGCGGCACCAACAGTTCGTATTCCCCAAAATCCGAGCGGATATGCGCCGCGCGAACACCTTTGACAGAATAGGCGCCCAGATAAGTTCTGCGAATATTGTACTGTCGGTATGATTCAGACTCGGGCGGTTCCTTTTTATTCCAAAAATAAAAGTAGGTTTTTCCGGGAAGCTCTGAAATGCCTTTGATTTGATTCAACGGCAGTGCAACAACGTTTTCCACGTCGGCAAGACAAAGACATCCGTTTTCGACCCACGCGTGAAAATCAAACGCCGTGTAGGTCACGTTTTTCGGGGCACCGTTTTTCATCGCATAGGTCGCGGTCAAAAGGTCCATTAGAATCGCGTCCTGCGGAACTTTGAGCGCGTCAAATGCTTCGGCTTCCGCTTCCTTCGACCGCGTTTTCCATTCGGCAAGCGCCTCGCTCTGCCCCGCTTTTTTCATCCGCTTCCGCTCGACCACCATCATCACCACTGCAAGGACGATGGAAACGACGGCAACAATCATTAGAACGGGAGAAGTTTGAAAAATTCCGAAAAAGGAGAACGCACCGGCTTTGTTGGCATTGAAAATTCCAACGGTGAAAAGCAGAACACCCATTGTCAGAAGAAGGGTTCGCAGAAGTGCCCAGCGCCGGGAAGGATTTCCGCTTTGGAGCAATGCCTGCCCCTCCGTACCGATTTGATCCAGCCTGTCCAGCACTTCGGGCGAATTTTTTCGAACGATAAAATCCGCCCCGTCAATTTTTTCGCCCATGTTGGGAACGCCGAAAACGTTTTTTGCCATTATTCAACATCCTTTCTTCAATCACTGTAATCGCGGTCCAAATTCACGTAGAAACGGTATTCCGGGAACGCGGATTGCAATTCAGAACAAATTTTTTCGCAAATTTCTTTTTGATTTTTTTCTTTGAAATCAATGATAATATCCAATGATACCACCTTTGCCTCGTGCTCCATATAAAAGCCGTGCATTTGCAAAATCTGGGGATATTCCCGAATCGTCTTCTCCGCCTTTTGGCGAATCGCCCGGGAGATATCGTCCGAGGTGTTGCTGGCATAGATGCCGACCGTTAAAACAACCCCGAACTCGCGATAAATATCTGCCATGATCTTTCGCGTCAGCGTGTCGATCTGCCGGGCGGTCAGGTCGTCGTCCACCTCCACGTGAACGGCACCGATCAGCTGCCCTGGTCCGTAGGTATGCAAAACGAGGTCGTAGGCGCCGTGAATCTCCTCGAAAGAGGCGATCTTTGCCTTGATCCCTTCGGCAAGGTCCGAATCAATCCGAACGCCGATGAGTTCGCTGATCGCTTCGCGCATGACCTCAATTCCGGCTTTGAGAATGAAGACCGAAATGCCAACGCCCAAAAAGCCCTCGATGTTGTGGTCCCAAACCATGGCGACCACGGCGGAAACGAGCGTTGCCGCCGAAAGAATGGCGTCAAAGAGCGCGTCGGTTCCCGAAGTTACCAGCGAGGAGGAGCGGTATTCCTTTCCCTTTTTGCGGAAATAGAGCCCCAAAAAGATTTTAGTGACCACCGCGGCGGCAATGATGACGACCGAATAAATCTTAAAATCGGTTTTTGCCGGGTGAATGATCTTTTCAATCGATTCCTTCAGCGCCGTAACGCCGGCGACCAGCATGATAACGGCGATGATCGACGAGGTGATGTATTCTACCCGTCCGTGACCGTAGGGGTGCTTTTTGTCGGCGCCCTTTCCGGCGATCTTCGTTCCAATGATGGTGATAATGGAAGAAAGCGCGTCCGAAAGGTTGTTCACCGCGTCCAATACAACCGAAATGGAGTTTGCCAAAATGCCGACAAACGCCTTGAACGCAACCAAAACCAAATTGACGCCGATGCCGCGCAGACTGACTTTTACAATCTCTTTCGTGCGGTTGACCGTTTTTTCCCGATCCATAAAAATCCTTTCCGGCAGAGCAACCTGCCCGTCAATTTTTGATTCAGCGAATAAAGTTGGTAAAAACGCGAGGCTCCTGTTCGGGCAGCCCGAACCGCGCTTTCCCGAGCGCGATGGATTTCATCAAAAATACCATGTTCCGCGCGAGAGCGCGCATCGTTTGCATCCCTTCGGCGTCCGCTTCGGCTTCTCCGGGCGCGCGCCCGTGAACCTCGTTCCAGTAGTTTGCGGAAGCAATGGGCATACCGCAAATGGTGAAATACTTGTTGAGCTGGTCAAAAGTCGCCGTCGTTCCGGCACGGCGCGCAACAGCCACCGAGGCGCCGACCTTCATGCGTTTATCAAAATGCGATGAATAGAACAACCGGTCCAGAAACGCGGTCAGCGTTCCGTTTGCAGAGGCATAATAAACCGGCGATGCGATTACAAGTCCGTCGCATTCGGCAAATTTGGGCGCCGTTTCGTTGACAAGGTCGTCAAACACGCATTTGCCCTTTTCATAGCATTTGCCGCAGGCAATGCAACCGCGAATCGCTTTGTTGCCGACATGAACAATCTCGGTTTCCACTCCGTTCTCTTCAAAAACCTTTTTCATTTCGTTCAAAGCGACTGCAGTATTTCCGTTCGGGCGCGGCGAGCCGTTTAACAATAAAACTTTCATGGAATGCTCCTTTCAGACGGTAAACTTGAAAGCAGAATATGCCGTTTCATTTCGTTTGGTTCATGGAAAATACAATTTTGGGAATTTCGCGCAAACTCTTAATTTGAAAATCAATTCGAAAAGCTTCCGGCGCTTGCACTTCGGTCGGACAATACCAGCAGGTATGGATTCCGACATTGTTACCGCCGCGGATATCGCTGGTTAGCGAATCGCCGATGATCATAATCTCGTCGGGATCGAATTTGCCGATCGTCTTCCAAACCGCCTCAAAAAAGGCGGCCGACGGCTTTTCGGCGCCGACGTCCTCGGAGATAAACGCGCCGTCCAAAATCTTGTTCAAGCCGGATTTCTCCAGCTTTTTCTCCTGCGCGATCTTCGTCCCGTTGGTAACGGCGTATTGCCGAACAGTCGGAGCAAGCGCTTGTAAAGTCTCCAAAGCGCCGTCCTGAAAGCAAACTGTTTCGCCCAAATCAATCTGATAGCCGCGGTTAAACTCGGCAATGCAATCGGTGCGAATGCCGTACTTGGTAAAAAATTCGACAAAACGACCTTCCAAAACCTGCGCTTTCGTCAATTCGCCGCGCTCCAGCATTTCCCAATGGCGGCGGTTGACGGCGGAATAATCGGCAAGCATTTCCTCGGTGCATTCGCCTAGCCCCAGCCGGGCAAAACCGTTCCGAATGCCGATTTTTTCAGCCTCCCGGAAATTGAGAAGCGTTCCGTCAACATCCCAAAGCAAAACTTTTAACATAAAATCTCCCAAACATCAGGGTTTGACGGCACGGGTGGCAAGAAAAGAGGGGATATTCTTCTCGTGCAAAAAGCCCTCGCCGTTGGTGTCTTCGTACAAATGCGTCAGCCGAAAACCGGCTTCCAGCTGTCCGCCGAGCTGCTCTTCCAGGGTGTGGGAAAACTGCATTCCGCAGTCGTCCTCTTCCAGCTGACGGCGCTGACCGGCATTTTGAAGCGGATCAAACGGCAGACTGTTGACCACCGTGATCTCATCGTCGCCGGCAAACAAAAAGTTGATACCATTATCCAATCCGGCAAGCAGAATGCCGCCCGACCGAAGCACGCGGAAGCACTCTTGCCAGATTGGCTTGACCTCTTTCACATAGCAGTTGGAAACCGGATGAAAGATCAGATCAAACGATTCGTCGGAAAACGGGAGCGGTTTGGTCATATCCGCATGCAAAAGTTCGATAGAATACCCTTCCCGTGCGGCAACGGTACGCTCACTTTCGATTTGGGCTGTGGAATAATCCAAAACGGTGCAATCGGCTCCCAGCGCGGCAAAAATCGGCATTTGCTGACCGCCGCCCGAGGCAAGCCCCAAAATCTTTTTGCCCTTGAGTTCGCCAAACCATTCGTGCGGAACCGGTTTTGTGGGCGTTAGCACAACGTTCCAGTTTCCGTTTTTCGCCGCGGCAAAAGTGGCATGGTCAATCGGGATTCCCCATTCCCACCCCTCGCGCACCCAGCGGTCGATGGTTTCGGCGTTCAACTTTTGATAGTCCATTACAATGTTCTCCCGGCAATTTATGCGTTTGTACGGAAGGTAAATTCCGCCTGATCCGGCAGGCCTGAAAACGGATCGGAAGTTTCCGCAAGAAAAATCAGACGGTCTTTCGTGTATCGGAATTGATAATGCAACGATTCCGGCTCCCCCATTTTGACAGGCTCACCGGGAGCACCATGTTCTAAGGGAAAAATAACATGGGTCAGCGTAACGATCCCGTCCTGATAAGTATAGTCTCCCATTATAATATTACTTGAGACCATTGATGTCGTACAGGAATATGTGCCTTTTTCAGACAACGCAATAGAGAAGAAATCCCAATTCCGATCATCATTCGGGCGTCGATAGGTTCCAAAAGCCAGTTGTTCGGGTTGTTGAATTTTCTCTTCTTTTTGTTTTTCCGCGCAGGAAAAGAATAACGGAATTACACAAACGAACACCAACAGCAAAGCAATCGTTCTTTTCATTTTTGTTTTCCTCCTTTTAGATTTAGGCAAAAAGCATTAACGGGATCACGATTTTTTGGATTTCGGTTTTGGCGCCGGAAGATCGGCGGCGATCGCGCGGATCAGCCGGCAGGAAAGTTCACGATCGTCAATATCCGGCACAAGCAGTTCCTTCGCGCCGGGATACGGAAGATCATAAACGATCTCTTTGCCGCGCTCCTGCAACAGTTGCAAAGCCGACGGCGTTGGTTTGATCAACAGGCGATCGTCATAAATGCCGCCCACCGCCTTTCCGGCGTGGTAAAGCACGTATTCGCCCATCATCGGGCGCACCGAAACGTCGCCAAGATCGGTTAGTTGTTCCAGAACGAAATTTAAGTAGTCTTTTGAGGTTGGCATATTCCTTCTCCGCTTGAAAGTTCGTTTACTCCGTCATCACCACATCGTAACCGTAAATAGTCTTAAAATCGTTTTTCATGGAAATAATGGTGTAGCCGCGCTCCTCCCACAAAGCCTTGCGCTTATTGGTTTCGGTCAGATCGGCGTGGTCGCGCTCGGTATCGTCGGCAATGAGCATGAACGCCATGGATTTATATTTGTTGTTGGTAACGGTATATTCATGCATACTGACGTCGCCGCTGCTGTTGCCGAAGGAAAGTACGGGCTGTTTGCCGATCTCCTGCGCGATTTGAAATACTTTATTCATTTTCAGATTTTTGATCCAGAGTTGGTCGCCGCGGACGAGTTTGTCTTCTCCGCCGTCGTTGAACTGATAATGAAGATTGTTATAGTGATATTCCTCGTTCGTAGAACTCTCCGGCTCGTTGGTGGCAACAAGGTTGACATCCATACCAATGATTTGATTTTCGGGAATGTTCAGCTTTTCGCAGGCAACCGCGCGGCAAATCATACGATCCGAACCGCTGACAACGTAAACGGTAAAATCGTTTTCTTGCAAGAAAGAGACCACCTCGATCATGGGTTTGTAGATGGAATCGGCATATTTCAAACCGGTAAATCCTTGCGCGTCTTGTTGCAAAAAGGCTTTCACATAGGCAGTAAATTCATCGGGAGTCAGACCGGCGAAAGCTTCCGCCTGTGCCGTGCCGTGACGAACATCATAATCGGCAATAGCCGGCGTTTTGTAGTTTTTGCCCGACTCTTTGATCTCGGTTGCCACTTGCTTTACAAAATCACTCGCTTCGTAATCGGGATCGTCCAAACCGCGATAAGCCAAAAGCATATATTCCAAATATTCGGGAAAGAGTTCGCCGCAAAGGGTGCCGTCCATATCAAAAACGGCAATCCGATCTTCTACCGGAATGAAATCTTTGGAATTTTTGTCGGTCACGGCGGCAACATAATCCTGCAAGCTGAACAGCGCCATACAGTCGTTCCAATATTCAAATTTCGGCTCTTTTTTTTGACAGCCGGAAAGTCCGACTGCAGAGCCGGTAACGATGACAAGCACAAGGATCATTGCAAAAATGCGTTTCATGGGTTTCATAGGTGATTCTCTCTTTCTTTTTTGAATTTCAAATCGATTTATTCCGCGTCTTCGTCCAGCGCTTCCAAAAGGAAGCTGACCGGGCGAAAGCCGTCGTTACAGGAGATCATTGCCGACTTCGGATTTTTCATCCAGCCGTCGTAAAAATTTTCGCCGCCGTTGGAAAGTGCCAATACAAACGGTGAAATCGAATTCCACGCGCTCGCGCAGAACCCTTCCGGCCTTTGCCAGCCGTTGGCGATAAAAGTTTGCCCCAAACTCATTTCGCAGGCGTGCTTAATGGGGTTTTCATAGGCGGCGATCAGGTCGTCGTACCGGGCGATTTTTTTAACTGTAATTTTCACTTTTTTCATTTGGCCGTTCCTTTCAAATTGGCAAGTGCTTCCCCGTTGTTGCCAATGACAGGCGCAACTTTGGGGCAGGAATGCAGTTCCCCGCAACCCCCGCAGGTTTCGTATTGTTTGCCGAGCGCGCATTGGCGGATCGGACAGAGCGAATCACAATAGACCGTTTTAACGCCGTCGATCCGGCACCCCTCGCAGTGGATCATCTCGGGCGTGATCTCCGCGCCGTTGAGTGCCGACCACTCTTTGGCAACCTTTTGGCGCAGGTCATTATCATTGTTGACCGTTGCGATCCGGGCCTCGCAGGTTTCGCAATCCAGCCCACAATAGGCGATGTAAGAGTTCATTTTTGCGCTCCCTTCATTCCACGCCGCGCATGATCTTCGTTCCCAGCCAGATAAACAGGATCATAGAAACGAACAGAACGACAACGCCGGCAATGGTGTTCAAAAGCGCGACCAGCGCGCTCAGCCCGGGGGAAAGCGCAACGAGAGCGATGACTTTGGAAAGCTGGAACATATATCTTTTCGGGTCTTTCGGTGTGAACGACACGCGCTTGCGGAAAGGGATCATTTTGTAGTCCTTGGAAAGCGCCATCAAACCGGCATAAATCAGTAGCGCCCCGGCAAAAATGCCCATGATAATCGAATAAGCGTGTTCCATATGTAAATGCCTCTTTCAAAAGTTTATAAATTGGGCTTCTATCAACTATTTCCCTTCGTTTGATTATATCCATTTTGAAAAGAATCGTATTCTTCTATCAATTCCATCTCAACTCTGTCAAGTTCATCTTTTGTTGATAGAGGAATTATCCGAACTTCAAAAAGATCGTCTTTGTTTTCCAGAGTGGAATTATAATAGTCTTCTGCAAAAATAATATTTTTTACCTTTGTACCATTAAAATGTTGTCTGCAAATACGATTTATAACATCTTTGGATTGGCCTGCATAACATTTACCATTTTCAGTATTTCGAATAACGTAACAGCCTTTTATTTTTTCATATTTTAACCCAACTAATGTTTTTAGTGGAATAAAAACGTGCTTTTCTTCAAAAGTTATCGGAAGGCCCTCAATTGCTTGAATTTTTGCTTCATACCTTTTCTTTATTTCGTCAATACAGGTTTCTTTTTCGAGCTCTATTCTTTTTATAGTCTCTTTTGATTGATTTACCTTTTCAGATAACGCGACAATACGCATTTTGTTTTTTTCTAATAGTGCCTCTACTTCATTTAAAGATCCTAAAATCGCCAATTTCTTTTCATTCAACTTTGAAATGTACAAATTAGAATGAAACAGTAGATATATGCCAATAGTTAAAAAAGAAAACAGCACAATATGTCTTTTGTTTTCTGCCTTTTGAAGAGATTGATTTATTCCCTCTAATTCATTTCCTAACTCGTCTTTTTCTAATAAATCCAAGGCACTTCTTGCGTTAAAATCATTGATTTCTGTAATGTATTTTTTTAAAATCTCATTTTCTTCATAGACCTTACCTTCAAACTTTTTATGAGCTTTATCAATTTCTGCTTTTTCTTCATCTTTTATTCTTTCATATATATACCACGAAGGATAAAATTCATCACTGTCCAAGCGTGATACAATTTCATAACAAAAATCACAAATTGGATAAGGTTCACTTTTGAGATTTTCCAATTTCTCGTTGGTTAATTTTATCGTCTTCTTAATTGATTTAGTCTTAGAAATCCAATTGCTATATATTGGATGCCGTACTCCATATCTAGTAACATATCGCTCTATTCTTCTGTATTTTTTTGTCTCAAGAAATTCAATGTGTGAAATGCGAGTTTCAGGATTGAAATCGAAATTTTTAATTGTATAATGTGGTGCTTGCTCTGTTTCGATTCCTTTTTGATGATAGATAAGCATATTATCATCAATAACTCCTGTAAAATTTCGACTAAAAATACTCATCTTGTACCCCAAATTAAAAAATCACTTCATTTTCAATTTCAGTATTACAATTTCAGCACGGCAACGATCTCGTCGCCGTCCATTTCGCCGTTTTCCACAAAGCCCATCGAGTGGTAAAGCTTTGCGGCGACCTCGTTTTCCGGCTCGTAGGAAAGCGAACAGTACTCGGCTTTTCCGCAGGGGAAGGTGCGGACAAACTCCAAGGCAAGCCGGATCGCTTCCCTGCCGTAACCTCTGTTTTGGTAGCGTTTGTCGATCATCAAACGCCAAATGCTGTAATTGTGTTCCAAAATTTTCGGTGACTCCATATCGTAGTAGGCAGCGGCCTCGTTATAGCCGATCATCAAAAAGCCGACCGGCTTTTTGCCGTTGTAAATCCCAAACGGAAACGCCGCCGTTTCCGACCCCTGCACGCTGTATGCCTGTGCCAGGCTGAGCAGGTTATCGGCAACAAAGTTCTTTTGCGACCGAAACACCTTCAAATCTACAATTTCCCAAATGTTTTTGTATGTAACTTTCTCCAAATGGATCATTTTTTTTGATCTCCTTTATTCAATTTCATCCAAACAACGGATAAAACACTTTCCAGCGCGAGTGTGACGGTGATGAGCACGCCAACGACCGTGAAATATTCCGATCCCTGCATCAACGGCAACAGCGAAACGACCGTTGCCAAAAGCGAAACGAGGAGCACGGCAATACAAAATTTTTTGTGCTTGATCGAAACGATTGCAAGTGGGAAAATGGCACAGGTCAAAAAGGCGGTAATGAAGGGCGCAAAGTTTCCATACCCGAAGGTCATGGCGTTAAAATAGGAAAACGTTTCCCGAATCCGCTCGGTGGGCGAGGGCGAAAAAATGAGCACAGCGCCGAAAGGCAGAACTTCCAAAATGATGGTCAGGAACGGTAGAATCAACAGCCCGATTTTTTTGAGCGTTTTCATTCTCAAGGTCTCCTTTCAAATTCTGCTAAATCCGTTCGTCGGTGACGATGTGTTCGATCCCGGTATGCTCGGTTTGCAGATACGCCTTCATAAACGAGGGAAAGGCTTTGTATTTGTCAAGATCGGCAATGGGGATCCAATGCATGGTTTCGCGCTCGCCCTGCGTATAGCTGTTACTGTTCAGTTCCTGCGTGCCTCTCGGCTTCATCAGGTAATAAAGGGCAATTTCGTGGCATTCCCGTTCCTTTGGCGAGCCGGAATTCTCCCGAAAAAAGTTCTCGTGGATCACGGCAAGCCGATCGACCTCATACGCAACGCCGGTTTCTTCCAGCACTTCGCGCTTCACCGCGTCCTCCGCAGTTTCGCCGACGTGGACGGCGCCGCCGACCGAGTAGAGATACTCCGCGGCTTCGTTTCCGGCAAACAGCACGCAACCATACTCCACGATGATTGCCGCCGCCCGATATCGGAACCACCGGTTTTCAAATGTCCATCCGCAGTCGTATTCCATGTTTGTTCTCTCTTTTCTTTATTGCTTTTTTCGATTTATTTGAACAACTGCATATGTGTCAGTTCGGTCAATGCCGTATACTCCCGAAGGTACATTCCCCGTCTCATTTCATCCGTATCTGCATAGTCGGCATGTTTTGAAAAAATGTTTATGATCTCATCAATGGAAATCCATCTGGGCTCCATTCCTGCTTCTTTTTCCCGATCTGTCAGGTGTATTTCCGTTTTCCCTTTCACGTTGCAAAAGAAGTATCTGTTTATCCATTTACAATTTTCATAATACTCATCTATTTCAAGTACGCACTCCGAAGGGAGAACCAACGTGCCTGTTTCTTCCGCTACCTCTCTGGCGCAACAAGCACGTTCATTTTCATCGGATTCAAGACCACCGCCGGGAATCATCCATTGCCCTGTCCTTGTTTCGTATGACATCAGAATGCGCTTGTTTTGTACGATAATTCCTCTGCACGCCGTACGCGTTTTTGTCCAGTTCCCGAAATAATTATCGCCTATGATTTCTAAGGTTTTCATATTGCCTCCGTCAAACTCCGATTTACTCATTTCTTTGTCATTAATACCACCGTCTCCACATGCCCCGTCCTTGGGAACAAATCGACAGTCGTCACCTCACCGATCTCATAGCCGTTTTCCCGGAAAATCGCGCAGTCGCGCGCGAGCGTGTCGGGGTTGCAGGAGATGTAGAGCACCTTTGGCACGTTGTTTTGGGCGATTTCTTCGATCAGCGCGCGTGTGGTTCCTTTGCGCGGCGGGTCTAAAATGACCACCGAATGTGCAAAATCCTCCCCCGTTTCCTTTGCAACACGGGCAAGCATGGGTTCGTTTTCCGAAAGATCGGCGCAAAGAAAGGTCGCGTTTGCAATGTTGTTCAAGGCGGCGTTCTCTTTGGCGCAGTCCACCGCTTCGGGCACGATCTCCACCCCGACAAGACTTTTGGCGCGGTCGATCATGGAAAGCCCGATGGTGCCAATGCCGCAGTAGAGGTCGACAAGGCGCTCGCCGCCGCGCAGGTCGGCTTTCTCTTTTGCAATGCCGTAGAGCAGTTCGCAGGCGTCATGGTTGACCTGATAGAAGGACTGCGGCGAAATGCGGAAGCGCAGACCGCAAAGCACGTCTTCCAGATACGGAAGTCCGGCAAGCAGGCGGTAATCTTCGCCCAAAATGACGTTGGTATTTTGCCGGTTGACATTGACATACAAACTGACGATTTGCGGAAACTGCCGACAAATCGCATCGGCAAACTCTTTTTCGTGCGGCAACTCCCTGCCGTTGACAACCAGGCAGAGCATGACCTCGCCTTTGACGTTTCGACGCAGGTAGAGGTGGCGGAGAAGCCCTTTTCCCGTTTGCTCGTTGTAAGCGGAAATCAAAGCCTTATCGCAAAGCGTGAGAACCGCTCGACAAATTTCGCCGAAGAGGGGCGGCGTCAGCCGGCAATCGGCAATCGGAATTACACGGTGCGTGTTCGCCGCGAAAAATCCGGCAAACAGATTGCCGTTGCGGTCTACCCCAACCGGATACTGCGCCTTGTTGCGGTAACCCGACAGAACACCGACAGAACGAAGTTCCCCTACCGGAACATCCTGCAATCCTGCTTTTCGGAACGCCGACCGAACATAGTTCCGTTTGCATTCTTTTTCGTATTCGTAGTTTACGTGGCGATAAACGCAGCCGCCGCAGGAAAGCGAAGCCGAGCAATCACTCTTTGCGCGGTAGGGCGACGGTAAAACGACGGTTTCCAGCTTTGCAACCGCATAGGATTTGGTCACTTTAATCGCCCTTGCCGAAACACGATCTCCGGTCACGGCGCCGGGGACAAAAACAACCATACCATCCGCCGTATGCCCCACGCCGCTGCCGAGATTGTTCAGGTCGGTGATATCAATTTCAAAAAGATCGTTTTTGCAAATCATTTTGCGTAAAATTCTTCTCCGGTTTCCAAACAAAGCGCCGCAAGCGCGCCGCCGTCCTTGGAGCCGCAGTCCAAATAGATACTTCCCCTTCCTCGCTCAATCTTTCCGCTCTCGGTCGGTACACCGCCCACAATGACGGTAGCGTCCTCCATCAGTTGAACGTCCTTAGGAAGCGGCTCGGAGAAAAAGTCGTCGGGCAAAAAATCGGCGGGATCGTCGCCTTTTTCAAATCCGGCAATTCCGGCATAGACCAACACATAGGTCTTGCCCTTGATATTCAATTCTTCAAACAACGGCATTTCACAAAGGTAATCAAGAATCCCTTCGCGCCCGTCGGCGTCTAAGTTTCGATAGCCTTCCATCGTCGACAGTCCGCCGTCGCGCACCCAGTCGCCCATCTCCTCGGCAAAACCGGGTTCGGGCGCTTTTCCGGCGCTCATTTTATCAAAACCGGAAAGCAGACGCGCGGCAAGATAATCGCGCTCGCCGGCAACCGGGTAAATATTGGGGCGATAGCTCAGTTCCTCCACCAAGCCAATCGGATCGGGACCAAAGTCCGCAAGGTTGCCGATGACGTAGAGCGTGTCGGCATCCGAAAACTTGATTTTGGAAAGCAGATTTTGAAATTTTTCCAAATTTCCGCAGGGGTTGGCAATGACGTAGGTCATAATTTGCGTTCCTTTCTCGGGTTAATAAGTGACGGTCGTGTTGCTGACGGCGATCTCGGTTTGAATGCTTGCGTCGGCTTCGCGAACGAATGCCGAAAGCACGCGGCAAACCGGCGCCTCGGTGTAGTAATGCCCTGCAACCACTAAATTCATGCCGCGCTCGGGCGCGTCAGAGAGGTGATGAAAAGCAATCTCGCCCGAAAGATAGGTATCGGCGCCTGCCGCCGCGGCAAGCGGAACGTCGTCCGATCCGCTTCCGCCCAAAACGGCAACGCGGCGAACGGTTTTTCCGCCGTTCGCACAAATCACTGCCGGAGCACCGAGCTTTTCTTTGACAAGCGCGGCAAAATCAGCAAGGGAGAGAGATTTTGAAAGCGAACCAATCCGACCGATGCCCTCCTCGCCGAACGGGGTGACCTCTTCCAGCTCCAACAGCGCGGCAAGCGTATCGTTTACGCCGCCCTCCAGCGCGTCCAGCCGGGTATGAAAACTCATCACGGCGACGCCTGCACGGCAAAGGTCGATCAGCTTTTGTGCCACCGACTCAAAGGGATTGAGAGCAGATAGTTTGTGAAAGACCAACGGATGGTGGGTCAAAATCACGTCAAAATTTTCGTCAATCGCCTTTTTCACCATCTCTGCCGTCGCGTCCAAACAGACGAGAACCCGACGCACTTTTCGCCCGGGCTCGGGACAACACATCAAACCGTCGTTATCCCACTCGCAGGAGAGGTCGGGTGGAATTTTCGTATTCAGATACATATAAAGCTCCGAAACTGTCATTTGGCACCTCCCATTTCGTCAAGCCGCGCCGAAAGCGCGGCAAGCAGTTCGCGGTCAGCGGTCGGATTTTCGTCCGCCGCTTGTTCTTTTCCGCGAATGATTTTTTTCAAGGTTCGTATTTTCTGTTCAGTTAATTCTTGATAAAGGGGCAAATCCCTTTGCAGTGCCACTTGACCGATCAAACGGTCGACCGGATCCATGGCAATCGGTTCTCCCGTCCATTCGGCGCAAATCGTTTGATAAATACGTCCGTCGGCACGGGAGAGCGACTCGCCGACAATTTCAAACCCGGTTTCTGCAAGATACCGGCGCAAAACTTCGGCGCGAGACATTGGTTGCAGGATCAATCGAATCGACGGCGTTTGAACCCAAGCCGCTTCGGAAAGAATTTTTGCAATCAGTTCCCCTCCCATTCCGAAAATCAGAATATGATCGGGAACAAATGGCGAAACGCCGTGAAGTCCGTCGGTCAAAAGCGTTTCGATCCGATCCGAAAGTCCGGCAGCTTGAATATTCTTTTTTGCCGATGAAAGCGGACCCGGGCGAATATCGCAGGCAAGGGCGCGGTCAACAAGCCGATTCTGCACAAGGTAAACGGGCAGGTAGGCATGATCTGTTCCAATGTCGGCGACCGCGGCGTGCGGCCGAAGGTAGGGAACGGCGCTCAACAGTCGTGCGTCCGGAATTTTCGGATTGGGCATGAACTCCTCCAGTAAAAAAACGGAAAACAAGGTTTATAGAAAAACAAAGTTTCCGGAATCATCATCATGGGTGGGTTTCCCCACCCGTTGCACCGCCGATCTTATTTGGATTGCTGTGCAAGATAGTTGTTAATCTCTTCCACCAAAGCGTCGGCGTCGGTTCCGTGAACGGCGCAAGCGTCCTCAATGGATTCGCCGCGTGCCGAAGGGCAACCGAGACAGTGCATGCCAATGGCAAAGAAAAACTGTGCGGTCTCGGGTGCGTAATCAAGAACGTCTCCGATAATGGATTGTTTGGTAACTTCCATCGTCAAACTCCTTTCCGAGCATTTCTCGCTCAATATAAAGATAATAGATTATCCAAAATTATATTATACCCCGGAAAACAAATTCTGTCAATCTGTTTTCTTCCTCTTTTTTAAAATAACAACGGATTTTGAATACGGCAAAATTCCGATTCCTGCTTGCAATTTGAACTCCAAAATGGTAAAATAAAAGCGGATTGATTCCGAAAGGAGACATTTCGATGGAAAAAGAAGCGATTTTAGTCAGCGCCTGCCTGCTGGGATTTCCCTGTCGCTACGACGGGAAAAGCTTGCCGAATGACAACGTTTTGCAACTTGCCGAACGCTTTCGTCTAATCCCGGTTTGCCCGGAAGTAATGGGAGGACTTCCTATACCGCGCGAACCGATGGAAATTCAAAACGGCAGCGTAATGAGCCAAACGGGAAAGGACGGCACAAAAGCCTACCAAAAAGGCGCCGACATCACGCTTACATTGGCAAAAAAATACGGTTGCCGCGCCGCGATCCTCAAAGAAAAAAGTCCTTCTTGCGGCACCGGAGAGATCCACAACGGAAAATTTGACGGCGGAATGGTTCCGGGAAACGGCATTGCCGCTAACCTTCTGCTTGCCAATGAAATTTCCGCTTTCAACGAAAATCAAACAGATGATTTGATCACATTTTTAGAGAAATAAACATAAAAAATCGTTACCATCTATATGCGAAACAAATTGCAAGCAGACAAAAGAGGGACCGGAATGCATTGCATTCCGGTCCCTCTTTTGTCTGCTTTTCAATTTATGAATTCGGCAAAATGGAAACCGTTTTCACACCTTTATTCCCCATCAGGTAAGCGGTAATTTCTTCCACCGATACTTGACGAGGAACGCGCAAAATCAAATCATACGTAATTTCTCCGCTCTCTTTCGCTTCCATTCTGGTTTCGGCAATTTGCGTTTTGCACTCTTTCAAAAAGTCCAAAAACGGTTGCCGGAAGGTCGCGTCATCGGTCACGGTAAACTGCAAATGCGAAACGGTATATGCGTCAACGCCAACCTGCACTTTGTGCATAACAAACTGCAAAACCACAATTACAACGGTTGCAAACACACCAATCACATATAGTCCCGCGCCGATTGCAAGACCAATACCTGCCGTTGCCCAAATGCCTGCCGCAGTCGTCAATCCTTTCACCGTTGCACCATGGCGGAAAATGACCCCCGCGCCCAAAAAGCTGACGCCGGTAACTACCTGCGCCGCGATACGGGCAGGATCGGCTCCGCGGTCGCCCAACGCCGTGGCAACATCGGCAAAGGCATATTTAGAAACGATCATCATCAGCGCGGCGGCAAAGCAAACCACAAGGTGGGTACGAATTCCTGCCTCTTTGAAACGTTTGCTTCGTTCGACGCCAACGGCGGCACCGCAAATGCAGGCAGCCGCAATCCGAACGAAAAGTTCTCCGATTTGCAGCCATGTAAATTGTTGATGTAAAATCCCTGCCAAAGTATCTTCCATAAAAATCTCTCCTCTCCCGTTTGGAATTGCCGCACCGCGGCAAAGAAAAACAAAACTGCGTGCCATAGCAAAGGCAAGCGCACGCAGATAATGTTATTATTATATGATTGAAGTGACGAATTGTCAAGCCTTTTTGGGAAGAAAATACAAATTTTTCGGTAAAAATCGAATTTTAGCAAAAAAACGATATCTGTTTTCCAAAAATAAAAAACTAAAAAGAAAAACTAAGATGAAACAACAATTTTTTTCCAAATCTCGCAAAGGCGCTCGAAATTCCATGCCGCATTCGCAGAACTTGTGGACGGCAAGGCAACAACCGGAAAGGTAATTCCCCTATTGAATTTATAAAACAAACGTTCGGCTGTCTTTCCATTGAGAACAATTTTTCGGATTGACGCGTGAGAAAAGATCTCTGAGAGATCGTTCGGCACAACATCGGCAATCGAGCTGTCCGCCGAACCGGAAATACGGCAGGAAGCGATAACGTCCCAAAGCGCAACACGGTTGGCAAGGAGAAGGTCGCGCTTTTCTACATTTGTTTGCGGCAGAGGACGTTCAAAAACAGCGGCAAGAACCCTCCAAAAGCGATTTTGAGGATTCCCGTAATAGAACGCCGATTGACGGGAGAGAACCGATGGAAAACTACCCAAAATCAAAATTTCGGAATCTTCCCGAAACACCGGACTAAGCGGATGAACAATGGTTTGCATTTCCCGTTTCACAGTTTGGCTCCTTTCTTTTTTAATAAGTCTGTTGTAACATATTTTGATAACTCTATCGTTACATATTCTAATAGCTCTATTGTAGCATATTTTTTACCTTTTGCAAGTCTTGACAAACGAAAAAAAGCGCGGTATAATAAAGGTGGCAAAAAATCGACCAAAAAATGAAAGGAGATTCACCATGGCAAAAGAAAAGAAAAAAAGCACGTTTTGGAGCGATTTTAAAGCGTTTCTTTCGCGCGGAAACGTTCTGGACATGGCAGTCGGCGTCATCATCGGCGGCGCGTTCGGAAAAATCGTCAGCGGACTGGTCAACTACATTCTCAACCCGATCATCGGTTTCTGGGTGAAAACCGGAAGTCTTGACAATTGGAAAACGATCTTGAAACCGGAAGTTGTTGATGAAGTTACCGGCGATGTCATCACCGCTGAATCCGCCATTCTGTGGGGTTCTTGGTTGCAAACGATCATCGACTTTGTCATCACCGCGCTTTGCATTTTCCTGATTCTGCGCGTTATCACAAAGGCAAGGGCCATTGCCGAGCGCAAAAAGATTGAAGAAGCAGAAAAGAAAGCCGCCGAGGAAAAGGCAGCAGCCGAGGTTGCCGCCAAAGCCGCCGCAGAAAAAGAGGCGTCTTACGAAGCTTCCGTTCGCAATCAGGAAGTTCTGCTTGCCGAAATTCGCGACCTGCTTGCAAAGAAAAAATAATCAATCGGCTTGAAAAATTTTGAGGGGTGGGGAACCTTTTTCAAAAAGGTTCCCCACCCCTCAAACTCCCCACCTTTCAAAAAAGCTTGAAATATGGGAGATATTTCGCATGTTTAATTATTTTTTGACTTTCCAGAACGCCATCCATTCTTCCCTGCCGTGCACTTTGGCATAGCGGCGGATATATTTGCGTTCCAAGAGCCGTTTGAAGCGGAAAAAGAGATTGGTTTTATCCTTGATGGGCGGAACGATCAGCGCGCGCAGTCCCAGCCGCTTGCCGGCATAACAATCGGTCAGCAGTTGGTCGCCCAAAACCGCCGTTTCGGCAATTGTGACCCCCATTTCTTTCATCGCGCGGATCAAATTTTTCTTGCCCGGTTTTCCGCTGTCGGGATAGGCAATCAGTCCCAGCGTCTTGTTAAAACGCTCCACACGCGGCGCATGATTGTTCGAAACGAGCGCGGCGCGAATCCCTGCTTTGGAAAGTGCCGAAAACCATGCCCGAATCCTGTCATCCGGCTCCGGCATTTCGTAAGGCGCAAGCGTATTGTCAATATCGATCAAAAGCGCGCGGATCCCGTTTTTTGCAAGGAATTCCGGCGTGACCTCCCAATAGTGCCCGAACATAAAATCAGGCGTGAGGTTGTCCTTCATTGGGCACCTCCTTTTTTATTGTTATTTTTGCTTTTGATAAATGCGCGGAACGCGCGAAGAAATCAGGCTAAGCGATTCATAAGGAATCGTATTCGCGCGCCTTGCCAAAACGCTCAAATCATTCGGATCCTCGCCGAATAAAACGACCCGGTCGCCGATTTTTGCGCCAATTCCGGTAACGTCCGCCATGCACTGATCCATACAAATCCTGCCGATCAGCGGCACCCGGAAAGTCCCCTTCGACGTTCCAACGGTGATCGTCGCACCCCGATAGGCGCGGAGCCAGCCGTCGGCATAACCAATGGGAAGCGTTGCAACCGTACGATTTTCCGATGTATGAAATTCTCCGCCGTAGCCAACGCGGTCGCCGCGCTTTGTCCGATGTAAATGCACCACACGCGTGCAAAGCCGCAACACGGGACGCAATTGCAATTGGATTTGATCGGTTGGCAGAACCCCCCATAAAACGATCCCCAATCGAACGGCGTCAAATTGATCCTGCGGACGCAAAAGCGTTCCGGCGCTGTTACAAACGTGACAAGGCAAAACCGTCCCGTTTTTGAAAAGAAGATCCCGAACCGCCGAAAAGCGTTCCGACTGCAAATCGGTCAATCGGTCGCTCGGATCGTCGGCGCAGGCAAAATGAGTAAACAACCCTTCGGAGCGAAAGGCGGATTCTTTGCAAAAACGCCGAATATCCTTTGCCGTCTGACGAATTTCAGCTTTATTTCGTGCCAAAAAGCCGATCCGGTTCATTCCGGTATCCAGCGCATACTGTACCCGAACGCAAACATCCGACGCCCTTGCCGCGCGCAAAAGATCTTTGCCATAGGCAGGCGAGAGAATCGTTTGCGAAAGATCAAACCCGGAAAGCTGTTTTATCGAGGCAGGATCGGTATATCCCAAAATCAGAATTTGGGCGCCTTTCCCAATTGCTCTCCGCAGGGCAATCCCCTCCTCAATGCAGGAAACCGCAAACCGACGGCAGCCGACCCCGAAAAGCGCTTTTGCACATATCGCCATTCCATGCCCGTAGGCGTCGGCTTTGACAACGGCAATCGGCTTTGCGCGCCTCTGCAATCGGTTGCAAAGAAGCCGATAATTTTGTTGCAGAGCAGAAAGATCAATCTCCGCCCAACTGCGCGGATATTCCGGAAGTGGCAAATTTTCGTAAGCGCGTACAGAATGGTCCATAACCGATCTCCTATATTGTATCATATTCCGCCCCGGTTTGCAACGGTTTTGTGGGAATAAAAGCAAATTTACCGCCCATATAATGAGAATATGAATGTTTTCCCGGAGGTGTTCGATATGAGACGAATATGGATTTTTGCCGCCGTTTTTCTATGCTGTTTCTTTCTCTCCGCCTGCAATCAAACTTCAACAAATCGTGAAACGCAGATATCACTCCCCTTTACCGCAAAAATTGAGGGCACGCGAGGCGAAACGGCGTTTTGCGCCGAAATATCAGCAACATCGGAAAAGCGAATCATTTGCTATACCGCACCCGAACCGCTCGCAGGATTGACGGTGACCGAAACCAACGGAAAAATCTCGGTCATGCAAGGGAATTTTACAGTGGAGAATGCACCCGACGCAAATGGATTTCTTGCGCCGCTTGAGTTGCTTCTTTCTCCGTCGGAACTCTTCACGGTGGAGGAACGCGGCGGCGAACGCACACTGACCTATGCCGACGGCACCAAACTAATTATCGAAAAAGATGGAATTCCCCGGGCAGCGATCGGAGCCGATCTTTTTTTCACGATTTCCGATTTTCAAAAGTAACCCTGCAAAAAAGGTTGCAAAAAAGCCTCCGGTGTGATAAAATAAAAGTGAAATTCGATTACCGGGGAAAAAATGAGCAATTTGACCAAAAGGGAAAACCGTCTTTGCGCGATTATTTGCAATGTGATGATCGTCGCCTTGGAAGCAATGGGTGCACTCATCAGCACGCTCAACAACGGGTGGTCGCAATTCCAATTCTACACGCAAAACAGCAACTACATTGCCATGATTATTTCCATCCTGTTTTTGATCGCGGCATTTCGAGTCGGGCTGAACAAGTCTTTGCCGAATTGGATCGTGCTGTTGCGCTATATTGCAACCTGCCTGCTGTCGGTCACTTTTTTGGTTATCGTTTTCCTCCTTTGCCCCCCTACGGACCGCAGGGATACCGAATCGCTCTGCTAACCGAAGCGCAGGTATTTCAACATTTGCTTTGCCCCATTCTTTCGTTCGTTTCTCTTTTGCTTTTTGAGGATACGCCGAAACAAAAAGGAGCCGCGCTGATTGCAATCGTTCCAACTCTTCTTTACGCTGGCTTGGCAGTCGCGCTGAATTTTGCAAGGATTTGGTATGGTCCATATCCGTTTTTCCACGTTTACGAGCAACCCTGGTGGCAATCGATTCTTTACGCAGTCGTCATTCTGCCGGGCGCATATATCGTGGCGTTCTTCCTGCATTTCGGCTTGAAAAAGCGCAAAACAAAGGAATAAAAGCTTGACAGTACGGGAAAGATATGGTAAAATAAGAATTGTATAAAAATCGCAAATGAAGCGGAAAGGATGAAATATCATGGCTGAAATTCGAATCACGGTTGATAATTTTGAAGAAGAAGTACTTGGCTCCCCCATTCCCGTTTTGGTAGACTTTTGGGCTTCCTGGTGCGGTCCATGCCGGATGCTTGGTCCGGTCGTTGCCGAAATTGCCGAGGAGATGGACGGCAAAATCAAAGTCGGAAAAGTGAACGTTGACGAGGAGGGCGAACTTGCCGCACGATTCGGCATTATGAGCATTCCAACGGTGATGGTGTTCAAAAACGGCGAAGTGACCAATACCTCGGTCGGCTTTTGCTCCAAAGAAGAACTGCTTGCGCTTCTCTGATTTTTTCATAATAACATAACAAAACGCGCTCCTGTTTCGGACTTTACATCATATCGATTTATGATGAATCACCGAAAAAAGGAGCGCGTTTTTATGGAAGAAACAAAACAGAATCAAACAAAAGCGGAAATTCCCATGGGGGAGGACGTCGTTTTTAACGTCTATTCGCCGAAAGGAAACACGAAAACCGTTTCGGTTCCGGCAAATACCTATGCAGGAACCGAGACAGAGCAGGTCCTTTTAGCGGCTTTTGCCGCCGAATCACAGGCAAGGAATAAATACACCTTTTATTCTTATCAAGCAAAAACCGAAGGATATGAGCAAATCGCCGACATCTTTTTAAAAATTGCCGACAACGAACGCGAACACGCCGAAATGTGGTTTAAAGAACTGGGCGGCAACCCGAATACCGAAAAAAATCTATCTGCCGCGGCAGAGGGGGAAGATTACGAATGGACGGAAATGTACAAAAACTTTGCCGAAATTGCCGAAAAAGACGGCTTTACCGAGCTTGCCGAAAAATTTCGCTTGGTGGGAGAGATCGAAAAACAGCACGAAGAATGTTATCGCACCCTTTTGGAAACACTGAACAAAGGCGAAGTCTTTCAGAAGAAAGACGAAACGGTTTGGCAATGCCGCAGTTGCGGACATCTTCATAAGGGCGAAAGCGCGCCCGAGACCTGCCCCGTTTGCGGATACAGGCAAGCTTATTTTCAAGTTTACGAGAAAGAATAAAAGAAATAAAAAACAGGCGTTTAAAAGCAAGTAAAAAAACATTAAAAAACAGGTAAAAAAACATTAAAAAGCAGGGAGCAAATTTCCAAGGAAATTTGCTCCCTGCTTTTTAGGATTTCATTTTGGACATTTCCCGTTGAGAAAGCACCAAATTGCAATAGATTCCCTCTTTTGCCATGAGCTCCTCGTGCGTTCCCTCTTCGGCAATTTTCCCTTTGTCCAAAACGATGAGTTTCGTCGCGTTTCGCAAAGTGGAGAGCCGATGGGCAATGGCAATTGTCGTTCGACCGCGGCAAAGAATTTTGAGCGCCTCCTGGATCTTCTTTTCGGTTTCGGTGTCCAGCGAGGAGGTCGCCTCGTCTAAAAGAATAATTTTCGGATCATGTAAAAGCGCGCGGGCAATGGAAATCCGCTGGCGTTCACCGCCCGAAAGCGTATGTCCTTTTTCTCCGATATAGGTATCGTATCCATCCGGCAAACGAACGATAAATTCGTGCGCTCCGGCAAGTTTTGCCGCGCGAATGATCTCTTCTCGTCCGGCGCCCGGTTTTGCGTAGGCAATATTCTGCGCAACGCTGCCGGAAAACAAGAAATTCTCCTGCAGAACAACGCCGATATGCCTGCGCAACTCCTCTTGAGAAATCTCCTGAATATCCACTCCGTCAATCAGAATCCTGCCCTCGTTAACGTCGTAAAGCCGCATAATCAGATTGATCAGCGTGGTTTTTCCAACCCCCGATCTGCCAACGAGTCCGATAAAATCTCCCGGATGAATCTGCAAATTGATCCCCTGTAAAACGTCCTCGGTGCTGTCATAGCCGAATCGAACGTTTTCCAAAACGATATTGCCTTCCCAAGCCGGTTGTTGCGGAGCCGCACTGTCAATGATCTCTTCCGGCTGATCCAAAAGATCGTAAACCCTGGAAACTGAAGTGGTAGCCGCCATCAGCTGTTGCGGCAGACGCATCAGGCGATTGAGCGGCGCATAAATCATGCTGGAATACGCCGAAAACTGCGCCATTTGCCCGGCGGTCATTTTGCCCTCCAACATTTGGTTGCCAACGAAATAAAGCAGTACGAATTCGCCGGCGCCGATCAGCAAATTGAGAATTGGCATAATGATTGCCCAAAACTTTTCCTGGCGTAATTCGGCGTCACGCTCTTTTGCCGCCATTGCAACAAAGCGCTCCTCCTCCCGTTTTTCCATGCCGTAGGATTTGACCACGCGAATACCGGAAAAAGTGTCGTGCAGAATTGCACTTCCCTGCGCGTTGAGCTCGCGGCGGCGGCGGAACAATCCATGCATAAATTTCCAAAAGGAACGAACGGCAATAACTACAAACGGCGCCGGTACCAAAATGAAAAGCGCCAGTCTCCAGTCAAAAAAGAACAAAATTGCCGAGATCACGATCAAAAGTAAAACCTGCTCCAAAACGGGCGGCATTTGATTGATTAAAAAGTTGCGAATCTGCGTGGTATCGCCGTTGACGCGCTTCATCAATTCGCCGGTGGTATTTTGAGAAATTCCCGAAATCGAAAGCGACTGAATCTTGCAAAAAACGGTGTCGCGCAGACGAACGACCAATCGGTTGCCCGCAATGGCAATCAAAACGCCTCTTGCAATCCAAACAAGCGTTTGCAAAATGTACACGCCGAAAATGGCAATCGTCATTCCGATCAGACCATATAGCAATCCATTGTCATTGCCTTGCAGAATGTAATCGTCGGTCAATCGCCGATTCAGATAGGGCAAAATAACGCTAATGGCACTTGCAACCCCGAACAAAAGAAACACAAAAAACAAATATTTCCATTCGGGTCTTGCTGTTTTGAATAATCGGCGAAGCGCACCGCGCGTGGAAGCGCGTTTCCATCTTTTTTCCTTTGCCGCCTCCGGCGGCTCCTTTTTCAGTGTTCCGCGCAGAAAACGGTTGACCGTTTTTGCAAATTTTGCGCAAGCATCCTTCGCACGAGCGTCCGAACGGGCAAACAAACCGCGATCCCCATTTTGCAATTCATATTCCAAGAAAACGCACCCAACGCCGTTTTCCACTCGCAATTCGGAAATTTCGGAAAGCGGAATCTTTCGAATCGGCTCCCCTTCCTGCTCGGCAGAAAGCTCCGTTTCGGTGCAGATCACGGTCGTTTTGACCTTCCGGAAGGGATCTACAGGATCCAACGCGGTTTCCAGCCTTGCAATTTCCCCGGGATTTTGAGAAATACCCGGCTCTTTTTGATCCATCGGATCGTGTTTTCGCTTCATACTCTTCCTCACAGATACAGTTCGATTTTCCGGTAGCTCTTGCGATCAAGCGCTGTCACATCCGGGATGACGAACCGGTTGCCGTCCACGTCCAAAATGAAAACCCGGTTGCCGCCCAAACGAATTAAACTTTTATAGGTGTCGCGAAGGGTGAATTCCATCTTCCCCTCGGCGGTTTCCACCTTCCAATAGGAAAAACCGAACCGCTCTTTGAGCGAAAGAATTTTCAAAATCACCGGGGCGTAGTACCGTCGCTCCAACTCGGTACGCAAAAGCGTTTCCGTCTCTGCGCCGAACTGCGTGATTTCGCGAATCATTCCCACTTCCTCTTCCCTTTCATCCAAAACCGAAAGAAGGCTCCAAAGCTCCTCCAGCGGAAAATTCCGGCGCAAAGAGACGCGGATTTCCCTGCCATTGTATGTAAGCCACAATAACCCGTTTTTACGGGAAAAAGACGCGTTTTCGGGCGTGAGCCAAACCGTTTCGGTCAATTTTTCTTCAGATAGAATCACAGGTGCATGCATCGTACGCTCCCCCTTTTCAATCTTCTTCCAAAATTCCCGCGGTTTTGAGTGCCTCTTCCTGCAGGGTAAACAATTTTTTATAAACGCCGTCCTCTTTGGCAAGCAGCTGGGCGTGGGTCCCTTCCTCGGCAACTCTTCCGCGCTCAATCACAATCAACCGGTCGGCGTCGCGCAATGTGGAAAGCCGGTGGGCAATCATAATGGTGGTTTTTCCTTTGATCAATTCGGTCAGCGCTGCTTGGATCTTCCGCTCGGTGGCAGTATCCATGGCTGCAGTCGCCTCATCCAAAATCAGGATCTTCGGGTTTTTCAGCACCGCACGTGCAATGGAAACGCGCTGGCGCTCGCCCCCCGAAAGCTCCTGGAACCCCGAACCGATACGAGTATGGTAACCGTCCGGCAATTTCATAATAAAGTCATGCGCGCCGGCGCATTTTGCAGCTTGGACCACCTCGGCAAAATCGGCTTCCGGCTTTGCATAACGAATATTTTCAAGAATCGTTCCCATGAACAAATAGGTTTCCTGAGATACGATGGCAATATTCTGATACAAGGACTTAAACGAAAGCTCCCGTACCGGTTTTCCGCCGATGCGGATTTCACCGCTCTCGGTATCATACAATCGCATCAGCAAATTGGCAATGGTACTTTTTCCTGCGCCGGTGTGACCGACAATACCGAGTACGCTTCCTTCTTCCACCGAAAAGCTGACGTGATCGATAATCCGTCTACCTTTCTGATAGGAAAAACAAACGTCGTTAAACTCAATTTTCCCAACGTGTTCGCCCAATTCCACGGGATGTTCCGCCTCGCGGACTTCCGGCTGCGCGTCCATAATCTCAAACAAGCGCTGCAGGGCGTTACTGCAATCGGCAACCCGGGTCATCATAGTGGAAAAGAAATTGAGGGGCGAATAAATCATGCCCATATAGGCAATGAAGGTCAATAGCTCACCGTAGGTCATTCCGCCGTTGCCCGACATGACCATCCAACCGCCGAATCCCCAGGCAAGCATCGTTCCGGCAAGCGGCAAAAGGTCAATCAGTGTCCATGCATAACTGTTAAAAACTTCCACCTTTTGACTGCTGACGGCAAGCGTCCGATTTTTTACGGAGAACTTCTCAATCTCGTTCTTTTCGCCGGAAAACGCCTTTACCACGCGCATTCCCGAAAGAACGTCGGCAAGAAAGCCGCCCAGCGACCGCGAGTTGGAATAAACACGCGCGTGCATGGTTTTGATACTGTGAAATACGAAATGCCGAATCAAAAAGAAGAGCGGAACAACAATCCCCAGCGAAACCAACGCAAGCGTCGGCTGCATAATGAACATCAGAATCGCCAACACCACAACCTGCACGGCATTGATGATAAAATGCGGCACCGTATCGCAAAAGAAACCGTAAATACGGTCGGAGTCTTCGTTGACCTGCGTCATCAGACCGCCTGTCTGCCGCGCGGTAAAAAATCCGAGAGAAAGCCGCTCAATGGCTGTAAAAATCGTCTTTTTCAGGTCAAACACCATATTGGCGGCAACCTTGGAGGTAATCCAGTTGTTGAGCATGGTTGAGGCAGTCTGAAGCAATCGGGTTGCAATCAGAATTCCCAAAACCAAAAGAATCTCGCCATAGAATTTTCCGTCCTTCGGAATCACCTGATCATAAAAGAACCCTCTGGAAAAGTAGGGCGCAAGAATGCTTGCCGCCGTCAGACCGATCAGGGACAAAAGCGTAAGAAACAAATCCCGTCGATACCGAAGCAAAAAAACGGAAAAACGTTTGAAAGAGGTTCCCTGCTTCATGCAATGCGGACAAACGCGCCGATCCCGGTCCGGATAGCGATTGCCGCACTTGGGACACCGCCGCGCCTCGGGTAGATCGCGCTCGTCGATTTGAAGCGGCTCCTTTTTCATAAGAACTTCGATGTATTTGACGAACAAAAGCATGGAATCCTTGCAAAAATTGGTAAACGAAGTCAGCAGAAATACGCCGCTCGCATTCTCGGCAACCAGTCTGCCGGTGGAAAGCTGTTCCTCCACGCAAACGGTGCGAAGATCGGAGAGCGGATAACTTTCCAAAAGCTCTTTATCGGGATCTGCCAAAAAAAACGTTTGCGCATTCGCAAGGAGTAAAACCGACGCCGGATTCTGGTCGCGGTCTCGGTCAGAACAAACGCATAGTTCCAAACGCAAAGGGTCGATCCCGTTTTTTCGTAAAAACGCCATGCCCTTCTTGGAAAGCGGATCTATTTCAAACATCGGTCATCCTCCTTTCATAGAAAATAGAAAATAGAAAAAAATATAAACAAAAAAATGAAAATAGATAAAATGTTATAAATCAAAAACGTTTTAAAATCCAAGCGTATCGTTAATCAAAATAACGTGGATGCGCCCTGCATGACGGGAAAAGCGCGTAATGAGAAATTGACAGCAAATGGTATCTGGCGATTTGCAATCGGAGCATGCTCCGGTTTTGGAACAAGGGGTGGAAAGTCCGAACCGCTGTGCGTTGACCGGTGCGGCAACATTACGGGCACGCTTCATAGCACTGTCAACATCAGGGCAAACCTTGTTCATTCCCACCAAAAAAATCACTTTTTTGGGACCCTGCGCAATCGCGGAAACACGGTTTGCATTTCCGTCAATATTAACAAGAATGCCGTCCTCGGTTAGTGCATTCGACCCGGATAAAAAAACGTCGGCGTCATACGCCGCAAGCAGCGCTTCGCGCGGATCGGCAATTGCGGCACGATCGATGAAATGATACTTCCCGGTTTTTACGGCTTCGGTCAAGCCGATCTCGTTAGCCGTCATACAACCGCCCATAGCAACTGTTGCTCCTTCGCCGATCAGCTCCAACGCCGTTTTCAGAGCTTCCTCTTTGTTCGCGGCATAGTAACCGCTCATGTTACGGGATTCCAACCCCTTCATCACCTTTTTTGCAAGCAGTTCGTTCCGCTTAATAATCATTTGATCCATTTGTTTTTCCTTTCCTATGTAAAAATCGGATCAATCTCCGATTTTTCGTTCATATGTGACAACAATTCCGAACCCGGAAGCCACATTGGGAGAAACGGCAATCACCCTCCAACCGTCGGCGGCAAAGCGGTTCATCTCCTCGGCGGCATTTTTAATTTTGTAAACTTCCACTTTGTATTCAAACATTTTCGTTCTCCTTCCCGTTGTTCAAAGATATTTTCCGGTCATCTCCAAACAGGAATCCCAAAGTGTTTTTGAAATGGTTCCGTCAGGATCCCGGAACTTTAGTTTCATCGTTTTTTTACCACTATATACCTCTTTGGGAAGAAAATCTTTGCCCGGCGTTCCAAGGGCGAGCGCGGTTAAACGTCTTGCACTCTTGTCGGGAGAAATGGTAAACAAATATTTGACGGGCGTATGATAGAGAAATTTGGCGAACGGAGTGGATTCCGAAGCGAAATTGGTACGCACAACGCCCGGCTCAAACGCCACGGCGCAAATCCCCTTCTCTCCAAACCGCCGTTGAAGCTCGCGCGTAAAAAGAATATCCTCCAGCTTTCCTGCGCCGTACGCGTTAAAAGGTTTGTAATTCTTTTCGTTTTGCAAATCCTGTACGTCAAAGTCGGATCCGAACAAATTGGCGGCAATGCTGGAGGTCTGAATCACCGTCGCGCGGCTTTCACAAAGCTTTGGCAAAAGCAGATTCGTTAATAGAAAGCCACCTAAAACGTTGATCTGAAAGGTGCGTTCAAAACCATCCTCGGTAATAACGCGCTCATTTTGTACCCCGCCGGCATTGTTGGCAAGAACGTCGATTTTCGGGTATTGACACAACTCGCTCGCCAATCGAACAACGTCCGAAAGACGGCTGTAATCGGCAAGATGGTAGGGCGCGTCCAGCTCCTTTGCAACCCGTTCGGTCTTTTCGGGAGAACGCCCCACGATGATAACCCGATGACCCAACGCTTTCAACTGTCGGGCGGCAGCCGCACCGATCCCGTCGCTTGCCCCGGTAATGACGATGGTTTTGAATTTCATTTTGCCAACCTCTCTGATTTACGTTGAATTTTTATTCTACATTATTTTTTTACGCGCAATAGAAAAACTCGATTTTCATAAATTTCTTTTGATAGACTTTTAGTAATCAGTAGATTATCAATAAATTCAGTAGAACCGACAACAAGTATAAATATTTTATCACAATCTCTTTATGAATGCAATATAGAGAATTGTATTTTTTATCTTTTTTATTTTTTCTTGTATTTTTTTCCAACTTATGCTATAATGAATATATGGGGCATTGCCCGATCAAAAAAGGAGGATATACAAATGAACAACAAATATGCAGGAACACAAACCGAAAAAAATCTGGAAGCCGCTTTTGCAGGCGAATCCCAAGCGCGCAACAAATATACATATTTTGCTTCCAAAGCCAAAAAAGAAGGATTTGAACAAATCGCCGCACTCTTTTTGAAAACGGCTGACAACGAGAAAGAACACGCCAAACTTTGGTTCAAAGAGCTGAACGGCATCGGTGATACGGCGCAAAATCTTGCCGCCGCCGCAGACGGGGAGAATTTTGAATGGACCGATATGTATGAAGAGTTTGCAAAAACCGCCGAAAAAGAAGGTTTCCCCGAGCTTGCCGAAAAATTCCGTTTGGTCGGCGCCATTGAAAAACACCATGAAGAACGGTACCGCGCCCTTCTCAAAAACATTGAAACGGCGCAGGTATTTGCAAAAAGCAGCGTAAAAGTTTGGGAATGCCGCAACTGCGGACACATCGTCGTCGGCGAGAAAGCGCCCGAAATTTGCCCCACCTGCGCCCATCCGCAATCCTATTTTGAAATCAACTGCGAGAATTATTGATTGCGTAAAACGAAAAAAAGCCGCCCTATGGCGGCTTTTTTCGTTTACATCGGCAAATTCAAATCGCCCAAAAGCGAATGGACCTGCTCCTTTTGCTCCGGGTTGACGGCAAGATTGGTTTTGACCTCTTTTCGGATATTCTCCATCTTCCCTCTTTTGAAAAGGGTAAACCAGCGGCGAATTTCATAAAGGGGCTGCAAAATCCGTTTGCCTTTCAAACTGGGATATTTGATAATCAAGGATTCATACGGCAGCCAAATTCGGGAAAGGAAATTTCCGAATCTCCCCCGTCGGATCAAGCGGACGGTCTCGCGATTCTCCAAACTTCCGTAAACGCCGGCGGTTAAAAGATAGGATTCCATTCGTCTCGTCAGATCGTCGTGTTCTTCGCTTAAGAACCATACGCGCCACAAACGGGTAAACGCTTCTTCAAAAACGGTAAGATTTGCCTCTTGAAGCAACGATTTGTAAACTGCGCGGTCGTATCGTATCTTCTGTTCCAAAAGATACTGGTCAATCAACGGACGAACGCCGCAGCCGCCGCAGTTGAAATGATAGGCGGCGTGCGCGACCGAATAGAACACGAGAAATGCGTTTTGAAAACGGTAACAGAATGATCCTTCTTTCACCGGCTCGGCGTAATCCCAGCTTCGTTTCAGCACACGATCCAATGTTGGCGTATGCTCCTCAATGGAAAAGTGCAATTCCAAATGAACGCCGGAGGGCGAATACAAAGAAAGCTCGTGGTACGCCTGCTTTTCAAATCGGTAATTCAAATCCTTTGTCAAAAGGATTTTTGCCTTTTTGACGTCCTCGCGGTGAATCAGAATGTCAATATCGCAACTGGTGCGCATCCAAGGTTCGGGATACAAGCGGCGAATAACAGCGCCTTTGAGCGGAAGAAACGGAATACCTGCCTTTTGAAAGACAGCTCCCAACCGGTTCAATTCCGCTTCAAAGAGTTGCGCGCGCAAAACGGCTTCGCAAAAAACCTCGTCAAACCTTTTTTTTGTTTTTTCCGGAACAAGGAGCTCCTCACGGGTAATCAAATCTCCCAAAAGGTGCGCCACGTCATGGTGCTCTGAAACGGCAAACAACCGGTTCCAGTCCGCTTCGGTAAGCGTGCCGAAAAAGCCGGGATCAATCAGCGTCCCGGTGAGTTCGCTGCGAAGCATCTGCATCATAAATCGGGTAATCCGTTCCATGAAAATCTCCTTTTTTTAACTTCAATCCAATACGGGAAGCGTCCAAAGCAACTCTTTGCCGCATTCCTTCAGCGCGTTTGCCATCTCCTTTTCGGTCATCGGGCGGCTGACAAAAACGAATTTCCCATCCTTTGCCAAATAGGTTTCATACCCGAAAAAGGGCTTCGACTTTTCGGCGCATTTGGAACAACCTGCAAGGCAGAAAATGCGGCGGCAGACGCGCGCCTGCGGATCGGCATAGTCGGTGGCTCCGGCTTTTTCCCATTTTGGCAGGCGGATGCCGCCGTCAAAGATGCTCAAAATATCCCCCACGACGGCGCTTGCCGTTGGCAATTTGCCGGCGCCGGGACCATAGAAAAAGGTTTTGCCAACGATATTGGCATTGACCAGAATTCCGTTATTAACGCCCTCCACGTGGCAGATCGGGCTCGTTTCGGGAACGGCATGGGGAGCGACGAGCGCCAATATCTTTTCGCCCTGCTTTTCGGTATGCCCGATGAGTTTGACCGAAAATCCGAGTTCGGCGCAAAGAGCCGTTTGCTCGGGCGTAATGCCCGAAATCCCCTGCACCGGAATTTTCTCCGGCGAGAGCAATTTCCCAAACGAAATTGCCGCCAGAATCACGATCTTTCGCGCGGCGTCGATCCCCTCCACGTCAGCGGTCGGATTCGCCTCGGCATAGCCGAGCGCCTGCGCCTCTTTGAGTGCGTCGGCAAAAGCTGTGTTTTCACGCTTCATTTTGGTTAGGATAAAGTTGGTCGTTCCGTTCAGGATTCCGCTGACCGAAAGGATCTCGTTGGAGGCAAGATCGTCGCGCAAGGGGCGCAAAATCGGAATCCCGCCGCCCACGCTCGCCTCAAACAAATAGGAAACACCGTGCTCCGCGGCAATTTGCAACAGCTCGTCCCCGAACGCTGCAACCACTTCTTTGTTGGACGTCACAACGCTTTTGCCGGCTTCCAGCGCCGCTTTGGTAAATTCGTACGCCGGATGCGAACCGCCCATCATTTCCGCAACAATGCGGACCTCCGGATCGGACAGAATGGGGGCAATGTCATGCACCACGCGGTTTCCGAGCGGATGATTCGGAAATTCGCGCAAATCCAAAATATATTGAACGTTGATCTCCTCGCCCAAACGGCGGCGGATCAATTCCCTGTTTTCCTCCAAAACTTCGGCAGCGCCGCTGCCGACAACACCGAAACCCAACAATGCAATTTCCAAAACGGTTTTCCCCCTTGAGAATAGAATTAGCAGTTAAAAAATACTTTGCTATTTTAATCATACCACAAAATAAGGGAAAATGCAAATAATCTATTGAAAAAAAAAAGAAAACATGATAAAATATGCTTACGATTTCGAAAAAGGAGAAAAAAAGGATTGAAAACTCCGATTTGCAAGCCGAATGACGTAAAAATATTCGTGCTCCATCTCATTCATCAAATCAATCGCCCCATGTCCTATGTGGAACTGAATGAAATTGTGGAAGTGACCGAGCACGTAAAATATATTGACTTTGCCGACGCCTTTTACACAATGGTAGAAGAAGGATTGATCGCCCATGTCGGCAAAGGGTTGGACGGTGACGAGCTGTTTTTCATCACCCAAAAAGGACTTTTCGTCGGTGACGGACTGAAAAGCGAATTTCGCGAGGCAATGTTACGGGAAAGCACCACCGCCGCCCATCGGTACCTCAAGTTCAGCAAGGACAGCGGACTGACCTGCGATTGCGAAATTCACCGGCTGGAAGTGGACAAATCCTATACCGTAGAATTCCGCATTTTCAACCGGGATAAAGAAGTGGTTCACGCTTCGATCAACACCGAATCCGAAGAGCAGGCGCGGCAAATGACCAAAAATATTTACGCAAACCCAGACGTCGTTTTGATCGGTATGACCGCATTGATGAGCGGCGACGTGAACTATATTTGGGGAACACAGGACCCCAAGAAAAAAGCAACAAACCCCATTTCTGCCGAAAAAATCTAAAAAATAAGGCAAGAATATTCAAAAAAAGTTCACAATCTTTTTCCGCCCGAAATAGCAAATATGCACAACTTCAAATTATGAGATTGGGCAGATTGCTGATTCGAGCGGATATTTTTTGTGCATAAACTCTAAAATTTTCATTTTTTTGTTAAAAACGGACAAAAATAAGGCTTGACAAATTGTTTTTTTGTGGTAAAATGTATATAGTCCATCGGAGAGATGGGAGAGGTCTATATGTTTTGAGCTTTTTGCGATCTGCGTTGACGCTTGTCACTGTTTTGTTGTCAAAAAGGCGGCAAAACAATTGTGACGGCGTTTTTTGTTGATCATCCGCGCCGCGCAGAAAGGGAAAACAGCGTGAAACCGGAAGCCATATTTCAAGAAGATCGGGATCTGATTCAAAGAGCAAAAGACGGAGACGATGCCGCAAAAACTTCCCTGTTAGACCGCTATCGTCCGCTGATCGAATCTCTTGTTTATCAATATTCGACAACATTACCCGATGAGGAGCGCGAAGATCTTTCGCAGGAAGCGTCCATTGCCTTTTTTCGCGCGCTGGAACAATTTGATACCGAAAAAGAGATTGCATTCGGGTTCTATGCCAAAACCTGCATTGCCAACCGGCTGAAAGACTATTTGCGAAAACGGACGAAAAACCCGACGAAAAACGCCCTTCCCTATGAAGGGGACGACGTGCTTTTCGGAGAGGACGACTGGATCAAACGGTTTTACGATAAAGAATCGTTGAAAGAACTGCTTGCCCGGCTTTCGGAAATTCTATCCGATTTTGAATACCGCATTTGGATGTTGCATTTCACCGGCTATTCTGCCGCGGAAATTGCAGCCGCCGCCGGAAAGGACCGAAAGTCCATTGAAAACGCGCTTGCACGGGCGCGCCTGAAAATCAAAAAAAATCTGCCTCCCCGTTGAGGCAGTGATATGCCCACCGTGGTTTAGAGTGAACGCGGCAAATGCCGAGGTACCGGTGCAATTCCGGTCGGGGGTAACAACATCTTCAAAAAGAGAGGTTCAGAAACATGTACGAAGAGGAACTCAACGCTACCCCCGAAACCACCACCGAATTTGTGGACGAGGTTCTTGTTTGCAAAGATTGCGGCAAGGAATTCGTATTCACCGCCGGTGAACAGCAGTTCTATGCGGAAAAAGGCTTTCAAAACAAACCCAAGGCTTGCAAAGAATGCCGCACCGCCAGAAAGAACGCAGCAAGGGGTCCGCGCGAATACTTCACCGCTGTTTGTGCAGACTGCGGCGGAGAAGCAAAGGTTACCTTCCAGCCAACCGGTGACAGACCCGTTTACTGCAGCGCTTGCTTTGAAAAAAGAAAGAACGCAGGACTCTAATCTGTTCCATCGGTAAAAAAAGCGGAACACCCGAAAAAGCGCAGGTTCGATAGGGATTTTTCAAAAAACTAAAATTCAATAGAAATTGCGCTTTCAAACGGTCAAAACAAGGCGATGGTTTCGAGATCATCTCGAAACCATCGCCTTGTTTTATATATTGCTTGTGTTTATAAAATCGGTTCCTGCCGTTCTTCTCTTTGCGATTTTTTTCCTCAAAATGGTAAAATATTTTCAAGCATAATGCTTGAAAGGAGAGCAAAAATGAAATACAAAGATTGGTTAGAAGAATGGCTCAAGAACTACATTGAGCCAACGGTAAAAGCAAGGACATTTATTCGATATTCCGACATTTTAAAGTATCATCTGATCCCCAAACTTGGTGAATGCGAGATGGAAGAAATTACGCCGCTTGTATTGCAGCACTTGATTACAGAACTATTGCAATCTGGCAATTTGCGGACGGGCAAAGGATTGTCTGCCAATTCGGTCAGCGGCATTATCAATGTGATACAAGGATCGTTAAAAACTGCATTTCGGCTTTGGTATTTGAAAGAGTATACTGCAGATCGTATCAAACGCCCTAAAATTCAAGAGAAAGCAGTTAGTTGCTTCTCCCTTCAGGAACAGAAAAAGATCGAGCAAGCAGTTTTGGCAAGCAAAAAGGAGAAAATGTTCGGCATCTTACTTTGCCTTTACACAGGACTTCGGATTGGCGAACTACTTGCTTTGAAGTGGGAAGATATCGACATTCAAAAAGGGTTGCTTACGGTTTCCCGGTCCTGTCACGACGCGAAAGGTGTGGATGGGCATTATACAAGATTTGAGGATACGCCGAAAACTTTTTCCTCTCGTCGTGTGATCCCTTTGCCGAAGCAAATTCTCCCACTCCTTCGAACGGCGAAAAAGAACAGTACATCAACTTATATTGTGGCAAAAGACGGCAAGCCGGTTTCAGTCAGGTCTTATCAACGCACATTTGAGCTATTGCAGAGAAAAATAAAAATCCCACATAGGGGATTTCATTCGTTAAGACACACATTCGCCACACGCGCTTTGGAGTGCGGAATGGATGTGAAAACACTTTCTGAAATACTCGGTCATAAGTCACCGACGGTCACATTGAATCGCTACGTTCATTCGTTTATGGAACACAAACAAGATATGATGAATCGGCTTGGAAAGTTGCTTTGAACAACCATCTACTGTCACGATAGGCGACTTAACAAGTCCAATTATAGCAAATTTGGAGGTAAAAATCAATATTTAATAAGGTAAAAAGTCATATTTTCGGATAATAGGCGGTTAAAAGAAAAGGATCTGTTCATCTACCGTGACAGTAGGTGAACAAGTCCTTTTTTCATTTATCATCTATGGAGGACGAATGCTGGACTATATTTATCGCGTTTCTTTCATTGGGCATCGGCAAGTGGAGCATTTTCGAGAGGTTGAAGAGCAATTAACGGAGATTGTGAAAGACCTGATCCGTTCAAAGGAATTTGTGGAGTTTTATATCGGACGGAACGGGGATTTTGATATTCTCGCGGCTTCTGTTATCAAGAGGGCACAAGAAAAATATGGGAAGGCGAACAACTCGTTGATTCTTGTAATTCCATATCCAATTACCGATATGGAATATATGGAAAAATACTATGATGAAATCTGGTATCCAGATGAACTACACGGAGTTCATTACAAGTCGGCTATCACCAAGCGAAATGAATGGTTTGTCGATCATTCTGACTTACTGGTTGCGTATGTAACAAGAGCTTCCGGCGGTGCTTACGATTGTATGAAAAAAGCGCAGCAGAAAGGAATTTCTGTTGCGCAAATTGGCTGTGTTGAAAGCAAATAAAATTGTCATCTATTAAAACAAT
>SVUK01000001.1 GCA_015063325.1 Oscillospiraceae bacterium | reverse complement strand
CGGTGAACGCGGAGTTGGTGATGGTCACCGTCTTGGAGCTCTTTTGCTCGCCGCTGCTCTCATTGGAACCGGTGTATGCAATGATACCTGCATAGTTTTCTGCCGAGTTGCCGGGATTGATGGTGCCGGAGTAGGTGCAGCCGTCAATCGTCAAATCGGTGTTGGTGCGGTGGAAGATAAAGCCAACCAGACCGCCAACGTTTCTAACAGCGCCTGCCCATGATCCGCTATCGGGATTTTGGTGGTTAGAAGTGTTAAAGTTGACAGAGGAATGAACGTTTTGAATGAGGACCGTTCCGCCAACCGCATTGGCAACCGAGCCAAAGTAGTCGGTGCCCGAGCCTGCGGAATAGTTGCGAATGGTAATGGTACCGGTCAGATAGAAGTTCTTGACAACTGCGCCGTCACCAAGGCTTGCAAACAGACCGCCCTTCATATCCACGTTGCCGCTGGTGGGCTGCAGGAGAGTGGTCAGGTTGGAAATGGTGTGGCCGTCGCCGTCAAAGGTGCCGTGGAAGGCTTTGCCAACGCTGCCGGTGCCGCCCGGAACACCAATGGCAGTCCAATCTTCACCGGCAAGGTCAATGTCCGCCGTCAGGGTGATGGTCTTGCCCGCCATGGCGTTGCCGTTGTTGACCGCATCGCGGAAGGCGAGAAATTCTTTCTTGGTTCCGATCTCAATTTCGTCATAAACATCGTAGGGGCTGACCGTCATCGATTCGGGCTGACCGAAAACATCATAAATGCCTTTGGGGCAAGGATAGTTGACGCCGCCTGCAAATACCCACTTATCGGCATTTGAG
This sequence comes from Oscillospiraceae bacterium, assembly GCA_015063325.1. Taxonomy (GTDB): domain Bacteria; phylum Bacillota; class Clostridia; order Oscillospirales; family CAG-272; genus UMGS1865. The sequence goes on along the minus strand of SVUK01000001.1, from coordinate 15,111 downwards.
AAATCTCCTGCGGTCAAAGCGAGAATTTCGGAAGTCGTTTTAGCGGTTGCCGTACCGGTAGGCGTTGCAGAGCCTTCATAAACCGGAATTGCGCCCTTGCCGGAAACGTTGAAGCTGACGTAGTAGAAGTTGTTCATATCGACCGTGGTCGTTCCGCTGAGCTGGTAGAGCGAGCACCACTTGGTCAAGCTTGCGGAAGAAGTGATTCTACCGGTAATGATGATGTCGTGGAAGTTTGCGGTCACGTTGGAGGTCGAGTTGTTGTTGCCGTTGCCTTTCAGATAGCCGGTCAGCAAACCGGAGTCGTCGGTCCAGGCGGTGTTCAGCATGATCGTACCTGCAACCACCGAGTTGGTAATGTTCAGGTTCAGCGGTCTGTTGGCGTTGCCCTGGTTGCCGGCGTAGCCGATGAAACTGCCGGAGTATTCGAGCGCAGGGCCCGCGTTGATGACGCCATCCCACAGGCAGGAATCAATGTTGATGGTGATGGGCTTGAGTCCGGAAGCATGGCGGACAAAGCCGATCATACCGGAAATTGCGTACCAGGTGTTGGCAGTGCCGGCATTGATGCGCGTGGTGGACCAAACGTTGGTTACATTCAGCGTGCCGCCGTTGCCGCTGGTGCCGGCGTCCACGGTGGAAATCAGTGCACCGACGTAGCCCTTGCTGCCGGCATTGTTGGTCAGCGTAATGAGACCGGTTACATGAACGTTTTGGATGGTGACGGTGCTGTCTGCCGGAACGCGGACCATGGAGAACAGACCGCCAACGCCCTCTGGGTTGGTGAAGGTTTGCGTAATGGTCACGGTGTGTCCTTGACCGTCAAAGTTACCGGAGAAATACTTGGAGGAGGTTTCGCCAATGGCGGTGGTCAGATTGACGTCCGCCGTCAGCTTAATGGTCTTGCCCTCGTAGGTCTTGCCGCTGTTCACAGCTGCCGCAAAGGCCTCCATTGCTTCGTCGGTGCCGATTTCAAATTCATCGTAAATGTCATACGGATCCGCTTTCATGGAGTCGGGTTGACCGAAAGTATCCACAATGCCCTTGGGGCAAGGATAGTTGATGCCGCCTGCAAATACCCATTGATCTGCAACGGTAAAATAGGAATCGTCAAGCGTAAGAACTTGTGCAAGAGTGATCGGTTTCACGTTATAGGTCAGCGTTGCTTCTCCGCTTGCGAGCGCAGGTGCATTGCCCAAATTCTTGCAGTTGAATTCGGTATAGTAGAAAGCGATCATGTTCAGCGCGGTCGTTCCGTTGATTTGACCGATGTGACCGATCTTACTTCCGCTTCCGTGGTTTTTGCTGTTGGTGATCTTACCAAAGGAAACCACGTTCGTAATATTCAAGGTTACCTTTGCACTCTCTTCTTCGGAGTAGGATCCCTTTGCATATCCAATCAGGATACCGCATTCCACATTCCAGTCCTGATTCATCATAATCTGACCGGCGGCAACCGAGTTGGAAATGTTGATAACCAGCGTTCTTCCCGGTTTGTTGTTGCCGGTGGAGCCGATAAAGCCGCCGGAGCTGTACAGCGCCGGACCTGCATTGATAGTGCCGTCCCAGAGGCAGGATTCCATGTTGATGGTGAGCGGATTTACTCCGTCCTCGTGGCGAACGAAACCGATCATGCCGCCCAGCGAGTTCCAAGCGTTTGCCGCGCCTGCATTGATTCGAACGCTGTTCCAAACATTGATCACGTTGAAGGTTCCGCCTTCGCCTTCGCTTACTTTGCCGGCGTCAACGGCGGAAACCAGCGCGCCGACATAGCCCTTGCCGGTGGTGTTGTTGGTCATCGTGATGGTGCCGACGAGATGTACGTTCTGGATCGTTACCGCTCCGCCTTCGGGAACGCGAACAAAGGAGAACAGACCGCCCAAGCCGTCCGGATTGGTAAGCGTTTGATTGATGGTAATGGTGTGACCCAAACCGTCAAAGCTACCGCTGAACGGGTAGGCAGAGGTCGCGCCGATGGTTGTGTTCAGTTCAACGTCTGCAAGGAGCATGAAGGTCTCGCCTGCAAAGGAGTTGCCGGCGTTGATCTGATCCGCAAAATACTGCATTTCTTCATTCGAAGAAATTGCAATTCTCGTTTCAATTTTCAGGTCCTCTTCGGAAATTTCTTCATAGTCCAGGTTGAACAGCTTATCGCAGTTCTTGCAACGGAGGTGTTTCTGAACGGTAGCGTCGCTCATGGGAGAAACACCGTCCTCGGTAATGGTACGGTATCCGCCGCCGAGAACCTCGAAATCGTGCTCAATGAGTCTTTCGATTTCTTTTCCCCGCATATCAAAGTTTTTGCCGCAGTTTTCGCAGGTGCGGTGCCCGACAATGCCGTCTTTTCCTTCGGATTTCGGCACTGCGGCAATCCAGCCGCCCAGTTTGTGACCGGTTGCAGGAACGACAAAATCGATAATCTCGTTGCCGTCTGCGTCGAAGTCTTTTTCGCAAACCGAGCAGTGGAAGTGACCGGTAATGCCGTCCTCTTCGCAAGTAGCGGCAATTCCTTCCACCCATTCGCCGAAGGTGTGTCTTGCAGGAATAACTTCCTCAGCAATCAAAACCTCGCCGCAAACCGAGCAGACTTGGTGTTTCTTGCCGGCCTCGGTGCAGGTGGCTTCCATGTCAATCACCCATTCGCCGGTGTGACCAAAGGCAGGGATCGTAAAGTCGTCAATCTCGTTGCCCTCTGCGTCAAAGTTCTTTTCGCAAACCGAGCAGTGGTAATAGCCTTTGGTACCGTCGGTCGTGCAGGTGGCGGGAGTTCCTTCCACCCATTCGCCAAAGGTATGGCTTGCAGGAAGGACTTCGGTTGCAGTGGTTTCACCGCAAACGGTGCATTCCTTGTGTCTGCCGCCCGCTTCGGTGCAGGTGGCTTCTTTATCAACGATCCAGTCAGTTTCGGTGTGACCGGTTGCAGAAATGACCTCGGTTGCAGTGGTTTCACCGCAAACGGTGCATTCCTTATGTCTGCCGCCTGCCTCGGTGCAGGTGGCTTCTTTGTCAACGATCCAGTCGCTCTCGGTGTGTCCGGTTGCAGGAACGACTTCCTGTGCCGTGATGACTTCACCGCAAACCGAGCAGTGCTTGCCTGCGGTTTTGCCGGCTTCGGTGCAGGTGGCGGCAACTGCTTCGTCAATCACTTCGGTGTGACCGGTTGCCGGAACGACATCCTGCGCCGTGATGACTTCACCGCAAACCGAGCAGTGCTTGCCTGCGGTTTTGCCGGCCTCGGTGCAGGTGGCGGCAACCGCTTCATCAGTCACTTCGGTGTGACCGGTTGCCGGAATCACCAAATCGGTGATCTCATTCTTGTTACTGTCAAAATCTTTGTTGCATCCGGAACAATGGTAATGCGCTTTTGTTCCGGCGGTGGTGCATGTTGCAGGAACTTCGGCAATCAAAGTGCCGTAGTCGTGCTCATGCGCCGGGGTTTTGTTCTCTCCGCACGCCGCAAACAGCAGAACAACTGCCATCATCAGCGTAAGGAGAATCGCCAGCTTTTTCATCATGTGTTTTTTCCTCCCAGAAAATTATTTTTTATACACAGGTCTTTGACGACCTCGCTGGAAATGATCAGTCCGGCAACTGACGGCACGAATGCCACCGATCCGGGAACCCGTTTGTCCGAATTTTCGGTTTGCGAACCCTCCAAGGGCTTGATCGGGGGTTCGTCCGACCAAACGACTTTTACTTTCCGAAGCCCAAGCTGTTTGAGCTTGACGCGTATAACCTTTGCAAGCGGATCGGTATGCGTTTTGGAAATATCCGAAACGCGAAAGCGAGTGGGATCGAGCTTGTTTCCGGCGCCCATCGAGGAGATGACCGGAACACCGGCTTCTTTCGCCGCGGAAATCAAGGCAATCTTACCGGTCACGGTATCAATCGCGTCTACAATATAATCATATTGAGAAAAATCAAATTTCTGAACCGTTTGGGGCAGGAAAAAAAGGCGATGCGTCAAAACTTTGCAGTTCGGGTTGATGTCTTTGATTCGCGCGGCGGCAACGTCCACTTTCGGCAATCCGAGGGAAGCGTGCGTTGCGAGAATTTGACGATTGAGATTGGAAAGGGCAACGACATCGTTATCGACAAGATCCAAGGCACCAACGCCGGAGCGAGCAAGCGCTTCGGCAACGTAGCCGCCAACGCCGCCAACGCCGAAAATTGCCACACGAGAGGAGGCAAGCGCTTTTAAACCGGACTCTCCGAGCAACATTTGTGTGCGAGAGAACTGATTTTCCATAGCGCGTATTTCCATCCCAAATCAAAATGAATTTTTATGTATTGTTTATTATATCATAATAATATATGTCTGTCAAGTGGTTTTTTCGGGAAAAAGAGACAAAAATCCCTTGACAACGACGATTCGATGTGATACAATAGATCGGTGCATTCCCCGTGATATGTAGGCATATCCATTTGGCCATAACGGGTGAATGAGCAAAATAGCCCGCTGGGCTGTTTTTGCAAAGCGCTACCCCATAAAACAAGGAGACGGAGAGCAAATCTGTGATCTGCGAAACCGGTGACTATGCGATTGGGGAGGACAGGGAGCCGAGGCATGACCGCCAAGGCTCAAAAAAATCAATACGGAGGCATATCGAAGCGGTCATAACGAGGCGGTCTTGAAAACCGTTTGGGAGCAATCCCACGGGGGTTCGAATCCCTCTGCCTCCGCCAGCTAATATCCCCTGTTCTACGGGGGATATTTTTGTTTTTTTTCTTCCCGGTTCTTCTTGACAAGTCCGTTTGAATGGGATATAATAGGAAACACCAAAACAAAATTAAGGAGGAAAATATGAACAATTTTACGATTTACAAAAAAACGCTTTGTTTTTCGTTCCGTAAGATTCTGTTCGACTTTCTCATGCTTCTGTTGATTGCCGGGGCATGCGTCGGCGGATTTCTGATCACCAATGTGGCAATGAACAACGGGTTGATCGGACTTATCATCGGTTTGGTTATCGGTTGTATTGTTGCCGGGATTCTTTCACATTTTCTTGCCTATGCGCTCAAAGCAGGGCAAATTGCTATGATGACCCGTGCCATTACCGACGGCGAACTGCCGGACGACGTTTATGCCGAGGGAAAAAAGATGGTCAAAGAGCGCTTTTTGACGGTTGCCGCTTTTTATGCCGTAACCAACGTCATTAAAGGCATTTTTAACCAAATCGGCAGAGCCATCACCGGGGTTGGAAAAGCTCTTGGCGGTGATGCCGGTCAGGGTGTCGGCTCTGCAATCTCTTCTGCCATTCAGATTTTGGTCGGCTATCTTTGCGATTGTTGCCTTGGTTGGGTATTCTATCGTAAGGAGCAGGGCTCTGTGCGCGCAACGCTGGAAGGCGCAGTGCTTTTCTTCAAACACGGAAAAACGCTGATAAGAAACGTGGGACGTATTTTCGGTATCGGATTGCTTTCTCTCGCGGTTGTCGGCGGTGCGTTCTTTGGAATTACCTACCTGATTTTCTCCTTCTTCCCGAATGCGTTTGTTGAACTTTCCAAAACCATTTTGGAAATCGGCGAAGATATTCCTGCATGGGTCAGCAACCCCACCTATTTGGCGCTCGTAGTTGCCGCTATCATCGGCGTTACGATCTGGTCGTTCATTCATACCAACTTTATTCGCCCGTTTATTTTGGCAGGCGTTTTGCGCAACTATATCAAGTCGGGGATGGAGGATATTCCCACCGAGGAATCCTTCAAAATGCTGGATGGCAAATCCAAAAAATTTGCCGATCTGCATGCACAGTTGGATCACTGATGATAAAAACAAACGAAATCAAAACCGCGGCAACCGAATTTCCGGTTGCCGCGGTTTTCAGTTTTCTCCCTCAAATACTTTAGTCGCATTTTTCCAATGCTTCGCGCAGTTCGGCGTAAAGATAGAGTGAACCCAGGCAGACAAGGGGGCGGTTCTTTTCACGGGAGCGTTGGATGGCGGCATTCAATCCATCTGCAACGGTGGAAAACGACGTTGCCGGAATGCCTTGCTTTATAAAGAGCAAAGCGTATTTTTCGGCGTCCATGGCACGGGGGTTCGCCGGGGTAACGGTAAAGACCTCTTCCACCACCGATTTCAGGGTTTGAACAATCGTTGTGCAGTCCTTGTCCGCCATCACGCCCGAAAGCAGATTGACCTTTTGATCCGGAAAGTAGGCGCGAACGGCTTCCACAGCGGCGCGAACGCCTTGAGGGTTGTGTCCGCCGTCGTAAAGAATGATCAAATCGTCTTTTCGAAGGAGTTCAAATCGCGCGTGCCAGACAGCCGTTGCAAGTCCTTCGCGGATCGACTGTTCGGGAATGTGTAAACCCTCTTTTTGCAAAAGAGAAACGGCGGAAAGTACCGTGGCGGCGTTGCGTGGCTGATAGGTGCCGAGGAGCGAAAGGAAAAGGTCATGCAAATTGCCGTAGTCAAAAATCGTGCCGTCCAAAGTCGTGCTTTTTACAGCGAGCGAAGAGCGGTCAACAACCGAAAACGGCGAATTTTTCGCTTTCGCAATCTCGGCAAGCACGCTGCAGGCATTTTCATTTTCGCCCCCCCATAGGCAAGGGCGATTTTCTTTGATGATGCCGCCCTTTTCGGCTGCAATTTTTTCAATGGTATCGCCCAAAAATGCGGTGTGGTCAAAATCAATCCCGGTGATCACCGAGAGGAGCGGATTTTTAATAATGTTGGTCGAATCCAGCCGTCCGCCCATGCCGCATTCCAAAACGACGAGGTCGCAGTTTTGGTGTTTGAAATATTGAAAACCGATGGCTGTAATCAGCTCAAATTCGGTGGGCGGATCGGACATGGAATCGGCAAAAACACGCACCTGTTCTGTCTCAAAGGCAAGATCGGCGTCCGGAATTTCCTTGTTGTCGATCATCATGCGCTCGTTGAACCGCAGGACGTAGGGCGAGGTGAACAGCCCCACGCGGTAGCCGGCGGCGGAAAGAATGCCGGAAAGCATGCGGCAAAATGAGCCTTTGCCGTTTGTTCCGGCAACATGAATAAAACGCATACCGTTTTGCGGATTGCCAAGCAGGCGGCAAAGTTCGCCAATGCGTTCCAACCCGGGGCGGCTTCCGCGCCAATCGGTGGAATGAATATAGGCAAGAGCTTCGGAATATGTCATAATATGCCTCTTTATTGTTCCATCCGACCGCGCAGGAAAAGTCCCAAACGGTGAATGGCAGGAATCAGGATCAAGTTCAGCGGAAACAGAATGGAATACTCGGTGGAAAGGCGGCTGATAAAGAATCCCCAATAGGTTTTGGAAGAGTAAAGCTGCGAGATCCACAAAGTGTTGAGGAATAGCCCGAGAACAAGGCAGTTGACGACCGCCGGGATCAAGACTTTCCACCACGTCAGCTTTCCGCGATACAGGAAAAGACCGTAAACCGCGCCCATCAGTCCGGCAACGACGGTAAATCCGGGGTGGTAGGGACCAAAGGGAAAACAGAGCGCACCGACAAGATCGGCAATCGCCCAGCAGACGGCGGCGTGGATCGGACCGCACAGAACAGCCACCAGTACCACCGGAACAAATGCAAGACCGATTTTGAGGTTGATGACCTGAAAGGAAGCAAACCGATCCAACACCATGCAAAGCGCCGCCATGACGGCGGTCAGAATCAGTTCAAGCAATCGCCTTTGACTTTTTCGCATAAAAAATCCCTCCTTTTCCACTCATATCGCAGAAAACAGGAGGGGGACTCCAAAGGGTCCGCATTCATTTTTTGCGTTATGAAGCGGGATGCAGAAAACGAACCGCAACGGAAAAATCCGTATTCGTCCGCGCGACAAACTCCCCGTCCGCGCGGCACTGGCAGGCAAAAAGCCAAACGCCCGTTTTCTTACTCTTCATTTCTCATTTCCAAAATTCACCGCCGAGCGGCTTTCCTATATTATATTCTCCGGTAAGCGGTTTGTCAATAGATTTTCCGCCGTTTTCCATTCGATATTTTCCATTTGCCGCAAAAGAGCAAAATTTTAAACATTTTTCCATGATTTTCCAAAAAATGACAGGGATTTGTCTTGACAGAACATTGAAAAATGATTATAATAAGAATAAAATAAAGAAAAACATCGAAAAAAGTAAAGGAGATTTTTTCTATGAAATCGACCGGAATGGTTCGTAAAATTGACGAGCTCGGGCGTATCGTTATGCCTGCCGAGATTCGCCAAACGCTCGGATTGGAAGTCCGCGATGCAATGGAAATTTTCATTGACGGCGAGCGCGTGATCCTGCAAAAATATCAGCCGTCCTGCATTTTCTGCACCAATGCCGACGATCTCGTCGACTTCGGCGGCAAGCGCATCTGTCCTGAATGTCTTGCAAAATTGAAAAAACTGAATTGAACCAAGAGGAGAAACCCATGAAATCGACTGAACTGCGCGCCGCACTTTTTCGCGGCGATTTTGACAAGCGTTTTTGTTACATCTATGGAGAAGGAGCCGTTCAAGCGCAAAAAGAGCGCTATGCCAAGGCGCTTTCCGCCTTTGAAGAACTTTACGGAACCGACCGCGAGGTCGCTTTTTATTCGGTTGCCGGAAGAAGCGAGCTTTCGGGCAACCATACCGACCATAACCACGGGTGCGTGATTGCCGCGTCCATCAACCTTGATATCATTGCCGTTGCTGCTCCGAGAGAGGATTCGGTTATTCGGATCAAGAGCGAGGGATTTCCCGAGGATGTGGTAGATCTGACCGCGTTTACCGCTCCTCAAAAGGAGCGGTTCGAGCGGTCTGATGCACTCATTGCCGGTATGGCGGCAGGTTTCCGGAAAGAAGGGTTTGCCGTTGGCGGATTCGACGCCTACACCACCTCCAACGTACTCAAAGGATCGGGAATTTCCTCCTCGGCGGCGTTTGAGGATATGGTTGGAAACATTCTCAATTTCCTTTATAATGATGGAAAAATCAGCAACGTAGAGATTGCCAAACTCGCGCAGTATGCCGAGAATGTCTTTTTCGGAAAGCCCTGTGGATTGATGGATCAGATCGCCTGCGCCGTGGGCGGAATTGTCGCCATTGATTTTGCCGATCCCAAACAGCCCATCATTGAACAAATTGACTTTGATATGTCCGGCGCAGGTTATAACCTCTGCATTGTTAATACCGGCGGTAATCATGCCGACCTGACCGGAGATTACGCCTCGGTTCCTGCCGAGATGAAATCGGTGGCGGCGTATTTCGGTAAGCCGGTTTTGCGCGAGGTCGAGGAAGAAAAAGTGCTTTCGTCGATTGCCGAATTGCGCGAAAAGACGAACGACCGCGCGGTGATGCGCGCTCTGCATTTCTATGCCGAAAATCGTCGCGTTGCTGCGCAGAAAGCGGCGCTGAAAGCCGGAGATCTGAATGCGTTCTTTGAACTGGTCATTGCTTCGGGGCGCTCGTCCTTCTGCTATCTGCAAAATGTATTTACCACCCAAAATCCGGCGGAGCAGGGGCTTTCCCTCGCGCTCTGCCTTGCCGAGCGGACGCTTGCCGGAAAGAAAGCGGCATGGCGCGTTCACGGCGGCGGATTTGCCGGAACAATTCAAGCTTTTGTTCCAAACGATACGGTCGAAACCTTCCGCGCGACAATGGATGCCGCATTTGGAACAGGTGCCTGCATGGTGCTTCGTATCCGTCCGGTGGGAGCCACCAGAATTTGATTAAAAAAACGGAGGAGGGAGAGCGAAAGTCCTCCCTCCCGTTTCTTTTTGAAAAAGGAAGTTTTACCATGATTCGATTTCAAAATCCCTTCCGCAAAGGGCAAACGGGGTTGATGCTCCTTTTGATTTTCAATACCGCATGGCTCGCAACGCTATATTTTGTATTGCCGGCGGTGCTTTATTTTGCCTATCTGCCGCTCATCTATCTAGCGGTCGGAGGGGCGTTGACGCTTTGGTTCGTGATTTATAATAAGGGATTCACCCATCGGCGGATCAAACCGGAAAACCTGCCGCAGGGGCTTTCAAAAGAGGAAAAAGAGGGATGGAACGAGGAGGGTGAACGCCTGTTTCGCCGGTCGCGCTGGGCGCTGACAATCATCATCCCCATTTTGCTCGTTTTCTTAGCCGATCTGATTTATCTGTTTTTCGGGCAGATTGTTTTGGGGTGGTTCCGATGAATCTGCGTATTTTTTCTTTGTATTCCGGCTCGTCCGGCAATGCGTTTTTAATTGCCAATGAAAGAGCCGACGGCACAGAGTGCATCCTTATCGACGGCGGTAAAAATTCCAAGCGGCTTTGCGCCTGCCTTGCAGAATGCGGCTATTCGCCCGAGCAAATCCGCGCTGTGTTGGTCACGCACGAACATTGCGACCATATCAGCGCCCTGCCGGTGTTTACCAAGCGGTTCCGAATTCCGGTGCATGCCGTTGGAGAAACCGCCGAGGCATTGGTGCTTTCGGGTGTTAACCCGGAGCTGGTGATTTCACATTCCGAACCGTTTCGGGAGAGAATCGGCGGTTTTTTTGTCACCGCCTTTCCAACGCCGCATGACAGCCGCGCGTCGGTTGGATACCGTATTGAAACGGAAATCGAGAACGGGTTTTGCAGAATCGGGTATGCCACCGATATGGGAACTTTGACCGATTCGGTCAGAGAAAATCTGACGGGGTGCGACTACGTGATTTTGGAGAGCAACCATGATTTGGATATGCTTTGGAACGGAAGGTATCCCTATCCGCTCAAAAAACGGATTGCCGGCGCGCGCGGTCATCTTTCGAATGCCGATTGCGCCGCTTTTGCCGCCGAGCTTGCCGAAAGCGGTACCAAACGCATTCTTTTGGCACACCTGAGCCGGGAGAACAATACCCCTGAGTTTGCCTATCAGGCAACCGCCAAACAACTTTCGGGCAAGGACGTGCTTTTGCGCGTCGCCGCTCCGGAAAAAATTACCGAACTGATTTAAGGGAAGATTATGCTGAACGTTACGTTTATCACCGTCGGGACGCTGAAAGAGGATTTTTTGCGAGCGGCGTTTGCCGAATACGAAAAAAGACTGCGCGCATTCTGTAAATTCGAGCTTGTAAACGTCAGGGAAGAAAAACTTTCCGAAAACCCGAGCGAGAGCGAGATTGCCGCCGCGCTGGAAGCCGAGGGAAAGCAAATTCTTGCCGCATTTCCGTCGCGTGCTTACAAAATTGCCATGTGTGTGGAAGGAAAGGAACTTTCCTCCGAAGAATTTGCCGAAAAACTGGAGCGGATCGGCGCGTCGCACGGGGCGGTCGCGTTGGTTGTCGGCTCCTCTTACGGACTTTCCCCAACGGTCAAATCGGCGTGCGATTTTCGGCAATCGATTTCTAAACTCACCTTTCCTCATCAACTCATGCGCGTTATTTTGGCGGAAACCCTCTATCGCTCGCTGGGAATCCTGCACGGTACGAAATATCACAAATAAAAACCGCCCGACAATAAAAACCTTTTGATAACAAAAACCCTTCGATAATTAAAACTTTTTTGACAATAAAGCCACCTGAAAAAAACCGCCCGACAAATGTCGGGCGGAAAGTTTTCCTTTTTTGTTGCGAATCAAATGGTTCCCGTAATGGTCAGCGTTGCCTCGCCGGGGGTGGAAGTCCATGTTCCGTCCTCGTTTTGCGTAAAAGTTCCTGCAGGAACTTCGATAGAGCCGGCAGTGGTTTGGAAAACGCCGGTCCCCTCGTCGTAGGTGTAGCCGGAGGCAGCCATCGGCGCACCGTTATAGGTCACGGTAATACCCGAAAGAATCGGGTTAAAGGTGTCGGTCAAGTTCAGATTATCGTCGGCTCCTGCCGCCTCGTTTCCGTTGTTGCGAATCAAGAAGGTGTAGGTGATAACGCCGCTTGCCGTTACAACCAGCGGAGAGAGCGTTTTGGAGATCGTCAGAACGGGACCGACATTTGCCGGAACAGTTGCCGAAGCGGTGACCGTCGTGGTCCCGTCTCCGGAAGCGGTAACGGTGTTGGTCAGAACAGCGCCGACCTCGGGGGAGGCGTATTCGTTCACCGTCGTTTCATAAATTACGGCGGCGTTTCCGCCGGCAGGGACGGAGATGCCGGTAATGGTCAGCGTAGTTCCGCCGGTTGCGGTGGGAGCAGGCTGTTCCACACCGTCGGCAAAATAATGCACCGAGCCGTCAACATAGGTCAAGAGCGGCGTTCCGCCGGTACCTGCGCCCAAATCGTCAACAAGGGTCAGGTCGGTCAGAGGAACGGTGTCCGAGTTGACCAGATTCACAACGTAGGTCAGGCGTCCGCCCACCGTATAGGAGTCTTCCAAAACGGTTTTGGAGATCGAAAGCACGTCTGCAATTTCGCCGGTTACCGTATTGGAAAGAACCACGGTGTTGTTATAGGAAAGCTGCGCCCGGTTGGTAAATTGTTGTGGCATAATCGGATACCTTTCAGAAAAGAATCAGGGCGAGGGCAGGGCGTCTGTCCGCTGTCCCCACCATTGTCAGTATATGTCGGAACTAGATGGCAGGTGTCGCTTGAGGAACTTTTTTCAAGAGCAAAAAAGCAGCGGCGCGACTTGTGCGGCGCGCCGCTGCAAAAAGGTTGCTCGTTCAGGCGTGGAATTGGTGATTGCCGATGGTGAAAAGATAGGGACGGGCGCGTTGAATCCAGGTGCTGGTCGCCAGACGCGGATTGACGAAATAAAGCGCCTTGTCCGAGAGGGAATACCCCTCCATGCAGATTTTTGCGGCAATCACGGCGCTTGCCGAGGGCTCGTCATAAATGGTACCGAACGAAACGGGCGAGAACTGCGTACCGTATTTCCGGTCGAAGATCACGCCCCAAACGGTGTTTGGGAATTCGGGCGACGCCACGCGGTTGTAAACCACGTTTCCAACGGCGATCTGCCCTTCCAGACACTCGCCGCGCGCTTCGGAGGAAATGATGCGCGAGAGCCAGTAGAGGGTATCGGCGTCATAATTTGCCGGAGCGACGGCACTGCGACCGGTACGGGAGAGGCGGACGGCGTTCACCGAGGCGTCCCATTCCAGTTCCAGCGCAAAGGCGCGCGCAAGGGGGCGGATGGGAACGTAGAGCGAGCCGGAAAGATTGCGAATTTCGCCAACCGTATAAAAGTAATGACCATTGGCTTCGATGTAAAGATTTCCGGTGCGAACCGTCATGGAAAGGGAATCGGAACGAACGGTTGCGGTCTTTGTCCAATTGTTCCAGGAAATGTCCTTTGCACCGAGCAGGGAGGAGAAATTGCGTAGCGGAACATAGGTCGTACCGTTGATCCGCAGACATTCGCCTGCGAGCACCTCTTCTTGTCCGAGATAGACCGGGGTAACGATTCCTTCCGGAGCGGCGGAAGCGCTGAACGCGGCGAATGCACCCAATGATCCGACGAGCAGGCAGAACCCCAGCAAAACGATCCGGACTCTTGTCTTGATTTTCATGGGAAAACTCCTTTCTTTGAGATATTCCCATTTTAACATACCGGCGCAGGGGGGCGCAACCCACAATTTCCGGAAAGACGGGGAGATCAAGGAACCAATTCCGGAAGCTGGAAAATAGAAAGGGAGAATGGAAGAACGGCTATGAAACAATATACGCATTTGATTTGGGATTTTAACGGCACCATTTTGAACGACGTCGCTTATGACGTTCGCATCACCAATCATCTTTTGGAAAAATACGGATTGCCCCTGCTGGCGGATGAAGACGCTTACCGGGCGGTGTTTGGATTCCCGGTCATCGATTACTATAAAAGATTGGGGTTTGATTTTTCCAAAATCTCCTTTTCGGTGCTTGCCGACGAATGGATGGGCGACTACAACAATCAAAAGGATCAGGCGCCTCTTTACGAAGGGGTCAGGAAACTTCTCCTCGCGGTGCGCGCGGCAAAAATTCCCCAAATTTTGCTGTCGGCTTCGCAAAAGGAAATGCTGACGGAGCAGTTGGAAACTTTGGGGATTGCAGAATTGTTCGATGAGGTCATCGGTGCAGGCGATCACCATGCTTACGGAAAAGCCGATCTTGCAAGAGAATGGAAAAAGCGAAACCCCGAAGCGGTTCCGTTGATGATCGGGGATACCGACCACGATGCCGAGAGCGCGAAAGCCATGGGAGGGGATATCATTCTTTTGACCTGCGGACACCAATCGCTCCAAACCTTGAAAAAGATGAATCCGCTTGCCATCTATCCCCGGGCGGTGGACGTTCCAATCAGTCAATTCTTTCCGGACTTCTTAAAAGGAAAAGATGGAGAAAAATATTGGAGATAATGTTGAGAAAAATATTGAGAATAATATTGCATAGAGTATCGTGAAAGCTATTAAAGTCTTTTTTGAAAGTCGCTTTTTTGTCGGCTTTCGGGAAAAAGATAAAGAACGGGAGAAAAAGAGGTTTTTCGGTCGAAAAAAAGGGGAAAATAATTTGGAAACACCGCCGGAAAATTTAAAAAAGCTATTGACGAGGGAAAAGAAATGTGCTATACTGTTCCCGTATTCGAGATTGATTTCAACTCTACATCGCTGGGATCCCCCGGCGGTTTGGATAGCAGTTTTTCCGGGTACGAAATTTAAGCAGGAGGTACCCAAAGTGAACACCGGTACAGTTAAGTGGTTCAATGCTGAAAAGGGCTACGGCTTCATTTCCAACGACAACGGCGGCGATGACGTGTTTGTCCATTTCTCGGCAATTCAGGTCGAAGGCTTTAAAACCCTTGCCGAGGGTCAGAAGGTTACATTCGATACCGAACCCGATCCCAAAAACAGTGCAAAACTTCGCGCAATCAACGTGATTCCCGCATAATCCAGTTTTGCAAAAAAAGGGGAGGACCCGGATTTTCCGGGTCCTCCCCTTTTTTTGCATTTCATAAAAAGATAAGGACCATAAAACATAAAAATATTTATTTATTTTTCATAAAAAAATTGCACTAATCTATTTACAAATTGAAAAGAATATGATAAAATAACAATGAATAGGTTTCTGCTCTCCCAATAAAGAGGCGAAAATCCGTTTGAAAAAAGCAAAATTCAGAAAGGAAACGAACATGAAAAGAAGAATCCTTTGCTTTGTTTTGACGATGGCAATGGTGCTTTCGATGCTTGTGGTTGTTCCGGCTGTCACTGTTTCGGCGGACACCTACAACGCGTCGGATAACCCTGTCATCATCACCACCGACGCGGAT
>SVUK01000006.1 GCA_015063325.1 Oscillospiraceae bacterium | reverse complement strand
GTCAATAAATGATTAAGGTACTCAAATATTTCTTCTTTGTTTAGTAATACTGGAATTTCATCATAACCGAATAAACCAACACTTATAAGTTTCCAAGATATTTTAAATCCCATATTACTGAGCTCAAATAATTTGTTCATTTTAAAATCGGAATACCATTGATTCCGCCTCCTTTTACAAATAGACGGTGTGTTACTTGTTGGTTTTGTACTATCCATTCAAATCTGCCGGCTTCGCCATTTAAGTTCATTCGTGTTTCTGGTTTTGCGATATCAATCATTTATTGCCCGTCGCCTCACATACTCATCTTGATCATTTTGTAATAATTGCAATAGTAACTCCCATCCCTTAGGTTTACGTCGCCGAATAAGAACCGCTACTTGCCACCTTGCTTCTTTTTGTGGAAAATTAACACCCATATTTACAATACGCTCTATCATCTCGTCTGATAAAGAATCTATGGCAAAATCCAGCAAATCTTCATCTTCATTGTCCAAAGCCATTACCATCAAAAACGCTTTTAAATCCGCTTCTGAAACAATAGTTGCACAAATCGTTTGTTCAGCTTGCTTCCTCAGGTCATAAAATATAGGTCCATCAAAAGGTTCTTGTCCATTACATAAAGAGCTTTTAACTTGCTTACATCCTTCTTGACTAGTACGAAATGCATATTCCTCTGGAGTGGTTTCTGCCCATATCCAAAAACGATTCAACATAGTTTGAAGATTATTTTTCATTATATTCACCTCATGGAAAAATCACGAAAAAACGTTCTCCGCAGGATTATGCCCCGTTTCAATTATTTTTTCGTTGCACTTTTTATATTCCGAAATCGCGTCTTCTATACAATTGGAACTGACCGAAATGCCTTTTTCTCCGCAATAAAAATACAGCGAACATATAAATAATAGTAATTATATCATATCAGATAACGAGTTGCAAGACTTTGCCACAAATAATTTGGTTCTGTTTTGTAAAAAACCGCCGTAACAAAACGTCACAGCGGTTTTTTCGATTTTTTATTTGGTTTTATGTCCACGAGATGAAGTGTTCATTCGTGTTTCTGGTTTCGCGATACATATAAAACAGTACCCTTGGCGTTGCATCATCGAAAATCTTGCATTGAGCGGCGTATTCGACTGCGGCGTATTCTTCAAAGTCGGTAAGCATACGCTCAATCATCGGCTCGTCAAGTTGATCATAATAGCAGTCCAATGAAAGCAATGCCTCGATGACGCGGCGAACATTTCCCAAATAAAACGTTCTTAAAAATTCATCGTCATAAACCGGCTTTTGATATTCATCCCTTCTTCCCTCTGCGATCAATTTGTTCAGCAGTTCGTAGTCCTCATGTGCCACCCGATAAACTCGTTCAAGGTCTAACGAACGGTACTCGGCTAAAAGTTCTTCATACACTTTGATCAGCGCGATTGCGGCGTCATTTCTCGTTTCCAGCGTGATTGTTTCGGGTGCTACCCATTTATCATGATCATAAACAGATTGAGTTGTTTCATCTACCCTTGAAGAACCAAAAAAACAAACTCCCTCTCCCATTTTTTGAACCGCCGATCGGGCAAGCATCAAAGTCTCATCACCGGGAGTTAGATAAATCTCGTCACCGACGATCTGATAATAAAGCGCAACACTGTCCTGATCGGTTTTCTTGCTTCCATCGGCATATTTCTTTTCAACTTCCAGCGCCCAGACGAGTACGCCGCTTCCCCCATTGGAAGAGTTGACTGAATCATACCCTTTGCTGAAAATTTCGGTGGAAACAACCATTTGCTCGTTTTTGATACTTTCAAAGCTACCGTTCCAAGTATAATCACGTGTCGTTGCATCGTTGATTTTTTGAACCGTTTCAACGATTTTATCCTGAGCTACGCCGGTGTAAGACATCAAAATTTCGGCAGTCGCGGTCTTCGGCGTGTTTTGGGCATACTCCTCTTCGGCTCCGCAAATGCAATAGAACGAGACCGGCAGATCTTCTCCAACCTGAATTTTTGATTTTTCTGTTTGCACAACAAGCTTTGCACCGCGATTTTCAATTTGAAGACCGTCAAAGCCAATATTTAATCCATGATCGGATACGATTGAATCGCGCGGTCGATTGGAAAGAAAAATTGTCACCGATATCGAAATTGCAAGGATCAAAACAACCGACACTGCAATGAGCGCCGCCTTTTTTAAGGCGACCGATTTGGGCGACGGCAATGTCTTTTCATCATTTTTTTCTGCCGCTGCTCTTTCATCTTGCAGGCAACGGTCAATGAAATGATCGTCGATTTGCGCAATGGCATCAAACAATTTTGATTTTTTCATTTTTCTACCTCCCGGATGTATTTTTTCAGTTTTTTTCTAGTTCTGGAAAGGATTGTTCGAACATGGGAACTTCCCAAATGATAAATTACAGCAATATCGGCAATATTTTTCAGAAAATAATACCTTTGCAGAAATATGTTTGCTTCAGTTTCGGTCAAGCGTTCCAAAAAGGAATTGAGAACGGGAATCAACTCCGCAACGGACATTGGGCAATCCTTTGGCAAACATTTGGAAAGCTCCTTCATAACCAACTCGCTCTTATCGGCAATGAAAGAAGGAGAAACCCCGAAAACGGCTGCAATTCTTTCGATCGTCTGCCAATCGGGGCGTCTTGCTCCGGTTTCCCACTTTGCAATGAGATCGCGCGAAACGAACAGCTTTTTTGCAAGGTCGTCCTGCGATAGATTTTGATCCGCCCGGAGCTTGCCGATTGCTTTTGCAATATCCAAAAGTTTTTTCTCCTTTCCCTGCATTTTCCCGGAAGACGTCTTCGCTTGTATTATACGATAGAAATGAAAAAATGTAAAGGGACAAAACGCAACCATCATTATATAAAACAAGCCGCTGTGTCAAATGGCACAGCGGCTTGCAATTATAAAATGATGGAAGGATTCAGCGGCAAATTATTTTGCTTCTGCTTCCTTGATTGCAGCCTGTGCAGCGGCGAGGCGTGCGATCGGTACACGGTAAGGCGAGCAGGAAACGTAGTCCAGACCGATCTCATGGCAGAACTCAACCGACGTGGGATCGCCGCCGTGCTCTCCGCAGATACCGCAGGAGAGGCCCGGACGAGCTTCACGACCGAGAGTAACAGCCATCTTCATCAGTTTGCCAACACCGACCTGGTCGAGTTTTGCAAACGGATCGTTCTCGTAAATCTTGGCGTCGTAGTAAGCGCCCAGGAATTTGCCGGCATCATCGCGGCTGAAGCCGAAGGTCATCTGAGTGAGGTCATTGGTACCGAAGCAGAAGAATTCGGCTTCTTTTGCGATCTCATCGGCGGTCAGAGCGGCGCGCGGAATCTCGATCATGGTACCAACCTGATACTTCAGATTGCTCTTTGCGGCGGCAATTTCCTCGTCGGCAACTTTAACGACGGTATTCTTGACATACTTGAGCTCTTTGACTTCGCCAACCAGCGGAATCATGATCTCGGGTTCAACATTCCAATCGGGGTGAGCTTTCTTGGTGTTGATAGCGGCGCGAATGACGGCACGGGTTTGCATTGCGGCGATTTCCGGATAGGTAACTGCAAGGCGGCATCCGCGGTGACCCATCATGGGGTTGAACTCGTGCAGGCTTGCGATAATCGCTTTGATCTGCTCAACGGTCTTGCCCTGTGCCTTTGCGAGGAGAGCAATGTCCTCCTCGGTGGTGGGAACGAACTCGTGGAGCGGCGGATCCAGGAAGCGGATAACAACCGGGTAGCCTTCCAAAGCTTCGTAGAGTTTCTCGAAATCGCTCTGCTGCATGGGCAGAATCTTTGCAAGAGCAGCTTCTCTTTCCTCAACGGTATCCGAGCAGATCATTTCGCGGAATGCTGCGATACGATCCGGCTCGAAGAACATATGCTCGGTGCGGCAAAGTCCGATGCCCTCGGCGCCCAGCTCGCGCGCTTTCTTTGCGTCGCGCGGCGTGTCGGCATTGGTGCGGACCTTGAGTTTGCGATATTTATCAGCCCAAGCCATGATGCGTCCGAAGTTGCCGCCGATGGTGGCGTCAACGGTTGCGATGGCTTCGCCGTAAATGTTACCGGTGGAACCGTCGATGGAGATGACGTCGCCTTCATGGAAGGTCTTGCCGGCGAGGGTAAACTTCTTGTTCTCCTCGTCCATAACAATGTCGCCGCATCCGGAAACGCAGCAGGTACCCATACCGCGAGCAACGACGGCTGCGTGAGAGGTCATACCGCCGCGAACGGTCAGAATGCCCTGTGCGGCTTTCATACCGGTGATATCTTCGGGAGAGGTCTCCAAGCGAACGAGGACGACCTTCTTGCCGGCTTTCTTCCAAGCCTCGGCATCATCAGCGGTGAAGACGATCTGTCCGCAAGCGGCTCCGGGAGAAGCGCCCAAACCGCGACCGAGCGGTTTTGCGGCTTTGAGAGCTTTTGCGTCAAACTGTGGGTGCAGAAGCGTGTCAAGGTTACGAGGATCGATCATCAGAACGGCTTCCTTCTCGGTTCTCATGCCTTCGTCAACGAGGTCGCATGCGATTTGGAGAGCTGCCTGTGCGGTTCTCTTACCGTTGCGGCACTGAAGCATATAGAGTTTGCCGTTTTCAACGGTGAATTCCATATCCTGC
Organism: Oscillospiraceae bacterium; assembly: GCA_015063325.1. Classification (GTDB taxonomy): domain Bacteria; phylum Bacillota; class Clostridia; order Oscillospirales; family CAG-272; genus UMGS1865. The sequence goes on along the minus strand of SVUK01000006.1, from coordinate 200,875 downwards.
ATATCGCGGTAACGGTTCTCCAAAATTCCGCAAACTTCAACGAACTGTGCGTAAGCTTCGGGGAACTGTTTTTCCATCTGTGCGATAGGCATCGGGGTACGAACGCCTGCAACAACGTCTTCGCCCTGTGCATTGACGAGGAATTCGCCCATCAGTTTCTTTTCGCCGGTTGCAGGGTCGCGCGTGAAAGCAACGCCTGTACCGGAATTGTTGTTCAGGTTACCGAACACCATCGGCATCACGTTGACGGCGGTACCCCAAGAGTACGGAATGTCGTTGTCGCGGCGATAAACGTTGGCACGGGGGTTGTCCCAAGAGCGGAAGACGGCGCGAATTGCTTCGTAGAGCTGTTCCTTCGGATCGCTCGGGAAATCTTTGCCCAACTGTTTCTTGTATTCTGCTTTGAACTGTCCGGCAAGCTCTTTGAGGTCAGCGGCGGTCAAATCAACGTCGAACTTCACGCCCTTCTGCTCTTTCATCTTGTCGATCAGCTGTTCAAAATACTTCTTGCCAACTTCCATAACGACGTCGGAGAACATTTGAATGAAACGTCTGTAAGAGTCGTATACGAAACGCTCGAATGCGGGATCGGGGTTGCCTTTGATCATTGCGGCAACTACATCGTCGTTCAAACCGAGGTTCAGGATGGTATCCATCATACCCGGCATGGAAGCGCGAGCGCCGGAACGAACAGAAACGAGCAACGGATTTTTAAGATCGCCGAACTTTTTGCCGTTGATCTCTTCCATTTTTTCAACGTTTTTCATGATCTCCGCCATGATGGAATCGTTGATGGTTCTGCCGTCCTCATAATACTGCGTGCAAGCCTCAGTGGAAATGGTGAAGCCCTGGGGAACCGGGAGACCGATCTTGGTCATTTCCGCAAGGTTTGCGCCTTTGCCGCCCAGCAGGTTGCGCATGCTGGCATCACCTTCGGTGAACAGATAGCAATACTTCTTTGCCATGTTTGGTATTCCTCCAAATTTTGATTTTTCTCGACATGAAACTCCCTTTTGCACACAAAAAAGCCGTCGCACGGTTGTCCATGTCACAGTTCGCCTTGCATTATACCATATTTTTCTCTTTTTTTCCATAGTTTTACAGTCAGAAATATATTTCAAAATTGTAAACATTTTGTGAACGGCTAAAAATGCACGTTTTTCGTTTGACAAACTCCCGAAAATCATGTATAATACAGAAAGAATAAAAACAATGCGCGGCGGATTCCGCGGCACCGATGAACCTCGGGCAAACGGAATCGGGCGCCTTTTGGCGTATTCGGGGGAACCGGAAAGGATAATCAACCATGTCGAATATTTTTGATTTGTTTCGTAAAATTGAAAAAAAAGAGTCTGCACAAAAAGAGCCGATCTCTTTCTTGATTGTCGGACTTGGAAATACGGGAAAGCAGTACGCCGGCACACGACACAACACCGGCTTTTTGGCATTGGATTTTATTGCCGCATCCGCCGGTACGACCGTCGATCACGCAAAATTTCATTCCTTGGTCGGAGAAGCTGTGATTGAGGGAGTTCGCGTGCTTTTGATGAAACCGCAAACTCTGATGAATCTTTCCGGTCTTGCCGTTGGTGAAGCCGCGGACTTCTACAAAATCCCGGCAAGCAACGTGATTGTGATATCTGACGACATCTCCCTGCCCGTTGCGCATTTGCGCGTTCGCAGAAAAGGAAGCGCCGGGGGGCACAACGGACTGAAAGATATCATTTCCTGTCTCGGGACCGAGGATTTTCCCCGGATTCGCATTGGAATCGGTGAAAAACCGCACCCCGATTACGATCTTGCAGACTGGGTTTTGTCATCTTTTTCCGAAACCGATCGAAAACTTTTGCAAAAAGCGTTCCCTATTGTTGAAAGCGGCTTAAAAAAATTGCTCTTAAAAGATTTTGACGGAGCTATGCAGCTTTGCAACGGCTTTTTACCGGAGGGCGAAAACGCATGAGCATTCTCTCCTCCTGCATTCGGCTGGATCCCGAATACGCCCAACTTCTTGCAACGGTGCGCCGGGATTTTCGTCCGAATCCTTTGCCGATCGTGGTTTCCGGTCTATGCGACGGCGCCTCCGACGCGCTTCTGATCTCCCTGTTGGAAGATACGCGCGAGGTCCGGAAAGCCGCCGCGCTTTTGATTTGTTCCGAGGAAAAAGAATGCGTTCGTCTCGCCTCGGTTTTGGAGCGTTTCGGCATTCGCGCCGGATTTTATATGGCGCGCGATCTGACCTTCCATTTTATGACCGCTTCCCACGAGTACGAGCACGAACGTCTGCGAATTCTTTCCGGTCTTGCCGGCGGCGACTACGATGTGATACTGACTACGCCGGACGCCGCAATGGGATACACCATTCCGCCCGACCGGCTTCTGCGCTCTACAATTACCATTGACGAATCCGATCGTTTGGATCCCCAAGCATTTGCCAACCGCCTTTCGGAGGCAGGATACGTGCGCGTTGATCTTGTTGACAGTCCCGGGCAGTTTGCCGTTCGCGGCGGCATTGTGGACATCTTCCCTCCCTACGGTATTTTTACCGATCGGGACGGAGGCGAATTACGCGGCGCCTATGCGCTTCGTATAGAACTCTTCGGCGACGAAATTGACCGCATGGGGGTTTTTGAACCGGACACCCAACGTATGACGCAATCGGTGACCGGCGCAGATTTTCAGCCGGCGCGCGAACTTCTTTGGGACAAAGCCACGCTGGAACGTCTGAAAAAGGAGATTGCCGGTCTGATTCGATCAACAGAAAAGGACGCAACTCTGACAGAATTAAAAAAGGAAGCATTTGCCATTGACGCCGCCTTACAAAGCGGCGGAGATCTTCCCTTTTCGGATAAATATGTTTCGCTGATCTATCCAGAAAGAGCAACGCTGGTCGACTATTTCCCCGAAAGTTCCTTGATTCTGATCGTTGGAACAACCGCCGTTCGCCAACGTGCGAAAGGATTTGAAGCACATCTCGGTGAAACGGTTGCCGAGCTTTTGGAAACGGGGATGCTCTCTGTGCCTGTTGCCGATTATGCAAAATCGGTCTCCGAGTTGGATCGCTTTTTTGACCGGAATATAACCCTGCATTTAGACTCGATTTCCTATCATCTGACCGACCGAAAACTCGCCGGTCTCTTCGGTTTCCGCACCCGTCATACCGCCGCATATTCCGGAAATGAAGCGCTGTTTTTGGAGGATTTGGACGGTTTAATCCGCGGCGGCTATCGTTGCGTTATTCTTGCCGATAATCCAATTGCCGAAGCGCAACTGAAAGAGAGTATTCAAAGTGCCGGATTTTCGGTGTTTCAGGAACCGCAAACGCCGGAGGAGCTTCCCCCCGGTTCGGTTTGTCTGCTTGCTCGAAACGATTTTGCCGGATTTGAGCTGATTGTTCCTCGGTTTGCCGTTCTTTCCGCCGGCTCGGATATCCGCCCTGCGGTTCCCGGCATCGGCGGAAAATCTTCGCTCGTTCGCAAAAAGCGCAAGGACACCAAAAGTATTCTTTCCTTTGCCGAGCTGGAAACGGGAGATTACGTCGTTCACGAAAAATACGGTATCGGTCAATACACCGGGATCGAAACGCTGACGGTGGACGGTGTAACCCATGATTATATCGGCATTCAATATGCCGGAAGCGACCGCCTGTTCCTTCCTGTAGAACAACTGGATCGCGTTTCCAAATATATCGGTGCGCATGCTGATGACGGACTGCTCAAGCTTTCCAAAATGGGCGGCGAAAGCTGGCAGAAATCCAAACAGCGCGCAAAAGCCGCCGTTAAAGACATGGCGAAAGATTTGATTCGGCTTTATGCCCAGCGGATGCGCCTCCCCGGGTTTGCCTTTCCTGCCGATGATAAATATCAAAAAGCTTTTGAAGAAGCTTTTGAATACACCGAAACCGAAAGTCAAAAAACCGCGGCGGACGAGATCAAATCGGACATGATGCGCGCCGTTCCGATGGATCGCCTGCTCTGCGGCGACGTTGGCTACGGAAAAACCGAGGTTGCTTTGCGCGCCGCCTACAAAGCCGTTTTGGGCGGCAAGCAGGTCGCTCTGCTCGTTCCGACCACTCTGCTTGCCCTGCAACATTATCAAACGATGGTCAGCCGGATGCGCAGTTTTGCCGTCAATGTGGAAATGCTCTCTCGCTTTCGAACGCCAAAGCAGCAGGCGGAAACGCTCCGTCGGCTGGCGCGCGGTGACGTGGACATTCTCGTCGGCACCCACCGTCTGCTTTCCAAGGATGTGAAATTTCATGATCTCGGATTGCTGATTGTGGATGAAGAGCAGCGCTTCGGCGTTGCGCAAAAAGAAAAGCTGAAACAGCTTTCTTCCGGAATTGACGTTCTTTCTCTTTCGGCAACCCCCATTCCGCGCACGCTGAATATGGCGATGGGCGGTATTCGGGATATTTCAATTCTTGACGAAGCGCCAACCGACCGTCTCCCCGTTCAAACCTATGTTTTAGAAGAAGATCCTTTGATTTTAGAGGAAGCTATGCGACGCGAACTGCGGCGCGGCGGACAAATCTTTTATCTGCACAACGATGTGGAAACGATCTATTCGGTTGCCGCAAAAATACAAGAAGCCATTCCCGAAGCGCATGTACGTGTGGGGCACGGAAAAATGGAAAAGGAAGAGCTGGAAAAAATTTGGGAGGAAATGCTTGCCGGAAAGATTGACATTTTGGTTTGTACCACCATTATTGAAACCGGCGTGGACGTTCCGAACGCAAATACGCTGATCGTTTCCAATTCGCACCGGCTCGGACTTTCCCAGCTCCATCAGATTCGCGGTCGGGTTGGTCGATCCTCGCGCCGTGCGTACGCCTATTTCACCTATCCGCCCTACCGTGCGCTGACCGATATTGCGCGCAAGCGTTTGGAAGCCGTTCGGGAATACGCCGAATTCGGTGCCGGCTTCAAAATTGCCCTGCGCGATTTAGAAATTCGCGGCGCCGGGAATCTGCTTGGCGCCGAACAGCACGGGCATCTCGACGCGATTGGTTACGATCTTTATATCAAACTATTGAATCGTGCCGTCCTCGAAGAACGCGGCGAAGAGATTGCGCCGGAGGCAGAATGCACCGTCAGCCTTGACTTTGACGCTTATCTCCCCGAAAAATATATTCCCTATCCTGCCCAGCGCATGGCGCTTTACAAAAAAATTGCCCTGATTGCCACCGAGGATGATTTGCAGGATATGCTGGACGAACTCGGCGACCGTTACGGGGAGCCGCCCAAACCAACGCAAAATCTGCTCAAAATCGCGCGCATTCACAGCGCCGCAGTTGCTGCAAACTTGACATCCATCCGGCAAACGGGAAACGAAGTTCACATTTTCCCGCGCGAGTTGGAGCTTGAAAAATGGACCGAAGTTTCCGATCGTTTCAGCGGAAAATTGCGTATGCTGGTTTCTGGCGAACCGCATCTTGTTTTAAAGGTTGCGAAAAAAGAAACCGTGCTGGATCAGTTGCAGGAATGTATCGATCTTTACCGTGCGGCAAAGCCATCTGCTTCTCAATCTTCATCGGAACACTATCAGGACAATTAACACTAATCATTTTAACTCTGAAGAGAAAAAGGAAGGATCTGCTTTTATGAAAAAATATCATCTGCGGTGGCGTGCCGTCGCGTTGTTCCTTGCAATTTTGCTTGTTCTGCCGCTTGCCGCCTGCGCCGGCAAACAAGGAAAAACGCTTTTGACATTGGATTTAGAAGGTACAAAGGTCACGTTTTCGGTCAATTCTTTTCAATTTCTGCTTTCGCGTTTGCGCGGCTATTTTGTCCGTCAGGGGATTGCAAACAGTGCCGGAAGCGCCGATGAAGCCGCTTTTTGGGATGTGCAGGGATACTTTGACGAAACCGATACTTTGAAAACATGGGATACCTTCTACAGCGAACAGGTTTTGGAGAATTGCAAAACTTACCTCGTCGGTCTTTGGATTTTTGAAAAGAATCATCTTTTCCTATCCGAGTCGGCGCGCGCAAACATTGACGAAAAGATGAACGATCTTTTGACCTATCAGGCGAACGGTTCCAAAGCAAAACTGAATTCCATTCTTTCAAAATACGGCGTGAATTACGATCTGCTTAAATCATTTTATGAAATAGAAGCAAAGAACGAAGCCGCCATGATTTTTCTGTATGGAGAAAATGCGAAATTGTTGGACGCGACTGTCAAAGATCCCTATCTGAATGCCAACTATTTCCACTACAAGCGAATCCTGTTTCCTTTTTATGAAACTTCCGACGACGAAAATGAAACAATTCGCGCAATGACCGACGAAGAAAAAGACGAACAGCGCGCCAAAGCAAACACTTTATTTGCCGAACTGCAAGGCAAAGAAGAAGCCGCGTTTGAAGCCGCATTGACAGGAGAAAACGGAGAAGACGAATTTACCGACGGCTACTATCTTCCGATCAGCGGAACTCTCAGCAGCGGAACGGCAGAAGAGGAGATCCGCGAAAAATTAGGTACAATGAAAATTGGAGAAATTGCACTTTTGGAGCTTTCTGAAGGAATTCAGATCGTTCGGCGGTACGAGCCGACGCCCGAAGCTTACGATTTAAGCGTTAACGCCGTTTGGTTTACCTCGTTTGCCGACAATTTGATGGCAGAACTGTTTGCAAAGCAATGCAAAAGCTACGCGGACAAGATCGTCGTAAATGAGATCGTATTTACCGAAACACCGAAGATTAAAGAGACGGAACCGAACAATTATTTCTGACATTTTCGTTTTTTTGAAAAAAAAGACTTGACATCGGAAACTATCGGTGCTATAATCTCAACTGAAAACCGCATAAATCGGGGGTGCTGTGCAAACGGCTGAGATGGTGCAAACCAAACCCATGAACCTGATACGGATAATGCCGGCGTAGGGAGATTTTGAAACGGAACTGCCGTTCCGACCATTTGACCGCGCGACGATTCGTGCGGTCAATTTTTGATACCCGGGAGGTCCTTTATGCAACGCGAAAAAACAAAACGCCTGATCGTTTCGGCAATGATGGTCGCCATTGCCGCCGCCATTGCGATCGTTTGCGATCTGATTCCCTTTTTGAATCTGCCCTTCGGCGGCGGATTTACCATTGCAAGTATGCTGCCGATCATCATCGTTGCCTATATGTACGGGGTCGGTTGGGGAACGCTGACCGCGTTCGTCTATTCGGTCATTCAAATTCTGATCAGCCTGATTCAAGGGAAAACGGTGCTTGCCTTGTTTACGCCGGCATCCGACGATTTTATGGGCTACACCGCCGCCGTTTGGATCATTCTTTTGGACTACCTTGTCGCCTACACAGTCCTCGGTCTTGGCGGACTGTTCCGCAAGCGCTTCAAAAAAACAGGGGCGCTTTGCCTGGGTTCGATTTTTGCATTGACGCTTTCCTACCTGGTGCACATTCTGTCCGGCTTCATCTTTTACGGCGCATGGGCGGAATGGTTTTTCGGGCAGGAAGGACTCTGGCTTGGAAAAACGATTTTGAACACCTTTTCCGGCGCAGGACTGGCGCTGTTATATTCCATCGTTTACAATGGACTATACATGATTCCGGAGATCATTCTGACGTCGATTGCCGCAGTTGCCGTTTCCAGAATTCCGCAAATTCAAAAAGAAACGCTCTGATTCTTGACAAGAGCACAAATTTATGGTAAAATGCTGTTCGGGTCGATCGAACGGTCGCGCGGTATGGCGCCGTAAGGTATTACCGTGAGGAAAGTCCGGGCTTCACAGGACAAGGATAACGGATAACGTCCGCCGTGGGTAACCACCGGGAAAGTGCAACAGAAACAAACCGCCGCACAAGCGGTAAGGATGGAAAGGCGAGGTAAGAGCTCACCCGTTCCTATGGCAACATAGGTCCGCTGTAAACCCTATCCGAAGCAACACCCCAAGGAGTGCTTTGTCCGGCATTTGCTCCGGGGTGGCACGGAGAGAACATCTCCGAAGCGTTTCCGGCAACGGAACGCGCAGATTGATGACCGTTCCCGACAGAACCCGGCTTACAGGTCGGCCCAATAAAAAAGGGATCTTTACAGATCCCTTTTTTATTGTTTTCTCTTTACTTTTTCCCTCGTTCGTGTTATACTGGGTATTAGATTTTTTGTATTGTTTAAAGCATTGTTAAAAAAGGAGGACTGCTATGGGTTGTGAAGGTTATTCGGCGCTCGCCCCCGTTTACGAGCGTTTGGGAGAAGAGATCGACTATGCGTCTTGGGCGGATTTTATTGAGTCCTGCTTTCAAAAATACCTATCCGGTCGTCCTTCTTTGGTCCTTGATCTTGCCTGCGGAACCGGTCGCATGACGCGTGAGCTTTCCGGACGCGGCTACGATATGATCGGTATTGACGGAAGCGCTGAAATGCTATCCGAAGCTTGCCAAAAAGAACGCAAGGGCATTCTCTATCTTTTACAGGATATGCGTTCTTTCGAACTCTATGGCACAGTGGGCGCTGTGACCTGCTGTCTCGACAGTGTAAACTATCTGCTGACCGAAAAGGATCTTACCGCGTGTTTCTCTCTTGTTCATAACTATCTCGACCCCGACGGACTTTTCCTGTTCGATGTCAACACGCCCTACAAATTTGAAACGATTTACGGTCAAAACGCCTATATTTTAGAGGATTCTTTCGGCAAAGGCAAAAATGCCAAAAATATTTACTGCGGATGGCAAAACTGCTACGACAAAACGACCCGAATTTGCGACTTTGACCTTTCCCTGTTTGAGGAACAACCGGACGGTTCATATTTTCGCTCGGCTGAACATCAGCAGGAGCGCTGCTATTCGATGGATGAGCTGAAAACCGCCTTGGAAAAATCCGGTTTTGAAATTCTCGGCGTATTTGCCGATTATCAATTTTCCGCCCCTACGAAAACCGCCGAGCGCTGGTATTTTGCCGCTCGCGCTAAAAAATCCTGAAAGGAAGAATTATGAAATCCGTTTCTACGATTCTGCGCGCCATGACCGCCGACGGCAGTGCGCGCATTCATGTCATTGATTCCACCGCAATCGTCAATCAGGCAATTCAATATCATCACACCTCGCCCACTGCGTCGGCAACGCTCGGTCGGCTTTTAACGGCAACCTCTATGATGGGTTGTATGCTGGGAGAAAAGACCGACAGCATTACCGTTTCACTGGGCGGCGACGGTCCTGCAGGTCGGGTGATCGCCGTTTCGGACTATCTTGGCAACGTGCGCGGATACATTCAAAATCCGGCGGTCGATCTGCCCCTCAAATCCAACGGCAAGCTGGACGTTGGCGGCGCGGTTGGCAGAGGTCTTTTGACCATCATCCGCGATACCGGCGGCGAGGAGCCTTACAATGGCTCCATTCCGCTCGTTTCAGGCGAAATCGCCGAGGATATTGCGGCGTATTTTGCCCAAAGCGAGCAGGTACCAACCGTTTGCGCGCTTGGTGTTCTGATCGACACCGACGGCTCCTGCCGCGCGGCAGGCGGTTTGATTTTACAGCTTCTTCCCTTTCCCGATCCCAAAGTGATCGACCTTGTGGAGCGCAACGCGAAAGAGCTTTCCAACATTTCCCGTTTGTTTGACGAGGGAAAATCGCTTGAAAAAATTGCAAATATTGCCCTGCGCGATATTCCGTTTAATATTTTTGACGAATTGGACGTTTCCTATCGCTGTAATTGCAGTCGCGAGCGCACTACAAAAGCACTCATTACGCTGGGAAAAGAAGAACTCCTCAAAATGCTTTCCGAGCAAGTTCGTGAAGGCAAGCCGGAAAGGTTGGAGGTCAACTGTCGGTTCTGTAATAAAAAGCAATACTACACACGAGCCGATATTGACAATATGTTTTAATAGCGCCTTGAATTTCTTCGTTTCTTCGTTTCTTCGTTTTTTCGTTTTTTCGTTTTTTCGTTCCTGTTTTTTTCCTCCAAAAAAGATGAAATTTTTCCTAAAAAAGGGTTGACAAAACTTCTTCTTTGTGATAGAATATATGGGTACGAAAAAATGCGGCGTTAGCTCAGCTGGATAGAGTGTTTGGCTACGAACCAAAAGGTCGGGGGTTCGAATCCCTTACGCCGCGCCACAAAAAGTCCAAGCCAATCGGCTTGGACTTTTTGTATTCATTGCGAAAGCAATAGCATATCATTCCCCACAAGGGGTATATCATCACGCGTCAGCATGCTCTCATCACCGAAGGTGCATTTTTGCTTTCGCAATGATGAGATACAATTCCTGCGGAATTGATGATATCCGTGCCTACGGCGTGATAAGATACAGCCCTGTGGGCTGATCTGTGTAAACTGCCGCTGAAAGCGGCAATATCACTCGTCTCTTGCCCCGTCGGGGGCTTTTTCCTTGCCAAAGATTGAAAAAATCACATTTTTATGTTATACTGACAAAAAAGATACGGAGAAACAGTGATGACAGGATATATGCAGGAAATGCGAAAACTCGTGGGACATCGAACGCTCATCCAATGCGCGGCAAGTATTATTTGTCTTGACGAACACGGACGCGTATTATTAGGAAAGCGTTCTGACAACCACAAATGGGGATATTCCGGCGGTTCTCTTGAGATTGATGAGCGCGTTGAGGACTGCGCCAAACGAGAGCTCTTTGAAGAAATGGGTCTGATTGCCGAAGAGCTGCAATTTTTCTTCGTCAATTCCGGTCCAGAAGCCCATTACGTCTATCCAAACGGCGACGAAGTCTCCAATTTTGAACTTATATTTATTTGCAAAAAATGGCACGGTATTCCCCACCCGGCAGACGGAGAAATGGAAGAATTGCGCTTCTTTTCTCTCGAAGAAATTGACCTTTCCGAAATCTCACCCCCCATTCGTCCCGTTCTGAAAAAATGGATGGAAGAACACAAATAAAAGCAATAGAGAGTTTATCATGAACCTGAAATTGATCAAACTATCAAAAGCATACGAAACGCAGTTGGGCGAAATGCTTGCCGAGTGGCGAGCCGATTGGGAAACCAACGGCACCAACCACTCCCCCTGGGCAATTTTCAAAAACGATTACCGCGATTTTGACTTTTATCTTGCGCATTTGGAACACCAAACCGCCGAGGGCGATAAGGTGCCCGATTCGGTCTTTTTCCTCTTGGACATTGACCGAAATCGCCTTTTGGGCGCGGTCAACATCCGCCATTACCTGAACGATTTCCTGTTACGCGAGGGCGGTCATATCGGCGATGGTATTCGTCCTTCGGAACGCGGAAAAGGCTACGGAACCGAACTGCTCCGGCTTGCTCTGTCGGAATGCAAAAAACTGGGAATCGACAAGGTTTTGATCACATGTGACAAAGATAATCTTGCCTCGGCAAAGTGTATTCAAAAGAACGGCGGCATTATGGAAAACGAGATCGTCAACTCCGAGGGCGTTGTGGAACAGCGCTATTGGATCACCATTTGAAAAGAGGTTACGATGAGCATTACAAAGCACGAACTTCCAATTTTGGAATACGATTCTTCCCCATCGGCGGTCATTCAACCTGACCACGAACGGCACCTTTTGTCCCTGCGCCTGCCCGAGCGTGCAGTCTTCGCCTTTTTGGGCGAGGCGGTGGACGATTATGCAAAGGCGCACGGCGCAAAAATCGCCGGCAAATTCGTTTCGATCACCAAAGAATATCCCGTATATACCACAGAGGCGGACGGCAAGCAAATTGCCCTTGTACAAGCACCTGTTGGCGCGCCTGCCGCGGTACAAATTCTGGACTGGCTGATTGCCTACGGCGCCCGGAAAATCATTTCCTGCGGCTCCTGCGGCGTTTTGGAAAAGTTTGACGAAAATCGATTTTTGATCCCCTCGCGCGCATTGAGAGACGAGGGAACATCCTATCATTATCTGCCGCCCGACCGTTACGTGGAAATTCCCGAAACAGCACGCGCCGCCATTCGGAAAGCACTGAAAAACCGCGGGCTTCCCTTTACAGAGGTGACGACATGGACGACCGACGGATTCTTTCGCGAGACCAAAGAAATGGTGGCATACCGCAAAGAAGAGGGCTGTGCCGCAGTGGAAATGGAATGCGCCGCTTTAGCGGCTTGCGCGCACTTCCGCGGCGCGACCTTTGGCGAACTGCTCTACACCGCCGACACACTTGCCGACGTTGAACGCTATGACGAGCGCGACTGGGGCGCCGATTCGATCAACGTCGCGCTGGAGCTTTGCATAGAAGCCGTGAAAGAACTGTAAAAACATGTAAATGCCGTAAAAAACCGTAAAATGCCGTAAAATGCTGTAAAACATAAAAAAACATAAAAAAAGGGGTAAAAATGGACTACAGAAAATTTGACAACACCTATTATCTCCGCATGGACAAAGATGACGAGATCATCGGCGGTATTCTGGAGGTATGCCGGCGCGAAAACATCCAATCGGCAATTTTTTCGGGTATCGGCGGTTGCAAAAGCGCCGAAATTCAAACCTTTTTGCCGGAAAGCCGCACCTTTGAAACCCGTGAACTTTCGGGAATGCTGGAACTGGTCTCGCTGAACGGAAGCGTGACGATCGAATCCGACGAATCTCTCTCCCACCATACGCACGGCGCCTTTGCCTACTTGGAAAACGGAAAGCACCAAATGGCAGGCGGACATATCAAATCGGTCACAGTGCTCTACACCGCCGAAATCGAACTGCGCCCGGTGACCGGCGGCAAGATCGGCAGAAAACGCGACCCCGAAACCGGAACGAGTTTTTGGGAGTTTTGACAAGAATCCCTTTTGATAAAAACAAGCAGAGCCGACCTGCCTCGCAGGTCGGCTCTGCTTGTTTTAGTAATTTTACCGCCGCTTTTCGGCAATTTCCAAAAGCGCGTCGGCAAGGAATTCGTCCACCGATTTGGTGACCGTTTCCCCTGCGCGGTTGCGAACGGCAACCGTTCCGGTTTCCATTTCCTTTGCTCCGATAACAAGCATATAGGGAATTTTTTGCGTTTGCGCGTTGCGGATCTTATAGCCGATGGTGTTGGAGCTATCGTCCAGCTCTACGCGCAAACCGGCGTCGTCAAGCTGTTTTTGCAGCTTTTTGGCATACTCGATATGCTCGTCGCCGATGGGCAGAATGCGTACCTGTTCGGGCGCCAGCCAAAGCGGAAACGCGCCGGCGTAGGTCTCGATCAGGTAGGCAAGCGTGCGCTCGTAGCAACCGAGCGACGTGCGGTGAATGATATACGGCAGTTTCTTTTCGCCGTCCTTATCGGTATAGTACATTCCGAATTTTTCGGCAAGCAGCATATCGATCTGAATGGTGACAAGCGTATCCTCTTTGCCGTAAACGTTGCGGTACTGAATATCCAGCTTCGGACCGTAGAATGCGGCTTCGTCGATTCCGACGGTGTATTCTACGCCGAGGTCGTCCAAAATCTGCGCCATGGTCGCCTGTGCGACTTCCCACTGCTCTCTCGTGCCCTCATACTTGTTCTTCGGGTTTGCCGGATCCCATTGCGAGAAGCGGAAGGTGCATTTATCCAACAGTCCCACCGTGCCAAGGAAGTATTTGGCAAGTTCCAAACAGCCGCGGAACTCTTCTTCCAGCTGGTCGGGGCGCAGAATATAATGCCCTTCGGAAATGGTAAACTGGCGCACGCGGATCAGCCCGTGCATTTCGCCGCTGTCCTCGTTGCGGAAGAGCGTGGACGTCTCGGTCAGGCGCATGGGAAGCTCGCGGTAAGAACGATTCTTATTCAAATAAACCTGGTATTGGAACGGGCAGGTCATGGGGCGCAGGGCGAAGCATTCCTTGCTCTCGTCGGCAGGATCGCCGAGGACAAACATTCCGTCCAAATAATGATCCCAGTGACCGGAGATTTTATAAAGTTCGCGCTTTGCCATATAGGGCGTTTTGGTGAGCAGACAGCCCTTCTTTTGCTCCACGTCCTCTACCCACCGTTGCAACAGCTGTACCACACGCGCACCTTTGGGAAGCAGGATCGGCAAGCCTTGACCGATGAAATCGACCGTGGTAAAATAGCCGAGCTCGCGCCCCAGTTTGTTATGGTCGCGTTTGAGCGCTTCCTCCTGTTCGGCAAGATAGGTGTTCAGCTCCTCTTTGGAGGGGAACGCCACGCCGTAGATGCGCTGGAGAACCTTATTTTTCTGGTCGCCCTTCCAGTAAGCGCCGGTGCATTGCGTCAGTTTCAGCCCCTTGACAGCGCCCGTGGAGAACAGGTGCGGACCTGCGCAGAGATCGACAAATTCGCCCTGACGATAGAAACTGATTGTCTCCCCTTCGGGCAGTTCATTGATCAGCTGTACTTTATATGGCTCGTCGCGCTCGGTCATCAGCTTGACGGCTTCTGCACGCGGCAGTTCAAAGCGCTCGATCTTCAGGTTCTCCTTGACGATCTTCTTCATCTCGTCTTCCAGTTTCTTCAAAACCTCGGGCGTAAATGCGTCGTCCGAATCAATGTCGTAATAAAATCCGTTTTCCACCGCCGGTCCAATGGTCAATTTGGCGTTCGGGAACAGCCGTTTGACTGCCTGCGCCAAAATATGGGACGCGGTATGGCGGAACAGGTGTTTGCCGGCTTCGTCGGCAAAGGTCAACAGTTTGACGTCGTCGCCCTCGGCAAGCTCCTGCGTCAGCGCAACGGTTTTGCCGGCGATCTCGGCGCCGATCACGGCACGGGAGATGAGTTCGGCTTCGCGCGCGGCTTCATAAATCGTGATTGGCGCCGCGACCTCCAATTCCTTGCCTTGCATTTTGATTTTCATAGCAGTTCTCTCCTTTATATAAATACAGTTTTTACAAAAATGAATGTTTTTTTGCAAAATGAATACAGCTTTTACAAAAATAAAATCCACACCTCGACAGACCTTTTCGGTCGGTTCGGGGTGTGGATCATTCCGCACGGTTCCACCCAAACGTTTCACTCTTTCGGGTTTATGCAATTTGGCAAAAAAGTGGTATTCCGCGGAGCTTTGCCGGATCCTTTCAGCCAAGGGATCCGTCTCTTTTTCGCAAAGACCTTCCGGGAACGTGTCTTTTTCACATTGGAAACTTAAAAAGTCTTTTTGTTACCTTTCGCGTCGGCTTTCACGATCTCGCGCCAGTCAAGATCGCCGCGGTCGAGCGCCATGATCAGAATCTCCGCCGTTGCAATATTGGTTGCAACCGGGATGTTGTAAACGTCGCAAAGCCGCAAAATCTCTTTTTTGACATCGCTGTAATCGGATTCGGGACGAGTATCCTTAAAATACAGGAGCATATCGATCTCGTTGTAGGCAATTCGGGAAGCGATTTGCTGGTCGCCGCCCTGCTGACCGGGCAGGAGACTTTCCACTTCCAATCCGGTTGCCTCGGAAATATATTTTGCCGTAATACCGGTTGCGCAGAGTTTATGCTTGCTCAAAATACCGCAATAGGCGATGCAGAACTGCGTGATGAGTTCTTTTTTCAAGTCATGTGCGATAATAGCGATTTGCATCAGTCTCCGGCTCCTTTCAAAAATACGACTTCCGAATACGGTCTTATTATACCATACTCCCTCCGACTTTGTCAAGGGAATATCAAGAAAATTTCAAATCCTCTAAAAAATTTCTTAAAAAACGTACGTCTTTCTCATTCATATTTTGCGCGTTCGCCGCCGATGAGTTTCGGACGCGTCCGTGCGCAGAGAATGCTTGCTTCGCCGATTTTTTTGACCGACAGGCGCACCGGAACGGCAACCTCGCGCAAATGCATTCCGATCAGAACGCCGCCAATGTCAATGCCGGCATGCGCGCGGATGTGCTCCACGGCAACCGGCGCCTCAAAATGCCGCCAAGCCGCCGTTGCAAACGATCCGCCGGCTTTGGGATAAGGCACCACGCAAACGGGATCCAGTCCGTATTTTTCAGCGCATTCTCTCTCCACGATCAGCGCGCGGTTGAGGTGCTCGCAACACTGCGCGGCAAGAAAAATCCCCTTTTCCTTTAAAACAGGGTAAATCGCCTCAAATAGTTCGTTTGCAGTCTCAAAACTTGAGCCTTTTCCAATCGTTTCGCCAACGATCTCCGAGGAGGAGCAGCCAACCACCAAAATTTGCCCTTTGGTCAGTCCGGCAACCTCAATCAATTCTTCAAAGGCGCGAACGCCCTGCTTTGCAATACTTTCCAAAACGAATCCCTCTTTTCTTCTCTCCGGATCAGATCTTGTCGCTTCCATCCTCGGGAATCACGGCTTTGAGCGCGGCAATGGCGCATTCGATCATTTCGTCGTCGGGTTCCAGAACGGTCAGGCGTTGGAGCCAAAGCCCAGGCGCAGAAATCACGCGCGTCAGCCAGTTGTCGTGCCGTCCGGCAAACTTAATGAGCTCGTACCCAATGCCTACAATGAGCGGAATAAGCAGAATTTTCAAGAGTACGCGCCAAACAATGCTCAACTCATCACCCGTAATGGCAATGCAAATCGGGTCAATAAAAAATGAAATAAAAATGCTGACAAGAATCATCAAAATCAAAAACGATGTTCCGCAACGTGGATGAAAGCGACGCATGGAGCGAACATTTTCCACCGTAAGTTCCTTCCCTGCTTCGTAGCAAAAAATACTCTTATGTTCCGCGCCATGGTAGCGGAAGGTACGGCGAATGTCCTTCATCAAAGAAATGGCAGCCATATATCCGACGATCAAAAAGACCTTCAAAACGCCTTCAAACGCCGATTTAATCAGCGAATTGAGCGCCGCGTTTCCCGTATCTTCCGCTCCCGGTACGGCTTTTGTAAAAAGCGAAAACAGAAACGCAGGGAGCCAAACGAACAGTCCGATGGCAACGGCAAGTCCGAAAATAATACTCGCCACCATCGTCAGCGTAACCACCCATCGGGGCAGTTTCTTCTCCTCTTTTGTTTCCTTATCCTGTTCTGTTTTCTTGTCCTGTTCTGTTTTCTTGTCCGCCTCTGCGCACTCTTCGCTTGCAGATTCGACCCGTTCCCCATTCGGTTCAGGCACGCATTCCGCGGACGCCTCTCCCTTTTGAGGTTTCTGTTCCACAATATCATCAAGTCCTGCAATTTCTGCCGAGCGCATCAACGCTTTGTAACCGATGACCATGGAATCAATATAGCCGAAAATACCGCGGATCAGCGGTAATTTACAAATTTTCGGGCGCTTAACGCCGCGCGTTTCGGACTCTTCCAGCACAATCTCGCCCTTGGGATTGCGCACGGCGAGCGCCGTCTTTTGCGGTCCGCGCATCATGATTCCTTCCATCAGCGCCTGTCCGCCGATCGACGTGCGGAGCGCGCAACTTTTTTGCTCTTGCTTTTTCTTCAATGCTGTCTGTCCTTTCGGGAAAAATCCGTTTAACCAACTAACGATTTTACAACGACATTATAGACCTAAGATATGAACTCTATATTAACAAACGCAAAATTCTTTGGAAATCGGGTTGCAAAGCCAAGCGTTGATGCCCGGTTGTTGCTTCAAAACATCGCATGCAATTTGTGCGTCCTCTTCTTTTGCAAAAATACCGAACACAGCCGAACCGCTTCCGCTCATCAGCGCACCCATCATTCCCGGCTGTCGCATAAGAAGGGATTTCAGTTCTTCAATTCTGCCGTTCGATAACAAAATTGCAGGCTCTTCAAAAACATTTCCCATGCGCTCGCAAATAGCCGAAAGATCCCCTTTGCGCAGTACCTGTATCAGTTTTTCCACCTTTTCTGCCGAATTCGGATGATTGGAAAAACGATTATGCACACGATCGAGTTCAGCGTACATCCGCGGCGTGGAAAACGGAAGATCGTCTCGATGCAGGATAACCAAAAAGCATTCCGGAAGCCCGGCGCAGGGAGTCAATTTTTCCCCGATTCCTTCGGTGCGCATAGCACCGCCGCGAACGCAAAACGGAACGTCGGCGCCCAATTTTGCGCCGACGGCGCAGAGCTCTTCGGTACCGATCGGATACCCGAACAACCTGTTCAACGCGCGCAAAACCGCCGCGGCGTCGGCGCTTCCGCCGGCAAGTCCGGCGGCAACCGGAATTTCTTTCCGAAGTTGAATTTTGACGATTCCCGTCTTGCAGATTCTTCCCAAATAGGCGCTTGCCGCACGGCAGGCGAGATTGGAAGAATCCGCCGGAATATTTTCTTTTCCATTGACGATCCGGATTTCGATTCGGGTAGCTTTGTCAACCTCGAATTCCACCTCCAGCCGATCGGCAAGCGAAACGGTTTGCATAACCCCGTCGATCAAATGATACCCGTCTTCTCGGATACCGGTAATATCCAGCATCAGATTGATTTTTGCGTATGCGTTTTCGGTTGTCTTCAGTTGCATTTTCACTCTGCTTTCCCGTTTTTCGTTCAATTTATCAAAACTATGTTTCTATTTTAGCACATATCTGCGAATTTTGCAAGAAAAATTGAAAAATCAGTAAAAGCACTTGACGAATTCCGGAAAACCGGGTAAAATATATAGAGTAGATTATTAATTTTATGCTGGCGCGCTATACACGCAGAAAAAAAACATGTAAAAAGCGCAAAAACATATCAAGGTCGATAAAATTGGGAAACGAAAGGAGGTTGCAAAAAATGGATTCGGAACAAAAAAGCGGCAGAGTCAATAAACGTTTGCTGCTCGGCATCATTGTTTATGCTCTTCTTTTCACCGCCATTTTGCTGATCTCCAACATTGAAGCAGTAAAAACATGGATGAGCTATGTTTTGGCAATTCTGCGCCCGATTCTGATCGGTTTGGTGATTGCTTATCTGACCAATCCGTTTTTCCGGCTCTTTGAAAAAAAGTTGCTTGTTCGCATTCCTGCTCCCTATTTCCGCCGCATTTTGGCAATGGTTTTAACCTATATGCTTTTCTTTTTGTTTGTTCTTGCGCTGTTCATGCTCATCTTTCCGCAACTGTTCGGCAGTATTCAAAGTTTTGTCGACAATTTCGATGTCCGGCTTTCGCGCCTGATCGAACCGGTCAACCGAATCATCTCCAATATCAACGGTCATCTGCTCTTAAAAGAAGACGGAAACGGATTTCTTCCCCTTTTGAATCGGGATGGAATTGTGAATGCGATGGAAAACTTTTGGAACTATCTGCAGGATGTTTTGAAAGAGCGGATCGGTTTTTCAACCGCACCGCGGCTTTTGGCATTTCTTTCCGCAACAGCCTCCTGGATTTTGGAAGTCGTTTTCGGCGTCTTTTTCTCCATCTACCTGCTTTTCTCCAAAGAAAAGCGCTATGCGCAGATGATGAAACTGCGCCGCTCTCTGTTCAATGATTCAATCAATTTTCACGTAACCCGGATCTGCACCGTTGCCGACCGCTCCTTCGGCGGCTTTCTGCGCGGAAAAATTTTGGATTCGCTGATCGTTGGCGTTTTGACCTACTTTGCCTGCCGGATCATCGGCATTCAGGACGCGCTGCTGGTTGCCACCATTGTGGGCATTACCGATATCATTCCCGTGGTGGGTCCTTTTATCGGCGTAATTCCTACTGCGTTGATCATTCTGTTGGATGACCCGATCAAAGTTATCTTCTTCCTGATCAGCATCGTTGTAATCCAGCAGTTGGACGGCAACTTGATCGCCCCGAAGATTTTGGGTGAAAATACCGGCGTCAGTTCCCTTTGCGTTATGATTGCCATCATTCTGATGGGCGGATTGTGGGGATTTGCCGGAATGCTGATCGGCGTTCCGCTTTTTGCAACCGTTTTGGAAGTGATGGACTATTGGATGGACGCACGCCTGAAAGCGCGCAATTTGCCGCACAATACCGAAAGCTACTACTCTCCTGCAACCGTTGCGCGCCGCTCGGAAACGGTGATTGAACGCCGCCGCAGAAAGATTCGCGAAAAGAAAGAAGCGCAAAGCGCAACCGAGGAAACCGGCTCCGGCGACTTGAATTTCGGCGAGCGCGTTCGCTTGAAAACCTATCAAACGGCAAAAAAATATCATCTGTTTTCGGATATTTCCGATGAAGATTTGCAAAGCTTTTTGGAAGAGGAAAGCCGCGCTATGCACGAAACTGCCGCCGCGGAAAATCCGGAAGAGCGCGCAACCGTTTCAGAAATTGAGCCGCTTCCGGATCAGCCTTCGCTGGATTCTTTTTTGAACGATACACCTGCCGCTCCGGCGCAAAATCCAGACGAGAAGGAGGAAACGCAGGATGAACAACGGTGAATTTGAACAAAAAAATCGCCCACTGCGCCGACGATTGACGGTGATCGGAATCATTTTGGCAATCGTGATCCTTTTGATATTTTTCATCATCAACTCCAACGCCGTCAATGTCTGGTTCAAATCTGTTTTGCGTCTCTTTCGTCCGATTTTAGCAGGCTTGATCATCGCTTATCTGCTCCTACCCGTTTTCCGCTTCTTTGAGCGCCGAATATTCCGAAATATTCATCCGCTCGGTTTGCGGAGAACGTTTGCATTGATCTGCGCCTATCTGTTTCTTCTTTTGATTTTCGTTTTGCTGTTTTTGCTGATTGTACCGCAACTGGCTTCCGGTATTACCAATTTTTTGGCAACCCGAGAGGAATATCTGCAAAACTCGGTTACCCACTATAACGGGTTTGTCGAATGGCTGAACACCTCGCTGGGGAAATGGAATTTGACGCAAAGCTTTTTACAATCAATTACTGTGGAAGAAGTCAGCAATTATCTCAAAGACTTGATCAGCGATGTTCAAAAACTTGCCGATTTGCTGAAGCAGCTTGCCCCCTCTGCAACACCCGGAAATATGCTTTCGGCAATTATGGGCACGGTTACGGGAATTACGCACGCGATTTTTTCATTCTTCATTTCGCTGTATCTGCTGGCGTCCAAAGAACGGCTGTACGCGCAAACCATGAAACTGCGCCGCGCGCTGTTCTCCGACCGCGTCAATGCCCGGATTACCCGGGTTTGTACGGTTGCCGACCGTTCTTTCGGCAGCTTTTTGGAAGGCAAACTGTTTGACTCGTTGATCATCGGGATTCTAACCTACCTCGTCCTGCTGATCTTCCGCATTCCCTACCCGATTTTGGTCGCCACCATCGTCGGCAGTACCAATATCGTACCCATCATCGGACCCATCTTCGGAGCAATTCCATCGGCGCTGATCGTTGCGTTTGAGGATCCTTCGAAGATTCTCCCGGTTTTGCTGATCATTTTGGTCATCCAGCAGATTGACGGAAATATCATCGGTCCGAAGATTTTGGGCAGCAGCAACGGCGTCAGCTCACTTTGCGTTCTTGTTGCCGTCATGGTTATGGGCAAACTTTGGGGGCTTTGGGGGATGCTGGTCGGCGTACCGCTATTTGCAACCGTACTGGATCTACTGGATACCTTTTCCAAAGATCGCCTGCGTACAAAAGGACTGCCGACAACGACCGAAAACTATTATCCGCCCGACAGTCCGCTGGATCCTGCCGCCGATATGCAAAGCGGATCCGAGCGAACCTTGCGAAAATGGGAATCCGGCGTTCTTCGTTTGCAAAAATTGCAGGCGAACGGCAAAAAATTATCAACCGGAGAAAAGTTGTCCGTTTGGTTTTATGAAAAAGGCAGAAAACTCTCAATCATTCCAAAAATTTCCGCCGAGGCGCTGGCGCAGTTTGCCGCCGAGGAAGCGATTCGGAGCGAAGCGGCAAAAATAAAAGAAACCAATTCCAAAACGGAAAATTGACTTTTTTGCAACAGAAAACACCACCCGAAAATTTTTCGGCTTGGACACTTTCTGTCGGCAGTTTTAAATATCAGGAGGCGTAAAATTCATGTCTGAAACAACAAAAAAAGGCGGTATCTCGGTTCAAACCGAGCATATCTTCCCCGTCATTAAAAAATGGCTGTATTCCGAAAAGGATATCTTTCTGCGAGAAATCGTTTCCAACGCCGCGGACGCAGTTACAAAACTGCGGCGGCTCTCCTCGCTCGGTCAATACGAGGACAATGGAGAAACCTATCGCATTGACGTAATTTTGGATAAAGAAGCCGGAACATTGACCGTTTCCGACAACGGAATCGGAATGACCGAAGAAGAGGTTGACCGCTATATTTGCCAAATCGCTCTTTCCGGCGCGCTGGACTTTATTCAGAAATATGAAGGCGATAATCAATCCAACGGAATCATCGGACATTTCGGTCTCGGATTTTATTCGGCGTTTATGGTCAGCGGATCGGTAGAACTGCAAACGAAATCTTATACCGGCGCGCCTGCCGTCCACTGGGTCTGCTCCGATACAGGCGACTATGAAATTTCACCGGGGAAACATGAAGGGCACGGCACCACCGTAATCATGCATGTTTCCGACGAGGAAAAAGAATATTTGGATGCAAGCAAACTCAAAGAAATTTTGGAAAAATACTGTTCCTTTATGCCTGTGGATATTTATTTTTCCGATATGAGCGAAAAGCCGGATGATCAAAAAACGGCAGAGGAAAAGCCCGTCAACGATACGATGCCGCTTTGGCTGAAGAACCCATCCGACTGCACGCCGGAGGAATACAAAGATTTCTATCGCAAGGTCTTTCACGATTTCCGCGAGCCGCTGTTTTGGATTCACATCAACGCCGATTATCCGCTCAATTTCCGCGGAATTCTCTTCTTCCCCAAACTGACCAACGAATAC
The DNA here is from genome assembly GCA_015063325.1 of Oscillospiraceae bacterium. Lineage (GTDB taxonomy): Bacteria > Bacillota > Clostridia > Oscillospirales > CAG-272 > UMGS1865. Next base: position 178,348 of record SVUK01000006.1, on the reverse strand, counting down.
GAATCTATTGAAGGACAGGTCAAACTGTATTACAATCAGGTCTTTGTTGCCGACAATATTAAGGAAGTCATTCCCGAATATTTGCTGATGCTCAAAGGCGTGTTGGATTGTCCCGAACTGCCTTTGAACGTTTCGCGCAGCTATTTACAGAATAATACCTATGTCTCCAAAGTTTCAGCGCATATTGTCAAAAAGGTTGCCGACAAGCTGAACAGTCTTTGCAATACCGAGCGCGAAGAATATGAAAAGGTTTGGAGCGATATTCGCACCTTTGTGGAATATGCTTGTATGCGCGACCGCAAATTCTACGAACGTGTGCAAGATTCCCTTCTGCTTGAGCTGACCGACGGAACATTCCTGACCACGAAAGATTATCTTGAAGCTGCAAAGGAAAAGCACGAAAACAAAATTTACTATACCTCGGATAAAGCCGCACAGGCGCAGTATATCTCCATGTTCAGCGCCGAAGGTATTCAAATCTCCGTTTTTGAAAAACCGCTGGATACACAGTTTTTATCCTATTTGGAATCCTATGATCCCAATGTCAAATATCTGCGGATCGATGCCGACGTTGCAGGCGCATTGAAGGGCGAAGACGCAGCATCCGAAAATACGGAGCTCAAAGAATTGTTTATCAAAATTTCCGGCAATGAAAAGTTGAATGTTTCGTTTGCGGCGCTCAAAGACGCAGGCGTGCCACTGCTTCTCACCGTCAGCGAAGAATCGCGCAGGATGGAAGAAATGATGAAAATGTATTCCATGAGCGGAATGGGTTCCATGGGCGCTTTTCCGACCGAGGAAACGCTGACTGTTAACACCGCCTCACCGCTGATTGCAAAGCTCGCGGCACTGGAAGGTGAAAAACGGGAAAAAACTGCAGCATATCTCTATCGACTCGCGCTTCTTTCCCAGCGCAAGCTTACGGGCGAAGAACTCAAACAGTTCCTTGCCGACGGATACGCAATTTTGGATTTGATTTAAAGAGATTCGATTTAAAGAAAAGAAAGAATGGAGAAATCGCAGATGGATTACCGCAAAGAATACGAAAAATGGCTCCATGAACCTACCGTAACCGACGCGGAAAAAGAGGAACTCCGCTCCATTGCAAATGACGAGCAGGAAATTGCATTCCGTTTTTCCCGTGCACTCTCTTTTGGTACGGCAGGACTTCGCGGAACGATGAAACCGGGCTTAAACGCCATGAATACCCACACCGTTGCGCACGCTACGCAAGGACTTGCAAATCTGATTTTGAAGGAAAAACGCGAGCAGGACGGCGTTGTAATTGCCTACGACAGCCGCAATAATTCCCCCCTCTTTGCAGAAACTGCCGCCGGCGTTCTTGCCGCAAACGGCATTCGCGTCTATCTTTTTGATTCCCTTCGCCCCACGCCCGAACTCTCTTTTGCCGTTCGGGAGCTTGGTTGCGTTGCCGGAATCAACATCACCGCTTCGCATAATCCCAAACAGTATAACGGATATAAAGCCTATTGGGAGGACGGCGCTCAACTCCCCCCCGAACATGCCGACGCCGTTGCAACCGCAATTGCAAAGCTGGATATTTTCAAAGACGTTCATCAAATTTCCATTCAAGAAGCGCTTGCTTCCGGACTTTTGACCATCGTCGGCAAGGAGCTGGACGAAAAATATCTTGCCCGGGTACTCGCGCAGGCGGTCAATCCGCAGGCGATTAAAGCAGTTGCCGAAGATTTGAAAATCGTCTATACTCCTCTGCATGGTGCAGGCTACCGTTTGGTGCCCGAGGTGATGCGCCGCATTGGCATCCGGCATCTTTTCCCCGTCGAAGCGCAATCCGAACCGGACGGAAACTTCCCCACGTTGGAAAAGCCGAACCCCGAATATCCCACGGCGTTTGCACTGGGAATTGACGTTGCCAACCGCGTTGGATGCGATTTGATTATTGCCACCGATCCGGACGCCGACCGTGTTGGCGTCATGACGCGCACCAAATCGGGCGCTTTCCGCACCATTACCGGTAACCAGATGGGCGCACTGCTTGCAGACTACATCATCACCGCCTACAAAAAGACCGGGACAATGCCGCCCGAACCTTATATGGTCAAAACGATCGTAACATCCGAAATGACCGCAAAAATCTGTGCCGAAAACAGTATCCGGCTTTACAATGTTCTAACCGGATTCAAATTTATCGGCGAGGTGATTAAAAAGCAGGAGGAAGCCGGGCACGGTACTTTTCTGTTCGGATTTGAGGAAAGCTACGGCTACCTCAAAGGCACTTACGCACGGGATAAGGACGCAGTCGTTGCCACAATGCTCATTACCGAAATGACCGCTTACTACCATGCCGCCCGGAATGACCCTTTCGGATGCGCTGGACGATTTGTTCCGCCGTTACGGATTCCACTATGAAGTAACCAGAGAGGTCTACATGGAGGGGTACGACGGACAGGAAAAAATAGCGGCTTTGATGAATGTTTTGCGCGAAAATCCCCCCAAGGAATTTTTGGGCATTCCGGTCACCGTTACCGGGGATTATCTGAAGCAAACGATCGCCGACGGCAAAACAACAAAACCGACCGGACTTCCCCGTTCCAATGTTCTTTCCTTCCGATTGGAAAACGGCGACCTGATTGTTGCCCGTCCATCCGGAACCGAGCCGAAAATCAAGTTCTATTTCCTGCTCAAAGGCGAAAACGAAGAAGAAACAAAAACAAGATATACGGCATACAATGCTTATTTTAATCGTCTTGCAGGCGTCTGAATCCCCTTTTGCAACCCGTCAGTAGCCGAATGAAACAGAAAAGGAGGGCAATCGGATGGAAGAGAATGAAATTTTTGATATAGAAAAACTGAACCAGCTCCTGGAAGAAAAAAAATACTCCCAACTGGTTCGCGAATTGGATGAAATTCCGCCTGTAGACGCCGCCGAATTTTTGGCAAGTCTTCCCGAAAACCGCGCCGCCGTCATTTTCAGAATGCTGAAAAAGGACAGCGCCGCCGAAATTTTTGCCGAACTGGATCCCGACCTGCAAACCAAACTAGTAGGACTCATGACCGACCGGGAAGTTAAGGAAATTTATGAAGAGCTCTACGTGGACGACGCAGTAGATACGCTGGAAGAAATGCCGGCAAACGTTGTCAAGCGTATTCTGCAGCTGGCAACACCGCAAACACGCGCAGAAATTAACCGCTTCCTTGCCTACCCCGAAGATAGCGCCGGAAGCGTGATGACCAGCGAGTTCATCGACCTGAAGAAAAACATGACCTGCGAACAGGCAATTGCCCACATTCGCAAAACCGGTTTGGATAAGGAAACGGTGTACGTTGCTTACGTTACCGACAAATCGCGCGTTCTGCAAGGCGTTGTGCCGCTCAAACAGCTCCTGTTTGCAAAACCGGACGACGTGATTGAGGACATTATGAATCCAAACGTCATCTTCGCGCACACCAGCGATGACCAGGAAACCGTTGCAAACATGATCTCCCACTACGACTTGATTGCGCTTCCCATCGTGGACAATGAAAACCGACTCGTCGGTCTCGTCACCGTCGACGACGCTTTGGACGTGTTGGAAGCCGAAGCAACCGAGGATATTGAAAAAATGGCGGCAATTTTGCCGACCGATAAACCCTATTTCAAAACCGGCGTTTTTGAAACTTGGAAAAAGCGCATTCCATGGTTGCTTTTATTGATGATTTCGGCAACCTTCACCAGCATGATCATCCGCAATTACGAATCGAAAATTGCGCATGTTGCAATTTTGACTGCCTTTTTCCCCATGCTGATGGATACCGGCGGAAATGCAGGTGGACAAACTTCGGTTACAATCATTCGTAGCCTTTCGTTGGGAGAAGTTCACTTGCGCGATGTTTTCCGCGTCATTTGGAAAGAATTCCGCGTTGCCTGCCTTTGCGGCTTGACCATTGCCGCCGCAACCTTTATCAAGGTTTTTGCAATTGATTTTAAATTTCAGGCAAGTACCATGTTGGAAGGAAATGTTTTGCAAAACAACCTCATCATCTGCGCCGTTGTTTGCATTACCGTTTTCTTTGCCATTGTGGTTGCAAAACTGGTGGGCGCCATTCTTCCCATCGGTGCAAAGCGACTCGGTTTTGACCCTGCCGTCATGGCAAGCCCGTTCATCACCACCATTGTGGACGCGGTCACGCTGATGATCTACTTTGCCGTTGCATCCATGCTGTTGGCAAACTTTTAGCGCAACATCCCCTCATATACCGCCGTCAGCCGTTTTGCCATGCTGGCGGCGGTATAGTTTTGCTCGTAGCGTTTTCTTGCCTTGCGCGAAGTTTCCGCTCGAAACGCGTCATCGCCTGCCAATTTGCAAATTGCCTCGGCAAGGGCTTTTGGGTTGCCCTTTGAAACGCATATTCCTGCGCCGCTCTCCCCGAGCATATCACGGTTGCCGCCGTAGTCGGAAAGAACGGTAGGCAGTCCGGCGCTAAACCCTTCGCTAACGGCAAGAGATGAGGTTTCGGTGCCAACCGAGCAGTTTACGTGAATTTGCATAATCCGGTAGATCGGCGCAGGGTCGTACAAAAAGCCGCAAAAGACCACGCGGTCGGCAATTTTCAACTCTTTCGCCAAAGTCTCCAGTTCTGCACGGCAGCTTCCCTCTCCAACAATCAAAAAACGAAACGGGATTTCCGGCATGGCGTCGATTGCCTCTTTTGCCGCACGCAGAAAAATTTCGTGTCCTTTGCAGGGTTCCAAACGCGCGCAAATGCCAACGCAAAAATCTTCTTCGGAAATGCCGTATTTTGCCCGAAAAAGCTCGATCTCGCCCGGCAAAACTTCGCGCACCGGCTCACAGCCGTTGGGAATGACGACGATCTTTCGCCGCGGAATACCCGTTTCGCGCAGATCGACCGCCGCCACCCGTGCCGTTGCAATCGCGCAGTCGCAAAGCGCGTTGTTCCAAAAATTCCGCGCAAAGCGGACGACCGGCAGTTTCTTTTCGACCGGGAAGGTGCAATGCCGGGTATAGATCACCTTTTTCCCGGCGAGCTTTCCGGCAAGGCGCGCGGAAATTGCCGCATTTGCATGAACAAGATCGGGCTTGACTGCTCGGATGACACCCAGCAGTTCCAAAACCGATGCAGGCGAAACGCGGTCGCACGCCTGATCCAGCTCCACCACCTGCGTTTTCGTTTCCAACACTGCGCGGCGCAGTCGGCTTCCCCGGGGAAGCCCGACCACACTTTCCACTTTTTTGCGGTCAAACCAACGCAACAAATTTAATAGCAAAACGCCTGCGCCGCCGATATTGGAGTCACTGATCACATGTAAAATCCGCACTTTTCACTCTCCTTTTTTTAATCCTTTTTTTGTTCGTTTTATCCATTTTCTTTAGTTTTTGCGCACAGGTATTTGGAAATACCCTTTTTTTGTCTCGTTTTTGTAAACTTTTTTTGCATGGGATTGTAAAAAGGCGGAAAACGTGGTAAAATAATGGCAGCAGAAAAAAGGAGGGCTTTTTATGGACCCCAATCAAAACGATTATCAAAACGGATTTCCGCCCGTAGATTTTTCCAATTCTGCGTGGCGCGGACGCAGTATGGCAATCGCCTCGTTCATTTTGGGAATCGCCGCGCTTGTGTTTCTTTTTTTCGGCGGACTTTGGTTTGATTTGATGGCAGTCATCCTTTCCATCGTTTTCGCCGTCATCTCGCGCAAGCAGGCAGGAAAATGGGGCGGATTTTCGATTGCCGGACTGGTGCTCGGCATTCTCGCGCTGGTCGCCACCATCGCCCTGATCGCCATCGGCGTTTATATCGTAATGGAAGCCATGAACCACCCGGACGGCGAAATTGCCAAACTGCTGGATCAATACCTCTTGCAAACGCAGGGCAAAACGCTTGCCGACCTCCTCCGCGCCATGGGCGTAAAATAACCGAAAAACAACCCAAAAGCGCATAGAAAACCGGGCGCCGCACGAAACGTGCGGCGCCCGGAGCTTTTATTTTAACTTTTTTAAATTGCGTGAACACCCAGTTTGGCATCGGCATGGTCGGCGTCTAAACCGTATTTCTTTGCCTTGCGGTACTCAAAAAACTTTTTGGAAACCTCCGGGAAGAGCGCGTAGGAAAGAACGTCCTCGTCCTGTTCGAGATACGGGGCGATCTCGGCGCGCAGCGTGTCAAGCTCCGGCTTGAGCGCGTCGGCAGGGCGATAGGTAATGCGTTCCTCGTCGCCGATGATCTTTTTGACAAAAGCGGGGTCAATCTCCACCGGCGTTTTGCCGTATTCGCCGCGCACAAGTCCGCGGAACTCTTTGGTGGTGGTCTTATAACGCTCGCCCATAATCACATTGAACACCGCCTGCGTTCCCACGATCTGCGAGGAAGGCGTAACCAGCGGCGGATAGCCAACGTCGGCGCGCACGCGCGGAACCTCTTCCAGCACGGCGGTGAGTTGATCCGACTTCCCTGCCTGCGCCAGCTGGCTCATCAGGTTGGAGAGCATTCCGCCCGGCACCTGGTAGCGCAGGGCGTTGACGTCCACTTTGAGCGCTTTTGGGTTGAGCTGACCGCTCGCCAGATATTTTTCGCGCAAAGGTGTAAAGTATTTGGTGATGGGGTCGAGCTGATCTAAACTGATGCCGGTATCGTATTCGGTTCCGGCAAGCGCGGCGACCAGCGATTCGGTCGGCGCCTGCGAGGTTCCCATTGCCATCGGCGAGATCGCCGTATCAATAATATCCACCCCGGCTTCCACCGCTTTGAGCAACGTCATGGAGGCAAGACCGGAGGTGTAGTGCGTGTGCAACTGGATCGGCACCTTGACCGCCTCTTTGAGCGCCTTGACAAGATCGTAGGCGTCGTAAGGTTTGAGAAGTCCTGCCATATCCTTAATGCAAATGGAATCCGCACCCATTTCTTCGAGCTGTTTTGCATAGTTGGCAAAGTACTCCAGCGTGTAAACGGGTCCGGTGGTATAGGAGAACGCCGCCTGCACGTGTCCGCCCTCTTTTTTGGTGGCGTTGATCGCCGTTTTGAGGTTGCGCGGATCGTTGAGCGCGTCGAAAATGCGAATGATGTCAATGCCGTTTGCGATCGACTTTTGCACAAAATATTCCACCACGTCGTCCGAATAGTGGCGATAGCCCAGAATATTCTGACCGCGGAACAGCATTTGCAATTTGGTATTTTTCACCCGTTCGCGGATCTTGCGCAACCGCTCCCAAGGGTCCTCGTTGAGGAAACGCATACAAGCGTCAAAGGTCGCGCCGCCCCAGGCTTCCAGCGAGTGGTACCCCACCCCATCCATTGTTTCCAAAATGGGAAGCATTTCCTCGGTGGTCATCCGGGTAGCAATCAGCGATTGGTGTGAATCGCGCAAAACCGTTTCGGTAATTTTCACTTTTGCCATTGATCAAATCTCCTTTTTACCGACTTATTTATTGAAGAAGGAAAGCAGAACGCCTGCCGCAACCGCCGAGCCGATCACGCCGGCAACGTTCGGTCCCATCGCGTGCATCAAGAGGAAATTGCCGGGGTCTTCCTCCTGCCCCACCTTCTGGCTGACGCGCGCCGCCATCGGAACGGCGGAAACGCCGGCGGAGCCGATGAGCGGATTGATCTTGCCGCCGGTGAGCTTATTCATGATCTTCGCCGTGAGCAGTCCGCCGATCGTCGAAATTGCAAAGGCAACGAGCCCCAGCGCAATGATAAGCAACGTCTCCAACCGCAAGAAGTTCGCCGCAACAGCCGTTGCCCCGACGGTGATGCCGAGGAAGACGGTGACAATATTCATCAGCTCGTTCTGCACCGTTTTGGAAAGCCGCTCAGTCACACCGCAAACGTTGAGTAGATTGCCGAACATCAGGCAACCGATCAACACCAGCGCGTCCGGAACGATCAAGGCAACAATCACGGTAACGATGACAGGGAAAATGATTTTTTCGACCTTGGAAACGGGACGAAGCGCTGTCATGCGGATTTTGCGCTCCTTTTTGGTGGTCAACAGCTTCATCAGCGGCGGCTGGATCATGGGGATCAGCGCCATATAGGAATACGCCGCAATGGCAATGGCGCCGAGCAAAGCCGGTGCAAGCGTTTTGGTAACGGTAATCGCCGTTGGTCCGTCGGCGCCACCGATAATTCCGATGGAAGCCGCTTCCACACCCAAAAACTGACCGGAAAGCAAGGCACCGCCAAACGCCACAAACACGCCGAGTTGCGCGCCGGCACCGATCAACAGGCTTTTGGGATTGGAGATCAGCGGAGTAAAATCGGTCATCGCACCAATACCGATGAAAATCAGACAGGGATAAATACCGGTTTTAACGCCGATATACAGAATATCCAATAGTCCGCCGTGCTGAAGAACGCTTAAATAGTTGACTGCAATCGACGTAACGACCGGAATCCCGTTTTGGTAAACATATTCAATTGAATACCACTCGCTGAATTGGGCGAGCGCTTCTTCTGCAGCCGCAACCGCCTCGCTTGTCGAGGTTGGATTGGCAATCGTCCGAATCAGCTCGTTGAGTTGATCCACATTGGCGAACCACATTCCCTCGTGAAAGAGTCCGCCGCCGGGAAGGTTTGTCAAAAGCACGCCGATTGCAATCGGCAACAGGAGCAAAGGCTCAAATTTTTTGGCAATGGCGAGATAGACTAAAATCCCGGCAATCGCCATCATAATCAAGGTCTTCCACCAGGCTTCCTGCCCGTCAAACAATCGGGCAACGCCGGTAGAACCCAAAAAGTTTTTGATTGCCTCTATCATGGGTAAAATCCTTTCTTAAAATTTTTGTTTTTTGAAAAAGGATCAATGATAGGTAACTAAAACCGCGTCGGTGGCAACGGTGGCGCCGGGAGCAACCGCAACGGTATCAATGGTCCCGTCTGCAGGAGCAAGGATCTCGTTTTCCATCTTCATGGCTTCCAGAACGCACAATAGCGCGCCTTTTTTCACGCTGTCGCCGGCTTTGACGGCAACTTTGAGAATGTTGCCCGGCATGGGTGCTTTCACAGTATTGGCACCGGCAGGAACACTTGCCGCAGGGGCGGCAGGTGCGGCTTTAGGAGCGGCAGGAGCCACCTTGGGAACCGCGGAAACGGCTACGGGGGTATTTCCCTCAATTTCTTCTACAGAGACGTCGTAAGCGACGCCGTTGACGGTAACACGATAATTTTTCATTTGATATACCAAACCTTTCTTATTTTCGGTGCTGTATTTCGAAAATCAGTGCATACGACGGAAGGAAACCACACGGAATCCGGTCGTATTTCCCTCCTCGGTTCTTGCGGCGGTAATTGCCGCAGTAATGGCGGCAATCAGCGCGCCGTCATCCACCGGTTGTACCTCCGGTTGCAGATCGATACCTTCAACCGGCAAGGATTGTTGGAAGAGCGCCTGCTTTTTTGCTTTTTTCTTTTCCAAAGCGGAAATGCAGAGGTGAAATAGTTCAATCGCCCCCCAAAGCAGCGCAAGAACGCCGAAAATTGCCAACATTCCCAACAGCGATACGGTACCGGCTTCACTCGCGCGTTCCCCGAACGGGCGAGTGTCTTTGGTCAACAAAAACAACAATTGTGCCATAAAAGCGCCTCCCATCAAAGCGGAAGATTGCTGTGCAGGCGCGCCGGTTCACCGTTACTCTTTTCAAGAAGCATGTAAACGGCGGCGCAAATACGCTGACGAAGCTCCGAAGGATCAATCACATCATCAATGCTTCCGTCGGCGGCAGCCGCTTCGGGAGAGGCACACTCGGCTTTCCACCTGGAAACGAGCGTTTCTCTTGTGGTCGTTTCGGTGATTTGATCATTCCAAAGGAATGCTACGGCGGCTTCCGGCGCCATTGCGCTGATCTCGGCGGTCGGGAGCGCGTAAACCACATCCGCGCCAAGCGCTTTGGAGCCCATCAAGGTAAACGCCGCACCATAGGCTTTCCCAATGACGGCGGTGATCTTCGCCGCGGTCGCGTTTGCGTAGGTCATGGCAAGTTTGCCGAGCGCGGCGGCAAGTGGGCTTCCCTCTTCCGCTGAACTAACGGCAACGCCAACGCTATCGGTCAGCGTTACAATCGGCAAACCGAAACTATCGCAAAAACCGACAAACCGCGCGGTCTTTTTTGCCCCCTCGGCAGTAATGGCACCATTGTTTGCCACAACTCCGCAAGGAACACCGCCCATACGCGCAAGATAAACGCGCATTTCGTCGGCATAGCCGGCGCCAATCTCTAAAAGCGAACCCGTATCGGCAAGTTCGGCAACATCTGCCGAAGAAACCGCGCGATTAACGTCGTCGGCAGAGTCAGCGGCAGTAACGCCCTCCTCGGCGCTTGCCGGAAGCAAATCAAGAATCGTGCGCAGTGCGGCAAACGCTTCATTCTCCTCGGCAACCGTTACCGAGGAAAGTCCCTTCGCGCGGACAAACTCGGCTGTCCCAACCTCTTTGCCCACCACAAAAGGCGCGTTGACAAAAAGTTGCGATTTTCCATCAATCAAAACCGTCAAATCAAACATGGCGGCGGCGGTTGCCGCAAGTCCTGCACAGGTGCCGCCGATCAAGGCAATTTGCGGAATTGCGCCCGACGCACGACTGACCGAAGCAAGGAATTTGCCGAATGCCGAAAGTGCCGAGGCGCCGTCTGCAACATAGGCACCTGCACTATCGAAAATACCGACGACCGGCGCCCCGTTTTTGAGTGCAAGCGAATAGAGATCGGCAATCTTCTCGGCTTGCAGAATGTCAAACGCGCCTTTTTGGCGGTCGCTGTCCTGCGAGAATGCATAAACGAGCCGACCGTTTACAGCACCGTAACCGCAAACGGCGCCGGTGGCGGCTCCGTCGGGTCTTTTGCGGTAAGCACCCAGCTCCACAAAGGTTCCGGCGTCAAAAAGCCGGGCAATTCTTTGGGAACCCACCGAATTGTTTTTCATACCAAAAGCTCCTTTTCAAAGAATAAAACAATCATATTCCGATCATATTCAACGATCAAAATGATCATATTCAAAGATTAAAACGATCATATTCAAAAATCAAAATGATCCGGTAAAACGGGAAATTTCGGATATCATTCCAAACCCTCCCACATTATTTTTATTGTATCACGAAACGGTATTTCTGTCAATGCAAAAAGCAAAAAAAGAACGGCTTTGTTTTTTCAAAGTCGTTTCTTTTTTCTGCCCTGATTTTTCAAAAACATTTACCCGTTCTGGCGGCGCTACAAACTTCGGTTTTGCCGCACCGGTAGCATAGCTCGTTTTTGCACCATCCGTTTGTCTGCAATTCAAGAATGTTTTCCACCGTCGTTTTTGCAATTGTATCCAGTGCTTCTTCGGTTAAAAAAGCCTGATGAGATGTGACCAGTACATTGGGCATGGAGATCAGCCTTGCCAGCGTATCGTCTTCCAGAATGTGTCCGGAATAGTCCTCAAAAAAAATATCGCTTTCCTCCTCGTAAACGTCCAGACAAGCCGCGCCTATCTTGCGATCCTTAATGGCATCCAGCAACGCTTCAGCGTCAATGAGTGCACCGCGTGAAGTGTTGACGATAACCACTCCGGTTTTCATTTTTTCAATAGTCTCTGCACAAACAGTATGGTATGTCTCCTCGGTCAGCGGACAATGCAGGGAGATCACATCGCTCTCGGCAAAAAGAGTATCTAAAGAAACATAATCAATACCGCCTTCGGGTGTTGGAAATTTATCATAAGCGATGATTTTCATACCGAATCCCCGGCAGATCTCAATAAACGCGCGTCCGATGCGCCCGGTACCGATAACGCCTACCGTTTTGCCGTGCAATTCAAATCCGGTCAATCCATCAAGACTGAAATTGAAATCCTTTGTTCGGATATAGGCTTTGTGAATACGGCGAATGCTGGTCAAAAGCATTGCCATGGCATGCTCGGCAACGGCATTGGGCGAATACGCCGGAACATGAACGACATGGATTTTACCAAATGCGGTGTGAAGATCCACATTATTGTAGCCGGCGCACCGCAAAGCAACGGTACGCACACCGCCGCAGTAAAGCGATTCAAGAACTTCGGCGTTTATCACATCATTGACAAACGCGCAAACGCCGTCAAACCCGTTGGCAAGCCCAACGGTATCTTGTGTGAGCCGAGTTTCAAAAAAGCGAAATTCGATCCCCGATTTCTTTCCGTATCGCTCAAAAAAAGGACGGTCGTAGGATTTTGTATCGAAAAATGCATAGCTCGGCATTTTGATTCTCCGTTATTCTCGCTCGTCTGCGGCGGCTTTTTTGAGGGAGAATTGAAAGGTACAATATTTGTTCGGTTCGCTTCGGACGGAAATGGTCTCTCCGTGCGCTTCGATAATGGTTTTGGAAATATACAGTCCCAATCCCAGCCCCGATTTATCCAGTCCCCGACTTTTATCGCTCTTATAAAAACGATCGAACACAAACGGAAGATCTTCCTCGGGAATCCCCTCTCCTTCATTATAAACCGAAACTCGAATTTTATGCTCTTTGGTTTCTGCAATTGCAATCCGCAGTTCTCCGCCCTCGCGCGAAAACTTGACGGCGTTATGGCATAGGTTATAGAACACCTGATAAATGGCGTCCTGATCGGCATTCGCAAGCATTCGCTCCTCGTCGCAATCAAACGAAATCTGCAAATTTTTCTGCTCAATCGGCTGTTCAAAAGAAAGCAAGATCTGCCGCCCCATTTCGCAAATATCAAATTGCCGCATAACGAATTTTCGTTCGCCTGCCTGAATCTTGGAAAGATCCAAAAGCGATGCAACAAGTCTGGAAAGCCGCTTCACCTCGGTCTCAATCACACCGAGGTAATAATCCTGCTTTTCGGGCGGAATTACTCCCGAACGAATCTCTCCGATGAAACCGCTGATGGTCGTCATCGGCGTTCGCAAATCGTGAGAGACATTGGCAACAAAGGAGGAGCGCATTTTTTCCAAATTATCCAGTGAATCCGCCATATTGTTAAAAGCTTCCGCAAGACGCGCAACCTCATCATTTCCCCGAACGCTGACGCGCGTATCAAATTTTCCCTTTGCAAAGCGATCAACGGCAATACTCATTTCCCGAAGCGGAGAGATGACGCGCGCACTGATGAAATAAACGGCAATCATTGCGGCAACCAACACAAGCATTGCCGTTGAAAGAATAGATTGAATCATCTCTTCTCGCATGAGACTGCTATCCAACTGCGTAACGCAAACGACGATACAGCCGCAATAGTCTCGTTCAAAATTCCGAATGGGTTCCACGCGTGCCGGAATCGCACTGGAAAGAAACGGCAGTTGCGCGCTTTGCACCGTTTGTTCCCCTTGTTTAGCAGCCCCGTTCAGCTCCTCGGAAAGAACAAACCGTTCCTCCGGCTGCCCTTTGGTAAGATGAAAACCGGCAATGGAAAAAACGTTCCCGTTTGCGTCGGCAACAAGGACGGCAATATCGCCGTCTCTTCCGGTCAGTGCGGAAATCAGTTGGGAGAGCGGCAACTCGGGCTTCTCCACAGCGGCTTGGAAACACGCCTCAAAATTCTCCGGCTCGCAATCAACCGCAAGATGAGACACTACATTTTGCAGTGCTTTCGCCGTACTATCCATCTCCCGGATTTTGGAGCGTGAAATATAATTGTTAACGATAGAGGTTGCGATAAACAAAAGGATTGCAAAGCCGATGGCAAAAATCGACATAACCGCGGTTACGTATTTTGCAAAAACACTTTTGAACATTCTGCGATCCTCCCCTTTTTAAAAAAAGCAATGATAAAATTTGCCGCCGCCGAAATTGCTCGACGGCGGCAAATGTTAAATCAACGATCAGTTGAACACTTCAAATTTATAACCAACGCCCCAAACCGTTTTGAGTTGCCATTTGTCGGAAACATCCTTGAGTTTGTCGCGTAGGCGCTTAACATGAACGTCAACGGTTCTGGAATCGCCCAAATAGTCAAATCCCCAAACCTTGTCCAGCAGTTGGTTACGCGAAAAAGCGCGATTATAATTGGAGGCTAAAAAATAGAGCAACTCCAGTTCCTTCGGTGGGGTATCAACGGCTTTGCCATTGATTTTCAGTTCATATTTTTGCAGGCTGATTTCCAAATTTTCAAATTTGAGCACTTCCTCGTCGGCGTCACGCGCATTGAGTTTTGAGCGGCGAAGCACCGCTTTGACGCGAGCGGAAAGTTCCTTCATATCAAAGGGCTTGACAACAAAATCGTCGGCGCCGAGTTCCAACCCCAACACCTTATCAAAAACCTCGCCTTTCGCGGTGACCATGATAATCGGTTTGGAAGAAATCTCGTGGATCTCGCGACAAACCTGCCAGCCGTCCTTTTTTGGAAGCATAATATCCAAAAGAACCAGATCCGGCTCAAAGGATTTGAACAGCGCAATCCCCTCGATACCGTCCCCGGCGGTTTTCACACTGTAACCTTCGCTTTCGAAGTGGATTTTCAAAAGCTCGCTGATATTCGCGTCGTCATCAACGATCAAAATTCGGGTATCGGTCATATTCCGGTCCTCCTTGAATTTTCTTCCATTCTTTTCTGTATTATACCATATTAAAATCCGCTTTGTAAATACAAAAACCGAATTTTTTGTAAATTTTCGCCTTTTTTCCTCTTCTCTCTTGCCAAACAAGCGAAAATCGTTTATAATAGACGGGAAAGACAGAACGAAATGAAAGAGGACTTTTTTATGAAACTTGGTATCGTAGGATTGCCGAACGTTGGAAAGAGCACGCTGTTCAACGCGCTGACAAACGCGGGAGCAGAATCCGCAAACTATCCTTTTTGCACCATTGAACCGAACGTCGGCGTGGTCACCGTTCCCGACGCGCGGCTGGATTTTCTTGCAGAAATGCACCATCCGGCAAAATATACCCCGGCAGTGATCGAATTTGTGGATATTGCCGGTTTGGTAAAAGGAGCTTCCAAAGGAGAAGGATTGGGCAATCAATTCTTGGGCAACATTCGGGAAGTGGACGCTATTCTGCACGTCATTCGCTGTTTTGAGGACGATAATATCATCCACGTGGACGGAAAGATTGACCCCATGCGCGATTTGGAGACCATCAATTTGGAATTGATCTTTTCGGATATGGAAATTTTGGAGCGCCGCATTGATAAAACAAAGAAAGCTTTACGCGGCGACAAAAAATACGCGGTTGAACTGGAACTTTTGGAAAAAATTTACGCCGTTTTGGAAAGCGGAAAGAGTGCGCGCACGCTGGAATTGACCGAGGATGAAAAAACAATTCTTGCGGATACGCCGCTTTTGACCATGAAACCGGTGATTTATGTTGCCAACGTCAGCGAAGACTATGCCGCAACCGAGCCGCTTGATCTCCTCGCTTACAAAGCGCTCAAAGAGTTTGCCGAAGAGGAGCACTCGCAGGTCATTCCCATCTGCTGTCAGATTGAAGCCGAAATCGCCGAGCTTTCGGCAGAGGAAAAGAGCTTGTTCCTTTCCGACCTCGGCATTGAAGAAAGCGGATTGGATCGTTTGATCAAGGCAAGCTATTCCCTTTTGGGGCTGATCAGCTTTCTGACTGCCGGTCCCGACGAATGCCGCGCATGGACGATCCGAAAAGGAACAAAGGCGCCGAAAGCCGCCGGAAAAATCCACTCGGATATTGAGCGCGGATTCATTCGCGCCGAGGTCGTCGCCTTTGACGATTTGAAGAAATACGGCAGTATGAACGCCGTCAAGGAAGCCGGCGCGCTCCGCAGCGAGGGAAAAGACTATATCATGCAGGACGGAGATGTCGTTTACTTCCGGTTTAACGTTTGATTGATTTTAACGTTTGATAGATGAAAAATAGAAAAACCGCAACCTTTTTAAGGGTTGCGGTTTTTCTATCCTCCAAGCGCTAATCGCATACTTTGCAGGATTTTTTTCTCCTCCCGGGAAACCTTAACCTGTGAAAGTCCCAGCTCCTCAGCAGTTTGCTGTTGCGTAAAATTGCGAAAATATCGTAGCAAAACAATCTTTCTCCAAAGCGGCGGCAGTTTTCCGATACTTTGCGCAATGGCAATACGGTCGCAAATACGCTCGGTCTCGCGCTCGGATTCCTCATCCGAAAGCGTTCCCTCCAAAGTAAGTCCTCCGTCGTCATCGTGAATGGCGCCGGACAGCGAAGCGATGGGAGAAAGCGCGTCCAACGAAATTGCCGCCTCTTCTTTGGAAAGAGAGCAACGTTCGGCAAGTTCGGCGATTCCCGGCTCTCTGCCTTCCTCTGCAAGAATCCGGTTTTTTTCGCGCAAAAGGGCAATTCCCTGCTTGCGGTAGATTCGGCTGACCTTGATTGGTCCGTCATCGCGCAAATGGCGGCGAATCTCGCCGGCAATGAGCGGAACGGCGTAGGTGGAAAACCTCGCCCCAAATTCGGGCGAAAAGGAGCGAATGGCTTTGACCATGCCGATCGTTCCAATCTGCATCAGATCGTCGTATTCTGTCCCTCTGCCGAGAAAACGCAAAACAATCGCACGAACGAGTCCCATATTTTCTTCTACCAAAAGCGATTCAGCGGTCGGATCACCGAGTCGAAACCGCTCCAACAGATATTCGTTGCGTTCTTTCAGGCAATCCGGCATTTGCAGATCCCCTTTCATCATGGATCAAATATGTAACCGTTTCAAAAGAACGACGGTGGTGCCGCGTCCCAACCGACTGTGAACGCGAACCGAATCGCAAAAGCTCTCCATAACGGTAAATCCCATTCCGCTTCGCTCGCCTGCCGCGTCGGTGGTAAAGAGCGGCTCGCGCGCCTTTTTGACATCGGCAATTCCACATCCGCGGTCGCGAATCTCCACTTGAACAATTCTTCCCTCGCAAAGCTTAACGTTTAATCGAATCTCCCCCACCCCATCAGGGTAAGCGTGCACAATACAATTCGTTACCGCCTCGGAAACGGCGCATTTCAAATCGGCAAGCTCCACTGCAGTTGGGTTGAGTTGCGCGCAAAACGCCGCAACCGCGGCTCGGGCAAATCCCTCGTTGACCGAGCGCGAAGGCATTTTTAAATCCATCTCGTTTTCCACGCGCGCGGTATAATCAATTGTGCTTTTGTTCATGAGTTGATCTCCTTTCTATTTTTGCTAAATTGAATTTGAATGACGCGATCAAGCGCGGCAAGACGAATCATTCTTTGCGCGGCAACAGAAGGGTCAAGAACAATCAACTGTCCGCCGTACCGATTTGCAGTTGCCAACCGCCCCATAATCAGTCCCAATCCGGAACTATCCATAAAATCAATGCTGGAAAGATCCAAATAGACAATTTTCGGTCGGTCCGACAACATTTTTTCGTCGATCCCAACGCGAACGCCGACTGCCGAATGATGGTCAATCTCTCCGGAAAGGCGAATATACAGCGCTTCCCCCTCCGTTTCAAAGTTGACTTGGTGCTTGATATGAATCATCAGTCACTTCTCCTTTTTGTTTTCTTACAAGCTTGTCCTTCGCAAACTTTATAATATCATGGGAAAATAAAAAAAACTGTCGCAAAAAGGCGACAGCAAAAAAAGAAAAAACAAGAAAGAAAAAAGAAAAAATAAGAAAGAAATAAATAAATAAAAAACAGGAAAGACCGGCGACAAAAACTGTCACCGGTCTTTCCTGTTTTGAAAAAGTACGGGTCAAATTTGTTCCTTGACCTTGGAAGCTTTACCAACTCTGCCACGCAGATAGTAGAGCTTTGCACGACGGATTTTACCGACGCGAATGATTTCCACTTTCTCAACGTTGGGAGAATGAATCGGGAAGGTTTTCTCCACACCTACGCCGTAAGAAATGCGGCGAACGGTGAAGGTTTCGGAAATACCGCCGCCGTGTCTGGCAATAACGGTTCCCTCAAACATCTGGATTCTCTCTCTTGCGCCCTCTTTGATTTTGTTGTGAACACGAACGGTGTCACCAATGCGGATTACGGGCACTTCGCTTTTCAATTGCTCGTTTGTAAAAGCCTCAATCTGATTCATGATGAGTCCTCCTTCAAAATCAGGTGTTCATGCGAGCATGCAGCGGACCACCCTCAAAATAGCGCGAAAATCGCGCAACGCGTATATTATAGCATAATCGATTTCATTTTGCAATACTTTTTTTCATTTTTTTTGAAAAAGAGTTATTTTCTTTTGATTTTTGCAAATTCCGACTGTAAAAACGGGATCGCATTCTCTGCTACAAATCCGGACAGCGTCGCTTCGCTTTCCAAAAGTCGACGCACAAATGTGGAGCTAATCTCCTCGGTTCCCGGTTTTGCCGGAATCAACTTGGTAAAAAAACGCGGATTGTGCGCACGGTTCCATTCATCCTGCACCGTTTCGTAGGCAAGGTCGGTCTCGTTGCGGTATCCCTTGCATACCGCGTCGGCGTGCAGACGATCGAACAGATCCACCAAAAGTCCGTCGTCGGCAATCACTTTGACGTTTGGAAGATTTTCAACCGTTAATCTTGCAATTTCACAGCGCGCCTCTGTATCCAAAAACGGCTGTTTTTCAAAATTGGGCATCACCGCAACGTAAACCGTTTCATACTGTGCTGCAACCGCTTCAATCAGGGAAAGATGCCCGAGCGTCATCGGGTCAAAGCTGCCCGGAACGATTGCAATTTTTGATAAACGATCGTTCATGGCGAAACCTCCGTTTCCGAATACACAAGCAAGGTTAAATGCGCAACGCCGTGCTTTTTCAAACTGCGAACGGTAAACCGCTTTTCAAGTTCTCCGTTTCCGCCGAAAACGTCCTTGGATTCGCCCGTTTCGCAGAGTAAAAGCGCACCCGGCAAAAGCAAATTTCCTTTGCAAAGAAGCTCCAGCGCCTGCGGAACGAGACCGAGCGCATAGGGAGGATCCAAAAAAACAAGATCATATTTTTCCGGTGCTCTTCCGCGCAAAAAAGTGAGCGCGTCGCCGGCATAAACAACGGTATTCCCCTCAAATCCGGTTTTTTTCAGGTTGGCGCGAACGGCTTGAATTGCCGCCTTGGAAGAATCGGTAAAGGTTGCCGTCTTTGCGCCGCGGCTCAATGCCTCAATGCCCAACTGCCCGGATCCGGCGAATAAATCCAAAACGCGCCTGCCCACTATCTCAAACTGAATCATGGAAAAAAAGGCTTCCTTGGCGCGTTCGGATGTCGGACGGGTGGTTTCCCCTTCCGGCGTTTGCAATCTGATCCCTTTTGCCGAACCCGTAATCACGCGCATCATATCCGATCGTCCTCCGATTTGTGATAATGCCGATAAATCGCCTCGGCGTCCTTTTTGCTGATTCCTTTGACATTGCCGATCTCCTCGGCACTCGCCGTTTTCACAGCGGCAAGTCCACCGAACGCTGCAAGAACGCGCTTTGCCTTGGCGTCGCCAATCCCGGGGATCTTCGTCAATACCGAATGAGAAAGCGTTCCGCGCTTTGCCTGCTCCATAACGCGAACCGTATAGCGGTGAATCTCTTCCTGAATTTTGTAAATCAAGGTGTAAATTTCTCGTTCGCGCGCAATGTTGATCTCCTCGTTTTCGGTACAAAGCGCACGCGTTTTGTGGTAGTCGTCCTTAACCATTCCAAATACCGGAATGCGATCCAATCCCAGCTCGCGCAGTTTTTCACGGATTACCGAAACGTGACCGCGGCCACCGTCCAAAAGGATGAGATCAGGCTCCTCGGAAAAAGAACCGCTTGCATCGCTTAAATGGGCAAGGCGACGTTCCAGCGCCTCGGTCATGCTGGCGTAGTCATCGGTGGTTCCAACAACCGTTTTGATCCGAAAGGAACGATAATCCGCTTTGGAAAACAAGCCGTTTTTATAAACAATCATTCCGGCAGTCAAATGCTCGGAGCCGAAATTGGATATATCGTATGCCTCAATTCTTTGCGGATAAACTTCCAAACGCAGCAATTCGGCAAGTCGGGCAATCGTTCCCTCCTCTTTTTCGGAATCCAGCCGATACCGTTTGGCGCGCTCGGCGGCGTTACTTTCCACCAGCTCGCAAAGCGTGCGAAGCGATCCGCGCTCGGGCGTGTGAACGTCCACCTTTCTGCCTGCCAGTTGCGAAAGGCTCTCGACAAGCAGGGCGCGATCCTCCTCTTCCATGTGAAAAGCGAGCAGTACGCGCGGTGGAATATAGGCGCGCGAGCGATAATGCTCGGTCAGAAAAGCAGTCAAATCATCAGGGATTTCATCGGCTCCGAACAGAAAATCGGAAGAATCCTGCACTGCGCCGCCACGGATATAGAAAACCGAAATACATGTGCAGAAATCGTCCGTCCAAAGGGCAAAAACGTCCTGCTCGGCATCGGGAGAGGCGACCACGCTCTGCTTTTCACGAATTGCCGACAGCGCGCGAATGGTATCGCGGCATTTTGCGGCGGCTTCATAGCGCTCCGCTTCGGCGTCCCTTTTCATCTGTTCCTCCAAAAGTTTGCGCACCGCGTCATTTTTTCCATTCAGGACCTCCGCCGCATAGGCAATTGCGGTTCTGTGCTCTTCGGCGCTGACGTGACCGGTGCAAAGCCCGGCGCATTTTCCGATCTCATAATAGATGCAGGGGCGCCCTTTGCCGATCTCCTGCGGAAATTTACGACGGCAGGTGGGAAGTCCGAGCGTTTTGGAAAGCAGATCAATCATGGAGTAGGCAATCGACGCGCCTGAGTAGGGACCGAAATACTTTCCCCTATCGGCTTCGCGTTTCCGGGTAAAAATCAGCCGCGGATACTCTTCGGCGGTGATTTTGATATAGGGATAGGACTTTGCGTCCTTGAGGAGAATGTTATACTTTGGTTTATACTGTTTGATCAATGTGTTTTCCAGCGAAAGGGCTTCCATTTCGTTGGTGCATAGATAGTAGTCGAAATCTGAAACGGAAGAAACCATTCGCGCGGTTTTGATATTTTTTTCGCCGTTTTGAAAATACTGCGAAACGCGGTTTTTAAGCTTGCGCGATTTTCCGACGTAAATCACTTTTCCGCTTTTATCGTGCATCAGATAAACGCCCGGAACAAGCGGCAAAGAGTTCGCCTTTTCCAACAAGCGCGCGCGGTCCTTTTCGGTTTGCGGCATGGTTGTTATCCTCCTTTCGCTGAAAAAAGCGGCGTGCCTCCTGGAGAACGGTTTGAGTCAGTCTCCGGCGCACGCCGTCATTTCATTTCTCAACGCAACGGATCAAAGATCTGCAAATCCGCTGTTAATCAGTTCGATCATAGCCTCCAGCGCCTCTTCTTCGCCGGCTCCGTCCGCCGTCAAAGTAATGGTCATCCCTTGGGCAATTCCAAGCGAAAGCACGCCAAGCAAACTTTTGGCGTTCACTTTCCGATCCCCGTTTTCCACAGAAATGGCGCAGGCGAAGTGATTTGCTTTTTGAACAAAAAAGGTCGCCGGTCTTGCGTGGAGACCGCTCGAATTGGAAATGGTAACGTCGCGTGAGATCATAAGAATGCTCCTATAAGATCGTTTTTTCGCAAAAATGCAGAAAATCCGATAGATTATTAATAGTATTATATCAAAAAAAATTTTTCATTTCAATAGTCAATCTAACCTATTTTTGAATCTGTAAAACGAAATTTTCGTGCAAAACGCAAGAAAAACGAGAAAACAGACCGAAAAATCGGAATTTGCTTATGCAGAAATCACGCACAATGAAAGCGCAGCACGCGGAGCATACAGCCGCAAATTCTGTCCCACCAAAACGGCGCTTCCGTCCTCCCGAAGCAAAATCCGATTGTTTCTTCTGCCCGAGATCAAAACGGTCAGTCGCACATCCTCAATCGTTCCCTCCGGATAGCTTTTGCGAAACTCTTTTCCCTCGTGGTAAATCAGCACTTCATGGGGCGTGCGGCGAATCGCTTTAACCGTACCGAATACCGTTCCGTTCTCGTTTCTGATCTCCTCGCCGACGGCAAGACAATCCACCGTTTGCACGTCCACATTTTCCCAAAGCAATTCGACCGAAAAATCGGAAAGAGATTCTTTTGCGTTTGCGCCGAAGGCGCCGAACCGCTGGGTCAATCCAATCACTGAAAAAAAGACGAGCAACAACAGGAAAAAGTCAAAAATCCGTACGCGTGCCTTTTGATTTTTCATCATTTTTTCACCTCCGAAAGCCGAATCATCCGAACATTGGCAACATAGGAGGACCCGATCCGGTAGGCTCCGCTCGAACCTGCGCAAATGCGAATATCGCCCACACGGTAGTCGGTCGTCTTTTCGGCAGTCATACGAACGGTCAATTCGGTTTCCTTCATTCCTTCAACCGCCTCGTAAACAGGCTCCCCCTCTTTCAAAAAGACGGTTGTTTGAGGACGTTCCGAAATGCTCGTCACTTTGCCGAATGCAATCGTTCCGTTCTCGTTGCGAACCTCGTCGCCAACCGCAATCACAAGGGATTGGTTGCTTGCAGGCAAACGCAAAAGACACTCCACCTCTACCGTTGGTACAGCGGCGTCACCACGTTTCCAAAACAGGAAAGCGCCAACCGCCAAAAGAACGGCGGCAAGCGTAAGAATACACCAATCGAAAAAGCCAAACCGCATTTTTTCACGTTTCATAGAATTTCTCCCTTTCGGACAACGCAAATGCGGAAAGCGCCGCCGCAAGCGTTGCAAACAAATAAAACAGCGTTGGTTGATACCAAAGATGATCAAAAAATCCCATGGTCAGAAGTCCGACCATTGCTGCGGCAATTCCAAGGAAAAAACCTCTGTCGACCGATTGATTCCGCCCAATTCTGCAAGCGAAAAAACTTCGGAACAGCAATACAATCAGGAACAAAAAGAGAAAAACGCCGATCAAACCGTGTTCCACGGCAATTTGCAAATAAACATTGTGCGCGTGCATCACGCTTTCGGTTCCCGAAACGGCATATGCCGGATACACAAGATGAAATGTCTCTTCTCCGCTCCCAATACCGAACGGATGATCGGCAATCAGCCGCAACACCCCTTTCCATGTTTCAATCCGATAACGGGAAGAAGTTTCGGCAAGATTGCCGATGCTTCCGAAACGCGCACGAATTCCCCCCGGCAAAAAAAGAAAAATTCCCGGCAAAGACAATGGAAGAACAAAAAAAGCCGCCAAGGTGGACGCCGAATGAAACGCCAAATAAAATCCGCTCGCCGCAAGTACACCGAGCCATGCGCCGCGCGTCCAAGTAACGATTAAACACCCCACAGAAAGAAGGAGCGGAATCCAGCCAAAAAAACGAGCTTTTCCGGTTTTGAAAATCCATCCAAGCGAAACGCCGAATACCACGAGCAGGTAAACCGCAAGAAAATTCGGGTTGGAAAAAGTGGCGCTCACGCGCCCACCCAAAAGGTCAAATCGCTCGATCTCCAGCCATTTCATCGTCGCTTTTCCTGAAAAGTACTGCAAAATTCCAATAGCAGAACAAATCGAACCGGAAAGAAGAAAGCAGAAAAACACGCGATTTCTCCATTTCGGAACCGTTAAAGAAGGGCGCAAAGCAAACCAAACAGATAGCAGATAGATACATAACAAAAAGCCTCTTCCATCCAGCCCCGATGCACTGATTATGCCGTCCAAAACCAGCAAAAGTCCGCATAATAAAACAAGCAAATCGCTTTTTTCAAATACATCCTGCCGATGCCCCGAAAGCAGTTTCGGAATTCGAAAAAGAAGCGAGAGCACCGCAAAAATACCGAGGAAAAGCGAGGCATGCCCCGTCCATCCCAAAAACGGAAAGAACAAAAAAACAGGCGGAAATATTGATTCCGGAACACAAAATGCAATCGGCAAAACAATTGCGACGATGAGAAAAAGCAGAATCCATTTCACGCCGAGTAAAGCGCCGAATACGCCTGCGGCAACGCCGACAAACGAGAATTGCCAAATTGTATTCCCTGCCTTTCGCCCCTTTTGAGGAAACTCCGCAAACCCACAATAGCGAAAAAGAAACAGCCGCGCGAAATCGGATTTTTCCAGCCCTTCGGCAAGCGGTTCGCGTGAAAAGCATAGCGGAATTCCGGACAAAAAGACACCGAGCGAGAGGAAATCAAAATTCGACGGATTTCCGACAAGCAAAAAAATCAAAAAGGCAACGCCGCCAAAGGAAAGGAAAAAGACTCCGTAACAATGCAGCGCCGTGCCAAGCAAAAAGTTCAAAAAACGAGAAAGAAGAAAAAGCAACCGTGCATTTTCGGCTTTTTTCAAAATCGATCGGTGAAAGGAAATGCGAAATTTGCCGATCTCCCCAATCGGACGCGGTCTGCCGATCATCGTTCGGGCAAAAAAACCGTTTTCTGCGCTCGCCCGAATCTTTCCGGCACCACTAACCAGTTTCTCCCAAATCATAAAAATCCTCCCCATACCGCACTTTTCGCACGATATGTAGAGGATTTTCGGTTGCTTTTGTTTTCTTTAATTGTTTTATTTATTTGTTTTCTTTATTCGTTTTCTTTATCCGTTTTTGATCCGTTTTTATCCGTTTTTATCCGTTTTTTATCAGCTCTTTTATCCGTTCTTATCTTTTATCCGTTCTTATTTTCATCTTTTTCCAAAAGGTCAGGGCGCTGTTTTTCGGTCTTTTGCCGTGCCTGATCCTCGCGCCAAACGTCAATATTGGCATGGTGACCGGAAATAAGAATTTCCGGAACCGTTTTACCGTGGAATTCATAGGGGCGCGTGTATTGCGGATACTCCAACATTCCTGATGAGATGCTCTCTTTTTCGTAGCACTCCGGGTCCGAAAGAACACCGGGACAGAGGCGCGCAACCGAATCGACCAAAATGCAGGCAGGAATTTCTCCGCCGGTAAGAACATAATCTCCGATAGAGATTTCCTCATCAACGATTTCATCCAAAATACGCTGGTCAACCCCTTCGTAATGTCCGCAAAGAAGAATCAAATCATCGCAATTCCGCGCCAGCTCCTCAGCTTTTTTCTGCGTTAAAACCTTTCCGGCAGGGGAAAGATAGATCACCCTCCGTCGCCCCGAAAAGCCGTCGATCTCCTGCTGTTTGAGAACAGCCTGATAACAGTTCCAAATGGGCGGCGCCATCATCAGCATTCCTTTGCCGCCGCCGTAAGGAGTATCGTCTACTCGGCGGTGTTTATCCTCGGTATAGTCTCGGATATTGAACAGATGCACGTCCATCGCGCCGTTTTTTTGCGCTCTGCCGAGAATGCTCTCGCCAAGAACGGTTCCTACAAGATCGGGAAAAAGCGTCATAACATCAAATCTCATACGTTTTCGGCGCCTCCATCCAAAAGTCCGGGAATGGGATCCACATAAACGGCGTCCTCAACATCCACCAGCTTAACAAATGCCGGAACATTGGGCAAAAGCGCCTCGCCGAACGGCGTTTTTACGGTAAAAAGCGCATTTTTCCCTCGCGTATCCACCGAAAGGATGGTTCCGAGTTCTTCGCCCGTTCCGATCCGCTTAACCGGAAGACCGATCACATCCGCCAAAAAGAAGGCGCCTTCGGAAAGTCCAAGATCGGCTCTTGCCGCATAGACGATTTTACCGCGCAGTGCATTCGCTTGATCCTCGTCGGTTACACCTTCCAACTCGGCAATGACAAACGCGCCCAGGACCGAAGCTTTGTTGACCTTGACCGGACGATAGATCCCCCTTTCCTCCAACCAAAACGACGGCAGGGCGGCAAGATCGCGCGGACGGTCGCAAAACGATTCCAACTTGACCGCGCCGCGAAAGCCGTGCGTATTGATAATCTTACCGCATTCCAAATATTCGTGTTTCATGCGCGCTCCTTTTTTACGATACAAAAAACTTTGTTTTCTCATTATACCATGATTCCGAAAAAAAAGCAACGCTTGCCTTTTATTTTTTCAATTTTCGTCTTTTTTTTGCGCTGAAAGCAAAAGAATTTTGAAAAAAACAAAAAATTTACAAAAAAGACTTGCAACCTAAGCCATTTTGCGGTAAAATAAGGTATCATAACCAAACGGAGGAATCAAAAATGGAGAATCTTTCCATGTGGCTCATGCCGGCTATGCTGGTCGTTTTGATCGTTGTTTTCTACTTTTTCGGTATTCGTCCGCAAAAGAAAAAGGAAAAAGAAGAAAATGCTATGCGAAACAACTTGACAGTTGGCGATGAAATTACCACCATCGGCGGTATTATCGGAAAAGTCGTCAGCATCAAGGAAGAAACCTGCGTGATCGAAACGGCGCACGAGCGCAGCAAGATCCGCATTTTGAAAACGGCGATTGCTCGCGTAGACGTGAAAGCCGAGGACGCGGCAGACTGATTGTCCCCCTCTCCCCTTGCATAAAATGACCTTTGCGCGCATATTCTGAAATGAAAAGCGTGCAAAGGTTATTTTTTGAAGGAGGAGAAACAATGAACCGCTCTCATGTAAAGAAAACAAACAGGAAAAATAATACATCTTTTCACCCCGTATGGAAATCGGTTTTGCTTGCTTTCGGAATTGCGGCAGGCATTGGCGCAATCCTGATTCTACTGGCGTCTCTGATTGCAAATTTGACCCCCGATCCCGGAAGATTGATCCGCCCCTTTGCAATCGTTGCCGCGTCGCTTACCTATCTTGCCGCCGGAATGGTTGCGGCAGGATTACGTCCCGACGCGCCTTTGGCGGCAGGAACGGTGAACGGACTGGTTCTTTCGGCAGTTTTCCTTGCAATCTCTCTTTTCTTCCGCAAATCGGTCTCCCCTCTCCCCGTCTACGCAACGGCACTGCTCCATGCAGGAATGATTCTGCTCTCGCTTCTCGGCGCCTATCTTTTCGTTTTGAAAAAGGCAAAACAACCGCGAAAGAAAAAGCGGAAACACGGATAACACAGATGATTTAAAAACGGCGTATGAAATTCATACGCCTCTTTTTTATATATTAATATTTTAATATTACTTTGCTTTTCTGCCCTTTTATATTTTTTGTTTTTTTCAATTTATTAACGGTATGTTCATATATATTCTTTTAAATATTGTATACTATATTTAGAAACGGCGAAAAATTTGAGAGAGGAGGAAAAAACGGATTTATGAAGAAACTGTTTCCATTTTTAAAACCATATCGCAAAGAAACCGTTTTTGCTCCTTTCTTCAAGCTTTTGGAAGCCTGTTTCGATCTTCTTGTCCCCTTGATTGTCAAGCAAATTATTGACGTTGGCATTCAAAACGAAGACAAGCCTTACATTTGGAAAATGATTGGCGTTCTTTGTGTTTTTGCAGTTGTGGGATTGATTTGCGCATTGACGGCGCAATATTTCGCGGCGCGCGCCGCAGTCGGATTCGGGACCTCGCTTCGAAGTGCGCTGTTTTGCAAAATTCAAAGTTTTTCCTATGCCGAAACCGATCGTTCCGGCGTGGACACCCTGATCACCCGAATGACGTCGGACGTCAATCAGATACAGTCCGGTATCAATATGACCCTGCGGCTGTTGCTCCGCTCCCCCATCATCGTTCTCGGCGCAGTGATTTTGGCATTTACGGTGGATACGACCGGTGCGCTGATCTTTGTCGTTGTCATTCCTCTGCTTGCCGCGGTCGTCTTTACCCTTCTTTTGATCGGATTTCCGCTCTACCACCGCGTGCAAAAAGACTTGGACCACGTAACCGGTCTGACGCGCGAAACGCTGACCGGTGTGCGCGTGATTCGCGCATTCCGTCGCGAGGAAGAAGAAACCGAACGATTTGATAAAGCCAATCGCGAGCACCGCCGGGCACAGAAACTGGTTGGCAATATTTCCGCGCTGATGAATCCGCTCACCCTTCTTTTGGTGGACGGCGGTTTGATCGCGCTGTTGCTCTCGGGTGCGATTCGCGTGGAATCCGGAGCAATGTCCACCGGCTCGGTTATTGCATTGACCAACTACATGGCGCAAATTCTGATTGAGCTGATCAAATTTGCAAACACCGTTTTTATCGTCAACAAAGCCTTGGTTAGTGCCAAACGCGTGGAAAACGTACTGGAAACACCCGGCGGGATGCCCGTAAAATACCCCGAAAATTCCCAAAAAACACCCGAAAAATTCCCTGAAAATCCCATTAAAAATCCCATTGAAAATCCCCCAAAAAATTCAAAATCCAACGCTGTTGTTGCGTTTGAAAACGTTTCCATGACCTATGAAGGCAATGCCGCGCCCTCCCTTTCCCACATTTGTTTTTCGGCAAACGCCGGAGAGGTGATCGGCATTATCGGCTCGACCGGATCGGGCAAATCCACGCTGGTCAACCTGATTCCTCGGTTCTACGACGTGACCGAGGGTTCGGTCTTCGTTCTCGGCAAAGACGTACGCGCATGGGATCTTTCCAAGCTGCGCGCGCAAATCGGCGTCGTTCCGCAAAAAGCGGTTTTGTTTCGCGGAACGGTTCGCTCCAATCTGCTTTGGGGCAATGAAAATGCGACCGACGAGGATCTTTGGGCGGCGCTGGAAGCGGCGCAGGCAAAAGATTTCGTTGCCGAAAAAGAGGGCGGACTGGACGCACCCGTGGCGCAAAACGGCAAAAACTTTTCGGGCGGTCAACGCCAACGCCTGACCGTTGCGCGCGCGCTTGTTCGCAAAGCAAAAATTTTGATTTTGGATGACAGTGCTTCGGCTCTGGACTATGCAACCGAAGCGGCTTTGCGCGCCGCTCTGCGCTCCCTGCCCGAAAATCCGACCGTCTTTATCATCTCTCAAAGAACGGCGTCTATCCGGCACGCCGACCGGATTCTTGTTTTGGAGGACGGTCAGGCAGTGGGAATTGGAACGCATGCGGAACTTTTGAAAAATTGCCCCGTTTACCGTGAAATTTACGATTCGCAGTTCAAAAAAGGGGGTGAACCCGTATGACCCCTCTGAATAAAAACAAAAATAAAAACGATAAGAGTAACAAGAAACGATTCGAAAAAGGAACGGTACGACGCGTTCTCCGCATGCTCCGCCCCGAGCTCCCGTTCCTGCTTCTTTCGCTCCTCTTTGCGGCGATTTCCTCGATTCTTTTACTGATCATCCCTTTGTTAACCGGCAATGCTATTGACCTGATGATCGGGAAAAGCAACGTCGATTGGAACGGTGTTGTTCAAATTTCCATTCAAATCGGCGTTTGCGTTGCCTTAACGGCGCTTTCCCAATGGCTGATGAATGTTCTGAACAATCGTATGGCATATGGACTGGTCTATCGGTTGCGCAAAGAGGCATTTGAAAAACTGCAAAAACTGCCGCTCTCCTATCTTGATTCGCATTCGGTGGGGGAAATTGTCAGCCGTATGATGACCGACGCAGAGCAATTCACAGAAGGATTACTGCTGGGGCTGAATCAATTCTTCACCGGCATGATTACGATTTTCGGAACGATCGGAATCATGCTTGCCATCAAGCCTTCGGTTGCCGTAGTGGTTATTTTCATTACTCCTCTTTCCCTGTTCGTTGCTTCATTTATCGCTTCGCGCACCTATCAATTCTTCCAAAAACAATCCAAGGTTCGCGCGGAAGAAACCGCCATGATTGACGAATACATCGGCAATCACAAGGTGGTTGCGGCATTTGGTCAGGAAGAAAACGCGCAAAAGCAATTTGACGAGATCAACGGTCGGCTTCAGAAATGCTCGCTCAAGGCGCTTTTCATCTCCTCTACCACCAATCCCAGCACGCGGTTTGTCAACAATCTGGTTTATGCCGGCGTTGCTTTGGTTGGTGCAATGCTCTGCCTACCGCTGGGCGCAGCCGCATTTACCGTTGGACGCTTGACGGCGTTTCTTTCCTACGCGACCCAATATACAAAACCCTTTAACGAGATTTCGGGCGTGGTTGCCGAAATTCAAAATTCGCTTGCCTGCGCCGCCCGATTATTTGAACTGTTGGATGAGGAGCCCATCCTGCCGGACGCGCCAAACGCAGTGGTTCCGGATTCGGTAACCGGTTCGGTCACGCTCACGGACGTTGCGTTCTCCTATACGCCCGAGCGCGAGTTGATTCGCGGTCTGAATTTGCAGGTTGCTCCCGGACAGCGCGTTGCAATTGTCGGTCCGACCGGTTGCGGCAAAACGACAATCATCAATCTTTTGATGCGCTTTTACGATGTGGACGCTGGCTGTATTTCGATAGACGGCAACGATATTCGCGACCTGAAACGCGCAAGTCTGCGCGCCTCATGGGGCATGGTTCTGCAAGAAACCTGGCTCCGCGCCGCAACGGTACGCGAAAACATTGCAATGGGCAAACCGGAAGCAACGATGGAAGAAGTTGTTGCCGCCGCGCGCGCCGTTCACGCGGATTCCTTTATTCGCCGCCTGCCGCAAGGATATGATACCGTTCTCGGCGAGAACGGCGGCTCGCTCTCGCAGGGGCAAAAACAGCTCCTCTGCATTGCGCGCGTGATGCTTGCGCCGCCGCCCATGCTGATTTTGGACGAGGCGACTTCCTCGATCGACACGCGCATGGAACTGAAAATTCAGAACGCTTTTGCCGAACTGATGCGCGGCAGGACCTCTTTTATCGTTGCGCACCGACTTTCCACGATTCAGGAAGCCGACGTGATTCTTGTAATGCGCGACGGAAAGATCATTGAGCAGGGATCGCACGAGACCCTTTTGCAAAAAGACGGCTTTTACGCGCATTTATACAACAGTCAGTTTGAAAGTTAAATTTTCATCTTACCACACAGGAGGAACTATGCTGAACCTCAATCACATCGTCAAAGAATACACGACCGGCGACCAGACCGTTTTGGCATTGAACGACGTTTCCATCCGCTTCCGGCGGCAGGAATTCGTTTCGATTCTCGGTCCGTCCGGGTGCGGTAAAACGACGCTTCTCAACATCATTGGCGGTCTGGACCAATACACCAGCGGCGATTTGATGATTGACGGCGTTTCCACCAAGCAATACAAGGAAAAGGACTGGGACGCCTACCGCAACCACTCGGTTGGTTTCGTCTTTCAAAACTACAATCTGATCCCCCACCAGACCGTGCTTGCCAACGTGGAACTGGCGCTGACCCTTTCGGGTGTTTCGCGCGCCGAGCGCCGCGAACGGGCGATCAATGCCCTGAAGCAGGTGGGTCTGGAAGACCAGATGCAGAAAAAGCCGAACCAGATGTCCGGCGGACAGATGCAGCGCGTTGCCATTGCGCGCGCTTTGGTCAACGACCCTGAAATTCTGCTTGCCGACGAGCCGACCGGTGCGTTGGACACGCAGACCAGCATTCAAATTATGGAAATTCTGAAAAATATTTCCAAAACGAAACTGATCATTATGGTCACGCACAACCCCGACCTTGCCGAACAGTATTCCTCCCGAATCGTTCGTCTTTTAGACGGACAGATTGTTGGCGATTCGGCTCCCCTTTCAGAAGAAGCCGCGCCCGAAAAAAAGCCGGAAGAAAAGCCGGCAAAGAAAAAGAAAGCCAAACGCTCTATGTCCTTCTGGACGGCGCTTTCGCTTTCCTTTACCAACCTGCTCACCAAAAAAGGACGCACCTTTATGACATCGTTTGCCGGTTCCATCGGCATTATCGGCATTGCGCTGATCCTTTCGGTTTCCTCGGGAGTAAACAACTATATCAACTATGTTCAGCGCGATACGTTGGCAAGCTACCCGATCCAACTGGAGGAGGAAAGCACCGATCTCTCCTCCCTGATTACCACAATCATGGGCGCGCGCAACGAAAGCGCTGCCGAAAAACACGAGGGTGATTTCGTTTACGAGAGCAGTGTGACGGTGGATCTGATGAACTCAATCAACAGTTTGGAAACCACGCACAACGATCTTGCATCCTTTAAAAAATATGTGGAAGAGCACCCCGAAAAGTTTGATCCCTACGTCAGCGCAATGCAATATACCTACGATTTTCGCTGGCGCATTTTGACCAACGATACCTCCGGCGCTGTGATCAAATCCGACACAAAGGAATTACTGGAAGCCATTTTGGGATCAAGCAACGGAATGATGGGCAGCTCGGTGATGACCTCCAACTACCGCATTTGGCAGGAGATGCTGCGCGGCAAGGGGGATGAGCTTGTTAACTCTTTGATCCCCGAAGAATATGACCTGATTTACGGTACTCTGCCGACTTCCAAAAACGAAATTCTGCTGGTCGTCAACGAGAACAACACCATTAGCGACCTCTCCCTTTACGCGCTCGGATTGCGCACCAAAGACGAAATTTTGCAAACAATTCGCGATTACAACGATGGAAAAATCATTGACACCTCTACAAGCCGCAAATACACATATGAGGAGATCTGCAATCTGCAATTCCGCCTATATCTTGCCTCGGAATGCTACCAATTGAACGATGACGGAACCTATACCGACGCGAGCGCGACGCCGGAAGGTCGGGCAAAGCTCTTTTACCCGAAAACAGAAGGAATGGAATTGAAGATTTGCGGTATCATTCGTCCCAAAGCCGGTGCAACCTCTACCGTTCTTTCCGGTACACTGGCATACACCGCCGCGCTTGCCGACTACGTACTGGAGCAAACGGCAAAAAATCCCCTTTTGCAGAAACAAATCGACCACCCTGATACAGACATTCTGACCGGTCTTCCCTTCAGCGGCAGTGACGAGGAGAAAATTGCCGCCGCAAATGAAGCGGAACAAGCTCTTTCTGAAACAGACCGCATTGAACTGCGCAAACGCATTCTCGCAACTCCGACCAACGCGAAGATTGACGCCAAAATTCAGGAAATCGACTACGATATGCTGAGAAAAGCCGGAATGGAAGAAGAAATGCGCCAATACGGAATTACCGACGAAGAAAGCTTTAATAATTATAAACCCTATCTTTCAATATTTTTGAGCAGCAGTATCAGCCGGCTGTTGCGTATGCAAAAAGAAGTGGAGCTTGCCAAGCTTTCCAACGAAGAAATTCTTGCCGCTCCGATCAGCGATGAGCAATACCTTGCAATTTACGAAGAAAGTCTTGCCGCAGGTTATTCCACCTCCACCTATGCCGACAATTTAAAGCTTTTGGGTTACGTTAAAGCAGACGCTCCGCGTTCAATCGCCATTTATGCAAATACCTTTGAAAACAAGGATCAAATTGCAAATCTGATCGGCGAATACAATGCCTCGGTTCCCGAAAAGCAAAAAATTGAATATACCGACTACGTTGCTCTCTTGATGTCCTCCATTACCACCATCGTCAACGCCATTACCTATGTTCTCGTTGCGTTTGTGGCAATCTCATTGGTCGTTTCTTCGATTATGATCGGCATTATCACCTATATCTCGGTTTTGGAACGCACCAAAGAAATTGGCATTCTGCGCTCGATCGGTGCATCTCGCCGCGACGTTGGGCGTGTATTCAATGCTGAAACGCTGATCATCGGCTTTGTTGCCGGGACGATCGGGATCGTGATTTCGGTGCTGTTGGATCAAATTATCAATATCATTCTCCGCCATCTGACAGGAATTGCCTCGCTCAAAGCCGTCCTGCCACCGGTTGCGGCGTTGATTTTGGTACTCATCAGCATGGGACTGACCTTTATTGCCGGTTTGGTTCCTGCCGGATTCGCCTCGCGCAAAAATCCCGTGGAAGCCTTGCGCAGCGAATAAAAACAAAAAAATCCGCCGGTCACAATTTGTGACCGGCGGATTTTTGGACTCAAATTATTCAGCGTAAACGCTGACCTTCTTTTGATCCTTGGTAAGATGCTCGAATTTGACCTTTCCGTCAATCAAAGCATAAAGTGTGTAATCTTTGCCGCAACCGACGTTTTCACCGGCTCTGATAGCAGAACCACGCTGACGAACAATGATGTTGCCGGCGACGACTGCCTGACCGTCCGACTTTTTAACGCCGAGACGCTTAGACTCGCTGTCACGTCCGTTCTTAGTAGAACCAACGCCCTTTTTATGAGCAAAGAATTGCAAACTGAGTTTCAACATTCTTCTTTTCCTCCTTTTCGTTGTGCGTTCGGATCAATCCTCGTAAGGTCGATCCTCGACCGAAACGTCCAAATAATCTCCGTACTCTTCCAACATATCGCCAAGCTGGCAATAATACCCCATGAAAATACCCGATACGGCATAGCGCTTGTAATCGTCCGATTCAAACTCAGGAAGCGCCGCCTTGCAACGCACCGTGATCTCGGTATCACCATCGTTGATCTGATAATCCACCGGAGAAGCATACGCCACCTCAATGGTATTGATCAAAAACATGGTCATAGAGGAAATCGCCGCGCAGAGGATATCGTCCCCTGCCTCACCGAATCCGGTATGTCCCTGCTCGCGGAAGCCATAAAAGATTCCGTCGTTTCTGTAAAAAACGATTTTTGTCATGTCGTTTTTGTCCGATCCCGATTTTCGGATCAGCCTTCGATCTTCAAGATCTGAACTTTGGTGTACGGCTGACGATGTCCGATCTTTTTCTTCTCGTTCTTCTTGGACTTGTACTTGAAGACAACGATCTTTTTGCCCTTGCCGTTTTTGAGCACTTTGGCAGTTACTTTTGCACCGTCCAACTTGGGAGTGCCAACCTTGAAGCCATCATCACCCGAAATTGCCAGAACGCTTTCAAACGCAATCTCTGCGCCTTCTTCTGCTTCCAGTTTTTCAACGAAAATGATGTCCTGCTCGGTTACCTTATACTGCTTTCCGCCGGTTTCAATCACTGCAAACACGAAAAGCACCTCTCTTTCTTATAGACTCGCTGACCCATGGCGTCGCCTTTTTCCGGGCGCACTTAAAAGAAGCCATTTTCAAGCGGCTATTTATTATAGCATATAAAATAAGTGTTTGTCAAGCTTTTTTTTGAAAAATTTTGTCTTTATTTCCACATTATATAGGAATACCCTTTTACCGCAGAGTTTGCGTAACGCCGATAAAGGAGGGAATGCCTGTGGCGGTATCCACAACAAGATAAACAAAGGGACGATCCAGATAGATCTCCTTGGAATTTTCTGATGGCGGCGCACTGCCGAACTTTATCTCTCCCCACGTCACTGCCGCCGCTTTTGTGCCGTTGCGGTCCACTTCCAGATAGGTCTTTTGCATGACGTTCGAAAGGCAGAGTCCCCCGTCATTGCAAGTGCCCATGGGCAAAAAGTCGGCAACGGTTGGATCAAATGCGTCAGTCATGCCCATCTCGCGCAGAATATCGGTCAATCTGATAGAAGATTCGGTTTTGAATTCGGGAATTTTGGTTTTAACCGTCTCGTAACTCTTATTTTGCCATGCGGTCATCCATTCGTCACCGGTCAGCGTTTCGGCAAGCGTTTCGGCATCGATTTCCGCTTTCGGAAGAAGACCCACAAAAGCGTAGTCCCCGCCTTTGTAATATTTCACAACGCCTTCAAAATTTTTACCTGCCAAATACGCGTACTCGTTAGAAGAAAGAAAAGTTACCGTTTGTTTTTCGCCGTTTGCCGCAGTAAATTCTCCCTCCCCGACCTGATGATCTTCATATTCGGTTTCCCATTTGGCATCGAAAACCAGCGCGTTGATCAGATAGAGCA
Source organism: Oscillospiraceae bacterium (assembly GCA_015063325.1). Classification (GTDB taxonomy): domain Bacteria; phylum Bacillota; class Clostridia; order Oscillospirales; family CAG-272; genus UMGS1865. Next base: position 143,021 of record SVUK01000006.1, on the reverse strand, counting down.
TACCGAGAGAATCAATGTTTTCAATCATCTTTTTGATCATTCCGTCGGTATATTTTTCGCACCAAGCGTTGATATTTTTTACGGTTTCGTCGTCGAACGCCGAGGCGTAGACCTGCGCGGCGTACCAATCCGCCACCGTTTGCAGGAAGGAATCGTTGACTTTGAGCGAAGGGGTATTCTGGAACCAGACCGAATTCGCCATTTCTATTTTGACATCCTTGCCGCTCGGCAACCCTAACGCATAGGCAAGCAGAGCCGGATTGAGTTCCTCTGGTGCCATACCGAGAACACGGCTCATCTGCGCTCTTGTCTCTTTCCCTGCGCCGTTGGCTATCAGCGCAAGACAATACATTGCCGAAAGCGGCGACAACAGTTGATTTTCCCCTGCCTCTGTGAATTGAATTGTCCGATTGAGCAACGAAAACGCAAACTGTGCCATTTGAGTTTGGAAATCGGCAGGAAGAGCGGCGCCCTTGACCTCGTCGGCTTTGCGCGGTTGCGGATTTTCCGATTCCCCGAAATAGACCTTGAGCAAATCTGTCTCCTCAACGATGATCTTCTTTTGGCAGGAAACGGTCAAAAATAGAAGAACAACCGCCAAAAGCAAGGAACCAAACGATACCAAAATTTTTCTGTTCATTTTGAAAGCTCCTTTCGTTTTTCTATCTCTTATACAACTGAAAACTGAAATTTACTTACAAATGACGTCTTTATTTCAATATTTTGGAGAACGCCCTCGGAATTGCGCGTGCGGTATCCGACGCAACCATGGAAAACGGATTGCTCTCCTTCTCGGCAAGCTCCCCGGCAAGTCCTGCAAGATAGGCGCCGGCGGCAACCGTCAGCGCGGTCGGCGGCAGATACCCGAGCATTCCGGCAAGTACGCCGGAAAGAACGTCTCCGCTCCCTGCCGTCGCCATTCCGGCACAGCCTCGATCGGTTTGATAAACGGTTTTCCCATCGGTAACCGTTGTGACCGATCCTTTCAGCAAAACAACTACCTCATGTTCGGACGCAAACGATTTTGCATGTTCAATCGGTTTTTTCAAAATTTCGGAAACCGGATTTCCGCTCAACCTTGAAAACTCCATGGGATGCGGTGTTAAAACCACGCGTCCCTGCTTTCGGGTCAGCATTTTCACTCCCGATTCGGCAAGCGTATTCAGTCCATCGGCATCCAGCAGGATTGTTCCGGAAAAGTTGCGGAATAAATAATCCAAAATCATTTCATATTCGCTTGATCGCCCCCACCCCATACCGACGGCAACGGCGCGTTTTCCGGCAAAAAAAGAATCCAGTGCGTTCGGATCAAAAATCATTTTTCCATCCCGATCCGGCATGGGAAACAGCGTGCTCTCCAACAAATATGGGGCAACTGCAGGCGCAAGGGACGCCGGCACCCCCAACGTTGCCACGCCGCACCCCGACCGCAAAGCCGAAGCGCCGAGGTTCGCCAGTTTCGCCGCACCCGAATAGCAAAGACTTCCACCTAAAATTCCGATATATCCGAACATTCCCTTATGCGAATCCCATGGGCGTTCCCCGAGCACCGACCGAACGTTTTCCATTTTCAAAAGAATTGCATTTTCTTCCACGATTGGCTCCTTTTCGTTTCCTTTCGTTTCCTTTCGTTTCTATTTCCATTTTATTCTATCACAACTGCTTTCTTTTCGCAAGTTCCTTACAAAAAAAATTGCAAAATCGGCAATTTTGTGTTACAATATAATAAATCGTTTGGAAGAAAGGAGGGGCGTTATGAAACTGAATTTTTCTGACGAAGATCGGAAACGTTGGGATTTCTTTTGCCATGATATTCTTTCAAAAAACGAGCGATTCACAGAACTGCTTGCCGAATATCTGAACCGTACGCCTCGACTGATCTCGGCACGCATGGTGAAAAACCTTGCCCGGGAATGTTCTCTTTCCGAGGACATTGCATTTCGCGTCCTTCTTGCATCTGCCATCGGTTTAGACATCTTGCAAAATGCGGAAGACAAAGAGCTGGAAAAGCAATATCTCCTTCCCTCGCTCCACAGACTGGATCCGAAAGATTGGCAACGGGACGCCTATTTGACAACGATTGATTTTCCGCTTGCGCTGACCGGAAACTGGGCGTTTGGAACCGAACGATACGCCCCATACGAACCCTTTGTTTGCGGATTGCCGAAAATGACCGATACCGGAAGAGAAATTCCGCAGCTTGGCTATTTTACAAGCTCCTACTCATTTCCTGCCGTTCGGGAAAACGGGATTGAATGGATGGCTGTAAAGCCGAATGAGATCGCCACAATGCACGAACCGATCCAAAAAGCGCGAGGAAAAACGGTTGCATTCGGGCTGGGACTTGGCTACTTTGCCTTTCATGCCTCGCAAAAAGAAACCGTTGCCGAAGTGGTGATTGTGGAGCGTGATCAGGCGATTATTGATTTGTTTTCTAAGTACCTACTGCCGCAATTTCCGCACCGCGAAAAAATTCGTTTGGTTCAATCCGACGCCTTTGATTTCGCCGAAAAAAAACTTCCGATGGAAAATGCTGATTTTGCCTTTGTTGACCTTTGGCACGATCAATCGGACGGACTTCCCCTCTATTTACGCATGCGTCGGCTGGAAATCCTTTGCTCCGACACAGAATTTTCCTACTGGATTGAGCCGATTCTGCTTTCGGCTTTACGAGGAATGGTTTTGGATCGTATTACAGACGATGGTCCCGGAGAGATTTACACATTTGACGAGGCACGCACGCTTTTGACTGATTCCTATTTGCGCTCGCTTGCCCCGAAAATTCAAAAAATCGAATAAGAAAACGGGCGCCGCAACGTCCGTTTTCTTATTCGATTTTATTTTTTATTTTTTCTTTCTCATCATATCAAACAAGCCGCCGAAATCATCGTCGTCCAAAGAAAACGGCTTTTTCGGTGCACTCGGCTTCGGGGTGGCTACCGGAGCGGAATTCGGCTTTTTTGCAGGCGCCTGCGCCTGTTTGTAACGATCGGATGTAGAATGGAACGAAGAAGCGCTGCCCGGCTGTTTTTCAAATCCGGTTGCAATCACGGTCACGCGCATTTCGTCTTCCAAATCGGGGTCAAACGAGCAACCCCATATGATGTTGGCATCGGGTCCTGCCTCGGATGTAATCAACGTAGAAGCACGCTCGGCATCCTCCAGGGAAACATCCTGCGAAACCGTCATCGAAATCAAGATACCCTTTGCGCCTTTGATGGAAGTTTCCAACAGCGGACTGGAGATTGCCTCTTTTGCCGCCTCATCGGCTTTATCCTTCCCGGACGCGGAACCGATACCCATATGTGCAAAGCCTGCATTCGCCATCACGCTGGTGACATCGGCAAAGTCCACATTGATAAATGCATCCTCAACGATCAAATCGGAAACGCTCTGCACGCCGTGACGCAAAACGTCGTCGGCAATGGCAAACGCATTGGAAAGCGAAATTTTGGAATTGGATACCTGCTTTAAGCGTTCGTTCGGAATGATAATGAGCGAATCGACATACTGCGAAAGCTCGGCAATTCCTGCCTCAGCCTGCGCCATACGCTTCGGTCCTTCAAATGCGAACGGTTTGGTTACGATACCAACGGTTAAAACGTTCATCTCACGGGCAACACGCGCCAAAACAGGCGCCGCGCCGGTCCCCGTTCCGCCGCCCATTCCGGCAGTTACAAAAACCATATCGGTTCCTTCCAAAAGCGCGCGAATATCCTCGATGGATTCCTCCGCCGCACGCGCACCGATTTGCGGATTTGCACCTGCGCCGAACCCCTTCGTAATCTTTTCGCCAAGCACAAGCTGTACCGGAGCTTCCGAGCGCTGAAGCGCCTGCCGGTCGGTATTAACGGCAACAAATTCCACACCGCGGATATTGGAAGATACCATGCGATTGACTGCGTTGTTTCCGCCGCCGCCAACGCCGATTACCTTAATTTTTACGCCGCATTCCCGAGTATCATCATGTTCAAATGTCATTTGCTTTTTTCCTCCGAACGCTTTTCATTTTCCGGGGATATCCCCATTTTTACCGATATCTTTACATTTATAATACTATCTTTTTGCGGTATTTTCAAGTAGTTTTCGGAAATTTTTTTATTTTTTTTTCATTTTTTGATGACGGTTGCGCAAAAAATGCGGAAATACCGCTTTTTTCTCGGTATTTCCGCATCTTTTTTTGTTTTTCTCGGTAAAAGCCGTAAAAAGCACAAGTCATTTCTCGGTAATTTCAATTGAAATTCCGCTCAAAGAAGTGCGAACCGAAACGCTTTCGACTCCTTCGGTTTTTGCAATGCGATTGATGATTTCGTCTTTGTTCAGCTCCAAAATTTCATCGCCGATGGAAACACCGGAAGCGGAAATTACGCTCTCCTCTGCAACCGACTGAGCACCCTCCACATGAATGCTTTTTACTTTAAAAGCCGGAAGCACCAAAAGCAATGTTCCGAAAAGGACCAACAGAATTGACGAGACGAGAATACCTTTGACAATTTTTTTCTTCAGAGCGCTTTTCAGCGAATGCTGCATAACCGTGTTGCTTGCAATATTACGGCATTCTTTTCTTTCCTGGAAATAAGCTTCGGTAAAAACGGTGCGGTTCATTTTGTGTTCTCCTTCTCTTTTTTTATTTTTTTCTTTTTCTTGAATTCGCTTTTTTTATTTTGTTTTTCGTTTGCGTGATAAAAGGTCTGTGATTTCTCGCCAGATTCGTTTTCCCACGTCGTGATCAGCGTATTTTTGAATGTTGCGCTTCAGCTCATAGATCCTTCTCGGGGTTGTCAAAAGATCGGTGACCGCCGCGGTCAGCTGTCCGTTTTGCAATTCCCTCTCGGGGATCAGCACCGCCGCATTCCGCTCGGCAAGCGCCTTCGCATTTGCCGTTTGGTGGTCGTTTGCAACGTTTGGCGACGGCACCAAAATTGCCGCCTTGCCGAGCGCGGCAAGTTCGGATAGCGTCATGGCTCCTGCCCGGCAGATCACGAGATCCGCCGCTGCCATTCGGAACGGCATATCATAAAAATAATCGAACAGACAGCAATTCGGACTGCGGTACAGCTCCAAATCTTCAAAATTCTGCCGAACAGCGTCATAATTGCGTTTTCCCGTTGCGTGCCATGAGAGTACCTCGGGATGCATGGTAACGCAATCCTTCATCAACTCCAATGCTGCTTCGTTTAAAGCGTCGGCTCCGAGACTTCCTCCAAAAGAAAGCACCACAATTTGATCCGAATGGATGCCGTATTTTTCTCGCGCACGGCGGCGGTCGATGCTTTCAAAATTTTCGCGCAATGGGTTCCCCACCCGAATTGCCTTTTCGGAATTTCCGAACTCTTTGCCGGTGGATTCAAAATTGTACCAAATCCGATCGACGTATTTTCTCAATCTTTTCACCGTCAGCCCCGGCTTGGCATTGGATTCATGCACGGCGGTTGGAATTCCGCGTTCCGACGCCGCTTTCATGATCGGCCAGCAGGCGTATCCGCCGGTACCGATGACGATATCCGGTCGAAACTGATCCAAAATCCGCTGTGTTTTCGCTTGGTGCGGCGATTGGATTGCCAACCGAAGCGCACGCAGATTTTTCAGACTGAAAAGCGGTCGGGCAAAGCCGACGGACTCCACAAAATAAAGCGGATATCCTTCCCGGGGAACGAGATCTTCCTCTCTGCCCCCTCGAACTCCTACGAACGCAATTTCGGTACCCGGTGCGTTCCGCCGGATGAGATCGGCGATGGCAAGCGCCGGGTTGATATGCCCGGCGGTTCCTCCGCCTGTTAACAAGACGCGCATATTCTTTATCTTGAACCTGTTCGGAAAATCCGCCCGGTGCGTTCCTTTCGTTCATAATCTTTCCGCTTTTTGCGGAAGTACCCTCAAATTTTACGGTTTGAGGAAAACCGCGAGATGGAAAGAATGATTCCGACCTCGAAAATCTGCAACATAAGCGATGTACCGCCGTAACTGAAAAACGGAAGTGAAATACCCGTATTCGGCATGGAATTGGTTACAACGGCGATGTTCATAATGACTTGAAGCGCCACCTTGAAGGTCAATCCGTAAACAATCAGGGACGACGCGGTATCGGGCGCATTTCGCGCGATGGTGAAACCGCGCCAAACAAAAAATGCAAACAGCGCGATTACTGCCAAAGCTCCGAAAAAGCCGAGTTCCTCGCAAACAATGGTAAAAATGAAATCATTTTGCGGTTGGGAAACGTACCCGAATTTTTGGCGGCTCATTCCGTACCCTCTGCCGAACAATCCGCCGGAGCCGATTGCCATCAGTCCTTGCAAGGTTTGCCACGCGGAACCGAGCGGATCAGCTTGTTCAATATGGATCCAAGTATCTACGCGCGCCTGCGCGTACGGAAAAAGCACGATAAGAAGTACGCCTGCAAGGGCGATGACGCCAAGAATGGAAAGAATCCACCGCAATTTGGTTCCGCCCAAAAACATGACCGATATTCCGATAGTTCCGATGATCATGAGTCCGGAAATGTGTTTTTCCAGTGCAACTAAAACAAGAATGAACCCGATCAGAAGCGCCGGATAAAGAACGCCGAAACGAAAGGTTCCTTTCTTTTTTCCGACAATGCGGTCTCTGTGGTCCGCCATATATTTTGCAAGGGTCAGAATTAAGCCGAGTTTTGCGATTTCGGACGGTTGGACGGTGAAAAATCCAAAATCCAACCACCGTTTGGCACCGCTGCCCAAATCGCTTCCGATGACGAGTACCAACAGGAGCATGACCGCCGAGGCACCGTATAAAAACACGCCGAATTTTTGCCAGAAGACCGGTGTTGCAAATTTGACGGCAAGTGCCGTTACGCCTATGGCAAGCAGAACAAAGATCAGATGCCGGACGATAAAATAACCGCGGTCATGATGATATTGCTCTGCGTAAACCGACGACGCGCTGTAAATCATCAAACAACCGAATGCAACCAGCGCTGCGGCGATGAGCGTCATGGGAATATCCACGCCCGAAAACGCCGTTTTTCTTTTTTCTTTTTTTAAGTCAAGCGATTTCGTTTGATCCATGCGTTCCCTCCTCTCAGGCGTCTAAAACAAACCACGCCGCTACCGAAAGAAGAATTTCGCAGGCAGAAAAAAATGCAACGATCGCATATTCATTCCATCCGCACTTTTCCAGGTGATGATGGAAAGGCGCCATTTTGAAAAGCCTTTTCCCCTTCGTCAGTTTGAAAAAAATGACTTGAAGAAAACTGGAAAGCATTTCAAAAATGAATACACCGGACAGAATCAAGCCGACAAGGTAGGCACGGATCATAAACGCGCCGCCGATAACGAGAGAACCGAAGAAAAGCGAGCCGGTATCCCCCATGAACACCTTTGCCGGATGAAAGTTGAAAATCAGAAAACCAAGAGCGCCGCCCAAAAGAATTGCCGAAAGCAAACCAACCGAGGAATCCTTCCACGCAAAGGCGACCAATGCGAAAAATCCGCCGATCACCACCGTTACCGACGAACAAAGTCCGTCAATTCCATCTGTCAGATTTCCACCGTTGACAACACCGACCAAAAGAACAACTGCAAAAATCCAAAAACTCCAGCCAAAGTCGATCCGCGCTCCCGAAAAGGGCAATTCCACAATCGGGGAAACGGCTCCCGTATATCCCATGACCGCAACGTACGCCGCGGCAACGGCAATTTGAAGGATCAGCTTTTGGTACCAGGTCAGCCCCTCGTTTTGGTGTTTGACAAGTTTGAAATAGTCATCGATAAACCCGATCAGTCCATTTGCCGCCGCAAAGGATAACGTCATGGCAAGCGGTATTTCCAACTGTGCACGTCCCTGATTTGCACGTACCGCAAAATAGACGACCGAGCAAATCAATCCGGCAAGAATAAACCCGATTCCGCCCATGGTAGGCGTTCCCTCTTTGGATTTATGCCAGCGCGGTCCAATCTCTAAAATACGCTGTCCCGCTTTATGAGAGCGCAAAATCGGAATCAGCCGCCATTCGATCAAAAGAGTTAAAAGAAACATTCCGACGGCGGAAAGTCCATATTCCAAAGTCAATTCGCGCATGGTTCCTGCCCTCTCTTCCCCAAGAAGTTTTTGAGCGCGGAACCCACTCGTTCTGCCGCGATACCGCGGCTGGCTTTGATTAAGATTACGTCCCCCGGTTTGATCGTTAACTGCAATTCGGCAATCAGTTCGGACAGATCGGTTGGATCGGGATTTTGAAAGATTTGATCGGGCGAAACGCCGTTTTCAGCGGCGGACAGCGCGATTTGCTCGCTTTCCTTTCCGATGGTGTAAAGCCGCTCGGCAAATCCCTTTGCGAACCGCTTCCCGATTTTGCGATGCAAGCGCTCGCTTTCCTTTCCAAGCTCCAGCATATCTCCCAAAACCGCAATTCCGCGGTTTCCGTTGCCTCGGCAAAAAAGGTCCAACGTTTCAAGCGCCGCAATGACCGATTCGGGAGACGCGTTGTAGCAATCTTCAATCAACGTTACGCCGTGATAAACCGAAATTGACTGCCGGAGGTTTCCTGGATTTGCCTCCGCCAATCCACGGCGAATTCCGTCGGTTGAAACACCGGCATAAACGCCGGCGGCATAAGCAAACAGCGCCGCATATACAAACTGTTTACCGGGTAAATTTAATTCAACGTCCTTTTCCGCTCCGCCGCGCCAAATCAAATCAAAAATTGTTTTTTGAGGTTCCACACGGATATTCTTTGCCGAAAAGTCGGCTTTTCTCCCATTTGCGGAGAGAGAAATCGTACGGAAATTTTTTCCGACCGAAGCGGAAAGGAAAGAATCGTCAAGATTAAGCAGAAAAATACCGTTTTGCCGCATTCCGGAAAGAATTTCCAGCTTTGCTTGCAAAATTTCATTTTGACTTCCCAAAAGTCCTATATGCGCCGAACCAATATTGGTGATGGCGGCAATATCGGGCGTTACAAGCTCGGAGAGTGCTTGAATCTCGCCCCTTGCGTTCATTCCCATTTCCAAAACCGCCCAATCGGTCTTTGGTCGCATTTCCAAAAGTGATAACGGCAAACCGACCGTACTGTTATGGTTTCCCGATGTTTTAAAAACTTTTGCAGATTGAGAAAGCACGGAAAACAGGAATTCTTTTGTCGTTGTTTTCCCTGCGCTGCCGGTCACGGCAACACGATGGGGATTGACGGATTCCAGGACCGACCTTGCAAAATCATACAACGATTGCTGTCGATCCGACGTTTCTATTTTATTAACGGACGATTTCGCTTTCGGCGTACAAATAATACAGGGACATCCGCGCGCTTGGGCTTCGGATAAATGTGCTTCACCGTCGTCTTTCTTGCCCGGCAACGTCCAAAAAACGGTTTTGGAATCAGCTTCACGCGAGTCGGTACAGATAGCCTCCACTCGCATTTTTGCTTTTGCCTTGTCAATCAGGTTTCCGTTGCAAAGCTTTGCAAATTCTTCAAGTGTTACGGATCCGGAACCGAGGGTCACTTTCATTGGCGTTTCCCTCTTTCCCTGCGAACAAGTGCCTCGGCAACAATTTCGCGCTCGTGAAACGGTTTTCGCCCCTCGCCCGAAATTTCGTACTCTTCATGTCCCTTTCCTGCAAGCAAAATCAAATCTCCCGTCTTTGCGGAAAGGACGGCGGCTTCGATTGCCGTTTTGCGGTCCGGAATAACCGAAACGATTTCCGGTCGGTTCATTCCGCCCAATATTTCCCGAATAATTGCGTTCGGGTCTTCGCTCCGGCTATTATCCGATGTGACGATGACGACATCGGCATACTTTTCGGCAATGGCTCCCATCATCGGGCGTTTGGAACGGTCGCGGTCTCCGCCGCAACCGAACACCAGCACATTTCTGCCCTTTGGATTGATCTCCTTTGCCGTTTTCAGCAGTTTTTCAAGTGCATCAGGCGTATGCGCATAATCGATGATGACCGAGAAATCGGCGCTTGGACCAAGCTTGAGTCGTTCCATTCTTCCTTTGACGCCGCCCACGGAAGCAAGGGCATCCTTGATTGCGGCGGCACCGAATCCGAGCTCCTTTGCGCACACCGCCGCCTGCATGGAATTGGTGACGCTGAAGCCGCCCGGAATGCCGCACTGGATCAAAAGTCGGGAATGTTTTCCAACCAAACGGTAGGAAACGCCGTTCTGCCCGAGATCGGCAATTTCTTCGGCGAGATAATCAGCTTTTTGATAGGTTTGCGAACAAGTAACAACTCTCCCTGTTGCGGCATGAATCATATCATCGGCAAACGGAGAATCCAAATTGATAACAGAAAGTTTACTCTTGCGGAACAGTTCGGTTTTTGCCTTGGCATATTCCTCCATGGTTCCGTGAAAGTCCAAATGATCGGGGGTCAAATTGGTAAAAATTGCGGCTTCAAATGCAATCGGTTCCAATTTCCCGAGCGCCAATGCATGGGATGTGGCTTCCATCAGCACATATTCCACACCGTCGTCCGCCATTTTTGCAAGGATGGGATAAAGCTCGGACGGATCGGGCGTTGTCATATTTGCTAAGCGATTTGCCATGCGATACTCAAGCGGTTTGCCGTCCGAACGGCAACCAACCGTTCCGATGATGCCGCACTTGCAAAGCGAAGTTTCCAAAATGGCGCGAATCAAATGTGTGACCGAGGTTTTACCATTGGTTCCGGTGACCCCGATGAATTTCATTTTTCGGCTTGGAAAATCGCTGAATGCATCGTACAAGAGCGCGCAGGCGCGACGGGTATTCTCGGCAACCAGCACCGGGAATCCTTGCGGTGCACAGAAGGCGCACCCTTTTTCCACGACCGCCCACCTGGCTCCGCGTGCAACCGCCTCGGAAATGCAGGCGTGGCTATCGTTGTGCAAGCCTTTGATACAAACGAACAGGCTGTTTTCAGTCACGGTTCTGGAATCGGTACAAATTGCCGATACCTCGGATCCAATGGCTGTTTCCGGGCAACGAATATTCGCCGCCGCACATAACAATTCTAACTTCATGGCGCGTTCCTCCGAAAGTGTATTCGTTGTTTCACTTCCGGCGCCGCGCGCTTCTTTCTTTCAGCTTAAGGCTCGTCAAGATCCTCATCCGTCAAGGATCGGAGCGTAATTTCAACGACCGTTCCGCGCGGCAGATCGCTTCCCTCCGGAATCGACTGGGCAATCACCTGAACCCCTGCGGAATTTGAATGATTTCGCAGTCCGTTCACCGAAACGTTCAATCCTGAATCAACTAACAATTTATTTGCTTCCGCCGGCGTTTTACCGACGACATTCGGAACCTTTACGGTTTGCGCGGAGATCGTTTCCCCAAAATACAGAATGATTTTTCCGCTTTCCTTTTCCAAAACCGTTCCCGGCACGGGGGACTGGCTTGTGACCAACTCGCCCTCGCCAATAATTATCATTTCCAAACCGTTTTCGCGGCAGAATTTGATTGCATCTTCTTTTTTCAAATTGCGGCAGTCCGGCGTTTCGATTGCGCGATGTTCCAATTCCTCTGCAGAATAGACAGCTTCCACGCCGAGATGCGGCAAAATGGTTTTCATAACCGCGCCGACGTAGGGAGCGGCAACAGTACTGCCGTACAAAATTCCGGCGGTTGGTTCATCAACGATAATAATGACCGCATACTGCGGATCATCCGCCGGCGCGTAGGCAATGGTAGAACAGACATATTGCCCGACGCTGCCCTCGTTCTTCTTTTGAGAGGTTCCGGTCTTTGCAGCAATGCGGTAGCCGGCAACATAGGCGTTCTTTGCGCCGCCGTCCCCCGAAACGCCCTCCTCCAGGATTTTGGAAACGGTTTGGCAAGTTTCGGTGCTGACCGTCTTTCGTTCTTCGGACAGCTCAAATTTCCATACGACGTTTCCATCGGGATCGGTAATGGAATCCACCAAATGCGGTGTGACCAAATACCCCCCGTTTGCGACCGAAGAAACCGCCGTGATTTGCTGCAAGAGCGTAACGTTAAAATTTTGCCCGAAAGAATAAATGGCAAGGTCAAGATCGGTAAAATTCTCTTTTGAAATCAGCACACTTCCGCCCTCGCCGGGCAAATCGACGGCGGTCTTTCCGAGAAAGCCAAATTGTTCCAAATAATCGTAAAACCGGTCGCCGCCCAGCCGCAATCCCACCGTCATCAGCACGGGGTTGCAGGACTGTTGAATTCCCTGCACGAAGGTTAATGTTCCATGCCCCTTTCTTTTATGGCAATGAATGTTAAACCCAAGGACATTTTTTGAGCCGGAGCACTGAAAGGTTTCCTCCAACCCTACCACATCGCTTTCCAGCGCCATGGCGGCTGTTATAATTTTAAATGTAGATCCGGGAATATAGGACTCGGTTATGGTTTTATTCGACCACATGGAGAGAAGCAGTTCCCGGCGCATGGCGGCATATTCTTCGCTCTCCCGGGAAAGTCCGCTCTCGGATAGAATTTGCATGGATTGTTCATCCAACGTCCAAGGATCATTCAAATCAAAATCGGGATAGGTGGACATTCCCAAAATCGCTCCCGTTTTCACATTCATCACGATCCCGGCGGCACGATTTTTTCCACCTGCCTCAATATAGGCTGTACGGACTTGTTCGTCGAGCGCCGACTGCACAAAAACATCCAATGTTGTATGCAAATCGTTGCCCGGTCTTGCAGCTATGTATTCCTCGTATTCGTCCGGCATGGCGTTTCCGCGCGCGTCTCTTGCTGTGACGTAGCGCCCATTTTCACCGGAAAGCTGTTCGTTATAGGCGTATTCTAATCCGTAAAGTCCGGCGCCGTCGCTTCCCGTAAATCCGATTGTCTGTGCGGCAAGCGAACCGTAGGGATAATACCTCGTATTGACGGCTTCCACGCCGACCATGCTTTGCAAACTGTAATCGCGAATGAGTTCACGCACCCGATCAGCGGTCTCTTCGTTCACATTCCGCGCTATCGTTCGATCCAAATAATGTGTTTTTGAAATCTCCTCGCGCAACCGGTCGCGGCTGACCTCTAAAACCTCGGAAAGATGCAACGCGATGATTTCGCCATAATCAATTCCTTCCCCGTTTCGGTTTGCCTCGCTTTGCGCGTAGGCGATGCGGTGGGGCGCTAAAAAAATGCGATAAGAAGTGACATGATCGGCAAGCAGATTGCCGTTTGCATCATAAATTCTTCCTCGTGTGGCACTCACACGACTCTCGGTTGTAATCTGCTCGATTACCTTTTGTTCATATTTGCTGTAGCCTGCCGTTTGCAAAATCAAAATTCGGGAAGCAAGCCCTACAAATAAGAGAACGGCTACCGATAATAATATCAGCGACCGTTTTACAATTTGCGGTGCGACAGGTTCCCCCGGCGCGCTTTTCGATTTTGTTTTTCCCATTTTTCTGCCCTCCCAAAGCGGCGATTCCGTCTTTTTTATTCTATGGGAGGTGCAGAAAAGTTATGACCGCGAAAGCGGAGAAATGGAACGATGTTACCCGATTTTTTCGGCAACACGGAGTTTGGCGCTCCGTGAACGGGGATTGGCTTCCAATTCTTCCGGGGACGCTGTGATGGGTTTATGGTTGACAAGTTTCAAAATCGGTTTCTTTCCGCAAACGCAAACCGGAAAACCGGGCGGGCAGGTACAACCCGAAGCAAGGTTTGCAAAAGTTTGTTTGACAATACGATCCTCCAGTGAATGGAAAGTGATAATGGCAATTCTGCCGCCGGGGACGAGTTTTGCCGCGGCGGCACGAATGGCAGGTTCTATCACATCCAGTTCGGCGTTCACCTCGATGCGAATCGCCTGAAAGGATCGTTTTGCCGGATGATGCCCCCCTTCTCGTGCGGCGACAGGAATGGCACCTTTGATGATTTTGACGAGTTCCCCTGTCGTCAAAATCGGCGCCGACTCCCGCGCTCGCACGATCGCGGAGGCGATGCGAGGAGCAAACCGCTCCTCTCCGTATTGCCAGAGGATGTTTCTAAGCCGTTCCTCTGAATATTGATTGACTACGTCCCGGGCTGTCAGCGGACCGTTCTCATCCATCCGCATATCCAGTGGAGCGTCCGCCTGGTAGGAAAATCCTCGCTCGGCGGTATCCAGTTGATAGGAAGAAACTCCGAGGTCGAGCAAAAGCCCGTTGATCCTCTCAACGCCGAGCATACGGCATACGTTATCCAGCTCCCGGAAGTTGCTGTGCACCACGCAGGCGCGCGCTCCAAAAACCGATAATCTTTCCGACGCGACTTTAACGGCGGTTTCATCCTGATCCAGGGCGATCAATCTCCCATGATCTGAAAGTCGGGAGGCAATTTCAAAACTGTGCCCCGCGCCTCCTGCGGTGCCGTCCACATAGATTCCGTCGGGGTTGACGGCAAGCCCCTGTAAACATTCTTCCAAAAGGACGGGACGGTGCGAAAAGATGATCTTTTCTTCCATATTCTGTCCCTTTCCCTTCCTTATTATTCAAATATTAAAGTCCGAGAGCTTCCAGCTCGGCAATCATTGCGGCAAGATCGACCGACTCGGATTGCTTGCGGTAGGTTTCCTCGTTCCAAATTTCGGCGTAGTCGCCGCACCCGATGATGAGCGCGCTCTTCTCAATGCCGGCGTAGTCAATGAGCGCCTGCGGAAGAACGATTCTTCCCTGCGCGTCCGGCTCCGCCTGCGTCATGGATTCATTGAGAAAGCGCATGGCGCGTTCCGAAAGGTTGCGGTTTTGGTGGCGAATCAGCTCCAGATATGCATCCCAGCCGGAAAGCGAATAGACCTTGAGGCAGGGGTCGCGGAAGGATTTTGCAACAATGAAGGTTGTTCCGAGATCATCGCGCATTTTGGCAGGTACGAAAAAACGATTTTTCGCATCGACGTTATGTTGAAACGTTCCGCCCAGCATGAGATTCGTCCCCCCTTCTTTACATTTGCGGATTTTGAATGGAAAATCATGGGATTTTCACCCTTTTTCCACCTTTTTCCGCCACCTTGACTATATTATAAACCATTGATTTCAAAATTGCAAGGGGTTTTTGAAAAAATTTTTCGATTTTTTTGCTTTTTCGATTGATAAAAGAGATTGAGAAAGCGAGCCGGCAATGGGAAGTTCCCGTTGCCGGCTCGCTTTTTTCGCTATTTTTCTTATGCTTCGTATTTTTTCAAATTATTCGTAAATCGGGTATTGTTTGCAGAGGGCATCGACCTCGGAGAGGATGGTCTCGCGCGAAGCTTCAAAATCGGTAGCAACTGCCTTCATCCATTTTGCAATCATTTGCATTTCGGCTTCACCGAAACCGCGCGTGGTGACCGCCGGGGTTCCGACGCGGATGCCGCTGGTGACGAACGGCTTTTCGGGATCGTTGGGGATGGCGTTCTTATTGACGGTGATATGCACCTCGTCAAGCCGCTTCTCCATCTCCTTGCCGGTCACGCCGAAGGGACGCAGGTCGATGAGCATAAGGTGGTTATCGGTGCCGCCCGAAACGATGCGGAAGCCCTCTTTTTGCAGTGCCTCGCAGAGTACCTTTGCGTTTTTGACGATCTGCTTTTGGTAATTTTTAAAGTCCTCGGTCATCGCCTCGCCGAAAGCGACGGCTTTTGCGGCAATGATATGCTCCAGCGGTCCCCCTTGTGTGCCCGGGAAGACTGCTTTGTCGATCTGCTGGGCATACTGTTCCTTGCAAAGGATAAGTCCGCCGCGCGGTCCGCGCAGGGTTTTATGCGTGGTGGTTGTGACGACGTCGGCATAAGGTACGGGGCTCGGATGAACACCTGCGGCGACAAGTCCTGCGATATGCGCCATGTCGACCATGAGAATTGCGCCGACTTCATCGGCAATCTCGCGGAATTTAGCAAAATCAATGACGCGCGAATAGGCGCTGGCGCCTGCCACGATGAGTTTGGGTTTGCATTCGCGTGCGATGCGGCGGATTTCGTCGTAATCCAGCATTTCGGTTTCAGGCGAGAGGCTGTAGGGCACGACGTTGAAGTATTTGCCCGAAATGTTGACGGGGGAGCCGTGGGAAAGGTGTCCGCCGTGGGCGAGGTTCATGCCCATAACGGTATCTCCCGGTTGCAGAAAGGCATAGAAAACGGCAAGGTTTGCCGAAGCGCCGCAGTGCGGCTGTACGTTCGCATGCTCTGCGCCAAAGAGCGCCTTGGCACGATCACGGGCGATGTTTTCGACGACGTCCACGCACTGGCAGCCGCCGTAGTAGCGTTTCCCGGGGAATCCCTCGGCATATTTATTGGTCAGCACAGTTCCTGCCGCCAGCAAAACGGCCTTGGAAACGATGTTTTCGGAGGCGATCAGCTCGATATTTCTTCTCTGCCGGGCAAGTTCCTCGGAACACGCGGCGGCAACCTCGGGATCAAAATTTGCAAGTTCGTCAAAAAAATACATTTTTCTGTCCTCCGTACTGTTTGCAATTTGTTTTTCTTATTCTATCATATTTCAAAAAAAAAGTCAAGCATTTTTCACTTGGTTTGTTTTTTCGCATATATTTACAAATCGGTTTGCAATTTTTTTATTTTTCTTGATTTTCTTTCCGTTCTATGATAGAATAAAAGCAATTCAAGGAAAAGGAGGAGTGCGATATGGTTCGTTTGCCGAATCGAAACGCTGATCTTTTGCGCTATGTTCGCCGTCGCCGCGCCCTTCGCTTTTTGCTTTTATTCCTTTGGACTGCTTTTTTTGCTCTTGCCGCGCTCTATTTCAACCGGACGCACCGTTTTTCGATCATTCCTCGGCTTGTCGGCTGGCGGCTTTGGGTTTGGATTGCCGGCGCGGTTGTGATTGGTTTCTTTTTGTTTCGGATCCCCTCCCTTTTTTTGGACCGCTCCTTTGAGGGAGAAATTGTTCGCTCTTCCCTTTCGCATTCCTATTCCGCCGCCGCAGGCGCAAACGTTTCCGCCGCCTACCAATTCCGCCTGAACACGGTTCTTCGAATCCAAACGCCGGACGGAAAGCTCCGCAAGCTTAAATTTGAGCAAAAGCAAGGATTCTATTTTTACTACCACGAGGGAAACTATATTCGATATTTTTCCGGTTTACCTTTCCCAATTGCCGATCCTTCGCGCATGACCGCGCCGCCCCGTCAGAAATGGAGAGCCGACGAGGATTCCACCGGAGATGTTGTTTCCAATCCTCAAAAATCCTATCTTTGCGCTGTTTGCGGTCATTTTTATCCAACTCCGACCCGTTGCGAAAACTGCGGGCACTCGCTGATTGATCCGAAAGATTTGTTTGGAAAATGAAAACGGTGTATGCGCCGATTTGCATACACCGTTTCCTTTTTATGCTTTTATGCTTTTATGCTTTTATGCTTTTATGCTTTTATGCTTTTATGCTTTTATGCTTTTATGCTTTTATGCTTTTGGTTTTCCTCGGAAACACAAGCAGGCAAGATATCCGAAGATCAGCGCCGCGGAGATGCCCCCCGAGGTTGTTGCGAGCGCGCCGGTCAACGCCCCGAGTACTCCCTGCTCCTCGACGGCTTGCTTGACCCCTTTGGAAATGAGAAATCCAAATCCCGTCAACGGTACGGTAGCGCCGGCTCCGGCAAATTCCACAAGCGTTTGATAAACGCCGACAGCGCCGAGGATGACGCCGGCAACCACGTAAATGACCAAAATTCGCGCCGGGGTCAAATTTGTTTTATCAATCAAAATTTGCGCGATGACGCAGAATGCGCCGCCGATGAGAAAGGCGCGCAAGCAGGCAATGAAAATATCCATCTCTTCTTCCTTTCTATTCGTTTTCCCTTGGGGTTCTGCTTTCCAGTTCCACAAGATGTGCAACAGCCGGAATGGTTCTTCCCTGTTTGATACTATCCGGACTCATCAGGGCGCCGGTTGGCAAGAATAATATCTTTTTTTCAATGCCGTCCCAAAGGCGAGGAAGCAAATATCCCCCGAGAGTGACCGCCGCGCAACCGCACCCCGAGCCGCCGGAATGAACATCCTGACGTTCGCGGTCGAAAATGAGTTGCCCACAATCGGAATACTGCTCTTGAATGTCAATTCCCTCCGACTTCATCAAATCGCAAAGAATGCTGCCGCCCTCATAGCCGAGATCGCCGGATATGATGCGGTCATAATCTGCCGGAGACGCGCCGGAAGCATCAAAAAAGCGTTTGAGCGTATCTGCCGCCGCAATCGCCATGGCACCTCCCATATTGGCGGTATCCTTGACGCCGCTATCCCTTGGGATCCCAACCATTCCACGCGAAATCGAAACGCCTTCCTCCCTCTCTTTTCCAACCAAAAACGCCCCGGCGCCCGTCACCGTCCATTGGGCGGTCGGACTGCGCTGTGCGCCGTATTCCAGCGGCGTTCGGTATTGCCGCTCGGCGGCAGAATTATGCGAAGAAGTGACAACGCTCGCCCAATTTGCCATGCCCCCACTGACGGCGATACCGGCAAGCAACAACCCCTCGGCAGAGGTGGAACAGGCGCCGTAAATGCCGCAATACGGAATCGGATACTCCAAAAGCCCGTATGCCGAAGCGACGCACTGATTGAGCAGGTCGCCGGCAAACAAAAAGTCGATTTCCTCCGCTTTGAGCTCCCTGCGCTGAATTGCCAGCGCAAGCGTGCGGCGCTGCATTTCGCTTTCCGCCGCTTCCCAAGTCTTTTGCCCGAATTGATCGGTCGGGTCTTTCAAATCAAAGCAACTGCCGAGCGGTCCTTCCGATTCTTTTTTGCCAACCGCCGTTGCCCATGCGCAAATCTTTGCCTGCAGGCGAATGATTCCTTGAGCCATTGTTCGTTTTCCGCCTTCCTCTTTTTTCTTTATTCTGCACGATTTTCCCTGCATTATACCAAAAGCTGCTTTTATCTATCACTCTTTTTTTCCGAACCGCTTGAATTTCCACTCAAAATGGTCTATAATAGAATCATCAGAAATACCATTTTGAAAAGGAGATAAACATGAAAAAAACGGTGAAAATTCTTGCCAGTGTCCTTTCTGCAATTTTGCTTGCGCTTGCAATGGTTGCCTGCGCTCCTAAAAGTGATCCGGACAAAGCGGTTGACGCCCTGAAGAAAAACGGATATGAAGCCGTGCAGGATACGACCATCATTCCGGCAACGCTCAAACTCCTGACCGGCAAAAACATAGACACTGTGGTTTCCGGTTCGAAGGTTGTGAAAGATCAGGACGGAAACAGAAAGGTCGAATCAGTCGGGATCGTTTACTTTGCCACAAGCGAGGACGCGAACAACGCTTGGGACAAAATGAGAGAATATGCCAATGAGCAAAACAAAGATCAAAACTCCGACTGGCAGGTGAAAAAATCCGGCAAAATGATTTACTGGGGCACAGCCGCAGGGATTAAAGCCGCTTCCTGACATGAAATAAAAACGAAACAAAAAAAGAAGAGAGCCGCGGCTCCCTTCTTTTTTTGTTTCAGTTTTGCAACATTTGCAAAAGATCTTCCTCGGAAATAACCGGGATATTCAGGGCGTGCGCCTTGGTCAGTTTGGATCCTGCCGCCTCTCCTGCAACGACATAAGTCGTTTTGGAAGATACGGACCCTGAAACCTTGCCGCCGGCGTTTTTGATCATTTCGCTCGCCTCGTCCCGGCTCATTGTGGGCAGTGTACCCGTCAGCACGAAAGTTTTGCCGGCAAGCATATCCGATGTTGGCAATTTGACCGGTGTTGTCAACAGTCCTGCAGCGATCAGGCGTTTACACAAATCAATATTTTGCGGATGCGAGAAGAAATTAACCACGCAGTCGGCAGTGATCTCGCCAAAATCGGAAAGCGAGCATAATTCCTCTTTGGTCGCCTGCATACAGGCTTCCAGCGTTCCGAAATGCTGCGCCAGTTCCGCCGCGGCAACCTCGCCCACATTGCGGATTCCCAAAGCGTAGATCAACCGTTCCAATCCTGCTCCGCGCGAACGATCGATAGCGGCAATCAGATTTTCCGCCGATTTTTCGCCCATACGGTCAAGGTCGGCGATTTCGCACGCCTGCAATCGGTAAAGATCCGCCGCATCGGAGATGAGTCCTGCGTTTAGAAATGCATCCACAACTTGCGGTCCCATTCCCTCGATATTCATGGCATCCTTGGATGCAAAATGCTCAATTCCCCGGGAAAGCTGCGCCGGA
Source organism: Oscillospiraceae bacterium (assembly GCA_015063325.1). Classification (GTDB taxonomy): domain Bacteria; phylum Bacillota; class Clostridia; order Oscillospirales; family CAG-272; genus UMGS1865. The sequence goes on along the minus strand of SVUK01000006.1, from coordinate 122,958 downwards.
CACTTGCTGTTGGTACAGCGCGTTGCCGCGCCCTCATCGGCATCATAGAAAACCGGCTCTCCGCAGGACGGACAGAATTTCGGCATTTGGTATTTCGGCACCTCGCCGACACGCAAATCAGGGTGGGAGCGGACAACCTCGGGAATGATGTCCCCCGCTTTTTGCACGGTGACAATATCGCCCACGCGAATATCCTTCTCCCAAATAAACTCCGCGTTATGAAGCGTAGCGCGCGAAACGGTGGTCCCGGCAAGCGTGACAGGTTCCAGCACGGCAGTTGGCGTCAGCACACCGGTACGCCCGACGGCGATTGCAATATCCAGCAGTTTGGTTTGCTTTTGCTCGGGCGGAAATTTATAGGCGACCGCCCAGCGCGGCGTGTTCGTTCCCTCGCCGAGCAATTTACGGTCGGCAAGATCATCGATTTTGATCACGACACCGTCGATGTCATATCGCAAGTTAGACCGCAGTTCCCCAAGCTTTTGAATTTGAGAAACAATCTCTTCGGAACAACTTGCAACAGCGGTCTCTTCCAATGTGTGGAAACCGAGTTCTCGCAGTCGGGCAAGCGTTTCGGTATGCGAGATAGGTGCATGTCCGTCCTGCCACAAGCTCCCCTCCTGAAAATTGAATACAAAGATATCCAACCGGCGTTCTGCCGTTATTTTCGGATCCAACTGCCGCAGAGAACCTGCGGCGGCGTTTCGCGGATTGGCAAATAAGCTTTGCCCTACCGCCTCTCTTGCCGCATTGAGTTTTTCAAAGTTTGCGCGCGGCATATAGACCTCGCCGCGAACCGTCAGCGTCAGCGGTTCAGACAGTCGCATGGGAATGGAAAAGACGGTTTTAAGATTCTGCGTAACGTCTTCACCGACGAAACCGTCTCCACGCGTTGCCCCCAGCGTAAAAACGCCGTTTTCATAATGCAATGACACCGAAAGTCCGTCGATTTTCGGCTCAACCGAATAGACGGGATTCGGAATTGTTTCGGAAACGCGATTTAAAAATTCGTTCAGCTCTTCAAAAGAAAAAACGTCCGAAAGTGAGTTCATCTGAACCGTATGCGTAACTTTTCCGAATTTGTCAAGCGGTTTGCCGCCCACGCGATGGGTGGGGGAGGTTGGGTCGTCATATTCGGGATGTTCTGCCTCCATGCGCAAGAGCTCGGCGTACATCATGTCATAGTCGTAGTCCGAGATTTCAGGAGCGTCGTCCACATAATATTTTTTTGCGTGATAGAGCAGTTTTGCGCGCAGTTTTTCGATGGTTTCCAAAACCGAATCAGGCATTTTCGCCACCATCCTTTTCTTCTTTTTTCTTCCGAAAAACCGGCAGATCCTCCGGTTTTTGCTTCAACATCAGATACAAATACCAGCAGAACACGGCAACCGCCATAAATACCGTACAGAGAACGGTAGGCAGATCCCAAACCGTTCCCTCGACGAAATAGGTGTTCAGTCCGCCGCCGAAATTGTACACGGTATGCACCGCGACACAATACCAGATATTTCCCGTTCCCAACAGCAGTGCCGCACAGAGCGCGCCCAAAAGCGTGGAATACCCCACCTGCATCAGTACGGCGGCAAGGTTAGGCATTTCGATCAGGTTAGCAAAATGAATCAATCCGAAAACGGCGGAAGAAAGCAGAACGCTTACCCACATTCCCTTTTTCGTCCTTCCAAAGCGCTCCAAAAGAAGGGGCAGGAGAACGCCGCGGAACGCAAGCTCTTCCATGATTCCGACACCGACCACCTGTATTGCCAAAAGTCCGATTGCGGCATTGCCCTTCCAAACGGCGCTTCCGTCGGCGAGCGGTAGCCACGGGCTGTTGTTGAGCGCGACAAGCATTGCAGGCAAAAAAAAGGCAAAATTTTTTCCCCTCGGTCTGGCACACAGTCGCAACCGCAAAATTGCAATGCAGGAAACGATTGCAGGAATTGCGGAAATTCGCAGAATCGCCATTCTGACAAGCTGACGATTTTGTTCGTCGCCTATCCCTTTGGTAGGATCAAAGATGTAAAGCGCGACGAAAAGCGCAAGCGAGATCCACAAAAGGATCCGCCAAACAAGTTCATTCCCAATCTTCATTTTTCGGTTTTCTCCGAAGGGTCCAAACAAACAACACAATACCGAAAACGACAAAAACAACTGCAATGAATTGCGAAGGCGTCAACCACGGAATCAGCGTTTTACCGCGTTCGTCGGCTCGGAAAAATTCAATTCCGAAACGCCAAATTCCATATAAGATCAAATACAAAGACAGATTCAGACATTTCTTTGCGTGCAATGCCATGATACACAAAAAAGTGCAGAGTGCAAACAGAAACAACGCCTCAAACAGTTGTGTTGGCACCGTTTTTGCGCCAAGGTGTGCATTCCAAACGCCGTACCACGCGGAAGTAATCGCTCCGTGACAGCATCCGGCAAACAGACAACCGATCCTGCCGAACGCATGGGCGATGACCACCGAGCAAACTCCGAGATTCAGTACCTGCGAAAGCTGTTTTCCGGCTTCTCCCTTTCCCGGAATCGTCCATCTTCCCACGATCAGATAAACGGCAAGGAAAGTTACCACACCGCCGATCAATCCGCCGTAAAAGGTGGCTCCCGTCTCACCGGAAATCGAAAAAATTCCGGTTGCGGCGGCATTATAGATTCCTTGAAACAGGACGGCAAAAAGATATCCCCCCACCATGGACGCAACGCCGGCGCCCAGACAAAGATTCTGCACCTTTGCAGGTAGTTTGGCTCGATCGGCTAAAATGCGGAAAAGAACAACTGCGGCAAAAAAACCGACGCCGAGAAAAATGGTATAGAGGTCTAAATTCCAAAAAAGTTTATCGGGATACACGGCTTCTCCTTTCTCCTTTTCAGGCGGCAAGTGCAGCAATGGTTTGATAATAGGACTCTTCAAACGGAGTATCCATAGTTTGGATTTCCAACCATTGACAATAGGTTGTTCCCTCTTCCAGCTGCAATGCTGCAAGGTCGATATACGCGCTTTGCGCCGCCGCATAATCGTTTGCTGCCAATTCATAAAAGCTGATGGATACCAACATGGAAAACGCATAACTGATATAGTAGCAAGGGTTTTCCAACACCACGCTCCTCCAATAGAGCATGGGATCGGCAAATTGCTTTTTGAACCATTCAATGCCCCCATAGCTTTCGCAAACCGCTTTCATGCGCAGGTCGATCTCCTCTGCGCTTTCGGGCGGATTCTGATAGATACTTTGCTCAAATTCATCGATCAGCGACGCCAAAACAATGGTTTGCAACGCAGACCGAAGCTGGTAATACAGAATTGTTTCGGCAAGCGCACGGCTGACATTGGCATTTTGCAAATAGGCTGTGAACAGCCATTCGTTCGCCTGCGACTGCGTTTCGGCAACGTCCAGCCGAAATTCGTCTTTCGAAGAGAGCGCGCTGAAATAATGTCCCAGCTCGTGTATAACCGTATATCCGTCGTGATATCCCGGTCCAAAATAGCAAACCGGCTGTTCGTACTCGTAAAGATAAGTGGTAAACGCGCCGGCATCTGCAGATTGTGAATTTGTCATAAAATGGTTCTCGGAATCAAATAAACTTCTCAAATCCCTTTCCTCTTTTGCCGGAAAAGAGGAAAAATAGCCGCTCATCAACTCCCATGCGCCGTCGTATTCTCCCTTTAACAGTGCACGAACGACCCACCGTTCCTCGGTATTCAGCTCGGAATCCTTTGCTTGAAACTTTGCAAGCGCCGATTGGCAGGCGGGCAACAGGATCGTCTTAACGTAATAATGAATTTGGCACGCATCATCGGGTGTATAATCTCGTCCGTAAATTTTTTCATATGCGTAATCGGCATAATTTTCATATCCGTAAAGTTCGGCAAGCCGATTGTTGTTCCGAATGATTTGCAGATACAACTCCGGCGCTTTTTCGGTGCGTTCGGCTTGAGAAAGAGCGCGATATTCGACCTCGATCCGGTCGTTTGCGTTCGTCAGCGCAGTATGTTCCTCGGAATATCCGCGCATTTCCTCAAAATCTTCCTCGCTCCAATCGGCAAAGAAAACGCTTTTACCGGGAGCATCCGAAGCGTCCAGCTTTTTGCAAAACGTTTGATATGCGTCATAAACGTCGGATCTCATGGTACGCGCATATAGATACGCTTGGCTCTTCCCTGCATCCGCCTGATTCAGACAGTGGTAGATGTAGGCAAGTTCGGTTTGGGTTGCAATATGGTAGTAAGAATCTTCCAGCCGCTCGTTTGCCTCCGAAATCTTTTTTTCATCCGACGAACGCTTCTCCAAAAGCAGATTTTCCAGCTCGTCCAAACAAGTAAAAAAACTCTTTCGATCGGAATCGTTAAGCGTATAGGCAAGTTTTTCGTTTGCCGGAATTTCCGTTTTTTGCTCCGGTATTTGTTCTGTTTTTTGTAAAAGCGCGGTGGAAAGCAGGAAAATTCCGGTGCAGGAAGTAAACGAAGAAAGCAGAATTGCCAAAACGCAAAAAAGGAGCAGGATTCTTCTTAACGCGCGCATTTTCCCATCTCCTTTTTCTGTTATATTATTACCGATACGTTACTACCGATATATTGCTACCGATATATTGCTACCGATATATTGCTACTGTTATATTATTACATTACTATTTTATCATATTTTTCTATAAAAATCAACTCTTTTTCCAACTTTTCCGCGCCACGACCAAGCCATAACCGCATGGCGCGCAAAAAGCAAAACCGCAATACACAGCAGGCATACAACCGCCGCATACGGTGCGAATTCCAAGCGCAAGAAAAGCACTCCGAGCATAGAAAACGACGCGCTGACGCCAATTAAAATTCTGCCGGCAACCCGACTTGATAATCCAAGATCAAACAGCAAGTGGTGTAAATGTCCGCGATCAGCAAGGAAGAGCGGATGGCGACGAATACTGCGGCGCAGAATTGTGGTTGCAACATCGGCAATCGGATATGCCATGATAAAAATCGGCGCAAGGAAACTGAATCCCCAACTCTGCCCCGTAAAAAGCGGTATCGAAAGCGTTCCCAAGAGGAATCCGACGCTGCCGGATCCGCAATCGCCGGCGAAAATACGCGCCGGGGAACGATTGTAATGGTAAAATCCGGCGCAAGTTGCCGCCAACAAAAGAGGAAGAAAAGGAGAAAGCCCGAGGAATACATAGGAAATAGCAAGTGCCAAACTCTCTGCAATCGCGGTTCCTGCGAACAATCCGTCCATGCCGTCAATCAAATTATGGGCATTTGTTAAAAGCAGAATCCAAAAAAAAGCCGCAAACGCGCCGATCCATGTTCCGCTTTGCATTCCGCCCACGCTGAACGCCGCTGCAACTGCCTGAAAAAAGAATTTGAGCCACGCAGGAAGTCCGACAAGATCATCGGCAAACCCAATGGTGAAGACAATTGCCGCGCCGGCGATTGCAAAGCGAAGCCAACCGCTGACAGCGCCGCACAAGAAAGATACGGCGACGAAAACAATAAAAAAAGCTAACCCACCGACGCGCGGTACGCTTGTTTGATGAATTCTGCGCGCTTCACCCGGGACATCCAGCGCGCCGATCCGCCACGCAAACCGGATGACAATCGGTAAAAGCGCAACCGTTGCCGCCCATGCAGCAATTACCCACAAAAGAATTTGCACCCCCTCCACCTCCAAAGAAAAAAGCTACAATTCCGTCCTTCCCATTGGGAAAAACGAAGATGTAGCTTTTCTGATTCATTTTCAATGGTTTTGTATAAATGCAAGCCAATTTCAATGGATTTGTACGAATCCAAGCTTCTTTTGCACTTTGGAAAGTGTGCGGCGCGCATAATAGGAGGCTTCCTCGGCTCCCCGTTTCATTTGCGCTTCAAGCTGTGCTTTGTCGCTCAAAAATTCACGATAGCGGCTTTGCACATCGGCAAGTGCGTCTGCCGTGACCTCTCCCACGGCAAGTTTGAAATCGCCGTAGCCCTTTCCTTCAAACTCGCGCTCAATCTCCTCAATGCTTTTTCCGGTAAAGCAGGAATAAATTGTGATCAAGTTACTAACGCCCGGCTTTTGCGGATCAAAACGAATTTCACTGCCCGAATCGGTGACCGCGCGTTTGAACTTACGGATAATTGTATCCCGATCATCCAAAATATATACGACGGCGTTCTGGTTTTCGTCCGATTTACTCATTTTCTTTTCGGGATCCGCAAGCGACATGATTTTTTTGCCGTTTTTCGCAAGCATGGCGGTTGGGATCGTGAACGTATCGGGATAAATTTGATTGAAACGGTTTGCAATATCGCGGCAAAGTTCGACGTGCTGAACCTGATCGATCCCCACCGGGACAACGTCGGTTTGATACAGTAGAATATCCGCCGCCATCAGCACAGGATAGGTGAACAATCCGGCATTGATATTATCCGCATGACGTGCGCTTTTATCCTTAAATTGCGTCATTCTGGAAAGCTCGCCGAACATGGTAAAGCAATTCAGAATCCATCCAAGCTCGGCATGTTCATGCACCATGGACTGCACATACAGCGTATTTTTTTGCGGATCCAGACCGCAGGCAAGATAAAGTGCAAGCGTTTCATAGGTCCGGCGGCGCAAATCCGCCGGCACCTGCCGAACGGTAATCGCATGCTCGTCTACCACGCAATAAAAGGTTTTATACTGCTCGCTGTATTCCTTGAAATTGCGAATGGCGCCCAAATAGTTGCCGATGGTCAGATTGCCGCTCGGCTGAACGCCGGAAAAGGATACTTTTTGTTCCCCAAACATTTTGTTTTTCTCCTTTGGGTTCAATAATGAAAATCCGACGGCGGTTTTCCGCCGTCGGAAAAAAGCTTTTTTATTTGTTTGTTATTTCGTATATCCGTTGAACTTCAGCCATGCGGTATAGAGCGCATAGGGGGAATCCAACTGATCGTAATCCTCGCCCGATTTGGAATCGGTATAGACATCGGATACTTCGTACTTGTCATTGCTCGGATTGAGAACGGCATCCTTACGCGCAACATATTTTTCGGAAGTGGCGCTGACAACAGCATAATTGACCTCTTCCAAATCCAGCGTTGCAATAACGTCGCTCAAAAGCGTATATTGTGCAACCTCGGCTTCATATCCGATCGGATTTTCCTGATTGTCACGCTGATTGATGCGGAGATACCATTCATTTTCGGTTTGCGGTGTTAAGAGACGTTTGATCTCAACAAGAAGCGCCTTAAGCTCTTCCATTGTGGTGCATTCTTCGATTTTTACAACCAATTTTCCATTGAGTTCATAGAGATACCGGATCAGCTCGGAATTCAATGTTCCGCAATAGGTGAAATCGGGATCGGTTTCCGGCACGACGATATTTGCCTCGGCGGCCTCGCCGTTGCGGAAAAGGTTGAATTTGACGCTTTCCACGCTTGCTTCAGCTTCCACTGTGACCAGCCAAAGCGCATAGGTACGATCGAATTCAGAATCGATCGTCGCTCCGGTATCATCAAAGTTCAGCTCCAGCTCCGGCGCGGCTGCACTGCCTTGATAACCGATTGAGACATCGGTAAAGTACTCCAAACCGGGGGCATAGACCAAATAGGTATATTTGGTTTTACCGTTTGCAATTTCCTTTTGCGATTGCAATACCTGCAAAGAGCCGGCTTCCGCCGCCGCGCAGTTTTCGCTGTACCATTGCCAAAGAACGGGATTGGAGGAAATGGTAGACAGCGCGATTTCTTGGTTCAAGCGGACTTGATAGGTTGCGGTGTTTTCGATTGTATTCTCTTCCATTCCGGAGATTGCAATTGAGCGGAAATTCAGATCCATGGTTGGATCGGCTCCGGTAACGTCACGGTTCTGCGCCTTACCGATTTCCCACACGTTCTCATCCATTCCGGGTTCCGGATAGGTGAGAAATGCGTTTCCGGTTTTGAAAATATTCATGTGATACGGATATTCCTCGGAATAAGAAACAATTCGTTTTTGGTTATCGTTGGGATCCGGAACGAGCTGATAGGTCTTGTTTTCAACGCCGTACTGCAGAATGTTGCGAAACTCGGCATTGGTATTGAGAAGGGTAAGCACCTTCATGCAATGCTCTAAGCTATCGGTTTGCGAGCAAACGCCAAACATACTGCCGTAAACGTCTTCTTCCGTAAGAGTCGGATTTTTGAGAACAACAGGATAATACTCCGAATCGGCGGCACGATAGGCTGTCAATTCCTCATATCCCATGGTGGCGATGGAAAGCGCGGCTATTTTTTCACCCTCGGTCTCGCCGAAATAACCGCCCTCAAACTGATACTCCTTGAGTTTCAGGAATGCCTTTGTAAACTCGGGATCGGTAAACAGGCTGTTGAACTCCAGCGGAACACTGCGAGAAATCTCGCTCAAATCTTCATAGCGATAACCGATAACCGAAAGTCCCCCCTCGTTTTCCAGCGTATCGGGATTGATATTCCAAAAGTATGCAAGCAGATCCAAACATTCGGAATAACTTGCGTTGATGGGCAGAATGTTCTCGTCGCCCTTTGATTTGACTTCTTCCAAATAGTTGTAGACATATTTGTTGAACAGCCCGTCAATTTGGGAGAGTACGCCGTCGGTATCGGTTTGCGCCATAAGTTCTTTATTCAGAAGCATGACGGTATATTCGCCGAGCGCATGGTTGTTTGGAATTGCGTAAATTTCACCTTCGTAGGAAGCGGCGCTCAACAGATGCCCGTTGATATTGGAACGGATTGCCTTGGAATTACCGTTCAATTCAACGTTCAAAGAAGAAAGCCAACCGTTTTTCGCATAGGTTTTGAACATTTCCTCTCCCTGCAAATAAACGATATCAACCTGATGGTCAAGAAGCGCCGGATATTTAATGACGGTGATGCCCCATTCGTTGACCTCGGTTTCGGCAGGCTTGTTCTCTTCCTCTTCGCCCTTAGGCGTGATATGGGAACGTGTTTCGTAAAATCCGCGAATCTCGTTATCTATCGTTTCGCGGTAAACGCTTTCGGGAATATAGTTGACGACCAAATGGACTTTGAAACGATCCTTGGTGATCTCGTCCAGTTTGGCGCTGACAATCTTTTTCGCTTCCTCGCTGACACTGTTCTCATCCTCGGTTACCACCCACATGGTAAGGGTGGTTGCCGTTTGCTGAAATTTATCCTCGATGCTGGATTCCTTTTTACAACCGGCAAGAACAGCCGGAAGCAACAGCACCAAACAGAGCGCGAGGCACAACATTCTTCTTTTCATACAGATTCCTCCGTTTCGGGGTGGGGGTTTTATGCAAAATGTTTTATTATACACGCAAAACAACCGCATATCAGTAAAACTTTCGCATACCAGTTATTCTATTTTTCTATTTTACAACTTTTATCACATTCTGTCAAGCTCTTTTTTCGCGCGCACGCGTGAAGAAAAGCATTTGAAAATACCTTTTTATAGATTTTGTTTTGATCCCATCGGCTTGTTGCACAAAATCATTTGATTTGCTTCAATCAGTACGCCGATTTTTTCGGTCCTTTTTCACAATTTTTCGGGCGCGAATTTGTAGAACGCGACGGTTCTTATTCCATGAATCCTTTGAGATGACGCGCGCGGCTTGGATGGCGCAATTTGCGCAGCGCTTTTGCCTCAATTTGACGAATGCGCTCACGAGTGATGTCAAACTCCTTACCGACTTCCTCCAGCGTGCGCGTTCTGCCGTCATAAAGCCCGAAACGGAGCTTGATGACATGCCGCTCGCGCGGTGTGAGCGTATGCAACTGGCGCTCCAGTTCTTCGCGCAAAATGTTCGCTGAAGTCGCTTCGGCAGGGGACGGGGTATCGTCGTCCGGAATGAAATCGCCGAGGTGGCTATCCTCTTCCTCGCCGATCGGGGTTTCCAGCGAAACGGGATCCTGACCGACCTTAATAATCTCGCGCACTTTATCCGCCGACATCCCGAGCTTTTCGGCAATCTCTTCGGGGGTGGGTTCGCGTCCCATTTCCTGCATCATCTGCCGGGAATAACGCGAAACTTTATGAATGGTTTCTACCATGTGCACCGGAATGCGAATGGTTCTTGCCTGGTCGGCAATGGCTCTTGTGATCGCCTGCCGAATCCACCAGGTGGCATAGGTGGAGAATTTGAAGCCTTTGGTATAATCAAATTTTTCGACGGCTTTCATCAATCCCAGGTTGCCTTCCTGAATCAAATCCAAAAAATACATTCCGCGTCCGACATAGCGCTTTGCAATACTGACAACCAACCGCAGGTTTGCTTCCACCAATTTGGTTTTTGCTTCCTCGTCGCCTGCCATCATCTTTTCGGCAAGTTCTTTTTCCTGCTCGCCGGTGACCAGCGGAACTTTGCCGATCTCTTTCAGATAAAGACGGACAGGGTCATCGGTACCGATTCCCTCCTGCTCCAAAAAGTTATCAATTCCTTCGCCGGAGCCGAACGAGGCAACCTCATTCTCAATCTCGTTCATTTCGTCTTTGGAGAAATCTTCGTCCTCAAACGCGACGCCGCTATCCTCCAACTTTTCATAAAGCTGGTCGATGCTGTCTACGTCAAAGTCCATTTCCTCCATGACATCGTCCAAATCGCTTGCGGAAAGTTTTCCTTTTTTCCCTTTTTCAATGAGTTGATCGACGTCAATTTTCTCCTTTACGGGTTCGGTTTCCTCAGTGGGAGCCGCTTTTCCCTCGATCAATTCCTCTTCCGCCAACGCTGTTTTTTGTGCTTGTTTCTTGCTCATTCGTTCGGATCCTTCCTTTTATGTAATTTTAACTTTCTGATATTTTCCAATTTTGTTTGCAGATCGGTATTTTTACTGCGCGACTGTTCGGAAATGGCACGCAAATTTTTCACGGTATTCCGAAACACATCGGGTCCGTTTTGGGTAAGCTCCCTTCGCGTCATTTCGGCTTTTTGAATCCTGCCCATTTCATCGGGTGAAAAATCCTCGCCCAAAAGTGCGAACTGAAATCCCGATTCGCTGTTTTGCAATTTCAGAATGGATTCGAATACGCGACGGTAAAAGTCGGTAACAAAATCTGTCGCTTCCAATTGGATTCTTCCCGAGACGACTTCCCTTCGGTATTCCTCGAACATGAGAAGCAGACCGATAACGGCTTCCTCAGTTGCCGCGGCTTTCGGGTCTTTTGCCGAATCGGGGTTGATCCGATCACCGAAATTTTTGATAGACGCGCGCACCTCGCGGCTTTCGCGCGCTTTATAATCTTCATATTTTTTGCGCCGGATTTTTTCGACGCTGTTGCGCAACGCTTCAATTGGCAATTCCAACCGTTTGGACGCCGCATCCAAATAGACCTCGCGTTCCACAGCCGAAGAATACTCAGCAATGGCGGCGCAAAGCTCGGAAGAGGCTTTGATTTTTTCCTGCCCGATCGAAAGATCGTGCCGCGCAAGAATGGTATCCAGCTGATATTCAAATCCCGTCCGGCTACCGTCCAACAGGCGCGAAAACCGCTCGGCGCCGTATTTGCGGATGTATTCGTCGGGGTCTTTGGCTCCTTCCACCCGGAGGACGCGCACCTCGACACCGACCTCGCTCAAAATCTGCATTGCTTTTTTTGCGGCGGCTTGTCCGGCTTCGTCGGCATCATAGGAGATGATAACCTGCTTGGTATATTTTGAGAAAATGCGCGCGTGATTTGGTGTAATGGCGGTTCCAAGCGTTGCGACCGCGTTTTCAAAGCCTGCTGCGTGCATGGCGATGACATCCATATACCCTTCGCAAAGGATCATGCGCTCGGCTCCGCTATGCCGCGCGAAGTTGAGCGCAAACAAATGGTTGCTTTTTTTAAATGCCGGGGTATCCGACGTGTTCAAATATTTGGGTTTGCTGTCGTCCAGAACTCTGCCGCCGAAAGCGACGACGTTGCCCGACGTATCCAAAATAGGAAACATGACTCTGCCGCGAAAATAGTCGTAGGAACGCCCGGTCTTGCTGCTCTTGCCGCAAAGGAAAGCGACCTGCAATTCCTTGTCGGTAAATCCTTTCCCGTGCAAATACTCGGTCAGGCTACCAAAGGTATCGGGCGCATACCCCAGCCCGAAATGCTTAATGGTTGCATCCGACAATCCGCGTTTTTGTTTAAAATATTCCATTCCCGGCGCGCCGATAGCAGGATCGAACAGGCAAGCGCGGAAAAATTTTGCCGCCTCCAGATTGGCTTCCAGCACTCGTTTGCGGCTGACGCTCTCGCCGGTTGCTCTCTCCTCGCTCTCGCGCGGCATGGGAAGTCCGGCACGTTCTGCAAGAAATGCAACGGCGTCCACAAATTCCATATTCTCCGCCTTTTGAACAAAGGTGATGGCGCTTCCCCCGGCATGACAGCCAAAACAGAAAAACATTCGTTTATCGGGAGAAACGGTAAAGGACGGGGTCTTTTCGCTATGAAAGGGACAAAGTCCCACAAGATTGGAACCGGTACGTTTCAGATTGACATAACGCCCGACAAGTTCTTCAATGTTGGTGCGGTCAAGCACCTCCTGCACAAAGTTTTCCGGCAATCGCAAGCTCTTTTCCCCTCCTTTCCTGTATCTTCTCTGTTTTTCGTTTTTTTATACCTTATCGCGCCAAAATTTGGGAATAAACAGCTCTTTATACGTTTCAATGGCGAAACGGTCGGTCATGCAGGAGATGAAATCGCAAACGCTCCTGCCGACACCTTCCTCCTCGGCAATGGTCTGATAGAATTCGGGCAGTTGGTCGGGATGGTCACAATAGTATTCGTACAGTGCGGCAATCACGCCCCTTGCCTTTCCCTCCTCGGATTTTGCGATCGGATTGGTATAGACCGACTCAAACAGGAACGCGCGCAGGCGGTTGGTTGCCTCGCCGATCTCGGGTTCCATTTTGATTTCGGAACGATCGGTACTTGCCTTGATGACCGAATTGACCATGTTGTTGATTCGCTGACCATGCGTTTCGCCCAAAATTTTACGCAAATCCTCAGGAATATCGGTCGGCTTTAAAATGCCGGCGCGGCAGGCGTCGTCGATATCATGGTTGATGTAGGCAATGCGGTCGGCATACTTGACGATGACGCCCTCCAATGTGGACGCCATGTGATTTCCGGTATGATTGACGATTCCGTCGCGGACCTCCCACGTCAGATTAAGCCCTTTGCCGTTGTTCTCCAGCTTTTCCACCACGCGCAGACTTTGACGATAATGGGTAAAGTCCTTGGAATACAGCCGTTGCATTTCCATTTCTCCGGCGTGTCCGAACGGTGTGTGTCCCAAGTCATGTCCCAGTGCCGCCGCCTCGGTCAAATCTTCGTTCAATCGCAAACCGCGAGCGATAATACGCGCAATTTGTGTAACCTCCAGCGTATGCGTCAGCCGCGTGCGGTAATGGTCGCCCACCGGCGCCAAAAAAACCTGCGTTTTGTTCATCAGCCGTCGGAAAGACTGGCTGTGAATGATGCGGTCGCGGTCTCGCTGAAATTCGGTGCGTACCTCGCAGGGAACATACGGGTAGTCTCTGCCCCTTGTTTGCGACGTTAAAAACGCATAAGGAGAAAGGGTATCTTTTTCAAGTTCCAAGAAAAAATCTCTGGTTGTTGTCGACATCTTTCGCTCCTTTTGTTATAATCAAAAATAAGATACGCGAAAAAAATGCAAAACACTCTTTTTTTCGCGTATTTCTTATATTATTTTTTATACTTTTTTATCATATTTCAGTTTTCTTCCCTGACCGGCAGAAAAATTTCGCCGATTTGCTCGGGCTCTACCGTTCCGCCGCTCATTTCGCGCAGACGGATCAGCAGGTTTTGCTCGGCGTTCGCGCGGACGGTGAAGAAAAGCGCCACCCGTTCGGCAAAGGTCGTCTCGCCGATCTCGGCGCCGAATTTGGGCAATTCGGCAAGAATGCGCGGATGTTCGGAATAGGAACAGGTCAACCTCCAACAGCGGCATTTTTCCATGGTCACAACGCCGGCCTCGCGCACGGCGAGCATTGCCGCTTTGGAATAGCACCGGACAAGTCCCCCGGCACCAAGCAAAATCCCCCCGAAATAGCGTGTGACCACGACGACAGCGTTACTCACGCCCGATTTTTTCAGTACGTCAAGCGTTGGAACGCCTCCCGTGCCCTGCGGTTCCCCGTCATCCGAACAGCGCATAACAACGTCGCCCTGCAGGCGGTATGCCCAAACATGATGACGCGCATCCGGAAACTTTGCGCGGATCTCTTTGATATAACTCTGCGCCTCTTCCTCATTGGCAACCGGTTTGGCTCTTCCGATAAAAATCGACTTTTTTTCTTCCAGCTCGGCAATTCCCTCTTTTTCCAACGTTACGCGGCGCTCCGTTTGCTCATTCATCGGTCGGCTCCTTCCAATTCGGATCGTAGGCTCGCAACATTCCGTAGGTTTTTGCATCCACTGTTGCTACGACTTCGATTGCGTCCGCGCCGTAGTCAATTTTTTCCACGACGGCATTCTGATACAGGCGATTGAGCGCACCTGCCTCGGCATTGGGAATATGGAAGGTGACGCGGCGTTTGCCGTCCTGCAACAGATTCTGCAGTTCGGCAAGCAAAAGGTCGACTCCCTGCCCCGTTTGCGCCGAGATAGAGACCGTTCGGCGGTTTGGCGCCACCGTTCCGATGGCACGAAAGGATCGGTTTGCACCAAGATCGCATTTATTGTAAACGCATAGCGTCGGCTTTTCGGCGGCGCCGAGTTCTTCCAAAAGATTTTGCGTGGTTTCGAGCTGCGCCTGATGTTCGGGGTCGGACGCATCGACCAACAGAATCAGCACGTCGGCATATACCACCTCGTCCAAGGTGGAGCGAAACGCGCGGATCAGGTGGTGCGGCAGTTTGCGGATAAAGCCGACGGTATCGGTTAAAAGTACCGTACTCCCATCAGGCAATGTCAATTTGCGTGTGGTGGGATCCAATGTTGCAAACAGTTTATTCTCGGCAAGAATACCTGCATCCGTCAAATAATTGAACAGCGTGGATTTTCCGGCGTTGGTATAACCGACGATAGCAACCTTTGGCGTTTGACTGCGGTCGCGTGCGGCGCGCATGGTTCGACGCGTGCGGTCAAGCGATTCCAATTCCGCCTCCAGTGCCGCAACGCGGCGCTTCAAATGCCGGCGGTCGATTTCCAGTTTGCTCTCACCCGGACCGCGTGTTCCGATTCCGCCGCCCAGCCTGGAAAGTTCGGTTCCCTTTCCGATCAATCGCGGCGCAGTATACTTGAGCTGTGCCAGCTCGACCTGCAATTTCCCCTCTCCGGTCACCGCGTGGAGCGCAAAAATATCCAAAATCAGCATGGAACGATCGATTACACGAACGTCGTCGCCGATCGCGTCCTCTAAATTGCGGATTTGCGCCGGGGAAAGTTCCAAATCAAAAATAACCAATCCGGCTTCGTATTCCCGGCACCAATAAGCAACTTCGGCGACCTTGCCTGA
Organism: Oscillospiraceae bacterium; assembly: GCA_015063325.1. Taxonomy (GTDB): domain Bacteria; phylum Bacillota; class Clostridia; order Oscillospirales; family CAG-272; genus UMGS1865. Next base: position 107,550 of record SVUK01000006.1, on the reverse strand, counting down.
ACCGATGCAGGTGCGCGGATCGGGATGCGCCTTGGTTTGCACGACTTTGACGACGCATTCGCCGCCTGCAGTTTCCAAAAGAGACTCCAACTCGGCAAGGCTTTTTTCGGTCTCTTCCGGTTCTTCGTCAATGCAAAGCCCTACCAAAACCGCACGGGGGGGTTCTTCCCCGTCTTGATAAAATAATTGATTGGGTTCTGCCATAAAAATCCCCCTTTCCGCTTCGACAGGACGGAAAAAGCAAGCGCGGCAGTAACTGCACGCGCTTGCTTACTTTGTCCCCGAAAATTACTTTTGGAAATTTGCCATTCTCTTCTTGAATTTATCAACGCGACCGCCCGCGTCAACAAATTTCTGCTTTCCGGTAAAGAACGGATGACATTTGGAGCAGATATCAACTCTCAAATCGCCGCCCTTGGTGGACATGGTCTCAACGACCTCGCCGCAAGCGCACCGAATCGTGCACTTTTCGTAATTCGGATGGATTCCTTCTTTCATTTTTTTACCCTCGTTTCTTAAATTTGATGTTCTTTGACATCAGGTCACAAAGCCGATTTTCGGCTCTGCACGACAGATGAAATTATTATAGCATATCTCTTTTCAAATTGCAAGACTTTTTTAAAAAAAGATAAATTTTTTTATTTCTCTTCAATTCCTTCCTTCAAAAAACGAAAAAACTATTTACAAATCCGTAATTTCCCTGTATAATGATTAGTAGAGTTTATATCCCAAACACATGGGGAGGCACCGATATGGATCAGCAAAACAAAACTCCAGATTCGTTTTTTTCACTTCTTGCCGAGTTGCGCGAGGAGCTTTTGGATTCGGTTCAAACCGTGAAAAGCCGCGACCCTGCCGCACGGAGCAATGCGGAAATTCTTTTGCTTTACTCCGGCGTTCATGCTATTTTTGCGCATCGAATCGCGCACCGTTTTTATGAAAAAGAACGCTATTTCCCGGCACGCGCAATCAGTCAGCTCTCCCGTTTTTTGACCGGCATTGAAATTCACCCCGGTGCGCAGATCGGCAAAGGACTTTTTATTGACCACGGTATGGGTGTTGTGATCGGCGAAACGACCGAAATCGGCGATAATTGCACCATTTACCAAGGTGTGACTTTGGGCGGCACCGGAAAAGATATTGGGAAGCGTCACCCGACCATCGGCGACAACGTGATGATTGGTGCAGGGGCAAAAGTGTTGGGTCCTGTGAAAATCGGTTCCAACAGCAAAATTGCTTCCAACGCCGTTGTGATTCACGAAGTTCCCGAGGATTGCACGGCGGTAGGGATTCCGGCAAAAGTGGTTCGCCGCGGCGGCGTTCGCGTTTACGATCAGATGGATCAGTGCCACCTGCCCGACCCGACAAAACTGGAAATGACACACCTGAAGCATCGCATTGAAGAACTGGAAAAACAGCTTGCCGCCCTGCAACAAAAGGACGATGAATGAAATGAAAAACGAAACAACCGGAAAATTGATTGTTTTTGAAGGAATTGACGGAGCCGGTAAGACAACGCAAATCCGTCTTTTGCAAGATTATCTCGTCAAAAAGGGTCGCAAGGTCGTTTGCACTGCCGAACCGACCGAACTCCCATTTGGCAAGCAACTGCGGCGCGCGCTTTCGGGGGAGGATCCGAAAACGCCTTGTGAACTTGCCGCACTCTTTACCCTGGATCGTATTTCCCACAATATGCAGCCGGAAACCGGGATACATGCGCTTTTGGAAAACGGAAACGATATCATTTGCGACCGATACTTTTACTCCACGCTTGCTTATCAAGGTTCGGAGACCGATGCAGACTGGGTACGCGGTATGAATTTGAACTGCCCCGAGATCCGCCACCCCAACCTTTGCATTTTTCTTGATCTTTCCCCTGAAGAAAGTATGGCGCGCATCAACAGTCGGCACGAGGCGCACGAAATTTATGAAACGCCCGAGCGTTTAGCACTCATTCGGGCAAAATTCCACTCGGTTTTGCAAACGTTTGATCCGCGCACGATTCGAATTGTCGACGCATCCGGTACCATTGAAGAAGTACATACCGAAATTTGCAAAATCATTGATCCCATCCTTTGAAGAAATTGAAAAAAGCTCCGCAAATCCGATCGGAAGGATTTGCGGAGTTTTTTATGCCTTATGGCATTTTTATTCTACCTTATGACAATTTTATTCCACCTTATGACAATTTCATTCTATCTTATGACAATTTCATTCTATAGGTTTTGAATCAATTCTTCCAAAACCTTCCAAAAAGTGGTTACCGAAGGGAGCACCAGCGCCTCGTTGGGGGAATGGATATCGCGCAGATCGGGTCCGATGGAGATCATATCTAATTCGGGAAGATGGGAACGAATGATTCCGCACTCCAATCCGGCATGGATAACGTTGACCACGGCTTTCCTTCCCGTTACCTTTTCGTATGCTTTGCAATACGCGGTGCGGATTGCCGACTCTGGCGCATAATCCCAACCGGGATAACGGCTGTGGTGGCGCGCGGTGCACCCCGTCATTTGGGCAAATAGGTCCAATTCGTTTTGCATGGCGTCCAGCTGTGCTTCCACCGAGGAACGCCCGGAAAAGATGAAGGTCAATTTTTTGCTCGTGCTGCGAACAACGCCGAGGTTGCGCGAGGATTCAACAAGTCCGGGAATCTGTTTGCTCATTTCCATTACGCCGATCTGCGAGCAGGTCAGAACGGCAAGCGCGCGGTCGGTATCGCTCCTTGAAAGCGTTTCTTTGGGAGATTGGATGGGATCGATCAACAGGCGGAATCCGGAATCTTCTGCGGAAAGTTCCCGGAAGATTTCCTTCCCGGCTTTTTGCAAGAACGCGATGGCTTTTTTCAAATTAGTAACTGCGATTTTCGCACCGCATTCGCGCGGAATAGCATTGTCTTTGGAGCCGCCCTCTATGGAAATCAAGTGAATCTCCTGCTTTTTGGCAAGCCCGGTCAGTAACCGCCCCATCAGCCGGTTGGCGTTAGCACGTCCGCGCGTAATATCGGCGCCGGAATGCCCCCCCGCAAGTCCGCAAATGCGGACATTCAAGCCGCTACCTTTGCAGGGAACGGTAGAATAGGAGAGCGAAAGATCGGTACGAACGCCGCCGGCGCACCCTGCCGTTACAATTCCAAGATCCTCGCTATCCAAATTAAGCATTCTCGTTGCCGCAATTTGTGAATAATCGAACGCTTTTGCGCCGTCCAAGCCGACTTCCTCGGCAGTGGTAAACAAACATTCAAAAGCCGGATGAGACGGAATTGCGCCATCCAACAGGGCGAGCATCATGGCAACGGCAATTCCATCGTCGCCGCCCAGCGTGGTTCCGCGCGCACGGAGCAGATCTTTTTCCAAATAAAGTGAGAGCGGATCGGTTAAAAAATCATGTTCCACATCGCCGTCCTTTTCACATACCATATCGATATGCCCCTGAAACAAGATCGGCGCTTCTCCGGCACGGTCGGACGACGCCGGAAGTTTTATAAACACGTTATTCATTTTGTCACGGGTGCAGAAAAGTCCCCGATCGGCGGCAAAACGCACAAGATAATCGGCAAGCTTTTCTTCGTGGTACGATCCGTGCGGAATCGCGCAGATTTCCTCGAAATAGTGAAAAACCGATATCGGCTCTCTGTTTTGAATCAGATAATTCATCAGGTTTGTTCCTCCCTGTTATTTTCTCATGTGAATCAATCGCTCGTATATTCGATCGTACTCGCTTCTCGTTTCCGGCGCTTTGATTTTCGGATTTTTGTTGCATTCGTCGCTTGCCACGGCAACCGCCAAAAAATCGCTGGCTCCTGCGCGGCGCAAAAGACGAATGCCTGCCGTCATACTGGCACCGCTGGTTACGATATCATCCACCAAAATTGCAACTTTTCCGGCGGCTTCATCCTTGCGCTTTTCCACCAAATAAAACGCCTCCGTCGCATTGGAAAGGCGACCGCTGACGGTTAAAAACTTTTGCGGCGTTTGGCTTTTCTGCCTTCTGCCGATCAGCGGTAGAAACGGAAGTTCCAACCGTTTTGCAAGCTCGACGGCAAGTTCTTTTGCCTGGTCGCTTCCGCCCTCTAAAACGGCGCGCGACCGGCGCGGCAAATAGCAAAGGAAAAAGGATTTTCCCTTCCACGTCTCTCTGCCCATACACTTCCGAATCTCCCGGGAAAGTTCCTGTGCGAGAAACAGAACGGCGGCACGTTCATTATGATCCTTAATTCTGTAAACGATGCGATTTCCGACCTCTTCTTTATTGCCTGGGCGATAATAGACCAGTTTGCAAAAGCAGTTGCACCCGGCAGACTGCATTGTTTTCGTGGCGCACAGGCAATTTGCAACCGATTCGCCGCAAATGCCGCACAATTCCTCTTTTTCTTTTTTCCAAAGGGATGTACACTCCGCGCAAAGAGCACTCGATTTCTCCTCTTTTGCGCCGAAGAATCCGCGGTAAGGAAGCAATTCTCCGCAAGCCGGACACTTTGGCGGAAAAAGCAGATCGGCAAGAATTCTCATATTCCGATCTCCCGTAAATTCTGTGCAAGTCCGGTATAGCGTCTGGTTTGTCGGTTATTCGCCACCATGCGCCCGATTGCCGTTTCACTGCCCACCAAAATCACCATGGTCTGTGCGCGCGTGACAGCCGTGTAGAGCAGGTTTCGCGATAGGAGCATGGGCGGTGTTCGGTCGCTGACCGGCATGACAACGATGGGGTACTCGCTACCCTGACTTTTATGCACGGTTACCGCATAAGCTGGCTCTAAATCTTCCAACATATTCAGGTCATATCGTACGGTCTTATCGTCAAAACGGACGACCATACAGGAATCCTGCGCGCGAATTTCGGCAACGACGCCCACATCGCCGTTAAAAACGCCTGCCCCCTCGACTCCGTTGGTTTGCACCCATTCCAAATCATAATCGTTGCGAATCTGCATGACCCGGTCGCCCTCGCGAAAAACAATTTCCCGGAAACGGAATTCTGCCTTTCCGCTCTCGGGCGGATTCAGAACTTCCTGCAATCGGCGGTTGAGCGCCTCGGTTCCCACTTCCCCTTTGCGCGATGGCGCAATCACCTGCACGCCGGCAACGCCCACCTCGCCGTAGCTTTTGGGCAGTCGGGTTGCGCAAAGTTCGGATATGGTTGCGGCAATGGCGGCATCGCCGGGGCGCGGAAGGAAAAAGAAATCGTTATCCTTCGTTTTCAAATCAGGCATTTCACCGCGGTTGACGGCATGGGCATTGGTGACGATCAGGCTTTTTTGCGCCTGCCGAAAAATTTCTTCCAGCCGAACTGTAAAAAAGCGTTCGCTTTCAATAATATCATGCAAAACGTTTCCTGCGCCAACCGAAGGGAGTTGATCGCTGTCCCCGATCAAAATCAATCGCGCACCGGGTTTGATCGCTTTGAGTAGCGCACACATCAGTGCATTATCCACCATGGACGCTTCGTCCACGATAATCGCCGTTTCCTCCAAAAGGGCAAACTCGTTGCGATGAAAGGTTGGACGATTCCCCTCCTCGCCGCCGTATTCCAACAGGCGATGAATGGTCTTTGCCTCGCAAGACGTGGCTTCGGATAACCGTTTTGCGGCGCGTCCGGTAGGAGCTGTGAGCACCGGGTGTTCCCCCATACTCTGAAAAATATGCAACAATGCGCGAACAACTGTCGTTTTTCCGGTTCCGGGACCGCCGGTCAGAACCAGCACGCCGTTTTCCAAGGCTCCCTTAATTGCCTTTCGCTGTTGGGCGGCGTATTCAATTCCGCTCTCGGCTTCCTCGCGGCGCAATACGGCGCCGATATTTGCCGTATCCATTGCCGGGCAAACCTGATCCAAAAGAATCATCTTTTTTGCAACGTATAGCTCCTCTTCGTATTGTTTTGGATCGTACAGAAACGGATGATCAGAAAGAAGCACCTGCCGCAATTTTCCGACGGCAAGCAATTCGTCGATTGTTTGATGCGTTTGCTCGATCAAAACGCCCAACAGCGCCGCGGCGCTTTCCTCGGCAACTTCTCGCGGCAGGCAGACATGCCCATTTTGACGAGCGTTTACGCCGAGCAAATAACAGATTCCGCTGGAAAGGCGCTCGGGAGAATCGGGTTGCAGTCCGAGTTGAAACGCCATTTTGTCGACGCGTTCAAATCCGATACCGTCGATCTCCTCGCAAAGCCGATAGGGGTTACGCTTGGCAATATCAATGGCGGCACTGCCCCATTTTTTATAGATGCGGACCGTTGCGGTCGGACCGAAAAAATCACGGAAAAAGAGCATTGCCGCGCGGATACCGGCTTTTTTGCGAAAATCTTCGGCAATCTCCCGTGCGCGTTTGCGTGTAATTCCCGGAATTTCGGCAAGCCATTCGGGATGTTTCTCCATGACCTCAAAAGTTTCGTCGCCGTAAAGATCGACAATTCGGCGCGCGGTTTTGGGACCGATGCCGCGAATGGCGCCCGAGGAAAGATAGCGCAGAATGGCAACACTGCCAACCGGCATCTTTTTTTCGCAACTTTCCACGCGAAACTGTCTTCCGTATTTGGAGTTGTTGACCCATTTTCCCGAAATGGAAAGCGAATCGCCCTCTCCAACATCCGGCATGATACCAACGATGGTGAACAACTCGCCCCGATCGGTGCTGAAATCGCAAATACTGTAGCCGTTCTCTTCGTTTTGATAGATCACATGTTCCACGGAACCGAAAAGACGGAGCAAGCCGTCCTGATCGTTTTCGTCTATCGGAGACTGCATAAACGATTCATCAAATGGCATTGTTCCGTCCTTCCCTTCTATTTTGCTTATATTTATACTTTCGCTTATATTTATACTTATACTTTTATATTTATGCTTTGCTTTTTTATACCTGTTATGTACGAACCACCTTTTTGAGCGCATCAACGAGATCACAGTTCTCCCACGGCGCGCCGAGATCCTCACGTCCCATATGCCCATAGGCGGCAAGATTGCAATAGATGGGACGGCGCAGATCAAATTTTTGAATAATCGCCGCCGGGCGCAGATCGACCAGCTCGGAAATTGCTTTTTCGATTTTCTCTTCGGGTACGGTCGCCGTTCCAAAGGTATCGATACGCAGAGAAACCGGCTTTGCAACGCCAATAGCATACGCCACCTGAACTTCGCACCGGTCGGCAAGCCCTGCCTTAACTACATTTTTAGCAATATACCGTGCGGCATAGCAAGCAGAGCGGTCTACCTTGGTCGGGTCTTTGCCAGAGAAAGCGCCGCCGCCGTGGCGAGCATAGCCGCCGTAGGTGTCCACAATGATCTTTCTGCCGGTCAGACCCGTATCTCCGGCAGGTCCGCCGATGACGAACCGCCCGGTGGGGTTGACGAAAATTTTGGTTTTCTCATCCATCATCTCTTTGGGAATGACGGGGGCGATCACCTCGCGGATAATATCTTCCCGAATGGTGGCAAGCTCGACTTTGTCGCTATGCTGGGAGGAAATGACAACGGTATCCACGCGCAGAGGGATATTGTTTTCGTCATATTCAATGGTCACCTGCGTTTTGCCGTCCGGGCGCAGATAGGAGAGCGTTCCGTTCTTGCGGACTTCGGTCAGCCGTTTGGCAAGCCGATGTGCAAGCGAAATGGGCAGAGGCATCAGCTCCGGCGTTTCGTTGCAGGCATAACCGAACATCAACCCCTGGTCGCCGGCTCCGGTATCCATACCGTCGCTTTCGCCGTTTTTCGCTTCCAACGACTTGTCCACGCCCAAAGCAATATCTGCCGACTGCTCGTGCAACGAGGTGATGACGGCGCAACTGTCACAGTCAAAGCCGTATTTGGCTCGGTCATAACCGATGCTGCGAATCGTTTCGCGCACCACCGCCTGAATATCCACGTCGGCGTGGGTGGTCACCTCGCCCATCACGCAGACCATACCCGTGGTAACGAAGGTTTCGCAGGCAACGCGCGACATAGGGTCCTGCCGGAGCATTTCGTCCAGGATCGCATCCGAGATCTTGTCGCAAATCTTATCGGGATGTCCCTCGGTAACCGATTCGCTGGTAAAAAGTTTTGTCTTCATGGTCTTTCTCTATCCCTTTCTCTATCCCTTTCTGTTTCCCCGGTCAGGTTCGGCTCGGGTATGGATCATTCTTCCCTACTTTCGGACATAAAAAAGGCTCCGCAGACGGAGCCTTTTTGCTCTCATCTCCTCGGATTTAGCACCTTACCGCGTGGGCAGGTTGCTGTAACATCATCGTGCCGGTCACTCCGTTACTCTTGATAAGAATGATTCAATTTACTGTTATATTATAGCATAGATAGGAAGAAATTGCAAGGGGTTTTGGAATTTTTGTCGATTTGTCTTGATTAAATACAAAGAGTTTGAATTCTCTTATCATTTTTTTGTGTTTTTCCACAAAAAAATTGACAGATGTTTGGAAAAATAATAAAATAGGAACGTAAAACAAATAAAAAACAGAAATCTTTCGGAAAGGATTTTTGCCATGCAATCCATTCGTGAAATTTACCGCATCGGGCGCGGACCTTCCAGCTCCCACACCATGGGTCCCGAACGCGCCTGCAAACAAATCAAAGCATGCTTCCCCTCTGCCGACCGCTATCGGGTCGTTTTGTACGGTTCACTCGCCAAGACCGGCGAGGGTCATGGCACCGATCGCGTGATTCGCGAAACGTTGGAGCCGCTTGTGGGAGAGGTGATTTTCGACCGCGAAACGCCTACCATTCGCCACCCGAATATGATGGATATTACTCTGTTTGCCGGCGAAAAAGAGCTTTGCCAAAAGCGCGTTTGGAGCGTTGGCGGCGGAGCAATCGTTTGGGACGGGGAGGAACCGGAAGAACAAGCGCCGGATGTTTATGATCTTTCCACCTTTGCCGATATTACCGCCGAATGTGCGCGCCGGAATATCCGGCTTTGGCAATATGTTGTTGAAAAAGAAGGGGTTGAAATCATCGACTACCTTACCGAGGTTTGGGAGACTATGAAAGCCGCCGTCAACCGCGGCATTTCCGCAACCGGAATTTTGCCCGGCGGTTTGGACACCCAGCGGCGCGCCCGGATTATTTACCAAGGGCGGCATATTGACGAATCGCCGCAAACAAAAGAAAATCGCCTGGTTTCCGCCTATGCGTTTGCCGTTGGTGAGGAAAATGCCGCCGGTGGCGTGATTGTGACTGCTCCGACCTGCGGCGCTTCGGGCGTTGTCCCTGCCGTACTTCGGTATATGCAGGAGGCGCGCGGATTTTCCGATTTGCAAATTGTTCATGCGCTCGCCAGCGCAGGCATTGCCGGCAACGTGATCAAAACGAACGCCTCGATCAGCGGTGCGGAATGCGGCTGTCAGGCGGAGATCGGCTCTGCCTGCTCGATGGCGGCGGTTGCGCTTGCCGAACTGTTTGAAATGGGTTTTGACCAAATTGACTACGCCGCCGAGGTTGCCATGGAACATCATTTGGGCTTGACCTGCGACCCGATCGGCGGTTTGGTACAAATCCCCTGCATTGAGCGGAACGCCGTTGCGGCAATGCGCGCCATCAACGCGCTTTCGATTGCCAATTTTCTTGCCGATTCGCGCAAGATCAGTTTTGACCTGATTGTGAAAACAATGTACAACACAGGCATGGATCTTCCGCTTGGCTATAGAGAAACCTCCACCGGCGGTCTTGCAAAATACTATCCCATTGAAAAAATGACTGAATGACACCCCCCAAAAAAAACCGGGATTTGAAAAATTCAAATCCCGGTTTTTTGTTATACAACCGCTTTCACGGCGTAGGAAATGATGGTCATAATGGTTGTTGCAATCAGCACGCCAAGCGTTGCCGCCAGCATGGATTTTTTGAAATCCAACTCCAATACCCCGGCGATGAGCGAGCCCGTCCACGCGCCGGTTCCCGGAATGGGAATGGCAACAAACAGCACCACGCCCCAATAGGAATATTTCTCAATCTTCCCTTTGTGCTTTTCCACCTTTCGATTCAGCCACCCGGCAAATCGATTGAAAAACTTGATCTTGCTATTTGTCATCCATTTGATGACGGCGCGAATCAACAAGAGAATAAACGGTACCGGCAACAAATTTCCGGCAACGGCAAGCAAAAAAGTCTGCCACCAAGGAAGTCCCATTCCGCATCCCAGCGGAACGGCGCCGCGGCACTCAATGACAGGAATGATCGAGCAGAAAAACACGCACAGCTCGCGCCCGACTTTATTCAAAAAGAAATCTGCAATGGCCTCGCGCATTTCTTCGGCTCCTCTCGTTTCGTTTTTCTTCCTTTTTATTGTAACGGATTTGGTTGGATTTGTCAAGAGAAAAAAGAACATTCCGCCCATCGCGGAATGTTCTTTTTTTCTTACACGCCGAAGCGAAACGATCCGTGCAAAACGCAGAAAACGACGACCAGCGACGCGGCGATAAGCAATATTGCCGCAAGGCTGACAAGAATTGTTCGCCGATCGAACTTGAATGCGGCGTTTGATTTTGGCAAAAAGCCGATTTTCTGCAAAACGGTGGAAATCGGTTTATAAAGCAACAAAACAACTGCGGCATTGAAGGTTGCCTTGACCAAATTAAACGGCAACAGCAGCGTTGGAATCATATTTGCCACCTGCGCGACCTCTACATGCATATAATAAGGCGTTACGATCAAGTTGAAAATCATCATGACAGCCGTTACAGCAAAAACGCCCGAAAGAAGTCCGATAATGGCTCCCAAAAAGTTTTTTTTGTACTTATAGATCAAGCTAACGGTCACCGAGAAGGCGGCGGTGCTCAATGCGTTCATAACAAATCCGTAAACGCCCGTGGAACTGACTGTAACCATCTCCACAAGCGCGACGGTCACCGACGAGACGAGCGCCGAAATCGGTCCGAAACAGAGTCCGCAAAGAGTAATAACCGCATCCTTCAAATCCAACGTCAAAAACGACACCGGAAAATGAATGAGCAACATAATAACATACGCCAAAGCCGTAAAAAGTGCCACGCCGATCAACCGAAGCAGGCGCATTCTCATTTTTTGATTCGTGGTTTCCATATTAAATCTCCTCTTAAAATCACGTTTTGGATTTGAATCGGAGAAAAGAAAAATCCCGTGGCATAAAACTACCCCGGGGCGCAAACTACGGTCGTTTGTTCTTTCTTTTCTCATCCGGACTTTCAGGCATTTCCCGTTTTGTGGAAGTTGCCGTTACCGTCGGTTCGGGAGTTGCACCCGATCGGCGTCGGTTCGATTATACCGAACCTCCGTTCGCAGACTATACTGCCGGTATGGAATTTCACCATTCCCCAAAGAATTTTGAACTTACTATTCTGTTTTTCGGGACGGGGGATTGCTCCCCCGTCCCTGCTTTTTCGGTTTTATCCGAAATTATTTAATGATCTTGGAAACGACGCCGGATCCAACCGTTCTGCCGCCTTCACGGATAGCGAAGCGCAGACCCTCTTCGCAAGCGATGGGGGTGATGAGTTCAACGGTCATATCTACGTTGTCGCCGGGGCGGCACATCTCAACGCCGTCAGGCAGCTCGATGGTACCGGTAACGTCGGTGGTTCTGAAATAGAACTGAGGACGATAGCCAGCGAAGAAGGGCTTTTTACGGCCGCCTTCTTTCTCGGTCAGAACGTAAACGTGGCCAACGAATTTGGTGTGCGGATGAACCGAACCGGGTTTTGCAAGAACCTGACCTCTTTCGATCTCGTCCTTTGCAATACCACGGAGCAGAGCGCCGATGTTATCGCCGGCTTCTGCCTGCGGCAGGAGTTTGTGGAACATTTCTACACCGGTAACGGTGGTGGACTTCTTCTCTTCGGACAGACCGACGATTTCAACCACATCAGATACCTTAACGGTTCCGCGCTCCACACGACCGGTAGCAACGGTGCCACGACCGGAAATGGAGAACACGTCCTCGACGGGCATCAGGAAAGGCAGATCGGACTGACGCTCAGGAGTGGGGATATAGCTGTCAACAGCATCCATCAGTTCCCAAATGCAAGCGTATTCGGGAGCGGAAGGATCGGTGCTGGTGGATTCCAAAGCTTCACGAGCGGAGCCGCGGATGATCGGAATATCGTCGCCCGGGAAATCGTAGGAAGAAAGCAGGTCGCGAACTTCCATTTCAACCAGGTCAAGCAGTTCGGGGTCGTCAACCAGGTCAGTCTTGTTCAGGAATACGACGATTGCAGGAACGCCGACCTGACGAGCGAGCAGAACGTGCTCACGGGTCTGCTGCAGAGGGCCGTCGGTACCAGCAACGACGAGGATTGCACCGTCCATCTGAGCGGCACCGGTGATCATGTTTTTAACATAGTCAGCGTGACCGGGGCAGTCAACGTGTGCATAGTGGCGCTTGTCGGTCTCGTACTCAACGTGTCTGGTGTTGATTGTGATACCTCTTGCCTTTTCTTCGGGTGCATTGTCGATCTGGTCATAAGCCAGGAATTCAACGTTGCCGTTTTTGAGCGCCAGGGTCTTGGTGATCGCGGCGGTCAGAGTGGTTTTACCATGGTCAACGTGACCAATGGTACCAATGTTTACGTGCGGTTTGGTGCGTTCAAATGTAGCCTTTGCCATTTTGAATTTCCTCCGTTTAATAAATTTCTTTTAAATTTTTGTTTTTTATTTTTGTTTTTTTAAATATTAGTTTCTATTACTGCGTTCCTTGATGATGGTTTCCTGAATCGACTTCGGAACCTCGGCGAAGTGGCTCGGCTCCATAGTATAGAGTCCGCGTCCCTGCGTTTTGGAACGAAGATCGGTTGCATAACCGAACATGTTGGAAAGCGGTACATAAGCGATGATTTCCTGTATACCGCTCTGGGTGGATTCCTGCGAAAGAATCTGACCGCGGCGGCTGTTGAAATCGCCGATCACGGCGCCCATATAATCCTCGGGAACAATGGTAGTCACCTTCATCATCGGCTCGGTAAGAACCGGATCGGCTTTGCGCATTGCTTCCTTGAATGCCATGGAACCTGCAATTTTGAATGCCATTTCAGAAGAGTCGACTTCGTGATACGAGCCATCGTAAAGCGTGACCTTCACGTCAACAACGTTATAGCCTGCCAAAACGCCGCATTGCATTGCGCCCTGGATACCGGCATCGACCGCAGGAATGAATTCCTTCGGGATTGCGCCGCCGGTAACGGCATTGATAAACTCGTAACCCTTGCCGGGTTCGTTCGGCTCCAGAATGATCTTAACGTGAGCATACTGACCGGAACCGCCGGACTGTTTCTTGTACTTGCATTCGTGGTCGACCTTTTTGCGAATGGTCTCTTTGTATGCAACCTGAGGTTTACCGATGTTTGCTTCCACTTTGAATTCGCGGAGCATACGGTCAACGATAATCTCCAAGTGCAACTCACCCATACCTGCAATGATGGTCTGACCGGTTTCTTCATCCGTGTAAGTCCGGAAAGTCGGATCTTCCTCGGCAAGTTTTGCCAATGCAATACCCATCTTCTCCTGACCTGCGCGCGTTTTCGGCTCGATTGCTACGCGGATAACCGGTTCCGGGAATTCCATCGACTCAAGAATAACCGGGTGCTTTTCATCGCAGAAGGTGTCGCCGGTGGTGGTGTTCTTGACACCGATAGCAGCGGCAATATCACCTGCATAGCAGCAATCAATATCTTTGCGCTCGTTGGCGTGCATTTGCAGAATACGTCCCAAGCGCTCGCTTTTCCCCTTTGTGGAGTTATAAACGGTGTCACCTGCTTTTACCGAGCCGGAATAAACGCGGAAATAGCAAAGCTTGCCCACAAACGGATCGGTCATAATTTTGAATGCCAGCGCGGAGAACGGCTCGGTATCCGAAGAGTGTCTATCCTCTTCCTCACCGGTTTCCGGGTTGGTTCCGCGAATAGCGGGAATATCGGTCGGGTTGGGCATAAAGTCCACAACCGCATCAAGCAGTTTTTGAACGCCCTTATTACGATAGGATGTTCCGCAAACGATCGGAACGATCTCATTTGCGATACAAGCCTTGCGCAATGCAGCCTTCAATTCCGGAATGGAAATCTCTTCCCCTTCCAGATATTTTTCCATCAGCGTGTCGTCGGTAGACGCAATGGCTTCCACCATTTGCTCACGGTAGGTCTGTGCCTGCTCCTGCATATCCTCCGGGATTGCTTCTACACGCATGTCCTTACCGAGATCGTCATAATAGACGTCGGCTTCCATGGTCATCAAATCGATGATGCCGCGGAAAGTCATATCCTTACCGATCGGCAATTGAATCGGAACACCGTTGGCATGCAATCTTGTATGGATCATATCCACAACGCGATAAAAATCCGCGCCGGTAATATCCATTTTATTGACATATACCATACGGGGTACCTTGTATTTGTCAGCCTGACGCCAAACGGTTTCAGACTGCGGCTCTACGCCTCCTTTTGCGCACAGAACGGTAACTGCGCCGTCCAACACGCGAAGGGAGCGCTCCACCTCTACGGTGAAGTCTACGTGGCCGGGGGTATCAATGATATTGATACGATTTCCCTTCCAGAAACAGGTTGTTGCCGCAGAAGTGATGGTGATTCCGCGCTCTTGCTCCTGTGCCATCCAGTCCATGGTTGCGCTACCGTCATGGGTTTCACCCAACTTATGCGTTTTTCCCGTATAGAACAGGATTCGCTCGGTGGTTGTGGTTTTTCCTGCGTCGATATGCGCCATGATACCGATGTTTCTGGTATTTTCAAGTGAATACTCTCTTGGCATGAATGCTTATCTCCTTGATTTTCGCAAAGGCAGATATTAATATCTGTAGTGTGCAAACGCTTTGTTTGCTTCTGCCATACGGTGGGTTTCTTCTTTTTTCTTGAATGCTCCGCCTGTGCTGTTCTTTGCGTCAATAATTTCTCCGGCAAGTCTTTCCGCCATCGTCTTTTCGCCGCGTTTTCTTGCAAACTGGATCATCCAGCGCAAGCCAAGCGTTTGACGTCTGTCAGCTCTGACTTCCATCGGAACCTGGTAGGTAGATCCGCCGACGCGGCGAGCCTTAACCTCCAAAACAGGCATAACGTTTTCAAGCGCTTCCTGGAAAAGTTCCAACGGATTCTTTCCCTGCTTTTCCTCAATGAGCTTGAAAGCGTCGTAAACGATTGTCTGGGCTACGCCCTTTTTGCCGTCATACATTACGTTGTTGATGAGTTTGGTTACCAGTTTGGAACCATACAACGGATCCGGCAATACATCTCTTTTGGCAATACGACCTCTTCTCGGCACTGTACTTCCCTCCTTCATGAAAAATATGAGATCATTGGTACTCAAAAGCAAATCTTCTGTTGGCGCCGCGTCCGAGGTGAAACATAAACATTAAATTATGGAATTCACAACAAACGGGCTTTTTCGGAAATGATGCTTTCGGTTGTTTGTTTTGCTAAACCTCGGAATTACTTCTTCTTTTTAGCGGCTTTTGCTCCGTACTTGGAGCGAGCTTGCTGCCGGTTGGCAACGCCCTGTGCATCCAGCGTTCCGCGGATGATATGGTAACGTACACCAGGCAGGTCACGGACTCTACCGCCGCGGATCAGGACAACCGAGTGCTCTTGCAGGTTGTGTCCGATACCGGGAATATAGACCGTTGCTTCCAGACCGTTGGTCAAACGAACTCTTGCGATTTTACGCATTGCAGAGTTCGGTTTCTTCGGGCTGGTTGTGGAAACCTTGGTGCAAACGCCTCTTTTCTGCGGTGCCGACTGGTCGATCGCGCTGTTCTTCAAAGAGTTGAATCCCTTCTGCAGAACCGGTGCCTTAGACTTGTACACCTTTTCGCCGCGACCTTGTTTGACAAGTTGGTTAAATGTTGGCATTCTTTTTCCTCCTTCTTCCAAAATTTAATGTTTATCTTACAGACACTCGGTTTTCGCCGCGTGTAACTGCCTCATAATCATGCCCTGTGTCCTTCAAAATTGCATAGTTCGGGCATAGTAAATCAGATTACGTATTATTATAGCATTCCTTTGGTCGTTTGTCAAGAAAAACAAATTCTGCCAAAAATTTTTCTACATTATGCACAATTTCCATGTGCTAAATAGTTTTATTTTTCATGAAATTATCAATATTTACCTTTTTTATGTAATATTTCCCGTTTTGTCCGAAAATATGCAAAGAGCCATCCGACCTGCAGATGGCTCTTTTGATTAGTTTATAATTGTAATTTTTGATCATCAAGCAATCGAATCATCGTCTTCCGTACGATGAACGCCGATGTTCTTGTAGCATTCCATACCGGTTCCGGCAGGAATCAGTTTACCGATAATCACGTTCTCCTTCAAACCGATCAGGTGGTCGACCTTACCGTCGATCGCCGCTTCGGTAAGCACTTTGGTGGTCTCCTGGAAGGAAGCTGCCGAGAGGAAGGATTCGGTATTCAACGCCGCCTTGGTAATACCCAGCAGAACGACCGTTCCGGTTGCAAAACGAAGTCCCTCTTCGCCGGCGTCAATCCGCTCCTGTACCGCTCTGTTTGCGTCCTCAAACGTGGTTTTGTCCACGCGCGAACCGGTAAGCAGATCGGCATCTCCTGCGTCATCGATTTGAATCTTGCGCGTCATTTGACGGGCAATGATCTCGACGTGTTTATCGTTGACGTTACAAGACTGCGAACGGTAAACCTTTTGAATTTCTTTGATCAGGTATTCGTAAACGGCATCCAAACCGAGTACTTTCATAACGTCGGCAGGCGCCTTGCTACCCTCGGTGATAGACTCACCCTTTTCCAAGTGCTGTCCTTCGATAATGGCAAGTTTTGTGCCGTACGGAATCTGATATTCGCGCGGCGAAACGTCGCTTGCATCGGGATTGATGGTGACGTAGTGAATCATATTCTCGCCGATATTGATATGCGCGGTACCGTCGATCTCGGTAACAACCGCCGGCTTTTTGGGTTGACGCGCCTCAAACAGCTCTTCGACACGAGGCAGACCTTGTGTAATATCCGATCCTGCAACGCCGCCGGAGTGGAAAGTTCTCATAGTCAGCTGTGTACCCGGTTCACCGATGGACTGTGCCGCAATGATACCGACAGCCTCGCCGACATTGACGAGTTTACCGTTTGCAAGGTCAGCTCCGTAGCAGTGCGCGCAAATACCATGGCGCGCATGGCACTGAATTGCCGTACGGATGCAGACGCTCTTGATTCCTGCCGCCTCGATCGCCTTGGTCATTTCCTCGGTGATCATGGTATCGTCCTCCACCAGCACTTCGCCGGTTTCGGGATGCACGACAGGACCCATGGTGAATCTGCCCAAAATGCGCTCGGAGAGCGATTCCAGAACGTTTTTATCATCCATAATATCGGTGACCCATGCGCCCTCTTTGGTATCGCACTTGATTTCGCGAACGATCACATCCTGCGAAACGTCAACCAAACGACGGGTCAGGTAACCGGAGTCGGCGGTACGGAGCGCCGTATCCGACAGAGATTTACGCGAACCCTTTGCACCCATGAAATACTCCAGGATATTCAGACCTTCGCGGAAGTTGGATTTGATCGGGATTTCGATGGTACGACCGTTTGTTGCAAACATCAATCCGCGCATACCGGCGAGCTGACGCATTTGCGCAACCGAACCACGGGCACCCGAATCCGACATGATCTTGATCGGGTTATAGCGGCTGAAGCTTTCCTGCAATTTTTCAGTCACATCGTCGGTTGTCTTGTTCCAAAGTTTGATCACGGCGTTATAACGTTCTTCATCTGAAAACAGACCGCGTTTGTAGTACTCGTTGAGGACGTCCACCTGTTTTTGCGCAGCCTCGATGAGCGGCGTCTTCTCTTTCGGAATGGTCATATCGTAAACCGAGATAGAAAGCGACGCGCGAGTGGAATACTTATAGCCGAGCGCTTTAATCTCATCCAGCATATCGGCGCAGATGGCAGGACCGTTATTGCGAATGCAACGGTCGATGATCTGTCCGAGTTCTTTCTTTTTGACCACGAACTCGATTTCCAGCTTGAATTCGTTTTCGGGGTTGGTACGATCCACAAAACCGAGGTTTTGCGGAATGACGTTGTTGTAGATCAATCTGCCCAGCGTAGTGTTGATAACGGCGGTCTTCTTTTCGCCGCCGATCTCTTTCTCCACGCGCACCCAAATCTTTGCGTGAAGTCCCAAAACGCCGTTCTGATAAGCGCACATTGCCTCGTTGAAATCGCGGTAGCGCCCGTTTTCACCGGCCTCTCCGTCTTTCTCCATGGTCAGGTAGTATGCGCCGAGGATCATATCCTGCGACGGAACGGTAACCGCCTTACCGTCCATGGGCTTGAGCAGGTTGTTTGCCGAAAGCATGAGGAATCTTGCCTCTGCCTGCGCCTCCGCCGAGAGCGGAACGTGAACCGGCATCTGGTCGCCGTCAAAGTCTGCGTTGAACGCCGGGCAGACCAGAGGATGCAGTTTGATAGCACGACCTTCTACCAAAATCGGCTCAAATGCCTGAATGGACAGACGGTGCAAGGTAGGCGCGCGGTTGAGGAGCACCGGGTGCTCTTTAATCACGTTCTCCAAAGCGTCCCAAACGCATTCGTTCGCGGCGTCGTAGGCACGGTCAATCTTCTTTTGCGCGTCCTTGACGTTGGTTGCCTTGCCCATTTCCACCAACCGCTTAATTACAAACGGCTTAAACAGCTCGATTGCCATTTCCTTCGGCAGACCGCACTGATAAATTTTCAGACTCGGTCCGACGACGATAACCGAACGACCGGAATAGTCGACGCGTTTGCCCAAAAGGTTTTGGCGGAAGCGTCCCTGCTTACCGCGCAACATTTCGGAAAGCGATTTGAGCGGACGGTTGGAAGCACCGGTGACCGGTTTGCCGCGCTTGCCGTTATCGATCAGCGCGTCAACTGCTTCCTGCAGCATTCTTTTTTCGTTGCGGATGACGATTTCCGGCATCCGGCTTTCCATCAGCTTTTTCAAGCGCGCATTACGCGTAATAACGCGGCGATAAAGCTCGTTGAGGTCGGAGGAAGCGAATCTGCCGCCGTCCAACTGCGTCATGGGGCGGATATCCGGCGGAGTGACGGGAATGACATCCAAAATCATCCAGTCCAAATGGTTGCCCGAACGGCGGAAGGATTCCATGACCTCCAACCGTTTGATAATACGCGTTTTCTTTTGACCGGTGGCGGTTTTCAGCTCCTCACGCAGAGATTCGCAGGTTTTTTCCACATCGATTCCCTGCAAGAGCTCCTTAATCGCCTCGGCGCCCATTCCGGTACGGAATTCATCGCCCCATTTTTCCCGATATTCCTGATAGAGTTTCTCGGGAAGAACATCGCCGCGCTTCAAATCGGTCATACCCGGATCAAGCACAACATTGTCGGCAAAATAGAGCACCTGCTCCAGTGCCTTGGGCGACATATCCAGCACCAGCGCCATCCGAGAAGGAACGGCTTTGAAATACCAAATATGCGAAACGGGGGTTGCCAGTTCGATATGTCCCATACGCTCGCGGCGCACCTTTTTGGTGGTAACATCTACACCGCACTTTTCGCACTTGCGAACTTCTTTGCTATGAGAATTTTTGTATTTTCCGCAGGCGCAAGCACCGTCTTTGGTTGGACCAAAGATACGCTCGCAGAACAGTCCGCCCGGCTCGGGTTTGAGCGTTCTGTAGTTGATGGTTTCTGGCTTGGTGACTTCGCCGTAGGACCACTCCCGGATCATTTCCGGAGACGCCAATCCGATTCTGATTGAATAAAAATCCTTATTCTCCACGGTTTTTCTCCTGTTCTCGCTTATTCTTCGTCGCCGTCATCGGTTTGGAAATCATCGGCGGAATCGTCGTAATATTCCTCTTCCTCTTCGGCAACTTCTTCGGGGGTTCCGTCGTCATTTTCGATCTGGAAGGATCTGCGGATCTCTTCCTCTGTGTAATGCCGACCGTAATCACCAAAACTGTCGCGAGGCGAGGACGTTTCCTCCTCGCGGCAAAGTTCGGAAAGTTCAATATCGTTTCCGTCTTTATCCTGTACGCAGATATTCAGGCACAAAGACTGCAGTTCTTTGACAAGTACCTTGAACGACTCGGGAACACCCGGCGTTGGAATGTTTTGACCTTTGATAATCGCCTCATAAGCGCGACGGCGACCGTTGATATCGTCGGACTTGACGGTAAGCAGTTCCTGAAGCGTATATGCCGCGCCGTAAGCTTCCAGAGCCCAAACTTCCATTTCTCCGAAACGCTGACCGCCGAACTGAGCTTTGCCGCCGAGCGGTTGCTGCGTGACCAAAGAGTACGGACCGTTGGAACGCGCGTGAATCTTATCGTCTACCAAATGGTGCAATTTCAGATAGTACATGATACCGACCGTTACGGGGTTATCAAACGGCTCGCCGGTACGACCGTCATACAGAACGGTTTTGCCGTCCAAAATTTTCAGCCGCTTTTCGGCGCGCAACCGGTTCATCAATTCCTCGTCGGCACGCTCCTGTTCGGAGAGAACGCGCAGGGATTTTTCCCCGGTTTCCGCATTCACGGTCTCCTCATAAAGCTCTTTTCCTTCCGGATTTTCAAGCGGGAAGATATCCCGTTGCAGTCCGGCGGCTTTCAGGCACTCCAAAATATCCTTTTCATTTGCGCCGTCGAAAACCGGGGTCATAATCTTCCATCCGAGTTTCTTTGCGGCAATACCAAGGTGAACTTCCAGCACCTGACCGATATTCATACGGGAAGGCACGCCCAACGGATTGAGCACGATGTCCAGCGGAGTGCCGTCCGGCAGGAAGGGCATATCTTCCGGCGGCAAAATACGGGAAACGACGCCCTTGTTACCATGGCGACCTGCCATTTTATCACCGACAGAAATCTTTCTCTTCTGTGCAATATAAACCTTTACGACCTTATTGACGCCTGCAGGCAGATCGTCGCCCTGTTCGTGCGAGAACACGCGAACGTCTACCACGATACCGGATTCGCCGTGTGCCAAGCGCAACGACGTATCTCGCACCTCGCGCGACTTTTCACCGAAAATGGCGCGAAGCAATCTCTCTTCGGCAGTCAGCTCGGTCTCTCCCTTCGGCGTGATCTTACCGATAAGGATATCGCCCGAGCGAACTTCGGTTCCCCGTTTGACAATACCTTCCGCATTCAGATCGCGCAGAGCATCGTCGCCGACGTTGGGAATCTCACGGGTAATTTCTTCCGGTCCGAGCTTGGTGTCTCTTGCTTCGTGGGTATATTCCTCGATATGCAGCGATGTATAAACATCGTCGCGTACCAAACGCTCATTCAAAAGAACGGCGTCCTCGTAGTTGTAACCTTCCCAAGTCATAAAGCCGATCAACGCGTTCTTGCCCAGCGAAATTTCGCCGTTTGAAGTTGCGGGACCATCGGCAATGACCTGCCCTGCTTCCACGTGCTGTCCGCGCGAAACAATGGGACGCTGATTGAAGCAGGTACCCTGGTTGGTTCGTTTGAATTTGATGAGTTGGTAAACGTCCTTCACGCCGGAGCCGTCATCCGGCAGGATTACAACCTGATCCGCCTGGACGCGTTCGACAACGCCGGCTCTGTTTGCAGTGACAACAACGCCGGAATCGACAGCGGCTTTGTATTCCATACCGGTTCCGACGATCGGCGAATCGGTGACCATAAGCGGCACCGCCTGCTTTTGCATGTTAGAACCCATGAGCGCACGGGTATTGTCGTCGTTTTCCAGGAACGGAATCATGGCGGAAGCAACCGAAACCAGCATCTTCGGCGCAACGTCCATATAATCCACCTGCGAAGCGTCAACTTCCACAATCTCGGTCTTATCGCGCCCGATGATTTTGGGATTGGCAAAGCAATTGTCCTCTGTAAGCGGCTCGTTCGCCTGCGCCACGATATATCGATCCTCAACGTCGGCGGTCATATATTCAACTTCATCGGTAACACGATGGCGGAAGGTACCGTCGCCGTTCGGGATATGTTCCACCTTGCGGTAAGGCGCTTCAATGAATCCGTAATCCGAAATCTTGGCATAGGTGGTCAGGTAGGAAATCAGACCGATGTTCGGACCTTCAGGCGTTTCAATCGGACACATTCTGCCGTACTGCGTATAGTGAACGTCACGAACGTCAAAGGACGCGCGGTCACGGGAAAGACCGCCGGGACCGAGCGCGGAAAGACGGCGTTTATGCGTCAATTCCGCAAGAGGGTTGTTCTGATCCATAAACTGCGAGAGCTGGCTGGAGCCGAAGAACTCGCGAATGGCGGTGGTGACCGGGCGGATATTGATGAGTGCCTGAACGGTCAGCTTTTCGTTATCCTGTGTGGTCATACGCTCCTTGATGATCTTATCCATACGGGTAAAGCCGATGCGGAGCTGGTTTTGCAACTGCTCGCCGACCGAACGGATACGACGGTTGCCCAAGTGGTCGATGTCGTCCACCGTTCCAACGTCATGCGTCAATCCGAGCAGGTAGCTGATGGAGGCAAAGATATCCTCAACCGTAATGTGTCTGGGGCAGAGCTCGTCGATACGTTCTTTTGCCATTTCACGGATGCGTGCTTCGTCGCCCTCGCAGGCGTCGCGAATCTCTAAAAGCACCGGAATGAAGGCTTTTTCACGCACACCGCTCTCCTTCAGATCGTAGCCGAGAACATATTCGGGTTCCAGCGTATTGTTACCAATCACGCGGACCTTGGAACCGTTATCCAAAAGAATGGAAATCTCATTCACACCTGCGCGCTCAATGGCAAGCGCAAGCTCGTTGGTGATAACGGCATTTTCCTCGCACACAACCTCGCCGGTAATGGGACTAATCACCATTTCGGCGGCGCGATGTCCGGAAATACGGCTACTGATCGCCACCTTTTTGTTATACTTATAGCGACCCACCGGAGCGATATCATACCGCTTCGGATCAAAGAAAGAGTTATGAAGCAATGTTCTTGCGGCATCCTCTGTGGGCGGTTCGCCCGGACGGAGCTTCTTATAAATCTCCTTAAGTGCTTCGACGCCGATGGAAAGATGCGAACGCGCCGCAAGCTCCTCGGATTCATCCTTATCAAAGGTGACCGTCAGGTGATCGTCGTCTCCGAATTTTGCGTAGATATCCTCGCGCGATTCAATCCCCAACGCGCGGATAAACATGGTAAGCGGAAGTTTACGGGTCTTGTCAATCCGGACATAGAGCACGCCGTTGGTATCAACCTCATACTCCAGCCATGCGCCGCGGTAAGGAATGACCTGCGCCGCAAAGGTACGCTTTGCCGCTTTATCGATCTCGGTGGAATAATACATTCCGGGAGAACGGATAATTTGTGAAACGATAACACGTTCCGCACCGTTGATCACGAAAGTCCCGGTTTCGGTCATGAGTGGGAAATCTCCCATAAAGATATCCGCTTGTTTGACTTCCCCCGTTTGCTTGTTCGTCAGTCGGACGTTCACCTTCAGCGGCGCGGCAAAGTTAACATCGCGCTCCTTGCACTCCTCCACCGGGTATTTCGGGGTGCTGTCCAGCGAATACGATACAAATTCGATGACCAGATTACCCGAATAATCGGTGATCGGAGAAACGTCACGCAGAACCTCTTTTAACCCTTCCTCCAAAAACCATTTGTAGGATTTGGTTTGCACCTCGACCAGATTGGGAAGCGGATAGTCGAAACGCGATCTGGAAAAGCTCATTCTGGTATTCTGACCAAGCCGTTGCTCTTTCACATTGATCATTTGATTCAATCACTCCATTCAAAAATTTCGTCACAACTCGCCCAAGCATATCGTTTCCGTTCTTTTTCATTCACATTGACAAATGTTTCAAACACCTTCTGACCAGCCTTTTGAAAAGCCGTTTTCAAAGCCTTTTGAAAAGCCGTTTAAACCGTTTGACTCAGCATGAAATTTTCTCGACTTTTTTCTCGTTTTTCCGGAGTTGAAACACTGTGAAAAATGCCGAAAAATGAATGGAAAACGCTATGATAGGCGATTATAATGCAGTTTATTATTGTAACACCTTTTTTGGTATTTGTCAATAGTGTTTTTGCAATTTTTTTCCAAAAAAACAAACTTTTTCACTTGTTTTTTATTTTTCTGAATAAAACGACGCGTCTTTTTATATAATGTAGATTTGTTTTTTTGAGCAATCCGTTTTCTGCACGGTTCTTTTTTTCTTTTGCCCGGGCATATACTGGTGCGAAATCTCTTTGGAGGACGCTACTTTGAATTCGACCATACCAAAAACCGATCCTCGCTCCGCCTCCGATTTTGCCGACAGCGGACTTTCGGCGCGCGAGGTTCTTGTATCCCGTGAAAAGCACGGAGACAATCTGCTTTCCCGCCGCCCCCAAAAATCCTTTTTACGGCAGTTCTTCGGAAACCTCTCCGATCCCGTCATCCGCATTCTTCTTGCCGCGCTTGCCGTCAACTTGATTTTACTTTTCAAAACGGCAGACTGGGTGGAAACAGCCGGAATTGCCGCCGCCGTTTTTTTGGCAACGCTGATTTCCACCCTCTCCGAGCGCTCTTCGGAGCGTGCGTTTGCCCGTCTTTCGGCAGAAACCGCAAACGTACGTTGCCGCGTACGCCGCTCGGGTGTTGTTTCGGAAATACCGCTTGGCGAAATTGTTGTTGGAGATATCGTTCTCCTTTCCCAGGGTGAATTGATTCCTGCGGACGGATTCCTTTTGCGCGGCAATCTGACTGCCGACCAATCCTCCATGACCGGGGAAAGTCACGACGTTCCGAAGTTTCCCGTTCGCGGCGAAAAACTTCTTCCTGACTCCCCCTCCGCGCTATTTCGCGGATCGACGGTAACCTCTGGCGGCGGAGAGATGGGCGTTCTCTCGGTGGGGGACCAAACCTTCCTCGGCGAAATCACGAAAGAAGTTCAGCTGGAGCAGCGCGACAGTCCTCTCAAACTCCGTCTTGCAAAACTTGCCCGTCAAATCAGCGTACTCGGTTATATTGCCGCCGTTCTGGTTGCGCTGGCATATCTTTTCCACGTTTTTTTGATCGACAGCGGTATGCGCCGCGAAATTATTCTAATGAAGATTACCGACACCCCCTACCTTCTTTCCAAGCTCTTCCACGCATTCACACTCGGCTTAACGGTGGTAGTTACCGCTGTTCCAGAAGGACTGCCGATGATGGTTGCCGTGGTACTTTCCTCCAATATCCGGCGTATGGTGAAGGATCAGGTACTCGTTCGTCGGCCGGTGGGAATTGAAGCGGCAGGAAGCATGAATCTATTGTTTACCGACAAAACCGGAACACTGACCGAAGGAAAAATGCGTGTGGGTGAAATCTGGTTTTCTCCCGGAGAAGCCATGCCGCCCATGACTTTTCTCGATCGGCGTACGGGCGCCTATCTTCCCTTTTTGCTCGCCATGCGCGGCGGAGAAAGTACGATTGGTACCGATGAAAAAGGGCTTCCCGTTCCGCTCGGCGGAAACGCGACCGACCGCGCTTTGCTGCTCTCGGTTTTGGGCGAAAAAGCGCCGCCGAATACGGTCGTAAAATCAAGGCTCCCGTTTGACAGTGCTCGCAAATACGCTGCCGTGACCTATCGCGGCAAACAGAACATAACCTTTTTAACCGGAGCGCCGGAAAAAATTCTCTCCTTTGTGCACGCCGCCATGACAATTGACGGAAAACGAATCCCTTTCCAGAAAAATGCCGCACAACGGCAGGCGGATCAATGGACAAAGAGCGGCGCACGTGTTCTTGCCGTTGCCATTTCCGACGAGGATACTCCGGCTCCCTCTCACGCCTCGGGGATTCGCGGTTCCCTCACCCTGCTCTGCCTTTTGCGCCTTTCCGACCCAGTCCGGATTGAGGCGGCATCCTCGGTTCGGTCTTTGCAGCAGGCAGGTGTTCACGTTGTGATGATTACCGGTGACAACCGCGAAACCGCCGGCTCGATTGCGTCCTCATGCGGCATCTTGAACAAAAAAAATGACCTGATTCTTGATAGCACCGAGCTTTCGCACCTTTCCGATGTCCGCCTGCGCGAGCTTTTGCCGCGTCTTGCAGTGGTTGCCCGAGCACTTCCGACCGATAAAAGCCGATTGGTTCGCGTGGCGCAGGAAGCCGGTTTGGTAACCGGAATGACCGGTGACGGGATCAACGACGCGCCGGCCTTGCGCCGCGCCGACATTGGGTTTGCTATGGGATCGGGAACACAGGTGGCAAAGGATGCCGGCGATATTATTATCTTAGATAACAATCTTGCCTCCATCGTTCGAGCGGTGCTTTACGGAAGAACAATTTTTAAAAGCATTCGCAAATTCATTACTCTGCAATTGACCATGAACTTTTCGGCAGTGGGTGTTACCATGATTTGCCCCTTCCTCGGAATTGATTCCCCGGTCACGGTGGTGCAAATGCTTTGGATCAATTTGATTATGGATACGTTGGGCGGACTCGCCTTTGCCGGAGAGCCTCCGCGCGCCGACTATATGAAAGAACCGCCAAAGAAACGGGAAGAAGGAATTTTGAACCGATATATGGTCAATCAAATTGCCTGGTTAAGCGGTTTTACCGTTGCAATCTCTTTGCTGTTCCTAAAAAATCCGCTCGTCACTTCCCTTTTCCGCTATGCGCCCGACAACATCTACCTGTTAACGGCGTTTTTCGCTTTCTTTATCTTCTGCTCGGTGTTTAACTGTTTCAACGCGCGCACCGACCGCATCAAACTGTTTGCCGGATTACATAAAAATCCGGTTTTCATCGTCATCATGCTCGCAGTATTGATCTTGCAGATTGTGTTTGTTTATCTTGGCGGAAATGTTTTGCGAACGGCGCCGTTGTTACCGCGCGAACTGGGTTTGACCATGCTATTCTCGCTCTCGGTCTTCCCGGCGGATTTCATTCGCAAACTGCTTTGGCGCGCACGAGGCAAAAAAAACGGGTATTAAAAATTCAAAAAGCACTTGCCGAGGCAAGTGCTTTTTTCGTGTGAAAGAGCGCCGTAATGATACATAAACCCAACTAAAAGCGCCATAATGATACATGCCGTCAGATTCTTCCCCCACAGCGTATCTTTGTTTATGACGAATGAGGCAAAAGGACGCACGGTGCACGCCCTTTTGCCCACTTGAAAACAGAGATTACGGGAAAGTCAGAAAATCGCCACGGGTGTCAGCATATTAACGATCTTCGCCATGCGGAGATCCTTTTCAAACTGTTTGAACTTCTCTCCTTTCAAGGATTTCAAAAGCAACCCCGATTGATTTTCAGTATAATCCTTGACCGTATGTATGGAAGAAAAGTCGATCCGATTTACGAAGAAAGAAGTGAACTGTCCATCCTTCAGCGTATCATACCTGATCGCGTGCTCAGCAGATTTTTCAAGATACTCAAACATATTTGCCGCGTCGTTAAGCTTTAAAAAGTTTGCCGCCATTTCCTGATAGATCTCCGAATATCGGCAGTGATAAAAACCGCAGTTTCCGTCCGAATAAAGCAGATCGAAGCAATGAATAAGAAATTCGCGCGCTTTGATATGCTCCTCCGGCGAATAATCGCCCTTTTGACACATGATACGCACGTTCAATCCGACCATATCAAAAAGATGTTGTATGTTGAACTGACAATATCGGACCGCTTCCTCTCCTTCCAGAATGCACGGCATCATTTCATCGACCGTGACCGAATAACCGTCCGCCATATTTGCGTATTTCTTTGCCGACTCCGCATCCTTTTTGGCATAGTAATAGGTGTAGCATAAGCATTGGATCGCGCCGCCGCGCAAAGATTGATCCGTGGATTCATCTAATATCCTCTCTCCGCAAGCAATGATCTCGTCAGCGTTTGCGTTTTGATCCGCCGCGGACAAAGCGTACATCAGATCGTAAAGCACGGACAGATCGTTCGGGAACTCCTTTTGGGCTTCTCTCCATAGCGCCACCCGATCTGAGTTTTTTCCGTCACGGAACAGTTCATTGTTTTTTTCACGGTATGCAAGCAACTTTTTCTCTTTCTCGATTTCACCCACGCCGAGTAGATCGTCCACACTGATGTTGTAATAGGACGCGATCGCCGGGAGGAGCGTGATATCCGGGTATCCTTCATCACGCTCCCATTTGGAAACTGCCTGCGTGGAAATGCCGAGATAGTTCGCAAGATCCTCCTGCGTATTGCCTCTTTCCTTGCGGAGTTTTTTTAATTGCACACTCAATAAAATGTTCATAGTTTTCTCCCTCGAAAATGAAAGTAACAAGCGCTTGTTCTGCGTTTATTATAACACTTCTCCTGCCGCAATACAATAACCGCGCTGTTGAAAAACGGTAGATTTTTTCAACGAACGGTTGATTGGTGCGTTGTAGAAGCGTTCCTCGACAAATCGGTGGCGGGCAGTACAGCATTTTTTGACCGTTTCCGCGTCCTGAAACGAAAAAATCGAGCTTCCGGGCGGCTGATCAACCGTCTGAAAGCCCGTTTTGCCTATATTGGCCCGATTTTTGCCCAAAATGCGAAAAGAAACGCCTTTTATCGTGGTAGACAAAAGACGTTTCTTTTATGTGAAAGAGCGCCATAATGATACGTAAACCTTATTAAAAGCGCCATAATGATACACGCTTGTCATCCCGACAAATTTGAATTTGTCAGTCAGTCTATGCTGTTCAAACCCTCATAGAGGTCGTTGAATGATTTACCCTTACGACATCTGCCATAGGATAACTCTTTGTCTTCACCAAATTCATATAGAAAACATTTTGCCAATTCCTCCACAGTCTGCTCAAGGGCGGTGAAAAACTGCTGATAAGCAAAGTTGCTCGCCACACTACCTTCTTCAAAGCAGTTCGTAATGAGCGATTCCGTGACCTGATCCAGCGGATACATTTTGATATGCATCAACTCATGGACAATGACCTCCTCCATGTTTTCCTGCGTTGGGTTCACGACGTTCAGCATCAGGATCGCTTTTCTGTCGTCACAATCAATCTTGAAATCGCCGGTCTTTCGCCATGAGGGATCTTCAACCAATTCTAACCGAACATCCCATCCCGGTGTGATTCGGAGCTTTTTGATGTATTTGTCAAACAATGCAGTTATTTCCGCTCGTTCCATAGTTAGAAATCTCCTTATCTCCACAAATGACGATTTGTTGAGTTCTTTTCACGGTTCATTATAACATAAAAATGTGAAATTATCAAGTGATATTGCGCCTGCGGCGCAGTGATATTGTCCCTTCGGGACCGTTATATTTCTCGCTGACGCGAGAAGTTATATTATATTCGCCTCTAAACTGCGCGAAGCGCAATATCACTCGCGAAGCGAATATAACTGGGCAAAGCCCAATATCACTCGCCGCAGGCGAATATAACTGAAAGAAACCGCTTTTGTCTACCGGACAAAAGCGGTTTCTTTCATGGCGGAGAGGGCGAGATTCGAACTCGCGGTCGGTTATTAGCCGAACACACGATTTCCAGTCGTGCGCCTTAGACCAGCTCAGCCACCTCTCCGTGCCGACTTGTATATCATATCATATTCCGTCGGCGTTGTCAATACTTTTTTCAAAAAAACAACATTTAGATTTGCAAAAAATTTGACCGAAAAACATTGAAAAATAAATAAGTCTATGTTATAATAATTTTATATTCGTTCCTTTTTCTTACGTTTGATCCCGAGCGCTATCAGATCATCAAGGAAAAGAACATTGACGAAATGATCGCTTATATGACCGGAATGAACACAAAAAGCGACTTTACAAAAGTGGATCTTTCATCGTATGCGCACCAACTGTTGGTTGGTATGGGAATGACCGATGAACAAGTCGATCTGCTGAAAAGCAAAATTACAGATTTAAGATAATCCAAAACGACTTTCTTAAATTTTATAGACCCAAATCACTCATCTATATTCTCTATTTTTTATTTACACCTAAAAAGGAGAAAATCATGCCGGAAGAAAAACGATTTGCACAAGCGACCTGGAAAATTATGGAACAGCTTTTGGAGGTGGATAACCTGGAAGACGCCCTTTCCGGAAGTTTGGAAATTATTGTAAAAACATTGAAAAGCGCTGCCGGAGCGATTTGGATTTTGGACAAAAAGACCGATCGTCTCAGCCCCCTGTTCCATATCGGACCGGCGGATATTTCCAATATTACCGTTGAGAACGGACTGGGCGTGGAAGGTGTTGTTACCAAAACCGGAAAATCGATCATCATTGCCGACGCACTCAACGATCCGCGTTTTGACGGTTCTGTTTTCGACGACAACGGTCTGACAACGAAGACCATGATCTGCGTGCCGCTGAACAATCTGCACGAGGTGATCGGCTGCGTCCAAATCGTCAACAAAACCGACAAAAGCTCCTACGATGAAGAAGAGCTTCAACTCTGCGAACGTATGGCTTCCCTTGCCGCCATTACCATTGACGAAAAGGGACTGCTGGTTGATCTTGGCGAGAAAAAGGAAGTTCTTGCTGTCCTGAAAGACGTGGTCAAAGAGTTCCCTTCCGGCGACGGCGTTTCTCGCGTTCTCAAAGGAATCAATTTGGAAGTTTACAAGAATGAATTCGTTGTGGTACTGGGAGAATCCGGTTGCGGAAAATCCACCATGATGAACATCATCGGAGGTATGGACTTTTTAACGGAAGGCACGCTTTTGATCGAGGGGAAGGATTTTTCGCGCCCCACCGACAAAGAATTGACTGCTTTCCGCAGAAAGTACGTTGGATTTATCTTCCAATCCTACAACTTAATGCCCAACTTGACCGCTCTGGAAAACGTACAATTTATTGCCGAGCTCGTCGACAACCCCATGTCCCCGGAAGAAGCGTTGGATAAAGTCGGATTAAAATCGCGAGCAGGTAACTATCCCGGGCAAATGTCCGGCGGACAACAGCAACGCGTTTCCATTGCGCGCGCCATTGTAAAAAATCCCAAACTGATCCTTGCCGACGAACCGACTGCGGCGCTCGACTACACCACAAGTATTGAGGTTTTGAAAGTCATTGAAGAGATCGTCCGCAACAACGGTACCACGGTCATGATGGTTACGCACAACCCGGAAATTGCGAAAATGGCAGACCGAGTTGTCAAGGTTCGGAACGGAAAAATTGCCAGCATCAAGAAAAATATGCACCCCGTTCACGCCGAAGAGCTGGTTTGGTGACGCGATATGAAAAAGACACAACGAAAAGATTGTTTGCGAAACGTTTGGAAACAAAAAGTTTCGTTTCTCTCCATCATCATTATCGCCATGATCGGCGTTACCACCTTTTTAGGCATTGATTATACGGCAACCGGTTTGCGCCGGAATGGATCGGATATTTACAACCGCGTTAATTTCCGGGATATTGAAATTATTTCCACCTTGCTGTTCTCCGAAGAAGACGTACAGGATTTGAAGAAAATCAATGGCGTAACCGATGTGGAAACCGTGCGCTCCGTATCCGCGGTTGTCAACTATCAAAATGCGAGTGAAAGTATCAGCGTTGTCTCGCTGACGCAACGCATCAACCGGGTTGAACTCCATGACGGACGACTACCGACCGCGATTGACGAATGCGTTCTTGAAGAAACGCTTGCTAAAAAAATCGGTATAAAAGTGGGTGACAAGATCTCCCTGGTCGACTCCGCCGGACAAAAGGTGAATTATCTTCAAAAAACCGAATTCACTGTCACCGGTATTGTCAACCATCCCGATCATTCCAACAATATCGTTCAGGAAGCTCCCTACGTACTTACAATGTGGGACGTTTTTGATGACGAAGCGTTGGAAGGTTGCTTTATGAAAGCGGAAATCACCATCGAAAAGCCGGAAAACATTGACCGTTTCTCCGAAAAATATGAAAACTTGGTTGCCGCCGTTCAGGAGCAAATCGATGAGCTTGCCGTTTCTGCAGCCGCAAAACGGGATAAAGCAGTAACCGAGAGCGCGCAACAGAAACTCAACGATTCCAAAGCGCAGCTGGAAGAAGGTTTTGACAAACTGGAATCCGCTAAAGCAATGATTCGGAATCAGCTGAAAAATATCGTTGAAACCGTTTTTAGGCAATCGGAAGAACATAAACTGTTTCATTGGGCAACCGAAAAGGAAGCAAATGTCGATGACCCCAACGAAACAGCAAAATATCTTTGGATCACCCAAAATCTTCGCGTTGATTTGAGTCGCTCGCCAAAAGATATCATTCAAGCAATCCTTTCCTCGGAAAGTATTTCGGAAAAACTGTTGGTCGCCGTTTACGAATACACGCAAAAAGTCGACGCTCCGAAAACCGAAACGGGAGATTACGACATGGTTGCCGTTCGGGATGCGCTCGTCACCTATGCGGCTGGATATACGAAAGATTTTCAGGAACTTTCGGACGGTTGCAACCAATGGGATGAAGGACACGTGCAATACCTCGAAGGGCTGGAAATCTACAAGCAAAAAATGGCGGAACTGCGCCCTTGCCGTTGGATCTCGTTTGACGGAAAAGGCAATGCAAGTTTCGCACAACTGATTGTGGGAAGCTCAAACTTCTCAAACTTAAAAATGACCTTCTCCCTGCTATTCGTTTTGGTTGGCGCACTGGTCATTTTCGCAACCGTTGGGAAAATGGTGGACGAACAGCGCGGTATGGTTGGCACAACCAAAGCGCTCGGCTTTTTCACCCGTGAAATTTTTGCGAAATATCTCTTTTTCGGCGTTTCGGCAACCGCTATCGGTATTCTTCTTGGAATTCTGACAGCGCGATTCGCCATTGCACCGTTTTTGCTGAACGGATTTAACAATTATTATAATTTTGATGTTTCCAAGCCCTGTTTCGTCGCCGGGTCAACGGCAATCGTTTTCTGCTTTGGAATCCTTTTGGCGGTCCTTGCCGTTTGGTTTGCCTGTAGCAAACTGTTGCGCGAGCCCGCCGTCAGCCTGATGCAGCCGAAAGCTCCCGGCGTTAAGAAAAAAACGTTTGGAAAACGGAAAGGCAAACGCGTTCTCTCCCTTTATTCTCGTTTGATCCTTTTGAATATGCGCACCGACCTCAAGCGCGTCATGGTTACCATCGTCAGCGTTGCCGGTTGCTGTGCATTGGTCATCATCGGGCTGACGCTGAAATCAGCGGTGACCGGTTCGGTTGATAAGCAGTACGGCGAAATCATTGAATACGACTATCTTGTAAGCTACGATCCCCAAACCGCCGCAAACGACGGCAACGATTACCAAGACGCGATCATCCGCGCAAATGCGGAATCGGCAAAGATTTACAATGCAACCGTAACCTACCGGATTGACGATCTGCAGGTTGCCGATCTGCTTTGCGGTGATCTTGAAGAGATTGGAAAATACTACCACTTATATGACTGGAAAACCGGAGAACCCATTCGTCCGACCGACCGGGGGATTCTGATTCCGCGCAGAATTGCCGAAACCTGTCATCTTTCGGTTGGCAGTGAATTTGATCTTGCGCTGGGCGGAACGAACATTGCAACCGTTCGTGTTGCCGGAATTTTTGAAAGTTATATCGGGCGCTCTTTTGCAATGAGCAGCACCTACTATGAAAAAGCGTACGGAACTCCCTTCACAGCAAATGCATACATGATCCGCTTGAATGGAGCGGACGGTGAAAAATTGAGCGAAGAACTCCGTGGGCTGGAAGGATTTGAATCCAGTTTTGACGCCGATTCGAGTAAATCGGTGATTGAAACCTCCATGTCCATGCTCACCATCGTAACGATCTTGTTCATCTTTATTGCCGGCGTCATGGCTGGTGTGGTACAGCTCAATCTGACCAATATGTACGTCCTGCAAAAGAAACGGGAAATGACCGTTATGCGCATCAACGGCTTTACCGTAAAAGAGGTAATCGGGTATATCCTGCGCGAAACGGTGCTCACAACCATTTTGGGCATTCTGCTTGGCATTGCCGCAGGCGCAGGCGCCGGTTATAGCATTGTCCGAACGCTGGAGCAATCCTTCCTGCAGCTCAAACGCAGTCCCGACATTTTGGCTTGGGGTATTGCCGCGGCAATCACCGTTCTCTTTACCATAATCGTGAATGCAATCGCTTTGCGAAAGGTGAAAAACCTGCGTTTGACCGATGTAGCATAAAATTGATTTTCATTTTGGGTTCTAAAAATTATATTAAAAAATTAAAACAAAAACAGGAGAAAATGACCATGCTGAACATTAACAAGACAATCGAAGGAAAAAAGGCAATTCTTTTTGCGGAAGGCCGTTTGGATACGCTGACCGCACCGGATTTGGAAAAAGAGATTCAATCCATTCTTCCCGGGCTGGAAGAACTTGCTTTGGATTTTGAAAAACTGGAATACATCTCCTCGGCAGGACTGCGCGTTCTGCTCTCCGCCCAAAAAGTGATGAACGGACAGGGCAAGATGACGGTTTGCCATGTCAACGCAACCGTCATGGAGATTTTTGAAGTGACCGGATTTTCGGATATTCTTACAATTGAATAACCGTCCGCGCAAAGTAAAAACAGAGGTTAATTATCTATGGTAGATTTCATTCTATCGGCGCATCTTGTAAACGCGTTGTTCACTGCCGGCGGTATCGGCATTTGCAGTCTTTGCTTTATGCACATCACCTCCTCCGTGCATTTGCGCAAAGAGGTGCGGCGTTACTTTCAGTTTTTCTTTCTTTTGATTCTTTTCTATATTTCCACGCATCTTGCCCGGGAGCTTTTGAACGGACGCGCCGGCGAGGGCGCACGTATTGCGCTTTATATCATCACGTTTGCGGAATTTCTTTCCGCCGGATTTATGGCGCATACGATGTCGATTCTTGTTCTTGCCGTTGCGCAGCTGAAAAAGAAAGCAACCATTCGAGCGGCAATTCTTTTATATGCATTTCTCTTCATACACATTGTTATTTTAATCGCTTGCGCGCCGAACGGTTTGATTTATCAATTTAATGATGAAAACCGGTATGTTGCCGGCAAACTGATTTTCCTTTCCTACGTTTGCCCGGTCAACATGTTGATTACCGATGCTGTTCTGCTGTTTATGGGTCGCAAAAAGATTGACAAGCGCGTCAATTCGGCATTTTGGATCTATTTAATATCCCCGATTCCGGCAATTATTCTTCAAACGCTGGGAAAGGGTAAGTTCCAATTTCTTATTTTTGCAACCGTTCTGTCATCGGTTTACATGTTCTCGGTCATTATTCAAAATCAAAACGACAAATACGCAAAACAACAGTTGGAAACTTCCCGAATTGAAAACGAACTCAACATGGCGTCCAGCATTCAGTCCAGTATGCTGCCGAACATCTTCCCACCCTTCCCCGAAAGATCGGAATTTGACATTTTTGCTTCCATGAATCCTGCCAAAGAAGTTGGCGGCGACTTTTACGACTTCTTTCTCGTTGACGACGATCACCTTTGCATGGTGATGGCCGACGTTTCGGGCAAGGGCGTTCCCGCCGCACTCTTTATGATGGCTTCCAAAATCATTTTGGCAAACAACGCCATGATGGGAAAATCCCCGGCGCAAATTCTGACCGATACCAACGCCGCCATTTGCTCGAACAACCGCGAGGAAATGTTTGTTACCGTTTGGATCGGCATTTTGGAAATCTCTACCGGAAAACTGACAGCCGCAAACGCAGGGCACGAATACCCCGTTCTCAAGCAGGCAAACGGAAACTTTGAGCTTGTAAAGGATAAGCACGGATTTGTGATTGGCGGAATGGACGGCGTCAAATATAAAGAATACGAGCTCCGGCTGGAACCGGGCGCAAAGCTTCTCCTGTATACCGATGGGGTCCCCGAAGCAACCAACGCGCAAAACGAATTGTTCGGCGCCGACCGTATGCTCGCCGCGCTCAATCAAAACTGTGAAGCGTCACCTGCAGACACCCTGAACCATTTGCGTTCTTCGGTTGACGCATTTGTAAAAGATGCCGAGCAATTTGACGATTTGACCATGCTCTGCTTAGAATATAAAGGAAAGCAATAACCAAACAAAAAAGGAACAGCCCAAAGCATTGCAATGCTTTGGGCTGTTCCTTTTTATGTTATCACTTTCAAGCGTCTCTCGGTTTAAGAAGTCCGAGATTGTACTGGGCACGAATGATGGAAGCTCCGGTGATATACGCAGCCGAAGCAATCAAAACCAGCACACTGTCGATGATCATTAAAACGTCGTTCGTTCTGGTAATGATCTGTCCGGAAAGGACCATGCTGACAATCGTGATAACCAACAGAACGATCGCCGCACCGAACGCGATGCGGAGCATCTTTTTGGTCGGGTCCTTCCAAACCTTGTAACCGATATAACCGATTGCAAGATGAAGGACGACGAAAGCAATGTTGATAGCAAGAGAAACGCCCTCGCCGATATGGTAGCGTGCACTGATCGGAACCGCCATAGAAGCGGAGGTCAATTCCACCGCCGAAAGGACGGCGTGCAGGATCAGCACAAAACCGGAGGCAAGCGTCAATCTTCTGCCAATGCGGAAGGAACGGTTCTTTTTGACGTCTTTGCCGTAATTTCTTCTGTTGGCATTCTCAATGGCAAAGCGGATCAAAATGAAGACGGGAACAGCAACGTAGAGGAACAACCGCAGAATGACGAAGTTCTCCTGATCCGAAAACAGGTCCTTGACAGCGGCGGAGTTCCAAGGCTGGAACATTTCGTGCATCAGCTGGGAATCAAAAATGGTTTGCCCTGCCGCGGCGTCAAATTTCACCATATCAACGCCGATGGTCTGACCGCCGATATAGGAAGCCGGCAGCATAAAGCCGAGAATGGCGGCAACGGCAACCAACGCCGTAACGGTGATGGCACGATATTTGTTGAACGGCAGGCACATGGAAAACAGAACGACAAAACCTGCAAGGCTGACGAGGATCGTCATCATCGTGCGAACGCTCGTTTCACTGATGATCGGCGCCGCGCCGAGTGCCTGCGGAACAGCGTAGAGCAACAGCGGCAACAAAATACCGACCGAAACCAGAACGCCTGCGGCAACCGCCTGCGTCAGAATATTCTTCATAAACGAGCCAACGATCGGTTTGCGGATCGGCTCCAGCGAGAGCAGGAATCCGCCCGTACCGATGACAGCGGCCTCCAGCATATACAAGTTTTCCACCGTAAGGTTCATCTGCCCTCTTGCAAACGGGATCAGCGCAAAGGCAAAGATGAAAACTGCAATCGATTTCATCAAATACAGAACAGCGGTTTTTTGAATGTTGCTGATAACGCGGCGACCTTCGCCGACCACCTCTTTGAGGTGAGAAAAATCATTATCCAGCAAAACAACATCGGAGCAGGATTTTGCCGCTTCGGTCGCCTTTGCAAAGGTAATGGAGCTATCCGATTTGCGAAGCGCAAGAATATCGTTTACACCATCACCGGTCATGGCAACCTTGTGTCCTTTCGCCTGCAACGCAGTAACAAGCGCTTCCTTCTGCTCGGGTGTTACACGGGCGAATACGGTGTAGTCCTCGCAAATTTCGGGAATTTGTTCCAGCGGAACACCCTCCAGCGAGATGTAACGATCTGCAAACTTAATGCCGCACTGCTCGGCAATTTTGGAAACGGTAAGGGGGTTATCACCCGAAATGACTTTCACGGTAACGCCGTTTTCACGGAAGAATTTCAGGGTATCCGGCGCGGTATCGCGGATATGGTCTTCAATAACGAAAAAGGCAACCAGCTCGCCATCCAACGTCAGGGCGATCACGCGCTTGCCTTCCTTGGCGCAATCGGCGGCAAAGGAGAGCCGCTCGTCGTCCTTGGAAAGCAGATATTCCGGCGCACCCATCAAAAGGCGCTTGCCGTCGTTATAAACCAAGCCGGAATACTTGACCGCGCTGTTAAACGGAATCTTTTCTTTATAGGAAGCGTTCTCGTCAATACCAAACCGCTGGTAAATCGCCTCGGCGGTGGCGTTGCGTTCGCCCTGGGACGCCATCAGCGCGCGTGCGTGGCGCTCCACCTCCTCCATGGGAACGAAGGCCTTCACATCGGCAACTGTCATGGTACCGTCGGTCAGCGTTCCGGTTTTATCCAGACAAATCACGTCCACACGGGAAAGGTTTTCCAAAGAATACAGCTCTTGAATCAGCGTTTGCTTTTTGGTCAGCTGTGCAATCGAAACCATCATGGTAACCGACGCCGTCAGCACCAAGCCGGTAGGAATCATACCGATTCCGTAGGTTCCGCCCGTAACCGCCAAAATCGCCCACGATACGGGATTTTTCAAATCCAACGGTGCAAGCTCGCCCCAAATTGCGGCATCGGCGCCGGTGGCAACAATTTTGATTGCCATGGTCGTCAGTACGGTGATTTGCGCAATGCACAACCCAACGGTCAGGATTTTGATGATCTTCATAATGGAAGTCATCAGCTCGGATTTGTGGCGCGTACCGCTCTTGACCTTCTTGGTCAATTCGGCGGCATATGTATCGTTACCAACGGCAACGGCGCGGCAATGCGCCGAACCAACAATAATGGAAGAACCGGAAAGAATCTGATCACCGACGCATTTTTTCACATGGTCTGCTTCACCGGTCAGCATGGATTCGTCCACGAATACTTCGCCGTCCAGCACCGTCAGGTCGGCGGAGGCCTGATCGCCTGCGGAAACCGAAACGATGTCGTCCAGCACAATTCCGCTGGCGTCGATCCGGATCGTTTCCCCGTTGCGAACAACTTTTGCCTTGGATTCGGTAACAATACGAAGTTTTTTAATAACTTTTAAACTTTTGATCTCCTGAAACGTCCCCATTCCAACGTTCATAATTGCCGGGATCAGGAATACGAACTTGGTAAACCCGAAATACTTATCGGCAATTTCCGAATGCCCGGACGCCTTCAGGTAGATGATAAAAACGATAAACAACAGAGCAATGGAAAACAAAACCACGTTGAAAAAGGTGAACAGGTTGCCGGCAACAATCTTCAGCGGTCCCTTCTCGTTGGGATCGTCGGCAACGTTGGTGTACCCTTTTTGAACGCGCTCGTTGACCTGCTCCTGCGTCAGTCCCTTTTGAAAGTCGGGACAAATGCGCTCGATGGACGCACGCTGTTTTCTTTTTTTCATGTCTTCCTCCTTTTTTTGAAGCAAATAATTAAGGCAGCCTACACATTATAGCATATTTTATTTTTCATTTCAATAATTTAGCAGAAAAAGTTGAAAAATCAAAAAAAATATGATAGAATAGATATAAATCCAAAAAATGGAGAATTGCTATGCAAAACGAAGAAAAAATGACGATTGAACTTTGCGGAAGAATTGATTCGGGCAACGCAGCCCAAGTGGAGCAGGAGATTGTTGCAAAACTGCCGGAAGACCGTTCCGTCAGCATTGTTCTGAATGCCAAAAAACTGGAGTACATCTCCAGCGCCGGTCTGCGTGTCATTTTGCGCGTCAAAAAATCATACCCGTCTCTGTGCATTACAGAGGTCAACGCGGACGTTTACGACATTTTGGAAATGACAGGCTTTACCGAAATGATGCCGGTGGAAAAAGCATACCGTACCGTTTCGGTGGAGGGGTGCGAGGAAATCGGTCGCGGTGCAAACGGAACTATTTACCGCATTGATAAGGATAACGTGGTAAAGGTCTACAACAACGCCGACGCGCTTTCGGATATTCAACATGAGCGCGAGGTTGCCAAGTTGGCTTTGATTCTCGGAATTCCAACTGCAATTTCCTACGACGTTGTTAAAGTAGGCGAAAGTTATGGCTCTGTTTTTGAACTGCTAAACGCGCGCTCTTTCTCTAAAATTCTCTCCACCGAGCCGGATAAAATGGACTGGTGCGTTGATGAATACGTAAAAATGCTCAAAAAAATACACGGAACCAACGTTCCGGCAGGAAAACTGCCCGATATGAAAGAAACCGCGCTTGACTGGGCAAAATTCGTGCGCGATTATCTACCGGCTGATCTCGGCGAAAAGCTGGTGAAATTGGTGCAGACAGTTCCCCATACCGATACAATGATTCACGGCGACTATCACACCAAAAATTTGGAATTGCAAGGCGATGAAGTGCTGATTATCGACATGGATACCCTTGCGGTCGGACACCCGATTTTTGAGTTGGGCAGTATGTTCAATGCGTATATCGGTTTTTCTGAATACAATCATAAGAACATCATCAAATTCCAGGGATTCGATTTTGAAACCGCAACCGTTTTTTGGAAAAAAACGCTTTCCGCTTACCTTGGAACAACCGACGAGCAAACAATTCGCGCAGTGGAAGACAAGGCGCGGATTATCGGTTACACCCGTTTAATCCGACGTTCCATTCGCAGAGGCGGATTGGAAGATCCGGAAAAGAAAAAGGAAATTGAACTTTGGAAAGAAGAACTGATCGACCTCTTGCAAAAAGTCGATACGCTTACTTTTCTGCTGAATGAAATTCAGTTGGAAGCAAGAGCCGATCTGCTCCCCCTTGTGCAGAATTTTATCGGCGAACACCTGGAAGCCGCCGGCTGCCCTGTAAAAGCCCAAATGCAGATTGAAATTTCCGTTGAGGAAATTTACGTCAATGTTGCCAATTACGCCTATTCCTCCGGTACCGGACCCGTTACCGTACGAGTGGAAACCTTCCGGGATCCGGCGTCGGTCCAAATCACCTTTGCCGATAGCGGAACCCCCTACGATCCCCTGCAAAAGCCAGACCCGGACATCACACTTTCGGCGAAGGAACGCAAAGTCGGCGGTTTGGGAATCTTTATGACCAAACAAATGATGGACGATATCTCCTATTCCCACAAGGACGGGAAAAATATTTTGACATTGAAAAAAATGTTCTGAAAAAGGAGGTGCGCGGATATGACCGAGCAATTGGGAAGAATTGATCTACATATGCATACGACCGTATCCGACGGCACCGATACGCCGCAGGAGATACTGGAAAAGGTAAAAGCCGCCGGAATCGGGCTCTTTTCGGTGACCGATCACGACGCGGTCAAAGCCGCGCGCGTCCTTTGCAGCGTCCTGAAAAAAGACGATCCCCATTTTCTGCCGGGCGTTGAATTTTCCTGCAAGGATGAAAACGGAAAATACCATATTCTCGGGTATGGATTCGATCCCGACGCTCCGGCGCTGACCGGCGTTGTTGACCACGGGCACGAGCTCCGCATGAAAAAGGTTTTCGCCCGGCTGGATTTTTTGAAAGCCGAATTCGGAGTTGACTTTCCGAAGGAAGAGCTTGACCGGTTGCTCGCCATGGATAATCCCGGCAAACCGCACATCGGAAATCTGATGGTCAAGTACGGGTACGCAAAAACGAAAGAAGAGGCAATTTCCGATTACATCAACAAAATTCATTTCCGGAATCAGTACGTCCGACCGGAGGAAGCCATCGGCGGAATTCTTGCTGGCGGCGGAATCCCGGTCCTTGCGCATCCCTTTT
Source organism: Oscillospiraceae bacterium (assembly GCA_015063325.1). Taxonomy (GTDB): domain Bacteria; phylum Bacillota; class Clostridia; order Oscillospirales; family CAG-272; genus UMGS1865. The sequence continues at coordinate 66,299 of SVUK01000006.1, read as the reverse complement.
ACGGGAGCGGAAACGAATTGATTTTAGGAGAGGAAATGGAAGCGCGCCTTTGCCGGCTGATGGAGTTCGGATTGCAGGGAGTGGAGGCGTTCTATTCCGGTTTCTCGGAAAAACTGCGCGCCGAAATGCTTGCATTTGCAAGCAGATACCACCTTTACGTTACGGCAGGGAGCGACTATCACGGGACCAACAAGCTGGTCAAGCTCGGCGACACCGGGCTGGGCGATGAAACGACCTACCCCGACGGATTGAAACGCTTTTTAGCAAAATTGGAAGCATAAAAACCCGATTTGTTTCTGAAAAAAATAAAATAGAACCCGAAAAGGACTGCCGACGAAACGTCGGCAGTCCTTTTCGGGTTCATCTTTTATTATTTGCCATAATAGGTTTTCAGCGCGGCAACGTCCGCATCGGTCAGTGCGCCGTTGAAGATTATGATATCGTCCATGGCGCCGGACATATGGTAGAACAAATTCCCTGTGCCGTCCTGCCCGATGTTCAACGGGTAGTTGCTGTTAAAGCTGACGCCGGAAATGTTCATATTCTGCCCGTCCCCGGTCGTTCCGCTCGCCTCCTGGAAATCGTAATACAGCTTGATTTGGTTTTCGGAATGGTTAACGGTCAAAATGATGTGCATCCAACCGTCGCGGTAGTCTGCCGGGAGCTTGAACGTAATATCGCGGCGACTGCCGGAGCCGTTGCCGACGTTGAATTTAATATCGTTTTCGCGCAGGGTCAAAACCCAACCCTTGTTTCCGCCGGACGTCCAATCCTTGTTGGAAATTACCGCCGGATCGTTCGGGGTACCAACGGTATTGATCCAGAAAGAAACGCTAAAATCGCCTGTTCCCGGCGCATAGTCGGGGAGCGAGAGATATCCGTCACCAAATCCCATGGAATTGCCGTAGTATCCGTCTTCCAGGCTGTAAAGATCGCCGCCGGTCGTGATGGTTTGATCGTTTCCGCTTGCGTCGGCATAACTTCCGTTATCCAAGGGCAAATAGAGATATAAGGATTGCGAAAGCTTCGGCAATTCCGCCGGTGTGGCGGACGTTTCGTGATAGCGCGCAGAATCGGAGCTGTTTGCCACGGGGATCGAACGTTCTTTTGCCGTTGTGACCTCTTTGAACAATCCAACCGGAACGCGCGAAGACCATGTGGACGGATTTTCAAACCCGAGCGCATAGGTTACGATGGCGGAAGTATCGCGGATCATCATGTCCCCAATGACATTTCCCTGCAAAACGGTTTTGCCGGTTGCCGCAAACATGATATATTTTTCCGAATCGGTAGCTTTGCCGTGGCTGTGATCGTTTCCGCCGTGGTCGGCAGTAACGATAAAGAGCGTGTCCTCCAGTACACCAAGTTCTTTGTATTTGTCATAAATCTGACCAATATATTCATCGGTGATCTTGACCTGTTTCCAATACGGCTCGGTGCCAAATCCACCCCAACCGCCATTGAACTGGTTGTTTGCACCGCTCCCTGCCCAGGAAATGCCGCCGTATTCGCCGGCAACGTCCGGGCCGCCCAAATGGACATACAAAAGCGTTGGAACGGTTTTGTCCAAATAATCAAGTGTCAGCTTTGTGACCTGTAAATCGCGGTAATCCAAACAAATTTCCCCGGCGGAATTCTTATAAGCGTGGTCCACCTTCCCGTCAACCTTTACATAATACTGGTTGCCATCGGAATCGGTATGAATGCCGGGTTTTTCATTGGGGAGCGTGATTTTATCAACGCCGATCCCGTCTTCAACGATTCCGTAATTGATGGGCTCCCATTCGACGATCGACGCCATTTTTGCGTCCGGATCCGCCTCATGGATCACGCGGAAAATGCTGGGATAGGGAGAATCGGTCGGATACGGGTTGGCTGCAATCGATCCGTTGTTCAGCCGGTGATAGTTGGGCGAAACGCCGTGCATCAAACTGCCCCAGCACTGCGCGCTGATCGAGGGCATTTCGGTCAATGCGCGGTAAGTGACCGCGCCGTTTGCAAAAATGCGGTTGATATTGGGTGTATATTCATTCGATCCCCGGTGAAAATCTCCGGCGCCGTCTACGCCGATAATGGCAACGTATTTGTAATGGTAGTCCGATGGTGCTTCCTGCTTATTTTCTCCGCTGTCATCATTCCCGTTATCAATCGGCGTTGCCGGTTTAACGCCGCCGCAGGCAACCGCCAAAGTGGCGATTGCAAGCAGCACTGCAAGAATTGCAAAAAGTCTTTTTTTCATGGTAAAATGATCCTTTAACAAAATTATTTGCCGTAGTAGGTTCTCAATGCGGAAACATCCGAGGATGTCAGAACGCCGTTGAAGATCATCACGTCGTCCAGATATGCCGGCAGATGATCCTGCTCGTGACCAAGGGCGTCCTGCCCAATGCACAGCGTACTGCCGCTGGTCAGGCTGGTTCCCGTGAGCGTCAGGCCGTTTCTATCGTATTCCGGAGATTGCTCTACGAAGTCATAATAGCATTTGACCTGGTTTGCAGAGTGATTGACGGTAATGATCACATGTACCCAACCATCCTGATAATTGGATAGTTGCAAGCCTGATCCCTGACGATGCTATCGTCGGTGCTGTTGTCTTGCAGCTTGGTAACATCAAAGCCCTCTTCCACAATTCCGTAGTTGATTTCCGACCAGCCGACGACCGAGGCAAGCGCAGCGCTCGGTTTCGCCTCGCGAATCACGCGGAAAATGCTGGGATAGTCGGAATTTGTGGGATAACGGTTGCTTGCAATACTGCTATTGGTCAATTTGTGGTAATCCGCCGTAACGCCGTGCAGCATACTGCCCCAGGACTGGGCGCTGATGGAAACCGGCGTATAGCAGTTATAGGTGGTTGCACCATTTGCGAAAATGCTGTCGATATTGGGGGTTGAAGTATTCTGGAAGAAGCTTCCGCCGCCGTCTACACCGATAACGGCAACGTATTTGTAGGCGCCGAAGGAATTGCCGGAAACCGAGCTGGTTTCAAAACAGGTCCTCGGGAACTTTTGCCGACCAACCTGCCGGAGCTGTAACGCCGAGCGCTTCCGCCACGATGGCAGCCGTATCACGGATTCTCATATTCTCAAAGGCACAATCCTGTTTGACCGTTTTACCGGAAATGGCAAACATAATGTTCATTTCGGCATCGGTGGTGCCGCCGTGACCGTAACCGGTTCCGCCGTGGTCAGCAGTGACGATGAAGAGGGTATCTTCCAGCACGCCTGCCGCCTCATATTTCGCGTAAATCTCGCCGATGTAACCGTCGGTAATGGTGATTTGCTGTAAGTAAGCTTTCGAGCCAAAGCCGCCCCAACCGCCGTTGAACTGGTTGTTGGAGGAGCCGCCTGCCCAGGAAACGCCGCCGTGCTCGCCGGCATAGTCCACGCCGCCGAACTGAACAAACATGAGCGTGGGAATTTCCTCATCCAGATAATCGCAAATCAGATTCTTGTTGAGAATATCGCGATAGTTCAGGCAAACGGTTCCGTTGGAATCTTTATAAACGTAGTCGATTTTTCCGTTGGAATCGGCATAATACTGGTTGCCGTCCTCGTCGGTATGAATGCCGGGCGTTGCGGTTGGAACATAAACCTTGTCCACACCGAAACCGTTTTCAATCAAACCGGTGCTGATTTCGCCCCACTGCGCAAAAGACGCCAGCTTGACGTTTGCATCCGCCTCGCGGATCACGCGGAAAATGCTGGGATATGCGGAATTATATGGGTAAGCCGAATTGATGTTGGAATTGTTGACCCCGTGGACTTCCGGCGCAACGCCGTGCAAAAGGCTGCCCCAACACGGACCGCTGCTGGAAGGATTCTCGGTTCTTGCCGTATAAGTGACTGCGCCGTTTGCAAAAATGGCATCGATATTAGGCGTATCTGCTTGCTGGAAGAAGGCACCGGCACCGTCCACACCGATGATGGCAACATATTTGTAGTCGCCGGTCAAGGTGCTTACGGGTTCTTCGGGTTCCACCTGCGTTGCCCAGAATTCCTCGGCAAACGAATCGGCATCTACGAAAACATCCTTCCCGTAGAGTTCATAATCCGCAAGAACCTCTGTGATGAACTCCGGTACCTCGCCGCCCATTTCGTTAATGGTATTGGCAACGCATTGCACTGAACGAGAAATTTGGTTCGAATACGTGGTTACTTCATTCTCGGTCACATAAATGCGCGCCAGAATTTCAGCGCCGTAGAAAGATGCCGGGATATTGGTGATAACGGCGTTGAAATAGTAATACTCCTCATAGTCATTCTGATAGTTTTCGCCGAACGCCGCTTCAACGGCACTTTCGACCATCAGATTGACCGCCGGAACTTTTTTGACCAAATCGGTTTCCAAAGTGATGTTATCGGATGTGACGATATTCACTTGGTTTTCCTCATCCCACTCGGTTGTACTCGTGATCATCGTTGCAGGAAGCAGAAGGAAGCCGAAGTTTGCGTTCTCTCCCGGTTGAACGGAATCGCTCTTTCTGATTTTTCCGATAAAGCGCAATCCCTGAGTTCCGGTCGTACGGATCGACGCGCCGACCGCTTGAGCATCGGTGTTTTCCGCCGCAACGGGAATGATCAACGCCGCGGAAGTGAACAACATTGCAAGCGTCAGAACAAGTGCCAAAATCTTTCTCAGTTTCATGGGGTTCGTTCTCCTTTTTAGCTGTAAATTTTTAATCCAAATATTGCACGCAAATATGCATTGCTAAATTTAGCTTTATTATAACATTTTTTTGGATTTTTTGCAAGTGGTAGCAATAATTTTTTTACACTTTTTTAAATTTTTCTTATGAGACAATATCCTCTGCGCCGACGAGCCGAAATCCCGATTTCTTCAGCGTTTCTTCCGCCGCCGCATTGTCGGCAACACGCAAAACCACATAAGCGCTGTTTTCACTGCGCGTCAAAAATGCGTAAAGATACTCGACGTTAATCTGCTTTTCGTCCAGCGCAGACAGTACGTCGGCAAGCTCCCCCGGACGATCCGAAAGACGAACGCCAACGACCTCGGTAATCTGCACCAGCGTTCCGTCCGCCGCGAGAATTTGTTTTGCCTTTTCGGTATTGCTGACAATCAGCCGCAAAATACCAAACTCGGCGGTATCGGCAATGGAAAGCGCACGCAGATCAATGCCGTTTTTTGCCAACAGACGTGTAATTTCCGCCAGTTTTCCCTGTTTATTCTCCAAAAAGACGGTGAGTTGCTGAATTGCCATGTTCATTCCCTCCTCTGTTTTGTCAATCGTGCAGTTTGCGTTTATCAATCACGCGAACGGCTTTCCCCTCGCTGCGCTCAATGGTTTTGGGCGGAACAAGATGCACCGCCGGGTTGATTCCCAGCATAGTCTTCATGGCGCCGGCAAGCGCGCGCTCCTGTGCAGTAATGCCGCTGACGGTATCCGAAAACTGCTCGGGTGCAAGCTCTACAAAGACATCCAGCGTGTCGCTGTTGTTTGCACGGTCCACTTCAATACGATAGTTGGGCGCATATCCTTCCTGAATCAGCACCGTTTCGATTTGCGACGGGAATACGTTGACGCCGCGGATGATGAGCATATCGTCGCTCCGTCCCATCGGCTTTTTCATGCGCACATGGGTTCTGCCGCAGGCGCATTTTTCTCTTGTAAGCACGGTAATATCCCTTGTACGGTAACGCAACAGCGGAAACGCTTCTTTGTCCAACGAGGTAAACACCAATTCGCCGCGACTGCCCTCGGGAAGAACCTCACCCGTATCGGGATCAATAATCTCGGCAAGAAAATGATCCTCGTTGATATGCATACCGCACTGATATTCACATTCAAAAGCAACACCGGGACCGGAGGTTTCGGTCAGTCCATAAATATCATATGCTTTTATGCCAAGAGATTTTTCAATGTCGCGGCGCATTTCCTCGGTCCAGGGTTCGGCGCCGAAAATGCCGGCTTTGAGAAAAATGTCGGTTGGTTGATATCCGCGCTCTTTGAGCGATTCGCCCAAATAGGCGGCGTAGGACGGCGTACAACAGAGAATGGTGGACTTGAGATCCATCATAAACTGGATTTGCCGCTCGGTATTTCCGCTGGACATGGGAAGCGTCAGCGATCCGACCTTATGCGAGCCCCCGTGAAGCCCCGAACCGCCGGTGAACAGTCCATAGCCGTAGCAAACCTGAACGATATCCTCTTTTGTGCCCCCTGCGGCAACAATGGCGCGTGCACAACACTCTTCCCAAAGATCAATATCGTGTTGCGTATAGTAGGCAATGACGCGCTTTCCTGTCGTACCCGAAGTGGACTGAATACGCACACAATCGGCAAGCGGAACGGCAAGCATTCCGTAAGGATAGGTATCGCGCAAATCCGTTTTGGAAAGGAACGGCAGTTTATAAAGATCGTCTACGCCGCGGATATCCTCGGGAGTAACCCCTTTTTTCTGCATCAGGTCGCGGTAGTAGGGCACGTTCTCGTAAACATGTTTGACCTGTTTGACCAGCTTTTCGGACTGCAACTGCCGCAGCTGCTCATAGGGCATGGTTTCTGTTTCTTTTTGAAAATATTGTTTTTCCATTGATTAGTCCTTTTCTGCGGCATAGCCGAGCTCAAACGCTTTTTTATTCAACTCCAAAAACTTGGGCGCAACCGTTTTTTCCAACGCCGCAATCCATTTTTCATACGGAATATTCATGTATTTTGCAAGACGCGCCATCAAAACAATGTTCACAGCCTTGACGCTTCCTGCTTTAACAGCAAGCGAGAGCGCGTCGATCTCCTCGACCTTCGCGCCGCCGGCGCGGAGCTCCTCCAGAATCGCTTCGGGATAGGTTGCTTTTCCGATGATGACCGGCATAGGATCGATTTCTTGCGTGTTGACGATAATCTGCCCATCCTTTGCAAGGCAGGAACTCCAGCGCGCGGCTTCCAGCTTTTCAAAAGAAACGATGTAATCGGCTTCCCCTTCGGTGATAATGGGAGAGTAAACTTTTTCGCCGAAACGAACATAGGTCACAACGCTTCCGCCGCGCTGACTCATGCCGTGCACTTCGGAAACCTTAACATCGTAGCCTTCGTCGGTAAGAAGACAGCCGAGCAGACGCGAAGCGAGCAATGTTCCCTGCCCGCCCACGCCAACGATCATAATATTCACGGTTTTCATGCCTTCTCCCCTCCTTTTCCAATGGCGCCGAACGCGCAGAGCTGTTCGCAAACTTCACAGCCGACGCAAAGCGTTGCGTCGATATGCGCCTTGCCTTCTTTGAGGCTGATTGCCGGACAACCGAGCTTCATACACCGTCCGCAGGAGCGGCATTTTTCGGGATCCACGCGCAAAGCCGGCGCAGTCTTGACATATTTGAGCAGGACGCAGGGACGGCGCGAAATGATAACCGACGGTTCCGCCACGGCAAGTTCCTCTTTGATCGCTTTTTCGCAGGCGGCAAGATCGTAGGGGTCTACCACGCGAACGCGATTGATACCGACGGCATGGCAAAGCGATTCAAGATCGACCTTTGCCGCCGGATCACCTTTAATATTATATCCGGTGGTCGGGTTTTGCTGATGTCCCGTCATACCGGTAATAGAGTTGTCCAAAATAATGACGGTAGAATTGGACGCATTATAAGCAATGTTGATCAATCCTGTCACACCCGAATGGATAAAGGTAGAGTCGCCGATCACAGCAACTGTCTTCCCTTCGGTCTTGCCCTCGCCGGCAAGATTGAACCCGTGAACGCCCGAGACCGACGCGCCCATGCAAAGGGTGGAGTCCACCGCAGAAAGGGGCGGCTGTGCGCCGAGCGTATAGCAACCGATGTCTCCGAGAACGGTAATCTTATTCTTTGCCAGCGTATAGTAGATTCCGCGGTGAGGACAACCGGCACACATCATGGGCGGACGAACGGGAATTTGACTTTGCGGTGCTTCGACGGTCGCCTTTTCGGGCAGTCCGAACGCGGCGGCAATCGTCGCCTGCGAATATTCGCCGATGGGGGAGAACAGACTCTTGCCGATCGGATCCAACCCAAGCGTGCGGCAATGCGTTTCCAATACGGGATCAAGCTCTTCGATCACGTACAGCTTTTTCACTTTTGCGGCAAAATCCAAAATCAGTTTTTCGGGAAGCGGATTGGGCATTCCGATTTTGAGCACGCTGATCGAATCGCCGAACACTTCTTTGACGTACTGATAAGCCGTTCCCGAAGTAATAATGCCAATCTCGGTCCCACCCATTTCCACGCGGTTGAAGGGACAGGTTTCAGCAAATTCCTTGAGCGCCGCCGTACGCGCTTCGACCACCGGATGACGCTTTTTGGCATTGCCCGGCATCATAATATATTTTCCGCCGTCTTTGACATACGCTTTCTTTTCAACCGGTACGCGCTCACCAACCTCTACAATGGAGCGGCTGTGCGCTACGCGCGTACACATCCGGAACAGCACCGGCGTATCGAATTTCTCAGAAAGTTCAAATGCAGCTTTCGCAAACGCATAGGCTTCGGCGGAGTCGGAAGGCTCCAGCATGGGAACCTTTGCCGCAATGGCATAGTGGCGCGAATCCTGCTCGTTCTGCGAGGAGTGCATCGCCGGGTCGTCGGCAACACAAATCACCATTCCACCATTGACGCCGGTGTAGGAGAGCGTAAAGAGCGGATCCGCTGCAACGTTCAATCCGACATGCTTCATGGCGCAAGCACTGCGTACACCGCAAAGAGAAGCGCCGAAAGCAACCTCCATGGCAACCTTTTCGTTAGGCGCCCATTCGCTGTGAAAATCGTCGTATTTTGCAAGGAATTCGGTGATCTCGGTGGACGGGGTGCCCGGATAGGAAGAAACCAGCCCGATACCGCCCTCGTAAAGTCCACGTGCGACCGCTTCATTTCCGATGAGTAACTGTTTCATTGGATATTGCCTTTCATTTTTGGATTTTGCTTGATGATTACTTGATGATTACTTGATGATTACTTGATAATTACATGATAAACCTTAAACTTGACTTTATGTCAAGGGGGTGCTGAAAAAATTTTAAAAAATTAATTAAATTGTTTGTCAGCCGTTGTTCTGTGCGGCTACCAAACCATCACCGCCGTAGATGCGGCGGAGCTTCGGCTTTTCGATTTTTCCGGTGGGGTTGCGCGGAACCTTGGCAAAAATGATTTTTCGCGGACGTTTATAGCGCGGAAGCGCATGGCAGAACGCCATGATCTCCTCCTCGGTGCATTCGGTGCCGGGATTGAGCTCGATGATCGCGGCGGCAATTTCACCCAGGCGCGCGTCGGGAAGACCGATCACGGCAACGTCCTTAATCTTCGGAAATCCCGAAAGGAAATCCTCGATCTGCACGGGGTACAGGTTCTCGCCGCCCGTAATGATAACGTCCTTTTTGCGGTCGACGAGGAAAATGAAGCCGTCCTCGTCCTCTTCTGCCATATCGCCGGTCAAAAGCCAACCGTCGCGCAAGGTCTTTGCCGTGGCGTCGGGGTCTTTATAGTAGCATTTCATCACACCCGGACCGCGCAAGCAAAGCTCGCCGACCTCACCGGGTTTGACGTCCTTCCCTTCGGGATCGGTAATCCGCGTCTCCCAACCGAATCCGGCTTTACCGATGGCGCCCACCTTATGAACGTTCTCTACGCCGAGGTGAACCGCGCCAGGTCCGATCGATTCGGAAAGTCCGTAGTTTGTATCATACTGATGGTTCGGGAAATAAGCCAGCCAACGACGGACGAGACTTTGCGGAACCGGCTGTGCGCCGATATGCATCAGTCGCCACTGCGAAAGCTGATAATCCTCTATTTTCAACTCGCCGCGGTCCAAAGCGCCCAAAATATCCTGCGCCCACGGAACAAGCAACCAAACGATGGTGCATTTTTCTTCCGAAACGGTACGCAAAATCGTTTCGGGCGAGGTACCTTTGAGAATGACCGCTTTAGATGCCGAAAGAAGACTGCCGAACCAGTGCATTTTCGCGCCGGTATGGTAAAGCGGCGGAATGCAGAGGAACACGTCGTCCCTCGTTTGCCCGTGGTGCGCCTGCTCCACACGGCAGGAATGCAAAAGCGCCCGATGGCTATGCAAAATCGCTTTCGGGAAACCGGTGGTGCCGGAGGAAAAATAAATGGCGGCGTCATCCTCTTCAGTCAGCGGTACTTTGGGGAAAGAGCTGGAACATTCCAGCGTCATTTCGTAGTAGTCGTCGGCAAACGAGGGGCACCCTTGTCCCACAAAAATCAAAAGGCGATGATCACTGATGGTGTCTGCAATCTCCTCCACACGCCCGATAAAATCGGTGCCGAATACCAGCACATCCACATCGGCAAGATCCAAGCAATACTGAATCTCGTCGGGAGCATAGCGGAAATTGAGCGGCACGGCAAGCGCGCCGGTCTTTAAAATTCCGAAATAGATGGGCAGCCATTCAATACAGTTCATCAAAAGGATTGCAACTTTATCGCCCTTTCCGATCCCACGGGCGCGCAGAGCGCCGGCAAAACGGTTCGCTTTTTCGTTGAACACATTCCAAGTGATCTCGCGGCGGTAGTGCGGCGTGCGAAAAGTCGGCTCCACCAGTTCAAAATCACGCCAGGTCATGCGGCGCGTTTCCTTTTCGGCAGGGTTGACCTCTACCAACGCAACATCGTTTGGATACCGTGCAGCATTTTCTTCCAACAGGTCCACAATGGTCATTTTTCGATTGGTCCTTTCCCAATTTTGCCAAGCCTTCCCAAAAATGAAAGTTTTTCGGCATAAAATTTCAAAAAATCGCTTTTTATTATACCATTATATCTTCTATTTGTCAATAAACCGACCTAAATTTGCAACAGTTTTTTCGCATTATTTGCAAAAATTGATTCCAGTTCCTTTTCGGAAAGTCTGGAATGCTCCAAAAATGCAATTTCTCTGCCCGGCAAGCTCCATGGCGTATCAGTGCCGAACAAAATTCGATCGGCGGAGTGCTCGCGGAGAATGATTCTCAATTTATCCCATTCGTCCTCTCGCAAGGCAGAAAGAGAGGTATCAAACCAAATCGGCGTTCCCACCAACAAATCGATCACTTCTTTCGTTTGTCCGATCCCTCCCATGTGCGCGGCGATCAAGTTCAATCCCGGGTGCTTTCGGATGACCCGGAGCAACCCCTGCGCAGTGGCATGAACGCGGTCCGGAGAAACGGGATCAAGCCCTGTATGCGTAACAACAAAAAAGCCACGCTCCTCCGCAAGCGAAAAAATACGATCATAACGGGGATCGTCCACCGAAACGCCAACATAGTCGGGGTGAATTTTCATTCCTTTGATTCCTGCCGCCCAAAGGCGGTTCATTTCCCCCTCGGGGTCCTCGCTTTCTGGGTGAATTGACCCGGCGGAAAAGAGCTTTCCCTCCCCGGCAAGCGCAATGGCAAAATCGTTGACTTTTCGCTCCTGGTGCGGATTGGTGGCAATATTGCAGATCAGCGCGGTATCGATCCCGGCGCTCTGCAAATACCGGAGCGTTCCGGCGGCGGTTCCGTCGGTGTGCGGCGTCATTCCAACGAGTTTGGCATTCTCCGCCAACGTTCCGATTGCACGCGGCGCAAGAGCGTCCGGAAAGCAATGACTGTGAAAACAAATTTTCATGAAAAAGCCCTCAAAAAATGAATGTTTATGTAAAAAGATATTCAAATTATATCATGTTTTGCAAAAAAATCAAGCGCCGGAGAACAAATATTTCTCCGCCGCTCCGAATTTACAATTTGGCAATAAAAAAGACCCTTGACCGCCCGATTTTCCTCGGCACGATCAAGGGTCTCAACTTTCAGAAATAGTATCTAACATCTTTCTTAATCCTCTCTTTCCCGATTCTCTTTCGTCGTTTTTCGGGAGCTTTCATCTTTTTGAAACTGCCGACAAAAGGATCGCTATTCGCCCGGTTTAAAGGGTTGGCAGAAAGCAGATTCTTTCTTTTTTCGGCGCCTTCATTGCACTCGCGCTTCGGGGTCGCCCTGCGCCGTTTCATTTCGCACGTTGCTTCTGCCGGAATGGGTCAATCGACTTTGAAACTACCACATTGGCGGATCCTCACTTTTCATAAATTGGAAGTTGAACGGACACTTGATTCAAAACATTGGCTTATCCTCGCTTTTTTGAATTTTGCGGTTTCGTCCTTTCAATTGATTCATCCCATTGGTCCTTTCCTCCTTTGCACCTTTATTTTAGCACATATTTTACCGTTTTTCAATTGGTATTTTAAACAAATTTAACAAGTTTCATTTGTATCATTCATAGATTTTTGTTTAAGTTTACAAAAAATAGTTGACAAAAAGGCAGCATTGTGATAAAATAAAAGGGTAGTCCTGCAGAACGGCGGAATTTGCCGAATGCAACCGAAAATGCCCCGATCCATTTTTCGATCGGGGCATTTTTCATCTGTTTTTTAATATTTGTTGAATGTTTATTGCAGCTTTAAAAGTTCGCCCGGCTGCACCGACAAAACGGTTCCGTTCAACCAAAACCAAACCGGAATCGACGAGGGATTCTTTACGAAATCCAAATCGACCGAGAACTCCAGCCGGTCGTACGCCTGCTGATAATCGTAAATTTCGATATTGGTGGCATACCAAATCTCCTCTTCCCGGTTTGCCATCACTTTCAAAAATTCTTCAATCACGCCCCAATGGTTGTAATCGTCAAATTCGTAGGTGTGTCCCCAAACGTAGAACAGGCGCGGATATCCGTCGGTTCTTTCCTTCAAAAAGCGGTCGGCGAGCTCGGTCAGCCTCGGATCGTCATATTTGCAGGTGGAAGGAAGACGGATCCAATCGTCGGGCAGATCGAAATCATGCGTGCTTTTGGTGGTTCTCGAGTAGACGATTCCGCAAGCCTTTGCCGCCGCAACCACTTCGTCGGTTGCGCCCGAAGTTCCGTAGGGATACGCCATTCCGAGAACCGGACGTTCAAAAATACGCTCCAAATTTTTGCGGTCCTCAAAAATCTCGTTGACCACAGTCGCCGTTGGAAGCTGATCCAAGCGCGGATGCGTCAAAGTATGAACGGCAACCTCGTGCCGCCCGTCGGCAAACAGCTTTTTCGCCTGTTCTTCGGTCATCACGCGCCCCGGCTGCCCCAGGCATCCGCTGTTGAGATTGAAGGTACCTTTCATGCCGTATTGGTTCAAGAGTTCCACAAATCGAATATCCGACACAACGCCGTCGTCAAAGCTGAAGGTCAGCGCTTTGGCGCGTCCGCCGGGAAAGCGGAGCCGCAATTCGTAATGCTTCATATCAAATCTCCTTTTCCAAATTCTTGCAATATTATACCATTGACGCGCCGATTTGTCAACAGGAAAAGCCGCCCTTGCAGGCGGTTTTTCCTCTTTTACAGCAGATCGGCAATTTCCAAAAGCAAACGCTCGGTTTTTTCCCAGCCAAGGCAAGGATCGGTAATGGATTTACCATAGCATCCTTCCCCGATTTTTTGTGCGCCGTCTTCAATATAACTCTCAATCATTAAGCCTTTAACAAGCTGACCGATTTCTCGATTTTGATGGCAGGAATGCAAAATCTCCTTGGCAATGCGCGGCTGTTCGGCATATTGTTTACCGGAATTTGCATGGTTGGTATCCACCAAAACCGCCGGATTGACCAGTCCGCGCTCGGCATACAGCGCCGCAAGGTGGGCAAGATCCTCGTAATGGTAGTTGGGGAGCGATTCGCCGTGTTTGTTCACATAACCGCGCAGAATGGCGTGGGCGTGGGGGTTGCCCTCGGTTTCCACTTCCCAGCCGCGGTAGATAAAGGAATGCCCGTGTTGAGCGGCAGTGATGGAATTCATCAGCACAGAAAGATCGCCGCCGGTCGGATTTTTCATCCCAACGGGAATATTCAAACCGCTCGCGGTCAGCCGGTGCTGTTGATCCTCCACACTCCGCGCGCCCACGGCAACGTAGGAAAGCAGGTCCGAAAGGTAGCGGTGATTTTCGGGATAGAGCATTTCATCGGCAGTGGAAAGTCCGGTTTCGGCAAGCACGCGCGTGTGCATCCGGCGAATGGCAACAATTCCGGCAAGCAGATCCGACTGCTTTTGCGGATCGGGCTGGTGGAGCATTCCCTTGTAGCCGTCCCCGACCGTGCGCGGTTTGTTGGTATAAACGCGCGGAATCAGGAGTAATTTCTCTTTGGTTTGTTCCTGCAGGTGCATCAGGCGGTTGGCGTAATCCAGCATCGCGTCCTCGCTGTCCGCCGAGCAGGGACCGATGACAATGAGAAACTTGTCGCTTTTCCCTTCAAAAACCGCTTTGATTTCTTCGTCGCGCGCGGCTTTGACCGCCTCCAAATCCGGTGTGAGAGGGTACATTTTTTTGATCTCCATCGGGATCGGCAGTTTGCGTTTGAAATTCATATTCATATCGGGTTACCTCTTTTTATTCGGATTTTTGCGCCGGTTTATCGAACAGCGCGCGCCGCTCGGTGGAAAGGCGCATCATTTCTTTGAGCTTTTCTTCATTTCCGTCCGAAAGATAGGTGCGAATGCGATGCAACTCTCCTGCAAAGGCGTCAATCTGCGAGATAAGCGCCTCCTTATTGACGCGAAACAGTTCGCTCCACATCTCCTCGTTGATCCGTGCGATACGCGTCAGATCTCGGAAGGAGTCTCCCGTATAATCCTGCAGGCGCGGATCCATGTTGCAAGTCATCAAAGAAACGGCGATACAGTGCGTCAACTGCGAAACATAGGCGATGATACGGTCATGTTTTTCGGGCGACAATTCGCTCACACGCGCAAACCCGAGCCGTTCGCCTAAAGAACGGCAAAACGCAACGCCTTCGGGCGTGTTCTTTTCGGTCGGCGTTACAATATAGTTTGCACCGCGGAAAATTTCGGCAGTACTGTTCTCCACGCCGCAGGTCTCCCTGCCTGCCATGGGGTGAGCGGCAATGAATTCCACACCGTCCGGCACCAGCTCCTGCGCGCGGTAGACCACAGCGGTTTTAACGCCGGTTACATCGGTTACAAATGCGCCGGACGAAAAGTACTTTGCGTTTTTCTCCAGCCATTCGATCAGAATATGCGGATACAGGGCAAGAACGGTAAGATCCGCCCAGCCGATCCATTCGGGATCCGGGTCGGTCTTCCCTGCCTCGATCCATCCTTTTTCCATGGCAAAATCGATCGAATCCTGCCGCCGCGTGATGGCTCGCACCGTAAATCCCTGTCGGGAAAGCGCCTGCGCATAGCTTCCGCCGAGCAACCCCAATCCGACGATGAGTATTTTTTTATCTGTTGACAGTTCCATATATTTCAACTCCGATTCCGAGTTTTTGTAAATCGTAAAAATAGGTCGGGTTGCTTTTGTCCACCGTTTCGGCACCTTCAATTGCACCTCCTGTACGCGTAAGCAATGTCGCGCACGCCATTACAATTCGATGATCGTTATGACCGCAAATCGGTTGGCGCGGTTTCTTCAATTCGCCGCCGCAAACGGTAATGGAATTTCCGTCCACGCGGCAGGCAACGCCGAATTTTGCAAGTTCTTCCGCCATGGCAACGCCGCGGTCGCTCTCCTTGATTTTCAGACGCGCGGTGTTTTTCAAAACGATTCCGTGAAATGCCGCGCCCATCGCCATCAGAATGGGGGCAAGATCGGGACAATCGGCAATATCAATGGTCGGACACCCGGATTCGATTTGCGGAAACAGCGTCCGGTAAACGCGATCACCCTGTTTGGAATCCGGCTGTAACCCGGTAATCAAAACATTTCCCCCGAGAAGATGCAAGGCTTCGTAAAAAGCGGCGTTTGACCAATCGCCTTCGACGGAATAGTCGATCGGGCAGTATTTTTGATTGCCGGGAATCGCAAAGGTAAGCGGATCGACTTGTGCAATCCGAATCCCGAATTTTTCAAGGGTATCCAGTGTCATTTCCACATACGGGCGGCTGACAAACGGCGGTTCAACACCCAATCTGCTTTCTCCCTGCAAGAGCGGAAGCGCAAAGAGCAGCCCGGTAATAAACTGGCTGGAAAGATCGCCGCGCAGAAAATAATCACCGGAGGCAAGCCGACCGCAAACCTCGATTTTTCCGTTTTGACGCGTGAAATTGATTCCCTGCGCGCAACAAATGGATTCATAAATCTCCATCGGTCGCTCTAACAGGCGCTGGCTGCCAAAAAAGACGCAAGGCGTATTGCGAAGCAATGCCAACGGCAACAAAAAGCGCAATGTACTGCCGCTCTCCCGGCAAGGAAAAACGTTTTGCACTTCCAATGCCCCACCCGTAACGGTTGCGACGTTGCCTGCAATTTCAACTTTTGCGCCCAAAGCGCGAATGCAATCCAGCGTTGCAAGAATATCCTCACTTGGCGCAATACCACGAATGATCGATTTTCCCTCTGCCAACGCCGCCGCGATCAGCGCACGGTGAGCGTCACTCTTGGAAGGCGGCGCCTGAGCGGTTCCTTGGGCGGTACCGGCTTTGATTTCTACTCTCATGATTTCAGCGCTCCCGAAGTCACCGAATCAAAATATGCAACGGCTTCCAAATACCCGTCGATTCCTTTGCCGGCAATCGTCTTTTTGGCGGCAAGACCGACATAGGAGATTTTGCGGAACTCCTCGCGCTTGGAAACTTCCGAAAGGTGAACTTCCACCGTCGGAATACCGACAGCTTTGATGGCGTCGAGCAATGCGACGCTGGTATGCGTATAGGCAGCCGGATTGAAAATCAACCCATCGTATTTTTTGTAGGCTTTCTGAATCATAGTTACAAGAACCGCCTCGGAATTGCTTTGCAAAATCTTGACGCCGATTCCCCGACGGCGACATTCTTTTTTAACCGCGCAAACAAGATCGGCATACGTTTTCTTCCCGTAAATCTCAGGCTCGCGGATACCGAGCAAATTGAGATTCGGTCCGTTCAAAACAAGCAGTTTCATTTTTCCAATCCCTCCAAAATACGGCGGCAGGCTTCTTCCGCCGTTTGAAATTCGGCAACGGTCAAATCGGCAAACGCGCGGTAAACGGAAGCGCGCCTCTGCCAAAGTTGATCCCATTTTTCCGGATTGTCCGAAAGCGGACGGCTCTGGTCAAAAACAATGGTGTCCGCACTTCGCTCCAAAAGAATCACATAGCCGTTTTCGGAGAGCGCCTGTCGATTCTCCTCGCGCAAAACTGCGCCGCCTCCGGTTGCAATGACGGCTCCTCGTGCGTTTTTCAGCAAGTCGGCAATTACCGTGCTTTCGGCGTTCCGAAAGGCTTCCTCCCCGTTAAAACGGATAAAATCCGGTATTGAACCGATCGTTTTTTCCAATTCGACATCGGTATCGTAAAACGGGCAATTCCGTTCCTTTGCCAGCAATGTGCCCACTGTGGTTTTTCCAACACCGGGCATTCCCGTCAGGATCAGATTTTCGATTTCTCCGCGCAGCTTTTTCTCCATTTCTACGGCGCGTTTTTGAAGCTGCTCATTGGTAAGCGTCTTGCCCAAAAAGAACGCTTCTGCCGCAACCGCCTGTCCGGCAAGCATCAGCAATCCCGAAACCGCCGGAATGCCAAGCTCTTTTGCCTGGCGGATCAAGGCGGTATTCAGCGGATTATAAATGACGTCAACGACCCCGAAAATTTCCGAAAAATCCCTTAAATTAACCGGAAATTCCCCCGTTTTCGGGTACATTCCGCAGGGGGTTGTGTTGATGATCACTTCTCCGCCTGCAAAGGGCGCCTCAGCATAAGAAATGGCGTTTTCGGATTTTCTGCGGCTGACTTTGACAATTTTTCTTGCGCCAAGATCGGCACAAACAACGGCGGCGGTTTTAGAGGTTCCACCGGTGCCGAGAATCAAAACCGACTTTCCCTGAATCGGAATACCCGATTGCAAGAGCAAAATCCGCAATCCGTCGTAATCGGTGTTCGTCCCGTAAAATCCGCCGGCTTCTCGCCGGACAGCATTGACCGCGCCGATGCGTTTTGCACGTTCGTCAATCCCTTTGAGAAGCGGAATAATATCGGTTTTATAAGGTACGGTAACGTTGAAAGCGACAAGATCGGTGGTCGTAATGAAATCGGAAAGTGCCTCCCGTTTCAGCTCGACCAAATCATAAGACGGATAGTTCAAAATGTCTTCAAAGATCCGTTTGGAATAACTATGGGGCAGTTTTTCACCGATCAATCCAAGCTTCATGAATCACATTCCTCCATATACAGAAAGAATTCGGCGCTTGATCTGCTCTGCGGAAAGACAAACAACGTTCGCTTTTCCAATCTCTTCGACCAAAACGCAGTCGATCCCGTCCGCAGATGCCTTTTTATCATGTTCAATCACTTCCAAAAGTCGATCCGGTTGAATGGAACATTCGGTCGGCAATCCGATTTTTCGGAGCAAATCGAATAGTCTCTTCCGGCAATTTCCTTCGCACATGGCAAGCATTCCGATTGCCACACACTCGCCGTGAAACAGATCCGGCGCAGAAAGCGCTTCAACAGCATGCCCGACGGTATGCCCAAAGTTGAGGATTTTTCGCAGACCGGCTTCGCGTTCGTCGGCCTCCACAATATCCCGTTTGATCTCCAAAGCCCGATAAATCAGCTCGTCAAGCCAATCTTCTGCCGGCTCTCGCTCTATTTTTTCAAACAACGCGGCGTTGTTTGTCGCCGCCATTTTAACGACCTCGGCAAGCCCCGAGCGAAATTGTCGCTCGTCCAGCGTGGAAAGGACATCCGGATCGATCAACACCTTTTTCGGCTGATAAAAACTGCCGATCGGGTTTTTGACCCCTGCAAAATTGATTGCCGTTTTCCCCCCGATTGAAGAATCCACTTGAGAAAGAAGGGTCGTTGGCAAATTGTAAAAATCCACTCCGCGCATAAAGATCGAAGCCGCAAACCCGGCAAGATCACCGCATACGCCACCGCCCACTGCAACAACGCAGTCGGCGCGCGTCATTCCGAATTCCAGCATGGCGGCAAGCACCGTTTGCAGACAGGAAAAGCTCTTGCTTTCCTCTCCCGGCGCTACCGTGACAATTTTCGCCTTTTCGGATGCGTCGGCAACCGTTTTTGCGTAAACCGCAGGAACGCCGCTGTCGGTCACAATCAACACTTTGCGGTTAAGGTTTAGCATCTCGCCTGCGCGACTCAGTACACCGTGCGAAACGATAACGTCATAAGATCGGTCTCCCAGTCGAACCGGCAGAATCATATCGTTTCTCCTTCCCGGCAGGAATAACTTCCCACAACCTTTAATTGATCGCAAACGGTTTGCAGTTCTTCCAGCATTTTTTGTCCCTTGGGCGAGCGAACGTTGCCCTCGCATTCCAGATAAAAATAGTATTGCCAAACCAACGAGCGCATCGGACGGCTGTGCAATCCGCGCATATTAAACCCGTAATCGCCGATGATACGAATCGCCTTTGCAAGCGCGCCGGCTTGGTTTTTCACCGTAAAGGTCATAAAAAAGCAATCGTCCTCTCGGCGCGGCTGACTGCATTCGGTACGGGAAAGCACAACAAATCGCGTGGAATTGCGGTTGCTGTCCTGAATTCCGGCGGCAAGCGTTTCCAAACCGAAAAGTTCACCTGCCTCGCGCGTTCCGATCGCCGCCATCGTCGGATCATTCTGCTCTGCGACATATTTCGCGGCAAGGGCGGTGTTGGAAAACTCTCGTTGCTCGTACCCTCTCTTCTTGAGAAACTCCGCGCATTGCGCGAGCGCCTGCGGATGGCTGACCACGCACTTGATCGTTTGCAAATTGCAACCCTTAATGCCCAGCAAGTTTTGCGTGACGTCAAGATTCATCACGCGATTAATATAGAGCGGACCCGAAAACAAAAGGTCGCACACCACGCCGACTTCACCGGCAAAACTGTTTTCCACCGGTAAAACCGCATTGTCGCATTCGCCCCTGACGACCGCTTCATAGGCGCTCGCAAAATCTCCGTAGGGGACAGCGGCGGCTTCCGGAAAAAGCTTTTCGACGGCGAGCGCGGCAAAAGCGCCCTGTGTGCCGCAAAAGGAGATTTTCAACCCTTCCAGCAGTTTTTGCTGATAAACGCGCGAAATTTGCATCAAATCCCGTTGCAAAAGTTGATAGTATCCGCGCAATTCCTCGTCCTCCACGCGTTCGCCTGCCCGGCGCAACAGCTCCTCTTCGCGCGCCGCGTCGAAAATCGGGAGTCCGCGCTCTTTTTTATATTCGGCAATCTGCCGCACCGCCTGCATCCGTTTGCAGAAAGCCTCGGCAATCGCTGCGTCGGCTCGGTCGATCTCGTTTCGGATCTCGTTCAAGGACTCCATATTTTCCTCTCCTTTGTTTAATAAAAAACGCATTGAAAACTCATGTAAAAAGCACACAAAGGTTCACGAAAAAACACGCGCTCCCCAATCTTTCCGGGTTGCGCGTGTCATCATCAAAACGGTACCGCAAAATCCCGGATTTAAGCTCGGGGTTTGCAACCGTTTTTCGCACCTTTTATTTTTTGAAAATTTATGCGAAAACAGAACACCCCTTTTGAGAATAGGAGCCGTAAAATCGATCGTTTTCCGCATAGCAATAATACAATTTCATCATCCTTTTCTCCTTTCGCATAAAAATGTTATATTTATTCTATCATGCTTTTCCCGGTTTGTCAATACCAAAAGAAAATTTTTGAAAAGACTTGACATTTCATAAAAAAAGAGATATAATAACAGCTGTTATATAACGTTTGTTATTTTTGGAGGAAATATGCCGAAAAAAAGACAAATCACAAAAGAAATGATTTTAAAAGCCGCATTGGACGTGATTCGGGAAGGCGGATCCGAATCGCTCGGAACGCGCGCCGTTGCACGTAAACTCGGCGTTTCCACCCAGCCGATTGTTTCGCAATTTGTTTCGATTGATGAGCTGGAACAAGCAACCTATCACGAAGCGGTCACGCTTTACAACCGCCGCACAGAAAAAGCCATGCAAACTTCCGATCGTCCTTATCGTGCCTCCGGACTTGCCTACATTACCTTTGCACGTGAAGAGCCGCAACTTTTTCGCTGGTTATTTATGCGCGACCGAGTAAAAAATCCGACCGACGATCCCTCGGAATTAGAACCCTATCTTACCATTTTGCAGAAAAGTCTTGGGCTTTCGCATGAAAACGCCCTGCTTTTCTATTTGGAAATGTGGACGGTGGTCCACGGGATTGCGACCATGGTTGCAACTTCCTATTTTGATTGGAACGAAGAAATGATTTCGCGCGTTCTGACCGATTTTTATTACGGTTTGCAATCACGCTTTCCAAAGGAGGATTCCGAAAAATGAATGCCATTCAATGCGAACACCTGACCAAAATCTACCCGAAAATCACGGCGGTAGATGATTTGAACCTGACGGTGAAAGAAGGAGAACTTTTTGCCCTTTTGGGGGTGAACGGCGCAGGAAAAACGACCACCGTAAAAATGCTCTCTACTCTTTCCGCTCCCACCTCCGGCGACGCAATTCTACTTGGCAAAAGCATCGTCCGCGACCGCGAAGCGGTCAAACGCTTAATCGCCATTTCTCCGCAGGAAACTGCCGTTGCTTCCAATTTGACCGTTTTTGAAAATTTGGAACTCATTGCCGCCGCATACGGATTTCCTAAAAAGGAAGGCACCGAAAAGGCAGAATCAATTGCCAAACAGTTTGGTTTGGATACGGTTCGCACCCGGCGCGCCGGAAAACTTTCGGGAGGATGGCAGCGCCGTATCAGCATTGCCATGGCGCTGATCGGCGACCCCAAAATCCTCTTTTTGGATGAACCCACCCTCGGTTTGGACGTTCTGGCGCGCGCCGAGCTTTGGGAGATGATCCGCGCCCTCAAGGGAACGGTGACCACCATTCTGACCACCCACTATATGGAGGAGGCGGAGGCGCTCTCCGACCGCGTTGGAATTATGAAAGAAGGAAAGCTTTTAGCGGTTGGAACCGTGGAAGAGCTGAAAGTGCAAACCGGATGCGACAAGCTGGAAGACGCTTTCGTCGCCATGATTCGAAAGGGGGCGGCACAATGAAGACCTATCGTTTCGCCGTTCGTACAGCAAAAGAGATCTTGCGCGATCCGCTCACCCTCTTTTTCGGGATCGGCTTCCCTGCGGTTTTACTCTTGTTGCTCTCGGCAATTCAAGCGAACATTCCAAACGAGGTCTCGCTGTTTGAAATTTCGCATCTGACTCCCGGCGTTGCCTGCTTCGGGCTTTCGTTTTTAACTCTGTTCTCCGCGCTCCTGATTGCAAAGGATCGCACAGGAGCTTTTCTGCAAAGGCTTTACGCAACGCCCATGGGCGCGCATTCTTTCATCCTCGGCTACACCCTGCCAATGATTCCTATTGCACTGGCGCAAACGGTGGTCTGCTACCTCCTTGCGCTGATTTTGCGACTTCCATTCTCGGCAAATCTGTTTTTGGTTCTGCTTGCCGTTCTGCCAAACGCATGGCTCTACGTTTCAATGGGACTTTTGTTTGGCAGTATTCTGACCGATAAACAGGTGGGCGGCATTTGCGGAGCGCTGCTCACAAACCTTTCGGCATGGCTCTCGGGAACCTGGTTTGATTTGGCACTGGTCGGAAGCGTTTTCGGAAAGATTGCAAACGCGCTTCCTTTCGTCCATGCCGTGGAGCTGACGCGCGCCATGCAGGCGGCGGATTTTGCCGCTGCGCTCCCACATTTTCTTTGGGTGCTCGGCTACGACCTTGTCATTACGATTGCCGCCGTCTTCCTATTTTTACGCCAAATGCGGAAAAATTGAAAAAAAGCAGCCGGAAAAGTTGACATTCCGGCTGTTTTCATTTATAATAAATCTATCCTATGCTGATGAATGGATAAAAAGGAGTTTTTTCCATGCAGGAAGTTCATCCCGATTCAAATTTGCGCGTTGACAACGCGATTAGCAAATCCGATTGCAAACTCTACGACGTCCGCAAACCGCCGTTTTCGCTTTACGGTTTTTACAAGCCGACGACCGAGCCGATTTTCAAACGCCTGCCCGACGATGTAGCAAAGGCGACCAACAACGGCGTTGCCTGCCTTTTCCGCAATACCGCCGGCGGTCGCGTGCGCTTTTCTACCGACTCACCCTATATTGCCATTCACGCCGAAATTCCCGACTATTCCAAAATCTCGCATATGTCGCTTTTGGGCATTGCCGGGTTTGACCTTTACATTGACGATCCCAAAACCGGAATTTCTCGTTTTCGCAAAAGCTTTATTCCTCCCTATGGGGGAATGAATGAGAAAGACGGATTTGAAGGGGTGATCGATCTGCCGGACAGCAAAATGCGGAGTTTTACCATTCATTTTCCGCTCTATGCCGACGTGAAAAACCTGTTCATCGGGATTAAAGAAGGCTCCAAATTGGAAGCCGGCTGTTCCTACCGCGAGGAATTGCCCATCGTCTTTTACGGTAGTTCCATTACGCAAGGCGCCTGCGCTTCGCGCCCCGGAAACGCCTACACGAACACCCTCTCGCGTAACCTGCACCTTGACCACCTGAACCTCGGCTTTTCGGGCAATGCGTTGGCGGAAGAAACGATCGTTGATTATATGGCAACCCTACCCATGCTTGCCTTCGTTTCGGACTATGACCACAACGCCGACGACCCCGACTACCTGCGCGAAAGTAACAAAAAAATGTACCAAACCATCCGTGCCGCGCACCCGGAGATCCCCTATATTCTGATCTCTCGTCCGGATTTTGAAACGAGCCTGACAGCTTCCCTTGCCCGGCGCGACGCAATTTTAGACGTTTGGAGATACGCGCGCGAATCGGGCGACAAGAATATTTGGCTGATTGACGGCGCCTCGATCTTCCGCGGTCGGTTTTGCGATTCCTGCACGACGGACGGCATTCACCCCAACGATTTGGGCTTTGCCCTGTTTGCTGAAAAACTGGAAGACGAGCTGAAGCACATTCTGATCCACGACGTTTTTGATTATTGATTGAAAGAGGTCTTGTATTGAAACAGGTTGAAATTTATACCGACGGCGCCTGTAGGGGAAATCCCGGTCCGGGCGGCTGGGGCGCGATTCTTGTTTACCGCGGACGGGAAAAAGAAATCTCCGGCGGCGAACGCGAAACCACCAACAACCGCATGGAGCTGACCGCCGTCATCGAGGCGCTATCGGCGCTCAAAGAGCCTTGCCGCATAACGCTGACCTCCGATTCCAAATATGTTGTTGACGCAATGTTGCAAGGATGGGCAATAAACTGGCGCGCGCACGGCTGGAAAAAGTCGGATAAGAGCGCGGCGCTCAATCCTGACCTTTGGGGGCGCCTGCTTGATCTTGCCGAAAAACACGAAATTGAATGGATTTGGGTAAAAGGACACGCCGGGCATCCTTATAACGAGCGTTGCGACAAACTTGCAACGGCGGTTGCCGATTCTTTCTTACCGCTTGATCCTAACACATAACAAATCCTGATTTTTCAACCATAGAAAAGAAAATTCCTTTTGAAGAACCCTCATTAAAAACGTATTGAAATTTTAATCTTTTCTCTTCACACTCTTAAAAAAGAAAGTCCCCTGTCGAGTATTTGAACTGCCCCAAATTGTGCGAACAGCACAATTTGGGGCAGTTCACTTTTATTCTGAAGAGAAAACACTGCTATAGATCAATGCAAACGCTTTCTGTAAATTATTTGGAATCTTTTGAGATACTGGTTCTCTTAACTTCCACAACAATCTCCGGCGTACCGTAGGCAGGATCAAACAGTTTGGCAAGATGCGATTCGTACCACGCTTTGATTTCAGCGTCGCTCATTTCGCAAACTTCGCCCTTGGTTTTGATTTGAATATTGATCACTTGTTCTTCCATGATTTTTCTCCTTTTTAAAGATCCGGATTTTACTTTTATTATACCGAAAAATGACGGAAATGTCAACCGTAATACTGCTTTTTTCCAAATCAGTTGCAAAAATACAGGTTTTGTGATAAAATGAAATTGCAATCTCAAATTCATCAACATATGGAGGCTTTATGAAAAAAGCATTGAAAATCATTGGTATTTTCATTGCCTTGGTTTTGCTCGTCATTATCGTCTACGTTTCCTATGTTCTGATCTCTTTCCATCGTTTCGGCAATATGAAATTGACGCCGGAAGGTGAACCTGCCGAAAAAACTGCGCAAACCGGAAAAACATACTCCTTCGTTTCCTACAACATCGGTTTTGGTGCCTACGAAAGCGACTACGGCTTTTTTATGGACGGCGGAACCGAATCTCGCGCGTGGTCAAAAGAGCGGCTGGACGCAAATTTGAAAAAGATTACCGAACTGCTCAAAAATCAGAATGCCGATTTTTATTTTGTGCAGGAGGTGGACATTGATTCCACGCGAAGCTATCATCTTGATGAACGCGACTACCTAAACCCTTCATTTGAAAATTACAGCCACGTTTTTGCACAGAACTATAATTCCTCCTATCTGCTTTATCCGATCTATTGTCCGCACGGAGCTTCCAAATCGGGCATTATGACCTTCTCAAAAGCCGAGATTACCGAGGCGGACCGCGTAGAACTGCCGATTGAAACCGGAATTATGAAAATACTGGACCTCGACCGTTGCTATTCCAAATCACGCGTCAACGTGGAAAACGGAAAAGAGCTGGTGCTTTACAATTTCCATCTTTCCGCCTACACATCGGACGGAAAAATTGCCGAGGAACAGTTGAAACTGCTGGTTGCCGACATCAAAGCGGAATATGATAAGGGCAACTACTGCATTGCCGGCGGCGACTTTAACAAGGACCTTTTGGACGGCGAAAAGGTGTTTGGAGAATTTGACAAGGACTACACTTGGGCACAACCCATTCCGAAGGAAATTTACGAGGACGCCGGACTGACGCTGGTAAGACCGTTTGACGAGAATAATCCCGTTCCCAGTTGCCGCAACGCCGACTCCGCCTACCACGAAGGGCAATTTGTCATCACCATCGACGGCTTTTTGGTGACCGACAACGTCAAAGTTGAAAGCGCAGAAGTG
Organism: Oscillospiraceae bacterium; assembly: GCA_015063325.1. Taxonomy (GTDB): domain Bacteria; phylum Bacillota; class Clostridia; order Oscillospirales; family CAG-272; genus UMGS1865. The sequence continues at coordinate 40,374 of SVUK01000006.1, read as the reverse complement.
ATCGACACCGAATTTGCCTACTCAGATCATAACCCGGTGAGGATGACGTTTGAGTTGGAGGAATGATTTATTCTTAAACAATAGAAAAGCGTTCCCACGGTCCTATTGACCGTGGGAACGCTTTTTTATCAAACGTACTTATATCAGTTGTATTTTTTATAATTCGGATCGAAGGCTTCCAATTCCTGCACGGAATCCAGCTCGATGATCTGACTTCTTTTGATTGGGTGAACCTTTAATTTCAGCTTGTCCAAACTCATGTTTACTGCGTCATCCCAAAACAGATTCTCATATTCTCCCGGCTTTTTGTAAAGATCGTCAATCGTATCCCGGATGATCTTTGCGTCATTTGCTTTGAACCGGGAAACGCCGCACATCATATATTGATTTTTGCCAAATTTTCCGATTCTTGTAATATTGCCGGCTTCATCCTGGTCAAACACCCAGTCATCGGTGGCTTCCTTTGTAAAAACGCCGTAATAGCAGGATCTTTCCGGCTTTTCCTGAAAGATAGACAGATCCGAAACGTACAGATCCGCCTCGCAGATAAAGCAATCGTCGGTTCCCATCAAATCCCGGACCGCGTGGATAGACGAAATATTGTTTACCGCTTCATATTCCTTGTTTTCAACCAGTTTTAAGTTCGGATATTTCTCAGGCAAAAATGCAAACTGTTCTTTTTTGTATCCGACAATGACGTAGATCTTGTCAACCACTTCTTCCAAACCGTCAATAATGGTTTCGATCATTGACTTTCCAAAAACTTTGACGAGCGGCTTGGGAACTTTATCGGTCAAAGGTTTCATTCTGACTCCCATGCCGGCAGCCATTAAAATTGCGATCATATCAACACCTCTTCAAAAAGCGAGATTTTTCATTTCAAAAATTCAAAAATTATGCTTTCTTCTTTTTCAGCATGGAAAAAATTCTTTTTCTTTCGTCTTTCGTTATCCCCAAGAGAAAATTCAGAATCAAGAAAACAGCAACAATTACAGCTCCTTTAATCAATAATCCCCAAATATCGCTTCTCTTCCACAAAAAATTTACCAATAAACCGATACCGAAAGTAAGTAACGCCGGAATAGACATTCGAAGATAGCATTTCCTGATAAACAGCTTAATATCGAATTTCATCTTTGTCTGACCTACGATATGCAAAATGATCAATCGAACTGTGTATGCAATAAAGATAGAGATGCACGCGCCAATCATGCCGTAAAAATAAGATAGGACGAACGAAAGCGAAATGTTGATAATCCCCGTTAAAAGATTGATGAGCGCCTGCATTTTGACCTTGTTGGCAACCATCATGGAAGTATTGACGATTTGCAGGGAGTTGAAGAAGACGCCGGGGGCAAGCACCAGAACGATTCCGTAATACGCCAACTCGTAATCGTTTCCCATCCATAGATTGATGAACGGTTTGCCGATCAATACAAAGCCGATAAAAATGAGCGTGTTTAATGCAAATTGAAATCTTCCGACGTTGATCATGAGCGGCATGATCTTTTTTTCCGGTTCGTCCTGTGCGTAGAAATTTGAAATCATCGGCATAAACATTCCGTTGATCGCCGTTGTGATCGTATAGGCGTACCCCTCGATCGTTGTTACGATCGCAAAGATTGCAATCGCGGTCGTCCCGGACACGATTCCCAAAATGGTAGGCGTAATGTTAAATATCAAACGCGCGGCAATCGTGGTTACCGTCATCCATATGGAAAACTTGAAAATATCCTTGAACAGGCTTTTTTCTTTGTATTTGAAATTGACCTTGATTTTGGTGGTCGATTTGATCACGATCAGTTTATACGCAATCAATAACAATCCTACAATTGCATGAACGGCAACCAGCGCATATAGTCCATAGCCAAGCAACAAGGCAGCCACCATTGCGCCAATCAGCAATAATCGGTAAAGAATATCTCCTACCTTTTGTTGAATGAACTTTTCATAAGCAGTCAAAATGCCGTTCAGGGTTACAAACGGGAAATTTATAATGCTGAAACCGCCGGCAATCACGTAAACAACGCGCAGCTGCGAAATTTCCTCCGGCGTCAGCTGCCCGTAAATCGAATCCATCAAAAAATAGATAACGGTAAGGACAACAAAAATGATTGCATCTATAATCAGATACAACTTATAGATCGCGCCCAAAAAATCATTGACTTTCTCCTCGTTCCCTTCGGCATGGTATTTGGAAACGAATCTTGCGGTTGCGGCGCTGAGCCCGAAATCAATCAGGAACATGGTAATCAAGGAGTTTGCCAAAGAATACAGCGCATATTGGCTTTGCCCGATTTGCCTGACCATCCACGGAGTATATAAAAGCCCTGCCAGAATGTTCAGCCCGATTGAAATATAAGACGCGATAGAACCGATCGCAATTTGCTTTTTTCTGCTTGACATGTAATATCCTTTCCGTTAAGGAATAATCATATAGAGCCCTGATCCACAGTTAAATTTTCCGAACGGCAAAATCAATGACCTCATTCCATTGCTTTTTGACCGCCTCAAAGGAATACAAATCATAAATCGTATCGAATAACCGCTTCTCTTTTGGTTGTTTCATACAGTTCAAAACAATTTCGGGCAATTCGTCAAAACTATCCGCCCAAATTACATCCGCTTTCATTTGTTCCAGTTCGGGATATTTGAGCCATGTTCCGATCACAACCGACGTTCCGGCATAAACCTGTTCTTTTAAGGAATTGGAAAAAGCGTCGGTATCACGCATATGCAAATACAAATCGGTTGCAATCGCTTCGGCAGCTTTCTTTTCAAATGGAAAATACTCGCGCAGAACCGTATATTGGCAACCGGAATTCTCCAATGCAGAATACACACTTTTCATATAAGATTCTTCAAACACCCCGTATTGCATGGGAACGGAGATAAAAATGCGGTCTTTGATCTCTTGCGGTAAGGTGGAAATCTGCTTTACCATGGTGTCCTGGTGCTGCTCGGCATAGGCACTGTATCCGCAGGTAATGCAAAATTTGTCTTTCGGGAACCCGAGGATCTCTTTGCATTCCGGAACAGAATGCTCGGTAAACACTTTTTTCACACATTCGATCCCAGCTGTTGCAAAACGGCAAATTTTCAGTTTTTCATCAAATTTCGTCCCGTAAATCCCATGAAAATCCTGCAAAGTCTGCTGTGCCGTTACTGTAATCACATTTGCTTTGCGGAAGCATTTTGCGCGCAGCTTAACCAAAAATTTCGACCGGTCCTCAATATCTCCTCCCCAGTAGGAGGCAATCAAAGTTTTAAATTTGCGCTTGTTGAGCAAATAAAAAACGAGACTGGTTTTATAAACCGAATGGATATGACAAACGTCAAATTTCGGCAGGCTTTTTGCCAATTTAAACTTGCGCAAAAAGTTGACGATCCTCTGCTTTTTGGTCCCGTTGGGAACATCGCTGCCGTATTGTTCCGCGATGGAATACAATTTCACATTATGCTGTTGATAAAAATTCCGGTATTCCTCGCGAACTCGTTTGGTTGACAGCGTCAACAAAGCAACGTGATATTTTTCAAAGCCCAGCACATTTTGTACATAATTAAAAATATGCATGGAATTTGCATCGCCGATAATCAAATAATTTAACATGGCTTACCTTACAAAAAGAATGCGGAATGCTCTTTCGATTTTTCTTGCAATTTTTTTGAAAAACGAAGGGTGGAGCTGTTTCATTTGTTTTTCAAAGTAGGTTGGATCTTCAATTACGTACGGAGGATGCTTCAAAGGAAATTCAATTTCTTCCGCTCTTGTAATGAACATTTTTTGAATTTCCTTGGGTAACCGCCGAATGTCTTTCGGTGCATGGGTTGCATTGGCTGACGTTCCCACGTTTTCAATCATATTAACGGTTGGATAAATAATCAACCCGGATTGCAACAGCGTTCTGTACCCGACAATCGGTTCCCAGTATGGCTTATTTTCACTTTTTCGTCTCCGGGCGTTTTGAATGCTTTTTTGAAAGCTTTTATGTCCATATCGCTTTCCTGCCAACTGCAAAAAATACGGATCATTCAAAAAAGCATAATCGCTCTCCCATGTTTCGGCAACCCGGCGCCAGCTTGCCCAGCCCCAAGAACAACCGGTTCTACTAAAGAAATAGCTGTATCGCTTATCTTCAATACCCCCATAAAGGGTATTCCCACAAATACGGTCGATACGGGTATCGTTTTCGTATTTATCCAATAGTTCTTTACAAAAACGGAAAAAAGATTGTGAAGGAACAATATCATCCTCTAAAATGATGCATTTTTCAACAATGGAGAATGCCCATTTATGGGAAAGATGCGTAGAGGGATCGCACCCCATATTTTCTTCGTGGTAGTTTTTATGAACTTCGCATTCCCAGTCAATATTTTCGGCGATTTCCCTGCATTTTTGAATATTCTCGACATCGTCCGGGCGCCCTTTGCGCGGTCCGTCCTGCCACAAAAGCAAAACGCGCGGGCGTGCTTTGCGGACCGTTTCAAACGATTTTGCAAACTGCTCCGGTCTTGCGAAGAAAATGCACAAAACCGCAACGTCAATCTCCCATTGATTCATCTTTATTACCTCTCCAAATTTATACTCCAAAAGCTCATTCTACCGTCTTCTTCAAAAATACTTTTATAAATAGACATACAACCAGATATGTTGCAATCGTAACTTCAAAAACGTAGCCGATCGGATTTAGGATGGAGAGCGCCAACAAATAGGCAGTTGCACAATTAAATAAACTTCTACCATATTGGTATTTTTTTGCTTCATTGAGCACAAATCTATAAACTTTATAGAACAGAAAGCCAAACAAACCAATACCAACAAATCCCATTTGAGACAGAATATTCATAATCAATGAATGAGCATTGGCTTCTTTACTATATGCCCCGAAAACAGGATTCCGAAGCCAAACTTCAAAGTTTTCCCGAATCAAGCGTGGTCGGCTTCCCAAATTGTCAATATCGCCCGTTCCAAATGAATTAACAATGCGCTGAAATTTGACGCCGATAATGCTATCCCCAAACGCATTGCTCAACCCTCGGAAAATGTTGACAATATTGAGCAACACAATAATTCCAACGACAATAAGAATGACCCGGAAAGCAAAATTCTTATTACAAACGAACAACAAAACGATCGATCCGATCAAAGTTAACAGAATCAGCGTTGTGTACTGACTTTGGAACGCGTAATAAACGATTGCCAAATAGAGTATCAGGCTGCCAATTTTGATCCACCAGTTCTTTTTGATGAAAAAGAGCCAAAGCAAACAAAGCGCGACCATACCCATCATATAGGAAAATCCGAAACCACCGACATTTGCCAAACGATATGCATTCAACTCTTCGGAGCTGTTTTCAACCGAGCGAGCCAACAAACGCGCAATTTCCGGATCCTTTTCCAATGCAACCAGCGTGTTGATGAAAATGTAAACAACCAGCAAAGAGAACACGATCAAAACAACTGCCGATTGCTTTTTGTCCATCTTTTGCAGGGCATACACGCCCCAAAACGCCGGCAGGAAAAACCGGATATTCCGGATTCCCTCGTTGATGGCGTCGGCAATTCGATAATCCGGAAAAAATCCGCACCGAATTGCAAAAAGAAGCGAAACGACCAACAGCAGCAGCATATAGTTCAGCTTCTTCGTATTTTCCAGCATCAAAAGAGGAACGGAAACCAGCATTGCAAGCGCCATAAAAATATAGGGCAATGTGAATTTTGTATATGGCAAAATATACAGCACGATCGTTGCTGCAAGGTAGAAAGCCGCTATCCATCCCTTTTTATTTTTGACCAGTGTTTTCATTTTCCTCCTCAATCGCATCGCCTAAATAGCACCGAAGATACTCCGACACCATTTTGCTTTGAGAAAACTTATTTTGAGAGATTTTGCAAATCTCCTCTTTGTTTATATTTTTTGCAAGCATTTGTCTGACAGCAGTTTCCAGTTGACCGATATCTGCATAATCAACAAAAATGCCGAATTCCGAGCTGAATATTCTTTCGGGAGCGCCGGCTTTGAACCCGACGACCGGCGTTCCGCAACACAAGCTTTCGGCACAAACCATGGAAAAAGTTTCTTTCTTACTTGTCAGCAAAGTAACGTCCGCCATGGAATAGTATTTTGCAAGCTCCTGCTGATTTTTGATTTTGCCGAGTAAAACAACGTTCTCCGGACATTTGAGATCGGGAGAATAATTTCCTGCAACAAAGAACTTTACATTTTCGTTTGCAAGTCGTTTTGCCAGCTCTAAAACATAGTAACCACCCTTGATATAGGAAGGATCATCGTTAAAAGATGGCGTAACATGGAAAATAATTTTCTCCTTTTCCAAGCCATATTGCCTGCGAAGTGCGTCCGTATCGTACAATTTGAAAATCTGCGTATCAAGCCCATTCAAAATAACGCTGTGCGTTTTATCTGCCAAAATAGGAGACTGCTTTGCTCTTTCCATTAACCAATCCGAAACCGAAATCACCGTCAAGCGGTCAAACCCGTCAAACGCCGCTTTCATTTTCAGCCATGATCGATGGGTCCTGTCAAAAAACAAGGATTTTGTTTCTTTGCGAAATTGCTTGCAATTTCCACATCCTGTTTTCCATTTTTCACATTCAAAAGCATGGCTGCAATTTGCAGTATGCATAAACTCCGCGTGCAATGTCAAAACGGTTCTGATCCCCGATTTTTTCAACCATGAAACAATTCTGTAGATATTTACGAAATACCCGTTGATACAATGCAAATGAACGATATCCGGATTTTCTTTTTTGATAATAGAAATCAGTTTGTTTGTCGAAAAAAAGCAACCTCCGTATTGCATTCCGGTAAACCGACTGATCAGGTTGTTCCATTTGGAATACAATTCTCCGCAAGTTTTATAAACATTTGGTTCTAAAACTTTCTCCCCACGCCCGTAACAAACGATTGATTCTATCCCGTTGGATTGCAGGGCATTATGAATTTCGTAAACGAGTTTTCCTGTGCTTCCGACCGGATAAACACAATTCAACTGAAGAACTTTCATTTCTGCCCCTTTTCGTTTCATTCTATCTTATCGAAAATCAAATTTCCGGCGCACCGTTGCTTACTGACTGCAAAATATCGTAAAGCTCACGGCTGACACGATCGGTTGCGTGATATTTTTTCGCCGTTTCAATCGCATTTTGGGAAATCCTTTGCACCAACTCCGTATCGGTAAACAATGCACTCAACCGCTCGGAGAGTTCCGCTGGATCGGTGGCGATCACGGCGCAATCGTTTCTTCGCAAATGCTCGATGGAAGCAATGCCGCCCGGTCCATAGGCAAACAACGGAATACCGCTTGCAAGCGAATCGGCTATTTTGGTTGAAACCGAATATTTCACTCGCTCAACGGTTTTCGGATCAAACGATTCGATATGCAAAAGAGCGTCTGAAGAAAGAAAAGTCTTTTGAAATTCTTCTCCGCTGATAAATCCGTGAAAACTGATGGAGCGAATCTCTTTACAACGTTTTTTTACCTCTTCGGAAACCTCTCCGCTGTAAACATTCAAAATATGCTTTTCGCCGGTTCTTTTGTCAATTTCATCAATCGCTTTTCCGATTTCAATAATGGATTGATAGCGATTAAGCGATAATTTTCCAAAATACTGAATGGTTTTAATTGGCTTCGCAACTTCACATTTTTCAGGAATTTCAAAATATGATCCTGTCATGATCGTATAAGCAGGCACATGAAAACTCTGCTCATACAATTCGCTCATTTCCCGGCAAATTGAAACAAGCGCCTTAGATTGCGAAAATAACTTTTTAGACTTTGAAATAATCTTTCTTTGCCAAATTTTTTCCGCCAAACTCTTTTTTGCTCTATTAAAACAAAAATCATCGCATACATAGGTAACGATCGGAATTCCGTAATCCCCGGAAATCCTCATTGCCATATCGTAAAGGAATTTTCCGCTCCCGATCGCAACGAAAATGCAGGTTGGTTTTTCACGGTCCAGCCACGCACGCAAAGACTTGTTATACCACGGAGAAAGGCTCCAAACAAGATCGCGCAACATTTCTTTAAGTGCTCCGGATTCGTTCTTCTGCTTTTGAGAAAAAGCCGCCGGGCGAATTTCATCGGCATTATAGAATGTCTCTTTTCCTGCAACCCTGCGTTTGAATATGCCTTTTAAGACCGCTTTATCGGTAATCTGATAATATGAATTGCAAAGGTCTGCATTCGGGTTTCCACCGTGAACATACAGCTGGCAAAGCTCCGATTTTTCAAATGTCCCGAAAAGGGACATCAGCGTTTTGCCAATGCTGTAAAAGGTTGACATTTGACAATGCGATACGATCAAAATTTTCATAACAATCCTTTGATGGTTGCTACCAGTTCAAAATAGGTAACATCCCGATTGAATTTTTCTTCGGCGCACCTCCGGGAGTTCTTTCCCATTTCGCGCCGAAGCTGCTCGTCTTCGCAAAGAATTTCCAATTTTTTTGCCAAATCGGCGGCGTCTCCGCTGTTGCAGTTGAAACCCATGCGGTAACTCTCCACCAGCGCTCGGTATTCCGGACTGTTTTGTGTATTGATGACAGGCAAACCGGAGGCGGCATAGTCGCCGTGTTTATTAATGATACTGGAAACAGAGGATCCGATAATCGGATTGACGGTGATATCGCATTTGCACATCCGCTCGACCATTTGCGGATAGGGCAAAAAGCCGGTAAACTCCGCTTCAACGTTTTTCTCTTTGGCGTAGGCTTCAAAGCGCGGTCTGTAATTCCCGTCGCCCAGCACTACAAAAAGCGGCGGATTTTTCATCATTGCAAGCGCGTCGATCACCGTTTCAATATCGTAGCTCTTTTCCAAAGAACCACAGTAAACCAATTTCAGCCGGGAATCGGTCTGCTCCTCTTTTTCCGGGCGGTAGCGGTCAAACGCCGACAAATTGATTCCAATAAAAACGGAGTGTCCGGTTTTGCACTTTTTGTTTACGGAAAGCGCCCGGTCAACGTAGGTTTGCGAAACCGCACAAATTGCATCGGCGCTTTTGTAAGCGCGATCTGCTTTTTTCTTAATCGGAGAAAACAAAAGGTTGCTTAAAACTGGCACGTTGAATGCCATTTTGAATGCTTCCGGCCACAAATCCTGAATGTCGATCACAAACGGAATTTGATTTTGATTTGCAAATCTGCCCACCTGGTCCGCAACGTCTACTGTTGGAATCACCTGATAAATCAGGTCCGGCAACGGCTTCGACTTCAAATACTTTATAGTGTTCCGCGCAAAGACCTTTGACGTGCGCAGTCGCTTGAAACTGATATTCTTTTGATACCCGGGTTCGTCAATAAAGGTTACTTTATAGGGCAACCCTTTCGTCAATTCCTCAAGATTGGTGCGGAAGGTTTTCGTTCTTTGGTAAAACCGCGACGTGATAACTTCTAATTCGATCTCTCCGTCTTTTGCCAACAGATCGGCAAGAATCCGGTACCGGTTGCTCGGTTTTTCGCTTTCAAAATGAAAATAATTGGTGATCAGAACGACTTTTTTCATGCTTTCGTCTCGATTTTTTCGTAAAATTCGTCTTCAATTTCGGCAATAAACCCGTGCTTCGGATTTCGCGCCGTCTCGGGTGGTGGAGTCATATAATCTCCATAAACACTTTCCAAATATTCGCGATAATGGCTGAATGTCGGGAACATCATCCCCTCAAACTCAACTTCAACCGGCTTTTCAAAAGTCTCCTTCAAAAACACCTCATTTTTCGCATCGCTATCGGCATTTGTAGAAACGAATCTGCTCTCCGAATAAGGATACTTCTGTTGAAATTTCATGATTTTGGCTTTGTATTTCCAAACACTCTTTTCCTTGAAAAAGTGAGAAAGGAAGGGTCCGACTTTCCGCGCAATTTTGGTATTTACATGTTTAAAATCAGCCCGGCACAACGCATGCTTTGCGCGCAACAGATACATATGCTTGTAGTAGAAAAATCGTCCGATTTTTGTTGCCGGCGCACCGTCATAGATGAAAATACTGCAACTGATTTTCAAATTTTCATCTTTTTTGAATTGCATTGATCGCACATAGGAGTTTTCATATACGCAGAGCGGAATTAAGCCGGGATACGTTTGATCTGTCGTCGTATCAATGATTCGGCATTTCTCTCCGATTTTTCCGCCGGTCGCCTGCATCAACTTTTCAAATTCCGGGCGGCTCATGCAAAAATCAACGTCATCGTCCCACGGAATAAACCCTTTCTCGCGGACAGCGCCAAGCAAAGTTCCTGCGGACAAATAGATTTGAACGTTGTTCTCTTTGCAAACTCTTACCAGCTCTTTGCTGATATACAACTCCACTTCCTGAAGTTCTCTAATCGTTTCGATTCTCTTCATTTTCCACTTCTCCTTAACGGGATCTGCAAAATCACTTTTTCAAATTTTTCAAAATCAATTCCAACAACCGTTTATGATTATTTTCCCCCACGAAACTATTGTGCGGAGTGATGAGAATATTCTCCAAACTCCACAGCTCGGAATCCGCCGGCAACGGTTCCTCTTCCAATACGTCGATCACGGCACCAAGTAATTTTGTTTTCAAAGCTTCCGCCAGCGCGCTTTGATCTACTACCGCGCCGCGCGAAACATTGACGAGGAGCGATTGATCTTTCATACCGGCAAAGCGTTTTTTATCAAACAAATGGTAGGTCTCTTTGGTCAACGGCAAGGTCAGAACCACAATGTTGCTTTCCTGCAGAACCTCGTCCAAAAAGGCAATATCAACGACCCGGTCAAAAAGTGTATTTTCGATCTTCAACGGGTCAACGCCGATAATTTCGGTATCAAACGCTTTCAGCCGTTTCGCGCATTCCCTACCAACGCTGCCGCAACCGACAATACAGACCTTTTTGCCTGTCAGTTCCAAAAGATCGCGCTGTTTGTTCCATTTTTTTGCCTTTTGACTTTCCCAAAAAAGCGGTTTCTTTTTGTAAAAGTCCAAAATACCGGAAAGTACAAATTCTGCAATCGGCGCGCTGTAAACACCGCCGGCATTGAACAGTCTGATTCCGTGCTCCCGAATATAGTCCAACGGAACGCGATCCAAACCGGCGCTGGTCAGTTGGATAAATCGCAGGTTTGAAAATTGCTCAATCGGGTGATGTAAAAATAACCCGTTGCAAATCGTTCCGCAAACAGATTCAGGGCTACAAGGAACCCCCCCTTTTTCATCCTGCATATACACAATTGAAAAGCCGAGTTGAGAAATGCAATCCAGTTCTTCCTTCGTGCAAGAAAACGCGCCTGTTATCAACAGATTCATGCTTTAATCCTCTGCAACGATTTTTTCAACTTTTTCTTGAATTTCTGCAAAATTTTTTTCTAAATCAAATGCGCCGTTTTGGCATTCCTGTTCCAGTTTGCGGATCTGTTGCAACCCTTTTTCAAAGGCCGAACGAATCTCATCAAAAGACTTCATCAGCTCGGCGTTGCAAAAACTACGGGAAAGAATTGCCGCGGTGGAACCGAGCCGATAATGCTCCTTAATGATGTATTCGGAAGGAATCAACCCCTTCCCAAGCGAAGCAATACCGCCAAACCCGTACGGAATTCCCTTATCTTTAAACTTTTTACAAAGCATTCCTACCGTTCCGTCAGCAAGCGGCTCAAATAAAAACTTTTGCCCATAGCCAATACTCAAATCGTTCAAACCAATATGAATATAATCAATTCCGGGCAATTTCAAAATCGAATCAATATTTTTCACAGCCCCCGGCGTCTCTACAAGCAGCATGGTTTTTGTTCTTCCACGAACGGCGGTAAGAAAACGCGCAACCTCTTCCGCCTTTTTAAAATACGGAAGCATAATAATATCCGCGCCGTTATTGACAATTGCGTCAATCTCCTCTTCGGTAGAATTGATTAGATCGCTTTTTTCATGAATCGGATTACAACGAACCAACAGCTTCGCCTTTTTCAATACGCTCCGCACATTTGCAACATCGGCAAACGTATGATGAGAAAGAACCGTATCCAGCCCTTTTTGGCGATCGGCTTTCCCGATATATTCCAAATCCACGAAAATACAGTCTGTACCTGCACTCTCAGCAATTTTCGCAATTTCAGGATGATTGGTGATGTACATCAAATTCAAAAACATTGCTCAATAATTCCTTTGCTTTACTTTATGCTTTCCTCTTTTTCTTTCTCCGGGGTCTTTTCTATGGTCGCGCCCTTGTTTTCGTTCCCTTCGTTTTTGAAAACTTTAAAAATGGTGATGAAGAAGATTTTCAAATCCAGCCAGAACGAAACGTGCTCCGCATACCAAACATTCAATTCAATCCGTTTGTGCCATTCTACTTCTTTGCGTCCGTTAATTTGTGCCCATCCCGTAATACCTGGTCGAACGTCAAACATTTTTTTCTGTTCCTCGGTGTATTGATCCAAAGGCCACGGATGGTAGGTCAAAGGCGGACGCGGTCCAATAAAGCTCATTTTCCCGATAAAAACATCCCAAAGTTGAAACAGCTCGTCCAACGATGTTTTGCGTAAAAATTTGCCAACCTTAGTCACTCTTGCATCGCCTGCATTGGAATACACACCGCTCCCCTTTTGTTCCGCACCGACGCACATTGTTCTTGCCTTATGAATAAAAAAGGTTTTTCCGTCCTTTCCGATCCGCTCCTGCCTAAAAATCGCCGGACCCTTGGAATCAATTTTCACAAGAACGGCAATCAGCAGCAAAAGCCACCAAAGGAAAAGCAACATCAAAAACGACAGAATAATATCAAATGCTCTTTTTAGAAAATGTTTATACATAGTTTTCCACCAAATGAAAATTTCAAAACGTCCGATTTCCGTACCGAAAGCGTGACCGGAAAAAGGGCATTATTATTGATTCTATAATATTATAACTGAATAGCCTTGAAATGTCAAGACCTATTCTGCTTTTCAAAAGAATATTTTATGGTAGAACAGAACAAATTTGCAACGCAAAAAGGCAGGAATGGAACGCATTCCCACCTTTTTGCCAAAATATGAAAGGATTTCAAATACCGGGTCAGATCGACGGAATTTCGTCCAGCTGATACGGCGTTGCCTGATAAACAAAATAGTTAAGCCAGTTGGAAAACAGCAGATTCGCACCCGAGCGCCATGTGGAAAGCGGCGCTTTTGTCGGGTCGTTGTTTGGAAAATAATTCTTCGGAATTTCAATGGAGAGCCCGGCGTCAAGGTCGCGGAAATACTCTTTTGCGAGCGTGTCCGGATCGTATTCCGCATGACCTGTGATAAAAATTTGCCGTCCGCCGTCGGTCGAAATTGCATAAACGCCGGCTTCCTCGCTCTCGGCAAGAATCTTCAGGCGCGTCTCTTTTTCCAGCTGCGCGCGGTCAATGGTGGTATGCCGGGAATGCGGCGCCCAAAAAACGTCGTCAAATCCGCGGAACAGGATCGACCCCTTGTGCGTGACGCGGTGCGGAAAAATGCCGAACAGTTTCTTTTCCAGCGGCAGTTTTTGGATCCCGTAATGGTAGTAAAGCCCTGCCTGCGCGCCCCAGCAGATGTGGAAGGTGCTGTAAACATGGGAACGCGACCACTCCATGATGCGGCAAAGCTCCTGCCAGTAGTCCACCTCCTCAAACGGCATTTGCTCCACCGGCGCACCGGTAATAACCATACCGTCAAAATAGGAATCCTTTACATCATCAAAAGTCTTGTAAAAAGCGATCATGTGTTCCTTAGCGGTATTTTTCGGCGTACGGTGAACGGTCAAAAGCTCCAAATCAATCTGCAATGGCGTGTTTCCGAGGAGCCTTGCAAGCTGGGTTTCGGTCACAATTTTGGTGGGCATGAGATTGAGCACGAGGATCCGCAAAGGGCGAATGTCCTGCGTTTCGGCTCGCTTTTCATCCATGATAAAAATATTCTCTTCTCGCAGTATTTTTGCCGCAGGAAGATCTGCCGGAATCTTAACTGGCATGGGTAGGCTCCTCTCATCGGTTTTCGGAATGAAGCCATCATATCACTTTTTGGATTATTTGTCAACCTTTTTCGAAAAAAACGCCGTCAAAAGATTGCTTTTTCAAGGGCATTTTCGGCAAATCTATTGCTTTTTTTCTCTCCATCCTGTATAATAATTTCAGAATATAACAGGAGCGAGAAAATCTATGAGAATGAGACACAAAAAGCACGGTACCGAGCGGATTGCCGCCTGCGCCGAACTTTTATTCACCCCGACCGAAGGACAACCGGTTGCCCCCGGTTCCCTTTTCCAAACCGAAAATCCCGTTGCGTTGGAGATCGGTTGCGGAAAGGGCGATTTTGCGATCGGAATGGCAAAAAAACACCCGGAAGAAAACTGGATCGCCATGGAGCGCGTTCCGGACGTTGCCTGCCTTGCTTTGGAAAAAGCGATGGCGGCAAAGGACGAGCAAACTGATAATTTACGCTTTTTGATCGGAAACGCGCAAAACCTTCCCCTTTTCTTCACTCCCCATTCGTTTAGCGAAATCTATTTGAATTTCAGCGACCCATGGCCGAAAAAAGGATATGCAAAACGCCGTTTGACGCACTCGAATTTTCTTGCTCTTTACCGTGCGTTGCTGATCCCCGGCGGCATTTTAAAACTGAAAACCGACAATGTCGATCTTTTTGATTTCAGTTTGGAAGAATTTGAAAAGAACAATTTGGAGCTTTTGCGTGTTACAAGAAATTTGCACGCTGAAGACTGGGCGCAAGACAACGTGATGACCGAATACGAACAGCGCTTTTCGGAACTGGGACAACCCATTCATTCGGCATGGGTACGCTTTCCCGTCGAACCGGCAGATGAAAAACATGAAAGCGGAAAACAAATATGAAAGATGAAACAATGGAACCCTCCGGCGTTCTGATTATCAATAAACCGTCGGGGATGACCTCGCACGATGTCGTCGGTAGAATCCGCCGTCTTTACGGGTTGCGTCGGGTTGGACACACGGGAACACTGGACCCAATGGCAACCGGCGTGTTGGTGCTTCTCATCGGGCGCGCGGCAAAAGCCGCCGAATACCTGATGTGCGACCGGAAAGCCTATACCGCCACTCTGCGGCTCGGACTTGTGACCGATTCGGGCGATATAACCGGAAAAATTCTCTCCCAAACCGATTTTCTGCCCGAAGAAAGTATGGTACAGGCGGTTCTCGAAAGTTTTCGCGGAGAGATTGAACAAATTCCGCCGATGTATTCCGCCCTCAAAGTCGGCGGTCAAAAACTGGTCAACCTTGCGCGTCGCGGAATAACGATTGAGCGCGAGCCGAGAAAAATTACGATTTACAGCTTAAAAGCTTTTCCAACCGATGAAAAAAGAGACTACCGCTTGGAGGTTGATTGTTCCGGCGGTACCTATATCCGCACACTTTGCGAGGATATCGGCGCGGCATTGGGATGCGGCGGCACAATGGCTTCGCTTTGCCGTACCGCAACAGGGAGTTACGGCTTGAATCGGGCACATACAATCGACCAACTGGAACTGATGACGGCAGAAGAACGCCTTGCACAGCTTCTCCCGGTCGAATCGTTGTTTGCCGATCTTCCGGCGCTCCACCTTTCCCCGTTTTATGAAAAACTGATTCGCGGCGGCTGCGCCGTATTGCAAAAAAAACTCGGCTGTCATTTTCCGGTCGGCACACGCATTCAACTGCTGACCGAAACGGGTAGTTTTTTCGCTTTGGGCGAAGCAATTGAAAGTGAAGAAGATTCTGTCCCTGCCGTAAAAGCCGTAAAAACCTTTGTTTTATGAGGAGAAGCGTATGAAAAACGAGTTTTCGAAAATGGAACGCGAGGATTATACCGATCCGCAATGCCCGTTTTGCACAGATCAATATGAAAAGAAACCGCCCGTCCGTCCGATTCCTACAGCACGCGTTTTGGATAAATTAGACGAGTTCTTTTCAAAAAACGATTACAATGGTGCCGAGCGACTCCTACTTTACTGGTTGAGCGAAGCGCAGCTCGGACAGGACGCACGCGGAGAATTCCAACTGCGAAACGAGCTGATGGGATTTTACCGCAAGCAAGGCAAAAAGGACGAAGCATTTGAAAACGCCGACCGCGCGCTGAATCTCGCCGCAGAACTCGGAATTTTGCAAAGCACCGCCGGTGCGACCGCCCTTCTCAATGCGGCAACCGTTCGCAAAGCTTTTGGAAAATCCGATGAAGCAATCCCGTTTTTTGAACGTGCGCGCGCCATTTATGAAACGGAACTGAAGCCGAATGATCCGCGTCTTGCCGGTCTTTACAATAATACCAGTCTTGCGCTGGTCGACCTCTGTCGTTTTGCGGAAGCACGCACGCTATATCAAAAAGCGATTTTGGTTCTTTCGGCAACCGACGGAAACGAGCCGGAGCTCGCCGTTACCTATTTGAATCTTGCCAATTTGGAAGAAGCCGAAAAAGGATTGGAAGCCGGAGCGGAAGCGATTGAAACCAATCTCGAAACCGCTGAACGATACCTGAACGCTCCGCAGCCGCAAAACGGCAACTACGCCTTCGTTTGCGAAAAATGTGCGCCAACCTTTGATTATTACGGTCATTTTGCCTTTGCGGCGGAATTGACGGAAAGGGCAACACGGATCTATGAAAGGGCTTGAACTGGCAAAAGAATTCTATCAAACCTATGGGGAGACGATGCTGCGCGAACAGTTTCCCGAATGGCAGGACAAAATTGCCGTGGGCTTGGTCGGCAGCGGTTCCGAATGTTTTGGATTTGACGACGTGATTTCACAAGATCACGATTTTGAACCCGGTTTTTGCCTTTTTCTGCCGGATGAATCGGTAATCGACCGTCGGGTTGCTTTTCAGCTGGAACGCGCCTACGCCAAACTGCCAAAAACGTTTTCGGGATTTGCGCGTCAGTCATTAGGTCCCGTGGGCGGCAACCGTCATGGGGTGATCCGCTTTTCGGATTTCTATTTAGAAAAAGTCGGCTCGCCGGATGGAAATTTGACAACCGGGCAATGGCTTTCTCTTCCCTCTTATGCGCTTGCCGAGGCGACGAACGGAGAAATCTTTCGCGATGATTCGGGCGAATTTTCAGCAATCCGCAAATCGCTTCTTGAAATGCCGGAGGAGATCCGCCGCAAACGCATTGCCGGGAACCTGCTTTTAATGGCGCAATCCGGACAATACAATTACAACCGCTGTCTTTCCCATGGCGAGACCGGCGCGGCGCAACTTGCCGCCATCGAATTTGTAAAATCGGCCATGCAGGTCGTTTTCCTGCTCAACCGCTCCTATATGCCCTACTACAAATGGAGCTTTCGCGCCCTGCGTGCGCTTCCAAAGTTTTCCGAACTTGCCGACACACTGGAATTTCTTTTAACCACCGAAAACACTGGGGAATTGCAAGAGACAAAGTATTTGGTGATCGAGGATGTCGCCTCCATGATCATTTCCGAACTGCAGGAACAGGAAATGACGAAAGCGATTTGCGGCGACCTGGAAAAGCACGCCTATTCGGTGAACGATTCAATTGCCGACGCCGACCTGCGCAACCTCAGTATTTTTGCGGCGGTATAAGAACCTATAAAAAACGAACCCATAACACAAATATAAAAAACGACCGGTCAGCTGACCGGTCGTTTTTTTATGACGTGCTATTATTCGTCGTCTTCAACTTCCTCAATGGTGAAGTCCTCTTTGGTGGCGCCGCAAAGCGGGCAAACCCAATCCTCGGGCAGATCTTCAAATTCGGTTCCGGGTTCGATTCCGCTATCGGGATCGCCGTCCGCCGGAATGTACTCGTAGCCGCAAAGCTCACAAATATAGCGCTTTTTCATGGATAATCACTATCTCCTTTTTGCATTGTTGACCGTTTTTTGCCGGTGTGCGTGTATTATGATAAAACAATCCTTTGCATTTGTCAAGACTCTTTTTACAAAATATATCCCTTTTTTTGTTTTTCCGCATTTTGAACAAAAAAGAAAAGATTGTTTTATATCTTTTGCAAAAAGGCGTCACCATATTTTCCGAAATTTTCGCATAGGATAGAGCAAAAGAAAAAACAGAAACGGGGAATTTAATGAAACAGGCAAAACAAATCTTTCGCGACGCATTGCTTTTAACGGGCGCGGCGCTTTTGATGCGAACGGTCGGCGTTTGGTTCCAAATCGCCATTTCCAATCGTGCCGGAGCCGAAGCAATGGGGTTATTCTCGCTGATGTCCGGCGTTTACGGCTTTGCTCTGACGCTTGCCACTTCGGGAATTCATTTGGGTGTAACTCGTATGGTAACCGAAACGGTAAGCCGAGGGAGAGAAGAGCGTGTACCGGGACTGTTGCGGCGCGCCGTCCTTTTTTCGCTCTTTTTCGGCTGCCTCGCGGCAATTCTGCTTGCTTCTTCGGCAGGAATCATCAGCCGATACTGGATCAAAGACGATCGCGTTCTTCTTTCGCTGCGCCTTTTTGCAATCACATTGCCTCTCCTTTCGCTTTCTTCGGTGTTCGGCGGTTATTTTACCGCCGTACGTCGTTCTTCAAAAAGCGCTGTCGGGCAGGTTTGCGAACAGGCTTTGCGCATTGGTTTTTGTATGTATCTGCTCGCTTTTTTTGCAGGAAACAAGACCGAGCGAATTCTCGTTGCTCTGGTTTTGGGCGGTGCGCTTGCGGAAACGCTCTCCTTCCTTTTGGAGCTGATTCTGTATCTGATCGACCGCCGCAAAAACTTTCCCACAAAGAAAGGAATCTCCGCCGCGGCAGAGGGGCGAGAGCTTGTTCGCATCACCCTGCCGGTTGCGCTGACGACATACGCACGCTCAGGTTTGATTACATTGGAGCATGTTTTGATCCCAGAGGGACTGCGCAACAGCGGCGCCACGCATGCGGCGGCGCTTGCCGCCTACGGAAGCATTCAGAGTATGGCGCTTCCCATCATTCTGTATCCGGCGGCACTCATTGCTTCCTTTTCTGGACTTTTGATTCCGGCGCTTGCCGAATGCCGGGTTTTGAAAAGTCACGTCCGCATTCGGTATATGATCTCGCGCGTTTGGCATTTTTCGCTGCTGTTTTCTATCGGCGTTGCCGGAATTTTAATCTGTTTTTCAACTGAGCTTGGGGAGGTCCTTTATCCCGGAACTGATACGGCGCGCTATTTGCGGCTTCTCGCCCCGTTGATTCCCATTATGTACGTTGATACCGCGACAGACGCCATGCTCAAAGGGCTTGGAGAACAGTTTCGTTCGATGATTATCAACATTGCCGACGCCGCGCTCTCGGTTGTTTTGGTTTGGATTCTCGTGCCGAAATTCGGCATTACCGGATACCTCGTCACCATCTATATTTCGGAACTGTTTAATACCGTATTGAGTATTCACAGACTGCTTGTCGTCAGCAAAACGACGCCGAAAATTTTTAAGTGGGTCTATCTACCGCTCCTTTCGGTCATCGGCGCCTCTTTTGCCGCAAAGGGACTGCTCTCCCTTTTGCCCAATCCCGGAAACGGAAAACTTGCCGTTTGTCTGCATATTCTGCTTGCCGCCGGATTCTATTTGCTTTTCGTCACACTTTCGGGAAGCGTTGGAAAAGAAGAGCGTGCCTGGATCCGCACGCTCTTCCGAAAAAAAGACTCCGATCAAGAAATCGTCAGAGAAACAACCGACGGTACTGCCATCCCTCAAGCGCCGCCTGCAGCGTCTTCGAGAGCAGGCTGAAATCCGCCACCAAAGAATGCGGTTTGGAAATCGGATCGTCTTGCCGCATGGGAACGAAATAAACCTGCTTGCGAGAAAGCAGGGTTGCAATATTTTTCAGGTTGGCGGAAAGCGCGTCATTGGACGCCAGCGAAAGCACCAACGGTTTGTCGCTCCGCAGATGCGCTTTGACTGCCATACAGACCGCCGTATCGGTGATTCCGTTTGCAATTTTGGCAAGCGTATTTCCCGTACAGGGGGCAACGATTAGAGCGTCCAGCGGAAACCGGGGACCCAACGGCTCGGCATCCACAATCGTGTGCACGATGGGGCGATTGCAAATTTTCTCCACTTCGTCTCGCAAATCAGCCGCCTTTCCGAAACGCGTATCGGTCGTCCAGACCGTTTCGCTCATAATGGGAAGCACCTCGTAATTTGCCTCTCGCAGATTCCGCAACTGTGCCAGCGCAAGAGAATGCGTGCAAAAGGAACCGCAGAAAGCATAACCCAGCATTGATTCTTTGTTCCTTTCCGAAAATCAATCATGAAAACCCGTTTGCCGATAGAATGTTGCAAACGGCGTCGGCAAGGATTCCCCCTGCCGTTTCCGGGTAAAAACGCCCGGGAAGCCCCTGCGCCGGAAGAACGCGCAACCCCTTTTCTTTCGCAAGTTCGGGATCAAATCCGCCCGGCGCCGAGGCAAGTTCAATCAAAATACAGTTTTGGGGGAGAGCGGATAGAAACGATCGTCCCAAAACACGTTCGGGAACGGTGTTGAACAATACGCGGCAATCAGAAAAGAAAGGCGGAATGCCGTTGCCGAACGAACCGGTCTGCGCACCGTGCAGTTCGGCATCGGCAAGCGCAACCGGAGAACGCGCCAATATGCCGACCTTTGCGCCCAACGCAATCAACTTCTCGCAAAGCAAAGAACCGATTCGCCCATAACCGACAACCGCCGCACGAATGCCGAATAATGTGACCGGCAATTCCTGCATGGCAAGGCGTAAAGCCCCCTCCGCCGTCGGAAGCGCATTTTTGAGTTGTACCGTTTCTTCCAGATAATAATCTGCGCAAACGGCGCCGCGCCTTTCGGCTTCCGAAATCCATTCCGGCGGTAAAAGTCCGCCCAAAAGAATCGTTCCGGGGCGCAAGTGCTCCAAAACCGCAGAAAACGGAAGCGGATCAATTGCTCCGCTTTGCGAAAGAAAAATGCCGTTTCTCGTTGCAGGAACCGGTAATAAAACAACTCTTGCAGTCTGAAGCGCTTCCGCAAGACTTTTCGAAGCCGGTTGAACCCCGTTTCCAAACCCGAGAATCTCAAAACCGCTTAATTTCAGTTCAAGGGCAAGAAACTCCTGACGCCTGTCGCCGCCTAAGATTGCGATTATTCCCATCTTTTTCCCTCCCCCGATTCGTTGGAACCGCCTGCTTTTTTTCTGCGGTCGCCTTTGGCGGAATGCGAAAGCGTGTTTCCTTTTCCCACTTTCATGTTCTCCAACATTACAGAATATGAAAATAAGCCGTTTTTCGACACGCGAAGAACGGCTTAAAAATCAAAAACGCAAACGCAACCGTTCATCGGCGGTTTGGTTCAAATCTCTGAGGGCTATGGAAGGGAAAATTCAATTTTACCGGACACCGTTGTATAAAACGTGTTTTCGGACGGAAGAAAAGGTGTTGCGCCTCTCTTCCATTCGCCAACGAAGATTTGCTTTGCGGTGAGCTCGGGAAGTTCGCGCCGCACATCTGCATTGCTGCCATGTTGACCGAACAAAAAGATATCGGCATTTGCCGCATACTTTCTGAAAAAGACGAATTGTTTTGCCGAAGAAAACTGCGAATTGCACCAAACCAAAGAAGTTTTCTCGGTTTCGGCAACAAGAGTAATCGCAGGATCTTCCATTCCGGCGTCGTGCATCCATCGAACGGTCAAGCCTGCAACGGCAGAGGATTCATCGGCAATTTTGCAGGAAATACCGAGAATCGCCGCTTCCTCGGCAATCCGTTCGGCAACAGCGGCTTCCTCCTCATTTTCGGGCGTTGGAAGCAAAAGCACTCGAACTTTCATCTTCTCCGCAATGCGACCCAAAAGATAGGTTACCGGCGAATGATAGTGTGTTAAAATCAATTCTTCCAATTCGGTGCACCCTGCCGAATGGACTCCTTCCGCAAGAGCCTGCGCGTAATTTTTGTTTCCGCCCGAACAGTCTACCGCAACGGCTTTCCCAGCACTCGAAAACAGCAGATATTCGTTACTCTTTTGACTGAAATACTCAGTTCGCACTTCTTTTAAGGCGAACCAATGAACCGAATAGGCGGACAGAAAAATCGGTATGATCAGCACCAGCGGAACGGCGGCGAACAGCTTTTTGCGAAATTTGAGAACGGCGCATAGAAATAACAAAACCGCCAAAACGGCAATCAGAATCAAGGTCACACGATCCTGCGTCCGAACCGTAATTTCGCGCCATTCCGAAACCGCGGACACAATTCGGTAAAGAAACCATAAACTCTTCTCTGCCAGAAAGAAAACCGGCGAAACCGGCACCAAAAGACAGAGCGCCGAAAGGATCAGCACAACAGAAAGCAATGGGGATAGCACCAAAGTTGCCGGGACGGAAAGAATAGAAACTTCGCCGAACAAAAGGGCGGAAAGAGGCAACGTTGCCGAGAAAGCAAACAACCCAACCGAAATTGACAAAAGAAGTGCCTTTCCCATCCGTTTGATCGGATGAATCGCCCGTTTGGGCAGCTTTTTATTAGCGAGCGCCTCCCGAACTGCAGGAACAAATACAATAATACCGCCTGCCGCCAGGAAAGAAAGCCATAATCCCACATCGGCAATCGCATACGGCTCTATGGCAAGAATACCGAACAACACCGCAAAAATCGCCGTTTGCGAATCGTACCTGCGGCGCAGGAAAAAGGCAACCGAAAGAATTGTCGCCATACAAACAGCGCGCACGGTTGACACAGAAGCTCCGGTTACGGCAAGATAACCGATCGACAAAATGACCACCATGATGATACGTCCTCTGCGCGGAATCCGAAGCAGGCAAAGAAACCGTTCCACCGCAAGAATCAGAATTCCGACATGCAATCCGCTCAGCGCAAGAAAATGGGAAATTCCAACGCGCCGGAATGCCAATTTGTCCATCGCGCTCAAAAAGGAACGATTGCCCAACACCAACGCCGCAGCCAAGCCGCCCTCGCGATTTCCCAACCATTCGATCAGTTTTTCGGAAAGCGCAGTGTTCCACTCGGCGAGCTTGATCCAAATTGACAATTCTCCGCTCGAAACGACGGTACAATCTTCAAAATCAGAACAAACGAGAATCCCGGAAATTCCATCGGCAATGTAAAACGCAATGTCCGGATCCTCGGAAATCATCGGCAGAGCATCTACCTTTCCCATTAAGCGAACGCGCTCGCCTGCACGAAGCGCCGAAGAATATTCGCATTGAAGCAAAATTGTTTGCCGAATCCTGTTACCATCGATTTCATCCAGTTGTAACGTAAAAAAGCTTTGGCTTGCACCGGAATTAATCCGCGCAGACACCACGCCCTCCACCGTTACCGTTTCATCGGCTCGCTCCTTCCAATAATCGACCTGACGATTGAAAAAATTCCAGGATGAGAACAGCAAAACGGCGGCAAGCAGACAGGTAAGAATCAGAATACTCTGCCGTTTTCCGCATTTGCGGCGAAAGAGCGCAACGACAAGAAGAATCAACGCGAAAAAAAGCGCAATTGCTGAAAATATCCAACGCCGGGGAAGATTTGCATAAAACGCCGCCAAAACAATTGCAACCGACAAAAATGAGGCGAACGCAAGCGGTCGGTTTTGAAAAAGATTCAAGCGGCACATCCCCTTTCCCTTTTTTACTTGAAAATTTCAAGTTGAAAAATCGGCGAAAACATCCTCTTTTTGTAAAGATTGGAAAAAAAACTTGACAAATCCGCGGTTCTGCGGTATAATCATTCATGAACAAAATCGAATTTTTCGGTTTTGATTCTATTTCGGAGGAAAAATCCATGTTTGAAACGCTGAAAAACATTCTTGTTGAAGAGTTGCAACTCAATCCCGACGACATCAAACCCGAATCCGAGCTGGTCAACGATTTGGGCATTAACTCCATTGAGCTTGCCGATTTGGTTATGCTTTGCGAGGACAAATTCGGAATTGAAATCGAAGACGACGATATTCACAAATTTCTCACCATCAACGACGTCGTCGAATATTTGGAAGCAAAAAAGCAATAAGAAGAATGAAAAGAATCAGCGCCGCACCGAACCTCGTTTCGTCGGCGCTTTTTTCTTTAAAAAAGTAGATACTTTTCGACGATAGACATTTTTCGACGATAGACATTTTTTGACGATAGACATTTTTTGAGAGTCGTCATTTTTTGACAGTAGACATTTTTCGACAATTGTCAAGGAAAAAAGGTTCGGACGCGCACGCCGAACCTTTTTGTTTTTTATTTCAAGTTTTCTTTCGCCCAGATAATTTGATTTTTGACAGACTTTTCCGAAGTTCCGCCAAGGCAGTTGCGGCGGCTCACGCAAGCGTCCAAATCAACTGCCGCATAAACGGTTTCGTCAAACACGGGTGAGATTTTTCGATACTCCTCCAGCGAAAGTGTTTCCAAAATCTTTCCGTTTGCAAGGCAGTATGCCACCAGCTCGCCCGAAAGTTTGTAAGCGGTGCGAAACGGCAATCCCTTCCCTACCAAATAATCGGCAAGGTCGGTCGCATTCAAAAAACCGGTTTGCGCCGCCCGGCGCATTTGTTCTTCGTTTGCTTTCATGGAAGAAATCATACCCGTCATCACGTCAAGGCAAATTTCTGCGGTATCGCAAGCGTCAAAAACGCTTTCTTTATCCTCCTGCATATCCTTGTTATATGCAAGCGGCAACCCCTTCATAACCGTCAAAAGCGCCGTCAAATCGCCGTAAACTCTACCCGTCTTGCCGCGAATCAATTCCGCCATATCCGAATTTTTCTTTTGCGGCATGATAGAGGAGCCGGTAGTATAGGCGTCCGAAAGCTCCACAAAGCGGAATTCCCAGCTCGACCACAGCACGATCTCCTCGGAAAGACGAGAGAGGTGCAGCATGACCAGTGCAAGCGCCGAAAGAATTTCCACACAAAAATCACGATCCGAAACACCGTCCAAAGAATTCATGCAGGCAGAATCGAATCCCAGCTTTTCCGCCTCAAATACACGGTCGATGGGATAGGTCGTTCCTGCCAAAGCGCAGGAGCCGATGGGGGAAACATTCATGCGTTTGGCGGCGTCTTTCAGCCGGTCTATATCGCGTAACAGCATCATCACATACGCCATCAGATGATGTCCAAACGTAATCGGTTGCGCTCTTTGCAAATGGGTATATCCCGGCATAACCGAAGCGGCATATCGTTCCGCTTGATTGACCAGCGCATTCGCAAGCGTTTTGATCTTTTCGCTGATCTTCTCACATTCGCCGCGCAAATAAAGGCGCAAATCCAGCGCAACCTGATCGTTCCGACTACGTGCAGTGTGCAGTCTTTTCCCTGCTTCACCGATCCGCTCGGTCAATACCTGCTCCACGAACATATGAATATCCTCGCTTGTCGGATCGATCTGCAAATTCCCGTTTTCCAAATCAGAAAGAATCCCGTCAAGTCCTGCAAGAATGGCTTCGGCGTCCGCTTGAGAGAGAATGCCCTGCGCAGCAAGCATGGAAGCGTGCGCCATACTTCCCCGAATATCCTCTCGAAACATCCGGCAATCAACGGCGATAGATGAATTAAAATCGTCCGCCAATCGGCTGGTTTCGCCGCTCGTTCTGCCTGCCCACATTTTTTTGCTCATTTCTTTCCCTCAAGTTTTTTCTTCATACGCGCCTGCACAGCAATGGGCAGACCGTAAAGATTGATAAATCCGGCTGAATCGTTTTGATTGTAAATATGATCTTCACCAAAGGTGGCAAGCTCCTCGGAATAGAGAGAATAGGGCGACCAAACGCCGGCTTTGATCACGTTGCCCTTGTAAAGCTTCAGTTTCACTTTACCGGTCACATTCTTCTGCGTAGAGGTTACAAATGCGGAAAGCGCCTCGCGCAAAGGGGTGAACCATTGACCGTTGTAAACAAGCTCGGCAAAGGTGACCGACAAACGCTGTTTTTCATGGGCAGTCATCTTATCCAGCGTGACCGTTTCAAGGTACTCGTGCGCCGCGTAAAGAATGGTTCCGCCCGGCGTTTCGTATACACCGCGGCACTTCATGCCAACCAAGCGGTT
This sequence comes from Oscillospiraceae bacterium, assembly GCA_015063325.1. Lineage (GTDB taxonomy): Bacteria > Bacillota > Clostridia > Oscillospirales > CAG-272 > UMGS1865. Next base: position 14,453 of record SVUK01000006.1, on the reverse strand, counting down.
TTCCACAATATCCAACAATCCGATACCGTTTTTGCCGCCCAGCTCGTTGAGCGCAAGAATGATCTCCTTTGCGCTCATGCGTTTGCCGTCCAGCGCAACCGGTTTGCCTTGTTCAAAATCCAACGTAACATAAGTGGGTTCATCCGGTGCCTGCAGAGGAGAAACGCCCATTTCCAAAAATCCGGGCTTCTCGTACTGCGGTTCATTGCCCGCGTCCTCCAAATCCAATCCCTCGTGGGAAAGGTGCCAAAGGTTTTTATCCTTGGAATAGTTGGTCTCTCGGTTGATCTTCAGCGGAATATTGTGCGCTTCGGCGTAATCAATTTCCTCTTCGCGCGATTTGATACTCCATTCGCGCCACGGAGCAATGATGGGCATATCGGGCGCAAAGGCTTTGATGGCGAGTTCAAAACGCACCTGATCGTTCCCTTTACCGGTGCAACCGTGGGCAATGGCATCCGCCCCTTCGGCAAGAGCAATTTCAGCCAGCTTTTTCGCTATCAACGGACGGGCAAACGACGTCCCGAGCATATATTGCTCATAAAGAGCGCCTGCCTGCATGGTGGGAACAATGTAATCATCCACAAATTCATCGGTCAGATCTACAATATAAAGCTTGGAAGCGCCGGTTTTAATTGCCTTTTCTTCCAGCCCCTCCAACTCGTCCGCCTGTCCGACATTACCCGAAACGGCAATGACCTCACAGTTGTTATAATTTTCCTTCAGCCAAGGAATAATAATAGACGTATCCAGTCCGCCCGAATAGGCAAGAACAACTTTTTTAATGTTTTCTTTTTTCATGGGATCCTCCATCGGTTTTGTTTTTCCTTATTATAATCTCTTTTCTGCATTTTGTCAAGGCACAATGAAAAAATATTCATTATTTCTTAAAAAATGGATTTTTAGAATGAATTTTTGAATAAAAAGATGAATTTTTTAGGCGAGATAGCCAAAACACGGCTGCAATAAAATCCAAATTTACAAAAAACCGCTGAAAATAAAAAAGGTAAATAAAAAATGTTGACAGAAGAAATCGGAATTGATATAATAATTCTATATTTTTAAAGTGAAAGATTTCTTAAAAAAGGATTAAAAAACATGAAAAACACGGTTTTTGAAGGCGTTGCAACCGCCATTATCACCCCTCTGAATGAAAACGGAGTAGATTATGAGGCATTCGGTAGACTGATCGACTGGCAAATCGACTGCGGCGTGAACGCCATCGTTGCCGCCGGAACCACAGGCGAAGGATCGACGCTTACCGACGAAGAACACCGCGCGGTACTCAAATTCTGTGTGGATCGGGTTGCAGGACGCGTGCCGGTGATTGCCGGAACCGGATCAAACGACACAGCATACGCTATTGACCTCACGAAATATGCCTGTGGGATCGGCGCCGACGCCATGCTGTTGGTAACGCCCTACTATAACAAAGCAACGCAAAATGGGTTAATCACCTCCTTCCGTGCCATTGCCGACGCCTCGACCAAACCTTGCATTCTCTACAACGTGCCGAGCCGTACCGGGTGCAATTTGCTGCCGGCAACAGTTGCCGCACTTGCTGAACATCCCAATATCGTCGGCATCAAGGAAGCCTCGGGCAACATTTCGCAAATCGCGCAAATCGCCGCCCTCTGCAAAGGAAAGCTGGACCTCTATTCGGGCAACGACGACCAAATCGTTCCCATTCTTTCCCTTGGCGGCAAGGGAGTGATCTCAGTGCTCTCCAACCCTCTTCCCCGTGAAACGGTCGCCATTTGCGATCTTTTCCGCGCAGGAAAAGTGAAGGAGTCCGCCGACTTGCAACTCAAACTTCTGCCGCTGGTTGACGCGCTCTTTATGGAGGTCAACCCCATCCCCGTCAAAGCGGCAATGGCGGCAATGGGCTATGGCGAAAACTATGTGCGCCTGCCACTGACGCCGATGGAACAGGCGCACGAAAAAGTTCTGCTTGCCGCAATGAAAGCGGCAGGAATTCAAATTTGAAAGGAAGCGCAATATGAAATTGCTCATCAGCGGTCTTTCCGGACATATGGGACAAGAACTTGCAAAAATGGCAAAATCAAGTCCCAACGGATTTTGTGTAATCGCCGGCGTTGACAAGTTCGGAACGCCGGGAGAAATTCCCTGCTATTCCTCCTTTGCCGAGGCGCCGACCGACGTGGATATGATCGTTGACTTTTCCCATCCGTCTGTTCTTTCCGACCTATTGCAATTTGCCGTTTCCAATCGGATTCCGGTTGTGATTGCAACGACAGGATACACGCCGGCACAAAAAGACGACATTACAAAAGCTGCCAAAATGATTCCCGTTTTCTATGCGGCAAACTATTCGGTGGGCATTGCGGTGCTGATCGACCTTGCCAAACGCGCCGCCGCCGCATTTCCGAACGCGGAAATTGAAATTGTGGAAAAGCACCACGACCGAAAAGTCGACGCCCCGAGCGGAACCGCGCTCGCACTTGCCGATGCCATTCGGGAGGTTCGCCCGAGCGCAACGATCAATCCGGGCAGAAGCGGAGACTGTAAACGCTCGCCCGAGGAAATCGGTATTCATTCGATTCGCCTTGGAAATATCGTGGGAGAACACGAGGTTTTGATCGGTACCCCCACGCAAACGCTGACCCTGCGCCATGAGGCGCACACACGCGCCTTGTTTGCCGAAGGCGCGCTTGCCGCCGCAGGTTTCCTCTATGGCAAACCGGCAGGTCTTTATGATATGAACAGTATGCTTGGAGAAAAATCCAAAAAGGAGATCCCTGCAATATGAAACTTGCAATTTACGGATACGGAAACCTCGGAAAAGGCGTGGAATCAGCCATCGCACAAAATCCGGACGCAACTCTGACCGGTATTTTTACTCGTCGCAACCCTTCTGCGGTCAAACCGATCGGCAATGTCCCGGTTTACATGATCAACGATCTTCCGAACCATGCGGCGGAAATTGACGTTCTTATCATCTGCGGCGGAAGCGCGACCGACCTGCCTAAAATGACACCCGAACTTGCCGCCTCTTTCAACGTAGTGGATAGTTTCGATACCCACGCAAAAATTCCGGAGCACTTTGCGCGCGTCGATGAAGCGGCAAAAGCAAACGGTCATACCGCGCTGATCTCGGGCGGATGGGATCCCGGAATGTTCTCGGTCAACCGTCTCTATGCTTCTGCAATTCTTCCCGACGGGCAGGACTACACCTTCTGGGGGCGCGGCGTCAGTCAAGGACATTCGGACGCCATTCGCCGGATTGAAGGCGTTTTGGACGCGCGGCAATATACCGTTCCGATACCTGCCGCGGTAGAAGCCGTTCGCGCCGGTAAAAATCCCACCCTCAGCACCCGTGAAAAACATACGCGCGAATGTTACGTCGTTGCCGCCGAAGGCGCCGACAAAGCGCGCATCGAGCGCGAGATCAAGGAAATGCCCAACTATTTTGCCGATTACGACACCACCGTGACATTTATTTCCGCCGAAGAAATGAAGAAAAACCATTCGGGACTTCCCCACGGCGGCTCTGTGATCCGTACCGGTACAACTGCTAAAGGAAATCGCCACGTGATTGAGTACAGTTTAAAACTGGACTCCAACCCCGAATTTACCGCCGGCGTGCTGGTTGCGCTTGCGCGCGCCGTTGATCGTTTGAACAAACGCGGCAGAACCGGATGTCTGACAATTTTTGACATCGCCCCTGCCGACCTTTCTCCGCTCTCCCCCGAAGAACTCCGCAAAAAAATGCTTTGAAAAATAATCTTTGAGAAATAATGATGAACGAATTTGAAAACGATTTGATTTGCGAAAATCTTTCCGTCAATTCCGAGGGTCACCTCTGTTTTGCCGGACTCGATACCGCAGCGCTTGCCGCGAAATTCGGAACGCCGCTTTACCTGATGGACGAAGACCGCATTCGCGCCAACTGCCGCGCCTATCAAGCCGCCGCAAAAGCGGCATTCGGCGAAAAGTATCGAATCCTGTATGCCTCTAAAGCCGCCGCCTTCAAACAGCTTTACCGCGTGATGAGCGAGGAAGGCATGGGAATTGACGTCGTCTCCGAAGGAGAAATCTTTACGGCAAATGCCTCCGGATTCCCGATGGAGAAAGCGTTTTTCCATTCCAATAACAAAACCGACACCGATATTGCCGCCGCGATGGACGCAGGCGTTGGCTACTTTGTTTCGGACAACACCGAGGAGCTTTCGGCGCTGGAAAAAGAGGCGGAAAAACGCGGCGTTTTCCAAAAGGTTCTTTTGCGCCTGACGCCCGGGATCGATCCCCACACCTACGAGGCGGTTGCAACCGGAAAGGTGGATTCAAAATTCGGTTTTTCGATTGCTCCGGGGCTTGCCGACGACGCCGTCGCGTTCGCCCTCTCGCTCCCCCATATTCAGCTTTGCGGATTCCATTCTCATGTGGGGTCGCAGGTCTTTGATTCGGACGTTTTTCTGCGAACAGCGGAAGTTATGCTTCGTTTCATTGCCCATGCAAAACAAAAATACGGATTTACCGCTTCCATGCTTGATCTCGGCGGCGGAATCGGCGTTCCCTACATCGCGCAAAACCCCAAGCCGGATCTTGCCGGAATCATTGCCGAAATCGGAGAAAAGGTTGCGTCGCTTTGCAAAGAATTGGAAATAGAACAACCCGAAATTTGCTTTGAACCCGGACGCTCGATCGTTGCCGACGCAGGTATGACGCTCTATACCGTCGGCTCGGTGAAAACCATTCCCGGCTACCGCACCTACGTTTCGGTTGATGGCGGAATGACGGATAATATCCGCTATGCGCTGTACGGCTCCGCCTACACCATTCTCCCGGCACTGAAAATGCGCGAAGAACGCGACATGATCGCCGATATTGCCGGACGGTGCTGTGAGAGCGGCGATATTCTGCAAAGAAAGGTTTCGCTTCCCCGTTCGACGGCGCGCGGCGACCTGATTGCCTGCTTGACCACCGGCGCCTACCACTACTCCATGGCTTCTAACTATAACCGCATTCCGCGTCCGCCGGTCGTCATGCTCCGAAACAGAGAACCGTCGATTGCCGTTCGGCGCGAAACGCTGGAAGATTTGACCGCTTTGGATGTTTAACTATACTATAAATAAAGAACCGGGTTGACGGATAATTGTCAAACCGGTTCTTTTTTTCATTATTCTGATATATCGGTCACTTTTCTTTTTCTCTTGACAATCCATCCGGCTACAAGAACGCCTACCGAAAAAGCAAGGCAAAGATAAACGAAAGTGTTGCCGATTCTACTGTATACCGTTTGATCGGATACCGTCCCAACTGTTTGTACCAAATATCCGTAGGTCAGCGGCGGCAACTCATCAACAACGCCCCCCTGCGGCGTGATTACCGAAGAAATTCCCGTATTGGCGGCGCGAAGCACCCATTTCCCCGTTTCAACGGCGCGCAGTTGCGCCTGGGCATTGTGCTGATAAACGGCGGCGGAATCGTAAAACCAGGAATCGTTGCTGGAAATGACTAAAAGCTCTGCCCCATCCCGGGCGCTCTCCCCGGCAAGTTGATCGTAAATGGAATCAAAACAGATGAGAGAACCGATTTTGCCCTGTTCGCTATCAAACAGCGCCGTCGATTTTCCGGCGGACAAATCCTCTAAAAAGGATAGGTCGGCAAGGGGCGGAAACAGCTTTTCAAAAAAGCTCCGCAAAGGAACATATTCCCCGAACGGCACGAGGTGACGCTTGAGATAGACCGGCTCGGTCAATCCTTTTTCGTGGTCGATAAAATACAGCGCGTTATAATCGTTCCCCTGTGCATCGCGGTACAGCGCCCCCACTATAAGATCAGCGTTCGCGTTTCGTGAAAGCGCGGTTAATTTTTCCCAAATGGAATTGTTCGGATAAAGGAATGCGGTCTCCGGCCAAACAATCAGCTGCGCACCGTCTTTCGCGGCGTTCTCGGTCAATTTCACATAGGTTTTAAAATCCGAGTCTCCGTCTGCATCCCATTTTTCGGCAACGCCGATATTCCCCTGCAAAACTGCCGCCCGGAAAGTCTTTTCGGTAGGAATTTCCCGGTTCAACCAAATCAGTCCGCAACCGAGGTTCCCAACGAAAAGTGCCGCCGCCAAAACACCGCAAACAACCGTCTTTTTCGGGGTATATGCGATTTCGGCAAGAAGCGCGTTGACGACAACGATCAGGAACGTGACCGCAAAACTGCCGAACACCGAAGAGATCCAAAGCATAGGGCGCATTTCAATCTGCCCCAAAGCAAGCCGTCCCCACGGAACGCCCATCCATGTCTGCGAGGTCAGCCACTCGTACCCTGTCCAAAGAGCGGCAAAAACAAACGGACGCAACAGCGGTATCTTTTCGAAAATCCCGGTTTTATGAACGGCGCGGAAGAAAAGAAACAAAATTCCCGAAAGGATGCCGTAAAGCGCCGGGATCCCGAGCCATCCTGCCGCGATCACGCCAATAGAGGCGCCTTTACTCAAGCCGACCGCATCCATGGGATACAGATAGATCAGCCAGTGAAATACTGCAAAATAGAAGACATAACCTGCAATAAAACCGCTTCCGAACGCCGCCCGGCGCGTGCATTCCAAACGTTTGCAAATGCAAGTTGCACCGTAAACCAGCGGAATCATGCCAAACCAGGAAAGAAATCCGATTTGCGGAAAAATCAAAGGCACGGCGGTCAAAAGCGCGCCGAAAGCAATCCACAAAAGCCATTTTACCGTTTGTTTGCGCAAGAGATCCGCCTCCTTTCCGATCCCATTGGGGGATCGACTGTTTGCTCATTCAAATTCTTTCAAAAACCAAATCCGATCCTTCGGAATTTCAAATCGTTTGCCGTTCAGATAGCCCAGCGCCCCGTCCGCCGTTGAAAAGCGGAAGGAAAGGCGATAGGCATACAGCGCCTGGAATTTATATCCGCGCTCCCGATCCTTGCGGTTGACACCGTATTTTCCGTCTCCCAACAGGGGATGACCGATATGCGCCATATGCGCGCGGATTTGGTGCGTGCGCCCGGTGACAAGCTCCACTTCCAAAAGCGAAAGCCCGTTCTTTTCGGCAAGAACACGGTATTTGGTAATGATTTTCTTCCAACCGGGTCGCTCTTCGTCTATGACCGAAACAAGATTGTCGGCGCTGTTCTTTTTCAAATAACCGTACAAAGTGTCTTCCCGTTTGGGCATTCTGCCGTGAACGACACAGAAATAGCATTTTTGCAGCTCATCATTCCGAATCTTTTCGTTCATTTCGCGTAAAGCGTCGGCATTTTTCGCCGCAATAACAATACCTCCGGTATTGCGGTCGATGCGGTTGCAAAGCGCCGGAGCAAACGATTGCTCTGCGCGCGGATCATACTCTCCTTTTTGCGCAAGATACGCCTGTACGTGTAGAATCAGCGTATTTTCTCCGCCCGAAACATCCTCATGTACCAAAACGCCGGGGCGCTTGTTGAGGAGCAAAATATTGCCGTCCTCGTAGACGATCTCCAGTTTCGGCTCAATCCGGTAAAGCGCGTCAACATCCTCTGCCGGAGAAGCAAAGAACTCTTCCCGAATAAACAACTGAATCTCGTCTCCCTCGGCGAGCATATAATTCGGCTCGGTCCGTGCGCGGTTGACCTTGATTTTTTTCAGTCGAATGTATTTATACATCATTGAGGTCGGAAGCCCCTTGACCGCTTTGGAAAGAAATTTATCCAGCCGCTGACCTGCGTCGTTGCGATTGACTGTTAAAATCCTCATAAAATCAAGCGGCGGAGAAACCGATTCGTTTCTCCGCCCTCCTTGTCCGTTTTCTGATTAAAGAGTACCGAAAATACGGTCGCCGGCATCGCCCAAACCGGGAACGATGTAGGCGTTCTCGTTCAAATGGCTATCCAGCGCGGCGGCGTAAATATCCACGTCGGGATGCGCTTCCTGCACCTTTTTCACACCTTCCGGCGCCGCAACCAAACACATAAAGCGAATCTGACGGCATCCCTTTGCTTTGATCATGGAAAGCGCGTCCACGGCAGAGCCGCCGGTTGCCAGCATGGGGTCAACCAAAATGACGATGCGCTCGCCGATGTCCGGCGGAAGTTTGCAATAATACTCTACCGGCTGGTGCGTTTCGGGGTCGCGGTAAAGACCGATATGTCCGATCTTTGCAACCGGCAAAAGGCTGAGAAGACCGTCCACCATGCCAAGACCGGCGCGCAGAATGGGAACAATCGCCAGTTTTTTACCCGAAATCATTCTTGCCTGCGTTTTGCAAATCGGGGTTTCAATGCTGATCTCCTCGGTGGGAAGGTCACGCGTCAATTCGTAACCCATCAGCATGGCAATTTCTTCCAGCAACTGACGGAAATCTTTGGATCCCGTCTTCTTGTTTCTCATAATGGAAAGTTTGTGGGCAATCAGCGGATGATCCACAACGTGCAGTTCGCTCATGTTCTATCTCCTTTATTTGATAAACGTTTCAACGATCTCGAATTGATTATACAACCTTTTTCCCTTTTTTTCAAGTGTAATTTTCAAATTCGGTCTTATTTTTTTATTTTTTTCTTTACAATTTCGCAAAACAATGATAAAATAAAGAAAAGAATCGCTTATCCATGGGGGAATCCAATGAAAAATCAACCCACCGCCGGCATTTATACGCTTGGCTGTAAAGTAAATCAATACGAATCCGAAGCCATTGCCGAGCGCCTGTGCGAAGCCGGCTTTTCGGTTCTTTCTCCCCGGGATCTTTGCGATGTTTATATCATCAACACCTGCACCGTGACCGCCGAATCCGATCGCAAAGCGCGCCAGTTTATCCGCCGTGCCATTCATCAGAATCCGGAAGCCTACATTTTGGTAACCGGCTGTTTTTCACAAATTTCGCCCCAGGTCGTTGCGGCAATTCCCGGGGTGGATTACGTTTGCGGAAACGCAGATAAACAATCGGTAGTTCAGGCGGCACTGGAGCTGATTCAAAAAGGACAAAAAAATGATCTTCCTGCGCTCAAAACCGAGGCTCCCGACGCGGATGGATTCGAATCCATGCGCATTCGCCGATTTGACCGCACGCGCGCTTACCTGAAAATTGAGGACGGCTGCGAAAGTCGGTGCGCTTACTGCATCATTCCGGCGGCACGCGGAAAAATCCGATCCAAGAAGCCGGAGGATGTCATCGCCGAGGTAACCGAACTAACGAAAAACGGTTGCCGCGAGGTGGTGCTGACCGGAATTGAAACCGCCTCCTGGGGAAAAGATTTGGAAGGTTGGTCGCTCGCCGATCTTTTGGAGCGCGTAGACGCAATTCCCGGAATCGGGCGCGTACGGCTCGGCTCTTTAGACCCATCGCTGATCCGTCCCGACTTCGTGGAGCGTATCGCGCGCCTGCATTCCCTGGCACCGCATTTTCACCTCTCGGTGCAAAGCGGTTCCTCGACGGTTCTTGCGCGCATGAGACGAAAATATAACGCGCAAACGGCGCGAAATGGAATGGAGCTTTTGCGAAAAGCCATTCCCAATGTGCAATTCACCACCGATATCATTGTCGGATTTCCGCAAGAAAGTGATGAGGAATTCGAAGAAACACTTGCCTTTGTCCGCGAAGCAGGATTTTTAATGATCCATATTTTCCCCTACTCGCGCCGCAAAGGAACGCCTGCCGATACCATGCCCGGGCAAATTCCCGAAGCGGTCAAGCACGAACGAGAAAAACGCCTTTCCGAACTGCAAACGGAAATCAAACGTTCCATTCTGGACAGCGCGACCGGTAAAACGGTACAAGTCCTTTTTGAAACAAACGAAAACGACGCATGGACGGGACATACGCCGAACTTTTTGGAAGTAGTATGCCAAAGCAATTCGCCGCTCCACGGCGAAATTCGCAACGTCCGCGTCGAACGAAACGACGGCGACCGCTGTTACGGCACTCTTGCCGAACCCTGACCGACACAAACGCGAAAGGAATCCATCAACCATGGCTGAATGGAACGAAACCACCATCTTATCCAACTTCCGGAATTTGCGCGCCGGGCAATTTGACCCCCTTCGGGAGGAATTCGGAATTGCACTTTCCGACGAACAGCTGACGGGCTGTGCCCTGCACTGCGCGCTCGTTCTGCGCCGTGACCCGGCAATTTGGGAACTGCTCCTTTGGGACCGGCTTGCAAAAAGTTCTTTCCCGGCGGCAAAATCCTCGCTTTCCGCGCTGGAAACCGAAAGCGCGGCGATTGCGGAAACCTATGCCGATATGATGGCAAAACACCGCGACCTTTCCCCCGAACCGGCTCCGCTGACCCTTTCGGGCGCTCTTTCGCTGGCAACCGACGCATTGGAGCGCGGCGGAAAAGAGCGCGAATGGAAAACGCACGATTTTCGATTGACCGATCGTTTTTTTGCACCCTATTTTGAGAATGGAATTTCCGAAGAAAAGACCTCCGCATTCCTTTCGATCGATCAAAAACAAAAAACGCTTTCCCCTGTTGAATCCGATAGACTTTGCCTTTTGCTGGATGGCAGTTCTCTGTTACACTACGCATTTTGGGAAGCGTTGCTGCCGGTTTTGTCAAGCAACGAACTGCGCGCAAAACTGCACGGGCTCTTCCCGGTGACACAAGGCGGACTGCTCCCGGCAATGCTCTCCCGTTTTGACGGATTTATCATGGACCTTTCCCGGATCGCGCAGCCCTCCGATTCCCTGCCCGAGCTTCTTGCCGGAAAGTTTGAAGAAGACCTTATCCTGACCGTTTCTGAATCGGCAGCAGGAGAAATTTTGGCAAACCTGCGCGCGCAGGGCGTCCGGTGCGCCGCATTCGCCAAACTGACGGGAGGCAGTCAGATCGTATTGGGAACAGGGCGACAAAAATGGAGCGAAAGCGCCGATTTTCTCCGCACGCTTGCGGCGAAATCTCCGGATGGTCCGGTCGTTTTGCAAGCCGACGCCGCAAACACCGCGCCCGTCTCTTTCCAAACGCGCGTCGGCAATCCCTGCCCGTTTTTGCCCGAGCAGGAAGATTGCGCAAAAGACGGCACCGTTTTGGGATTGTCGGCGTCGGCAGCTTCGGTTGAAGTCACAGAGGGCGCGTTTTCTGCGGCGATTCTGGCTTCTCTTGCCCCGATCATTTCCTGCGCGCTCTCGGGCGCGGAGTATTCAAAAATGCGCCTGGCGGTTGATCTAACGCTTTCCAAAGGGGAACGCTCCGCTCCGACGGATGCGTTTGCGGCGGCAATCGGGCTTTACCGCGTGCAAGCGGAGCTCGGCATTCCGACCGTGCAGACGAGAATTATCGAACAAGAAGCCGCCGCTCCCGTTTTGAGCGTTTTTGCGCTTGGAAAAGGAATTGAAACACCGCCCGAAAAATTGACGGACATCGATTCCAAGATTTATTTGATTCCCATCGACCTTTCGCCGGATGGGCTTCCCGATTTTTCGGACCTGCGCCTTTTGCTCGACGATCTTGCCGCGCAGGCAAAGCACGGCGTGATTCGCTCGGCGCGCGTCGTCCTGCAAAGACCGCCGAAAGAGGTGCTTGCAAACATGAAGAGCAACGCGCTGATCGCGCGTCCGAAACGCGCGGCGAAAGCGCTGAAGGAACCGCTTCCCTTGGGGATTCTAATCGAATCGGTTTACGAAATGCCGTTTGATTGCGTTGCAACCGTTGTCGAACGGAAGCTCTCGCAAAAGTCGGCGCTTGCTCCCGTTGAACCGATTGAAATTCCCGAGCAATTCCAAATTCCAACGGGCAAAGACCTGATCTGGCGTTCGGCGCCCGAGGTTGTGATCCTTGCGCCGGAGAAGAATACCGACGCACTCGCCGTTGCCCGATATCTGCGCGGACGCGGCGCCACGGTAACCATTTTTACCCCCGGGGAAAAGGATCAATTTTTGCGAGCAGTACTAACGGCGTCAATCGTTTATCGCTTTCCGGAAATTAAACTGCCCAGGGATCGCATAACGAAATTTGCGCTTTCCGTCCTGCATGAAAACGGAGGAGAAGTTCGATGCCTGAAAAAGCTTTTCCGAAAAAGGTGAAAAAGAAAAAAAATATTTTTTCAAAAACCTATTGACAAACGCTTGAAACCGTGTTAAAATGTAGCCGAATTGAATAAAAAAACGTTGACGAAGCCGGTGCTTGTCAAAGCGTTTTCAGAGACCCGATGGTTGGTGTGAATCGGGAGCGCGGACTTGCAACTGATCTCTTCCGAGTTGGAAATGCGAACCGATGAAGGGTAACCCGATTTAAAGTAGTTTTTCCCGTGACTGCCGCGTGAGTGCATACGGGTTGTTAGACCCTGAGGGATAGCCTTGTGCTATAATTTGAGTGGTACCGCGAGTGATATTCACCCGTCTCAAAGCAAAGAGACGGGTGTATTTTTTTGCCCGTCCGAACTCCAAAAAAGAAAAAAGGAAGGAAGCAAAGCAATGGCAACTGTTGCAAACGAAAAGCTGAACGAAATTGCAGGTCGTATCCGCGAAATGCGAGAAATCGCCGGATTCAGCGAGCCGGAAATGGCGCAAAAAACCGAGGTCACCGTAGAAGAATATCGACTTTACGAAGCCGGAAAGCTCGATTTTCCATTCACATTTATTCATAAATGCGCGCTGGCGTTCGGCGTTGGCATCACCGATCTTTTGGAAGGTCAAAGCGCAAGACTGCAATCCTACACCGTGACGCGCAAAGGACAGGGACAGGAAACAGCGCGCGAGGCTGGCATTGAAATTCAAAATCTTGCCCCGATGTTCCGCAAAAAGATTGCAGAGCCTTATTGGGTGCGCTATACCTACAGCGAGGAATTACAGCATAAACCCATTCATCTGACCAAACACTCCGGTCAAGAATTCGACTTTGTCATGAGTGGTAAATTGAAGGTACAAATCGGACAAAACGTCGAATTTTTGGGAGAAGGCGACAGCATCTACTACAATAGCTCCACGCCGCACGGAATGATCGCTGTGGACGGGCAGGACTGCCTGTTCGTTGCCGTTGTTCTTCCCGGCGAGGATCAATCCGAAGACACCATCCGTGAAACGCTGATCACCGGACGTTCGGGTAACCGTTCGCTCCTTTGCGAACAGTTCATCCAATGCACCGAAAACGAAAACGGTCTGGTTCGCGCAATCGACTTCCATAACGACGACAAATTCAACTTCGCCTTTGATATTGTGGACGCACTTGCCAAAAAATCGCCGGATAAGCTCGCCCTGTTGCATGTTTCGCGCGACAAGGTGGAACGGCGCTTCTCCTTTAACGACATCAAACGCGCCTCGGCGCAATGCGCAAACTATTTCAAATCTCTTGGTATCCGCAAGGGCGACCGCGTCATGCTCGTCCTCAAGCGGCACTATCAGTTCTGGTTTGCCGTACTCGGTCTGCACAAACTGGGCGCCGTCGTCATTCCGGCAACCAATCAGCTCCAATCGCACGATTTTGAATATCGTTTCAACGCCGCAGGCGTTTCGGCAATTGTTTGTACGGCAGACGGAGATACGGCAAATCAGGTCGACATTGCCGCGGCAACCTGCCCCGTTTTGCGCACCAAAATCCTCGTTGGCGGAGAGTGCGAAGGCTGGCACAATTTTGACGCCGAATATTCGCTCTACAGCACCCATTTCTACCGCACCGAGGAAACTCCCTGCGGCAATGACCCCATGCTGATGTTCTTTACCTCCGGCACCACCGGTTATCCCAAAATTGCCACCCACTCCTATCGTTATCCGCTCGGGCATTACATCACCGCAAAATACTGGCATGGCGTAAGCGACGACGGACTGCACTTTACCATTTCGGATACCGGCTGGGGAAAAGCGCTTTGGGGCAAGCTTTACGGGCAATGGCTCTGCGAAGGCGCCGTCTTCGCCTACGACTTTGATCGGTTCGACGCAGCCGATATTCTGCCAATGTTTGCCAAATATCAAATCACCACCTTCTGCGCACCGCCTACCATGCTGCGCATGATGATCAAGCAGAATATTTCCCAATACGATTTCTCATCGGTTCACCGAATGACCACAGCAGGTGAAGCACTCAACCCCGAGGTCTATCGGCAGTTTGAGCAGGCAACCGGACTGCAGATCATGGAAGGATTCGGGCAAACCGAAACCACACTCTCCATCGCCAATCTTATGGGAGATAGCCATAAGCTCGGTTCCATGGGCAAACCCTCTCCCCTGTTTGACGTCATGCTGATGGATCCGGACGGCAATTCCGTTCCCGACGGCGAGGTGGGCGAGATCGTGATTTCCACAAAGCGCCGCGTTCCGCCCGGACTTTTCCTCGGCTACTACAATGATAACGAAAAAACCGCCGAGGTCTGGCACGACGGCTATTACCACACCGGCGACACCGCATGGCGCGACGAGGACGGATATTACTGGTACGTCGGTCGTGTGGACGACGTCATTAAGTCCTCCGGCTACCGCATCGGTCCGTTTGAGATCGAAAGCGTCATTATGGAGCTTCCGTACGTGCTTGAATGCGGCGTTTCCGCCGCCCCCGACGAG
>SVUK01000005.1 GCA_015063325.1 Oscillospiraceae bacterium | reverse complement strand
CTTTAATTTTTCCCCAAAATAATGACAAAGAATCCGCACGGAACTATTTCACACAAGAATCATATGAGCTTTCTTTAAATAGAAATAAGGAGTGGCTAAAGCAAGAAATATTAAACATAATTAAATTGGAAAGTTAGTATCCTACAGACATTGGTTTTTGCTAATGTTGTAGATTAACTTAGTTTTTATTATTTTTATTAAAATGGGAGGTGGCATGATGGTTATTTACAATATATTGTTTATCGTGCTCTGTATTTGTTCCTTTTGGGGATTTCATTGGTGGATTAAAATGCGGTTTATTGCAGAAGGATTTCAGGTATCCGGTAGTTACAATAAGAAAAAAAGGCTTTATCTAACGAAGTGGAATCCATTGCAAAGAATATTGTTAATCCCATTATTTTCTACCCAAAGCAATCGCAAGTACAGGGTTTTAGCAGTTTTAAATTATTGTCATTTATTTCTTGCGATATTCACAATAGTAGTACTTGTATTTCAAGAATATTTTAGTATAAACATACTTAATTTATCGTATTGTATGATTGCGATTACAATAATTGCAATTGCTCAAATGGTGCGTTTGGTTCATTAAAAAACGAAATTAACGCAAGTTGGCAGCGAAAGCGTTACTTATGATGCAATTGGAAATCCAACAAGCATAGGTGGAAAGGCGCTTGTTTGGGAGGGAAGGCAGTTGCAGACCTTTACCAATGCAAACAATCAAAACAATTAGGAGCTAGATCTTTTGAAACAGTTATACGCTTTGAAACAACTTGTCAGACATTTATTCAAGATCCTAATAATATTCAAGGAGCACTACGAAATTCTATAGATGGAGTTATAAATATTTTTAATGTTGTGGAGGTTGGATTTAAATGAATACACTTGAATTAAAGGGTGTTGTTGGGTATTCAAATTGCATAAACCAAACATATTTTATTCTCGATAGCTTCACACGGGCATCATTTCGTCTTTGTACCGGTAAAATATATGGTATTATAAGTCCATTTGGTTTAGGTTCTTGGGGACTGACAAACTGTATTGGAGGTGCCGGAAACATTATAGAGGGAACAATCTTGCTCGATGGTTTAATCGCTACACAAAAGGAATTACATAGTCTTTCATGTTTTGTTTCAGCGTCTGTTTCCATATCTGAACTTTCAGAGCAACGAACTGTTCATCAAAATATAGAAGATGCTTTGCAAAACAGTGGGCTTTCTTATACAGCCCAGCAGATTAAAACATGGTTTTCTTTGAGCGATGAGCGCTTTGAGAGACCCATTTCTGAAATTAGCGGTGAAATCCGCCAAGTGTCAGCTGCAGTTGGTTTTGCGCGTGGCAAAGAGATTTTCTGTTATCCATGGCTTATCTCCAATCAGATTAGTCAGTATCTTCTTCCACAAACACTCTCTTTTTTGCGCGAACAAAAAAAGATAGTTCTATTTTCAACAGATGCCAAGCAAAAAGTTTCTCGATATTGTGATGCTATCATTGAACTTTCGCGGCAACATAAATGGAAATGCCCTATGTCACTAAAATAAAACAATTTAAAAATTACAAGATTTATATATGACAGTTTAAATCGCTTCTCTTGCTCCTATGTAAGTGATCTTAGTAGTAACTTAAATGAGTTGAGCGTGTGGACGCTTTATGACAGCAATGGTCGTATTGGATTTTATATGGCATCCTTTAATTACATTGCTGACGGGATATTTCCTTTAAAAGATTATCAGGTAACATATGTAGACTTTGATAAAGAAAATTTTCGAATTGATTTTCAAGGAAGGATGCATGCTGGTGTTTTACCACACATCCATATTTATGTGTATCCTGATCGCGGAGGGCGAATAAAGTATACATTTGACATGAATTGGAATTTGATAGATTGATTTTAAACCGTAATTTATAGGAGATGCCATTATGAGCACAATATGTATAGCTGTTTTACAAGATCAAAAGCCGATCAATCATAGCGCGAAAAAAGAACTTTGTAACATATTGCAAAATAAAAGCCTCTATTGCTTTTTTGATTTGAAATATCACGAACCGTTTTTGGAAAACATTGGAAAATATCAATGCGTGAGTATTTCTGATGATTCGGAGTTTGATAACTGTGAAATGTTTTTGCTACCGGATCGTTGCTTTTACAATGGAAAAACAAATTTGCTTCCTTTCTCCGATCGTATGTCGGTTTTAGAGGACGTTACCTCCGTTTTGCAAAAAAACGAGTATCAGGTGGAGTGGTTCATTGGCGATAGCGGTACCCCGTTTGATGAATTTCAAACGTTAGAATGCTTGACTTGTGATTTATCGAAGGTAATTGCCCAGAATTTCTTTGATTTCAAAACTGCTGTTCAAAAAGATATTCATATCATTGTGAAAAGTTAGATATACCGGACAAGAAATTGAGGGAGAAAACAAGATAAAATGGGTGCGTGGAGTTATCAACTTTATCAAACGGACACAGCATTAAAGGTGAAACGGCAATTGGAAGAAGCACTTCAAAGCGGCGAGGATATTCAACAAATAACATCCGAATTGACAAAACAATTTGCGCATGGGGAGATCGGATTTGTTGAAGAATTTGTCTTCTGGCTCGCATTGGCGGATTCCCAATGGAACGCGGGGTTACTATTGCCGTTTGTAAAGGAAAAAGCACTTTTTTGGATCTCCGAAATAGCAAAAACGTCGAGCGCATATAACAATGCCTTGCAATACTTGCGCATTCAATTGCTTTCTCAACAACCATCCCCAAGATTTCCCCGAAAAAGAAACACCTACAGATGCCAATGGAACTATGGCGACATTTATTCTTACTCGCTTGAAAGTGAAACAGCAAAAGAAATAGGATTTGAAAACAGATATTTGCTGTTTCAAAAGGTGGATGAAACGTTTTGGTATCCCGGGCATATCGTCCCTGTTGTTTACGTAAAAATTACGCGTGATAAAACGCTTCCGAAAACGGCAAAAGAATACGATCAATTGGAGTTTGTCCAAACCGGATTTACAAAATATGAGGAACGCACTTTCCCAATTGACGGTACTCGTCCAAACGAGGATATCGCCGAAAAAAACAAGATATCGGTAACAAAGGACGCGTTCGGTTTTCTTCCTGAATATCGAGCAATTTTATTGAACACATCAAAGCGGATAGTTTCGAAAAATTTGAATTATGTCGGCAATTTATCAAGTACGGTACCGCCAGAAAAAGAATTCATTCCGTTTTCCAATGTCAACCTTCCGGAAATTTCATGGAACTTAAAATGGGAGTCCGCGGACGAAAAAATCCTGAAATGGTACAAAGGACACAATTTAAGAGGGTTTCCAATTTACAAGCAAAACAATTAGAATACAAAAGTGTTATCAAAGAAAGCAAAAAATAGAAAAAAGTCTGCCCTGTTCTGCACGAAATGTCCTTGACAGCAACCCCGTTTTGTGATAGAATAAGGCAGACCACCTCACCTTTTCACTTTTCACTGTTCACTATTACTTCAACATGTGGGCATGTGCGTTGAAATTCCGCCATGCCACACTCATTACATTCGCGGGCATGGCGGAATTGGCAGACGCGTTGGATTTAGGATCCAATACCCTCCGGTGTGCAGGTTCAAGTCCTGTTGCCCGTACCAAACGACCGACTGCGGCTCCTGCCGTAGTCGGTCGTTTCGCATGGGCAATTGGTTTCGCAGAACCCCACCGACTTGCCAAGCAAGTCACCCGAGCTACGCAAACGCTACCCTCCCGCTAAACGGCCGCGCGAGGTTGTGCTCGGTTCAAGTCCTGTTGCCCGTACCAATCTCCTCTCCTAATTTGTCTACCAAGGGAAATTAGGAGAGGGCTTATTTTTTGCCCAAAACGGGCGTTTTTAAGTCAAAATGGTGTCAAAAAGGGCTTTCAGACGATTTTTTTATCGTCTAAAAGCCCGGTTTCTATTGACTTATCCGTAGGTTTGAATGATCTCCTCGGCGATGCGGCGGCGAGGGACGCAACGGTCCATCGCCTGCTTTTCGATGTAGCGGTGCGCGTCCGACTCGGTCATTTTGAGTTCGCTGATGAGCAACCATTTAGCGCGGTTGACGAGTCGGATCTCGTCCATTTTCTCCTCGACCGAAAGGACTTTTCGCTCGGTTTGGCGCAATCGTTCGCGTGCGCTTGCAAGCCAATCAAGCGCGAGCAGGACCGAGGATTTTGCCAGCGGTTTGGAGAGCAGGAACACACCGAACTCGGCAGAGCGGTCAAAGAATTCGGGATACTGTTCCCCGCGCACCAAAAGGAGCGCGACGGTGCTTTTTCCTGCACCGGCGTCGATGGAAAAACGCATCCCGTCCCCGTCCGGCAAGGGTGAATTGACAATGACAAAATCAAAATCCCGCTCGGCGAGCGCGCGCTTGGCGGCGCTGACATTCCCCACGGTTTGCACCGGCGAATATTTGGAGGGGGCAAACAAGCCGAGCAGATTGCTATTGAGATTTTCCGACGCGGAAACCAACAAAACGCTGTAAACACGCTCTTTGAGGCTCATGGCCGTTCCCCTCCTTTCCGTTATTTTAACACGTTTATTTTACTTGCAGAAAATCTCCAGAACCGAAGCCGGAATGTGCGCTTTGACAAACGCGCTGTTCCGTGCTTTTTCTTTTGCCACAGGCAGACTATCCGGCAATTTTTGGAACTTTGCCAGCGTTTTTGCATCGGCTTTGAACAGGTTGATATCTGCCGAAGCCGGCAATTTTGCGCCGGTTTGAATGCCCTCCAAGCCCGCGTAGATCAACAGCGCGAAAGCAAGGTAAGGATTTGCCGCGGGATCGGGCGAACGCAGTTCGGCGCGGCGATATTCGCCGATCGCCGCCGGAATGCGCACCAGCTGCGAACGGTTTTGGTGCGACCACGAGATATATCCGGGTGCCTTTTTCTCACCCAGGCGGCGGTAGGAATCCTCGGTGGGGTTGAGGAACGCCGTGATCTCGGCAACGCGATCCAGCATTCCCGCGATCATACCAGAAAAATCGGTTTCCTTTTCGGACTTGACCGACAGGTTGATATGGAAGCCGTTGCCCGGCTTGCCCTCAAGGGGCTTGGGCGAAAAATCGGCGTACAGTCCGTTGCGGCGCGCCACGGTGCGAACGACGGTTTGGAAGGTCAACGCGTTGTCGGCGGCGCTGAGCGCATCCGAATAACGGAAGTCGATCTCGTTTTGCCCGGGGCCTTCCTCGTGGTGGGAACTCTCGGGGCGAACACCCATTTGCTCCAAGGTCAGGCAGATCTCGCGGCGAATGTTCTCGCCCCTGTCGGCAGGGGCAATGTCCATATACCCTGCACGGTCGTAGGGCTTGTCTGTCTTTTCGTTGTTCTCGTCCAATTCGAAGAGGTAGAACTCCTGCTCGGCACCGAAGAAGAAGGCATAGCCCTGTGCCGCGGCGTCGGCGATCGCCTTTTTGAGCAAACCCCGCGTGTCGCATTCAAAGGGCGTGCCGTCCGGATAGGTGATGTTGCAGAGCATCCGCACGACGCGGCCATGTTCGGGGCGCCAAGGCAGAGGCGTCAGCGTTTCGGGTTCGGGGTGCAAAAGCAGGTCGGAATGCGCCTCGTCACCGAATCCTGCAATGGCGGAGGCGTCAAACGCGATGCCGTATGTAAAGGCACGTTCCAATTCCTCCGGCATGATGGAGATATTCTTCTGGTTTCCGAAGACATCACAAAAGGCAAGGCGAATGAACTTGACATCCTCCTCGGCAACGTATTGCATGACCTCTTCTTTTGAATAATTCATAGCGTCCTCCCGCATTTAATTTGCTACATAGAGTCGTTTGTATGGATTTTTGCTATCCGGCGTAACCACGATAAAAGGAGAATCCATCACTGTTTTTTCGTCCTTGCCGAACAGCGCGCAGTACTCTGCAACGTAGGTTTTGATCTCTTTTAGATCTTCGGGGGTTGCGGCTCTTGCCGTGACCTGGCCGGGAAAATTGACATCTTTACAATCCGAGCGCAAAATCATCTTGCCGCCGTGCATTCCCGTGCAGGGGAAATTGCCCACGATGCGGCGATCGTCTTCGGTGAGTCCAAGCACGACGATGACGCCTCCCGCCTGGTATTCTCCAAGGAAGCTGCCGGCTTTGCCGCCGATGACAATGACCGGGACCTTCTCGCGGTATGCTTTCATGTGGATCCCCGCGCGATAACCGGCGTCACCCTCGACGATGATTTTGCCGCCGCGCATGGCGTATCCGACCGCATCACCGACGTTGCCGTGAACGACGATCTCGCCGTTGTTCATGGTGTCGCCGACGGCGTCCTGCGCGTTACCGTGAACGGTGATGGTCGCCCCGTTGAGGTAGGCTCCCAGCGCGTTGCCGGGGATGCCTTCGATGGTGACGGCAAGATCGGACATTCCGGCGGCAATGAAACGTTGCCCCAGGCAATTTGCCACTTTGACGTTAGCTTGTGCGTTGCGAATCGCTTCGTTTATCTCTTTATAGCCGAGTTCTTTTGCATCAATAACCATATTATACCACACCTCCAAACTTTTTTCTACGGGTTTCTAGTGAAAAAATGGAATTGGAAGCCAATTTTTTGGAAGACTCAAAATCGATGGTGTCAAGCGGCGTCTTTTCGCGGATCAACGAGGTGTAAATCCCGGCGCGCTCGGTCTTTCCGATCAAAATAAAACCTTTTAAGAGTCCGTCCTTGACAAAGAACCGTTTCAGCGAGCCGTTTTCCTGCTCCTCTGTCATTTCGCCGTCATAGGTCCCGGCGGACATGATGTGCAGACCGAAAAAGCCGATGGAGTTCATGGGAATGGCTTTATCGAACACCGCTTTGCCGCCCGCCATATTGACACCTGCGGTTTGCCCCTGCAAATAAGCATTCGGCATGATGGCAAGCACGCGCCGCGCGCCGAGAGAAATGTCGTTGCCCTCGGTACAATCCCCGGCGGCGTAAATGCTGAAAATGGAGGTTTCCATGCTGTCACCCACCAAAATGCCGCGGTTGACCTCGCCGCCCGCCTCCTTGACCAGCGCGGTGTTGGCGCGCACGCCCACCGCCAAAACGAGAACGTCAAAATCTACGGTTTTGCCGCTTTTCATAAATGCGGTATTCTTTTCAAATTTTACCGCGCTGTCCGAGAGCAGGAAGTGAATGCCGTTCTCTTCCAAATGATCTTGGATCACCGCGGCGCACTCGGAATCCAGAATACTGGAAAGAACGCGATCGGCAAGATCGCAAACGGTGATGCTCCCCACGCGCGCGGCAATGCCTTCGGCGCATTTGAGCCCGATCAATCCCGCGCCGACGATCAGCACGCGGGATTCCTTGGTGATCACCTGTTCCAATGCAAGCGCATCGTCAAGCGTCATAAAGGAGAATTTCTTTTCCACCATATCCAGTCCCTCAAATGGCGGAACGAAGGGCGAAGAGCCGGTCGCAACGCAAAGGGAGGTATATGGAGTAACCGTTCCTTTGTCGGTGGTGACCGTTTTTGCATCCTTATCGATTTTCACCGCTGTTTCGCCGTAAAGAACCTGACAGCCGTTTTTCTCATAGAAATCGGCGGTGCGGTATTTCATGCGCTCGGTGTCGGTTTTTCCTTCCAGATAATAGGAAATGAGCGGTCTGGAGTAGACATGGTGCGGCTCTTTGGAGATCACGGTGATTTTACTCTTGGCATCCACGCTCCGAATGCCTTCGATACAACCGACCGCCGCGGCGCCGTTGCCGATAATGACATACTGTTTCACTTGACCTCGCTCCTTTCCTCATAAACGATCGCCTTGTTGGGGCACCCGGTCACGCAGGCTGGCGCGCCGCAGGTATTGTTCAGGCAGAGTTCGCATTTCTGCATGGCACCGTCCTCGCCGGGCGCGAGCGCACCGTAGGGGCAGACCAGAACACAAGTCAAACAGCCCACGCATTTGTTCCGGTCGATGCACACAACGCCGTCTTTTTTGGAGATGGCGCCCGCAATGCAACTTTTGAGGCAGATCGGATCGGTGCAATGGCGGCAGGAAACGGCAAAGGTGATTTTATCGTCCCCTTCCACGTGGATGCGCGGAAAGATCTTTTTGCCTTTGAGGTCGGTCATGCGCGCAAGCCCCGAGTTGGCAAAGGCACAGTTGTATTCGCACAAATGGCAGCCGAGGCACCATTCTTCATTTACATATACACGCTTCATTTTTTATTCCCCCGCATGAGAGATCCCGAGGATCTGCAATTCCTTTTCATTCAGTCCGACACCGCGGAGCATCAGGCGGTTGCCGCGCAGGGCTTCCACTGAGTTGATACCCATGCCGCCCATGATCTCCATAATCTCGTGCCGCCATGCCGTCATCAGGTTGACCAGGCGCTGGGAGCCGATATCGGGATTGAGGCGTTTGACAAGATCGGGGCGTTGGGTTGCAATACCCCAGTTACATTTGCCGCTCTGGCAGGTGCGGCAGAGGTGACAACCGAGCGCGAGCAGCGCGGCGGTGGCAACGTAACAGGCATCGGCTCCGAGTGCGATGGCTTTAACCACGTCTGCGGCGCTCCGGATCGATCCGCCGACTACCAGCGAAACATTGTTGCGAATGCCCTCGTCGCGCAACCGTTGATCGACGGCGGCAAGCGCCAATTCAATGGGAATACCAACATTATCGCGAATGCGGGTAGGCGCTGCGCCCGTGCCGCCGCGGAAGCCGTCGATGGCGATGATATCGGCGCCGCTCCGGGCAATGCCGCTGGCAATGGCGGCAATGTTATGCACGGCGGCAACCTTGACGATGACCGGCTTTTGATAGTTGGTTGCCTCTTTGAGCGAGAAAACCAGTTGTCGCAAATCTTCGATTGAATAAATATCGTGATGCGGTGCGGGAGAAATAGCATCCGAACCCTCCGGGATCATGCGGGTACGGGAAACGTCACCGACGATCTTGGTGCCCGGCAGATGCCCGCCGATGCCCGGCTTTGCGCCCTGCCCCATTTTGATCTCGATTGCCGCGCCGGCATTGAGGTAGTCCTCGTGAACGCCGAAACGCCCGGAAGCGACTTGAACAATGGTATTCGCGCCGTATTGATAAAAGTCCTCGTGCAGACCACCCTCGCCGGTGTTATAGAGGATGCCGAGTTCGGTCGCGGCGCGAGCGAGCGAAGCATGGGCGTTATAACTGATGGACCCGTAACTCATTGCCGAGAACATGACAGGCATGGCAAGTTCGATTTGCGGCGGCAATGTGCAATCGATCTTTCCATCCGCTGTGCGCATGATCTTTTCGGGTTTCTTTCCCAAGAATACTTTGGTTTCCATCGGCTCGCGCAAGGGATCGATCGGCGGGTTGGTGACCTGCGAGGCGTTGATCAAGATCTTATCCCAATAAAGCGGGAGCGGCTTGGGATTGCCCATGGAAGAAAGCAGAACGCCGCCGCTGTTTGCCTGCTTGTAAATTTCTTTAATGGTATCGTTCTGCCAGTTGGCGTTCTCGCGCAGGGTGCAGTCGCTCTTAACGATTTTGAGCGCCCGCGTTGGGCAAAGAGATACACAACGCTGACAGTTAACACATTTGGTTTCATTCGAGAGCATGACGCCGTGTTCCGCGTCAAAGGAATGCACCTCGTTGGCGCATTGCCGCTCGCAAACGCGGCATTGGATGCAACGGGTTTCATTCCGGATCACCTCAAACTCGGGATAAATGAATTCGACTCCCATGTTAATATGCTCCTTCCTTCACTTTTACAATGACCGGCTCACCGCCCGACGGCGCCCAGACCTTTTCGGCATCCGGCTCCATGGCGCGGATGGCCGCTTCCTCGCTGGCGATGAAGACTTTGTCGTCCTTCTCGCCAACCACCATCGACCGCAGTTTCAAGCGATCGTTGAGCGCCATCAGACCGCCGTCAAAACCCAGCACAATGGAGAACGGTCCGGTGACTAAAAGACTTGGAAACACGGTGCGCAGATATTGCAGTTTTTCTTTTTCGTAAGCGTCCTTCTTGCCCTCAATGGTCGACCAGAACGGCGCGGCGATCACGTTTGCCGCCTCGGTCAGCGTCAGCCCCTGACGGCGGATGAGATAATCCAAAATGTAGGTAATGACCTCGGTATCGGTCTGCAAGGTGCATTTATAGCCGAACATTTCCATAAAGCGGCGGTTGGCATCGTAGGACGAGATCTCGCCGTTGTGGACGACCGAATAGTCGAGCAGTGTAAACGGATGCGCGCCGCCCCACCAGCCGGGCGTGTTGGTCGGGTAGCGACCGTGCGCCGTCCAGGAATATCCTTCATATTCATCCAAGCGGTAGAATTCGCCAACGTCCTCCGGAAAGCCGACAGCTTTGAAGGTCCCCATGTTCTTGCCGCTCGAAAAGACGTAGGCACCCTTCATTTCGGTATTGATCTTCATGACCGTGCGGGCAACGAATTCCTTTTCATCGAGTTGCAAGTCGGCAAGAACAGAGCGGAGCGGCGAAACGAAGTAGCGCCAGATGATAGGCTCGTCGGTGATCGCGGGGATCTTCCGCGTTGGAATGACCTCCCCTTTGACCACTTCAAAACCTTCTTTCAAAAACGCCTCGCACGCCTTGCGGGTATCGCGGCTGTCAAAAAACAGGTGGAAAGCGTAAAGGTCGCGGTATTCGGGATAAATGCCGTAGCCGGCAAAGCCGCCGCCCAGACCGTTGGAACGGTCGTGCATAGGTTTCATGGCATCTATGATCTTTTCAGCCGTCATCCGCTTCCCTTCTTTGGAGATCACCGCGGCGATGGCGCATCCGGACGGGATGCGGACTTCTCCTTCTTGCAATTTCATGGTTTTATCATCCTTTCTTGCTTGAAAAAAGAAAAAGCGCTCATTTCGGGCGGGACTGCTCCCACGCAAAATGAACGCCTTTGCTCATTGAACTGTATTATACTCTGCGAAAATCGGTTTGTCAATAGGAAGCGAAAAATTTTTCGACTTTTTTTGAAAAAAGGGGTTGACAAACCGATTTTCGCGTTGTATAATGACTCTCGTGAAAAGGCAATGGCGTCTTTGAGTAATGGGCTCAAAGGCGCGATTTTCATTTTTACCTGCAAACAAAATAAAAAAGGAAGGCAAAGGCGTCTTTCATGTTGCAAACATGAAGGGCGCCTTATCCTTTGAAAACAAAAGGAGAAAAAAGATGAAAACAGTATCGGAGTATTTCGGAAGCATGGTATTTGACGACAGAGTGATGAAAGCGACCTTTTCGGCAAAGGTTTACGCATCCCTCAAACAGACGATCGACGAAGGAAAAGAACTGGACCTGAATGTTGCAAACGCCGTTGCAGCGGCCATGAAGGATTGGGCAATTGAAAAGGGCGCAACGCATTTTACCCACTGGTTCCAACCCCTGACCGGTATTACCGCCGAGAAGCACGATAGTTTTATTTCTCCCTCCCCGGACGGCGGCGTGATTATGGAATTCTCCGGCAAAGAACTCATCAAGGGCGAGCCCGACGCTTCCTCCTTCCCCTCCGGCGGTTTGCGCGCCACTTTTGAAGCGCGCGGATACACGGCTTGGGATCCGACTTCCTACGCATTTATCAAAGGAAAGACTTTGTGCATTCCGACGGCGTTTTGTTCCTACGGCGGACACGCGCTGGATAAGAAAACCCCCCTGCTCCGCTCGATGGAAGCCCTGAACAAACAGGCACTCCGTATTTTGCGCCTGTTCGGAAACGATACGGTCAAGCGCGTGGTATCCTCGGTTGGTCCGGAACAGGAATATTTCCTCATCACCAAAGAAATGTATGACGCTCGCCCCGATCTTCGGTTTACCGGCAGAACGCTGTTCGGTGCAAAACCGCCGAAAGGTCAGGAGATGGACGACCACTACTTTGGCGTGATCAAACCCCGCGTTGCCGCTTATATGGCGGAGCTGAACGAAGAACTTTGGAAACTCGGTATTCTGGCAAAGACCGAGCACAATGAGGTCGCGCCGGCACAGCATGAGTTGGCGCCGATTTACAGCACCACCAACGTTGCCACCGACCACAACCAGCTGACCATGGAGATCATGCAAAAGGTGGCATCGAGGCACGGGCTTGTCTGCCTCTTGCACGAAAAGCCTTTTGCCGGGGTAAACGGTTCCGGCAAGCATAACAACTGGTCCATTGCCACCAGCGATGGGCAAAACCTGCTCTCTCCCGGCGAAACGCCCTACGAGAACGCGCAATTTTTGCTCTTCCTGTGCGCCGTCATCAAAGCGGTGGATGACTATCAGGATTTGCTCCGCATTTCGGTTGCGACCGCCGGAAACGACCACCGTCTTGGCGCGAACGAGGCACCGCCCGCCGTCATTTCCATCTTCCTGGGCGACGAGTTGACCGCCGTGCTGGACGCGATTGAAACCGATACGCCCTACAAGGGCGCCGAAAAAACGCAGTTGAAGCTGGGTGTTCACGTTCTGCCCAAATTCAACCGCGATACCACCGACCGCAACCGCACCTCTCCGTTTGCCTTTACCGGCAACAAATTCGAGTTCCGCATGCTCGGCTCCTCCAACAGCATTGCCTGCGCCAACATCATGCTCAACTCGGCGGTTGCCGAAAGCCTGAAAATTTATGCCGACAAGCTGGAAGGCGCCAAGGATTTTGAAAGCACTTTGCACGAAATGATCAAACAGACCATCAAGGATCACAAGCGTATCATTTTCAACGGCAACGGCTACGATGACGCCTGGATCAAGGAGGCGACCGAAGTGCGCGGACTGCTCAACTACCGCACCACTGCCGACTGTATGCCCCACCTGCTCGATAAAAAGAACGTGGATATGCTGACTTCGCACAAGGTGTTCACCGTGGAAGAACTGAAATCCCGGTGCGAGATTATGCTGGAAAACTACTGCAAATCGGTGGTCATTGAGGCCAACACCATGATTGACATGGCAAAAACGCAGATTGCCCCGGCAGTGGAGCATTTTGCCGCCGATCTTGCCAAGAACGCCGCCGCCAAAAAGGCTCTGTTGCCCGCCGTTTCCTGCACCTATGAAAGCAGCTTGATCTTCAAGCTTTCGGAGTTGACTGACCGGATCTCCTTTGCCGCCGACGAGCTGCAAAGCGCGGTGATCGCTTTGCACGAAGTGGACGGCATCATTCCCGAATCCGAAACCGTTCGCGATAAAATCCTGCCCAAAATGTGCGGCTTGCGCCTTGCCTGTGACGAGGCCGAAACGCTGACCGAAAAGAGCTACTGGCCCTTCCCGACCTATGCCGACATTCTGTTCAGCGTCAGATAAAAATTAAAGGAGACTTTTTCTAATGTGTTCGATTTTTGGTTACTGCGGCGCCGTTCCCGACCGGGCGGCGTTTGACGAGGCGTTTGACGCGACCCGCTCGCGCGGGCCGGACGACAGCCGCGTGATCGACACGGGCAAAGGCTTGCTCGGCTTCCATCGGCTTTCCATTATGGGTCTGCACCCCGAGGGAATGCAACCGTTTGAATTGGACGGCAGTTACGCCATTTGCAACGGTGAATTTTACGGCTTTGCAAAAGAGCGCGAAAAGTTGAAGGAAAAGGGTTACACCTTTGAAAGCGACAGCGATTGCGAGATCCTGTTGCCCATGTATTTTGAATATGGCGTTGAAATGTTTGCCAAACTGGACGCCGAATTTGCCTGTGTAATCTACGACGGCAAAACCGGCGAGTTCATTGCCGCGCGCGATCCCATCGGCATTCGTCCGCTCTATTACGGATACGACAAAAACGGAACGATCCTGTTTGCAAGCGAGCCGAAGAACCTGGTCGGGCTGACCGAAAAGATCCTGCCCTTCCCGCCCGGACACTACTACAAGGGCGGCAAATTCGTTTGCTACTGCGATATTGCCCACGCGAAAGAGGTTTGCCATGACGACTTGGAAACCGCTTGCAAAACCATTCGGGAAAAGTTGATTGCCGGCGTGGAAAAACGGCTGGTCGCCGACGCAAAGGTTGGATTTTTGCTCTCGGGGGGCTTAGATTCCTCGCTGGTTTGCGCCATTGCCGCCAGGAAAAGCGCAAAGCCGATCAAAACCTTTGCCATCGGCATGAGTGAGGACGCCATCGACCTCAAATACGCGCGTCAGGTCGCCGATTTCATCGGCGCTGACCACACCGAGGTCTATATGACCCCCGACGACGTGCTGGGCGCTTTGGAAGACGTTGTCCGTCTGCTCGGCACCTACGATATCACCACCATTCGTGCCAGCATGGGAATGTATCTGGTCTGCAAAGCCATTCACGAAGACACCGACATCCGGGTGCTGTTGACCGGTGAAATTTCGGATGAACTCTTCGGCTACAAATACACCGATTTTGCGCCGAGCGCACAAGAATTCCAAAAGGAAGCCGAAAAGCGCATTCACGAACTGCATATGTATGACGTTCTGCGCGCCGACCGCTGCATTTCGGTCAACTCGCTGGAAGCGCGGGTTCCCTTCGGCGACCTTGATTTTGTCAAATACGTCATGTCGCTCGATCCCGCAATGAAGATGAATACATACGGCAAGGGCAAATATCTGCTCCGCCATGCCTTTGAAGGGCTTGGATATTTGCCGGACAGCATCCTGTGGCGCGAAAAAGCCGCGTTTTCGGATGCCGTCGGACACTCGATGGTGGACGATTTGAAACAGTATGCCGAAACCAGCTATACCGACAAAGAATTTGCGGAGCGGAGCGCCCAATACAGCTTTGCGCGCCCCTTTACCAAGGAAGCGCTTTTATACCGCGAAATTTTTGAGACTTATTACCCCGGGCAGGCGGAAATGATCGTTGATTTCTGGATGCCCAACAAAAATTGGAAAGGTTGCAACGTAAACGATCCTTCCGCACGGGCGCTTTCCAACTATGGCGACAGCGGAAAATGAAAGGAGAAAGATGATGAAATACATTTTTGTAACCGGCGGCGTTGTTTCGGGGCTTGGCAAAGGCATTACCGCCGCCTCGCTCGGACGACTGCTCAAAGCGCGCGGACTCAAAGTCGCCGCGCAGAAACTGGACCCCTACATCAACGTTGACCCCGGCACCATGAGCCCCTATCAGCACGGCGAAGTTTACGTCACCGAGGACGGCGCCGAGACCGACCTGGACCTCGGCCACTACGAGCGCTTCATTGACGAAGACCTGAACAAATACTCCAACCTGACCACCGGGAAAGTCTATTGGAACGTGCTGAACAAGGAGCGCCGCGGCGAATACCTCGGCTCCACGGTGCAGGTCATTCCGCATATCACCAACGAGATCAAACACTTTATCTACAACGTGGGCAAACACTCGGATGCCGACGTGGTCATCACCGAGATCGGCGGCACCATCGGCGATATTGAGTCGCAACCTTTCATTGAAGCGGTTCGTCAGATTTCTTTGGAGGTCGGGCGCGAGAACAGCCTGTTCATTCACGTCACACTCGTTCCCTATCTCCACGGCTCGGAAGAACACAAAACCAAACCCACCCAGCACTCGGTCAAGGAATTGCAGGGCATGGGCGTCAACCCGAACATCATCATTCTGCGGTGCGACGAGCCGCTGGAAGAATCCATTTTCGATAAAATTTCACTCTTCTGCAATGTCAAAAAGGATTGCGTCATCGAAAACATCACCCTTCCCAACCTCTACGAAGCGCCGCTGATGCTGGAAAAATCCAACTTTTCCTCGGTCGTCTGCCGCGAACTCGGCATTGACGCGCCCGACCCCGACCTTGCAGAATGGACGGCAATGGTGGACCGCATCAAATCCCGTCCCTACACCACGCACATCGGGCTCGTCGGCAAATACGTGGCGCTGCACGACGCCTATCTCTCGGTTGCCGAAGCGCTCCGCCATGCCGGATATTTCTACAATACGCATATCAAAATTCATTGGATCGACTCGGAAAAAATCACCAAAGACACCGTGGAGGAAACGCTCGGGGTCTTGGACGGCATCATCGTTCCCGGCGGTTTCGGCAACCGCGGCATTGAAGGCATGATTACGGCAACCCAATACGCGCGGGAGCACAAAATCCCCTTCTTCGGCATCTGCCTCGGGATGCAGATTGCCGTCATTGAATACGCCCGTCACGTTGCCGGCATTGCCGACGCCAACTCGGGCGAGTTTGACGAAGCGTGCAAGCATAAGGTGATCGACTTTATGCCCGGGCAAAGCGACGAGATCGACAAAGGCGGCACGCTGCGTCTGGGTGCCTACCCCTGCGAAATTCTGCCCAATACCACTATGGAATGGTGCTACAAGACACAGCACATCAGCGAGCGGCACCGCCACCGCTACGAGTTCAACAACGATTACCGGAAAATCCTGCAAGATCACGGATTGACCATCGGCGGAATGTCCCCGGACGGGCTTTTGGTGGAAACGGTGGAACTCTCGGACCGTGATTTCTACCTTGGCGTGCAATACCACCCCGAATTCAAATCCCGCCCCAACAAACCCCATCCGCTGTTCAAGGGCTTTGTCGGCACGGCGTTTGAACATATGAAAGGCAAAGAGTGATGCTCCATTTTACCAAAATGCAGGGGCTCGGAAACGACTACCTGTATGTTTTCGGCGAGGTTCCCGAAAACATCGTTGACCTTTGCAAAAAACTCTCTGACCGCCATTTCGGCGCGGGTTCGGACGGTATGATCTATATTTCGCCGTCGGAAGTTGCCGATTTCAGAATGCGCATTTTCAACGCCGACGGAAGCGAGGCGAAAATGTGCGGCAACGGCATTCGCTGCGTGGGAAAATACGTTTATGACAAGGGCTATACCGATAAAACTCACCTGACCGTCGAAACGCTTTCGGGCATGAAAACGCTCGATCTGCGCGTGCTGGGCGGCAAGGTCAAAGAGGTCACGGTGGATATGGGCGCGGCACAGGTCGAAAAAGAAATGCGCCTTTCGATCAACAGCGCGGACCTTCTTTGCACCCCCGTTTCGGTCGGGAATCCGCACGCGGTCGTGTTTGTGGAAAACGCTGAAACCGCCCCTGTGAAAACGCTCGGCGCGCAAATCGAACACGCACCGGCTTTCCCCGGCGGCGTGAACGTGGAGTTTGTGCAGGTCATCTCTTCTACCGAATTGCGGATGCGCGTCTGGGAACGCGGAAGCGGTGTGACCATGGCTTGCGGAACCGGTGCCTGCGCCTCGGTCGCGGCGGCAGTAAAAAAGGGATTTTGTCCATTCGACACCCCAATTTTTGTCCGGCTGGACGGCGGCACGCTTGATATTGTCGTTTCACAAAACGGGCAAGTAACCATGACGGGTCCTGCCGAAATTGTTTACGAAGGGGACGCAATATGCTGAAACCCAACCAAAACTATGCAAACCTGAAAGACTCCTATTTGTTTTATAACATCTCGCAAAAAGTGAACGCCTATCTTGCCGACCATCCCGGCGTAAAACTGCTCCGGCTGGGGATCGGCGACGTCTCCCTGCCCCTTTGCCCTGCCGTAACCGAGGCGCTTCACGAAGCGGTGGACGACCAGGCGAAAAAAGAGACCTTTCACGGCTATCTGCCAGAATGCGGCGCGCCCTTTCTGCGCGAAGCGATCGCGACGCATTACAAAAAACGCGGCATTGCGCTTTTCACCGACGAGGTTTTCGTTTCCAGCGGCGCGAGCGACGAATTGGGTGACATTCTCGATCTGTTCGACCGTTCCAACACCGCGCTGATCATGGAACCGGCGTACCCTGCCTACGTGGACGCAAATATTATGGCAGGCAGAAAAATCCTGCACCTCCCCTCGGGCGAGGAAAACGGCTTTTTGCCAATGCCGAACGAAGCCGCAAAAGCCGACCTGATTTATCTTTGCTCTCCCAACAATCCGACAGGCGCGGTTTTTGACAAACGCCAACTGCAAGCATGGGTGGATTATGCGAACAAAAACGGCTCGGTCATCCTGTTCGACGCGGCATACGAAGCGTTTATCGAGGACGATGCCCTGCCGCACAGCATTTTTGAGATCGACGGCGCCAAAGAGTGCGCCATTGAGATCTGTTCGCTCTCCAAAACCGCAGGCTTTACCGGAACGCGGCTGGGCTACACGGTCATTCCGAAAGCGCTGGTGCGCGGCGGCATGAACTTGAACGCCATGTGGGTGCGCAACCGCACCACCAAGACCAACGGCGTTTCCTACATCATTCAAAAGGGCGGCGCGGCGGTGTTTACCGATGAGGGACAGAAGCAAATCAAGGCAAACATTGCGATCTACAAGCAAAACGCAAAGATTTTGATGCAGGCGCTGGACGCTTGCGGCATTTCCTATTGCGGCGGCATGAACGCGCCGTATATCTGGCTCAAATGCCCGAACGGGTTTGACAGTTGGAGTTTTTTTGACCATCTGTTAAACAAAGCGCAAATTGTCGGAACCCCGGGAGCCGGCTTTGGCAAATGCGGAGAGGGATATTTTCGTTTTTCCACCTTCGGCAGTCCCGCCGATACCGCCGAAGCGGCAAAACGCTTGCAAAAAATGTTTGGTGGGTGATTTTTCCTATCCTCGTTAAAATTCCAACTGGTGTACTTTTGGTCGCACATACCCCCAAAAAGAGCACTTTTGGTCGTAGATACACAAAAATCAGGTTGCAGATTTTTCTGCAACCTGTTTTTTCGTATGGACAATTGGTCACGCAGAATCTTCTTGCGTTCATTCATAAATAAAATTGTTTGCACAAATAAAAATGATTTTTTTCTTCCAATTTTACAAAAAATATGGTATACTTGAAATGCAATCTTAAACGATAAGATAATATCAACCCGAAAAGCGAGGTGACCTCCCATGCGTGATATTTGGAACCCATGGCACGGTTGCAAAAAGTGCAGCGAGGGTTGCCAAAACTGCTATATGTTTTTCCTTGATGGTCTGCGCGACAAGGACGGCTCGGAAATTTACCGCACGAAAGCCGCCTTTCGCTATCCAATCTCCAAAGACCGGTTCGGCAACTACAAGGTCCCTGCCGGTTCATCGCTCCGCGTTTGCCTGACCAGCGATTTCTTTTTGGAGGATGCCGACCCCTGGCGAGACGACGCCTGGGAGATCATTCGTCAGCGCCCCGACGTCAAATTCTGTCTTTTGACCAAGCGCCCCCATCGCGTTGCCGCGCATCTGCCGCCGGATTGGGGCGATGGCTGGGAAAACGTAAAATTGAGCGTTTCCACCGAAAACCAACGCCGGGCAGACGAGCGCATCCCCATTCTTCTCGAATTGCCGTTCAAACACAAAAGCGTGATGTGCGCGCCGCTCATCGGACCGATCCATATCCAAAAATATCTTTCCGACGGTCAGATCGAACGAGTCAGCGCCGACGGCGAAAACTATGACGGCGCGCGACCTTGCCACTACGAGTGGGTCAAAACGCTCTATGATGAATGCAAGGAAGCAAACGTAACCTTTTCCTTTTTCGGTACGGGATACGTCTTTGTGAAGGATGGAAAAATATATCACCTTTCCGGCAAGGTCGAGCGCGAGCAGGCGCAAAAATCCGGCTTGCAGTTTCAAGGCAAACCTGTCCGCTACAAGCTGACCGACCGGCTGGGATTTCCGATTGATGAAAACGATTGATTTTTGGAGCAAGCTTATGAAAATGAAAAATAAAATCAAAGAACTGAAAAATATTGAAGACTGTTTTTTCGAGATCGACAAAGAATCAAAAATCGCAAAAATCGTTTTGGAGTTTTCCCGTCCGGAAGATATTTTCGATCAGAACTACGTAACAAAACAGCCAATTTTGAGCGATGATTTTCTGGAGTGGATCGGCAGTGCCTTCAAACTGGTTTCCTCAAAATATAAAATTGATCTTTCCATACGGTTTGATGATCTTGGAGCATACACCGGTGAGGAATTGCAGGATATTTTTTGCAAAAACATTGATCTTGAGTTCAAAAGCCGGTTTTCCGAAAATCAAAAAAGGAATCGCGTGGCCTACGGGCTGATCGGCATTGGGCTTTTATTCTTCGTTGGGATGCTGTTGATTCGCAATTTGTGGCAGAGCGAATCGATTTGGAGAGATATTTTTATCTATGTCAGCGATATTGCAACGACCGTTACCTTTTGGGAAGCAATGACCATCCTTGTGGTTGAGCAAAAGGAAAAACGCGAGTTTCTTTTTGATCTCGCTTCGCGTTTTACATCCATCCATTTTGAAAAAAAAGAAAAGGAGTAAAAAAAAATGAAAACAGTTTATGATTTTACCGTGAAAGACAGAAAAGGCGGCGAGGTTTCGCTTTCCGACTATACGGGCAAGGTTTTGCTCATTGTCAACACGGCAACCGGGTGCGGATTCACGCCGCATTACGATCCGCTGGAAGCCATGTACAAGGAGTTTCGCGACAAGGGCTTTGAAATTCTGGATTTTCCCTGCAATCAATTTGCCAATCAAGCGCCCGGCGACGCCGACGAAATTCACGATTTTTGCACCATCAAATTCGGCACCGAGTTTCCGCAGTTTGCAAAAATCGACGTCAACGGTGAGAACGCCGATCCGTTGTTCGTTTATCTTGCAACCGAAAAACCGTTTGTCGGCTTCGGCAAAGGGCTCAAAAATGCTGTGCTGAACAAATTTACGAACATGAACAACAAGAAGTTCGGAGAAAAAGCGTATATCAAGTGGAATTTCACCAAATTTCTCGTCGACCGCGAAGGAAAGGTCGTTGCCCGTTTTGAGCCGACCGTGGATATGAAAGACGTGAAACAAGCGGTTGAGGCACTGCTTTGATATGATAACGATCCGAACCGCAGAAGAAAAGGATGCTGGAGCGATCCTTCGCCTGCTCGGTCAGGTTTTGGAGCTGCACGCCGCCATTCGTCCCGACATCTTTTTACCCGGAACGACCAAATACACGGCGGAGCAAGTCATTGAAATTCTCAACGATAAGAACCGCCGATCCTATGTGGCGGTTGACGAAAGCGGAAACATCCTCGGTTATGCGCTTTGTATTTTTCAAAAGCAACCGTTTTCCAACACCATGATCCCGTTTACTTCCCTGTTTATCGATGATTTTTGCGTGGACGAACGAGCGAGGGGACAGCACGTGGGGACGCTGCTGTTCGAGCATGTCAAAGCCGATGCAAAAGCGCTCGGTTGCTATGAAGTCACGCTCAACGTTTGGGAAGGCAACAACGGCGCAAAAGCTTTTTACTATAAAATGGGTATGAAGCCGAAGGAAACCCAAATGGAACTGATTTTGCAATCGTATTTGAATTGATCATTTTCAAATTGATTGTTAGAATAATTTTCAAAAGAATTTTTGAAATGAAATTGAGTATGTTTTAAGGACGTCTTATGCTGAGATTTGAACCCTTTTCTCTTTCGTCGCTGCAACGGATCTTGCCGTATATTAAAAAAGGAATGTCCGCGTGCAGTGACCTCTCTGCCGGCGCGCTGTTTTTATGGCAGCCGGATACCGACCTGCGCTTTTGCGAATGGAATCGCACGCTCGTCATCCGGCAAAACGTTGGCGAACAACCGGCGTTCAGCTTTCCCGTGGGAGAAGATCCCGACGGAATGATCGACGAACTGTTGCAGTATGTAAAAGAAAATCACCTGCCCCTTCGCTTTTTTGCGGTGGACGAACCAACGTTGGAAAAAATCCGGCAAGATCACCGACTGGAAAGTCCGATGTGGGCTTTCGATCCCCGTTGGAGCGATTACGTTTACTCTTTTGAAGAAGCAAAAACTTTTGCCGGTCGAAAATACAGCGGTCAGCGCAACCATATCAATAAATTCAAAAATTTGTACGGCGAACCGGTCGTTCGATTGCTGCAACCGGAAGATCACACCGCAGTTTTGGAGCTTTTAACCGCCTATCGCGCGGAACACACCGACCAAAACCTTTTGGAACAACTGGAACTTGCGCAAACCGAAAAACTGTTGTCGGTTGCAGATTCGCTTGGATTATATACGGCAGGCTTGTTCGTCGGCGAAAAAATGGCGGCATTCTCAATCGGCGAGGTGATTGGAGAAACACTTCTGATTCATGTAGAAAAGGCGCTCCGGTGCTATGTAGGCGCCTACCCGACCATGTATTCCGGTTTTGTTCGTTTCATGGATAAGATTCCGGAATATGCCCTTCGTTTGGTCAATCGCGAAGATGATTCCGGTGATCCCGGTCTGCGTACTTCAAAAATGCAATACCACCCAATCAGAAAAATCAACAAGTATCTCGTCCATATCCATTCTCCTGCGGCAAGAATGCCGTTTGCTCCTGTTATCCATTCGGGCGGCATTGTGCTGACATCTTTTTGCGAATCCGATAAACAAGCCTACTTTGCCCTGAATACCGATCTTCAAAACAATCGTTATTGGGGTTACGACTATCGTGAGGACGTCAGTCTGACCGGGCAAATCGATGAAAATACCTTTTATGATTCGACAATTTTCGATATGAATGTAGGCGACTCGATCAACTTTGCAATTCGTCTTTCGGAAAACGGCGAAATGATCGGCGAAGCAATTCTTTGGAACTTCTCTTATGACGGCACAGCCGAGCTTGGATGCCGCATTCTTCCGCAATACCAGAGGAACGGCTACGGAAAAACCGCTTTCAAAGCCGCCGCCGAATTTGCCGTCCATTCTCTGAACCTCCAGGTAACGGCGCGCTGTGACAAGCGAAATACGGCGTCCTGCCGAATGATTGCGGCAAGCGGATTCATCCCAAGGCAAGAAAACGATACCTACTACTATTTTGATCATCAATTTGATTATAAAAACTGATTTTAAAAATTGATTATAAAAATGAAAAGGTATGAAAAGCAACGTGAATTTGTTTTCTGCAAGTGATCGAAATAAATGGCGCGAATATCTTGCTGCGCATTTTGAAACCGAGGCGGAAGTTTGGTTCGTCTTTCCCCTGCTGGAAGCGAACGAGCCTTCCATCTCTTATAATGATGCAGTAGAGGAAGCGCTCTGCTTCGGATGGATCGACAGCACCAACCGACATTGGGACGAGAACTGCACTGCATCCGTCGTTTCTCGCCGCGCAAAACCGGAAGTCCCTATTCGCAACCGAATATTGAGCGTTTGAGTTGGCTGAACGAGCGCGGCATGATTCACCCGAAAATTCGGGAGCTCGTTTTGCCGATCATCAATACTCCGTTCCTTTTTCAGAAAGACATTTTGGAACGGCTCCAAAAGGATCCCAAAGTTTGGAATAACTACCGGGCATTTTCGGATTCCTACAAGCGCATTCGCGTTGCCTACATTGAAGCGGCGAGAAATCGCCCCGAAGAATTTGAAAAGCGGCTTGAAAACTTTCTTTCAAAAACACGGCAAAATAAGCGAATCCGCGGTTACGGCGGCGTGGAAAAATATTATCAATAAAGCAGATTGGCTGTTCTTTTTTATAAAAAACAAACAGGCGCGTTGAAAGTCAACGTGCCCGTTTGTTTTTTAACGATGTTAAATGATGATCGTCCATTTTCCATCGTCGGTTGGATCCGATACTGTTATCAAATCCTCCATTGGCATTTCCATGACATCAATTTGCGGGGATATATACGATTGATTTTTCATCTCAATCCTCCCAAATAAAAAATTTTATTCTACGGATTCCGTTTGGGGGTTCTTTTTATTTTTGAAAGCGTGGATCAACGTGGTAATTCCGGCAAGGACGGTTACACCGACCGATACCCAAAGCAGTACAACAATGACAGTGTTCCAATCGTAGTGGTCGGCAATTTTGCCAATACCGTAGGTACTGATGGTACTGCCAAGATAGCAGAAACCGTTTAAAATTCCCGTCAGCAATCCGGCATTCACTTTACTGCGCAGCGTCAGCGGCATAATACTGAGCAAAATGTTGTTAATGCCGTGCGTGAGGCTGGCAATCAGTCCCATCAAAACAAGCGAAATAATCAACATAAATGTTCCCGTTCCGCCATAGTGAAAGATTAATGCAATACCGCCAATGCACAGACTGGTAAGCAGATAGAATACTCCTGTGAGCGGACGGAAGCCCTTGATCAGCTTATTTGCCCAAAGCGCACATGCCGAGCCGAAGAATCCGAATACCGGCAAAACAAGCGTAAACGCCAAAGATTTGCTGATGTTCAAATCAAACGTCTTTTCCAGAATGCGCGGTGCCCAAGTCTGAAAGCCGTCCTTAATCAGGTTGTCGGCAACGGCAAAGACTGCACAAACGGCAACGAGCCCGGCAAGAACTGCCGGAATTCCACTGACACCGGATTTTTTCTTTTCTTCTTTTACAGGTACTTGGACTTCGTCAATCATCGGTTTTTGTGCCGTCAGCGTATTATAAGAGCAGAACCAAATGACGCCGAGCGTCATCATTAAACAAATTGCAAGCAAATAGGTACCCCGGTAAAAATGAATGGAGGGAAGCGAAAAGATCGCGCTGCCGCCATACGCCAAAAAAGTTCCGATCGCAACCGAAACACTCATTGCCAGAATGCCGTATTTCAACAAGCGTTTTTCAATGGTTTCGCTCAATGTCAAAATCAACGTCGGCCAAAGAACCGATTGGCAAATACCGTTGCAAAGCCACAAAAATTTGATTGCCTCAAAGGCCTCGGGCGTTGCCGGCAGGAAAAACATAATACAGTTGATAATTGAAGAAATCAGTAAAGCACCTGCAATCACAAAACGCTTGGGATAATATTTGCAAAAAAAAGCGTTCAAAATTTGTCCTACGCCATATGAGAAAAAGAAAAATGTACCAATCAATCCCGTGGATGCCTGGCTGACGCCGAAATCATTGATGATATTGCTGATATTTGAGTTATAGCTGTATCTGCCAACGTAAGCAAAGCCGTAGGCAAGACAGCACAAAATAATTAAAATGATCTGTTTTTTTGTATTGGAGCGCCGAATTTCTTCCATGAATTTTGTTTGATAGCCTCTCTCTAGTTATGAAAGTTTAATCTCTTGCAATACTTTTTCGGAATCGTTGAAGAAAATACGAATTTCCTCATTTTCAATCACAATTCCGCACCCTGCAAAATAGGTGTTTGCTTCGTTTTCATTGTCCTCGTGTAGTTTGGACCCGACAACAACCGGGAACTCTGCGCCGTAAGCGTCCTTCTCTTCCCCTTTGTTGGTTACGTACATTTCGTGTACATGACCGCAAAGCATTACATCCGGCTGAATATCATCATTCAGCCGCTCCACCCATTCTTTGTAAATATCCTGTTCAATATCGAACGGAGATTCGGGAATTTCGGTGAACGGCACATGAGAAACGATGATCTTATGCTCCACCCCGGGAGCATTGTATTCATGCTTGGCATTCTCGATAATCGCGTCCAAATATGCAGTTTCTCGCTCGCGGAAAGCATGACAACAGATCGTTCCGCCGTATTCTGGGTGATCATCGTTCTTATCCTCACCGCAATCCAAAACAAGTCCCCAAAGATCGCCGAGGCGGAAGGAAAAATAGGAATTTCCGTTTTCGCCGGGGGTATACAGCGCCAGCTTTTCGGCATAGACGCCGCGCAGATCGTGATTGCCGCGCGATACGATGACGGGAACCGAACCGCCGGTGATCTCTTGAGAAAGCTGATAGTAAATATCAAAATACTCCAACTTTCCGCTGTGATTGACAACATCGCCGTTCAGAATCAGCAAATCAATGCCGCCCTGCTGTTCGATAAACAACTTTGCCGCGCCGAGTGCCTTTTCAAAATGCCCGTGCGCGTCTGCAATCATATAAGCGCGAACCAACTCTCCGCGCAGCGGAGTAAAGGCAAACGTTGCTCGTTCTTCTGTCTCGGAGAGCGGAAAATACGGTTTGCGTTCAATCATTTTCTTCCAGCAAACGGTATATTCTCCGGCAGTATCCAACGCCGACATGGGAACGGTTATTTTATGCAAATCGGTATCCGAACGCAAAATGCCGTTGCTTTCGTCATAATAGGTGTCTGTTCCAACCTGGATCCACATAATGGTCGGCTCTTTGACCGGGATCATGATTTGATATTCGTTTCCGACAGCAAAAACTGCCGGCAAAAATCTCATTACGGAAGGAATTTTCGTTTCCCTTGGATTCGCTTCTTCCATTATGCTTTCTGATACTCCTTTTTATAGGCTTCAATCCGATCGCTGAAATATTTGCCGATCTCGGCGTTCAGGTACAGCGCAGCTTTGCGCAATTCCTTCGGGAAACCGAGGATGCCGCCGTCGGTTTCAAAGTTGATCACGCCGTTATAGTTGATTTTTGCAAGCGCTTTGAGAACGCCTTCCCAGTCGGTTCCCTGCCGGTCGGTGTACCGCGCGGTATAAGGAATGAGGTGGGTATCAAAGGTCCCGTCGGTATCGTGAATATGCAGGACTTTCAAATGATCGCCGTAGGCGAGAATCTCCTGAAATTGATCTTTTCCGGTAATGTTGCCATGCCCGACGTCGTAGCAAAGCCCGAAGCACTCGGCGCCGGCTTTTTTGTTCAGTTCTTCTACCAACCGCACCAAAAATTCGGAATTGGATGCGCTGTAGCAGTTGATTCGTCCCACATAATAATAGTAGGTGTTTTCAATGCACATCACCACACCCTGCTCTTTCAGGAGCGGAATAAAAGTGGAAAACAGGTCAAGGTGGTATTGAAAATCCTCTTCCACGGTTCTGTGATTATCCACGTGAACACCGTGAACGACAAGATATTTCGATTTTAACATGCGCGCAATGTGAATACACTTTTCAAAGGTCATGTGAATGTAATCGTTCAGTTCGGGATAACCGGTACGTGCAGTCGGGAACGGAGCGTGCAACTGGTTAAAGATAATACCGTATTTGGTTGCCGCCTCATACATGGGCTTGTAATAGGCTTCCAGTTCTTCCAATGATTTATCGTAATGCCCGGACATTTGTTCCTTGTAAATCTCCCCAACCGACCATTCGCGGCTGCTCAGATCAACCGAGTTGTAGCCAAGTTCGGCGGCAAGCTTATAACATTCGTCATAATTGTCCGTAATTCCTTTGATCAAATAATCACAAATTCCAACAAGCATGGCAAATTCTCCTTTTATCTACAAATATCTATAAAAAACAATTTGCTGAATTAACCAATCAGGAAAGCGCCGATTTCAGCTTTGGTGCCTCCGCTCTTTCCGTTTTTGTCTTCCAAAAGGGTAATTTCAACGGTATGTTTTCCAGGGGTAAGACAGGTGAAAATCGGTTTTTCCTTGCAGTTTACGTGCCACAGGTAAGTGTCAACAATCAACCGCTCGGTGCCGTCAACTACAAATTGGAGTCTTCCGCAGTTTTCACCGGCGTTATAGAACAAGCCGAAATCGGTTCCCTCAAAGTCCACTTTGCAGGTACTGCCCGGTTTCTCGGCAATCAGGTGGCCACCGTAGCGCATTCCCTCTTTTTCGAACGTCCATCCGGAAAGATCATACGCTTTCTCGCCGGTAATGAGGTGGGCATTCGTCAAAAGTCCGTCCGAAATTGTAACAAGATTATGGGGCGCGATTTTGGAAGCGCCTTTGCATTTTTCCAGTTCCGCACCCAAAACTTTTTCCACAATCTCGGCATAGGTTTTATAGCCGTAATCGTTAGGGTGAACCCAGTCAATGTAGAAATCGTGTGGGTTTTCGCCTGTTTCGCGGCATTTTGCATAGATGTAATCGCTGAATTTGACCGACAACAGCCCGTTGCGGTCGGCAACGTCGCGGTGCGCGCGGAGCTGGGGATAGTCGGCGGTATCGTAATGCAGGTCGTAGGTAAACGCATATACAACGTCCATATTCGGGTTGAGCGCATAGGCCTTTGCCAAAAGGGATTCCGACTGCCGACGAACAGTGCGGTAATCAAACTCTTCGTAATAGTCGTTTACAGCAAATTCAATAAAGAACAAATCGGGCTTGATGGGCGCAACGTCGGTATCAAAGCGGAAGTTTGCAAGATAGGACGCGGTGCCGCCGATGCCGGCATTGACAAAATTGACCTTGACGCCATAGGTCTCTTCCAACCAATGGCTGACAAGCGTTGGCCAGCTTTTCTCCCTGCCGTTGGAGGAGCCGTAGCCCTGCGT
Source organism: Oscillospiraceae bacterium (assembly GCA_015063325.1). Lineage (GTDB taxonomy): Bacteria > Bacillota > Clostridia > Oscillospirales > CAG-272 > UMGS1865. Next base: position 4,018 of record SVUK01000005.1, on the reverse strand, counting down.
GACCGAACCGCCGATATACGCAACGTTCAACTCTTTTTTTTCTTTGATTTTCAAAGCAGTGTTGTTCAAATAAAACATGATAAAATCCTCTCTGTATAAATCATTGTATTCCAAGTTAAATTATAGCAGTGAAATAAAAAAATGTCAAGCAAAACGGCAATTTTCGGGAAAATATTTTGCAAAAAAAGACGACGGATAAGAAATCCGTCGTCTTTTTACGTTTTTATTGATTGGAGGGCTCGGAAAGTTGATATTTTCCGCCGCCGTTTCCGCCACCGTGGGAAGCGTTTTGCCGGAAAGTAATCGATTTTTCCACATTCACAGCGGCGTTATACAGCGCCATCACGCCGGAAGCCGGACAATATTTATCGCCCAAAGCAGCATTGATTTGAACTTTGCAAGTCAGTTTGGAGGCAAAGTTTGCAGGGTCAACATATCCAAGTTCTTGTAGCTTGTTCGGCCATGTGCGCGGCTTGCGGCCAATAGCCCCCCCCTTGGTATCGCAGAGGAACGGGATGCCGATATCCAAAAGACTAACGTCGGTACCGGTCACTTCTTTGGTCAGTGCGGCAACCGCCGTGCTCTGCATGGCTCCCATGCTGTTTCCTGCAACAACAAAGGTCTTACCATCCCAGTAGTTATTACCGGAAGAGCCAAAATACTCCAACAAAAAGCGTGCGCCAAGCAAATCGCGCTTAATCATTTCTTTTACATAATCGGGTTTTTCAATATAGTTCCCAATACGATCTTTTTGTTTGGCATAATACATCATATTGGTTTTTGCCTTTTCCAAATCAAACCCATGAGCGCAAACGATCAGCGTTGCGGTGTTTTCCTTGTAAACCGGATCGGGGATGGGAATTTCACCGTCGTGCGCTTGGAAAGTGATTCGCAGACCGATTTTATTCGTTTCATTTGCAGATGTCGGAACGGTCAGGTATCCTGCGGCAACATTCGGCTCGTTATCGGTATGTACGTTTGCTGTAGGCGTTTCCCAATAATAGGTCACATAGCCGGACTGCGTTTTATCCAGTTTCTCCAGCTTCATACCAATAGAATTCTGCATATCAACCGCCGTGACGACCGAATCCCAATAGGAATCGAAATCTGAGGGAATCTCCGTTGGGCGAATTTGATCGGTCCCAAAGCCAATGCTGCCGACAAAATGGTATCCGTCTGCCGAATCGGCAAAGGAAGAAATCTTCTTTTTATCCCCGTCGCATACATTCGCATTCAAGTAGAAAAATCCGGGTTTGGAAAAGTTTTCTACCGTATATTCAATATACCCCTTTGATCCGTCCAAATACAGTGTTTCGCCCGTTCCGGTCGATTCATTCCAAATGTCCAACTGGAAATACGGAACACTCAACAGTTTGTCGCCGGCAATTGCCGCAACCGAGAAAACAGCCGTTTCGCCAACCGCGTAGAAAAGCGGATTTTTATCACCGTCGCCGGTCAATTTTTTTGTGCCGGAAACGTTCTGATACGGAACCGCTTCAAAGTTTTTGCTGATTGAAAAATCACTTGAATAATCCATTTTTTCACCCTCTAACGTTGTTTTGAATAGATTGACGACATCATTCAAAAATGCCTCGTTATGGACAGAAAGAATTAATGCGCGCTCGTCAACATATACACGGCAGGAAGCCGGAGATTGTTGCGGATCCACTCTCAACCAAACCACTTTTCCGTTTTCCGGGTCGGTGGTAGTGGTTGGCAGCGTTAAATCGTATGCGCTTGAAATGGCAGAGCGAATTTTAAGCGCCAATTCATTTTGCCCTTGCGGAAATAAAATTTTATGGTTGGCAATCGACTTGCCCCCAATGGTCAAGTTGGTGTCGGCTTCTGGTTCTTCCTGCGGTTCAGGATCCGGTTTTGAATCGGGCTCTGCCGGATCTTTGGGCGTGCAGGAGACAACTGAAAGCAGAATTGCAAGAGTTAAAAGCGCCAAAATCAGGCGAAAGATTCCCTTTTTTTTCATTGTTTTTCCCCTTTTATACCGTTTTTTTACCGTCTAAAATCAGCTTGCATTTGAGATAAACACCGGCTGTCCAGCCGAGCATAGGAGGCGTATTGTATTCGGCGCCTGCGTCGGCTTCCCCGGTGATAACGTCGTATTTTTCCCAAAGCTGCCCGGTTTTCGCCTCTACTTTTTCTACCAATGCAATGTATTTTTCGGCAACGCGACGGGCGTCGTCGGTAAAGCCGTATTTTTCCAAAGCGCCAACCAGCATCCATTGAATGCAGGGCCAACCGGTGGGGGCACCCCACTGGAAATGAGCCTCGGTCTCTACCTCTTGACAAGGCATAATTCCCCACTCGCGCTCCAACAGAGGCAGCTTTTTCAGAGTAGATTTTGCCTGCTCTTGCGTGGCAAGCCCGAAATAGAGCGGATAGAAAGACGCCGCGCTGAACACGGAGCTAAATGCGCCGGTTTCGACGTTGCGATCCAGGAAACACCCTTCTTTTTCGTTCCAAAGGAAGGCGTTCATTTCCGCTTTACGCTGATCGGCAATTCTTTTCCACTCGTCGGCTTTCGCAGGCTCAAATTTTGCGGCAAAAAGCGCAAGCGTTTCTTCCAAATTCCAAAGAAGCGAATTGAGATCAATCGCGGCATACTGAAAACCGTGTTTTTCCCAACGGGGATTGCAATCCCATCCGCTTTCGCAATAGGAAAGGTAGTTGCCAACCTCCACCGAGGGGTCGGGATCGGGCTCAATTCCGGTACGGCGTTTCCAATGCCCTAAACGGGATTGAATGGTATCTTCATCGGTTGCAAAAAAACCGTAATGCGCAAGTCCGTTTGAAAAAGTACGATTTTTCAAAAAGAATTTATGCTCGGTTTTCATTGCCTCGTAAAAGCACTTGGCAGAAACGTCGTCCAACCTCGGCAATTCTCGCACCATTTGGGCAAAAAAAGGCGGCTGGGAATGTTTGAGATAGCGGCGACGGCTACCGTTTGGCATAAAGCCGAAGCGCTCGATCATGGAAGAAATATCTTCAACGTTATTTTTTGCTTGCTCCACGTTGCCAATAGCAATCAAACCCACATTGGTAAAATAGGTATCCCAGTAATACATTTCGTGAAAACAATCACTGGGAGTTGGCACCGAATAGGGTTTGGGAAGTCCGAAAAAGGTATCGCCGTTTTCGGGAGTGATGTCCTCGGTATTGGTGGCAAGACATTCGCTGACTTCTTTTGCAATGCGGTCAAATAGTTGTTGATTTTTCATTTTATAGGATCCATTTTTAGAAATTTCTTCTTTTATTATAACATAACAATATAAGGAATGTCAATAAAATACAAAAATAATCGTATGTAAAAGCAAAAAATTGCCGGGGCGAAAACCGCCCCGGCAAGGGTTTTGTGAATTGATTAACAGAACGGAGGCTCAATTCCGGTTATCTTTCCATTTTTTCTGATTCAATCAGGTAAAAATGTTCCAACCGGAATCCCAACCACCCTCGTTCTCGCTCATGGTAACGATATCAGCGGCATCCATTAAAATCAATTCCATTGTAAGAGGTTCATAAATCTTTTTCATTTCTTATTCCCTTCTTTCAATCGAATTTTTAATTCTTTGTGAACGACCAGCCGGTGAGCGTAAAGGAACCGCTAGTACTGCCCGACTTTACAATAATGTGGTAGGTGTAGTTTGCCAAATTGTCTGCAGTGACCGTAAAGCTACCCGATTTGCTGCTGCTTACCGTGGAGCACGAGTTGGAGTTGTTGGCGCATCTGATAATCATGGCGCTGGTGGAGTTGCCGCTGGTGGAAACGCTAAACGAATAGGTTCCGGCACCGGAAGCTTTCATCTGCTCGGTCAGGTCAAGGCAATAGCCCCATCTGGAGGAAGCGCTCTTATCGGTTCTGAAGGCAACCTTATACTGTCCGCCCTCGATATAACCAATGCAGTTATAGGAGGTGTACTCGGTCCAGCCGCGGATCGGGCCGGCAACGTAGGCAGCGCCTGCGGTGTAGTTGGCGGTTCCATTTTCCGGAACAGCGGTGTGCGCG
>SVUK01000018.1 GCA_015063325.1 Oscillospiraceae bacterium | reverse complement strand
CGGAGTCTCTCGTCTGTCTCCATTTCAGAACACTTGCTGCCGAGACGATTGAAATGAGCAATCAGATCAGCACCAACACGAGCGAAGTAGTTACGGGCTTCCTCGATGTTTCTCTTGCAGATCGAGATCGTAATATACTTGTCCTGAACGATGGAGTTTGCTCCTGTTGCCTTGTCAAGCAGCATTTTGTTGTATTCTTTACGGTACTCATCCAGATCATCACCCTTCATAGGGATAAGGATCGTTTTCTCAAAATCGAGCCTGTTCAGCCTGCGATTGTTGATGGTAATTTTTGTAGTAGCGCCGCTGTCCAGAGAGTTGAGCAGCTCAGAATATTCAAGGAACATTCCTTCCTTGTCCTCACGGCTCGCAACGGCATAGTTAATGTCCGAGAACTTGAAGGACTTAGAAAACTTGTCTTTGCCGTAACGAAAGATACCGTCATCATAGATAGCCGTCACGGGAATCACATCCTGAACGCCTTTCGGCACAACAAACTTTTCCTTTTCCTGCTTTCTCAGATTGGTCAAGGTTTTAATCATTGGACTTCAATGCCTCCTTTGCCTTTCTGTCAATGGTCGGCTTCATCAGCTCGTAGTAGGTGTTGGTTGAACGAAAAGTCAATTTCTTCGGCATTAGGAACTCTGACTTGATCCATGCTGCGATGAACTTTTCAGCAGTCATCCCGTTGTACTTAATGAAGCCGAGAGCCGCAAAAGGTGCGGCTCCCAAAATACACATCCACGATACGGTTTCTGTCCCGACATACGGTTTCAGCAGGAAATAGATACCTACCGCCACAATGCAGGCGCAGACAGAAAAAATGAACTGTCTGAGTGACAGTCCGAAAAACATCGCTTCCGTGTAGTTTCTGATTTCACGGTTGATTTTAACTTCCATAGATGTGTCCTTTCTCTGCGGCTCTACGGTATGCTTCTGCTTTTTCTTCCTCGCAGCAGCATTTATCGGTTAGACAAACAATCTTGCCTTTCTTTTTTCCACCGTAGAACGCACAGTATTTACAGTCACAGTCCTCCAGCGTGTAGCCGGTGAACTTGTTATAGATTTTTGTGTTTCGTTTCATGCAAAATCTCCTTACAGTCCCATCATCTCTCTGATGATCCTGTCGGACATCTTAACTGCGCCAACAAGCACGAGCATATTAAAGAGCAATTCGCCAATATAAGCCCAAACTTGGGTTACGGCTGCGGCGTCAGGATTGACAACCGGCGGCGAGGACGCAAAAAGAGAGAAGATGATACACGCCAGAACGATGACGGCTCCCTCCAAACAAACAGCGCAGTAGCTCTTGATGAAGGACTTACCTACATTCTGCGAGGGTTCTCCCGCAAAAGTGGAAAGCGGAACCGGAGCCAGAGCTGTGTACATATACAGCTTAAAAAATCTGCTATAAACGGTCATGATGAGGATGAAGCTCATAACGGTAATGAACAGTCCGCCGATCAGAGTGACAGCCCACAACGGGATACTCTCAAAGAAGCCGCAGCTTTCAATGGTATCAACCATTTCCTGAGGAAGTACAGTTTGCTGTGCCGTTGTAAATCCAGCAGAGGTCATAATCGTTGAGATCGTCCCTTGTACGATATTAAAAATCGCAAGCATCAATTCCATTCCATAGGTGATTGCTGCCTTTGCAAGAGCGAACCTGATAAACAGTTTCAGAGCGTGTTCGGGTTTCTTGACTTCCGAAAAGCTGCCGCACGTCCTGACGACGCCGACAACAAAGAACAGCACGAGAAGTGCAAGACCGATTGCCTGCACAGCGCCGTTAATGTTGACTATGACACCCCAAATACCGCCGCCTTTGAAGTCCTGCGGCGAGGTTGTGATGAGCTGCCAGATTTCTGCGAGCTTTTCGTTCCAAGTTTCGAGGGCGTTTTCGAGATTTTGGACAACCCAGTTGTCGGACATAAATCGCACCTCCTTATAAGAATTGGGGCATACCTGAACTCATCCAGGTATGCCCCTCGGTTGTCGCTTTCTTTCAGCCCGTGATAAGGGTCAGGATTTCCTTTGCGAAGGTGATGATGACACCACCGGCGAGAGTCAGAAAGCCGTTGGCTCTCTGAGACGGATCGTGGCTCTTGAGAGAAAGACCGACCTGTACGATACCGAAGCCAAGCAGGATCAGACCGATGGCTCGGATGAGTCCGAAAATGAAATCGCTCAGGTTGTTCACAACCGTAATAGGATCACCGCCGGCAGCAAAAGCGGTCACGGACATACTCATAACAAGCGTGAGAGCGGCGATGATGGTGCAGTAGAAACGGAAGCCCTTTTTCACCTTGCCGGGCATTTCCAGCTTCTCAGTATTCTGCTTCTTAGAAAAAAGTTTCATGGTGATTACCTCCATAATTATTGATTAGTCTCGAAGTCCTCGTCTGAGAGGAGTTCGTAGTTGGTTTCCTGAAGCTCTGTTTCGGGAAGTTTTCTCGGATCAAGATCCAAAACAGAGATCGTAGAAGTCGCAGAGGTGACTTCGCCGTGTCGATAAACACCGGCTTTGCCGTCTGCGGTAAATGCGACATTCGGGTGTTTCAGAATATCGTATTTGAAGTCCATCACAGGTCTTTCGCCTCGGATGAACAGGATTGCGTATTGGTTATCGAGCATACGAACTTCATCCGGCGTCAATAGCTCTCTGCCGCTGATCTGATAATTCGTTGAGTAGTTGCCGCTACGTCCAGAGCTTTTGCCAAAGGTATTAGTGTCGATTGTCTCCTTGCCCAAAAGCTCTGAAACGTATTTATGGGTACTCTGCTCATTGCCGCCCAAATAAAGAAACTCATCACAGTTACCCACGATGGATTCCCATTGTTTTTCAAACAATGCCTTAAGCTGGGCGAGGTTTTGTAGAATGATACTGACTGATACGCCACGGGAACGCATAACCGAAAGGATCTTGTCAAAATCGTCCGGGAGGCTCACGTTGGCGAACTCGTCCATCAAAAAATGCACGGGAATGGGCAAACATCCTCCGTGCTGGTGGTCGGCTGAATAGAAAAGCTGCTGAAAAAGTTGCGTGTACAGGATTGACACCAAGAAATTGAAACTGGAATCGTTGTCCGGTATCAGCGCAAACAGCGCAACTTTCTTCTCGCCAAGAGTCGGTAAATCAAGTTCATCAGTCGAGGTCATTGAAGCAAGGCTTTCCAGATTGAACTTTTCAAGCCTTGCCGCAAGGGTAATCTGAATTGATTTGAGCGTTTTAGCAGAACCGGCATGGTATGAGTGGTAATACTTGAGTGCAATGTGATCCGGGTTATCCAACTCCAAATCGGAGAATAGATTGTCCAGCGGAGAAGGGCGAGGATCTTCCTCATCTTCAATCGCACCGGCTCTCAGCATTTCCATAACCATAGCGAAGTTTTGCTCCTCCTCCGGTGCCTCATAATGCAGGTAGAATACGAGAGCAAGAAGCAGCATAGACGCCGCAGTATCCCAAAACGGGTCTTGACTCTGCGAGCCTTTTGGCGTCGTTGCCTTGAACAGGTTCGTTACAAGCCGCTGAATATCGTTGTCGTTTTGTAGATATACAAACGGATTGTAGCAGTGGCTTCGCTCCATCGAGATTAGGTCAAGAACACGGATTTCATAACCTTTCTTTTCGAGAAGTTTTCCCGTGTCTCGTACAATCTCTCCCTTGGGATCGAGGATCACAAAAGAGGTATTTGCCTGCATCAAATTCGGCTTACAATAGAAGCGTGTTTTACCGGCACCGGAGCCGCCGCAAACCAACGTGTTCAGATTCCTTCGGTGCTTCTTGGCGTTCAACCCGATTCGCACGTTCTGAGTCATGAGCTTATTCTCAGAAGGTGGCGACTGCCGGTATTTCTTATCAATGGCTCTTGCGTTGCCCCATTTTGCAGAGCCGTGTTCTTCTCGTCGTCTGTAATTGCGCCTTGTTGAGAAGTAAATGCCGATACCCATTCCATAGCTCAAAAGAAGAACGAGGACAGTTTTTACACTGTCCTCGCAAATCTCTATGTGCAACGGATTATTCAAAGCCAAAGGGAGGGCTTGTATCATCTCAACAAGCCCTCCCTTGACAGACGGTGCCAGCAGCAGCGCAAGCCATACGACGGGAACAATACCTATGACAGAAAGAATGACGGCGGTTTGCCTGTCATTATCTCGCATCATCGCTCCGCCTGCTTCTTTCCACGACTTTGAACTTCTTAGTTGGGGCATGACCGATTTTGATAATCAGGTCATCCACGGCGTCGGTAGAGCGACCTTCCTTTTTCAGTTCAGTCTTCTTATCGTTCAGGGAACGAATGACAACACCGTGTTCGTACTCGTCCAAAGCGACATGATAGAGTTCCTCTTTCATCGTATGCCACCTCCGTTATCTCTCACGGTCTTTCGAGCGCTCCTGTCTCTGACGATAAAGCTCATCGGAAACACGAGAATGGATTTCATTGAAGGCATTGCGAATTTCAGCCAGTTCACGGCGTACATCCTTCGGCTCCATAGACTTCCAGTTTTCAGGGATACGGTCAATAGCAAAGTTCTTGGTGTCAACGCCGTGCTTCTTGCAGAACATATAGGCAATACACACTGCCTGAAAGCCTGCGTCTCTGCGACTGTAAGTGTCCCCGTTCAGCGCAAGCTCAGCGTGACCAAGCTCTTGAGCGACACACTGACAAAGAGCAACGCTGTCGCCAATATCCTTTTTGACGTAGAGCGTTCTCTGATTGTTATCGTAGAAAGCACCCATATTAGGGTACGGCATTTCGCTCCGGCTTTCGATCTCAATCGGAGCGGTATCGAGCATAACCGCCACGAGAGCTTTCGGGTCACGGATGACCGAAGGAGCGGGCGTCTTTCTGCCGTTGGTCTGAGAAACATCAAAGACCTTCTTCACATTGTAGGAGACACCGGTGGTGCCATCCTGCCTCGTGTACTCAACGGGTTCCAAAATGGAAAGGCTCTTTTCGCCCTTATTGACACGCACGTTTTCCTCAGCCCAGCCGCTGAAATCCTTGAGCTGATTGGCAACTGGCTTCTGCTTATAGATCAGAAGCGCATTCGCCGCAGAGTATCTATCCATTCGGCTCTGCGTATCAAGGAATGCCTTGAACTTGCTGGGGTCAGAGATCACTTCGGCAACCGCCTCGTCGATCATCTGATATACAGATTCCTTTTCCGCCTTTTTCTGCTCCGCCCACTCCTCAGGAGAGAGCTGCGGCTTCAGATTGGAATTCTTTTTCGGGGAGAAGTTATTGGTCATGTTGGATTACCTCACTTTCGGTTTCTTCTTTGATCTTGGTTGGTGATGAACGGTTTGCCCGTTCTTGGGAGGGTTTTTGGGCGCTTCCTCCCTGAGTGGCGTCGGCTCGGTGCGTTCTGCTTCTCGCTGCTGCCGTCCCACCTCTCTGTAATGGTCCAGTTTGGCTCTTACAGAAGGCTTTTTTCTTCGGGGAGCAGTACCACCCTTATCAGTTGGCGTACCTACCGGCTCGGAGTTTTGCCTTGACGGAGGGTCTTTTTCCGTTTTGGCTGCGGGAGGGTTTTCGGGAGCATTACCTTCCTTCTGCGTAGGATTGCCCATCGCTTCTTCAACAACGAGTTCACCCTTTGTTTTGGTGGGAATGTCTCTGACGACATCCTCACGCTCGGCAACATCTTTTTCGGCTTCCGTAACGATAGCCGCCTTGTCAACCTTGCCAAGCTCGAAGCGATCCACGATACGCTGGATTTTGGATGCGTCCTCCGCACGGGCGATAATATCCACGGGAACATCGTCGCCTCTGGTGTTTTTATCTCTGAGTACACAGTATAGAACACCGTAACGCTTTGCCTGTTCCGTGAACTTTTTGAGATCCCGGTTTGGAATAGAAAAGACCTTCAATTCTTTACCGGACTTAATCATATTTGTAAGTCGTGCCTTGCCCGCCGTTTGGTGTTCCTGCTTTAGTACAGAAACGAGAAGGAGGGCAACATTCTTTGCGGCAGAGCCGCTCAGCTTGGCAGCGACTTCAAATCCTTCGAGTGACAGTCGAACGATTTGTTCGGCTGCATCACCGCCGCTGTTCATGGTCTCGGTTCTCCTTTCTCTTAGATTTTTCTTCGTCTGCGATAACAGATTGCAGATTGTCTTTTAATACGCCGGAGCGTTCTGCAATTCCGTCGCAGAGCTTCACTTCCTTGCGAAGTGATCTTAGCCTATCCGTTATGACTGAAATCTGTTCCTTTGCCTTTGACAGCTCAACATCGCTTATATTCACTTTTCTGATTTCGTTTCGGAGGCGTGTTCTGTCGGCAGAGAGAGCCTTGATGTCAGCCTCAACGGAAGCTCTGTATGAAAAAAGCTGCTCCGTATTCTCAATGTGGTGAGATCCAAGCAGCGTTGTTTGTGCCGTAAGCTCATCAAGCTTTCTCAAGTCATCCCTGAGAAGATAATGAAGCCTCTGCGGATTTTGTTTTTTGTAGTTCGGTAGGTATCCGAGCTTATAGCAGTAGTAGAGATATAGACCATAAAGTCCACCGACTTTTCTGATTCTTGTCTCTCGTGTTGGCATTCGATAGTGACGAATTGATATTGTAGGAGGTTGGAACGGTTCGAGGTGAATCTTGTTCCGGTTTTCACGGAGCCGCTCAATTATCCTCTCGTTGGTATAATCTTCGCCAAGGTTTCGGAGGCGTATCGGTTTCTTTCTTCCTCTGGGAAGAACTGTCCAATATTTTCTTGATGGACTGAGCTGATACTGATACCCCATCTTTTTCAGGTTGTATTCAAACTCTGCCATACTGCGGCTCCCGGCGATGATTTCGTCGATTGTCCTTTTCAGTACGGAGTATGGAGTCGGCATACCGGCTTGCTCCAAATTATAATAGCGAGAAGACTGTTTGCTCCTGTTTGGATTCGGATTGTAATAAAGCCCGTTTTCTCTGCACAGCTCATCGGCTGTGTGTCTGAACTTGAACCACGCTTTTTCCTCGTTCTGCAAACGCTTTCCATCCACAAAGGAGACGGAATTGACAACGAAATGGCAGTGGAGGTGTTTCGTGTTCAAGTGTGTCGTGACAACGACCTGAAATCGTTTACCCCAAGTCCTGCGAGCGAATTCCATCCCGATCTCCTGAGCCTTCTCCGGCGTTATGTCCGTCTCCTTGAAACTCAAATAGCCGTGATAGGCTTGAATGCCATCTGCTTTGTCGAACTGTTCCTTCACAGTTACGAACTGATCACGGGCTGTCGATGGATTGCAGTTTATTCCCTGACAAAAAAACTCCTGCTCAGTCTTCTCCTCATCCTTTGCATAGGAGAGTACGTCTTTCAAAGCTTGAAACTGTTGGTCGGAGAAGTTAGGGTTCTTGGTCTTGTCGGGGTTATTTGCATAGTCGATTACTTTCTTCAGGCTGTGCTTGACGGGCCACAGCTTGCTTACTGCCATTTCATATCACGCTGATCAGGACGAAGATAGCATCGTTCAATATCGCTCTGGAACTTGTGCCACCGTTCTGCTTCCTTTGCAAGCATAGGGGCGTCAACAAATCCGAGAGTATGCGCTTTGGCAGCGAGCTGGTTCAGATTATTTCCGATGGCGGACAACTCACGCATCGAATCATAGAAGCGGTTATCCGGCTGTTCTCTCGGTTCGTATCCACGGAGAAGGAGACGAATCAGGGCTGCTTCGGAAAGACAAGCCTTCTTTGCTTTCTTCTGCAAGTCCTGCGCCTCTGCCTTGGAGAACCAAACTTGTTTCTTAACGGTGCGTTTCATCGTTGTCTCCATCCTTTCTGTCGTTATCGTTCAAACGATTGATCTGAAGGAGGCACATCATAACGACGCCGACGGTGCCGCCAATCATCAGACCGATCAGGAAAAATAAGAATTCGTGCATTAGTGAAACTCCTTTCGGCTTTTGGGGTATTAGGGGCAACCCCTAACGAGTTTTACTGTTTTTCGACGAATAGGAGTAAAAACAGTCTGCTCGCTAAGATGATACAGAGTATCTGAGGTTGCCCCTCTTTCTCAGAGATCAGCGCTCATTGTCACGCTGGATAGGTTTGAACGGTACTGCTTTGATCCCGTTCTCGGTTTGGAAAAAGCGTTCGGGATATTTGAACATATCCTTGTACTTTCGAGCCAGATCGTCTGGCAGACTCAGGAACTTCTCGGATTCAACGGGGGCATAACAAATGAAGAAGTCACCGCAAATGAGGTCGATCATTTCTTTCTCAGTGCCTTTCATATAGCAACGTTCAATCTTCCATCCGTCTGTGCCGCCTTTCTCATTCGCCATATATCTTTCCAAGCGAACCATCAAATCGGAGCCATCAAGAGAGCTTCCGTAAATGGAATAGCCGCCCATATTGGGCTGGTAAGCCTTGTTGTTGCTACTCACGACATAGGTTCTTGCTTCCTCAGAAAAAGGCTCCTCAAAGCTGTCCGAGGAAAAGACAATATAGCCTGTCAGGTGTTCCTTGCCGATTTGTTCCGCCTCCCGGAACTTTCTTACAAGCTCTCCGTAGGTCATTTCAACTTCCTGCGGGTCGATATAAACCGCTCTGTTCGGGCGCATACCGTTGAACTTTCCCTCGTCATTACAGATGATTGCAACATCATCATCAAAGGGCATATATTCCTCGATGTCTCCCTGAACGACCCTCTGCATGGACTCCAGATCGTTCCCGATTTCAATCATTTTTGGGTACTTGTCAGGTTGAACAAGCAGCACCTTGATTCGGTCACCACGGACAGCTTCCTGAGCTTTTGTGGGGTCGAACTGAACCTTCTGAAAGCCGAAGCTGTCGCAGAAATAAAAGCCGGGGGTGACGTTTTCAGAACTGCACACCTCGACAATATCGGACACGGACAGTGACCTTCCATGATAATCAGCCGGGTGGCTGAGGTTGAATAGCTTATACACATCTTCGAGGGATTTGCAGTCAACACCGGCTTCATAAACCTTGTCGTAGATCTTGCTGTCGATTTCCTTGCTCCCTTGAAACTGCTCAAGGTGTTCATAATCCATGAAGCAAATCCGGTTTGGATCTCGCTTGGTGTTGATCTGATAGATGCGAATATTCATAGACGCAAATCGCTCCTTTCTTTCTTGTTTTGGTGTTGTGTTTGAATAAGGAAGTCGTTGAAGTCCTTACCCTTTGGGGGAGGCTCATCAACGACTTGATATTGTTTTGGAATGACGGTAAGCAGGGCTTTTGATGCCAGTCTACCCACTTTGTCATTATCAAAATGAAGGACAATTCGTTTTGTTTGAGGGTTGTCGCTTAGGTATTCGGTGAGTGCAACAGGAACTTTGCTCTGTTCCAGATCCTTTTGCGGAGCATAAACACCGGCAAGGGAAACAAGACTCATACGCCTATAATCAAAGCCGTTTCGTTTCACAATGGTGGCGTAAGATAGAAGGTCAATCGCACACTCAAAGAGGTGAACATCCTCGGTCCTTGCGTCCGATAGGCGGAATGAATAGTGCTTGTCGCTTCCGTTGCAATCGCCCATAAATCTCTGTTTTGAAGTCGCTCTGTATGCCGCATACCGAGGTTTATTCTCTTTATCAAAGCCCACGAACACAGCATTGTGGTATGGCAGGCTCTCAAAGATCAGCCCCTCCGAGAGACAGTGCATTACGATTTCTTTGTCGATTCCTCTGCCGCAGAGATAACGCAGCACTTGATAGTTTGACTTGCTTTTCTCCGGCAAAAGGAGTTCCTTTGGTTCGTCTTTCGTATGCGATTTCAGAACAACCGGAGGAAGGACAGCAGACCTACCGATGATTGTTTCAACTGCTTCTACAAAGCCCATGCCTTTAACCTTTATCAGATAATCAAGGGCGGTATAACCGCCGATACCTCTTGACCACCACATCCATTTTCCGTTAGAGATTTTCAGACTGTCGTGGGTTCGGGTACAATATGAATTGCCTGAGAGGTGGACAAGTTCGTTTGGTTCATAGTTCCGTAGGTAGGTCAGTAAGTCCATGTTGCGGGCTTCCAAAATTGCTTCCGGCTCTATATACGGCATTGCTTCACCGGCTTTCCCGCTGCTTACGGATAAAGTCACGGTGAACACCTTTATTTGCCTCAGTTTCAATGCTGTCACGGATCGTGTCCATGTGTTCGACCTCACGATCCTTGAACTCATCAAACACATCAGCAAGCGGACTTGGGGATTTCAGGAGTGCTTTCGCTTGTTTTTCGGAAAGCTCCAGCTCCTCCATACACATCACAATGTCCTCCCGCATGGTATATTCATAGGTGTGGTTCAAGATCTCGGCAGGGGGCTGAGACAACAGCCATTCACGGTATTTGTCCTGTTCAGCCTTCATCTTTTCGTAAAGCTGTTCATTGTAGTTTTCCTGTGTCATTTCTTCATCTCCTTTTATAAAGCGAAGGACAGAGGACATTATCGCTCTCTGTCCTTGCTTCTTTGTGGGACAAGGTCGTCGCCCTCGTCAGGCTCACCGCCGACGATTTCGTTTTCCGGCTTGTCCATATTGAGTAGGATATTCAGCTCATCGAGACGTGCTGTTTTGCTTTTCAGTTCATCTTCCTGAGCGAATGGCTTAGTAACTTCGACCTTTGCGGTTTCGAACTGTTTCTTGGTGTTTTCCAGCTCTGCCACGGCAGTATCAAGGCGCTTTTTAAGCCCTTCAAGAGCATTGTCGAGTCGTGTGATATTACCATAAAGGTCAGAACCGAGGGTAACTGTATATCGCAGTTTCCCTTTGAGAGCGACCTTATAGGATCTTTCAACTGTATCGAAGGACAACTCCATCTGGAACCCTCGATAAGATCCAAGAGGGATAGGATCGGGACTGTTCATCTGCTGGCAGGCGTCGATTATCGCTTGTCCTGCGTCTTGCTTTTCCGCAAAAGAAACACCCTTGATCTCCATTCCGATAAAGGTATCATCAGAAGATTTCGGGTGCTGTTTTACGGTATCAATATCGTCTTTCAGTCCGTCTATTGTCTCTGTTCGTCGAGTGATTTCTTTCGGATAATATTTGATAATCTTATCCTCCAGAGCGTACTTTTCGGACAGGTAGTTTGACTTTAGCAACCGCAGCTTTTGAACCTGAATGTCGAGATCCATTTTCTCTTTGATATAGGGGTTGCCGGTTGCGAGCATCTTTATTTCTGCGTATGAGAGTGCGGTTTCGTCTATATCCTCGGCAGACCTGACCGGTGATTTTGAGGTCATGATCTGCGAGGCAAACTTCTGTTTTCCTTCTACCAACTGGTAGAGATAGGCGTCGAATGTTTCCTCTGTGACATAGCGATACATTTCGACTTCGGGGTTTTCATTGCCTTGTCGGATCGTTCTACCGGCTCGCTGTTCGAGGTCTGAAGGACGCCACGGACAATCAATATCGTGCGAGGCTATCAGCTTATCCTGAACATTGGTGCCTGCGCCCATCTTCTGAGTTGACCCCATTAGGATTCTGACTTCACCCTTGCGAACCTTCTTGAACAGCTCCAGCTTCTTCGCTTCTGTGTCTGCTTCGTGGATAAAGCGGATTTCATCAGCGGGTACACCTCGCTCAATGAGTTTCTTCCTCATATCTGTATAGACGGAGAATTGTTCCTCGCCCTTCGGCGTGGACAGGTCGCAGAACACGAGCTGTGTTGACCGTTTTTCGGCGGTTTCCTGCCATATACGGAACACATTATCAATGCAGGCATTAACCTTGCTGCCCTCAAAATCAGGAAGCATATCGTTTATCATACGCTGGTCAAGAGCAAGCTTGCGCCCGTCGTTTGTGATTTTCAGCATATTGTCAACGCTCGCATCGACGCCGCCTCCACGAACCTTGTCAGCTCGCTCGGCAAGAGATGCAACCATCTCTTTCTGCATCTCAGAAGGCTTTACAGCGATATTGTGATAGTTTGCTTTAGGAACCGGAAGGTTGAGCATATCGCTCGTCTTTATATCAGCCACCTCTTTGAAAAGTGACATCAATTCAGGCAGGTTATAGAACCTTGCGAACCTTGTCTTTGCTCTGTATCCTGTTCCTTCGGGTGTAAGCTCCACCGCAGTGACGGTTTCTCCAAACGTACTTGCCCATGCGTCAAAGTGCTGTAAGCCATTTCGGACAAGGGTGTTGTACTGCAAATACCGTTGAATCGTGTAAAGCTCCACCATAGAATTGCTGATAGGCGTTCCGGTGGCAAAAACCGTTCCACGCCCTCCGGTGATTTCGTCGAGGTATCTGCACTTCATATAGAGGTCAGAGCTTTTCTGTGCCTCGGTCTGTGCGATACCGCCGACATTTCTCATCTTCGTGTAAAGAAATAGGTTCTTGTAATAGTGGCTCTCATCAATAAAGAGCCTGTCTACGCCAAGCTCCTCAAAGGTCACAACATCGTCTTTATTGCTTTGATCGTTCAGCTTTTCGAGCTTCAGCTTCAGTGTTTTTTTGGTCTTCTCAAGCTGCTTGATGGAGAAATTGTCTCCACGGTTCCGCTTCATATCCGTGATGCCGTCCGTGATTTCCTCAAGCTGCTGTTCCAGAATAGCCCTCTGACGCTCGACGCTCATTGGGATCTTTTCAAACTGACTGTGACCGATAATAACTGCGTCGTAATCGCCTGTGGCGATGCGGCCGCAAAACCGTTTGCGGTTTTTGGTTTCAAAGTCCTTTTTCGTTGCCACCAAAACATTAGCGGCGGGATAGAGCTGTAAGAACTCTGACGCCCATTGCTCAGTGAGGTGATTCGGGACCACAAATAATGACTTGCTGCACAACCCCAAACGCTTTGACTCCATTGCTGCAGCGACCATTTCATAGGTCTTGCCCGCACCAACGGCGTGTGCCAAAAGCGTATTTCCACCGTACAGGATATGTGCGACGGCATTGCGTTGATGTTCACGCAGTTCGATTTCAGGGTTCATTCCGTTAAAGGTAATGTGGCTTCCATCGTATTCACGAGGGCGCAGGCTGTTGAACTTATCGTTGTAGAGCCTGCACAGCTTTTCTCTTCGGGCAGGATCAGACCAAATCCAATCCCGGAATCCCTGTTTGATAAGCTCCTGTTTTGCCTGAGCAATCTGCGTCTCCTTTTTATTCAGGACTGGCTTCTTTCGACCTTCTTCATCCTCGATATAATCGAAAATGCGAACGTCTTTCAGATTTAGGGTTTCCTCAATGATCTTGTATGCGTTGATACGGCTCGTTCCATAGGTGTTGAACACCTTGATATTGCTTGTATCATAGGATTTGTTCTCGATGTT
>SVUK01000004.1 GCA_015063325.1 Oscillospiraceae bacterium | reverse complement strand
ACCGCTGGTAACCGTTACGGTAATGGTTCCGGTAACATGGACGTTCTGAATGGTGACCGTTCCGCTTGCCGGTGTGCGGACGAAGTCGAACAGACCGCCGTTACCGTCCGGGTTGGTGAGGGACTGCGTAATGGTGACGGTATGTCCCTGCCCGTCAAAGTTGCCGGAGAATGCCTTGGAGCTGGTTGCACCGATGCGACCGTTCAGGTTGACGTCCGCCGTCAGTTTCACCGTCTTGCCTTCATAGGTCTTTCCGCTGTTGACAGCCGCCGCAAAGGAAGCCATTGCCTCGTCGGTGCCGATGTTGATATCGGTGCCTTCAACGTAAAGCGTATTGGGCACAGAGCCGAAGACGTTCACGATGCCCGCCGGGCAGGGATAGTATTCATCCGACTGGTCGACCCACTTGGTGGGATCGCTGAAAGCGGAGGTGGACAGAGCGAGCAGCTCTGCCTGCGTCTTTTCCTCAACGTTGGTGCTGGTATTCGCTTCGCCAACGCCGATCAGCGGTGCGGTGATAGGTTCTGCTCTCTTAATGGTGTAGGGCTTATAGTAGAAGTTGGTCAGGTTCAATTCGGTGGTGCCGTCGATCTTGCCGAAGAAACCGCAAAGCTCTTTGGTGTTGTTCGAAGCATAGGTGATCTTGCCAACCGAAACAACGTCGGTAACGTTGATGGTGGGCTTTGCGGTTGCGTTGTCGGAATTGGCTCCCCCCGGATAACCAATGACCATACCGACTTCATCCCAAGTCTGGTTGGTCATAATGGTTCCTGCAACCACCGTTTTGGAGATGTTGATGGTCAGGGTTCTGCCTGCCTTGTTGTTGCCGGTATAGCCGATCAAACCGCCGCCATAGGAGATTGCGGGGGCGGAGTTGATGACGCCGTCCCACAGGCAGGAGTCAATGTTGATGGTCAGAGGTTTCAAGTTGTCCTCGTGGCGAGTAAAGCCGATCAAACCACCAATTGCCCAGTGGCGGGTGTTGTTCAGATTCAGTCTGGTCGTGACCCAGCAGTTGGTGACGTTTAACTCGCCGCCGTTGCCGGATTTGCCGGCGTCCACTGCGCCGATCAAGCCACCGAAATAACCGTAATAATTATCCGTGTTAACCGTGGAACTAACGGTACCGGTCACATGCACATTCTCGACGGTGACCGATCCGTCAGCCGGAACGCGGATAAAGCTGAACAGGCCGGCGCCCGCATCCGAGTTGGTAAAGGACTGCGTAATGGTGACGGTGTGGCCTTGACCGTCAAAGTTGCCGGAGAAGGGTTTGGCGCTGATTGCGCCGATGCGACCGTTCAGCGCAACGTCGGCACCCAGTTTAATGGTCTTGCCTGCAAAATCAGTGCCTGCGGTAACCAAATTTGCAAACTCTTCCATTTCGACATCATTGGTAATGACGAATTCCTTCTGAGAAAAGTCGTCGAAGATGCCGGGTTCCGGCTCTTCGGATACGACAACGCCGAAGGAATCGTAAATGGAAGTCGGCGTTGCAAGCTCATCGCTGGTGCCGAAATACCATTTGCTGGTATCCGTCATGGTGACGTCGCTTGCCGTCAGTGCTTTGATCTCGTCAAGGGTCAACGCGTTGTCGGCGTTGCTCTTGGTTGTCTTGCTGGCATTGCTGCTACCAATGGTGGGAACGTAGGTAGAGCCGTAGAAAATGTTTTGCACATAGTAGAAATTGGTTACGTAGCCGTGCGCATAGTTACCGGTGGCTTCACTGAGCGCAACGCCGAAGTCGGCTTTGTTCTCCTGACCGGACCAATCGCCGGTGAAGCTGATGGTGCCGCTTGCAATACAATCCTTCACGGTTGCGTTTACCGTTCCGGTGCCGACATTGCCCCTCGGATAACCGATGAAGCCGGCGCAGTCGTCTGCTTTGCTGTTGTAGGGAATGATCACATTTCCCGAAAGCAGCGTGTTGGAAATGGTAAGGTTAACGTTTCTGTTGGAAGGGTTGTTGCCCGTGCCGCCGAAGATGCCGCCAATGTTAACCGATTTGCCATTGCTCGTAAGCGTTCCGCTGTAAACGCAGGAATCGATGTTGACGGTAATATTTTTAACGTCGGTTGCGTGGCGGGTAAAACCGAGAATTCCGCCAATACGGTCGTTCGTGCCGGCGGTCTGGCAAACAATGTTCACGTCGGACCAAACGTTATAGAAGTTGACCGTGCCGCCCGAGCCGGAGGTGTTGGCGTCCACGCAGGAAACCACACCGCCAACGCAACCGGCGTTGGTGCCAGTCAGCGTGATGGTGCCCGCTACCTTGACGTTTTGAATGGTGCAGGTTCCGCTTGCCGGGGTGCGGACAAAGCTGAACAGACCGCCGCTGCCGTCCGAGTTGGAAATGGACTGCGTGATGGTGACAGTATGGTTTTGCCCGTCAAAATTACCGCTGAACGGTTTGGAGCTGGTTGCGCCCAGCGCTCCGCTCAATGCAACGTCGCCGGCAAGCTTGACGGTTTTGCCCGAAAAGCTGTTGCCGCCGTTGACCGCAGACTGGAACGCAGCCATATCCGCGTCGGTGGTGATGATGACAGGGTTATCCGACGCGCTGTAGGTGTCCGCCGAAACAGTGACAGCCGGAACAACCACAAGCATCGAAAGCACCATTGCCATCGTTAAAACAAAGCAAAGGATTCTTCTTTTCATGTTTTTCCTCCTATTAATTAAAGGGTTGCTTTGTCCCCTTTTTTGTAAAAAGAGACAGTTTGCCCCTTTTATGAATCTTATTATAAAGGAAAAAAATCTATCTGTCAAGTCTTTTTCATGAAAAAAAGTAAAAATTTTTCTTGGAGTGTATAGAATTTTTTTATTATGCATAAAAATGCATTTTAAGGAGTTTCAAAAACAAAAAGCCCCTATCGGATGTATACAAAAATTGAAAATACAGCTTTCAATCATTTTTTGTGTTTCGAAAAAAAGTTCCGGCTTTCCAATAAAATTTTCCAATAAAAAATTCATCTTTTCTATTGACAAATTTTAAAAACTGTGCTATGATGATAGTGTAGTTCTACATTATCGTTAATGTAGGCAGAAAGGAAAACAAAAAATGAACAACGAACTTTACCAATATTATGTAATCGATCGCGTTCACCGCGGACTGCGCAGCGACTGGAAAGAAGATCTTGCCTCCGCCTTTGCCGCCGAGGGACTTTCCCCCGAGGAACGCATGGTTCGCCGCTTTGAGATGGCTTGCAAAAAGGAATCCCCTGCCATTCATCCGCTGGAGAAGATCGTTTTGCGCCGCACCATTCGCAAGCTCCCCGATATTCTCACCGAAAAGGAATGGAAAGAGATTCGCAAGGATCATTATGTCCACGAGCTTGGTTATGTTTCCAACCTCTCCCCCGACTATGAAAAAACGATTGCCCAAGGACTTCTTGCCCGCCGCGAAAATGCAACGCCGGCGCAAAAGCGCGTGATTGACGCTCTTATCGATCTTTGCGACCGCTATCAAGCCGAAGCAAAACGCATGGGACGGAATGATCTCGTCGAAATTTTTGACCGCGTTCCGCGATACGGTGCGCGCAATTTCCGCGAGGCGCTTCAATTCTTCCGCATTCTGCATTTTTCGCTTTGGCTGGAAGGCGACTATCACAACACCGTCGGTCGGTTCGACCAATATATGTATCCCTACTTTAAAAAGGATATGGACGCCGGCGTTTACACCAAAGAAAGCGCTTTGGAGCTGGTGGAAGACTTCTTTCTCTCTTTCAACAAGGACAGCGACCTTTATGTCGGCGTACAACAGGGCGACAACGGACAGAGTATGGTGCTCGGCGGTCGCCTTGCCGACGGAAGCGAGGGTTTCAATCCCCTTTCCGAGCTTTGCCTGCTCGCCTCGCGCAATCTCAAGCTGATCGACCCGAAAATCAATCTGCGCGTCAACAAAAATACCCCCATTGAGCTTTACGATATGGGCACCGAACTGACCAAAGTCGGGCTCGGTTTTCCGCAGTATTCCAACGACGACGTTGTCATTGATGGTTTAACCAAACTCGGTTACGATTACCAAGATGCGGTAAACTATGTGGTTGCCGCCTGCTGGGAATTCATCATTCCCGGCGTTGGAAACGATATCGCAAACATCGGCGCCGTCAACTTTCCTAAACTGGTGGACGAAGTTTTGCGCGCTTATCTGCCTACGGGCGGAGATTTTGAAGGACTGCTCGAAGCGGTTCGTGCGGCAATTAAGGTTGAGTGCGAGCGGCAAATGGCAACCATCAAAAACGTGTGGTTCCTGCCCTCGCCCATGATGGACCTTTTGCGCGACGCAAAGAAATACAACAACTTTGGTTTGCACGGCTGCGGAATCGCCTCGGCGGCGGACGCGCTTGCGGCTGTCAAAGAATACGTTTTTGACAAGAAAACCGTCACCCCCGATCGCCTGTTTGCCGCACTGGACACCGATTATGCAAACGATCCCGAGCTGCTCCATCTGCTCCGCTACGAGGCTCCCAAAATGGGCAGAAACGACGACCGCGCCGACAAGATGGGCGGTATGATCCTGGACGCGTTTGCCGACGCGCTGGAGGGCAAAAAGAACGACCTGGGCGGCGTTTGGCGCGCCGGAACGGGAACGGCAATGTTCTATTTGTGGCACGCGCGCGACCTGAAAGCTACAGCCGACGGTCGCCGCGCAGGCGAGCCTTTCGGAACCAACTATTCGCCCAACCTGTTCACCGAAATTCCCGGTCCGCTCTCGGATATTGAATCCTTTACCAAACAAAATCTTGCAAGAACGATCAACGGCGGACCCCTGACGCTGGAATTTGCCGCAGGAATTTTCAACCGTCCGGACAGTATTCGCAAAGTGGCACAGCTCATTCAGCACTTTGTAGCGCGCGGCGGTCATCAGTTGCAGCTTAACGCCGTCAATTTGGAAGCGATGAAAGACGCGCAAGCACATCCCGAACGCTACCAACAGCTCGTTGTCCGCATTTGGGGCTGGTCGGCATACTTTGTGGAGCTCGACCGCGATTTTCAAAATCACGTCATGGCGCGGCAGGAATACACCGTCTGAGATGCGCAAACCGAATAAAAAAGGCGTTTCCCGATTCCGGGAAAGCGCCTTTTTTATTATCCTTCCATTTGCCTGCCGAGGAAACCGGCGGCAGTAAGAATCAGCTTGGATTCCACTTCGCGTGGGGTGCGGTCGCGTAAATTACCATGCGCCTCGGGGTCAAAAACCGAGGCCACACAACCAACAAGGTCGCCGCCGCTGATAATGGGCATCGCGCAGCTGACCTGCCAGCTTCCGCCATCACGCGTCACGGGAATGGGATTCATTCCCTCTTTCCATTCGTAAAAGGAACGCGCCTCGGTCAAAGCTTCCAGTTCTTGCGAGAGCTGTTTTTCAGCATACTCGCGCTTGGAAACGCCGGCGCAGGCAATGACCGAATCACGGTCGCAAATCACGATAGACATTTCTCCTACGCGGTGCAATGTTTCCGCATACTGCGAAGCGAAAACCGAGAGTTCACCGATAGGGGAATACTTTTTAAAAATGACTTCCCCTTCGCGGTCGGTATAAATTTCAAGTGGGTCGCCCTCGCGAATACGCATGGTGCGCCGAATTTCTTTCGGGATCACCACACGTCCGAGATCGTCGATCCGACGGACAATTCCGGTTGCTTTCATAATTGTTTCTCCTTGCTTTTGGGAATCATCTCTGAGCTTTCCGCGCGCCATGGTAATAAAAAATCAATCCGGAGGACGCAGAAACTTCAGAGGCTCCTTTTTTAATCGGCAAGGTTATTTTTTCACAACGTAGTCGATTTTATCCAACTTTTTTTCGGCAAATTCTTTACCATTATTTGGATTTTAAACCGAAATGATCCAATTAGCAAACAGACAAACCAATGGCAGCGTTCCGACTGTAAACAGCGAGGTCATCCCAACCGTTTGCGAAGCGTAGGCAGGATCAATGCCGTAAATTTCGCCCAACATTGTCACCGTGCTTGCCGCAGGTAGACCTGCCATAACGGTGCAAAACAGAATATAATTGTCCGGCAAATGCAAAAGTTTTGCAAGCAGACAAACAACTACGGGAAAGACGATAAGACTGATCAATGAGTGCAAATACACCCCCGGCGTGCCAAACATTTTTTTTAGCGGCAACGTTGCAAGCAATCCGCCAATGATGAGAAGCGAGATCGGCGTACAGAGTCCGCCGAGATATCCCAACGTGGTTTCAACAAATACAGGTAGCGAAAAAACGGGCTTGAGAAGGTATAAAACAATCCCGATAAGGCAGGGGATCGTACCGTAATTCAAAAGCGCCTTTTTCGGCGTTAACCTGATGTCGCCGCGCCCACGCCCCAAAATAGCGATTCCCCAAGTCCATAAAAACAAATGGAAACTGATGATGTAAAATGCCCCCATAAAGCTACCCATCCCGGCACCGAAAATCGAATCGAGCACCGGAAAGCCGAGAAAACCGCAGTTGGCAAATACCAATCCAAACTCAAAAATTTTTGCGTGGTCGCCGTTCTTCATCTTTCGGCAAATCAGAAATGCCGAAAACCCGAACAAAGTGTGCATAGCAAAACCGATTAGGGTCGACCATAATGCAATCCACAGTTTCTCTTCGCTCCATTCGGCGCGCATCAGCGCGGAAATGATCAGCGCCGGCTGACCGAGACAAATAATCAGTTTGGAAAGATGTTTGGACGCTGCGTCATTCAGCAACCCAACCTTGCGGCTGATAAATCCAATCGCCAAAAGAAGAAACAGCACACCCATAATGCCGAGAAGCGAACCAAAAATCGTCATTGAAACTCGCCTTCCTCGTTCAGCTTTGCGGCAATCCGCTTCATATCTTCCAACATGTCCTCTTTTTTACGGGGATCACGTAAAAGCGCCGCCGGATGAAAGACCGCCGTGATCAAAAAATCGCCCTTTTGAAACCATTTGCCGTGTTCCGCAGTAATTTTGAAATCCGGCTTGATGAGCCGCATGGCGGAAATACGCCCGAGACAAACGATAATTTTCGGCTGAATGATGCGTACCTGTTCGCGCAGGTATCCAATACAGGCGTCCTCCTCTTCGGGCAAAGGATCGCGGTTCTGCGGCGGACGGCATTTCAGAATATTGGCGATGTAAACATCCGAACGCTCAATGCCGACGGCATACAAGAATTTATCCAAAAGCTGACCTGCACGCCCGACAAACGGTGTTCCGGTCAAATCCTCCTGCTCGCCGGGCGCCTCGCCAACAAACATCAGCCGAGCCCTCTCGTTTCCAACGCCGAAAACCAAATGGTTCCGCGTTTTTCCGAGCGCACATTTCTGACAAGTTTCGCATTTTGCGCGGAGTTCTTCCAAAGTTGACACGGGTTGCTCCTCTCTTTCAAAATTGCCCGACGGGGGCTCCGTCGGGCAACGGTTTTTATTTCAGTTCAATGATGGATTCGTCCCACATTTCGGGCGCTTCGTAGCCAAGCAAATTGACGGTCGTTGCGGCAACGTTGGAAAGTCCAAATTTGCCGTTCAGCTTGACCGTGTAATGGTTTTTCGCATCGGTATTGTCGTAGAAAATGCAGGGAACGGGGTTGAGCGTATGGCTGGTCTTTGCCTTCATCTTTCCGTTTTTGTCCACTTTCGGCTGACCGGTTTTCTTATCCATTTCAAACATTTCGTCGGCATTTCCGTGGTCGGCAGTGATGATTGCAACACCGCCCAGCGCGTCCACAACAGGCAAAATTCTGCCCAGTTGCAAGTCAAGCGCTTCCATCGAGCACCGCGTTGCCGCAAGCGAACCGGTGTGTCCCACCATATCGCCGTTGGGGAAATTGACGCGCAGAACTTTGTACTTGCCCGACTGCAGACATTCAATCAACTTGTCGGTAATTTCGGCGCACTTCATCCAGGGACGTTGCTCAAACGGAACAACATCCGAAGGAATTTCAATATAGGTTTCCAGTTTTTCGTCAAACTTGCCCGATTTGTTACCGTTCCAAAAGTAGGTGACGTGACCATATTTCTGCGTTTCGGAAATGGCAAGCACGGGAATTCCGGTTCCGGCAAGATATTCGCCCATGGTGTTGGTAATTTCAGGCGGAGAAACGAGATATTTCTTTGGAATGTGCAAGTCTCCGTCATATTCCAGCATCCCGGCAAATTTGACATTCGGCACGCGAACGCGGTCGAATTTGTCAAACTCTCCTGCAGGTGCGTCGAACGCGCGAGAAATCTCAATCGAGCGGTCGCCGCGGAAATTGTAGAAAATCACGCTGTCGCCGTCCTCCACCGGTCCGACCGGTTTGCCGTCCTTTGCAATGACGAATGCCGGGAGATCTTGGTCGATCACGTGCAGTTCCTTGCGGTAGGTTTCCACCGCCTCGGCGGCGCTTACAAACTGCCGCCCCTCGCCCAACACGTGGGTTCTCCAACCGGCGGCAACCATTGCCCAGTTTGCCTCGTAGCGGTCCATGGTGATCTGCATTCTTCCGCCACCCGACGCAATGCAAATATCAAAATCGGGTGCGCGGAGGGTGTTCAAAAAGTCCTCAAACGGAAGAATATAATCCAAAGCAGAGGTTTCGCCGACATCGCGGCCGTCCAAAAGAATGTGAACGCGAACCTTGCCAACACCCTCCTTTTTCGCCTCAACCAGCATCGCTTTGAGGTGGTCGATGTGCGAGTGAACATTGCCGTCCGAGAAAAGTCCGAGAAAATGCAACGTACTCTTGTTGGCTTTGACATTGCCGATCAGCTCCTGCCAGGTGGCCGAGGTGAACATTTTGCCCGATTCGATCGAGTTGGAGACCAGCTTTGCCCCCTGCGCAAAAACCTGACCTGCGCCGAGCGCGTTGTGCCCGACCTCGCTGTTGCCCATATCGTCGTCCGAGGGCAGCCCGACCGCGGTGCCGTGCGCTTTGAGCGCGACCATGGGATAGTCCGCCATCAGGCGGTCAAGATTGGGTGTATAGGCGCTTTTGACCGCGTTGGAAATCGTATCCGGCGCAAGTCCTACGCCATCCATTACAATGGTCAGAACGGGACCTTTTACACCCGAGAATTGCTTGCTTTTCGTTAATTTTTTCATTGTTTTTCCTCCGAAAAAACGCATTTTTTCACAGATAATATTATAAGACAATCGGCGCCGGTTTGCAAGTGGATTTGTGAAGTTTTTTGCAATTTTTCCGAAATCCCCTTCTTTTTGGCTTGTTTTTTACAAAAAAAGGTGTATAATAGAGGACAGCGATCAAAAAAAGGAGATTTTTTACCATGGCAGAAGAATGCACCCATGATTGTTCCACCTGCTCGGCGAGCTGCGCTTCGCGCACCGGAGCGCAGGATTTGAAACTGCCGGCAAATCCGGCAAGCAAGATCAAACACGTCATCGGCGTGATGAGCGGCAAAGGCGGCGTCGGGAAATCGCTCGTCACCACCATGCTCGCCGTTCTTTTGCGGCGCGAAGGCTATCGCGTCGGCATTTTGGACGCGGATATTACCGGCCCCTCCATTCCGAAAGCATTCGGTATGAAAAACGTGGAAATTTACGGCGACCAAAACGGCATGATCCCTGCCGCAAGCAAAACCGGAATCGATATGATCTCGGTCAATTTGCTTCTTGGAGACGAAACGAAACCGGTCGTTTGGCGCGGCTCGCTGATTGCCGGAACCGTTCAGCAATTTTGGCAGGAAACCATTTGGGACGTGGACGTGCTTTTGGTAGACTGCCCTCCCGGAACCGGAGACGTTCCGCTGACCGTCTTCCAAACTATGCCGGTCGACGGTATTGTCATCGTTTCCAGTCCGCAGGATCTTGTCTCCATGATCGTCAGTAAGGCGGCAAACATGGCGCAAATGATGAACATTCCCGTATTGGGGCTTGTGGAAAACCTCTCTTTTGTCAAATGCCCCGATTGCGGTAAAGAAATTAAAGTGTTCGGCGAAAGCCATATTGAAGAAATTGCAGAAAAATTCGGATACGATCTGCTCGCGCGCATTCCGATGGATCCCAAACTTTCGGCATTGGTTGACCGCGGAATGATCGAGCTGATGGAAAACGACTATCTCGAAGCGGCAGTACAAAAAATCGTTGAAAAACTGAATCTGCAACCTGCAGAATAAAATAACACAGGATAAAATAAAGCAGGATAAAATAAAGCAGGATAAAATAAAGCAGGATAAAATAAAGCAGGATAAAATAAAGCAGGATAAAATAAAGCAGGATAAAATAAAGCAGGATAAAATAAAGCAGGATAAAATAAAGCAGGATAAAATAAAGCGAAAATAAAAAGTGCGGCGTACCAAAAAACGGTACGCCGCACTTTTTTTATGCTTTGAAAAGAGACGAGCAGAAAGAACCGGTAAAGGATTCTTTTGCACCGAAATCCATGGCGCGGATATAAATCTCCTCCACCGAAAAATGCGCTTCGCTGACGCGCGAAAAACAGCCGACCGCTCCTTGCAGCATCGCGCGGCGCATCCGCTCGGCAAAATTGATCTCTTTGCGGCAGGAATGCATCAATCCGGTCTCCACAAACCGCCGCATACTGATTTTACGTCTCTTTTTCTTCTCTCCGCCTTCAAAGGCAAGAAAAGCGATACCGCTTTCTTTAAAGAACAATCCGTCAATCTTCTCCGGCAGAATCGGATCATACGAAACGCGCACCGAAAGATTTTTTCGTTTTGCAATTTCATAAAGATTTTCCAAGAAAACAGCCGCACTGCCTCGGCAATCCTCAACATAATACGCTGTTTTTGCATTCGCATAATAGGTGTCCAGCGTGATCATTCCGCGCATTCCAATGGAACGCGCAAGAGCAATTTGTTCTTCAAATTCTGTTTCTTCGGGAATCTGACGCATCCATTTTTCAGCAAAAGCACGAATCGCTTTTTTTCGAAGGAAGGGTTCAACCAGTTCATCTCTCGTCGCCGTCATCTCCCCATATCCGGCAAGATAGCGGTATGCCATTCGGTAAGCCTCCTGTTTACGGCGATTTCGCTCGGCAATCTCCGCTCCTTTTGCGCGCAAAAGTTCTGCATTCCAAAACGAACCGAGGTTAATGATTTCCTCCCGATAGCCCGGGCGGTTCGGCTCGTAAACGTGGGGCGCAGTCGCGTCCAAAAGCGCAATACCTTCCTCTCCCGGTTTTGTCAAAACCACACCGTCTAAAGAATCGGGGTCGCTGGAACAGTAGATCAATTCGGAATGCCAACCGCATCCTTTTCCCTTTTCTGCCACGTCGCGCAAAAAACGGCTTTTTCCGGTTCCCGGACCGCCCTTCACGGCATAAAGCCGACCGATCCTTGCCGCGTCAAAGCAGGCGGGATAATAACTGCGGAACCCGTGCGCACTGTTGGAAGCCGCAAAATAGGAATCTTCCCCGGTAGAACGAACGGTACAAACCGTTCTTTTTTCGTTGCTTTTCATTCGCATTTCCCCCTTTTCAGATGCAAAAGTTGCAAACTTTTTAAAATCTTCATACTGTATCCTATGCGGCAAAAAGAAAAAAAGTTCTATTCTCCTGCCTGTCCGCATAGAATCGGACAAAGGGGGAGTGGATGGTGCAAATCATAGAAAGAAAGCAAAAAAAGCAACTTTTAACGGAAACGCTGATCAATCTTTTTCCCGATCGACTGGTGGAAGCAATCAATGCCTGCGGCGCCGGACAGGCGGAAGAAATCCGTCTGCACGCCGACCGAATCGCCACCGTGACCTTCGGCGGAAAAAACTACGGCACAAACGTCTCCCTTTCGGAAGAAGAGATTGCAGATCTTCTTTCCTCCATGTGCGAAGGTTCGCTTTATGCGTATCAAAGCCGTATCTGCAACGGCTATATTTCCCTGCCCGGGGGCGTTCGCGTTGGCGTTTGCGGATGCGCCACAATGGAGGGAGACCATTTAATCGGCGTTGGAAACGTTCGCGGACTGATCATTCGACTGCCGCATATACACCGCGTTTCGGCAACCCCGATTGTAAACGTCTTACGCGAATCAAAAGGAGTGGGAGGCGCTTTGATTTTTTCTCCCCCCGGCGCGGGAAAAACAACCTGCCTGCGTGCGGCGGCAAAGGAAGCTTCGGAGCTGCCAAACGGGTTACGTACCGTGATCGTGGATACGCGTGCCGAATTTTCGGAAACGCTGGAAGGGGAAAATCTATCGTTGGATATTCTCGTCGGCTACCCACACGAGATCGGCATTGATATTGCCGTGCGAACATTGGGCGCCGAGCTGATCCTTTGCGATGAGATCGGAACCGATGTGGAAGCGCGCGCAATCCTCTCGGCGGCAAACCGCGGCGTACCCATTCTTGCCTCGGCGCATGCGCGATCCTTTTCGGAGCTTTTGCGACGCCCCTCAATAAAACTTTTGCACCGTGCAAAAGTCTTTGCCAACTATGTAAAACTCTCCCGAAATCCTTTCGGAGGGTTTGATTATACCATTCGGCCATGGGAGAATGCAAATGACGATCCTTAAACTCTTCGGCGTAATCCTGATTCTCGGCGCAGGCGCATCGGCGGTTTCCTTCAGCGTTCGTTTTGAAAAACGAAAGATTGCCGTTTTGGCAGGCTGGATTGATTTGATCCGATATATCCGCGCACAAGTCGACTGCTATCCGTTACCCCTGCCGCAAATTTTGGAACGAGCGGATCACGCTTTGTTCGAATCCTGTTTTTGCCGGCATCCAACCCCTGACCTGACAACGATTTACCATGCCTCGCAAATTTATTTGGATGCCGAAGCAAAACGGCTTCTCTCCTCGTTCGTCCGAGAGTTTCACTACGAAACGCGCGCCGAGCTTTTGCGGCGAAGCGATTATTACGCCGGCGAATTGGGACGGCTTCGCGAAAAGCGTATGGAGGAATTCACGGCAAAATCGCGCGTTATTTTTGCCGTTTGCATGGGGGCGGCAATTCTGATTTCAATTTTACTTTGGTAAGAAAGAAAAAACAAGGAAGGCGGAAGAAAATGGATATTTCATTGATTGTAAAGATTGCCGGCGTCGGAATTCTCGTTGCCGTTGCAACACAAATTCTTTCCAAAACCGGCAGAGATGAGCAAGCAATGTTCGTAACGATTGCCGGCATTTTAGTTGTTCTTATGCTCCTGATCAGTCAGATCCGCGATCTTTTTGATCTTGTAACTTCAGTTTTCGGAATGGGATGAGACCGCGGAATGGACAGCGCAAAACTATGTCTTTTCGGAGTTGCGGCGGTCTCTGTCGCCGTTGTCATCAAAAAATGGAACGCAGATTTTTTGCCGCTTGTCCGGCTGGCGGCAACCATTCTCTTTGCCGGAACAATTCTTACAATGGCGTCACCCCTAACAGCATACCTGAAACAGCTGACCGAAACAACCGGACTTTCCAACTATGCAGGCTTTCTTCTCAAAGCGCTGGGCATCGCCGTTCTGACGCAGATTTGCGCGGATATTTGCCGGGATGCCGGCGAAAGTGGGATTGGGAACGGGGTGGAGCTTGCCGGAAAGATGGAGATTCTCATTTTGTGCCTTCCCCTGATGGGGGAGATTTTTTCAACAGCCAAAGCACTGTTCGCCATAGGAGGATAACGCGGCGGATTTGCGCGTTCTTTCTTTTGCTTTTCCTTGTCGGCATTCTTTTTTCGCTCTGCGTATTTGCCGAAGAAAAGGATCCCACAGAAACGCCGCCGGACGAGTTTCGCGACTTCCTTTCGGCAATTCCAGAGGACGTTGCCGAACTGCTTCCGCCGGGATTGTTTTCGGAAGATACCGGGGAAATTGCCGAAAGCTTGCAGGAGATGAGCGGTTTTTCCAATCTTTCCTCGCTGATCGGCACCTTGCTGGGCGAATTGATCGGAAACTATCTTCCTCTGTTTTGCACAGTGGTGGGATTGATTTTGTTAAGCGCAATCTTCTCGGCAATTCGCGCTTCGCTAAAAAGCGAAGCGCTCGGGAAAGCTTTTTCCTTTGCTTCCTCGCTGGCACTTTTGTCGGCAATTTTTGCGGAGAGTTACGGAATGGTGGAATCGGTCGTCGCCTATTTCGACCGATTGAACAAATTGACCGCCGCATTCATTCCGCTTTCGGGCGCACTTTGGGCAATCGGCGGAAACGTGACCGCCGCGAGCGCGTCTTCCGCCGGACTTTCCGTTTATTTGACGATTTTGGAAGAAACGGTCGGCAACAGCATTCTTCCTTTTTGCGGCTTCTGTATGGCGTTTGCCGTAATCGGCGCACTGGACGGAAACTTACGGTTCGGCTCGCTGATCGGGTCTTTGAAAAAGCATTATACCATCTTTCTTGCCGGACTGATGACCATTCTGCTCGCCATGCTTGGATTTCAAACGCTGCTTGCCGCAAAAAACGATAGCCTTGCCATGCGCGGCGCAAAATTTGCCGTTGGGAACATGGTTCCGGTAGTGGGCGGCTCGGTTTCGGAGCTGTTGCGAACGGTAAGCGCCGGGGTTTCCTACCTGCGCGGAACGCTCGGTATTTGCACGGTCCTGCTGATTCTCTTTTCGCTCGTCCCCATTTTGCTCAAACTTTGGATCCAAAGTTTGTGTTGGCAGGTCTCGGCAGGAATTGCCGATTTGTTCGGATGCGATACCGAAAAAAAGCTTTTAGAGGAAATCGCCTCCCTTTGCGGATATCTGCTTGCCGCCGCCAGCATTTGCGCCTCGGTTCTTCTGCTCTCCTGCGTGCTTTTAGTGCATTGCGGAGCGGCAGTTTGAAAGGAGGGAGGCATATGAATGCGTATTTTCTTTCGCTGTTGGGCGCGGCATTGCTCGCCGCCCTGATCGGCGTTTTGGCTCCGAGCGGAAATTCCGCAAGTTTGGGAAAAACGCTGCGATTGCTCACCATTTTCGTTTTGGTTTGTGTCATTGCCGCACCGCTGCCGGGGTTGATTGCAAAGCTGAAAGATCTTCCTTCGCTCGCCCCCGAAACCGAACGGCAATCCGACTTTCAAGAGCAGGCGAAAACGGCGCTGGACAGCGCTTCGCGCGTTTATTTTGCGCGCGCTTTAACAACGCATTTGGAGCAAAAATTCGGAATTGCGCAGGGGGAAATTCGCTGTGCGGTAACCTGGGCGGAAGCGGACGAAGAAGTCAAACCCGAGTCTGTTACCCTGATCCTTTCGGGAAGCGCGAAATGGAAAAATCCACACGAGCTGGAAACCTATGTTTCCGATCTTTTGGGTTGCCCCTGCAGTTCGGCGATCTATTAAAAAAGGAGGGAAAACGGATGAAAGAAACGGAAACGACGGGAAAAAAAGACCCGGCGAAACCCGGGAAAAAGAAACTGATTTTCATATTGCTCGGCGCCGGGGTAGGCATTTTCTTGTTGCTGCTCGGAAGCGGCTGGTTTACGAAACAACCGCAAACCGATCAAGAAACCACACTTTCGCAAAGGGAAGAACTTGAATGTTACCGAGCGGATCTCGAGCGGCGCATTGCCGATCTTTGCGCGGCAGTCGACGGTGTCAGCGAAGTGCGCGTTTCGGTAACACTTTCGGGAGGGTTTGAAACGGTTTACGCCACCGAAATAAGAAACGGCGTCACCGTTTATGCAACGATTGGGAGCGGCTCATCGGCAAAAGCGCTGATCGTTGCGCAAAATCCTCCGGAGGTCAGCGGAATCGGCGTTGTTTGCCGCGGCGGAGGCGATTCCGCCGTTCGAGGAACGCTGACCGCCCTGCTCTCTTCGGCATTTCGCGTGCCAACCAATCGCATCAGCATTGCGGAAGCCGGATAAATCCGATCAAATTTTGTTTCTCGGCGGCATATTTGCCGAAAGCCGTTCATATAGTGTAACAAATCCAAAATGGAATTTTGAAACAGGAGGAATTCCCCATGAAAGAAAAAATGACCGAATTAAGTACAACCGAAGAGGTTGTAAAGCAGGAGAAAAAACCGGGCAAGTTCCGCCGAATGATGGCAAAGTTCGGGCGCAGAAACGCAATCATCACCGCATCGGTACTGCTGATTGCCGTTGCGGTGCTTCTCAACTGGTTGCTTTTCGCCAACGGAAACAAGAAAACGAACGGCTACCAAAAATACGACGCACAAACGACCGACCAATCCCAAGGGAACGACCAGTCCAAGAGCAACGAGCAAACCGAAAAGGCAACTACCGACGCCTATTTTTCGGCAACGCAGGTCAGCCGCCAACGCGCTCGCGACGAAGCGCTGGAAGTTCTGCAATCGGTAGTTGACAACGCCGAAGCCGCCGAAACAACCAAAAACGAAGCGCTCACCGGAATTGCCACCATTGCCGATGAAATCCGCAAAGAGGCAGATATGGAATCGCTGATCACCGCAAAAGGATTTGAGCAGTGCGTTGCCGTTCTCAACGGAGACAGCGTCAGCATCATCGTCAAAGCAGAAAATTTACAGCCTTCCCAAATCGCACAGATCAACGAGATCGTTTATGCCAGCACCGGCATTGCACCGGCAGGCGTAACCATTATCCGCAAATAAAGTATTTGTCATTTTAGAAAGGAAAAGAGCGGCGAACCGGTCGGTTCGCCGCTCTTTTTTTTAATGCTTTTTCACTTCAACGGGCAATTCAAAAAGGCATTCTGCCCGATTTTAATTTGTTCGCGCAAATTATAAACAGTAATCAAAGCCGTGCATCCGGCACAGGCGGCGTCTCCGATCTCGGCGCAACCTTCGGGCAAAGAGAGCACTTTGAGCGAAGTACATCCGGCAAGCGCCCGTCCGCCGATTCGTTTTAAAGAATACGGCAAAGAAAGCGCGGTTAAAGAAACGCACTCGTAAAGCGCAAAGTCGGGCAATTCATCGCATCCTTCCAAAATCGTAACCTTTTGCAAAAACGGCGGATAAAATCCTTTTGCAAATGCCGGTTTTACAGCGCCGAAAACAAAACCGAGAAAATCGGTGCGTTCGGAGGGCATACCCGTTTGTTTTTCTGCCGATGAGCCGATGAACGGAAGTTCCAATTTCATCAAACTCCGGCAACCGCGCAAAGCGGCAAATCCCATTTTGGTAAGACTGCCGCTAAATTTCAGCTCTTGCAAAGAAACACAGCCGTCCAACGCCTTTTCGCCAACGCTTGTCAGCGTTTCTGCGTTCAAATATGCCAATTTCTCGCAGTTTGCGAGCGCAGAACCACCAAGCTCGCTCCCTTCGGGCAGCTCCAAAGCAATTAAACCCAAGCAATCGGACAAACTATTTGCCGGAAGACGGAAAGGTTCGGTTTCGGTTTGCGGAGCAAGCAATTTGAGGTATTGTAAAGACTTAATTATCGGCGCACGATTGCCGATCGATTCCGCAATTCCCCAAAGAGAACCAAGATAATCGAGCGTTTGGGGGTAGGGCGCGCACAGCGCGGTCAGTGCAGTGTCTTTCAAAAGATCATTTCCGTATTCGGCAATTGTTTCCGGCAGAATGAGGATTTTTAAATCGGAGCGATTTGCAAAAACGCCGTCGGCAATTCGGGTGATTACCGCATCGCCTACCCGTTCGGGAACACGAACAGCCTCGGCAGTTCCGAGATAAGCGGTCAAAGTTGCGGTTTTTCCCTGCACTTCAAAGGCAAAATCTGTCAGCGGTGCGTCCTCCACATCGTCAAACACCGCGGAAAGCATGGCGGCATAGTCGGTTTCATCGGGGAAAAGTTCGGTTTGCGGAATCGGTTCCGGAAGAGGCGGTAACGTTTCCGGTTCTCCGGTATTCTCCTGCTTTTCGCCGCAGGCGGTAAACAGCAGACAAAAACAAACCAACACCAACCAAATCCGCTTCATTTTCCGATTCTCCCTCTCTCTTCTTTTTTTCACAGGATAGTGTAGCACATTTTTTGATTTTGTGCAAGTCTTTTTTCAAAAATGCCCCCTCAGCTCTTGTAAACGGGCAAATCGAATGATATAATAGGAATATCGTCTTTTTGAGGAGGAATGTGCATGGAATTCCACATTTCCGGGACAGACGCCGGAAAACCAGTTGGCATTTTTTTGAAATTGCGCCTTTCGCTTTCCTCCAAAATGATTAAATATCTGAAATATCGAGAGGACGGAATCCTTGTGAACGGCGAGCGCGTCACCGTTCGCCGCGTTCTGCAACCGGGAGACCACCTATCGCTTGCCATCTGCGACAATACCGCGCAAGCGCGTTTGGAACCGATCGAACTGGAATTGCCGATCCTGTATGAGGATTCGGACATTGTTCTCCCCAACAAACCGGCAAAAATGCCTACCCATCCTTCGCATGACCACTACCGCGACACCGTTGCCAACGCGCTTGCCTTTCGCTACCGCGAAATGGGCATTCCGTTTGTTTTTCGGCCGGTCAACCGGCTGGATCGAGACACCAGCGGTCTTTTGCTGATTGCGCGGAACAAACTCGCCGCCGGGCGGTTGACTTCCGCCATGCAAGCCGGAAAGATTCGCAAAATCTACCTTGCCGTTCTGCAAGGCGACCATCTGCCGGATTCGGGCAGAATTGAAAAACCGCTCCACCGCACCGAAGAAAGCATCATTGTTCGGGAGGTTTGTACCCCCGAAACCCCCGATGCCGAGCCGGCTGTAACCGAATATCGCGTTTTGGCTCGCGCAGGGGGCTGTTCTCTGGTCGCCGCACGGCCGCTGACCGGAAGAACGCACCAGCTCCGCGTTCATTTCGCCTCGCTCGGTTGCCCGATTCTTTCGGACGATCTTTACGGGACTCCCGACAACCGCATCCCCCGGCAGGCGCTTCACGCATATTCGTTGACCTTTCCGCATCCGACAACCGGCAAGTTTTTCACGATGATTGCACCGCCGCCGACCGATTTTGCAACTCTGCTTGCTTCCCTTTTTCCGAATTTTGAACTTCCGAATGATTTGTTTTAACGTCTCTGAACATATAAAAAAGCAGAAAGGAGAGAATGATGGAACCGAAAAACAAACAACCGAAAATTTCGGTTTTCTGTAAAGTGCTTTATGCACTTGCCGGAATATGCCTCCTCCTTTACTTTCTGTTTGTCCGCATTCCTGCATTTGCCGACTGGTTTAATCGCCGGATCAGCAATTTCGGCAGACAGGTGCTCTCTTATCTGACCGCCTGGCTTCCCTTCTCGTTTGCCGAACTGCTTCTCTTGTTCAGTCCAGTTTTTCTCGGAATCGTGGTTTGGCGCATCATCTGCGTCCATTCCCAAAGCACCGCGGCAATGCGCGTCTTTTTCGGGCGCTTGGTTGCAGGGGTTTGTTTGATTGCAATTCTGTTCGTTCTTTGCTTTGCCCCCGGATATTACGGAACAACACTCGATCGAAAACTCGGCTTGGAGCGCACACCCGTTTCAACGGAGGAGCTCTATCAAACCGCTCTGCTCCTTTCCGAGAAGATCAACGCCCTTGCCCCTGAATTTGACGCGCTGGATTCCGGATCGACCATTCTGCCCTATACAATTGCCGAAATGAACGAAAAACTAATGGCAGCATACGATCAATATACCCTTGATAAATCCTTTCCGAATCATTTTTACAGCCGTGTCAAACCAATTCTGATAAGCAACCTGTTCTCTTATGCGCACATCACAGGCATTTACACCTTTTTTACAGGAGAGGCGAATATCAATGTCGATTTTCCCGACTACGGCATTCCCTTCACAGCGGCGCATGAGCTTGCCCATCAGCGCGGCGTTGCGCGAGAGGACGAAGCCAACTTTATCGCCTTTTTGGTCTGTTATTGCTCGGACGATGCCTATCTGCAATACAGTGGGTATCTCAATCTTTACGAGTACGTTTCCAACGCGCTGTACTCCGCCGATTACGAGCTTTGGAAAGACGTTTGGAACCGGTTGGACTACCGTGTGCAAAACGAGGAACGCGCCTACGCCGCCTTTTTTGAACGTTACCGCGACAACGTGATCGCCTCGACAAGCGAAAAAGTGAACGATATCTATCTGCATTCGCAGGGAGCAGAGGCAGGCACGCGCAGTTACGATTTGGTCGTAGACCTTGCCGTCGCTTTCTTCCGCAATCGTTTGCCTGCCTCCTGAATGCACCTTTCCATTCAATGATTCATATACTTGTGGTGAAAGAACTTCGGTCCTTCGCCTCGAAAAAAAGGAAAAAAGAAAGAAAATGACCGTTTTTCGCGCTTAACAGAGCGTAAAAAACGGTCATTTCCATTCTTTGGGGCATAAGGATCGGGAAAGGATTTCTTTTGCCATGACTCCGTATCTTTTGATCCGGGGAGGCAGACCTTTGCGCGGTGAAATTCGGGTGGACGGAATGAAAAACGCCGCCCTGCCCATCCTGTTTGCGCTCATTTTGGTGCGCGACGAGGTCACACTGGAAGATTTGCCCCCGGTTACCGATATTGAAACAACCCTGCAAATCCTTTGTAAAATGGGAGCGGAAACAAAACGGCTTTCTCCAAACGCAATCCGCATCCAAACAAAAAATGTCGATCCGGATGCCGTCCCCCTCTCGCTGACCTCCACACTGCGCGGTTCCTCCTATCTGCTCGGCGCCGGATTGGGGCGGTTCGGAAGAATTGCAACCGGCATTCCCGGCGGCTGTAATTTTGGGACACGTCCGCTCGACCAACATTTTCGGCTTTTGGAATCGATGGGAGCAACGATCGAATGTGAAAACGGAATTCTTCGTACCACCGCGCCGAGAGGACTGCACAGCGCAACCGTCCGTTTGGATTTTCCATCGGT
The DNA here is from genome assembly GCA_015063325.1 of Oscillospiraceae bacterium. Taxonomy (GTDB): domain Bacteria; phylum Bacillota; class Clostridia; order Oscillospirales; family CAG-272; genus UMGS1865. The sequence goes on along the minus strand of SVUK01000004.1, from coordinate 268,808 downwards.
GGGAGCAACGGTAAACGGTATTCTTGCCGCCGCACTTGCCGAAGGAACGACCGTAATTGCAAACGCGGCGCGTGAACCGCACATTGTCGATCTTGCAAATTTCTTGAATGCCTGCGGCGCGGAGATTTCCGGAGCAGGAAGTCCATGCGTTACCATTCGCGGCGTTTCCAAGCTCCATGGAACGCGTTATCGCGTCGTGCCGGATATGATCGAAGCCGGGACCTACCTTTGCGCCGCTTGCGCCACGGGCGGAAAACTGCGGCTTTCCAACCTTTGCCCCGATCATCTCGGCGCAGTAGTTTCCCCCTTGCGGAAAATGGGAGCGGAAATTGTCGTTTCCGAGAAACACTTGACCGTGGAACGCTCCGGCAACCTTTACGGAACCGTGCTGGAAACGGCACCATACCCGGGATTTCCCACCGATTTGCAACCGCAGTTTGCACCGCTTCTCTGCCTTTCACGCGGCGGCGGACGTATTTACGAGCGCGTTTGGAAGAGCCGCTTTCAGTATACCGCGGAACTTTGCCGCATGGGCGGAACCGTTCTGCTCGCCGACGATTTTGCCGATTTCCCGGGCGGCGACCGCCTACAAGGAGCATGTGTTCGCGCAACCGATCTGCGCGGCGGCGCCGCCCTGCTGATTGCCGGACTTTGCGCCGAAGGTGAAACGGAACTCGGTGAAATACACCATATCGAACGCGGCTACCCTGATTTTTTGAAAAAGCTAACCGATGTCGGCGCCGATATTTCAAAAAAGGACGAAAAGCTGACGAAAAGTTAGCTAAAAGCCAACGAAAAGTTGACTAAAAGTTGACTAAAAACCAAGTAAAAAAAGAAAAGCGACCCCGAAAAAAGATCGGGGATCGCTTTTCTTTTTTATTCCGGTTTGTTTTTGGATTTTGCAAACCATTTTTTCAGATATTGACCGGTATATGAACGTTCGTTTTCTGCAACCTGTTCCGGCGTTCCTTGGGCAATCAGCGTGCCGCCGCCCTCGCCGCCTTCGGGACCAAGGTCGATGATATGATCAGCAGACTTAATCACGTCCAGATTATGTTCGATGACCAATACCGAGTTGCCTGCGTCGCAAAGCCGCTGCAAAATTTCCAAAAGCTTTTCCACATCGGCGGTGTGCAGTCCGGTAGTCGGCTCGTCCAAAATATACATCGTTTTTCCTGTATCGCGCCGTGCAAGCTCGGTCGCCAGCTTGACGCGTTGCGCCTCACCGCCCGAAAGGGTGGTTGCCGGTTGCCCGATCTTGATATACCCCAACCCAACGTCGTAGAGCGTTTGCAGTTTGCGCGAAATTGCCGGAATCCCGTCAAAGAAGGTAACGCCCTCCTCCACCGTCATATCCAGCACGTCAAAAATGTTTTTGCCCTTGTAGTGCACGTCCAGCGTATCACGGTTGTAGCGTTTCCCTTTGCAAACGTCGCAGGTCACGTAAACGTCGGGCAAAAAGTGCATTTCAATCTTTTTCACGCCGTCGCCCTCGCAGGCTTCGCATCGACCACCCTTGACATTGAAGGAGAACCGCCCCGGGGTAAATCCCTTGGCTTTGGCGTCCTTGGTTTTTGCAAACAGATCGCGAATGTCGTTGAACACGCCGGTATAGGTTGCCGGATTGGAGCGCGGCGTGCGCCCAATGGGGTCCTGGTCAATGCAAATCACCTTGTCCAAATTTTCAACGCCGGTGATCTCGTCATATTTGCCGGCATAGGTCACGGCGCGATTGAGCCGCTCAGCAAGAACGGGATAGACAATCTCGTTGATCAGTGAAGATTTGCCCGAGCCCGAAACGCCGGTCACACAGACGAAACAACCCAGCGGAATATCCACATCCAGCTTTTTGAGGTTGTTCTGCGCGGCGCCGCGCACCGAGAGGAATTCGCCGTTCCCCTGCCGCCGCTTTTGGGGCACCGGAATTCTTTTTTTGCCGGAAAGATACAGCCCTGTAATGGATTTTTCGCACTGCATCATCTCCTGCGGCGTCCCGGCAAAGACGACCTCACCGCCGTGAATACCGGCGCCCGGTCCGATATCAATCAGATAATCGGCGCTTTCCATTGTCTCCTCATCGTGCTCCACTACAATCACAGTGTTACCGAGATCGCACAAACGGCAAAGCGTTGCAATCAGTTTGGAGTTGTCGCGCTGGTGAAGACCGATGCTCGGCTCGTCGAGAATATACAGCACGCCGACCAGCGACGAACCGATCTGCGTTGCAAGACGAATGCGCTGTGCTTCACCGCCCGAGAGCGTACCCGATTTGTTTGCAAGCGCAAGATAATTCAAGCCAACGCTGACAAGGAAAGACAGCCGCGCGCGAATCTCTTTGAGGATTTCGGAAGCAATCTTCTGCTCCGACTGCGTCAATTCCAGTTGATTCAAAAATTCCAGCGATTTCTCCACCGAGAGCGCGCAGAATTCGTAAATGTTCAATCCTCCAACCGTAACGGCAAGCATCGTCGGGGAGAGCCGGCGTCCGCCGCATTCCGGACATGGAGCAGCCTCAATGAACTGATCGTAATAATCGTTTCCATACATTTTCACACGATTTTCGATCATGGCAACCAGCCCCTCGAATTTCGTCTTCTGATGATGCTCTTCGCGCCCAAACCAGCGGTCGATCGAATAGGTTTCATCACCTGTTCCATACATCAAAAGATCGTATTGTTCGGGGGTAAAATCGTCAACCGGGGTATCCAGTGAAAACCCGTGCCGTTCTCCGACGGCGGCGAATAAGGGACCGTTCCAGCTTTCTTCTTCCAGCGTTTTGAACCCATTAACGGCAATGGCTCCGCCGCGCAGGGAGAGCTTTTTGTTGGGAATCAAACGGTTCACGGCAATGCGTTGCATTTCGCCCAAGCCGGAGCAATGCGGACAAGCGCCGATCGGATTGTTGAAAGAAAACATCCGCGGCTCCAATTCACCAAAGGAAATGCCGTGTTCTTCGCAGGCGTAAGATTGTGAAAATTCCAGCTCCTGCGCCTCCCCCTCCCCTTCTCGGGGCGCGGTTTGAACGATCAGATGACCGTCGGCAACCGCAAGAGCATTTTCCACCGAATCGGCAAGACGGGATTCCATTCCCTCGCGCAAAACGAGACGGTCGACCACAATCTCAATGTTGTGCTTTTTGTTTTTATCCAGTTCAATGGTCTCGGAAAGATCGTAAAGATTTCCGTCCACCCGAACGCGCACATAACCGCGCTTTTTCGCGTCGGCAAACACCTTTTCGTGCATCCCCTTCTGCGAGCGGACGATTGGCGCAAGTATAACAAAACGGGTTCCTTCCGGCAAAGCGAGAATCCGATCGATGATCTGATCGGTGGTCTGCTGGCGGATCTCCTTGCCGCAAACCGGGCAGTGCGGAATCCCGATACGCGCGTAAAGCAAACGGAGGTAATCGTAAATCTCGGTTACCGTACCCACGGTGGAACGCGGATTTTTGGAGGTGGTCTTTTGATCAATGGCAATGGCAGGGGAAAGTCCCTCAATGGAATCCACGTCCGGCTTGTCCAATTGCCCCAAAAACATACGGGCATAGGAGGAAAGCGACTCCACAAAGCGACGATGCCCCTCGGCATAGACGGTGTCAAACGCAAGCGAGGACTTTCCCGAGCCGGAAAGCCCGGTCAACACAACAAATTTGTCGCGCGGAATGTCCAAATTGATATTTTTTAAATTGTGAACGCGCGCACCGCGGATCTGAATCATTTTCGGCATTTCGGTTTTGCTCCTGATAAAAAAATCAATAAACAGACTTAAAAATCGACCTTTCCTTCGCGGATCTTGCGAATACGGTCACGCAGATATGCCGCCTGTTCAAACTCCAGCTTAGCGGCGGCGGACTTCATTTCACGGGTCATACTCTCAACCAGTTTTTCGCGCTCGGTTGCGGTCAATTTACGGGATGGCTTACCCTTCTCGCCGCGCCTTGCCGCGTGTTCTTCCTTGGTGCCGATTTCAATGATATCGCGCACACCCTTGATAATCGTCTTGGGAACAATCCCATGCTCTTTGTTATACGCCAGCTGAATGGCGCGGCGACGATTCGTCTCGGCAATAGCCCCTTTCATGGAGCGCGTAACGGTATCGGCGTACATAATCACCTTTCCCCCGGCATTCCGTGCGGCGCGTCCGATCGTTTGAATCAAGGATCTCTCCGCGCGCAAAAATCCCTCTTTGTCAGCGTCAAGAATCGCAACGAGCGAAACTTCGGGAATATCCAATCCTTCGCGCAAAAGATTGATACCCACCAAAACGTCAAATACCCCGAGGCGCAGATCGCGAATGATCTCCATGCGCTCAATGGTCTCCACATTATAGTGAATATAACGGACGCGAACACCGTTTTTTTCAAAATAATCGGTCAGCTCCTCCGCCATCTTCTTGGTCAGGGTTGTAACCAACACGCGCTCGCCTTTTTCGGCGCGCAGGCGGATCTCGCCCAACAGGTCGTCCACCTGCCCTTCGATGGGGCGAACTTCAATTTCGGGATCGGGAAGCCCCGTGGGGCGAATAATCTGCTCCACCACCTGCTCGGCGTGTTCCTCCTCGTAGTCCCCCGGCGTTGCGCTGACGAAAATTGCCTGATGAATACTCTCCTCAAACTCGTGAAAATAGAGCGGACGGTTGTCGTAGGCAGACGGCAAACGGAAACCGTAATCCACCAAATTTTTCTTGCGCGCGGTGTCGCCGCCGCTCATACCGCGCACCTGCGGAATCGTGACGTGCGATTCGTCGATGAACATCACGTAATCGTCCGGGAAATAATCCAAAAGCGTAAACGGAGTGGATCCCGCCGGACGCCCCGAAAGAATACGGGAATAGTTTTCCACGCCTGAGCAGAACCCTACCTCGCGCAGCATTTCCAAATCGTATTTCACCCGCTCGCGAATGCGCTGCGCCTCGATCAGCTTGTGCTCCGATTCAAAATATTTCACCCGTTCTTCCATCTCTCGCTCAATCTCGGCAAGCGCAACCTCCTGCTTTTCGGCGGAAACGGCATAATGCGTTGCCGGGTAGATGGCGGCGTAAGAGAGCAACCGTTTCAACTCACCCGTAACAATATTGATCTCCGAAATGCGGTCAATTTCATCGCCGAAAAATTCCACGCGAATCGCGCTGTCGTTCATGTTGGAGGGAACAACTTCCACCGTGTCACCGTTAACACGGAAACAATCGCGCACAAGCGTAAAATCGTTGCGGTTGTAGCTGTTTGCCACCAGTTTGCGAATGAAAATATCGCGGCTCATCTGCATTCCCGTGCGAACGGCAAGCACCAATCCGCTGTATTCCGAAGGGTCGCCCAAGGAATAGATGCAGGAAACCGACGCTACAATAATCACATCTCTGCGCTCAAATAACGCGCTGGTGGCGCTGTGACGCAAACGGTCGATCTCCTCGTTGATCATGGCGTCCTTTTCAATATACATATCCTTGCCGGGGATATAGGCTTCCGGTTGATAATAGTCGTAGTAAGAAACGAAAAACTCGACTGCGTTTTCGGGGAAAAATTCGCGCATTTCGGAGCAAACCTGCGCCGCAAGCGTCTTGTTCGGCTCCAAAATGATGGTGGGACGGTTGACCTTTGCAATCACATTCGCCATGGTAAAGGTCTTGCCCGAACCGGTAACGCCGAGAAGCGTCTGCATCCTCTGCCCTTCGTTCAATCCGCGGCAAAGAGACTCAATCGCGGCAGGCTGGTCTCCGGTAGGTACAAAATCACTTTTAAGCTGAAACGCGTCCATTCCCGTCTCCTCCTTTCTTCCGAGTCAACAATATAGCAAACAATCGTTGTCCGCTAATATAACAGACTACTGATGTTCACAATATAGCATACTATCGATGTCCATTGATATAACAAACTAACGATATTATATCATATCCCATTTTTAATGTCAACAACGGAAAAAGGCAATTTTTTCACTTTTCTTTTCAATCGGCATAGAATGTTAGCAACCCGAAAAGCGAAAGGAGATTTGAACGATATGAATAACAACCCGTTGCCTTTCAATCCGGAAGATTTTCCCGAGGATTGCTACGGCTTTTTGGTCGTACAGGTATCCACCGCGCGCGGTGCCATTCCGCTGGAAGGCGCTCTTGTGGACGTTTTGACCTATGAACCCCTGGATCCGCCGCCCGAACGAGTGGCAGACGGAATTCTTATTGCCACCCTGACCACCGACAGCGACGGAAATACGCCGAAACTTCGCCTGCCCTCTCCTCCCTGCTCCAATGCCAACAGTCCCGAATCGGTTCGTCCCTATGCGCTCTATCAGTGTATTGTCCGGCTTCCCGGCTATTACGAGCAAACGCATGTTGGAATCCCGGTTTACGAAGGAATCACCGTAATTCAGCCGGTGGTCTTAATCCCTCTGCCTGAAAACGGAAGCGAGGTACCGCCGCCCGAGTCGCAGTACTTTGAAACCGAGAAAGATCAAATCACCGAGGAAGGAGAATAACGGCATGGCACTGCCCACCATTCCGGAAAACATCACCGTCCATCTCGGACCACCGTCGGCAAATGCCGAAAATGTGACGGTTCCGTTTATCCACTATATTGCCAACGTAGCGTCCAGTGAACTCTATCCCACCTGGCCGGACGCCGCCCTGCGCGCCAATATCATCGCGCAGGTTTCTTTTGCGCTCAACCGTGTTTACACAGAATACTACCGCTCGCGCGGCTACGATTTTGACATTACAAACTCCACCGCTTACGATCAGGCGTACGTCAACGGAAGAAGTATTTTTGAAAACGTGCGACAGATCGTCGGCGAGGTCTTCACCACTTATATTCGCCGCGAAAACAGCGTGGAACCGCTGTTTGCTCAGTTTTGCGACGGAATCCAGGTCACTTGCAACGGTCTTTCGCAATGGGGAAGCGTTTCGCTTGCCAAGGACGGTCTTTCGCCGCAGGATATCCTGCGGTATTACTACGGCAACGACATTGTTTTTATGGAAAATACGCCGGTCGCCGGCTCCACCGTCAGCGCGCCGCTCTTCCCTTTGAGTTTGGGCAGTTTCGGCAACAACGTCCGCACCGTGCAGCTGCGCCTCAACCGCATTTCCAACAACTTTCCCTCCATTCCAAAAATCGTGCTGACCGACGGCATTTTCAGTACCGATACCGAGGCGGCGGTCAAGCGGTTTCAGGAGGTATTCGGACTCACGCCGGACGGCATCGTCGGGAACGCGACGTGGTATGCCATTCAATCGCTCTATTACAGCGTCAAAAAGCTGACCGACATCTCCTCGGAAGGCATTCGACCCGAAGAGGTCGCTCCGATTCTGCCCAGCGCCCTTCAGCTGGGGGATAAAGGCGTGGAGGTTTACAATCTGCAGTACTATATCAACTACCTTTCCAACTACTACAACACCATTCCCTCACTCCGGGCGGATGGGGATTTCGGACCTTTAACCAAAGCCGCCGTAGAGGACGTTCAGCGCACCTTTGGTCTTGCCCCGGACGGAATCGTCGGACCGGCAACCTGGTATCGAATTTATAATGCTTACCTTGGAATTGCGCGCACAATTCCCGATACCTATACCGAGGGGGAAACCCTTCCCTACGGGGGCGTTCCTTTGCGGCTGGGTAGCGAATCCGAAGCGGTGCGAACCCTGCAGGAATACCTGAATTATGTTGCTTCCTACTATCCCGAAATTCCTTCCGTTTCTCCAACCGGATATTTCGGAACACAAACGCGCGAAGCGGTTCTTGCCTTCCAACGGTTGGAAGGATTGACGCAAACCGGCGTCGCAGAAGCGGCAACCTGGTCCGCCCTGACTGCGCTTTACGATACCCTGTACCTCGGCAACCGTCTGCGGCCGGGGCAGTACCCCGGCTTTGAAGTCGGCGCGTAAGAAAGGAGAACCTATGCGGAATTATCAGACCGAAGCCGACGCCGTTCGCAACCTGCAAACCTATCTTCGCCAGCTTTCCTACCATGATCCCGATATTTCACCGCCACCTGTCAACGGAATTTTCGATCCTCTGACCCGGCAATCCCTCTCGCAATTTCAAAAAAAGGCAGGGTTACCCGTCAGCGGAACGGCGAACGGAGAAACCTGGAAAACGCTCTACCGAGCCTTTCTGAAATCGCTTGCCGAAAACGCCTTGCCGGAAAAAGTCTCCCTTTTTCCAACAACGCCAAAGGGCTATTGCCTTTCGCCCGGCTGTACCGGCTTTTGCGTTTCGGCGCTCCAAATGATGCTGGGAGAACTGCAAAGGTTTTTGCCGGAGGAATATCCGATCGAACCGACCGGAGTTTACGACCAAGCCACCGAGCAAAACGTCCGCATATTTCAATCCTGCTGTCCCGAGCTAAAAGAAACGGGAAAGGTGGACTTTGCAACGTGGAACGCCATTGCCGTGCGCTATAACGCCATGTTTGAGAAACCGTCCGAAGAATAAAACGTCTTCCCTTTACAAATCCGAAAGAATGTGCTATAATCGAATCAGAAATCCGATCCGAAGGAGCACTTTTTCCAAATGACCACCGTAATTTTTATCCGCCATGGACAAAGCGAATGCAATCTTGAACGCCGGTTTGCCGGACAGATCGACGCAAAGCTGACCGATCTCGGCATCAAACAAGCGGAAAGCACGGCAAAAGTTCTTGCGCGCTATCCCATCACGCGCATTTATGCAAGTCCGCTCTCACGTGCAATGAATACCGCAAAACCAACCGCAGAACTGCTGGGTTTGGAGATTCATCCCGAGCAAGGACTCTGCGAGATCAGCGCCGGCGAATGGGAGGGGCTCTCCTTTGATACGATTGCCGAACGATATCCCGAAGAATTTGCACATTTACAGGGCGACCGATCGCTGTTGCGTTTGCCGGGGGGAGAGACCATGCGCGAGCTTTACGATCGGGTAACAACCTGCGTGGATCGACTTGCGGCGGAAAATCAAGGCGGCTGTATTGCACTGTTCAGCCATTCCATGCCCCTGCGGAGTATGGTTTGCCGCTGGACAGGTGCGCCTTTTTCAGAAATTGGGAATATTCGCGGAGGTCCCAACGCCTCAATCACGATTGCCGAATACGATGATAACGGCACGGCAAAGATTCTCCAAATGCCGAATACCGACCATTTGGAAACAGTGACCGCTTTGCCGATGGGACTTTAACGCTTTGCCAATGGAAGGTTAACAAAAAACACAAAATGCCGGGAACGCGATTTCAGCGCTCCCGGCATTTTGTGTTGCATTTTACCAGTTATCCCCGTTGGGAAAATCATTGTTTTTTTGATCCGCATCCATCTGCGCGCCGGTCGTATAACCCCCGGAGGGATTGCCGGGACCGTTTTTGTTTTGCTTGCTCTTTTTCCAATTCTTAACAATTCCAACCATAGAAACAATCACTACAGTTGCAAAAACGAGCAGGAAAATCAAGGCAAAAATCAGTCCGGTAGGTCTCTCATAGCCGAATACCGCGGCAGCGTCATCCACAACGATTACAAACTGAATTCCGGTCTGCTCGGTAAATGTTTTGAGGGAGACGTTCACAAGTTCGGCGGAAATTTCAAGTCCGCTCCGGTTGACCAGTTGGGAAGAACCGTTGACATGCGGATCCTCCTCGCAGGTAAAGGGATTAGAAATCCCCGAAAATTCGACAGCCATATCGTCCACAAAGCAGGAAAGGTTGCGCCCCAGCGTATCTTTATATCCCGTTCTGCTGATATTCCGTTCCAGCGCATAGGTCAGCGCCGAGGAGCGGTCGTCACGCATCAGGCTGTATGCCGCGTTGGTCAGGTGGTCGCCGTTCATGGAATAATAATCGTATTCGGTATAGCCGTCGTTGGTAAAGAAGACAAGCAAAATCTTGTCCTCATACCCAACGGAATCCTTTTTGAACTCCTCATTGTAGCGCTCCATCGCATAATCAAACGCCACATCGGAGGAATATGCAATCTTTTTGTTACCGATCGAACTGACCAGCATACCGCCGAGAACAACCATCATAATCAAAACCATGGCAAGCGCAAAAATCGGACCGGAAAGCAATCCGAAAAGACCGAACCGCGGTCCGAAAAAGAAGAACGAGCCGCCGCGGAATCCGCGTCCGCCGTGAAAACCGCCCCCATGTCCTCCACCGCTGAAGCCTCCTCCGCTAAAACCGCCGCCGTGACCTCCGCCGCCTCCTGCTGTTGGCATAATTTCAAATCCTCGCTTTCTTTATTTTTTTGCTACAAATACCGCCGACTCAATCGTGACGGGATATACCGGAGAGGTCGCAACGTTGTCAATACCGCCGGCATTGAAACTCAATTCAATCTCGGTAATCGCGTCCACAACATCCATACCGCTAACCACATAGCCGAAAGAGGCGTAACTCCCGTCCAAAGAGGATTTTGCCGAATCGCTGTGCACGATAAAGAACTGGCTGGTGGCGCTGTTCGGATCGTTCGTGCGCGCCATCGAAAGTACGCCGCGCGAGTGGGAAAGGTTGTTCTCAAACCCGTTTTTGGAGAACTCGCCCTTGATACTTCTGCCCGAATCACCGTCGCCGCTCGGTGCGCCACCCTGGATCATAAATCCGGGATAAACGCGGTGAAAGGTCGTTCCGTTATAGAATCCACTGCCCACAAGCGATTTGAAATTTGCCACCGTTTCGGGCGCAACGTCGGGGAAAAGGCGGATATAAATATCGCCCTGCTCTTTTTCTCCCGCTTTCGCGGTATAGGAGACTGTCAGACGAACGAGGTCGGTTGCCGTTTCAACCGGCGTATAGGTTTCAGAAAGATCACCTTCGATCGGGGAAAGGTCGATTTCGTCGGCTTTCGGCGCTATCCGGGGGCGATGAACGATCAAAAAAATACCGACCGCAATCAAAATCACCGCCAGAACACCGCCGGCAACGCCCCAAAACATTCTGTTTTGCCGACGGGACTTTTCCCGTCTTTCTTTTTCCATTTGTTCGCGCCGCTCTCTTGCCTGCTGCGCGTAGTTCTTTTTGGATTGCTGTCCCATAAATAAGACTGCTCCTTCCTTGTTTTCACTGCGACTATTGTAGCAAAAAAAAATCAATTTGTCAAGTTATTATAACCAAACAAACGATATTTTCCCAAAATGGAAAATAGAATAAAACGGGACCTGTAAAAAACAAAAAAGGAGCAAACAAAATGCAAAAAAAAATTGATTTTTCCTATTGGGCGGCGGTGAGCGTCTGCCTGTGCGCCTTATTTTTGTTGCTTCGTTTTTTGGCATTGCCGCTGCTCTCGGCGGCACTCCCCTTTCTGCTTTCTGCGGTACTGGTATCAATTATCTCTCCGATTGCCGGAAAAATCGCAAACTTTCTGCACTGGAAAAAGACGCTTTGTACCGTTTTGCTGTTTTTGATTTCTCTTGCCCTTTTTCTGTTGCTCGGCGGATTTGCGTTAGCCGTGCTGATCCGCGAGGGCCGCGCTCTCCTTTCGGGATGGCTTGCCGATCTCGGTTCTCCGACCTCGCTCCTCTCCAATGCCATTGACGCACTTCGTCTGCCGGCAGGCGAAGAAAGCGAACTTTTCCGAGCCCAACTCAAAACCATGCTCACCGATTTTGCCGTACGTCTTTTCGGCGAAATCGCCGAACAATTGCCGGGCATTGCCGCAAAAATTGCTTCGGGAATTCCCTCGGTAATCCTGTTCGCCGTCGTCACCGTCTTTTCGGGTGTGTATTTTTCGGCAAACGGAGAACGGATTTGGAAAAACCTGACCATTCGGTTTCCAAAATGGCAGAACATCGTATCCCATGCGCCAAAAGAAAAAGCAGGCGCATTTCTGCAAAAGTTCGTGAGCGCCTACCTCCTCCTCTTTTTAATCTCCTTTGCCGTTTTGCTGATCGGCTTTTGGATTTTGAATCCCCGATACGCGTTTTTAGCTGCACTGCTGATTGCCCTTGTGGATCTGCTCCCTTTTTTCGGCACGGGAACGGTGCTCATCCCGTGGGCGATCCTCGAATTGCTTACACAAAACTACTTTCTCGGCTTCGGCTTGCTCATTCTCTGCCTCGTTGCAACTCTCGCGCGCCAGATTGCCGAGCCGCACCTTGTCGGCAAAACGCTGGGGGTTCATCCGCTCCTCTCGCTTGCGGCAGGCTATGCCGGCTGGAAATTTGCCGGCGTTGCCGGATTGCTTCTCGCCCCCTTGCTCTTGCCGGTGGTGCGGTGGATTCTTCCGTTATTTGTTTCAAAATCAAATAAAAGCGTCTAAATTCAAAAAGCAAGAAGCATTTCGCTCCTTGCTTTTTAGAATAATAACAATTCTTATTCTATTTTTTCTTTTGTTTGCACAGCTCGCGCAGAACGGTCAGCGCGCGGTCAAGACCGCCAACCTCGTCGATGATGCCGTAGCGCACGGCTTCATCACCCTCCAAAATCGAGCCGCAGTCGGTGGCAATCTGGTCGGGGCGCATCATCAGCTCGTGGATCACCTCCGGCTTCGCCTTGGAATGGGAGCAGATGAATTTGGTGATGCGATCCTGCATTTCGCTCATATAGCGGAAGGATTGCGGAACGCCGATCACCATACCGCTCACGCGCACCGGGTGAATCGTCATGGTCGCGCTGGGAACAATGAGCGAATAGTCAGCCGCCGTTGCAAGAGGCACGCCGATGGAATGTCCGCCGCCCAACACCAGCGAGACGGTGGGTTTGGTCATTGAGGCAATCATCTCGGCAATGGCAAGCCCGGCTTCCACATCGCCGCCCATCGTGTTCAAAATCACCAACAGCCCGTCCACGCGGTCGTCCTCCTCAACAGAAACCAGCGTGGGGATGATATGCTCGTATTTGGTTGCCTTTTGCCCTTCGGGCAGGAGCGAATGCCCCTCGATCTGCCCGATGATGGAAATGCAATGAAATTGTTCGCGGTCATTCCCCATCGGCGCGTTGCCGTATTCGGGATCAGAAAGCCAGCCGCAAAGTTCGCCGTCACGATAGTATTCTTTGCCGTCGGGCAAGGAATGGCATCGGTCACGTTTGGATTTGCACTTTCCTTTCTCACAAGGACGATCCTCTTTTTCGGAATCGAAACGTTTTGCGCCACGCTCGTCGACCGGGAACGGAACCGCGCCCGGCAAAACCGGCGCTTCGGGCAAGGGCGGCGTACGGCGGCGCACAGGCGAATCAACGCCGCCTGCTACCGAACGTGACGGCAAACGAAAATCGGTGGGATCAAACGGGTTCGGTCTGGTGAGATACGGAATACGGTTGCGAAGCGCAGAAGCGTCCATATCAAAATCTTCGCCGCCCATATCAAATTTCCCACCGCCCATATCTTTGGGAAAATGCGGCTCCATTTTCGGATTTTCATCGTAGGATGGATCGGAAAAATCAGGTAACGGAGTTGAAATCTCCGGTGCACGGCTGGGCGTTACTTCACTCTCCGGAATATCCCCAACGCCGAATTGTGCGCTTTGCGGCAGGCGATTTGGATTCGGTCTTCGCTGCGTCGGTTTTGCAGGGGCGACGCTTTCGTCGCATTCGGGCGGATCGTCAATGATTGTGGGATTGGGATCATATCCTACCTTGGAAACGGCAGGAGACAGAGTCGTTTTTCTTGGTCTGCCGCGCCGATGGGACGATAAAGAACGAGCGTTTTGCGAATGGGTTTGCAAAATAAAAATCTCCTTTCTCGGTGAAAACTTCCTGTTTTCAGTATGGACAGAAAAAATTTCTTTTATGTAACCGAATTTGTGAAAAAAATATCTTTACAAATAAAGAAAAGAATGATATAATAAATACGTATGGGCGTTTTGCCCCAAGCAAAATTTCGGAAGAAAGGTTTGATACAAATATGGAAAACAAAGTTTTGGTGGAAACCTCTGCAAGACACATTCACCTGACCAAAGAAGCCGTTGAAATTCTGTACGGCAAAGGCGCGGAACTGACCATGAAGAAAATGCTGAGCCAACCCGGTCAATTTGCCTGCGGAAATGAAAAAATCACGCTCGTCGGTCCTAAGGGCAGCCTTGCCGTCAGCGTTCTCGGTCCGGTACGCAAAGCAAACCAGGTGGAACTTTCCTATACCGACGCGCGCGCTCTCGGACTTTCCGGCGTTCCGGTACGCGAAAGCGGCGACGTTGCAGGTACACCCGGCATTAAAATGGTCGGTCCTGCAGGCGAGTTGGAGATCAAGGAAGGCGTAATGATTGCAAAGCGCCACATCCACTTCCACACCAAAGATGCCGAGGCGTTCGGCGTCAAGGACAAGCAGATCGTCAGCGTCAAGGTCGGCACCGATCGTCCGGTCATTTTTGAAGACGTAGTTTGCCGCGTGAGCGACAATTTTGCGCTCGCCATGCACATTGATACCGATGAATGCAACGCCGCAGGCGCATTCGGAACCGTTTACGGCGAAGTCATCAAATAAAGAAGGCATCGAAAATAAAAGCAAATAAATAAGCTTAAGTTTGAAATAAGCTTAAGTTTGAAAAAAGAAAATAAATTTTAAGGAGATAAAAACATGAGCAATGTCAGCGAATGCCCTTACGCCATGAGTGCGGAAGTGCAAGGTCAGCTTGCCGTTACCAAAGGTTGTGACCATGGTCCGGCTCCGCTGCCCGAAGAAGGCAAATGGATTCAGGCAAAACAAATCACCGATATTTCGGGTTATACCCATGGTATCGGCTGGTGCGCACCGCAGCAGGGCGCCTGCAAACTTTCCCTGAACGTCAAAAACGGCGTGATCGAAGAGGCGCTGGTAGAAACCATCGGCTGCTCGGGTATGACCCATTCCGCCGCAATGGCATCTGAAATTCTGCCGGGTAAAACCATTCTCGAAGCGCTGAATACCGACCTCGTCTGCGATGCAATCAACACCGCTATGCGCGAGCTGTTTCTGCAGATCGTCTACGGGCGCACCCAGTCGGCATTCTCGGAGGGCGGACTTGTCATCGGCGCAGGTCTTGAGGACCTCGGCAAGGGCGCAAGAAGCATGGTCGGCACCATGTACGGCACGCGCGAGAAGGGCGTACGTTACTTGGAAATGACCGAAGGTTACTGCACCCGTATGGCACTGGATGAAAACAACGAAGTCATCGGCTACGAGTTCGTATCTTTGGGCAAAATGACCGACTTCATTAAGAAAGGTCTTACCCCCAACGAAGCATACGAGAAATCGATCGGTCACTACGGCAGATTCTCGAAAGAAGACGGCGCGGTCAAATACATTGATCCGCGCAAAGAATAAGGAGGGACGCGCACATGGCACAGTTTGAAGGGTATGAAAGACGCGAGGCAAAGATCCTCGGCGTTCTGAAGCAGTACGGCATTTCCTCCATTGACGAATGCAAAAAGATCTGCGATGAAAAGGGCATCGACCCCTATACCATCGTCCAAGAGACCCAACCCATCTGCTTTGAAAACGCAAAATGGGCATACACCGTCGGCGCTGCAATCGCCATCAAAGAGGCAGAGCGCACCGGTGATAAATCTGCTGCAACCGCCGCCGCAAACATCGGTGTCGGACTGCAAAGTTTCTGCATTCCCGGATCGGTTGCCGAAAACCGCAAAGTCGGTTTGGGTCACGGCAATCTCGGCAAAATGCTCCTTTCCGAGGAGACCGAATGCTTCTGCTTTTTGGCAGGACACGAATCCTTTGCCGCCGCAGAGGGTGCAATCAAAATTGCGCTGAACGCAAACAAGGTGCGCAACAAGCCCCTGCGCGTCATTCTGAACGGTCTTGGCAAGGACGCGGCTTATATCATCTCCCGTATCAACGGCTTCACCTACTGCAAAACCGAGTTTGATCCCTACACCGAAACGGTCAAAGTCACCGAGCGCAAGCCGTTCTCCAACGGTCCGCGCGCAAAGGTCAACTGCTACGGCGCGGACAACGTTCCCGAAGGCGTTGCCATTATGAAACTGGAGAATGTCGGCGTTTCGATCACCGGCAACTCCACCAACCCCACAAGATTCCAGCACCCCGTTGCCGGCACCTACAAGAAATGGTGCGTAGAGAACGGCGTTAAGTATTTCTCGGTTGCTTCGGGCGGCGGAACGGGACGTACCCTGCACCCGGACAACATGGCGGCAGGTCCTTCCAGCTACGGTATGACCGACACCATGGGAAGAATGCACTCCGACGCACAATTCGCCGGCTCTTCTTCGGTTCCCGCACACGTGGAAATGATGGGTCTGATCGGTGCCGGAAACAACCCGATGGTTGGTATGACGGTTGCGGTTGCAGTTGCCGTTCAGGAAGCACTGCAAAAATAAAAGAAGAGGCATGATTCTATCAGGTTTTCTGCGAGTTTTATCAACTCTAAAGAAACTTTCGATCATCTTCTGATCATTTTCAAAACATCTTTTTTACAAAAATGAGTTGGACACATCATTTCAGGGTTTTCCTGTGTGATGTGTCCAATTGTTTTTGGGAGGAAAGTATGAAAAAATTGAGGATGATGGAAAGCAATTTTTTGACTTTGGAAGATGGATGCAATAAGTATCTTGACAATTGCAGGGCAAGAAATTTGCGCGAAGGTACTATCAATCACTATCGTCAGAGTTATTTGCAGTTTTACAAGTTTTTCGGCAAAGATATGAAGGTCAGCGATATTGACGAATCTGAATATCAGAAATATGTTGTATGGTTGCGCACAACTTTGCATAATGATGTGAGCATTAACGCATATCTGCGTGATTTCATTACAACTATGCATTTTTTGATGAATGAAGGTTATCTTCCCTTTTTTCGTATGCAAGCAATAAAAGTAGATAGAACTGCCGTAGAAACATACAGCGAAGAAGAATTATATACTTTACTCAAAAAGCCAAATATAAAGAAATGCAGTTTTACAGAATATCAATCTTGGGTTATGACAAATTTCTTGTTCAGTACAGCGGTAAGGCAAAGAAGTCTGATGAATATTCGCATTAAGGATCTTGATTTTGAAAACAATCTTGTAAATGTTACAGTTACAAAAAACAGGAAGAGTTTAATTGTACCTTTTAATGATACGCTTGGGCATATTTTGAAGGAATTTCTGAAATACAGACAGTACAAAACAACAGATGATTTCCTGTTCTGCAACGCATTTGGTCAGCAACTTGTAAAAAGCACTTGTTATTACATGTTATACAATTATAACAAGCGGCGAGGAGTTGAAACAACTGGCATTCACAGATACAGACATACATTTGCAAAGCAATGGATTTTGAATGGTGGAAATGTCGTTTCCCTCTCAAAAATACTTGGTCACAGCAGTTTGCAGATCACACAAAACTATGTTAATTTACTTGTAAGCGAAGTGTCAAAAGAAGTTGCGGCGATCAATCTTCTGGATAAGTTTTCTGAAAAAAAGAAAATCACAATGGAAAACAGAAAGAGATGATCAGTTCTTTGACTTGTCCCATTATAATGACAGGTTAGAGAATCTGATCTGATATAATATAGTCACAAGGTTGAGAGAGATCAACCACAAAAAAATAAAATTGGTTAGCGAAAAACCTAAAGTCGCAGAAAGGGTCTAAAATGACTAAAAAGAACACTATCAAGATCAACTATCAGAACTCCACCATCGAACTCAGCAAGGCAACAGCGAAAGAGGCAAGTGTCGTCAACAGCGATGCATACACTAAACTGCTCGCTATTCGTAATGAGTTCCCCACTTTCAAAGTAGTGGTCAAAGAAAGAGCAAGAAGCAAGAAAAATCTGAAAGGTCTGAAAGGCTTGAACTTCTCCTTCATGGAAAACTACATCAAAAATCACAGCGATTCTGAAACTCACCTTTCTGAATTTGCAACATTGAAAGCAAGTGGCATTTCCTTCTTTGAAATCAAGCAGTGGTTTTTGAAGACTTACCCCATTTTCAAGGACATCAGCAAATCCAAAGCCGACTGTATTCTTGCGGCATGATCATCAAAAGCAATCAATAATAAACAAATAGATTAGTGAATGAGAGGAATAATAAAATGGAAAAGAATGAAAATGAAAATAAAGGACTGAAAATTGACATAAAAAACAGAAAGATTTTGATGAACAAGGCGTTTGAGAAGGCGGCGAGCATCGTCGGTTCAGAGGCGTATGATCTTCTCCAAATGGCTCGTCGTGACTATCCTAAATATACAGTGGCTCGACGCACAATCAAGAAGAATCCCAGCAAAGAATGCTATCGTGGACTTACTTACGATTTTATCAGAGATTATATTATGAGACATCCCAGATGCGACCAAAAGCTTCGTGAATTCAATGAATTGTTGGAGCTTTCCAAGTGCCACTCTATTCGTTATCCAAGAATCAAGCAATGGTTTCTTGAATCCTATCCTGAAGTCGAAGAATATAACAATAACAATAAACAAAAATATGATGAAATACAGGTTGCATAATAAAAAGCGAAGGCGCTTTCTGAAAAACAGAAAGCGTCTTTTATGTTGCTTGTGAAATTTTCATTCTGCTTTTCAGAATTTGAACTTGCGATAAATTTTTGGTATAATTATTATAGAGAAAAGGAAAAAATCCCTTCTCAAAAAATAATTATATAAGGAGGACGCTTATGAGTGTTCCATATCAAAAAATTGTAAAAATTTAGCCTCGCATAAAAAGAAACGCAAACAATCTTTATGCAATGTTCAATCTTGAAGCCCTTTCAGAAGCGGCGAAGAATCTAAATGGCTCTGGGCTTAAAATGTGGCTTTATTTGAATAAAAATCAAGATGGGTTTAAGGTTGAATTAAGTCAGGCGGCATGTAGGGACTGGGGCATTAAAAAAGACAGTTACTACAATGGCATTAAAGAATTAATCATACAGAGATATTTAGAACCAGTATATGAAGGGAGCAATATCTACTATTTTTATGAAAAATAGAAAACAGAAGCCATAGGAAAATCGCAATTCTTTTCTGAGACATCTACACCCTCTCCTGAAAAGCAGATAAACACTTCTGATTTTCCATAGAGAAATAATACAAATAATACAGAAATAATACAAAATAATACAAGGTTTCCTTTTAGAATAGATGGAAACAAAAATAATTATTTCTCTTATGACGATTCAGAAGAACAATTTGACAATAACGATGATGTAGATGAGCGTTTCAGAGAAAGCGCAAAAGCATTTGGCTTTTAAGGAGGTTTCATATGGATTTTTATTTAGAAGCAGAAGCAAAAGAACTATTATATGATTTTGAAAGTGCATATTCAACTTTATATGAAGAATACAGTACAATCAAGGAATATGCAGAAAAGTATTATGCAGGTGGCATTCAACAGTTTATTTACGATGTGCGCCGCTCGCAGGATTATTTCAGTTTAGCCAAGCCGATGATCGCTTTTTACGATGAATTCAAAAATGAAGTTCATGAAACAAAGCAGTCTGCGCGCGGCGGTTTTTCAGAAAAGCAAAGTGAAAAATCCCAAAACCAACCCCCAAAGGAGGAAACAAAAGATGGGCATGATTAACCAATATTTTAAGAGTAGTTATCAAGTATCAGGCGATTATTCGCATGGCAGTATTTAGAATGCGATAAACCACAAAAGAATGATGGAAGAGATCGCAAACGAAATTGTCAGTCAGGCTTTAGTCAGGTTTGAAGAAGAGTTTTCCAAAAAGATCGAAGAACAACAAAAGATGATATATCGGCAGGTTTTAGAAGACGTATTACAAGCACTTGAATATGATGTTGTAAGCGTTGTAAGCGTTGCAATGAATGGTTGTGAAGAAATATTCCACGATGAAAAGACGCAAAAGATCATCAGCGATAGGATCATGCAAGAGATCACAAAAAAACTCAAAACGAAATGATGATCCTTTCGTCAGGCATGTTTGAATAAAAAAATGGCGCAGACCCATCAGACGCTTTCAAGTCAGTTAGGTTTGCGCCATACTTATATGTACAATATTACTTAGAATAATAATACTCTTTCAAATTACACATACATGTAAACTTTTTTTGCAGTTCGTCAATGGTGTTCAGAAAAACAGTTGTTTTTCTGAACACTTTTCTGAAATGCAGAAAGCGCAGAAAAGAGGCATAAAACAGGCGTTTTTTGTTCAGGAAATTCTGCGCGCCTTTTTGTGAACAGTCAATTGTCTTTTCTGTAAATCAGAATGTCAGAAATATCGCATTCAAGCAAGCGGCAGATAGTTTCAAGGTTTTCCCATGATACGCCGTCGCCGTTGCGCAGTTTTTGAATGGTTGATTCACTCAATGCTTTTTCCTTGCGCAGTGTGTAGGTTGTAACGCCTTTTTCTTTGAGGGCTTCCAAAATATTGATCTTATATTGTAGCGACATTTTTTCACCTTCTTTCAATCTACCATTATATCACATATTATACACGAAAACAAGTGTACAATTTGCACAAAAACAGACACGAAAATTCGTGTATGTTGCCAATTGACAATACACGAATTTTAGTGTATAATGGTTATAGTGGAAGGGGGCAAGAACCCCACACAAAGAAAGGAAAAAGAAAATGTCACAAAATGAAATCACAGCAAAAGTCGAACAGTTGAAAGAATGGGAAGCACTTCTTGAAGAAGCGCAAGAACAGGTTGAAACACTGCGCGACGACATCAAGGCAGAAATGCTTGCAAGAGAAACTGAGGAAATGCAGTGCGGCGCTTACATCGTCAGATGGACTTCAGTGCTTTCCAATCGCTTCGACAGTACAGCATTCAAAAAGGAATACGCCCAACTTTACAAAGAGTACACCAAGCAGGTGGCAAGCAAGCGTTTCAGTATCTCATAAAAAAGCCCCTTTTCCAAATCGCCGACCAAAGCAGAAAGGAAAAGAGACTTACCCAAACAGTCAAGAGTGGGCATGAAAAGTATAACATGCCCACTCCCAAAAGTCAAGAAGGAGAAAAAAGAAAATGAAAGAATTGACAAGTTATAACAGAGTGGCAGGTTATTTGAACAAGATTTTCGATCTTTTGAATCAGCACTTTTTTGAAGGTACACTTTCAAGACCAACCATCACAATTCAAAGCACCCCCAAAGCCTATGGGCATTTTAGTTTGAGGGCTGACACATGGATTTCAAAAATCGGCGGCACACATGAAATCAACATTGGCGCAGGGACGCTTGCAAGACCAATTGAAGAAGTGGTTGCAACACTGCTCCATGAAATGATCCACTATTTCAATTATGAAAATGGCGTTCAGGACTGTTCACGCGGCGGCACATATCACAATGGCAGATTCAAGCGCGCCGCAGAGGAAAGGGGCTTGATTGTAAAGCACAGCGAAAAGCATGGATGGGCGCACACAGAACCAAATGAAGAACTGCTTGATTTTGTGATTGAAAAAGGGCTTACCAACATTCTGATAAACAGAAATGAGCAGAGCGGCTTTGCAATCGGCGGCACAGGGACGCACAACGGCGCAGATGGCGTCGCGCCGAAACCTTCCAGCACAAGGAAATATATCTGCCCCTGTTGTGGGATGAGCGTCAGGGCGACGAGAATGGTGCGCATTGCTTGTATGGATTGCGAAACGCAAATGGTGGTAACTGCTTAAAGAAAAGCGGCGGCAGATGGCGGAAAAGCCTCTGCCGCCGACAAAAGAAAGGAGTGAAAGAAAAATGATATATGGCTATGCAAGATGTTC
Source organism: Oscillospiraceae bacterium (assembly GCA_015063325.1). Classification (GTDB taxonomy): domain Bacteria; phylum Bacillota; class Clostridia; order Oscillospirales; family CAG-272; genus UMGS1865. The sequence continues at coordinate 247,272 of SVUK01000004.1, read as the reverse complement.
CACAAGCGAAGATAAGCAAGATGTAAACAGGCAGATCAGGGAATTAAAAGCGGCAGGCGCGCAGGAGATTTATTTTGAATATGAGCATGGCGACGCGGCGGTAAAAGAGCGGCTTTCGTCTCTTCTTGAAAATGCACATTCAGGCGACACCATTATTACGCTTGAAGTTTCAAGACTTGCGCGCAGTACAAAGCAATTATGCGACATTATCGAAAATGTCAGGCAAAAGCAGTTGTGCCTTGTAATCGTCGGCAGTCTGACGGTTGATTGCACCAAAGGGGAAATTGATCCCATGACAAACGCTTTTATACAGATGTCAGGCGTTTTTGCAGAATTGGAACTCAGAATCATTCGTCAGCGTGTTCGCTCAGGTATGGCAAACGCAAAGGCGAAGGGCGCGCAGATCGGCAGACCAAAAGCGACGGCAGACGATATTCCACAGATTTTCTATCGGCACTATCCTTCATACAAGAATGGTCAATTGAACCTGAGTGAATTCGCGCGCGTCTGCGGTATGAGCAGAACGACGATTTACAAATATTGCAGCATGATGAAATGAAAATTGGCGGACGCGAGAGGCATCCGCCAATACTGTTTTACAGCATCTTTTTGCAGTCCTAATAAATAATTATTGTTCCAGTTGCACTCTCAATCGTGATATAAAAGTCTTTCATAGTATATCCTCCATATGCTCCAGTTCCATGCTGAAAATAAAGTGTTGTCTCTCCGTGTCCGCTTGCAGGAATATTTACGGTAAAATACAACGGAAGTTTACCTTCACTATAAAGCAAATGAGTGCGTGATACTTTTAGGTCTATTCTACCTTTTACAGTCACATTATTTATTCCGGCGGTTTGCTTCAGATCGAAGGATAAATGGATGGTGTTAACAAAATATGTGGTGCCAATAGCGGATGTATTCGTTTTTATATCACCATAAACGTCCGAATAAAAGTAATCTTGGAAATTGTCAGCGGTGATCTCTATCGTTTCTTTATTACTATTATTTGATTCTTTATTATTCGGCGCTGAGCAAGACGATACTAATAACATAGCGACAACTAATAATATAATCAGTATTCTTTTCATAATCATTTACCTTTTCATAACTATAATTCTACCAAAAATTTATTAATAATACGAGAGGATAAGGTCAAAATCTCCTCTTGCTGAAAATGATGAAATCTCTTGACTTATAACGATAGTGTAATTATCCCCTTTTGTAAACCCATTTTTGAAATACGTCTGACTATATATCAATTCACCCGTTTTCTTAGAATATAACTTTGCTATAATACTGCAATAATCTCCCTCAAGTTGTTGACATTTCAAAGTAATATACCATTTGGCTTTCTGCTTGGAAGTTGCGCCTAGGTACAAGAATGACGATTCATAAACTGCAATAATAAAATTGTCGTTTCCTATTGCATATATTGAATCGACATCATTTAAAGTATTAGAACTCGAAAAGTCTGTCATATTAACAACAAGACCGAGTTTTTCATTGCATCTGAGGCAAACGCAATTCACAAACACGTGCCCCGCTGCCTCGCCATCCGTAATTCCGCATACAGTACACTTTTTGGGTTCTGTACAGGTTGCTTCCTTCCAATTGTGACCCATAGCAGGGATCGTTCTGGTTAACTCATTACCACATTCAACGCACGCTATTTTCTTTTCGCCTTCTTCTGTGCAGGTTGCTTCTTTTACAATCATCCAATTCCAATCATTTTCATTATTAGACCAATTGATAGGATCATATACGTGGCATGCCGGTAACACAGTTGTTTCAAGAACTTCTCCGCAGAATTTGCAGGAACCGATCATAGAACCGTTTTCAGTACATGTTGCCATAACGGTATTATAATCAAGTTCTTTGCTGTGTCCCGTTGCAGCAATCGTTTGAGTTTGTTTTTCACCGCACGAACAGTATCTTTCCTGTTTACCGGCTTCTGTGCAGGTTGCATTCTTTGTTATTGCCCATTCACCAAACGAATGGGTGTGTTGCGTTTGATTGTTGTCAATGGTTGACGGTGAGCCGCAAGCGACGAGTGATAAAAGTGTGACTAAGACGAGAAGTAGTGCGATGGTGCGTTTCATTTTGCTTTTCTCCTTTTTGATTTTTTTCGGCAAATAAAAAAGTGCGCCAACTGAAGTCAGCGCACCGAAAAACGCAAACCCCAATTGTCGCCAAACAAAAAACAACGATTATGGGAAGTCCACATAACAGAAGCCGGGATTTGCGGTTTTGCCGTATCCAGCTTCTGTTATGCGCGAAAAAACAGAGATTCATCCGCAAAAAAGGACTATCCCTTATCATCGTTATTTGTTTTTTGTTTGGCATAATTATGTTACCATATTTTTCGCCGTTTGTCAACAAAGTTTTTGATATTTTCTCTTGCTATTTTTCTATTTTTATAGTAAAATCAAAGCGGTGGTGATTAAAATGTTAGATGAATTTGTCGGCAAAGGGCGAAAAAACGATCAAAAACTCAAGCCTTTTCTTGTATATCAATACTTGTTAAAGCATTCCGACGAGGATCATGCCGTTTCTGCTTCAGAGATCGTTGGTTATTTACAGGAAGTCGGAATTTCCGCAGAGCGCCGCTCCATTTATAAAGACATACAGGAGATCAACAGAGCAGTCTATTTGTGGGAAAACGACAGCACAATTGACGAAGCAGATGAAGTACTTGCCGAGGACAGCGAAATGGCGGTGGTGGTTTATGATCCGTCACTCAAAGGCTTTTATGTGCGCCAGCGTCGGTATAATCTTGAAGACATTCGTCTGATCGCAGAAAGCGTATATGCGGCGAAATTCATTGACGAGAAGCGCGCAAAGAATATGATTGATGTTTTGGGCGATTTTGTCAGCGAGGCACAAAGCGAGAAAATCAAGCACGATGCCTTTTTGATGGATAGAACCAGAACCGCAAATACATCTACATTTTACATTGTAAATACAATCAATGATGCCATGAAACTGATGATCGACGGGCGCAGACATATTCCTGAAAAGATCAGTTTCAAGTATTTGAAATACACAATTCAAGATGTGAAACAACAGGTTGAAAAGCGCGGCGGCGAAAGGTATGTTGTCAGTCCTTTCAAATTGTTGATCAATGACGGCAATTACTATTTGATCGCTTTTGACGATCAATCAAAGCAATTGCGGACATACAGAGTTGACAGAATGAAAGGCGTAAAAGCGACAGGAGAGCCGCGAGAAGGTGAGGAAGTTTTCGCCAAGATTGATCTGACAAACTATGCACAGCGCGTTTTTTCCATGTTTAGCGGCGAAAAAGAACATGTCACCATTCAATTTATCAATCCGCTCCTCGATACTGTTATTGAGCGATTTGGCGTTAAAGAATCCATTTATAAAAAGACTGATGAAAAACATTTTTCGGTGACTACTCAAATTGAGGTTAGCAATCAGTTCTTTGGATGGCTTTGCGGATTTGGAAACAAAGCAAAAATATTAGAGCCGCAGAGCGTAAAAGAAAAGTTTTCCGCTTATGTTGGAAAAATCTATGGTCTATACAGCAAATAAAAAGAGAAGCGACAGCCGAAACAAAGCGGTTGTCGCTTCCTTGCTTTCAAAGATGTTAAAAAGATGTTAGAAAGATGATTCAAAGTTGTTAGAAAGATGATTCAAAGTCGTTAAGAAGTTGTTATATGTTCTTGACATTTTGATTTTTAGATGATATAATGTGTGCAAGAGATACATCAAATGATGTGTTCAAACATGCGTAAAATCACTGTTTTGAAGCATTTTTTTAGCCCTTATGTGGAAATGATGGGTCTGATCGGTGCCGGAAACAACCCGATGGTTGGTATGACGGTTGCGGTTGCAGTTGCCGTTCAGGAAGCACTGCAAAAATAAAACAGATCAATTCCCAAATAAAAATCGGGCGCTTGCTCAATGAGCAAGCGCCCGATTTTTTCATTCAAGGTGACATGGTACAGATTTTACGCTTTTTGAACGGCGAGCGCGCACCAACCGTTCTCAGTCGGTTGATCGATTACACGATAGCCGTATTGGGCAAAACATTCTTTTACATCGTCGGCGCGCTCGTTGATAATACCGGAAGCAAGCAGAACCGTTTTCTCGTCCATCAGTGGCGAAAGGTCGGGGATCATACGAATAATGATGTCGGCAACGAGATTGGCGCAAATCAAATCGTAGTGTTGTTTTTGAACACCTTTGAGCAGATCGGACTGTCCGCAATGAATGTTGGAAAGTCCGCTGTCTTTCACGTTTTCGGTGGCAACGCGCACCGCCATCGGGTCAATATCGTAGGCAAAACACTCACCGGCGCCGAGCTTGGAAGCGCAAATTGCCAAAATACCGCTTCCCGTCCCCACATCAAGCATTTTGCAGCCGGGTTTGGTATAGGATTCCAAAAGACCGATAATCAAGCGCGTTGTCTCGTGCGTACCGGTCCCGAATGCCATGCCGGGATCCATACGAACGATCAGGTCGTCTGCTTTCGCCTCATATTTTTCCCATGCAGGAACAATGACAAGCCGTTTGCCCACGCGAATGGGTTTGTAGTAGGCTTTCCAAGCATTTGCCCAATCCTCTTCTTTCACACCCACCACTTCAGTTTTGGTAGGATTCAGACCGTCCGCGGCAAACCGTTCGCGCAGGAATGCCAAACATTCGGGAACGCTCCGCTCCGCCGGCAGATAGACCGAGACCGAGGCGATTGTCTTGTCGGCGTTGAGAATGGACTCGTCGATCAGGTCTCCATAACAGGTTTTCAGATCAATGTCGCTGTAATCTTCAATCTGCAGGTTGTTGGAAACCATACTCATAATCGCCGTCAGACGATCCAGTTCCGAAAGCGGCACCGTCACGCGGATCTGCGTCCAGTCGGTCACCGTTCCGTAATCACCGCAAAGATAATCTTGATCCATCGATTTCCTCATTTCTGCCCAAAGATTTTTTTGAAAAAGGCTTTGTGTTTGGTGTAATTGGTCTCACCGCAACTGTCGGCAAAGGCTTTCATAGCCGCCTTTTGCTTTTCGTTCAACCCTTTGGGGATTTCCACGTTCGCGCGGAAGACCAAATCTCCGCGGCGGCTCGAATTATTGATATACGGAATGCCTTTGCCGCGCAGCGTGAAGGTCGTGCCGGATTGCGTTCCTTCGGGAATGGTGTACTTCACGTTTCCTTCCAGCGTGGGCACTTCAATTTCGGCGCCCAGCGTTGCTTCTGCAACCGTCAAAGGAACATCGCAGGTTAATGTTACCCCATGACGTTCAAAAACCGAATGCGGCTTGACCGAAACCGAAATGATCAAATCTCCCGTCGGACCGCCATTTTTTCCGTCGCATCCCTGCCCACGCAAAGCGATCCGCTCGCCGTTGTCAATTCCGGCAGGAATGGAAACAGTCAGCTTTTTGCTCTCGCGGATCATACCGCTTCCGCGGCACTTTTGACAAGGCGTTTTGATAATTTTCCCCGTACCGTGGCAGGCTTCGCAGGTGGAGGCACTCTGAAATGCCATCCCACCCATGCGCTGGACGCGCTTGACCTGTCCCGTGCCGCGGCAAACCGAGCAGGTTTCCGCCTGCGTACCGGGCGCGGCGCCGCTCCCCTTGCAGTCCGGGCAACGGCAAATGCGATTGTAAGTAATGTCTTTTTTCACGCCGAACGCGGCTTCCTCAAATGCAATGCTGACGTTGACGCCGATATCGTCGCCCTGCTGGGGACCGTTTCTTCTTCTGCCGCCTCCGAAAGCACTGCCAAACATTCCGCCCAAAATATCGCCTAAATCTCCAAAATCGCCAAATCCGCCAAATCCACCGAATCCGCCGCCTTCGCCGCCGCCCATTGCCGGATCAAACGCGGCATGACCGTACTGGTCGTATTTGGCGCGCTTGTCGGGATCCGAAAGGACCTCATACGCCTCGTTCACCTCTTTGAACTTTTCCTCGGCAACTTTGTCGCCGGGATTTGCGTCGGGGTGATATTTTTTTGCCAATTTGTAATAGGCACGTTTAATGGTCCCTGCGTCGGCAGACTTGTCAACGCCCAGGACCTCGTAAAAATCTCTTTTTTCCGCCATGTTTTTCCTCAATCTGTTTTATCCTGATAAAAAACGCTTGGCGTGGACGGTTGCAAAATTGCAACCGCCCACGCAAAACCGGTTGATTATTTGTTATCCGAGTGATCCTCGTAATTTGCGTTATAGTAGGTTCCGTCCTGACCGGCGCCTGCATTCGGGTCCCCGTTCGGCTGACCCTGCTGTCCGGCTTGCTGTGCGTAAAGCTTTTCGGAGATCTTATAGAAGGATTTCTCCACCGCCTCGGTATCAGCCTTAATCGCCTCGGTATCGTTGCCCTTGAGCGTTTCGCGAAGCTTTTCAATGGCGGTGCGAACCTCCTGTGCGTCTGCCGGATCGGCTTTGTCACCCAGCTCGGTCAACGTCTTTTCGCTCTGGAAGATCACACTTTCGGCGCGGTTACGCGTATCGACAGCTTCCTTCGCCTTTTTGTCCTCTTCGGCAAACTTTTCGGCGTCTTTCACAGCGCGGTCAATGTCCTCTTTGCTCATGTTGGTGGAAGAGGTGATGGTGATATGCTGTTCTTTACCGGTTCCCTTATCCTTTGCGGTAACGTTCACAATGCCGTTTGCGTCAATATCAAAGGTCACTTCGATCTGCGGAACGCCGCGCGGAGCAGGCGTAATGCCGTCCAAAATGAATCTGCCCAGCGTGGTGTTGTAAGCCGCCATTTCGCGCTCGCCCTGCAAAACGTGGATCTCGACCGAGGTCTGACCGTCCGCCGCAGTGGAGTAAACCTGGCTCTTCTTGACCGGGATGGTGGTGTTGCGGTCGATGATGCGGTTGAAAACGCCGCCCAGCGTCTCAATGCCAAGGGAAAGCGGAGTTACGTCCAAAAGCAACAGGTCCTTGACCTCGCCGCCCAAAACGCCGCCCTGGATCGCCGCGCCAATGGCAACGCATTCGTCCGGGTTGATGCCCTTGAACGGCTCTTTGCCGATGAACTTTTTGACCGCTTCCTGTACGGCAGGAATTCTGGTGGAACCGCCAACGAGAAGGACTTTATCAATCTGTCCAACCGAAAGACCTGCGTCGGCAAGCGCCTTTTTGGTGGGGACCATCGTGCGCTCGACGAGATCAGCGGTAATGCGATCAAACTCGGCACGGGTCAGGGTTGCTTCAAAGTGCAAAGGACCTTCGGCAGTCGCCGTAATAAACGGCAGGTTGATCGACGTGCTTGCCATACCGGAAAGCTCAATTTTTGCCTTTTCAGCGGCGTCGCGCAATCTTTGCAAAACCATTTTGTCTTTGCGCAGATCAATGCCGTTTTCCTTTTGGAATTTGTCTGCCATCCAGTCGATCACGCGCTGGTCAAAGTCGTCGCCGCCCAAATGGGTGTCGCCGTTGGTGGCAAGAACTTCAAAAACGCCGTCCGAAATCTCCAAAAGGGAGACATCGAAGGTGCCGCCGCCAAGGTCGAAGACCATAATCTTCTGGCTTGCTTCCTTATCCATACCATAAGCAAGCGCCGCCGCGGTCGGCTCGTTGATGATACGAAGAACTTCCAAACCGGCGATCTTGCCGGCATCCTTGGTTGCCTGGCGCTGTGCGTCCGAGAAATATGCCGGAACGGTAATGACCGCCTGCGAAACAGTCGTTCCCAAATATGCCTCGGCGTCGGCTTTCAGCTTTTGCAAAATCATTGCCGAAATTTCCTGCGGCGTGTATGCCTTTCCGTCAATGGTGCGCTTGTTTGCGGTGCCCATCTCGCGCTTGATGGAGATGATGGTGCGGTCGGGATTGGTGATCGCCTGTCTTTTTGCGACCTGACCGACCATGCGCTCGCCCGTTTTGGAGAACGCAACCACCGAAGGAGTAGTTCTCGCGCCTTCGGGATTCGGGATCACGATGGGTTCAGAGCCCTCGTAAACCGCCACACAGGAGTTTGTCGTTCCCAAGTCAATACCAATAATCTTTCCCATAATATAATACCTCTTTTCGATAGATTTTCAAAATTTAATCAGTTGGCAACCTTGACCATCGCATACCGAATGATCTTGTCGCCTTTGCGGTATCCCTTTTGGAATACCTCAACGATCTCGCCCTCGCCGTAGGCATCATCTTCAATATGCATCACGGCGTTGTGCAGGTTGGGATCGAATGTTTTCGTTTCAATTTCGGTGATCCCCATTTTGGAAAGCGCGTCCTCAAAGGCTTTGGAGGTCATCTCCAATCCTTTTTTCACCGCCTCGAAGTTCTCGGACGACGCGGCGCGCGAAAGGTTATCCAAAATCGGAAGAATATTGCCGATACAGTCGGAATAGGCGTCGGCATACACCCCTTCTTTCTCCTTTGCGCTTCGTTTGCGGAAATTGTCATATTCCGCCATCATCCGCAAATATTTTTCGTTGGCTTCCGCCGCCTCTTTTTTTGCCGCCTCCACCTGCTTTTTCAGCTCGCGGAGCTCGGCTTCCGGTTTTTTAGCGGACTTTTTCTTTTCAGATTTCTCCTCGCCGGTTTTCGTTTCCTCTGCCGGCGTTTGTTTCATTTCATCCATCGGACTTCCCTCCATCCTTGATTTGCTGACTCGGTTGGATCATATTCTCAATATTGCCGCTCAAGCCTTCCAGCGTTGCAAGCACTTTTGCATAATCCATACGTCGCGGTCCCAAAACGCCGATTGCACCCAGCGTTTTGCCGTCCTTGACAATGGGCTTGAATACCAGCGCCGAGTTGTTCATCACCTTCACACTGCTCTCCGAGCCGATCAGAACGTTGATATCCGATTCATTTCCATTGGAGGAAACAAGATCCAAAATGTCATCTTTCTTTTCCAAGGCGCCCAAAAGCGCGCGGAACTGCTGGGTATCGCTGTATTCCGGATACTGAAGCAACTGATCAATGCCAGAAACACGGACCTCGCCCGAATCCAGCTCGTTCAAAAGATCGTAAATCACCTTAATTACAGGACCTACCATTCCACTCTCGGTACCCATCCTGGCTTCCAAGTCCATAATAATGGGAAGAGTGATCCGTTCGGCTGTCAGATTGACCAGCGTTTCATTCAGCACCTGCGTCAGTTGCGCAACGGCAGCTTCTTCCAATGGAAATTCTGTATGAATATGTTTGCTTTTCACCGTTCCGGTTGAGGATACGGCAATCAAAATGAAGTGTGAAGGATCCAAATAAATCCCCTCAAATTTGGAAAAGCTGACCGATCCGCTCCGTGGCTGAATGGCAATACCGGTGTAGTTGGTCAGTGCCGAGGCAAGGTGCGAAGCCGCGGAAAGAATCTGATCTAGCTCCCCCATCTTTGCGCGCAAAAGATTGTTGATCTGGGCGATCTCCTGCGTGGTCATGGCGTAATGCTCGATCAGGGAATCCACGTAAAAGCGGTAACCAAGCTCGCTCGGGACGCGACCGGCGGAAGCATGGGGCTGTTCCAGGTATCCCATTTCCTCCAGTTCCGCCATCTCGTTGCGAATGGTCGCGGAGGAACAATTCATGCCTGCCGCTTGCAGAATGGATTTGGAACCCACCGGCTCGCCGCCCTCAATGTGAGCATTGACAATGGCTTTCAGAATTTGTTTTTTGCGTTCACTCAATTCGCCCGGCTTGCCCGACATGATTTTGCACCTCCTTTTCTCTTTTTCCCAAATCTTTAGCACTCTATTCTTCCGAGTGCTAACTTATGATAATAATTTACCACCTTTACCCTGTTTTGTCAATGCTTTTTCAAAATTTAATTGTGAACGAATTGTAAATATGAGTACAGAGTGCTAAAAATGAATAACCTTTATTTTTTTCGAGACAAGAAGAGAAAATGCGTTTTTCTCCAAAAAATCGTATGGCAGAATTTGACCTTCTGCGACCTTTCTCTTGATAGAATAACCGCACTTTCCCGAAAAATCGCCCAATCAATGCAAGAAAGGAGCAAAAAAACGGATTTGGCGACCGGATTCTGCTTTTTTCGGCTTGACCGTTTTCGACCGAATCCGCCGGAAAATTGGGATAAAATAAGGAAGAAATTCGAAATGAAACGGAGGAAGTGATTTTATGCAGGGAAAAACCGCAACCGAAACCCTGACCGAAAAGCTGAAAAAGAAAAACGCCGCCGCCCGATTGGGATTTTTAGCGCGCGTTGGATGGGAAATTCTTTGGATGGGGGGCGGATTTTTATTTGGACAAGCGTCGCTCCTTTTTGAAACCAATCCGCTGGGCGTTGCCTTTCTTTGCGCGGCAAACGGACATATTCTTTCCATTTCCGCAGGATTGATTCTTTCCGCATGGTTCATCGGCGGACAACCATGGCTGTTGACGGTAACCTATCTTGCCGCCGCGCTGATCCGCGCCATCTCCTCTCGTCTGGCAGCGCCGCGCGAACCGCTTAAACAGCCTTTGCCGGAAGGAATACGGGCAAAGCTCTATCCCGAGAGAATTGCAGAAGGAAAAGCGCAGGATCAACCAACGAAAGAAATCTCCCGGTTTCGCGCACGATTGGAAGAGCTGTCAATCCTTTCTCTGATTCGCGATTTCGGCAGAGAGTGCAAGGGACTGTTCCGCGAATGGGTGCCGTTGCGCATGACAACTGCGGCTGTTTGTATGCTGATTGTTTCCCTGTTCCGTGTCATCGGCGGCGGATTTTTATACTACGATCTTTTTGCCGCCCTGTTTTCCATTCTCACCGCCGCCGCGGCAGTAATGGTTTATTCCGCATTTTTGGGAGAGAGAAAAGAACTCAAACTGCTCTATGCAATTTCCGCCGGTGCCCTGCTTTTCTCCTTTATATGGGCGAGCGATTCATTGATTTTGGGAAACGTGCCGCTTTCCTGTTTCTTCTCCCTTTTCTTTTCCATTTTCATCACGCATCAGGTCGGACTTCCCGGCGGACTTGCCGCCGCGCTCCTTTGCGGACTGGCACATGATCCAATGTCAATTCCGGCATATCTGCTTGCCGCTCTGTTCTACGCATTGTTCCGCTCGCACAAAAAAGAAACGATCGGAATCCCAACGGCAGTTTTTGCCGCGCTTGGATGGTCGGTTTATGCCCATGGAATCACCGCCTTTTTGCCGCTTTTGTTTGCCGATCTTGCCGCAGGCGCCACAGCCACGCTGGCAATTCGATTGCCGAATTTCGGAAAGGAAAAAGAAAAGGCAGAAGAATCTGCCACTGACCATACCGCGGCAATCGAGCTCAAATTGCTTTCTTCACGACAGAATGAAACAACCGATCGTTTGCGCGGCATCTCGGAGGCTTTCTCCTCGCTTTCAGAAATGTTCTATAATTTAAGCGATCGATTGCGCCGCCCGACCACGATTGATCTGCGGCGCCTATGCGATACCTCTTTTGACAAATTTTGCACCGATTGCCCTCACCGCACCGTTTGCTGGGGATTGGAATATGCCGACACACTGGAAGTGCTGAACGCGTTGGCAAAATCTCTGCATACGCACGGAACGGTAACGCAAAAACAGATATCCCCCATTCTTGCTCGCCGGTGCGGCACAATGGATCAAATTCTTTATGAAATTAACCGCGATTGCGCCAAACTGACCGGCGAACTGCTGCGCGATAACCGAACCGAAATTTTCGCCATGGATTATGAAGCAGCTGCAAACATTATCAACGACGCGCTGGAGGAAGACGCGCAGGAATACCGAATGGATACCGAACTCGCCGCAAAAATTGCCGAATACCTGCCCAGCGCCGGACTCACGGCGGAAGCGGTAATTGTTTACGGCGGAAGATTGCGCCAGGTCGCCATTCGCGATATTGATATCGACCGTGCGTCCGTTTCCGCCGAAACCTTGCGCCGGGATATCGGCGAACTATGCAAAGCCGAACTTTCCTCCCCCACCTTTGAGGTGGAAGGACCCGTTTGCACCATGGTGCTCCACACGCGCAGACGATTTTTTGTCGTCGGAGCGCAAAAATGCGTCTCGGCAAACGGCGGCGTCTGCGGCGACGCGGTAACGCTTTTTTCAAATCGAAAAGATTATTTCTATGCGCTCATCAACGACGGCATGGGGTCAGGACGTGACGCCGCCCTGACCGCCAACCTCTGCTCGGTATTTTTGGAAAAGATGCTTCGCGCCGGCAACCGGACGAATACCTCTTTGCGAATGCTGAATAATCTGCTTCTTTCCCGAACGCATGACAACAGCGCGGCGGAATGCTCCTCCACAGTCGATCTTTTGGAGTTTGATCTTGTTTCGGGTAACGGACTGTTCATAAAAAGCGGCGCGGCGGCAAGTTTCGTCGTACGCGGAAGAGCCGTACATCGCGTGCAAACCGGATCGGCTCCCATCGGAATTTTGCGCGAATCCGAAGCGCAAATCTGCGAGTTTCCCTTCCGCGCCGGAGACACCGTCGTCATGGTAAGCGACGGAATCCTGCAAGAGGATGCCGATGCCGTTTGGCTAACCAATTTCCTCTGCGGACTGGAGGAGATCAGCCCGGAAAAAATCGCCTATCAAATCTGCGCACACGCCGCAAAGGCAGAGCGCCGCGACGACTGTTCCGCCATCGTTCTGCGGATCGAAGAAACCGAAGGGGACTAACCTTTTCGGTAGGAGGGAGAAGACCTTGAGAGGGGGACGGGACTTTTCTTGAAAGAAAAAGTCCCGTCCCCCTCTCAAACTCTCCCCTCGCCCCTAAAAGAACTTCAAAAAAAGAGGGAAAGAATCGGTTTTTAAGATTCGCTTGCTACGGATTTTATCAAGAGCACTAAAGAATATCACTTTCTAAAAACTTCAAAAAGTCCCCCTTTTTTGAAGTTTTTAGAAAAGCGGAGAGCGCGAGAGGGGAGAAACCTTTTTCCAAAAAGGTTTCTCCCCTCTCGCGGCCTTTCTAACCACAAATCTTCAGCGAACAACGATATTGACAATCTTGTTTGGAACGCTGATCTCCTTGACGATGGTCTTGCCCTCCAGCTGCGCGGCAATCTTCTCGTCTGCTTTTGCCAAGGCAATGGCTTCCTCCGGCTTGCAGTTGAGCGGAAGTTCAACCGTTGCGCGGACTTTTCCGTTGATCTGAACGGCAACCTCCACCGTGCTTTCCACCGTTTTGCCTTCATCCCATTCAGGCCACTCGGCGACTGCGCAAAGTCCCTTTCCTCCCAGCTTTTCCCAAAGCTCCTCGGCAAGGTGAGGTGCAAACGGAGAAAGAAGTCTTGCCAGCGTCATCAACTGCTCGCGCGATAGACTGCCAACTTCGTAAATCTCGTTGATCAGCGCCATCATCGCGGCGATCGCGGTGTTGAATTTCAGTTCCTCAATGTCCTGCGAAACCTTTTTCACCGTTTTGTGGAAGGATGTTTCCAACTTCGGGGAACCGCCGCCCTCGCGCACAAGTTCGGTCAAATCGGAAACGCGCTCCAAAAAGCGTTTGCAGCCTTTCACCGAGCTGTCGTTCCAGGGTGCGGCGCTCGCATAGTCACCCATAAAGAGGACGTACACGCGCAGAACGTCGGCACCGTAAACGTCGATCACATCGTTCGGATCGACCACGTTGCCCTTGGATTTGGACATTTTCTCCCCGTCCGGGCCGAGGATCAACCCCTGCGCCGTGCGTTTGGCGTAGGGCTCGTCGCAGGGAACAGCGCCGATATCATAAAGGAATTTGTGCCAGAAGCGCGAATAAATCATGTGACGGGTCACGTGCTCCATACCGCCGTTGTACCAGTCCACCGGCATCCAGTATTTGAGCTTTTCAGGATCGGCAAGCGCTTTTTCATTGTGCGGATCAACGTAGCGCAGGAAATACCAGGAAGAGCCTGCCCATTGGGGCATGGTGTCAGTTTCGCGTTTTGCCGCACCGCCGCACTTGGGGCAGGAGCAGTTGACGAAGGATTCCACCTTTGCAAGCGGACTTTCGCCGCCCTCGCCCGGCTCAAAGTTTTCCATATTGGGCAACCGGAGCGGCAATTCCTCATAGGGAACAGGGACCATGCCGCACTTCGGGCAGTGGACGATCGGAATCGGCTCGCCCCAGTAACGCTGGCGGTTGAACGCCCAGTCCTTCATTTTGTACTGCACACCCATCTCGCCAATGCCCTTTTCCTTCAGGTATTCGAGCATCCGCGCAATGGAATCTTTTTTGTTGGTAAAGCCGTTCAAGAAGCCGGAGTTGACCATCTCTCCGTCACCGGTGTAGGCTTCTTTGGAAATATCGCCGCCCTTGATGACCTCAATGATATCAATGCCGAACTTTTTTGCAAAGGCGTAGTCGCGCTCATCGTGCGCCGGTACCGCCATGATCGCGCCGGTACCATACCCCATCATTACATAGTCGGAAATGTAGATCGGAATTTCCTTGCCGCTCACCGGGTTAATGGCGGTCAACCCCTCAATACGAACGCCGGTTTTGTCCTTGTTGAGCTGGGTACGCTCAAATTCGGTCTTTTTCGCGCACTGTTCGCGGTAGTCGTCCAAAGCCGCAATGTTGCCGATACGGTCGCGATTCTCTTCAATAATGGGATGTTCGGGCGCAATGACCATAAAGGTCACGCCGAAGAGCGTATCGCACCGCGTGGTGTAAATGCGCAGTTTTTCACCGGTTTCCTTCACCGTAAAGTTGACGAAAGCACCGGTGGATTTGCCGATCCAGTTGACCTGCTGCTGTTTAATGTTGGGCAAATAATCCACCTTGTCCAATCCGGAAAGCAGACGATCGGCATACTCGGTAATGCGAAGATACCAAACGGTTTTGGATTTTTGAACAATCTCGCTGTGGCAAATATCGCAACGACCGCCCTGCGAATCCTCGTTGGAAAGCACCACCTTGCAGCTCGGGCAGTAGTTGACCAGCGCGTTATCGCGGAAGACCAGGCCGTGCTCGAACATTTTGAGGAAGATCCACTGCGTCCAGCGGTAAAAACCCTCCTCCGTCGTGTCCACAACGCGGCTCCAATCAAAGGAAAAGCCGACCCGTTTGAGTTGGGATGTAAACTTTTCAATGTTTTTGTCGGTCACCTGACGGGGATGAATGCCGGTTTTAATGGCATAGTTCTCGGTGGGCAGTCCGTAGGCGTCAAAACCGATGGGAAACAGAACGTTGTATCCCTGCATTCTCCGTTTACGGGAAACGACCTCCATGCTCGAATACGCCTTGATATGCCCAACGTGCATTCCGGCGCCCGAAGGATAGGGGAATTCCACCAGTGCGTAAAATTTCTTTTTGGGGCTGTTGTCCTCGGCTTTGAAAATGCCGGCTTCCTCCCATTTCTTTTGCCATTTCGGCTCAATATTTCGAAAATCGTATTTCATTTTGCTTCTGCCTCCGCTTTTTCGTCAATGCTTTGGAAATGAACTTCCTCGGCGTCGCCGTATAATTTTTCCAGTTTATAAAATTCCCGTGATTCCTGACTGAAAATATGCAGGATGACGGAACCGTAATCCAATACCACCCAGTTGCCGTTGTCCCTGCCCTCATAATGGGAGGGATCCACTCCGCGTTCGCCAATCTTGAATTCCACCTCGCCGCCCAGCGACTTGACCTGCGTGGTCGAACGCCCGGTGCAAATGATAAAATAGTCGGTGATTACGGTGTGATCGTGAACGTGCAGGACCTTGATGTCAACTGCTTTTTTTGCGTCCAAAACATCAAAAATCGCGTGGGCAAGATCCTCCGGCGAAGCTCCCGTTAAGGAAGGCTTCTTTTCTTCTAAAATTTCTTGGGTTTCCTGATTCATAAATTTATCCTTTCTTTCCCCACGTAAAGTCACGGGGAACTGTATATCTTGTGAAAAGCGGCGTTTTGCGGTCGATCAAATACGCGGTCGGGATCAAAATTGCCGTCGACCACAGGCAAAACCGGCATCAAAATCCGGTTCACCGCCGCCAAAGTCCCGTTTCGGGAAAGAACAAAATACCAAGCGCCGCTCTTTCCTTTCACAGCCTCGCCGGGAATCGATTCAAACGAAAGATCTTCAACTCCCGTTTTTCCAAGCCCCTGCGAAAGCGCAATTGCCTCGTGAATCGGCAGGTCGGTCTTCATATAAGGGGCGGCAATCAAAAACAATTTCATAAAGGTCGCCGAACTTAACTGTCCGCATTTTTCGGCAAACGCACGCAGAAAGTTCTGTTGCGCCTGCATCCTTCCAAGATCGGCTGTCACATAGCCGGAACGGTATCGAATAAAGGAAAGCGCCGCTTTGCCGTCCAAATGCTGCATTCCCTTCTGAAGGTGTATTTCCAAATTCTGCGCCGGGTCACTGTAATCCATATCCATCGGGACTTCCAAATCCACACCGCCCACAGCGTCTACAATTGCCGGAACACATTTAAGATTCAGCGATGCAAACCAATGAATGGGAACGCCGAATGCATGGGAGAAAAACGCCTTGCAATCCCCGTCGCCCAGCGCGCGCAAAGCGCCGTTGAGTTTGCGGTAGTTTCCGGTCGTGTACGCCGCATAGGTATCGCGCGGAATTTGCAAAACCCCGGTTTTTCCGGTTTTCCCGTTGCGTGCAACCAGCAAAATGGTATCGGTCAGCGCGCCAGACTCGTCACAGCCGAAAATCAAAAACCGCCTGACGGAATCGTTCTCCAACGCAAACGTGGGAACCGTTCCGACAAATAAAAGGCAAATACAAACGAGCAGACAAAATAACCGCTTTTTCATACGATACACCTCTTCCTTTTTTGAAAAATGATGTATCGGCAACAGATGTGTATTAATAATTAATTAAGAATAGATACGTATCGATAATTGAGAATAGAAGCGTATTGATAATAGCTGCGAATTGATAGATAAAATCAAACTTTCTTCCGAAAGCCTTCTAAAATCAGCGTGTTGCGCGCTTTGATCGTGTCCTGCGCCACCGGCAATCCGTCCGCTAAAAGTCCGGAAATCGTCATATCAAATGAACGCAGTAAAATTTTACGCAAATGCTCTTTACGATCCGCATAAGACATTGCTTGCGGATCAGCACTCCAAAAAGCGTTGCGCAAAGCCACGCAATCCGGAAATGCGCGCGATTCGTCAATATAATCGGCAAGATAGATCAATTTGTCTGAAAGGGTCATATTGGCGCGACCCGTTGTATGCCAACGCACCGCCGAGAGTAATTCCGGCGCGGCGAATTCGGCAAATTCCTCAGGAATCAATGCCGCCGCAGTCCGCGCATGCAGGGTTTTATGTGCAAAAAGATCCTGATCTGTCAAACGAATACCGTGCGCCGGACAGAACGCGCAGTGCTTTTCCACCGACCACTCTTTGGTAATATCGTGCAGAAGCGCGGCGGCACGCAAAAGATTCTTCTTTTGCGGACAAAATAATTCCGAAAGCCGCGCCGCCATCTTTTCCACCTCGGCAGTGTGAATCCAGCGCTTCGGGGAAAGACGTGCCTGCACTTTCAAACGCAAAACGTTTAATTTTTCTTCATCGAAACAAAATTTGCTCGCACTCATTGTTTCCCGTCCTCAATTTTTGAACCGTATAAATGATTGTCAAAAATGTATCGCTCAACCAACGGCGGAATCAGATTTGAAACCGATTCGCCTGCGGCAATTTTTTTGCGGATCAGCGTGGAAGAAACTTCCACCGGTTCCATTTGAATTTTGCGAACGATTTTTCCGTATTTTTCCTGATAAAAGGCAATTTTTTTCAAAATTTGCGCGTCCAAAACCGGGTCTTTTTCGCGCCGCGCATAAACGGGATAGCAAAGGCGGAAAAGTTCTTCCGGCTCATGCCATTCGTCCAAAGTCAGCATCATATCGGTTCCGCAGAGCAGGAATAAACGGCGGTCCTCGCCCGAAAGCTCGCGCAAAGTATCAACAGTATAGCTTTTCCCTGTTCTTTGCAATTCCAGATCACTGACGTAAACGCCCTCAATTCCTTGAAACGCCAGCTGCGTCATACGAAAACGATGGTCAGCAGAAATTCCCTCCTCCACATTTTTATGCGGCGGAACGGCGGCAGGAATCACGAACAGAAAATCCAACCACATCTGTTCCATAAATGCCTTTGCCGCGGCGATATGACCGTTGTGCGGAGGAGAAAAGGTCCCCCCGTAAATTCCGATTCGGGTCATGGCAATTCGATAATCGGCTTTTTGGAGGAACGACGGTAAAGAACCGCCTTTTTGCCGGTAACCGAAACCACATCGGCACCTACAGTCGCCGCCAGTTCGTTGGCAATGGTCTGCGGATCTTCGCCGCTGTTTTCCAGAACGTGCACCTTGATCAGTTCCCGAGCTTCCAGCGCTTCGGAAACGGTTTTGGTTAAATTCTCGGTCAAGCCGCCTTTTCCGATTTGTAAAATAACCGGAAAATCATTTGCAAGACCGCGCAAATATGCTCGTTGTTTAGATGAGATCATATCCATTCTCCTTTTTTAGGCATTCCAGCCTTCGCGGCGAAGAATCCTGAGGATCTGATCGGGATCAACCGCCGAAAAGCTGACAAATTTGGTATTGTTTAAATAGATTTTGATTCCGTTTTCTTCAGGCAGAATGGATTGAATCTCCTCGCGCGAAAGTTCCATACGCTGTTCGCCGCGCTCGAAAGAGAGCAGAACAATGCTCTGTTTCGTCAGAATCAAATATCCGTTAACCGTGCCGCCCGGAACGGTGAACCGTACCGGGTTTTCCAAAAGGAAAGGTTGCGGCAATGTTTCCTTGACCCGGCGATAGGGCGCCTCTGCAAGCCAAAAGCGGAACGGAACGATCAAACTTAACGCCAGCGCGGTGATCGCGCCGATCAGCGTGCCCCAAATCCAACCGATAAACTGCCCGGTAAAAATTCCGTAAACGGCAACGGCACCGCCCACCAAAATTCCACCGATCAGCGAAAGGATGCGCACGACCGGAGAGAAAAAATAATCCGAAAACTTCATTTTGAATAGATTCCTTTTTTTGATCCTTTTTTGAATGAACTCTTTACAAACAGATTTTCTGTAAATCGATTTCCTGTAAACTGTTTCTCTGTAAACCGATTCTTTGAAATGATAGCTTTCAAATTTCGGCTTTCAATCGCTCGGCAAAGGCGCGGATCGCCTTTCCCCGGTGGGAAACGGCATTTTTCTCGGATGAGGTAACTTCGGCAAGCGTTTTGCCGTACGGTTCATAGTAGAAAAGCGGATCATAGCCGAATCCCCCGTTTCCGTGGTGTTCGGTCAAAATCCTTCCCTTAACTTCACCGCGCACGGTAAACGATCGACCGTCCGGGAACACGCAGGCAATCGCACTGACGAAAGCCGCACCGCGACGTTCTGTCGGAACATCTTGCAAAAGATCCAGTACCGTGCGGTTATTCGCCTGGTCATCGTGATCGTTCATTCCCGTTTTCAAAAACGCGAAACGAGCCGAATAGACGCCCGGTTCACCGCCGAGCGCGTCAACCGTCAAGCCGGAATCGTCGCCAACCCCGATATAGCCGGAAGAAGCGGCAGCGCGCGCTTTGATAAGCGCATTTTCTTCAAATGTCGCCCCGTTTTCCTCAATTTCGCCAAAAATTCCAACGTCATCCAACGAAAGGACTTCTACATCCGGAAGCGTTTCTGCAAGCAAGGTCCGCAATTCGCCGATCTTTTTTTGATTTCGCGAAGCAAGTACGATTTTCATAACACTACCTCAATCAAAGAGCGCCTTGATAAATTCTTTTTGGTCAAATTCCTGCATATCGTCAATCTTTTCGCCAACACCGATGAACTTGACCGGAATCCCCAGCTCTTGACGAATGGCAAGAACGATACCACCCTTTGCCGTACCGTCCATTTTGTTCAAAATTAAGCCGGTGAGCGCGGCGGCGTTGCGGAATTCCTTCGCCTGCAAAATCGCGTTCTGACCGGTGGTCGCGTCCAAAACAAGCAAATTTTCGCGCGCAACGCCGGGCAGCTCCCGGTCAATCACGCGATTGATTTTTGCAAGCTCGTTCATCAAATTGGTCTTGTTGTGCAAACGTCCGGCGGTGTCAATGATCAAAACGTCGGCGTTTTGATTCTTTGCCGCATGGCAGGCGTCAAAAACAACGGCGGCAGGGTCGCTTCCTTCGTTTTGGCGCACCAGTTGTACCTTTGCGCGCTCGCACCAAACTTCCAACTGATCAATTGCCGCGGCACGAAACGTATCCGCCGCCGCAACGACCACCTTTTTGCCGCTTTTGCGCAAACGATTGGAAATTTTGCCAATGGCAGTTGTTTTGCCAACACCGTTAACGCCGATCACAAGGATGACCGACGGCTTTGTAGAAAGATTGAGCGCTTCCCCTTCGCCAATCAAACCTTCCAGAATCTCGCGCAAAGTATCGGTGATCTGCTCTTTTTCCTTCAGCCGACCATCCTTGATCCGGTCGCGCAACTCATCAATAATCTGCTCGGTGGTGTTCACTCCAACGTCCGCCGAAATCAGCAATTCCTCCAATTCTTCGAGCAAATCCTCGTCCACACGAACGAAATGCTTGAGCAAATTGTCAACACCGCCGAAAATAGCGTTTTTGGTTTTCAAAATTCCGGCTTTGACGCGCGCCCAAAAGGATTTTTTCTCTTCTTTCGGCGTTTCGGGTTCTTCCGTCGGTTCTGCAACGACTTCTTCCGTTATTTCTTCCTGACTTGTTTTCTCTTGACCTGCTTCTTCTACTCTTGCTTCCTCGCTCGCAGTCGGTTGCTCGGGCAAAGATTCCGCAGTCGTTTCGGATTCGGAGCTCATTTCCGACGACTCAACTACAGATTCGGCTTTCGTTTCCGTCAACTCAATTACGGGTTCTGCCAAAGGAACAGATGCCCCGGCAGAATTTTCCGCCGATTGGGACAAATCGGTTTGCTCCATCGGCTCCTCAACTTCTTTTTTCTTCTTTCTTCCAAACAGGTTAGCCAAAAATGCCATCCCAGTCTTCTCCATCCTTCTTTGAAATATCGTTGATGTTCAGCATGAGCACTTTGGAAATACCGTGCTCCGGCATGGTAACGCCGTAAAGACGATCCGCCGCCGCCATCGTACCGCGACGGTGCGTGATCAAAATAAACTGCGTTCCGTGCGAATACCGTTTGATGTACTGCGCAAGGCGCTCGACATTGACCTCATCCAACGCCGCCTCAATCTCGTCCAAAATGCAGAACGGCGTGGGATTGACCTGCAAAATGGCAAAGAAGAGCGCAACGCCCACAAATGCCTGCTCGCCGCCCGAGAGCTGCATCAGGTTTTTAATGATTTTTCCGGGAGGCGCCGCCTTGATCTCAATTCCGCTTTCCAAAACGTTTTCGGGATCGGTGAGCGAAAGCTCTGCAGAACCGCCGCCGAACAGCTCGGCAAAAACTTTTCCGAAATTCTCATTGATCTGGTTAAAGGAATCAACAAAAGCGGTACGCATTTCGGTTTCCAACTGTTTAATGATCTCGGAAAGATCCTTTTTCGATTTTTCCAAATCGGTAATTTGCGTGTTCATCGCGTCATACCGCGCGCGCACTTCGGCATATTTGTTCACAGCGTCCAAATCCACATGACCAATGGAACGCAGCTTGTTTTTGCATTCGGTCTGCAAAGCAAGCATCTGCGGTCTCGTCTCTTTGGTCAGGGGCGGATATCCGAGCGCGGCGGCGTCGGCACGCGTCATTTCATATTCATCCCACAAGCGCGTCGCAAGCTGTTCCTGCATTGCGCGCAAATTGGCAAGTTTCGCCTCGCATTTGGTGTATTCGCGGAAAACCAGTTCCTTCTGATTCATCCGCTCGCGCAAACGACCGTTGAGATCGTTGAGTTTCTTTTCAAACGCAAGATTTCCCTCTTCCAGCTGACTCCGTTTAGCGTTCAACTGTTCCAAAAGCGCACTTCCGGAACGATAAGCGGCACGAGAAGCTTCAATTGCCGCGCTCTTTGCGGCAATCTCTTCACTCTTGGCGCGAATCTTCTCAGTGTATCCTGACAACTCGGTATGCAAATTTGCAATCCGCTCTTCTGCCGTGGCTTTGAGGGTTGTTTCGGTTTCAATATCCTTTTGCGTTTCGCTCGAACGAATATAAAGTTCGGTCAACTTTCTGCCGATCTCGTCCTTTTGCAAAACGACCTCCCCATGCTCGGCAGACTTTTCGGCGCGGAAGTCGGTAAACTCGCGAATGCGCGCGCAAACCGATTTTTCCTCGGCAGAAAGCGCGGCAAGCTCTTCTTTGTACCGCGTTTGCGCTTCTTCCAATTCACGGGTGTCCTCGCGCAATTTTTCCAAAAGCGTGTTGTTGGCGTCCAGCTTGGCGCGCAACTGTTCAAGCCCTGCCGCCTCGTTGGCGCGCAGAACGCCGATCAGCTCTTTGCGGTCATCGGCAGAGTTTCTTGCAGTTTCAGCTTCCTCCAATCGTTCTGCAAGCTCTGCGGTTTCCTTTGCACGCTTGTCGGCAACAACCTGCAAATTTTTCAACTCGGATTCCAACCGCTTGATCTCTCCGGCACGGGAAAGGACGCCCGAACCGGTTTTGACAGAACCGCCGGTGAAAGAACCGCCGACGTTAATCTGCTGACCGTCCAGTGTAACAACGCGAACACGATAGCCAAGCGCTTTTGCCATCACGTTTGCATGGTCAATCCCGTCAAATACAACCGTTCTGCCCAAAAGAGAGGACAAAACATTCTTAAACTTTTCGTCGGTTTTCACCAGCGCGTCGGCAACACCGATATAACCTTCATATCCAGCTGCCGCGGTCATTTCCCGGGTCGGCTCGGAGGGTTTCATAGAGGTCAACGGAAAGAAGGTTGCGCGCCCCGCTTCCCCACGTTTGAGCGCGAACATGGCGGCTTTTGCCGTCGCTTCGTCCTCCACAACAATATTCTGCAAATTTGCGCCTAAAGCAATCTCCATGGCAGTAATGAAACGATCCTCTACCGAAATCACTTTGGAAAGCGGACCGTAAATTGTTCCGCAAGGGGCACCCGAACGGTCGGTAATCGCACCGCTCTCATATTGATTCATCACAAAGCGAACGGCGCCGGAATAGCCCTCGAAATGCGCTTCCATTGCCTTCATAGTTTCAATTCTCTGCGTCACCGAATCCACGCGCAATTTGGCGTTCGCACTTTCGGCTTGCGCAGCGCGCAATTGCTCCGCCATCGCCTCAATCTTCTTTTCCGCTTCGGCGATCGACGCGTCGGCATTGACGATCTCGGCGTCATATCCGGCAACGGTGCGCTCTTTTGCGGCGCACTGCTCTTTCAATTTCTCGGATGTTTCGCGGTATCCCTGCAATTCCTGCAAAGCGGAGGAATTTTTACCGGTATCGGTCTCTTTTGCATTTTCCAATACCGAAATTCGAACGCGAATATCTGTGGCGTCTGCTTCCGCTTCGCGGATATGCGTCAGCGCTTCGGCAATCGCTTCGGCAAGATCGTTCTCTTTTTTTGCCAGCGCAGTTTGCTCAGCGGTAAGAGCCTCACGCTCTTTTTCCTGATCGGCAAGCGCATTCTCCAGCACACCGATCTTTTCAGCGTGCACGGTGCAGGATTCTTCTTCGGCGCGAATTGATTTTTCAACGCCGGCAATCGACCCCTGTGTTGCGGCAATCAGATCCTTTGCGTGGGCGATCGTCGTTTCGGCAACGCGCTCCTCGCTCTCCAAACGGTGACATTCCTCGGATTGCTCCTGAATCCGGCGCAAAAGCTGTTCAGATTCCAGTTTTCCGCTTTGAGAAGCTTCAAAGAGCTTGTCGTTTTGCGCTTCCAGGGTTTGAATGCCTTCCTCTGCCGCCTGCATGTCGAATGCGGCATGGTTGAAGGCTTCCTCGGCGGCTTCCAACTCGCCGTGGATCTTCTCGGTATCGTAAAGCCAAATGGTCACATCGGCGCGCTTTTTGTCTTCCATTAAAGCAAGCGCCTTCTTTGCCCTTTCGGCTTCTTTTTCCAAGGGTCCTACCTGTGCCGAGACTTCGGCAAAAATATCGTTGACCCTTGCCATATTTTCCTCTACGCCGGCGAGCTTGCGTTCGGTTTCATCCTTGCGATGGCGATATTTTGCAATTCCCGAAGCGTCCTCAAAAACACTGCGGCGTTCCTCGCTCTTGCGCGATACCATCTCGGCAATTTTTCCCTGCCCGATGATGGAATAGCCGTCGCGCCCGATACCGGTGTTCATGAACAGCTCGTAAATATCTTTCAAGCGGACCGCCTTGCGGTTGATGAAATATTCGCTGTCCCCGGCGCGGTAGTAGCGACGGGTGACGGTAACCTCATCATAAGGGCAATCCAGTTTGGCAAATTCCTCTTTATTATCGAAGGTGACCGAAACCTCGGCATATCCCATAGGACGGCGACTGTCGGCACCGCCGAAAATAACGTCCTCCATTTTGCTGCCGCGCAAACTCTTGGATGAAATTTCACCCAAAACCCAGCGCATAGCGTCGGCAATATTGGATTTTCCCGATCCGTTCGGACCGATAATAACGGTAACGCCCTTGGTTTCATTGCCCAATCCCACCGAAACGTCAACACCGTTGTCGAACATCAATTTAGTTTTGTCGGGAAAGGACTTGAAGCCCTGCATTTCCAGTGATTTCAGATACACGGTTTACGTCTCCTCCGGTTTTCTTTGGTTCTCTGTTTCTTTTACAATGCCGAACAAGGCGAGCGCTTGTGCAGCCGCTTCCTGCTCTGCCTGCTGAATGGTGGTTCCCTTGCCGCACCCGATGCGGTTGGAAGCAAGATACAATTCCACCTCGAAAATTTTCGCATGATCGGGACCCACGGCGCTGATCGTCCGATATTCCAAATCGTTCAATGTTTCTTCGTGGGATTCCTGCTGAATGAACTTATAAAGAAGCGATTTACTGTCCAAAAGTTCGTGCCCCTGCTGCTCGTCCACCGCGCGAATGAGAAAAGGCATTAAAAAATCGGAAACCTGTTCCAATGCGTTTTTCTCCGCGTCCAAATAGATTGCCGCAAGAACCGCCTCAAATGCGTCGGCGAGAATCGCCGGTTTTTGCGCGCCGCCGCACTTTCGCTCGCCCTTACCCAAAAGGAGCGATTCTCCCAAACCGATTTCTTTTGCATAAACGCAGAGTGCTTCTTCGCAGACAATGCGCGAGCGAAGCTGGGAAAGTTCCCCCTCCTTGTAGCCCGGGAAACGAGAGAACAGATAACGGCTGGCAATTAAGGACAACACCGAATCGCCGAGGAATTCCAAACGCTCGTTACAGCGCAAATGGTGATCGTGCGCGCCGGTTTCGTTGGCAAAGGACGAGTGAGTCAACGCCCGTTCCAAATAATTCGGATTCCGGAAGGCATACCCGATCCGCCTTTGCAGTTCTTCCATAGATTGCGGCATTATGAATTCCCCTTTCTTTTTTGTTTGAACTTGTTTTGTCTTACTTAAATTTTTTCAAATTTTTGAAACTCTCAAGCTTCTTGAAACTCTTAAGCTTCTTGAGACTCTCAAATCGCTTCAACCACTAAAACTTGTTTTTTTAAATTTTTTTCGTATATAAACTTGATTTACTTAAACTTGTTCTGCCTGCTGCCGTTTGCGCTCCTGTTCGGACCGTTTGCGCTCGGCAAAAGCCGCCGCACTCTCGGCAAGGTCATAGATCACACCCGAATCGGCATAGGAAATTGCCTGTCGGATGGCGTTTTTAAAAGCTTTTGCATCCGAGGAACCGTGCGCTTTGACAACCGGTTTGGAAATACCGAGAATCGGCGCGCCTCCGTGCTCGTTGGGGTCAAGCTCTTTTTTCATATCGGTGAGCTGTTTTTTCATAGTCAGTGCCGCCAGCTTGGTAACGGGACTGCTGTAAAGAACGTTTTTGAGCTTGGTCAGCATCAATTTTCCAACGCCCTCCACACTCTTCAAAAAGATATTTCCGGTAAATCCGTCGGCGACCAAAACGTCGCACCCTCCGAAAACGGCGGTATTGGACTCCACGTTCCCCACAAAATTGATTTCCGAACTCTCGGAGAGCAAAGCGTAGGCGGCGCGCTGAAGATCGGTTCCTTTGCAGGATTCGCTTCCGTTGTTCAAAAGCCCCACGCGCGGCTCGCTCAACCCGTACATTTTCTTCATGTATGCGCTTCCCATCACGCCGAACTGCTCCAAATTCTCCTCCGTCACCGTCACATTTGCACCGGTGTCTAAAAGGAGAGTAGGATTCGCAAACGGAATCACCGTTCCGATTCCGGCGCGCAGAACGCCTTTGATTTTACGAACGATCAACGTAGCTCCGGTGAAAAGCGCGCCGGTATTTCCGGTACTTACAAAGGCGTCGCCTGCTCCCTCGGCAAGCAGCTGCAAACCCTTTGCCATTGAGGAATCTTTTTTGGCACGCACCACACTGACAGGATCGTCCTCCATCGTGATCACACTCTCGGTATGCACGATGTCAAAACGGCGGATATCCAGTCCGTTCTCCTCGGCAACACGTTCAATTTCCCGACGGTCGCCGACCAATATATACGTTGCGTTGAATTCTGCGGCGGCAAGACAAACGCCCTTGACCATTTCGTCCGGCGCCTTGTCTCCGCCCATTACGTCAACAATTATCCTCATTGAATTGATTGATGGCTTTCGCCGTCTCCTTTCGGAACTTGATCAACGAATCGCGGAAAGAATCTCCAGCGATCGTTCCGAGAGCCGCTCGTTGCGTGCGGCTTTTCCCCCTTTGACGCGCACGTTCAAAGGCGCAATAATGCCGAAATTGGCGTTCATGGGGACGAATTCCCCAAGTCCGCCGCGACTGACATACGCCGCCATCGCGCCAATCATCGTTTCTTCGGGAAAAACGAGCGGCGCTTCCCCAAGGGCAAGCTTCGCGGCGTTGATTCCGGCAACCAGACCGCTGCCGGCACTCTCGATATATCCTTCCACACCGGTCATCTGCCCGGCAAAAAAGAGATTCGGGCGGCTTTTCATGGCGTAGGTCGGTTCCAACAGCCCGGGCGAGGAAAGATAGGTGTTGCGGTGCATCACGCCGTAGCGCAAAAACTCGGCGTTCTCCAATCCCGGAATCAGGCGGAAAACCCGGCGTTGCTCGGAAAAAGTCAGGTGTGTTTGAAAACCGACAAGATTGAACATCGTCCCCTCGCGGTTCTCCCGGCGCAGCTGTACCACGGCGTAAGCCTCTTTTCCGGTTCTCGGGTCAACGAGCCCCACCGGCTTCAGCGGACCGTAACGCAAGGTATCGCGTCCGCGCTTCGCCATCACTTCCACCGGCATACATCCCTCGAATACTTTCAGGTCTTTTTGCGATTCCTTGTCAAACTCCTTCAGGGCGGCTTCTTCGGCGGAAATCAAGGCTTCGTAAAAAATGTCGTACTGCTCTTTGGTCATGGGACAGTTGAGATAGTCGGCGTCCCCCTTATCGTAGCGCGAAGCAAAATAGGCAATTTCCATATTTACCGTGGAAAAATCGACAATCGGGGCGGCGGCGTCAAAGAAATGCAGCCCCGGGCAACCAAGTTCTCCGGCAATATAGTTTGCCATCGCGTCGCTTGTCAAAGGTCCGGTGGCAATCACGCTGATCTCGTCGGGATCGATGCAGTCGGCTTCCCGTTCTTCCACCGAAATCAACGGATGGGAGCGAATACGGTCGCTGATAAAAGCCGAAAACTTTTCGCGATCGACCGCCAAAGCCGAGCCGGCAGGAACGCGCGTGGCGTCCGCCGCTTCCAGAATAAGCGAGCCAAGACGGCGCATTTCCTCTTTGAGAAGTCCCACCGCATTGGAAAGGCTATCCGAGCGCAAAGAATTGGAGCAAACCAGCTCGGCAAACCCGGGCGCATGGTGCGCCGGCGTCATTTTTTGCGGTTTCATTTCCACAAGGCAAACTTGAACGCCGCGGCTTGCCGCCTGCCATGCCGCCTCGCACCCGGCAAGTCCGGCTCCGTAAACGGTAATTGCGTTCATATTTCGTCAATCCTGCGTTTGAGCAGCAACGGGTTCGGCTTCACAACTGTATCCGCAGGAATCGTTATGGCAAACCAACAGATTTTTTCCTTTTTTGCGGAAGAGCATTCCGCCGCACTTGGGGCAAATCTCGGTTGTCGGCATATCCCAGGACGAAAAATCGCAATCGGGATAGCGCTCGCAACTGTAGAATACGGTGTGCTTTCTGCCGAATTTGGTCACCACCCGAGCGCCGCACTTGGGGCATTTGACGCCGGTATCGCGCATTCTCGCCTTGGTAAAATCACATTCGGGATAGCGACTGCAGGCATAGAAACTGCCGAATCTTCCGGTGCGAAGCACCAAATCGGCGCCGCACTTTTCGCATTTCATATCGGGAACGATCTGCGGCTGTTTCTTCTCTTTCTGCTCCTCTTTTCCCTCTTCCTTTTCAAAATCCTCTTCCGGCTTTTGCACGGTCAAAGGTTTGGTGTTACGGCAGGCAGGATAATTGGGGCAGGCGGCAAATTTGCCGAACCGACCGTTGCGAACGACCATGCGGCTACCGCATTTTTCGCAGATAATATCGGTTTCTTCGGGCGGAATTTCAATGGTCTTGTCTCCGATTTTTTCCTCGGCTTCCTTGAGCTGTTTGGAAAAATCAGCCCAAAAAGTCTCCAAAACACGATCCATCGTCACCTGACCGTTTTCAATCTCATCCAGCTCGTTTTCCATTTCCGCCGTGAATTTGTAGTCCACAATGGAGGAGAAATATTCTTTCATCAGCTTGTTCGTCACTTCGCCGAGCGGCGTGGGAACAAAAGCTTTGCCCTCGCGTTTGACGTATCCCCTTGCCAAAATCGTAGAAATAATGGTGGCATAGGTGCTGGGGCGACCGAGTCCCTGCTCCTCCATGGTTTTGATCAGCGAAGCGTCATTATAGCGGATGGGCGGCTCGGTAAAGTGCTTTGCAGGATTGATTTCGCCTGCTGTGAGCTCCTGTCCTTTGGTCAGATTGGGTAAACGAATGTTTTTGACCTCGGTCAGATCATCCGAAGACGTCTGCTCATCGTCGCTCTCCTCATAAACCGCCATATATCCTTGGAAAGAAACCGTGTAGCCGCTGGTGCGGAACAGGTATTTTTCACAGGAGAAATCAGCCGTCACCGTTTCCAAAACGGCGGATTCCATCTGACTTGCAATGAATCGTTCCCAAATCAGCTTGTAAAGTTTATACTGGTCACCGGAAAGCGCACGGCGCACCTTTTGCGGCTCCAAATCTACCCGAACGGGGCGAATCGCTTCGTGCGCGTCTTGCGCGCCTGCTTTGGAACGGTAAACGCGCTTGGTTTCGGGGCAGTACTCTTTTCCGAATTTACCGAGAATAAATTCTCTTGCGCGGTCTTGCGCTTCCTCGGAAACGCGGAGCGAGTCGGTTCTCATATAGGTGATCAAACCTTGTGTGCCGCCAAGTTCAGCGCCGAGATTAACGCCTTCGTAAAGTTCCTGCGCAACCTTCATGATTCGCTGAGATTGGAAGCCGAGTTTGCGCACCGCTTCCTGTTGCATGGTGGAAGTGGTAAACGGCGGTGCAGGCTGTTTGTGCTTGGTAGCGCGGCGAACGGCGGCAACCGAATAGGACTTACCCGTAACGGCGGAAACCACCTTCATGGTCTCCTGCTCGCTCGTCAGACGAACCTTTTCCTTTGCGTTCCCCCAAAAACGAACCGGAACGTTTTTGCCGTCGGCAGTAGTCAGTACGGCGTCGATCGTCCAATATTCTTTCGGCGTAAACGCGCGAATCTCTTCCTCGCGCTCCACAATGATTCTCGCCGCAACCGATTGCACTCTTCCTGCGCTCAATCCGCTCTTAACGTTCTTCCAAAGGAGCGGACTCAATTTGTATCCTACAATACGGTCCATAATCCGACGCGTCTGTTGGGAGTTGACCAAATTCATATCAATCGCGCGCGGGGCTTTAATTGCCGCACGAACGGCAGTTTTCGTTACCTCGTTAAAGCAAATACGCTGCGTTTTTTCCACCGGAATTCCGAGCGTTGCCGCAAGGTGCCAGGAAATGGCTTCTCCTTCGCGGTCAGGGTCGGTCGCCAGAAAGATTTTGCCGGCGTTTTTCGCTTCTTTTTTGATTTCTTTGATCAGATCTCCTTTGCCGCGAATACTGATATAGTGCGCGGCAAATCCGTTTTCAATGTCCACACCCAAAGAACTTTTGGGAAGATCGCGTACATGCCCGACCGAAGCAATCACCTTATAGTTGCTTCCAAGATATCCTTTGATTGTTAAAGCTTTAGAGGGAGACTCGACAATAACCAAATTGTTTGCCATGGTTGTTCCTTTCTTCTACTGTGTTACTCTTACTGTGTTACTCTTGTCATATCATATATCTGTCATATATCTTTTTTTTAATTCAAATCAAAGCACTAATCAAAAAAAGCGCAAATATTTTTTCAAAAAAGTATTCTTAATTCAAATTTTCCCGTACATGGACCCGGGCAGTTTGCGAACAATGCCCAAAATCTCTAAAACCGTCAATGCCGCCATCACCTCGCCCAAAGGATAGCCGGCTTGAATCTTTTCCGGAACGACCGGATAATCGTCCGGCATCGCTTCCAAAACGGCAAGTTGCACCGGATCGAGCGATTGCAAAACTTCGTCTGGAATAACCGACGGCGTTTTCCGCTCCGCTTCCGTTTCAACAGATTCCGCCGCCCCGTTTTCCCGTTTCGGCTCTTGCAGCGTTTTCTTCGGTTTCGGTCCCGATGAATGCGGCGTACGCTCAAAGCCGATCACGCCAAGATCGCGTAAGGCGTCGCGGTCGGCTCCGCCCAGAAGCGGATGAATCCGATCGGCAAGCGGTCGGTTTTTGAAAACATAACGAAATCGCTCTAACAAATCGCGGCTTTCCAAAACAACCTGCGCACCGTCCTGCAAAAGCTTGTTATTTCCGTCTGCCGTGTGTGTTTCAAGGTCTGCAGGGATGGTAAAAACCTTCTTTCCTTGCGTAAACGCTTCCCTCGCCGTAATCAGCGAGCCGCTGGACATTCCGGCTTCCACAACAATGACAATTTGCGAAAGTCCGCTGATGATACGATTGCGAACCGGGAAATGGTATTGCGAAGGCGGCGTTCCGGGAGGATATTCCGAAAGAATCGCACCGCCCGATTCCACAATTCGATTCATCAGTTTTCCATGGTGGGCAGGATAGGCAATATCCAATCCGCAACCAATCACGGCAACCGTACCCCCTCCGCCCTGCATCGCGCCGACGGCGCAAACGCCGTCAATGCCTTCGGCAAGTCCGCTGACAATCAGCGCGCCGGCGTCCGAAAGCTCCCGGGAAAGGCGATAGGCATTTTGCATACCTGCCTCGCTCATTTTCCGTGTGCCTACCATGGCAACACAGAATCGGTTTTCAAAATCGGGGATCTTGCCGGCAACATATAACAGTGCAGGCGGATCGGGAATTTCATGCAAAATCTGCGGAAACACCTTTGAATTGTATGGCACCACCGAAACCCCCAACCGCTCGCAATCGTCCAAAATTTTGACCGCGGCACTCTGATCCTTGTTCAAAAGCGCGGCAATATTCCGCTCGGTCAGATTCGGAATTTTTCGAATCGTCTCTTCGTCCGCCGCATACAGTTCGTTCGGGTGATCAAACCGGGAGAGCAATTTGCGAAAAACGAACCCCGAACGTCCAATCGTTTCCGAAAGCCAAATCCAATCGATCAGCTCTTTCCGATTCATACGCACTCTCCCTTTCGTTTTCAAATCTCTAATTCTAAAGCTGGTTCTAAAGCCGGTTCTAAAGCTGGTTCTAATGCTTTACATCTAATTTATTGTTTCAAAAAATCTGCTTAAGAACATTGACTCAAAAATTGTCTCAAGCCCATGCTTTTAATTTTGCGCTTTGAAGAATTCCCACATCAAAATCGACGCCGCGACCGCCGCGTTAAAGGATTCGGCGCGGTCGCTCATGGGGATGAAAACGCTTTCGCCGCAAGCGGCAACAACCGCCTCCGAAAGTCCGTGCCCCTCGTTTCCGATAACCACGCAGTCGTCTTTGCAAGTGGGAAAAGAGCCAAGTGCGGCAGATGTTTTTGTCAGCGTTGCGGCAAATACGCGCCGTCCGCTCTTTTTCAAGCCGTTAATCGTTTCCGCCAAATTTTCAACACGGCTGATTGGTTGCGTAAAGAGCGTACCCATCGAGGCGCGCACCGTTTTGGCATTGTAAAGATCAGCGCAATCGGAGCTGACGATCAAACGATCAACCCCCATTGCCGCCGCCGAACGAATGATGGCGCCAAGGTTGGAAGGATCTCGCACCGATTCCAGTAAAACAACGCGTTCTTTTTCGACTTTTAAAAAAAAGCTATCATCTATTATATCATCTTTTTGAATTTTGTCAATATATTTTGCAACACATATCACGCCTTCTGGCGATTTTTCTTCCGAAATTTTGGAGAACAAGTCATCGTCCAACCGCACGATCCGCCCGACCGACCGTTCAAGGTCCGAAGAAATCCTTTGGGAAAGAAAACGGCAAATTTCTTCCGCATTTTTCTCTTTTAAAAACAAAAGCGGAATCTTCAATCCGGCGCAAATTGCGTCGGCGGCAAGTTTGATTCCGTCAAAACGAAACAACCTCGAATGTTCTCGATTTCCGCGGTCATTCAGTTTCATGAGTTCCACAACCGTCCGATTTTGACGCGAGCGGATGATTTCCTCCGAAAAAAGCACTGTTTTTTCCCCCCTTTTTTTCCTGATTTATCCCCTTTTTTCCTTGCTTTTATACCCATTTTCAAGGCTGAAAAAGCCCCCTATGTATGACAAAAACCCGATGCTGACCATCGGGTTTTTGATTGTTTTCATCAAAGTGCGGCTTTTGCCTGCGCTGCCAAAGCGGCGAACGCTTCCTTGTCGGTTACCGCAATTTCGGAAAGCATCTTGCGGTTGAGATCAACGCCGGCTTTCTTCAATCCGTGCATAAAGCTGGAATAGTTCATTCCGTTGACTTTTGCCTGCGCAGAGATTCTCGTAATCCACAAGCTGCGGAAATCTCTCTTGCGCATCTTTCTGCCTGCAAATGCGTAATTGCCGCTCTTCATGACGGCTTCTTTCGCCATCTTGAAGTGCTTGGACTTTGCGCCCCAGTATCCTTTTGCCGCTTTCAGCGTCGCTTTTCTTCTCTTGCGCGTCATCAATGCGCCTTTAACTCTTGCCATTTTTCAATTCCTCCGTTTTCGATTACTTTACCATAGCCTTGATGTTGCTTGCCATTTTTCCCTGCACCAGCGCGCTTTCACGCAGATGACGGATCCGCTTTGCAGGCTTATTGCCCGTATTGTGGCGGTGAGAGGCATGGAACATCTTGACTTTGCCGTTCGCGGTAACGGTAAACCGTTTTGCGGATGCCTTATGTGTTTTGATCTTTCCCATTTTGAATTCTCCTTTTCTTCTCTGTCTTGTCGAACTTATTTTGCTTTGACGGGCGAAATTACCATGCTCAAAAATCTGCCGTCCAGCACCGGCGCTTTATCCACCGTGCCGCATTCCGCACAAGCGGCTTTGAATTTTTCCAAAATCTCCATACCGATGCTTTGGTGGCTCATTTCACGCCCTTTAAATTTCATGACCACGCGCACTTTGTTTCCATCTTTTAAAAAACGGACTGCATGGCGCGCCTTTGTTTCAAAGTCATGCGTGTCGATCCGGCAGGAAAGCTGGATCTCTTTGAGCTCCACGGTCTGCTGCTTTTTGCGCGCTTCCTTTTCGCGTTTGTCGCGGTCAAAGCAGAATTTTCCGTAGTCCATGATCTTGCAAACGGGGGGAGTTGCCTGCGCCGCCATCATCACAAGATCCATTCCATAGTCATAGGCAGTTTCCAGCGCCTTTTGGGAGCTGACGATTCCGAGTGCCTCGCCGTTTGGCCCGATCAAACGGACCTCCGCCGCGGTAATATCCTCGTTGAGCAGGGTCTCTTTGTCCTTCGTGCTAATAGTTCAACACCTCACAGTATAAAAAAATTCCGCACAAAGACAGAATCTCCGCGCGGCAAAACCTTCCCTTTTTTGGGGAAAACTTTTATCAACCCGTTTGCTAAACGCGGCGGGTGAGAGCGGAAACTCTTCTTTGTTGTCGATGGTATTTTACCACACGCTCCCAAATTTGTCAAGTGCTTTTTCAAACTTTTTTCAATTTCTTTTTCCATTTTTTGGTACGACATTTTTGTCTATCGGAAAAAGCAACAAAAACCGATGGCGATTATGGGGCAAAATTCTCTATGCACATGTTTTTCACAAAAAATCGCTTCGTTTTTTGTCACTTTCGGATATTTACAAATCGGCGGCGGTTTGGTATAATATTCATGCTGTCGGATCTTGTCCGGCAGGTTCCCTTGCAATTGCACACCGAATGCTACGGATTCTGTGAAGTGTCAATCTTATGACATCCTCCGCGCAGAAACGCACCAATGGGTGTGCAATTTTCTTTTTGATCATTGATCGCTTTTTGAAAAGCCATCTGTTTCATTCCATTTGAAAAGTCATAAAATTCAGATCTTTTGAAAGGCTGTAGAATTCATATTTTTTGAGAAACACGGGGTTAGATTTTCTAAAAAGTTACAGAATTCGGATTTTTTTTGAAAAACTATAGAATTTAGTGGTAGATTGTGATATAATGGTTTGATTATACTATTTAAAATCGGTTAATTATCCCCTTTGGAAAGGATTTGAAAAGTAAGAAATGACATCGTATATTGAGAAAGCAGAACAAATCACCCTGCCGGTCGTTACCCTGCGCGGCGCCATTGCATTTCCATCTGTCCCCCTCAATTTAGAGCTTGGGGACGACAGCTCGGACACCGCTGTGCGCCGGGCGAGCGGCACCAGTCCCTTCGTGTTTTTGACCGGCGTTTCCGAGCCGATCCCCACCGGACGCGCACCCGAGATCGGACAGCTCTACCGCGTGGGGACCGTTGCAAAGATCAAACAATTTCTTCGCACGCCGGACGGTTCTTCGCGCGTGATCTTTGAAGGATTTACACGCGCGATTGTTTCGGAATACAGAAAAGCGGAGGGATATATTGAAGCCGATCTGGTTTGCAAAGCCGTTACCCTGCCCGACGAAGGCGGTATTCGCGGCGAAGCCTGCAAAACCGAGCTTTTACGCGAGCTGGAGAAAAATCTCCGCTTTCTGCCTGCCGGCTCTTCCGACATTCTGAACGCCGCTCGGCTTTATACCGACCCCGGCGCGCTTGCCGATTTTATTGCCGCGAATATTTTAGTCCGTCCGCAGGACAAACAAACCGTTTTGGAATGCTTTGATCCTTTTGCGCGCACCGAAGTTCTTTTAATGATTCTGCAGCAGGAATCCGAGCTGATGGAGACCGAGGCGACCATTCGCAGCCGCGTTTCCAAGCGCATGAACCGCAACCAGCGCGAATACTACCTGCGCGAGCAGATCAAGGTGATTGAGGAAGAGCTGGGCGAGGGCGGATCGGACATTGACGACTACAAAGGTAAAATTGCCGACGCAAAACTGCCCAAAGAGGTGGAAGAAAAATTGCTCAAGGAAGTGGACCGTTTGGACAAAACGCCCTACGGTTCCGCCGAATCGACTGTTTTGGTCAACTATTTGGACATTTGCCTTGACATTCCGTGGACGAAAGAATCCAAAGACCGCACAAATGCCAAAACGGTGAAAAAGGTGCTGGACGAGGATCACAACGGGCTGGAAAAGGTGAAAGAACGCATTGTGGAATACATTGCCGCAAAGCAGGTCAGTCCGGATTTGAAAAATCAGATTCTTTGTCTCGTCGGCCCTCCCGGCGTTGGCAAAACCTCGATTGCCTCTTCGATTGCACGCGCCATGAACCGCAAATATGTGCGCATTTCTCTTGGCGGCATTCGGGACGAAGCCGATATCCGCGGTCACCGCAAAACCTATATCGGCGCTATGCCGGGACGGATCATTACCGCAATTACGCGCGCAGGCGTTCGCAATCCTCTGATCCTTTTAGACGAGATCGACAAGCTGACGCATGACGCGCACGGCGACCCGACCTCGGCGTTGCTTGAAGTTTTGGACGGTGAACAAAACTGCACCTTCCGCGACCATTTTGTGGAACTGCCGTTCGATCTTTCGGATTGTATGTTTATCGCTACGGCGAACAGTTTGGACAACATTCCGCGCCCGTTGCGCGACCGTATGGAGATCATTGAACTTGGCATTTACTCCCGGCGCGAAAAGCTGGAGATCGCAAAGGATCACCTGATCCCCAAGCAACTGAAACGCCACGGGCTCTCGCGCCGGCAGCTCAAATTTTCGGACGGCGCGATCTACGAAATGATCGACTACTACACCCGGGAAGCCGGCGTTCGCCAGCTGGAGCGCACGATTGCATCCGTTTGCCGCAAAGTTGACCGCCGCATTGTGGAAGGTAAAAAAGGCGTTCTCGCTCTGACCGAGACCGATCTTATTCCCTATCTCGGCGTTCGAAAAGTTTTGCCCGAGGCGATTGAAGAGCTTGACGAGGTCGGCGTTGTCAACGGGCTTGCCTACACCGAACTGGGCGGTACCCTGCTCCGTGTGGAAGTTGCCGTGCTGGAAGGTACCGGAAAGATTGAGACGACCGGCTCGCTCGGCGACGTGATGAAAGAATCGGCACACATTGCCGTCAGCTATGTCCGCTCCATCGCCGCCTCCTACGGGATTCCTGCTGATTTTTATAAAACGAAGGATATTCACATTCACTTTCCCGAAGGCGCCGTTCCAAAGGACGGTCCTTCGGCAGGGGTGACGATGGTGACGGCTTTGGTCAGCGCACTGACCGGTCGCGCCGTTCGCCGCGACATTGCCATGACCGGCGAGATCAGTCTGCGCGGAAAAGTCCTTCCCATCGGCGGGTTGAAAGAGAAGACGATGGCGGCGTTTACTGCCGGCGCAAAAACAGTCCTCGTTCCCGAGGAAAACCGCCGCGATTTGGAAGAAATCGACTCCCTTGCACGTGAAAATCTGCAATTCATCTTTTGCCGCACCGCGGCGGAGGTTCTTGAAAACGCACTCCTCCCCACCGAAAATCCGGTTGGGCAAACGGAATCTGCCGAAAAGCAGGCTTCTCCCCTCTATATTCCTCAACCCACCGCAAACCAACCGCAAATCCACATTTGATTTTTTGAAAGGGGCGAACAAATGGCAATCAATTTAAACAAGGTTGTTCTGCGCATCAGCGCCGGAACACCGAAACAATTTCCTGCCGACCCGATTCCGCAAATTGCTTTTTCGGGGCGTTCAAACGTGGGCAAAAGTTCGCTCATCAATCTGCTTTTGGGCAGAAAATCACTGGCACGAGTCAGCTCGGCGCCCGGAAAGACCATCACCGTCAACTTTTACGATCTGGACGGCAAGCTCTTTTTCGTCGATCTTCCCGGCTACGGATTCGCCAAACGGACGAAAGAGGATCAGGCGCGCTGGTCGGGTCTGACCGACGGCTACTTTACCGCCAACCGCAATATTGACCGTCTGAAGCTTGTTGCGCAACTGATCGACAGCCGCATCGGTCCGACAAAGGACGACGAAATGATGCTGGATTTTCTCAACCGCTCGGGCATTCCCTTTTTGGTGGTTGCCACCAAATGCGACAAGCTCAACAAAACCGAACGCGCCGCCGCCGAAGCGCTCTTGAAAAATCATCCGCTCATTCCGGGCGAAACATCCGTCCTGTTCCTCTCGGCGCAGTCCGGCGAGGGCAAGGAGGAGCTCAAGCGGCAGCTCGGCTACTTTGCCGGCGTGCAGTTCTGACAATTGACCTTCATCTTTTTTGGAAAAGGAGATTCCTCATGTTATTTGCCATGCTCGGAAGTCGGGATTTCAAAAGCATTTTGATTCAATTTATTCTCTTGTTGCCGATCATTCTGTTTTCGCTCTCGATTCACGAACTGATGCACGGATTCGTTGCTCTCAAGCTGGGCGATCCGACCGCCCGGAATTTAGGTCGGCTGACGCTCAATCCACGCAGACATATTGATCCCATCGGCTTTTTGGTTTTGCTGGTATTTGGATTCGGTTGGGCAAAACCGGTTCCCGTTAATCCGCGGAACTTCAAAAACCCGAAATGGGGATTCGCGCTCGTTTCGCTTGCAGGTCCCTTGACCAACTTTTTGCTGGGAATTATCAATGCGGCGATTTACGGCGTATTTTGGGGATTTTATGCCCATGCGGTTGCAACGGGGCTAACCGGATTTCGGCTTGACTTGCTCTCTTGGAGCGCAACCTTTTTCGGGCTTGCCGCAATGCTGAATTTCATTTATTCGGTCTTTAACATGATCCCAATCCCCCCCTACGACGGCTCGCGCATTCTGTTTGCCTTTTTACCTCAAAAAGCCTACTTTGCCGTGATGAAATATGAGCGGTATATCATGCTCGGTCTGCTTGCGGTGCTGATCCTTTGCTCCTATTTGTTGCCGGTCTCTCCATTTTCCTGGGTTGCAGACAGGCTGACCGAACTGGTGGCAACACCGATTGCCAACGGCATTTTCAATGCCTTAATCTGAATCGATTTTCCTTTTCAAAGGAGTTTTCATGGAAGCTATCACCTACCGTTTGGATCAGTTTGAAGGTCCGCTCGATCTGCTTTTGACCCTGATTCAAAAAAACAAAATGAATATTGAAGACATTCCCATTTCTATTATTTGCGACCAGTATTTGGAATACCTGCGCGAAGCGCAAAGCATGGACATGGATATCGCAGGCGAGTTCATCGTGATGGCAAGCGAGCTGATGCTCATTAAAAGCCGAATGCTCCTGCCGCGCGCCGAAGAGGATGGGGACGATCCGCGCGCCGACCTTGCAGACGCCTTGCGCCGCTATCAGCAGGCGAAAGAAGCCGCAAAAAAAATGGCGGAACTCTTTCAGATTTACAGCGGTCGCATGGTCAAAGACACCGACGAAATCTCGATTGACACCTCCTATGTTGCCGATCAACAGGTCACCTCGCTTCTCCTTGCCGTCCGGCGCATCATTGCCGCGAACGAGAGCCGCCCCAAGCTGGAAAAAGCGGTCTTTGCCCCGATGATTGCAAAGCCGATCATTCCCGTGGACATCAAAATTGTCGGCATTCTGCACCGTATGGAAAAAAAGAAAAAGAGCGAGCCGACCTCGATGAAGGAACTGCTTGCCGACGCGACAAGCTTGCCTGATCTGATCGCCATCTTTCTTGGTATTCTTGAACTGATGAAGGTTCGTCGCATTAAAATGCAGGAAGAGGAGTTTGCCGACAACTCGGTTCACGGAATCGATACGGCGTTTCTGATTTTGGATGAAGCCGAAGCTGAAAAGGTCGACAAAAAAATCTTGCCGCCGGATTCGGACGAGCCGATTCCTCTTTCCTCCAAAGCTGAAATGCACCGCGAACAACGCCGCATTCTGCGCGAACAGAAACTTGCGGAACGCAAGCGTCTCCGCGAAGAGGAACGCGCCCGTCGCACCGACGAGAAAAGCGATTCCCTTCTGCCCGACGACGACAGCGACCTGGAAGCCGAAGAGCAGATTGCCGCAATGCTGGATGAACAGCTCTCGGCACGCGACGAGGACCTTTTGGACGACCTCGGTCTGGATATGAACGAGATCGTTGCCCACATGGCAAAACGGGCAAAAAATTTGCCAAAGACCCCCGAAAAGTAATCAAAAAGAAGGTCAAATACCATGGAAGATAAAAAACAACAGCCGGTTTTAGAACCCCTCAAAACCGCGCGCGAAACCGAAGAGGCGATTGAAGCCATCCTTTACGCCGCCGGCTACCCCGTTCGCTTTGACAAACTTGCGGAAGTCCTGCAAATCACCGTGAAAGATGTCAAAGCCTTCGTCCGCAATATTGAAAAAAAATTTGCCGAAGAGGATAATTTCCACGGCATTCAGCTTTTGGTCTTTCCTGCCTCCTGTCAGTTCTCGACCAAAGAACAGTACGCTCCCTACATCCGTGAAGCGCTCGGCATTCGCCGCGGCGGAAATCTTTCGGCTTCCTCTATGGAGGTGCTTGCGGTTATTGCCTACAATCAGCCGGTCACACGTTCGTTCATTGATCTTGTGCGCGGTGTTGACAGCTCCTATGCCGTCAATTCCCTTTTGGACAAGGGGTTGATCGAAGCTGCCGGACGATTGGATGCCCCCGGTCGCCCAATGCTCTATGTGACGACCGATAAATTCCTGCGCGTGTTCGGTCTGAACGCGCTGGAGGAACTACCTGCAACCGAAGCGCTCAGTGCCGCCGCGCAGGCAGAACAGCTCAATTTGAACAAAACGCTGGATGAATCCGAGGCAGACGCGGCAGAACCGTCCGGCGAATATACCGAACCGGTGGACACCGAAGAAACCGATATTATTTTTGAAAACGGTGCCGAAACCGTTTCCGATCTCAACCCCCAGTAAACCAAAAAGAATCCTCAATTTTTTTCCGAATATTCCCTGAATTTCACCCAAACAATCCTTGAATATTCCCTGACTAACAGAAAGGTTTTTTCAACATGAACGGATGGTTGATTGCCCTTTCGGCCATCGGCGGCGTTCTGCTCCTGCTGGTTTTCATCCTCTGTTTCGGTTTTGTCGGCGCGCGCATTTCCTATGAGGGCGAGCTGAACGTCCGCATTTCGATTTTCGGATTTCGCAAAACGATCTTTCCGCGCAAAACTGTTGAAAAGTCGCTTACGGACGTTGCAAAATCCGACCCGAAAAAACTCCTGAAAAAAGAGGAAAAGCGCCGCAAACGCGCCGAAAAGAAGGCCGCGCGCCTGCAAAAAAAACAGGCGAAAAAGAAGCAGCCCTCGAAAAAAGCGGGACCTGAACCAACGCCCAATCCGAAAGAAAATCTGGATATGATCCTTGCAGTCCTTAAACGCGCCTACGCGCTGACCAAAGGAAAGCTGCGCGTGGATTTTCGCAAACTGCGCCTTTCGATTGCCACAGGGGACGCCGCTTCTACTGCGATTTTGTACGGTACCGTCGTACAAACTTTTTCCTATCTTTTACAGTGGACGCAGGATCATTTTAACGAAATCCGCCGGAAGGACGGAGATTTGACGATTACCCCGGATTTTCTTTCCCAAAAATCTACGTTTGCGCTGGATATTCGCCTGCAAACGCGCGGATTCCGCGCCATTGGCATTGCTTTTGGACTTTTTCGCGCTTATCGAACCGAAAAACGGCGCGCTCGTCTGCACGCCAAAAAGCGCATTGCAAAACAAGCTGAAAAGAAAGCAACATAGAAAGGTTGGTCATTCCTATGGAAAACGAAAGCTCTATGAAAGACATCATTCAAAACGCGCTCGAACAAATCCGCACCGTGATGGACGCGGACACTGTCATCGGTCAGCCCATCAAGCTGGAAAACGGTGTGACGGTGATCCCCGTTTCCAAAGTTTTAATGGGATTTGCCTCCGGCGGCTTGGATCTGCCGGCAAAGGATAAAGACTCGGGCAAAAAGAATTTCGGCGGCGGTGGCGGAACCGGTGTGACGGTTTTCCCCATCGGTTTTCTGACCGCTTACCCCGACGGCAGAGTGGAGGTTTTGCCCATGAAACAAGAGCCATCCACTCCCATTGAACAGATTGCCGATTTTATTAACCGTACCCCCGATCTGGTTGGCAGATTCAAAGACCTCTTTGCAAAAAAGCAGGAAGAAAAGAGCGAGGAAACTGCCGCAGAATGACCGGCTTTTCCGCATAAACCGACCTTCGGAAAAATATATTGAACTGTATATCCCCCTCAGACAGGACTGTATTTTTCCGGAGGTCAAATATGAAGCATCGGTTGATTCGAATTTTGGTTTTTGCGCTGTCGGCGGTATTCCTATGTTCCTGCCCCGGCGCTCTTTTTACGGCTTTTGCGGAAGGCAGACACCCCGGAAGCGGAATTGTTTTAACGGAAAGCGGACAATCCGAAAACGGAATTATTTCTACAAAAAGCGAACGTTTCGGAGCCATGATTGCAGACGTTCGCGTTTCGGTCGGCGTTTCGGCGCGCGCCGCCGTTTTGATGGAGGAGACGACCGGAACCATTCTGTTTGCCAAAAATGCCGACGCCCGTTTGCCCATGGCAAGCACCACCAAAATTATGACGGCTTTGGTCGCATTGGAAAACGCCGACCCCGATCTTTTGATTTCAACGCCGAAAGAGGCGGTTGGAACCGAAGGCTCCTCGATCTATCTTTTTGAAGGGGAAACACTCTCGCTGGAAGAATTGCTTTGGGCACTCTTGCTCAATTCTGCAAACGACGCGGCGGTTGCGATTGCTTTCGGCGTTGCCGGCGGTGTGGAGCCTTTTGCCGCTCTGATGAACGAGAAAGCATTGGCTCTCGGTTTGGAAAACACGCATTTTGTCAACCCTCACGGTTTAGACGATCCAGACCATTACACCACGGCGCGCGACCTTGCGATCATTGCGCGTGCCGCCTTGGCAAATCCGATGATTCGCGAAATGGTCTCCACGCGCAAAAAGGTGATTCCGCACAACGGAACCGACGGGGTGCGCCTGTTGGTCAATCACAACAAGCTCCTGCGGCTTTACGACGGTGCATTCGGCGTGAAAACCGGATACACAAAACGCACCGGTCGCTGTCTCGTCTCTGCCGCCGCTCGCGACGGTCTTTCGCTGGTTGCCGTTACGCTGGACGCTCCCTCCGACTGGAACGATCACCGCGCGATGCTGGACGCCGGTTTTGCCGCCGTTTCCGCCCTCTTGCTTGCAAAAGCAGGGGAAATCGTGCTTTCGCTTCCTGTCGTTGGCGGCGTTTCAAATCAAGTTTCGATTTGCAATTCCGAACCGGCGGAAATTTTACTCCCCTCCGGGCACGGAGAAATCACTCGTGTGATCGAACTTCCCCGTTTTCTTTACGCCGGTTTTTCAGCCGGAGAAATTGTTGGCCGCGCGGTATGGTATGCCGACGGCAAAGAGATTGCGCAAACGTCTTTTATTGCGACGGAGGCGGTGGAAAAACCGAAAAAAGAAAATTGGCTGATCTCTCTTTGGAAAAAAATTTTTCATATCGAATAAGACTTTTACATTAAATGAAATTGATTAAGAAAGGAGGCGCTCCCTTGGCGCTGGTTCGCATTCAAAAATATCTTGCC
This sequence comes from Oscillospiraceae bacterium, assembly GCA_015063325.1. Taxonomy (GTDB): domain Bacteria; phylum Bacillota; class Clostridia; order Oscillospirales; family CAG-272; genus UMGS1865. The sequence goes on along the minus strand of SVUK01000004.1, from coordinate 204,327 downwards.
GACTGCGGCGTTTGTTCGCGGCGCGCCGCCGAAGCCGAGATTGCCGCCGGCAAAATTACCGTAAACGGTAATCTTGCCGAAATCGGGCAGAAGATCGATCCCGAAACCGATCTTGTCTGCTTTGCCGGAAAGCCGATCCTTTCACCCGGCTCAAAGAAGCACTATGTTCTGCTCAACAAGCCGCGCGGCATTGTTTGCACATCAAAAGATGAAAAAGGGCGCACCCCTGTTACCGATCTCGTCAAATTGGACGGGGTACGCCTCTATCCGGTGGGGCGGCTGGATATGGATTCGGACGGGCTTTTGCTTTTGACCGACGACGGCAATTTTGCCAACCGCTTGACCCATCCGCGCCATGAAATCCCAAAGATTTATGAAGTATCCTTCAGCGAGCCGCCGACCGCGCGCCAGTTGGAAATTCTCTCCTCCCCCATGGAGCTGGACGGTTATCCGCTCCAACCGGTCAAAATTCGCGCTCTTTCGCCGGACAAGCTGGAAATGACCCTTTGGGAAGGCAGAAACAGGCAGATTCGCCGGATGTGTGAACTTGCAAAACTAAAAATCACGCGGCTTTCGCGCGTCGGCATTGGAGAAATACGCCTTGGTTCGTTGCCGGCAGGCAAATGGCGGCATTTGACCGATGCGGAAGTACAGTATTTATTAAAAGGAAAATAATTATCATGCTGGAAGTGTTATCCATTCAAAAAAAAGAAGATCAAGAGCGCATTTGCAACGCCTGCGGCGTTCCCTATCGTCCTGAAACGATGGCATACAGCGCCGTACGGGACGGGGACTTAAAAGGCATTTGTCAATTCACCATGAACGCTGAAGGTGGTAAAATCATTGATTTTGCCTGGGCACCGGACAAATACGAATTCGAAACCTTTTTCATTCTCGGTCGCGGCGTTTTGAATTTCATTGATCTTTGCGGCGTTCATCGGGCTTTTTTTGACGCCCATTGCGAAAATGAAACGCTCGTCAAAGCAATCGGTTTTTCCCGAAATTCCGACGGAAGATGGGAAATGGATTTGACGGGATTTTTCTACGACCCCTGCAAGCATTCCCCAAAATAATCTTATAAATTCCAAAATTGTAAAAATTTACCATTTTTTAGGCTTTATTTTTGGTCATTATTTTGCAAAAATAGGTATTGCAAAATTTTCCAAAATATGGTAAAATATTCCTGTCAAGGAAAAATAAGAAAAATGACGGAGGATTTTTTACCATGGAATATACCACAAGAATTTTGATTGCAGATGAAAGTCCGGCCACAAGAGCGCAACTGCGCGAAGGATTGCTGCGCGCCGGATACCGCAGCATTGAGGAAGCGGCAAACGGCGAGGAAGCGCTGGCAAAGATCGACCGCGTTCGCCCCTCGGTTGTCCTTTTGGATGTTTGGCTTTCCAAATTAGACGGCATTGGTCTGTTGCGCGCCTGCCATGCTCAAAAGAAGGATGCAGATTCTCCTGTTTTTATTGTGATTTCATCCGTGACCAACCAAAATTTGTTTGTTCAGGCAAGTGAAGCCGGCGCCGACCTCTGTTTGCCGAAGCCGGTCAACCTGACAAGCCTTTGCAATCACATTGAAAGTCTGCTTGCCGGGCGGCAAAACGATCTTGCCAAGGCGGCGAGCGCGTCGGAAAAATCGCCTGACATTGAATCGCAAGTCACGCAAATCATTCACCAAATCGGCGTTCCGGCGCACATTAAGGGATATCAATATCTGCGTACAGCAATCCTTTTGACGGTACAGGACAACGACATTATCAACTCGGTAACGAAAGTCCTCTACCCCAGCGTTGCGAAGAAGTATTCCACAACGACCAGCCGGGTGGAACGCGCCATCCGCCATGCGATTGAGGTTGCTTGGGACCGCGGCGATGTGGACACCCTGAACTCCTATTTCGGCTACACCATTCAGCAGGGACGCGGCAAGCCGACGAATTCGGAATTTATTGCCATGATCGCCGATAATTTAAGGCTGAAATATAAGTTGTATTGAAAACAAATATCTCATTTTTGGAGCGTCCCATGTGGGGCGCTCCTGTTTTTTGTTTATTTAGGGGTCTTTTCTTTTTTCGGAAAGGGTTGACAAATTGCTTTTATTATGATAAGATATTTATATCTGTGATGGAGAAGTTTGTAATCTTTTATTTCTCGGAAAGGTTTGGTTGCACAAAATATGAAAAAATTTCTTGCGCTTTTGGTCGCTTTGACTCTTTGCGTTTCGATTGTTGCCATTTTTGCTTCCTGCTCTCGCAAAACGGTTGATGAGACTGAAAAAGCCGCAAAATGGAACTTTACCAACATTACCAAGGATGGCAAGGTGATCGGTTGCTCGGTTACGCCCGGTTCGCTTTTTAAAGTGGAAACGAAAACGGAAACAGACGATGAAGGAAACGTTACAAAAACCGTTCTGCCCGTTGAAATTCCCTCGAACTCCGCAGAGGATGGAACAGGCGTTCCGGTCATTACGATTGGTCGCGGTGCTTTTCAACTGAAAACCGCCATTGAAGAAGTGGTCCTTCCCTCCTCGGTTACCACCATTGAAAACTATGCCTTCGCCGGTTGCACCGCTTTGACAAAAGTTTCCGGCGGCAACAATGTGGTAACGATTGGCAGATACGCTTTTGACGGTTGCGAGAAACTGAACAATATTGCATTTTCCGACGATTTGGAATGGATTGGCGAAAACGCATTTCGTGGTTGCAACGCATTGAAACAAATTTCACTGCCCTCCGGTTTGCAATTTTTTGACACGGCTTTCTACAACTGCCTTGGTTTGGAAACGGTCACTTTCAGCGAAGGAATTACCTTGATCGGTGAGGGTGCTTTCTATGGATGCTCCGAGCTGAAAAATGTTGTTCTGCCGCAATCTCTGGAAGAAATTAAGGATTTTGCCTTTGAGGGTTGCGCCAAAATTGAGCACATTGAGATTCCGCAAAATGTTCGCATTGTTGGAAAAGCGGCTTTCAAGGGTTGCGAAAAGTTGACCGACGCCGTTTTCCGCTCGGACAAGGTCCTTTCCCTGGAGCAAACCTTTTATGGTTGCACTGCTTTAACCACTGTAACGTTTCCCGCTGCCCTTCGGACGATTGGCGAATCCACCTTCCGCAACTGCCGCGGTCTTTCCGAAATTGAGATTCCGCTTACACTGGATCTCATCGGTCAGGGCGCATTCTACAACTGCTATATGCTGAAAACGATTCACTATGTTGGAACGAAAGCACAGTGGAACTCGATCAATATTCCGAACACCGACGGAAATGAAAATACGACCTCGAACAAAGTGATTGCTTGGGATGAGGGAATGAAAAAATACAAAATCATTTGCTCGGACGGCGTTTTGGAGAGCGATAAATAATTAAGATAAACAATTGATAAAAAAGCGCGGCGGAATCTCCCGATTCCGCCGCGCTTTTTTTGCTTGATTTTTCCGGGTTCTTTGATAGCAAACCGGGCGAACGATATTCCGTTCGCCCGGTGATTTTTCACTCAGTCTTCCGATTCGCCGCCGGAGGAGAACTCGTCGTTTGCAAAACGCTCCATAAATTCATCGGCAGTGATGAGAACCGACCGCGGTTTGGAACCGTCCGGCGGAGAAACAATTCCCTCCGCCTGCATCCGGTCAATCAGCTTTGCGGCACGACCGTAGCCAAGCCCCAACCGTCGCTGCAACAACGAAGTGGACATCTTCCCTTCCTCCATTGCAACGCGAACGGCGTCCAGATACTTGTTGTCGTCCTTTGCGTCGTCCGAAACGACAACGTCTTCCGCTTTACTGCCGGCTTTGGCGATTTCGGCGGAAAACTCTTTCATCTTTTCGGTGAATTTCTCGTCATAAACGGCGTTGCCGTTCTTGGCGCGAATAAAATTACATACGCTTTCCACTTCTTTATCCGAAACGAATGCGCCCTGCACACGCTCGGGGCGAGTGGATCCAACCGGCGAAAACAACATGTCGCCGCGCCCCAACAGTTTCTCTGCGCCAACGCCGTCCAAAATGGTTCTGGAGTCGACCTGCGACGCCACCGTGCAGGCAATTCGCGAAGGAACGTTGGATTTAATCAGACCGGTGACAACGTCCACTGACGGACGCTGGGTGCCCAAAATAAGGTGAATACCGCTTGCGCGTCCCTTTTGCAACAGGCGGCAAATGGGTTCCTCCACCTGATCCCTTGCCTGCAACATCAGGTCTGCAAGCTCGTCGATAATGATGACAAGGTACGGCATGAACGGTTTGTCAGGATCGTTCTTTGTGATTTCGTTGTACGCCTCGGCATTCTTTGCTCCGACCTCCTGAATCAGCTCGAAGCGTGATTCCATTTCGGCTACAGCGGCTTGCAGAGCACCTGCCGCGTCGTTTGCGCTGGTGATGATCGGCGCCAACAAATGCGGAATGCTCTTGTAAGGGGTAAATTCCACTTTCTTCGGGTCGATCAGAATCAGCTTGACTTCATCCGGTCTTGCGCGGAACAAAAGGCTGATGATGGTACAGTTGATACAAACCGATTTACCCATTTTGGTAGCACCGCCGACCAGCAGGTGCGGCATTTCGGTGATATCAAAAATTACCGGATCGTTGACAACGTCCGCGCCGAGCGCAACCGTCAACTTAGTCTTCCCATTCTGGAATGCCGGACTTTCCAAAAGATTCCTCAAAAATACGGTATAGCGCGTTTTGTTCGGAACCTCTACACCGATGGCGCTCTTGCCCGAAATTTGCGACATTCGAACATCTGAAACGGCGAATGCCAACGCAATATCGCTTGCAAGATTGGTGATGGATTTTGCATGGACACCGGCGGCAGGAGTAATCTCATACCGGGTGACCGTCGGTCCGCAGGCATAGTCGATTCCTTTGACTCCCACACGGAAATTTTCCAGTGTCGTTGCCAAAAGGCGCATATTCTGCTCGATTTCCGACCGATTTTCCTCGCTCATGGGAGCGCCTCGTTTGAGCAGGTCCATCGGTGGATAAAGATATTCCTTTACCGGAGGTTCTTCCGGCGGAGGCGGCGCTTTTTTCGGCGCGGAACGGTTTGGTACCGGTTTTTCCGGCGGAAGCGGCGCGTGCTGCGGCGGTTGCGCAAGCGGTTCGTCAATATCCTCGTCGTTAAAAATATCCTTCAGGTCAAAATTGCGATCCTCTTTACGGACCTTTTTAACCCCTTTGTTATCTGTTTGCGGAAAAATCGGGTCGGCGCTCTCATAGCTTGTGCGCACTTCTTCCGAAACGGTCGGTATAGGCGACGGGGTTGCGGCACGTACGGTAGAGGTGACTGCCGGTTTTTCCGGATTCATCGGTTCCGACTTTTTGGAAGCCTCGGGCAACGGAATCGCGGTTCCCTGTTGTGCCGTAGCCGAAGCACTTCTGTAGGTAGCAGTTGCATTCAACTGTTCCCTGCTTGCCTGCTCTTCGGCAAGGCGTTTTCTCTCCCTCTGTTCCTCTGCCTGCTGACGCTTGCGCTCGTCCTCCTCGCGCATTTTGCGCCGTACCTCTGCCGGCAGATAAAGCTGTTGCTCATCGGAACCGGAGGTTGTCGGGATGGGTGGACGCTCCGGATTTTTAGATTGCGCTGCTGTTCCTCCATTTTTATAAACGGTAACCGAGCCATCGGGGAATCCTTCCGGCGTTGTTTTTACAACGCTGGATTGCGCCCGTTTTTCCTCTGCCGCTTCTTTTGCGCGGCGTTTGGCTTTTTCCGCCTCCTGCTCGCTCAAGGTCTTCTTATCTTTGCCCGAAAGCTCACGGCGATGGCTCCAACGCATCAAAATATACCTCGGCGTCATTCCCAGCATATAGAAAAAGCTTGCAAAGAACAGAATGAATTCCAAGATAAAGGCGCCTGCCCAGTTGAGAAACCGCACCCCAAAATAAGCAAGTTTTCCGCCGAACAGTCCGCCGCCGCTCAACGCGACGCCCCGACGAATCAGCTCTCCTGCGCCCAAATCCACTTTATCCCTGAGCACAATGGCAAGGTAAAAGGTATGAATGATTGTTGACAGAATCAGCAAAAGTGCAACCCCATTGAGCAATTTGAAAACGAGCCGGCGTTCTTCTCGCAGTCGTTTCCAAAACACGAAAAACACAACCATACCGATTGGCAGCAGAAATGCCGATGAACCGAACAATCCATGGAAAGCATAGGAAATTCCATATCCGACATAGCCCATCCAGTGTTTGGACGGATCTTCCAATCGGTTTCCGAAATTGCACAAAAGATTTAAAAACAGGCAAATAAAGAAGAAAATGCCCAACCCCAAAAATAGATACTGCAAAACGGTTTGGCTACGCGCTCTGTTTCCGCCTCGGCGTTCCGGCGTTAAACGTACCGTCTCTTTTTCGCCCGTTGCATTTCCCCGTCTCGCCCGGGTTGCGGAATCGGACGTTGATCGTTTCCCCGTTCTGCCACCGGACGCGCCTGTCCGCTCGGAAGAACTTGTCCCACGATTTCCGGCACTTTCGGAATTCTTTTCGTTTTCATCCTCAAACAAATCAAAATCGTCGTCTCGGCTTTGTTCGTTTCTTTTTTTCACGGATCGGTCACCCTCCTTTCTTTCGGCGTTTGGATTCACTCTATAATCCATTCTATAATTCTATAATAAAGATACATAGATATTATAACATAATAAAAGCGCGAATACAAGGGGATTCTTCCTGTTTTTTTGAAATTTTACACGAAAAAAGAACAATCCGGAGAATTTTAATCTCCGGACGGTTTCTTTTTGATTTTTTTTGCGCTCCATTTGACAAATTTCGCTACTCCGATGACCAAGCAGGCAAGCGGAATATGCGTTATTAACATGAGCAATGTGTACAGAAAGCGCAATCCCTTTTCTGCCGCGGCGGCGGCAATTTCTTCATAAATCGGAACACCAGATCCACTGTACAAAAGCATATAGTCGGCGCTCCACCGATAGTTTGCCGGAATGGCGAAAACCGACAAGAGGAGAACGGGAATCATGATCCAAAGGCTATCCTTCCATTCAGGCTCATGATACTGTGTGATCAAAAGCAACATTCCCGTTACAAACATGGTACTGTGGAACAAAAACGAATACAATCCGCCGAAAGAGAACAGCGGATACCAGTTCAGTCCGTTGCAGTACACCACGCCGATCGCTCCGAAAAGAAGTCCGATGGTGGTGATAAACGAAAGGGCAACCTTTTGCACTCTGCCCTTTGTCCAAGCGGCAAACAAAAGCGTATAAATAAAAAGCGAACAGGTATAAAGCGGTAGAATGCCGCCAAAGTTGAACCCCTGACCGGTGGTGATATCAAAATAGCTTTCCCATGTGATTTTGGTCACTTCCAAAACCACCATGGCGATGGATAAAACGCGAAGAAAAATTGTAATTTTCCTTCTTTGTACGTTTCGCAAAAGAATTGGGAGAAAGATTGCAAGCAGGTAAACAAGGACAATCATGCCGATATGTGCCGTTGTAAACATTCCCGTTTTATATTCATCGGGAATGTGGTATTTATAATCAAAAAATCCGTAACCCATTTTTAACTTTCCTTAAATTTTGCTGCGTTTTATTGTGTTTTTTGACTTCGGCTCTCCTTTTTTGCCGATTCGGTTTTCATTGTATCACAAATCGACCGGTTTTGCAACCCTTTTATAAAAGATTACCGTTGGCAAACTCTGAAACGGGAGATTCAACCCAAAAGAACGTCTAAAATCATCATGATTAAAAAACCGGCGGCAAAACTGATCGCTCCGATTTTATTGCGCACGCCGTCCTCCATTTCGGGGATCAGTTCCTCCACTACCACATAAAACATTGCACCTGCCGCAAAGCTTAAAAACCACGGCATGGCAGGAGCGAGCCAAACCGACGCGAGAAGCATAATTCCTGCGCCCAGCAGTTCTACAGCACCCGAAAAAATGCCCCAAAGAAGGGCTTTGCCCTTTGGTTCCCCGGCGCTTGCCAGCGGCATGGAAACAATGGCGCCCTCGGGAAAATTTTGAACTGCAATACCCACCGAAAGTGCCATTGCCGCCGACACCATTGCCGGATTTTTCTCGACCAGAACTGCGGCAAAGGCAACACCCACCGCCATTCCCTCGGGAATATTATGAAGCGTTACGGCAAGCACCATCATACGAATTTTCCGCATGCCGCCCTTCGTTTCCTTTTCCCGAATTGTCAATTCCTCTGGCTGCGGAATAACGAAATCCAAAATCAACAAAAATAGAAAGCCGATTGAATAGCCGATTGCCGCCGGCAGAAAGGAAAGTTTTCCCATTTTGGCTGATTTCTCGATGGCAGGAATCAAAAGGCTCCAAACCGACGCCGCCACCATTACGCCTGCGGCAAACCCAGCCATACTCCTTTGCAATCGACGATTCAATTCGCCTTTCAACAGAAGAACACAACAAGCGCCCAATACCGTTCCGAAAAACGGAATCAATACGCCGAAAACAATTTGCCAAACCATATATTTCAAACCCCTTGCACCGTTAAAAAAATCGGTTGCCCGGCGGCAACCTTTGCTAACAGTATATCGGTGTTCGTCAAGGCGCGACACAAAAAACTAAGCCCTTTTACCCTGTTGAGCTGAGAATTGGTTTTTGTTCGTTTTTGCCGTTATTGCGCTTCTATGATTCTTCCATCCATTACGGTTTTATTGCAAGTTTCACAATGTCTTTGAACGCAAAAAAGGAAAGGAAAGAAAAGAACAGAAAGAAAAAAGGAAAGCCTTTTGGAAAGGCTCTCCTTCTCTCTTTTTTGTTCCGGTCCAAACAAGTTTTTTATTCCGGTCCAAACAAGTTTTTTATTCCGGTCCAAACAAGTTTTTTATTCCAGTTCAAACGCGCCGGTATAAAGTTGATAGTACTGTCCCTTTTCGGCAATCAGTTTTTCATGATTGCCTCGCTCGATGATCCTGCCGTGGTCCAGTACCATGATCACGTCCGAATTGCGGACAGTGGACAGCCGGTGGGCAATGACGAACACGGTTCTGCCCTTCATCAGCGCATCCATTCCCTTTTGTACGATTGCCTCGGTATGCGTATCGATGGAGGAGGTCGCTTCGTCCAAAATCATCACCGGTGGGTCGGCGACCGCGGCGCGTGCAATGGCAATCAATTGCCGCTGTCCTTGCGAAAGGTTTGCGCCGTTGTTGGAAAGCTCGGTTTGATATCCCTGCGGCAAACGGGTGATAAAATCATCGGCGCCGGCGAGCTTTGCGGCGGTCATGCACTCCTCGTCGGTGGCATCCAGCTTGCCGTAGCGGATATTCTCCATCACCGTTCCGGTGAAGAGGTTGGTATCCTGCAAAACGATGCCGAGCGAGCGCCGCAGATCGGATTTTTTGATCTTATTGATGTTGATTCCATCGTAACGAATCTTACCGTCAGCAATATCGTAAAATCGGTTGATCAGGTTGGTAATGGTGGTTTTTCCCGCGCCCGTCGCGCCGACGAACGCAACCTTTTGTCCCGGCTCGGCAAATACGGTCACGTCGTGCAAAACCGGCTTGCCTTCCACATAGGCAAAATCCACATCGGTCAGGCGCACGTCGCCGCGCAACTGGGTATAGGTCACGGTGCCGTCCTCGTGCGGATGGCGCCAAGCCCATTTGCCGGTGTGCTTTTCGGTTGGGGTCACGGTGCCGTCCTCGGCAATTTCGGCATTGACCAGCGTGACGTAGCCGTTGTCGGCTTCGGGAGCTTCGTCAACGAGCGAGAAGACGCGCCCGGCACCTGCCATTGCCATAACGATGGAGTTGATCTGCTGGGTGGCTTGGTTAATGTTGCCGGTAAACTGCTTGGTCATGGAAAGGAAGGAAATCACGATACTGATTCCCAAAACCCCTTCCATTGTTGATCCTACCTTGCCGAACAAAAGTCCGATGCTCGGATTGAAGGCGCCGTTGATAATGAGCAGGCATCCGGCAATGACATTAACCACGTATAAGAGATTTCCGATATTCATGATGATCGGTCCGAGCATATTCGCATAAGCATGGGCACGGTAGGCGTTCTGGAACAGCTCGTTGTTCAGATTGTCGAACTCCTGCATGGTCTTTTTTTCATGATTGAAAACCTTGACCACTTTTTGCCCGTTCATGGTCTCCTGAATATAACCTTCCTCGGCGGCAAAAGCCTTTTGCTGGCGAATGAAAAATTTTGCCGAACCGCCGCCCAGTTTGCCGGAAACCAAAAACATGATGATGACTCCGGCAACGACAATGAGCGTCAGCCATACGCTGAACCAAAGCATAATAAAGAAAACACTGACGACGATGGTCACGCATCGAATGAGCGTTGGCAGCGACTGCCCGATGAGTTGGCGAAGTGTGTCAATATCGTTGGTGTAATAACTCATGATATCGCCGTGCTGATGCGTATCAAAATAGCGAATGGGCAAATTCTGCATGCCGTCGAACATGGATTTACGCATTTTGGAAAGAAATCCCTGCGTGATATAGGCGGCAAGCTGGGTCTCCAGCGTGACCGCGATGAGCGAAAGCACATAAAATCCGATCAAAAGCAAAATCTGCGGAATGATAATTTTACTTGCCTCTCCCCACGACAATTGCTGATTGAACGCAATGCCGATTGTTTCGGTCACCTTTTGCAAAAAAATTGCCGGGAGAGTTGCGGTAATTGCCGAAAACAGAATGCAAACGATGGAGATCGGCACCATGCGCGGATAAAATTTGAACAGCATTTTCACGGTTCTGCCGAGCACCTTGAAATCCATTTTCGGTTTGCCGCGCATGGGCATTGCTCCCTTTGCGCCTTTCGGAGGCATTGACATTTTTCGATTCATTGTTCATCCCCTCCGTTTCCGTTGGTTTGTTGTTCATAAATCTCACGGTAGATCTCACTGCTCTTCATCAATTCTTCATGTGTTCCGACGGAAGCGATTCTGCCGTTTTCCATTACCACGATCATATCGGCGTCCTGCACCGAGGCTATGCGCTGGGCAATGATGATTTTGGTTGTGGCAGGAATATAGGAGCGGAAACCGGCGCGGATGAGCGCATCGGTTTTCGTATCCACCGCGCTGGTGGAATCGTCCAAAATCAGAATCTTCGGCTTTTTGAGTAGTGCGCGTGCAATGCAAAGGCGCTGTTTCTGTCCGCCCGAAACGTTGGTGCCTCCCTGCTCGATATGGGTATCGTACCCTTCGGGGAAGGACTGCACAAAGCTATCCGCTTGGGCAAGCTTGCAGGCTTCGATCAATTCCTCATCGGTGGCGTTTTCGTTGCCCCAACGCAGATTTTCCTTGATCGTACCCGAGAACAACAGATTCTTTTGCAACACCATAGCAACCGAATCGCGCAGGATGGCGGTATCGTAATCGCGCACATCCTTGCCGCCTACACGGACTACCCCTTCGGAAGCGTCATACAGTCGGGGAATCAGTTGCACAAGCGAGGATTTACTCGATCCCGTTCCTCCCAAAATACCGACCGTTGCGCCGGATGGGATTTTAAGGTTGATATCCGAAAGTGCAAATACCTGTGCATCGGCGGCGTATTTAAAGGATACATTTTCAAACTCGATCGACCCATCGGCAACCTTGGTTGCAGGATCCTCCGGCGTTTTCATATCCGGTTCCTCCTCCAGCACCTCGCAGATACGCTTGGCACTTTCCACCGAAATGGTGACCATAACAAAAATCATGGAGAACATCATCAAAGACATGAGTACTTGCATTCCGTAATTCAACATCATGGAAAGCTGTCCGACATTCACGCCCGTCTGTGGTTTTGCAATGGCAAGCCACGAACCGACAATCAGCGTAAAGATCATATTGAAATACATACAAAAATTCATCAGCGGCGTGTTCCATGCTACGATCCGCTCGGCTTTGGTAAAGTCCTCGCAAATCGCATCGGACGCGGCTGCAAACTTTTTCTTCTCGTACTCCTCGCGCGAAAATCCTTTGACAACACGCATTCCGCGCACGTTTTCCTCGATGGATTCATTCAATTTGTCGTACTTTTTGAACACGCGGCGGAACGCCGGCATGGCACGCCTGAAAATGATCAAAAAGCCAAATACCAAAATCGGAATGACCACAACAAAGGTCAGCGACATCCATCCGCACGCCTTTGCCGCCATAATGATGGAAAAAATAAGCATCAGGGGGCTGCGTATTGCTATGCGGATCAGCATCATGTAGGACATGCGCACGTTGGTAACGTCGCTCGTCATACGCGTCACCAACGAGGCAGACGAAAATTTGTCGATATTATGGAAGGTAAATTCCTGCACCTTTCCGAACAGGTCGTGTCGCAAATTTTTTGCAAAACCTGCGGCGGCTTTTGCCGCTGTCAAGCCGGCAAATCCGCCGAATGCCAGCGAAAAGAGCGCCATGACCGCCATGAGAATTCCGATTTTGATGATGTACGGCATTTCCACGTTGCCGTTGCTCTTTTGAATAACGTTGATGAGGTACTCGCCCGTGATAAACGGAATCACACTCTCGATTGCCGCTTCGCCCACCATTAAAAGGAGGGTTGCGATCGACAAGCCTTTGTATTCGCGCACACAGCCAGCAAGCCGTTTGATGATTTTACCCATTTGTTTTTTCCGGTTCCTTTCCTTCGGGGGTTTCGGTTGTGGATTCCAGTGAATCGCACAACCGTTCCAAAAACATAAAAAATTCGTTGTATTCTTCCTGGGTGTACTGCCCGCGCAAAGCCGTTTCCAATTCGCCGACCGAATGGGTGACTTCCGCTAAAATTGCTTCCCCTTTTTCGGTCAAAATCAGCCGTTTGAGCCGTTTATCCCCTTGCGCCTGCTCGCGCGCGAGAAACTGTTTCTGCACCATTAAGTCAATCATATTGGAAATGGTGGAGCGCCGCAACCGGAAGTTTTTTTCCAAATCTCTTTGATAAACGGCTTCTCCTTCGTGATCTTTAACGTATCGGAGTACCCAAAGATTGCGCCCCGAGCAAACTTCATCGGCGTCTGTTCCCATTGCCGAGACAATGGATTGGTCCATCTTTCGGCGGAACAGCCGCGAAGCGTGGCAAATCATTTGCCCCAAATCGCGCTTTTTTTCCTGCATTTTATTTTTTCCTTTCTCAATCTGTTAGCATGCTAACATTCCAAAAAATTATTTTACCACAGTCTTTTGGAAAAGTCAAGAGAAAACGCCAAAAAACATTGTGAAATTTTGATAATCCAACGCGCCGGTTTTTGAGCATTTTCACGATTTTTTATTGGTTGAAAAATGCCTTTCTTCCTTTATTTATAGAGGCGCAAAACGGCGCGCTTTTTCGGTTCGGTTTCCTGCGTTTCGTTCACCTTTTGTTCACAAAAATTCACTATAATGAAAATATACCGTTCGGTAAATCTCACCCGAAAAGGAGCGTTAAAACAGATGAAGATTCACGGGTTTCAAAAAATGACCATGCTGGACTTTCCCGGCAAAGTTGCCTGCACGCTGTTTACGGCAGGCTGTAATTTCCGCTGTCCGTTTTGCCACAACGCCCTGCTGGTTACCGAGATTGACGCGGCGGCGGTCTACGACGAAGAAGAAATCTTTTCCTATCTGCAAAAACGGCGCGGCATTTTGGACGGCGTTGCCATTACCGGCGGCGAACCGCTCTTGAACCGCGACATTCCCGAACTTTTGCGAAAGATCAAAGCGCTTGGCTATTCGGTCAAGCTGGATACCAACGGTTCCTATCCCGATCTTTTGAAAAGTATTGTTAACGAGGGATTGGTAGACTATATTGCCATGGATATCAAAAATTCCAAAGAAAAATACGCTCTGACCGTCGGGCTTCCCAATTTTGATTTGCGCCCGGTGGAGGAAAGCGTTGACTTTTTGCTTTCCGGCACGGTGGATTTTGAATTTCGCACAACCATTGTAAAAGAACTTCACACCGAAAAAGATATTGCCGCCATTGCCGACTGGATTGCCGGGGCGCCTCGTTATTTTCTACAAAATTTTCAGGAGTCGGAGCACATGATCGGCTCAAATTTGCATGCGCACTCGCCGGAAATGCTGGAATTGCTGCGCGAAATTGCAGCGCGGAAAATTCCCGGCGCCGCCCTGCGCGGAATTTAAAATCTCTTTTGGCTACGCGTTCCGACGCAGATATTCGCCGCCCGAAAACAAAACGGCAAATATCCCTTCGGAACGCTTTTTTTGCAGGTTATTTTTTACAAAATTGCAAATTTATTTTTGTACATATAGAACACAAGATATTGTGAAAATTCGCTTGACAAAACACAAGATATATGGTACAATAAAAAAGCTGACAAAACAGATCCCCCCCTTTTCCGAACGGGGGATTTTATCAACGATAAGAAAAGTTTTTTTACCAAAAGCCACAGCAAAAAGGGGGAATTTAAAAAATGTATCGCGTTACCAAACGGGACGGCGCTCTTGCCGATTTCAATCTTACAAAAATCAGCGCCGCCATGAAAAAGGCGTTTGACGCCTGCAAACGGCAATACAACGATGACATCATCGACTTTCTTGCACTGAAGGTGACCGCCGACTTTGAACCGAAAATCAAAGACGGACAAGTATCCGTGGAAGCCATTCAGGACAGCGTGGAATCGGTGCTCATCAAAGCCGGCTACGATGACGTTGCAAAAGCATATATTCTCTACCGCAAACAGAGGGAGAAGATCCGCGACCTGAACAAAACGGTGCTGGACTACAAGGACGTTGTGGACAACTACCTGAAAATCAACGACTGGCGCGTTAAGGAAAATTCCACCGTTACCTACTCCGTCGGCGGTCTGATCCTTTCCAACTCCGGCGCCGTCACGGCGAACTACTGGCTCTCCGAAGTTTACGACGAGGAAATTGCAAATGCGCACCGCAACGCCGATATTCACATTCACGACCTCTCCATGCTGACCGGTTACTGCGCCGGTTGGTCGCTCAAACAGCTCATTCAGGAAGGACTTGGCGGTGTGGTCGGCAAGATCACCTCTTCCCCTGCCGGTCACCTTTCCACCCTCTGCAATCAGATGGTCAACTTCCTTGGTATTATGCAAAACGAATGGGCAGGCGCGCAGGCGTTCTCCTCCTTTGACACCTATCTTGCTCCCTTTGTCAAGGTGGACAACCTCTCCTACAAAGAAGTCAAACAGTGCATCCAGTCCTTCATTTACGGTGTGAACACTCCCTCCCGTTGGGGCACGCAATCGCCCTTTACCAACATTACGTTGGACTGGACGGTTCCCGCCGACCTTGCCGAGCTGAACGCCATTGTCGGCGGCAAGGAGATGGATTTCAAATACAAGGATTGCAAAAAGGAAATGGATATGGTGAACCGCGCGTTCATCGAAATCATGATTGAAGGCGACGCCAACGGCCGCGGATTCCAATACCCCATTCCCACCTACTCCATCACCCGCGATTTCGACTGGTCGGAAACCGAGAACAACAAACTGCTCTTTGAGATGACCGCAAAATACGGCACTCCCTACTTCTCCAACTATATCAACAGCGATATGGAGCCGAGCGACGTGCGCTCCATGTGCTGCCGGCTGCGCCTTGACCTGCGCGAACTGCGCAAAAAGTCGGGCGGTTTCTTCGGCAGCGGCGAAAGCACCGGTTCGGTTGGTGTTGTCACCATCAATATGCCGCGTATTGCCTACCTTTCCAAGGATGAAAAAGAGTTCTACGAGCGCCTCGACCACATGATGGATATTGCCGCTCGCTCGCTCAAAGTGAAACGTACCGTTATTACCAAACTGCTGGAAGCAGGGCTTTACCCCTACACCAAACGCTACCTGGGCACTTTCAACAACCACTTCTCCACCATCGGTCTGGTCGGTATGAACGAGGCCTGCCGCAACGCCGCTTGGATCCGCGAGGATTTGACGCACGAGAAGGCACAGGAATTCACCAAGAACGTGCTCAACCACATGAGAGAGCGCCTTTCCGACTATCAGGAAGAATACGGCGACCTTTACAACCTGGAAGCAACTCCGGCAGAGTCCACCGCTTTCCGTCTTGCAAAGCATGATTTGAAGCGCTATCCGGACATCATCACCGCGGCAAAGACCAAGGACGAAACGCCCTACTACACCAACTCCTCGCACCTGCCGGTCGGCTACACCGAGGATATCTTCTCGGCGCTGGATATTCAGGACGAACTGCAAACGCTGTACACCTCCGGCACCGTCTTCCACGCTTTCCTCGGCGAGAAACTGCCCGACTGGAAAGCCGCCGCAAATCTCGTTCGCAAGATTGCCGAAAACTACCGTCTGCCCTACTACACCATGTCGCCGACCTATTCGGTTTGCAAAAACCACGGCTATCTTGCCGGCGAGCAGTTCACCTGCCCCCATTGCGGTCAACCAACCGAGGTTTACAGCCGCATTACCGGCTACTACCGCCCGGTGCAGAACTGGAACGACGGCAAAGCGCAGGAATATAAGGACCGCCTGACCTACGATGTTGCGCACTCCACGCTGAAACACGAGGGCTGCACCACCTGCAAGGAAGAAGCGCCTGCAGTGGTAGAGGAAAAAGGACTTGCTGACGGCAACTACCTGTTCACCACGGCGACCTGCCCCAACTGCAAAATCGTCAAATCCATTCTGGATAAAGCCGGCATTCCCTACACCAACCTTTTGGCAAATGAGAACGCTGCGCTGGCAACCGAGCTCGGCATTAAGCAGGCGCCGACCATGGTGGTTGTGAAAAACGGAGAAGCCGCTAAATATGCCGGCGTTTCCGACATTAAAAGAAATCTCGCACTTTGATTTTTGACTTTTGAAAAAAAGCGGGCTTTCCGCGCAACTGCGGAAAGCCCCTCTTTCATCACAAGGAGAATCGTATGTCTGTTTATGATATGATCATTATCGGCGGTGGTCCTGCCGGTCTGACTGCCGCGCTCTACGCGCGCCGCGCCAACAAAACGGTGCTGATTTTGGAAAAGGGCGCCTTCGGAGGGCAGATCACCTACTCCCCGAAGGTGGAAAATATTCCCGGCTTCCTTTCCCTTTCGGGCAACGAGTTTGCCGACCATTTGGTAGAGCAAGTTCTCGAACAGGGCGCCGAGGTGGAAGTTTGCGAAGCGCAGGGGATCCGGGACGGGGAGATCAAAACGGTTGTGACCGACTGCGGCGAATTTCAGGGCAAAACCGTGATCATTTCCACCGGCGCGCGCCACCGCCTTTTGGGGTTGGAGCGTGAAAAACAGTTTATCGGCGACGGCATTTCGTTCTGTGCCGTTTGCGACGGCGCTTTCTACCAAGGCAAAACGGTTGCCGTTATCGGCGGCGGAAACTCGGCTTTGCAGGAGGCAATTTTGCTTTCCGAACAATGCAAAAAGGTATTCGTGGTTCAAAACCTTGATACTCTGACCGGCGAGCAAAAACTGCGCGATACCCTTGCCGCGCGCACAAACGTAGAGATCATTTTGGGAACGGTGGTCGATTCGATTTTGGGCGAAGATGCGCTCTCCGGTATCCGGATTAAAAAGGTGGCGGACGGCACCCTCTCCGATCTTACAATCGACGGAATGTTCATCGCCATCGGTTTGATTCCGCAAAACGAGCCGTTTGCAAACGTCGTCAAGCTCAATTCCTACGGTTATGCCGACGCGGACGAATCCTGCTTGACGAGTACCCCCGGTATTTTCGTTGCCGGCGACTGCCGCTCCAAAAAGATCCGTCAGGTGACCACTGCGGCGTCTGACGGCGCTGTCGCCGCTCTTGCCGCCTGCGATTATCTCGACTGAAAGGAAACGCCATGTACCGCTACGAAACGCACCTGCACACTTCTCCGGTCAGCAAATGTGCAAAAAAAACGGTTGAGGAGAGTTTGGAATTTTATGCCTCGCTCGGTTACGACGGCGTTTTTCTGACCAATCATTTTTTGGACGGCAACTTCTATTTGCGCGACGCCGACTTGCCATATGCCGAAAAAATCAATCTTTACTGCAAGGACTACGAGGACGGACTGCCGATTGCAAAAAAACTTGGCATTAAACTCTTTTTCGGGGTGGAACTGACCTACGGCGGCACCGATTTTCTAGTTTACGGATTGGACAAGGAATGGTATCTTGCGCACCCGGAAATT
This sequence comes from Oscillospiraceae bacterium, assembly GCA_015063325.1. Lineage (GTDB taxonomy): Bacteria > Bacillota > Clostridia > Oscillospirales > CAG-272 > UMGS1865. The sequence continues at coordinate 186,297 of SVUK01000004.1, read as the reverse complement.
ATGGAAATGAAAAAAAGCGAAGAATTGCCCTTTTTGCAATCGCAAGGGGCTTTGGTCATTCAGGCGCACCCTTTTCGGGATAGCTCCTACATTGACCACATCCGCCTGTTTCCGCGCTGTGTGGATGGGGTGGAAATTCTCAATTCCAGCCGTCCGGCATTTGAAAATGAGATGGCAAAGCTCTTTGCCGACCATTACGGCTTTGTTTGCCAAACCGCCGGATCGGACAATCACCGCGCCGGTGATTGCCCTTTGCTTGCCGGATTGGAATGTGAAACGCCGCTCGAAAGCGTTGCCGATTATATTGCGCGTGTGCGCGCCGGCACAATGCACATTTTCACCATCGACCGCTCGAAAGAAATACAATAATAGAAATATATTAAAACTAACAACAGCAAAAATCCGCTTGGAAACTTCCAAGCGGATTTTTTTACGGTTTCGTTTCAATGACGATGAAGTAGGGCGAGGTGGGCGAATTGAGGATTTTCACCTTGGTTGCGCAAACCTTATGGCGGCTGATGCCGGCAAGGTACTCGCAAATCATCTTCCCTTCGGCGTCCCCCTCCTCGTGTCCCGGGTAAACGGCAACGTTCAAAATTGCGTCGCGATCCATCAACTCAATTGCCGCTTCGATTGCCGGCATGGTGCTTTTGCGCAGGGTGGTAATGGATTTATCGCCGCCGGGGAGCCAGCCGAGGTTGAACATGCCGGCTTTGAAGGGCGTTTTGACGTAATCTTTCACAAACTCGTGCGAAGCGTGGATCAGGGTATAGTTTTGAGGGCAACCGGCTTCCTCCAGGTGCCGCCGGGTGGATTCCACCGCCTGCGCCTGAATATCAAAGGCGTAGACGTGCCCGCGCTCGCCAACCGTTTTGGAAAGAAACTCGGTGTCGTGCCCGTTGCCCATGGTAAAATCCACGGCAACGTCGCCCTCGCGCAGGTGTTTCAGAATAAAATATTTGTGCAGTTCCAAAAGATCGATCATAAAATGCCTCTCTTATCGGTTGTGAATATCCGACCGCAGGAATTTGAACGCGCGTTCCACCGCGTCCTTGGAATTATACCACGGTTCTTCGTCGTAACGGTAGTCAAATTTTTTGCAGAACCAGCTTACGTCCTTTTGCAGTTCGGCAAGGTAGCCGGAAACCACTTTCTCACATTGAGAAACAAAGGTCGGCAACTGCTTTTTGCCCAGCCGCTTTTGCCCGTATTGCAACAGTTTTCGGTAGTGCGGCAGGCAAAAATAGGGCTGTGCCTTCAGTTTGGGCGTAAATTCGGGATCGGTTTCCCAAATGTAAACGGCGGTATCCATCATTTCTTCAAAATTATGATTGATCCGGTTGCAAATGTAGCACCCGGCTTCCAATTCACCAATGCGTTTGATCGGCTTATTGCCTTTTCCGCCTCCCAATCCGCCGTCGCGCAGGTCGTGTTCCAGTTCGGAAAGATGGCTTTCCAGCGTTAGCGCCATGCCGAGTCGGTTTTTACGCGTAAACATCAAATCGTAATGCAGTCGGCAAAAGCCCTCCCGGTTGGTGCGGATGCGGATATCCGGCTCCATCATGGAAGCGCCGAGGATTAAATCCAGCTCGTTTTCCTCCAGCATTCGGTACAGCGCGCAGAAGGGACAGCCGCAGGCAGGATTCGCCGCCGACGCCTCAAACGCCTCGTTGACCGGTATCGTAAAATTCTTATCCATATTCGTTTCCTTTCCGATTTCCTTTTTTACATTTTTCCAATCCTTTGCCAATATATATTATACCGAAAAGCGTCTTTCTTTGCAAGCCGTTTACCAAAAATTGACACTTTTGTACTTTTTATAAAAAAAGCCTTGACGAAGCCTTTCAAAAAATGTATAATGGAACACGAAAAATTCGTCCCTCCGACAGATGAAAAATGGAAAAATGAATGGGAGAAACTTTGAATGTATCGCATTGGTGTTGATTTGGGCGGCACGAATATTGCCGTTGGACTGGTAAATGAAAAAATTGAAATCATCTCGAAAAAAAGTACCCCTACCATTGCCGAAAGACCGAACGAGGAGATTGTTGCCGATATTGCAAAACTTTGCAACGAGGTTTGCACCGAGGCAGGGATTGCGATTGCCGACGTAGAATCGGTAGGTATTGCTTCGCCGGGACTGGTGGATCAGGAAAGCGGCATGGTGGTTTATTCCAACAACCTTGGAATGCGAGAATTTCCCATGATTCCTCTGTTGCGCGAGCGGATCGGCACTACAAACATTTATTTGGAAAACGACGCGAATGCCGCCGCTTGGGGTGAAGTGGTTGTCGGCGCCGCAAAGGGTTGCCGCAACGCCATTATGATTACGCTGGGAACCGGAGTTGGCGGTGGGATTATCGCCGACGGAAAAATTTACAAGGGCTTTAACTCGGCAGGCGGAGAGCTTGGACACACGGTAATTTGCGTGGACGGCCGTCCCTGCACCTGTGGAAGACGCGGCTGTTGGGAGACCTACTCTTCGGCAACCGGACTGATCAAAACAACAAAAGAAAAACTGGACGAATGTGAAAAAGCAGGACGTCCGACCAAAATGACCGATCTGATTGCCGAAAAAGGAAAATTGAACGGTAGAACCGCCTTTGACGCTATGCGCGCAGGCGACGAAGCCGGAACGCAGGTCGTGGAAGAGTATACGAAGTATCTTGCAATCGGACTTGCCAACATGATTAACATCTTCCAACCCGAAGTCATTCTGATCGGCGGCGGCATTTCCAACGAAGGGCAAACGCTTGTTGACCTTCTTTTCCCTGAAGTGAAAAAACAAACCTACGGTTCAGCTTACGCACCGAACAGTGCAATTCGCATTGCCGCTCTGAAGAACGACGCCGGTATCATCGGCGCAGCGGCTTTGGGGTTGGAGCTCTCGGTATGATTTTGCTCGTTTCCGACCGGCAAACCGTTCGCGGTCTGCCGGTTTCTCATTTTCTTCCGGCAGGTATTTTCACTTATGTTTGCCCCACCGAAACAGCACGCTTTTTTGCTTGCGAAAAGGATATCAGCGGTGCAATTGTTGACGGAGTTCCCGATCTGAACGCGGCGCAATTGCTGGTTGCTGATTTGCGCGCTGAATACCCTGATTTGCCTCTCCTACTTATCAGTGCGCCCAAAGATCTTCCCGATGTTCCTGCCGAAACGGTCTGCGATTCCGGATCCATTCCCGATCTTGCCGAAAAACTTTTGCTTTTCATTCGCGGAACGGTTGGCTGGAAATATGATTTTTCCACCTTTTCGCTTTCGCTCTCGCTTGAATCAAACGACGCGATGCTTCTCGGCTACCCGTTTCCGCTTTCGGGCCGTGAACTTGCCATTTTGCGCTGTTTGTTTGCATTCGCTCCTCGCATCGTTTCTGCCGATGATCTTCTTTCCCTTTGTTTCCCGGAAGGAAGACAACATTTTGCAAACCTTTCGGTGCAAATTTCGCGAATCAATCGCCGTGCCGCTACGCTCGGGCAACCCAACCTGATCCTTTCGGAATACGGAAGCGGCTATCGGCTGAACCGCGCAATTCTAACATAATTGAAATTTAAAACGCGCCTTTCGCAAGGAAAGGCGCGTTTTTTATCATCCCTTCTGATCCTGCACCAATCCGACGGCACTATCTACCGGGAGCGCAAACGCAATGCCCTGCCCCGGTGTATTTAATCCGACGTTTTGGTAAATGGCATGGAGAATATTATCGCGGAGCTTAGACGGCACCAAGATCAACACGATCTCCTTTTCGGGTTGAATGGTGATTTGAAAGGTGCGTTCCGCCTCTTTTGCGGCGGTTCCTCTTGCCGAAATCACGGTTCCTCCCCGGGCGCCGATTTCTTTTGCCGCATCCATGACCGCTTCGCTGAATCCGGCATTAACAATACAGAGGATCATTTCATATTCAAATTTCATTGGCAAAATTCTCCTTTTCGGTTCCCGTTTGATTGGATAGGAACTGATAGATCGCCGCACCAATCACACCGGTGAGCGGAACGGTATAAGCGATTCCTTTGCCCCCACGAAGAAGGCGAAATTTTTCATCCAGTCCGGCAAGCGCCTGCGGAGCAAAATCTTCGCGCACCAGACTGAGTAAAATGGTTTTTTCGGATTCTTCCAACCCCATGTAATGGAGCATTTCCGACCCTGCCGTACCGTGCGCATGCATTAACAGCTGTAAATTGACGCCGAACGATTGCAAATAATCGATGTAAAACTCTGCTTTGTTTTTATTGACGATCGTGACAAGCAACTTCAATTTTTTGACAGCCGAGACTTGCGGCGCGCCGCCGCGGTTTGCCTGTCTTCCCTGTAAAATCGGTATCTGTGCCATCGTCGCATCCCCCCCTTTTTTTACATAAAGTTGATGATCTGTTCGTCATCCGCCGCCAAAATTTTCTTCATCGCTCTCTTTTCACGCATCCGTTTGGCAATGATCGCACGGAAACCAAGCACCTGAATAGTAATCAGCGGCGTCATTGCAACCATGGCAACAATGCCGAACGCATCGCTCATCACGTTTTCAACCCCATTCAGCGCAACGCCGGCTCCGATTGCAAACGGCAAAATAAATGTGGATGTCAAAGGGCCGCTGGCAACGCCGCCCGAATCAAACGCAATCGCCGTATACAGCCGCGGAACAAAAAAGGATAGTCCTAAAGAAATCAGAAATCCGGGAACAAGATAGTACAAAATGTTAAAGCCCAGCAAAATCCGCAGCATGGAAAGCCCGATAGAAATTCCAACGCCGATAGAAAGTGCCACCAGCATTGATCTCTTTCCGACGCCGCCATTGGTAATCCCCTCGACCTGCCGGTTAAGCACATGGATTGCCGGCTCGGCAAACACGACCACCAAACCAAGCAAAAAGCCGAAAATCGGAAGCAGTTTGGAATTGTTTGCCGCCAGTTGAGCACCAATCTGATAACCGATAGGCATGAATCCGATAGTTGCCGCCGAAAGAAAAATCACCAGTCCTGCAAACGTATATCCAATCCCAATCGCCATTTGGTAAAGTTTGCGGCGCGGAAGACGCAAAAAAACAATTTGCAAAATCAGGAAGAAAAGCACGATCATGCCCAACGAAATTCCAACTTCCCGGGCAACACGCAAAATCGTTTTTCCAAATTCCGTTCCGAGATGTGATTCCAAGCTGTAATCCGCCGGCGTATAGACCGGAGTTCCCTTTGCCGCCAATCCCAAAATCAGCACCGCAAGAATGGGTCCAATCGAACAAAGTGCAACAAGACCGAAACTATTCTCATCGGCGTTCTTGCCCCCCAACGTTACGGCAACGCCAACGCCGAGCGCCATGATAAACGGAACGGTGATTGGTCCGGTGGTAACGCCCCCGGCATCAAACGCAACCGTTAAAAAATCCGCCCCTCCGTTGATCACGACCAACGCCGCCAGCGCAAACAAAACAAGATAAAAATAGAGCAATACCATGGACAGGCGAATTTTGACGACAATTCGCAATACGGCAAGTACCAGGAAGATGCCAACGCCTCCACCCACGGCAAAAATCAGTACCCGATTGTCAATCATACCTGAAATCTGCGCCGCCAAAACTGAAACGTCCGGCTCGGCAATGGTAACAAACGCGCCAAGCAAAAGGCAGGCAAAAAGCAACAACCACAGATTTTGAGATTTGGAAAGTCCCGAACCGACCTGTTCACCCATCGGCGTCATTGCCATATCGGCTCCCAGGCTGAAGAGCGCCATTCCAAGAATCAACGCTGCGGCGGCAATGAGAAACGCCACGCTTTCCTGCAGTGTAAAGGAGACCAACGGCGTAAATCCGAGCAAAAGAACGATCAAAGTCAGCGGAATGACCGACATTGCCGATTCCTTGATTTTGTTCCACAAAGCGCGTAACACGGCGTTTTCTCCTTTCTTACTTACTTATCTTACTTTTATTATCTTACTTGATCAGAACCTAAATTTAAAATTGATTATGAACCGATTCGGCGGATCTGTTTTCCGATCGGAATCCCCTTTTGATAGGCGTTGATTACCGCGTCAATCTCATCCGGCGTTTCCACCGAGAAAATGAAATGCCACGAGAAAATCCGATACTTGATTAACTGATCCAACCGATCGGACATGGCAGTTGGCAAACTGTTATAAATGATATTGCGATGTTCCCACTCACGCAAAACCGGAAACACGATTCCCTTGCGGTCGGTCAGCGTTTGTTTTCCGGTTTCGCAAAGACGGCAACCGCCCTTCTCTTTGGAAATACACTTTTCCAAAGTCATCAAGGGGATTCGCCCGTAAACAATCGTTTGGCTTTCACCGCCGATATCGCGCAGTTGCGGCAGAGTCAACTCCGGCGAAAGAATCGGCTCTTCCAGCCCTATTGAGCGATAAAATGCGGCGCTTTCGCGATTGGTGATGTTCAGTCGGTAGTCGCCGACCGGAATCAGTCCCACTTCACGCACAAGCGAAAGATGCCCGAGATTGCCCGTCAGCGCCCATTTTGCGCCCTGCTCTTTGACAGAGCGCAGTTTTTGCCGAATGATTGGAAAATCGCGGTCAAAGATCACTGCCGGAAGGACAACGCCGTTTGCAAGCGGCGAATAGGAATCCAACGGCAGAAAAATGCGCTCAAAATAGGCTTGAGCGCGCGCGGTGATCTGCTCGGGGCGATAGAACCTTGCCGTTCTTCGTGCGGTTGGTTCTCTCCGTTCGGCACTCCATGCAATCGGGAACCGCTCTCGCTTTTTCGGCATTTGCGCCTCATCCAAAGCCTCTACGGCACGGCGGCGCAAATTGTTGAGCTGTGAAACAGGCATGATCAATCCATCGTCCAATTCGATCTCCGCTTTCTCGATCCGATAGGGGGTTGCTCCCATACGGGAAAGGCTGCGCTCCACGTCGGCTTTAGAAAGCGGCGCGGTTTTCGCCGTTTGAGGGATCTCGCCCGAAACGGTAACGGGCAAATCTCCCTTTTTGAGCGTCAGCATTGCCGGTTCGTTTTGCCGAATGCTTGCAAACAGCTCAATTTCGACCTTTTTCGCAAGTCCTGCAAAAGAAGAAACCCGGCGCGTGTTCTCTTTATCCGCTTCCCGGCGAACGCCGAGCATGGACGAATTGATTTTTTCGGTGAAATATGCGTCGGTGAATCCATCGCGCGAGAAGGCGTCGGTCAAAATTTGCATTTCTTTTTCGTTTGCACCGCGTTCTTCATCCAAAAGACGACGAAAAACAGTAGTCACATCCCTTACATATTCTGGAGATTTCATACGCCCCTCAATTTTGAGCGAGGAAACGCCGAGAGAAATCAGTTTCGGAATATGCTTTACAAGCGAAAGATCTTTGAGCGAGAGCGGATAATCTCCGGCTTTTCCATACGGCAAACGGCATGGCTGTGCGCACTCGCCGCGGTTGCCGCTCCTGCCCCCGACCATGGAAGAAAACAGGCATTGCCCCGAATGGCAGACGCAAAGCGCGCCATGCACGAACAATTCGGTTTCGATGGGAGAATTCTGCAAAAGAAGTTTCAGATTTCCCTCGCTGATCTCCCTTGCCGCCACCATGCGCGAAAAGCCGAACGATTGCAATACTTTTGCCATTTCGCTGTTATGCCCCGACATTTGCGTGCTTGCGTGCAGCTCCAAATCGGGAATGGCGCGCCGGATCGCCATCGCTCCGCCGGCATCGGCAACAATCAGGGCGTCTACGCCGGACTGCGCCGCGTCCCATGCGGCTTCCAAAAACGCTGGCAACTCATAATCGGTTACCAGCGTGTTCAGAGTCAAATATATTTTAACGCCATAGGCGTGCGCCTTTTTAACGGCTTCCCGAAGCGCTTCGGGCGTGAAGTTTCCGGCATGGATCCGCGCGTTCATGGCGGTTCCGCCGAGATAGACCGCATTTGCCCCTCCCTCAATCGCCGCGTCCAGCGCCAAAGCAGAGCCTGCCGGGCACAGAAGCTCCGGCTTTTTGCTTTTTTGACTGTTCATGTAAAAATCAGACGTCGCTGAAGGTGAGAAGATCGAACATGGTGCCAACGCGGCTCTTTCCTTTTTCACTCTTCTCCTCGGATTCCTCCACAACCGGGGTTCCGCTCTCTGCTGCGGCAGGAATCTCAACCGAAAGCTGCTCGGCGGAAACGGAAGACGTTGCCGGTGCCGCTTGTTTCTTTGCCGGTGCTTCCTGCGGCGTTGGAATATTCGTCGTACGGCTTAAAACCGAACGCATAACAGCGTTATCCTCGCGGACGCCGTTAAGCTCGATTTTCAGCGACTCGACCTGCTTTTTCAGGCGTTCGTTCTCGGTTGCGAAACGGAAGCAGTCTTTCTCCAATTTTTTTGCGGTTTCCTGCGCCGCCAAACGCTCGGAGCAATAGGAAAGCGCGCAAAGAATTGCAGCTTCGTTCTTGGTGCAACGTGGACTTTTCAGGTTGATGTCTCTCATTTTGCGATCCAGCATTCCGACGATGGCTTCCACCTCTTCGGGATTGGCATCGCTGACGATGCTCAACTGCATATCCGCAACGGTAATATTAAACTTCTGCTTCATTTTGATCTACTTCCTTTCCAAAAATTGAAACATGATAATTTCTACTTTCTATTATACATGATAACTCGGAAAATGAAAAGACCTTTTGCGGATTTTTTTGAAAATTTTTTTCGATTTTATCCGACCGAAAGAATGACGATCCGACACAGATTCTTTTTCTTCGGATTCTGCCTTGAAAAATCAAAGATCCGAATCGCGGAACTGCATCCGATAGAGGTTTGCATAAACGCCGCCCTTGGCAACCAGCTCCTCGTGCGTTCCCTGCTCGGTGATCTTTCCCTTCTCAATTACGGCGATTTCATCGGCGTTCTTAACGGTGGAAAGGCGATGCGCCACCACGATGGTCGTTCTGCCGCGGCAAAGCTCGTCCAAAGCCTTTTGAATCTGAATTTCGGTGGCATTATCCAGTGCGCTGGTTGCCTCGTCCAAAATCAGAATGGGGGGATCTTTGAGAAATACGCGAGCAATGGAAAGACGCTGTTTCTGTCCGCCCGAAAGTTTGACGCCGCGCTCGCCGATCTTCGTTTCGTAGCCGTTTGGAAGCGAGAGGATGTAATCGTGAATGTTGGCTCTTTTTGCCGCCTCGTAGACCTCTTCATCGGTAGCATCCAGCCGACCGTAAAGAATATTTTCCCGAATGGTGGAATTGAACAAATACACATCCTGCTGAACGATACCGATATTTTGTCGAAGCGAATGGAGCGTGATGGAATGGATTTCCCGATCGTCGATCTTGATCTCTCCGTTCGTCACATCGTAAAAATGCGGAATTAAATGGCAAATGGTTGTTTTTCCGCCTCCGGAAGCGCCGACCAGCGCAAATTTCTTTCCGGCGTCCACCTTCAAATTGATTCCGTCCAGTACGTCGTGCTCACCGTCATAGGCATAACTGACGTTGCAGAACTCAATTTTCCCTTCGGCGCGTCCCATATCCACCGCGCCCTCGGAATCGACCTCGGATGGGGTATCCATAATCTCAACAAACCGCTCGAATCCGGTCACGCCATCCTGATACTGTTCCATAAAATTAATCAATGTCATCACAGGCGTGATAAACAAATGAATGGAAACGACGAACGCAGAATAGTCGCCAAGTCCGATTTTGCCACCGTAAAGGAAAAAGCCGCCGGCAACCAAAATAACCACGTTGAAAATATCGGTGATAAACGTTGTGCCTGCATGGAACTGCCCCATAGCACGGTAAGCGTCGGTACGCGCGGCTACAAATTTTTTGTTGCTCGCCTCAAACTTCTCCTCTTCCTTTTCGGCATTGTTAAAAGCTTTGGTCACACGAATGCCTGAAATACTGCCCTCGGTTGACGCATTGATCTCGGCAACCGACTCGCGGCTGCGTTTAAATGCCGAACGCATCTTGCGCCGCAGAAGCAGCGAAATGGTCAGCAAAAAAGGCGTGCAGGCGAAAATAATTAACGTCAGCACCCAGTTGATGGTGCAAAGATAGACGAATGAAACGACAATGGAAATGGTGGAAATAATCAAATTTTCCGGTCCGTGATGTGCAAGCTCACTCACATCGAACAAATCGTTGGTCAAGCGAGACATCAGTTTTCCGGTTTCGTTGTTGTCATAAAAACTGTATGGCAGGGTTTCCAAATGATGGAACAGATCATTGCGCATCTGTTTTTGCATCCGAACGCCCATAACGTGCCCGTAATACTGCATGAAAAAGTTGCAGCCCATACGGGCAAGATAGGTCCCCAGCAGAATCATACCCATAATGGCAATCATTTTATATTCCTTGTTGGGAATATAGTTATTCAGCATGGTTCGCGTAACCATGGGATACAAAACGCCGATACCGGCAACCATCAAGGCGGCAAACATATCCATCCAAAAGATGCGCCGATGCGGACGATAATAGCGAATAAACCGTTTTAACATAGAAAAGCCTTTCTATCTGAATAAAAATACATTTCTATTGTAGCATGAAAGCAAGAGCTTGTCAAGCAAAGCAGAAACAAAATCAAAAAGAAAAAAGAAAACCGCAAGGTAAAAAAATAAAAAACCTCTTGACAAATCAAAAAAAGAACGGTATAATAAAAAAGTCCGCAAGACACTGCAAACGGCATTTTGCGGATGAGTACACGGAGAAGTACTCAAGAGGCCGAAGAGGCGCCCCTGCTAAGGGTGTAGGCCGGGCAACCGGCGCGAGAGTTCAAATCTCTCCTTCTCCGCCAAGAGCAACTCGTTTGAACTCACAAGGTTCAGGCGAGTTTTCTTTTATTTCTTCCAAGTTTTCGGCGGCTTCCGCTTCCCTTAATTGCTTTTTCGTGAGCCTTTTGACTTCTCTATCGTTGGAATTGTAAAGGATAATAACCTTGTCGTCGTATAAAATCACACGGTTTATGAACGAGTTTATGAACTCGTTTTTTTCTTCGCCTTTTTCAAACTTCATATAGGCAAAGTAAGTCATAAACTTCTTGACTTCGTTCACTTCGAGCGGCTTTACGCTTCTTGACTCTTCCACGGATATTTTGGCTTCGAGTTCGGATTGCTCGGCTTCTAATCTAAGTAATCTGTCTTTGGTCGTTTTTGTAAAAATACCGTTTTCTATCGCCGCCATAATGCCGTCTATAGATTTGTTTATTTCCTTTAATTCCTTTTCAAGCGAAAGTAAAGCGGTAGGCTTGGCGATTTCCGAATTAAACTTTTCGGTGACAAGTTTTGCGAGTTTTTCAATGGTTTTCGGCGTAAGAACGTATTTTATCGTCGCTTCAAATACAAGCGATTCTATAAACTCCTGACTGACGGGCTTTTTATTACAATCGGTTGTTTTCATCTTCTTGCCGTAGCACTTGTAATAATGGTAAACTTTGCCGGTTTTGCTTGTTCCAGTTTCGGCGGTGATTGCCGAATCACAATAACCGCAAAAGAGTTTGCCGCTCAATATATACGGCTGTTCGTTATAGTTCTTTCTTTGTTTATGCTTATGCGAATCCATAATTATATTACACTCCCTGAATAGTTTTTCGTCCACGATGGGCGGAATAACGTTTGCATAGACGGTTTCGCCTGTTCTCACGATACCTGTATATTTTTCGTTGCGGATAATGCGGGCAAATTGACTCATCGTAAACTTTTTGCCGCATTTGGTTTTGATACCCAAAGAGTTCAAGCGGTTGATGATATCTTTGGCTTTTTCTCCGCTTCGGTATCTTGTGAAAATATCTTTTACGACCGCCGCTTCCAATGGATTGACCGTCCACTTCTTGTCCACGGTATCGTAGCCCAATAGACCGTAACCGCCGATGAAATTGCCTTTGATAAGGCTTTCTTTGATGCCGCGCTTGACTTTTTGCGAGAGTTCGGCGGAGTAATACTCCGCCATACTTTCAAGCATTCCTTCGACGAGAATTCCGCTCGCGTCGTCAGTTATGTTTTCTTTTGCAGACAAAACTCTCACGCCGTTTTTCTTTAACTTGGCTTTGTAGTTCGCGCTGTCGTAACGGTTTCGGGCGAAACGGTCTAATTGATAGACTAAAACGTACTCGAAATTCTTTTTCTTACTCTCGTCTATCATTTTAAGAAATTGCGGGCGCTTGTCCGACGTGCCGGTAAGCGCGCGGTCTATGTATTCTCCGACGATCGTAATGTCGCTTCGCTTTGCAAAATCATAGCATTCGCGTAATTGTCCTTCGATAGACTGTTCGGTCTGACTGTGCGAACTGAATCTCGCGTAAATAACTGCTTTCTTCATTCCTGTTTCTCCTTCTTAAAAACGTTGCTCGGCGTAAGTTTTTCCATACCGTTGGCTCTAACGAAGTCCAACATCATATTCGCAAACACGGTCGCGCTTACGTCCAGAGTTTCGTCGTCTAAAAATAGTGGTGATTCTTGTTTTTTGTGGGTCAATAAATTGATTTCAACCCGATTTTGATGTTTTGATTCCTGTCGTTTCAATTCTCCTTAATTTTTTATTTGTGCGGATACAATGTTCTCTTTCCTGATGGATACTATGTGCTCTCTCCATAAACCACAATTTTCCTCCTTGTTATTTTGATATATATGTTTGCTGACTTAAAAGTAAAGGGAACAGGCGTCAGTTAAACCCAGATCCCTTTTGTCGGCGGCATTACGTCGTCACTGTCGCCGTCATAACGGAAATGCCGACGGATCTGTTCGTTCGTCGTGTATTTCAGTCTTGAATGACTTTCGCCGCGCTCGGCTCCGTACCGTTTCGAGATCTCGGTGTAAAATCTCTCTTGCAGTTCGGAATAAGACGTTTCGCCGCCGCGTTGTTTCCAAAATTCCGTATGACACAAAAGAGGGCGTTCATCGCTTTGTTCGTTTCGGTATATCGGCTCATCGTTTATATCGCGTAGTTGCAAAATGTTTCCGCGTTCCGATCGCTTCTCGCCGCATACTTTCCGTTGCCAACTGTTCGTTATAGGCAGGTAATACACGAAAAGGTTACGCCTGTTCGGCTCGGTAACGATAAGCGCGCAGACAATGTTCTTGTCAGTTTGCTTGTAACCGATAATCTTAATCGCAAAAGCGTAGCACTTCCTGAAATATGTCGTAATTTCGTATTCGTCGGGAAAATCGTCCCAAAACTCGTGGTTGCCGCCGAACTGCAAACACTCTAATACAACGTTCTTTCCTCGACTGTTAAACGTGGCGTTCAGTTCGGTTTTCACGCGTGCCCATTCTTGTTCAAAACAGGCGCGTTTTTGCTTCAGCCACGCGACGGAATAAGTCTGTTCGACTTCTTCGAGATAACCGTCCTGTGCGGACAGTTTATCTTTCCGAAACGTAATGACCGAAATGGTTGCGTGTTTATCCCGAATCAAATCCTTTTTACCTTCATAATTCCAACTGATATTTTTCACCTCCTTTCTGGTTTTTTGAAGGCATAAAAAAGAACGGCGACCTGTTCGATCGTCGTTCTCAATACGCCCTTCTACTTATAAGCCACGAGAAGGGAGAAAATATTAGTGATTTCAAAAATTTTTGAAAAAATTTATTTGGTCAGTTTTTTGCCGGTGTAAAAGAGATAAAATTGCCTTTTGCGTTTGTTGCGGATCGTCGCCACGATGGGATAAATTCTTTCGGCATAGAATTGCTCGGACGGCATATTTACTTTCTCGGCAAGTTTTTCCACCGCCGTAAGTAACCCGTCGATTGCTTTACTTGAACTTTTAAGTCCGCTTTGTCTTCGGCGCTCAAATTCGTCAATCAAGCGAATATATACAATTTGAACGAGTGCCGGTTGGTTGGAATAGTTTTTCATAAACCAAGTAAGTTCCCGATCGCTCGCTTTATATAAGTATTCCGTAATTTCGTCCTTTATCTTATCTTCGTTGTATATGTAATAGGTCAACGAATAGCGTATGAACTCACCGAAACTGTAATACCAGTGCATAAAGTGGGCGATGTCGTCGGGGTGCAAACGACTGATAACGTATTCCAATTCGACGTCAAGAAACAAAGGCATCGCAAGTTTCCGTGAAAACTGATCCCAGCATTTCCAGATATACTCGCCGTCGTTCGATTTGACCGCGGAACGATACTCCGAATAGTCCAAATTGAACTTGGCTTGCTTCTTGACCATTGAAACATAACCTTGCGTTACGCCGAGTTCTTTTGCGACTTCCTTTTGCGTGCTTCCTTCGTCAAGCAAAGCAATGATTCGCTTTTCGTTGTCGGATAGTTTTGAAAAGCATTGCCGCTTATCGAATGTTTCCGCTGTTGCTGTAGAAATATCTGTTTCACCCGAATGCAGTTGTTCTTGTTGTTTGACAGTAAGTTGGTCTTCGTCTGCGTTGGGGATGGGCATAGTGTGGCGGACGTATTTATGCTCATTGTTGTAGTCGATCCGATCCAACTCGATCAGTGCTTCCCACTCCTTTTCGGTGACTTCTATGACGATAAAGCCGTGCCCGTCAATCCGAGCGTTTGCGTTCTCGGCGGCGCAAGGATAATAATACAGATATTTGCCCGCGTTCTCGGCGGGAATTTTCTTTTTGTTGTAGTGATACGCTAACTTATCCCATAACCTCAATATACCGTACTATCCCTGACAATTTCAGTCATATTTAAAAAGATTTTTCCGACTCGTATTTTGCACCATTATTTTGGCTATCTCCGATGCCTAAGCAGGTAAAGGAAAGTGCAACATGGTTGCGCTTTCGAGGGCGCGCGCCACGCCGAGCGTAGCGCGCGGGAACAATCGGGAAACCCGATTTTAGATTACGAGGTTACTACTCAATAAACTCATAGTCAATGCTATTGGATGTTTTTGAGATAAAATCATTTAAGCTTTTCTCGATAGTTTCGCGTTCACATCCACTAGGAATATGAATATATAAATCCTCTATCGCACGACTACATGCAACATAGTAAATCCTAGCAAATTCTTTTTCAGGCGCTTCTCCCATTATATCTGGTGAAGAATAAAACTTTGTTAACGTAGTTTTATCATTTCTTCCCGGAACAACTCCAACTACTATTTTCTTCCACTCCAATCCCTTTGCTTGATGAACTGTTAAATATTTGCTGTTTTCTGCAAACACTTCCTTAAATAATTTATACGAAGTTTCCCAATTCAAGTTAGATATAGCCGCTGTTAAGTCTTCTTTATCAAGTTCATCGAAAATCTGTATCTCATGGTATTCGCCTATAAGGATCTTTTTTAGTGAATCATATTGAGAGCTTTTCATTTCCTCGTTGAAATTATTTATGACATTAAAAGTCGTAGTGCTCTCGCAATCACGGAAAACTTTTTGCAAAAGCGAATTAATTAATAATAGCGAGTTTACATCAATGCTTTGATATTGAACGTTCCCATATAGTTTTAGTGCATTAATGAAGTCTACAACTGATCCATTTTTATAACTATCCCACAAATTGAAAATGAACTTAAATGCTCGTACCCAAAGCACATTATTTAATTCGACTATTTCATCCCTTATGCTTATAGTAGTGTTATAGTAACTACTATATATTTTCTTTAACAAACTTGCTTGACCATCATCGATTCCAATAATATAATCAAATGCTGTTGCCCAAGTTCGAGTTAACACTACGCCCCCATCTTTGATAACAGAAGCAATTGTAGTGTTAGTATTATCACTTTTTCCCATTAAAAAGTGAATTTTTTTGTTGTTAACACTTCCATTAGTACTGGTTTGAATAACCGTTTGATCTTTTTGTCTAATGAAATTACAAAAGTTTACAATATTTGAAGATGATCGTCTATTGCCTCTAATATAACAATCTGAATCATCGTCATCTATCTTAAATGCACTAAAATCAGATGGCTTGGCACCCTGAAAGCTATATATTGATTGCGCTACATCTCCAACAACCCATACTTTCGAAGAATCTTGACACATTTTTTTAATCAACAATGTCTGTAAGGGATTTGTATCTTGAAACTCGTCAACAAATACATACGGATATTTTACACGCAAATAGTATAAAGCAAGAGGGTTTTGTTCAATTATTCTATAACCGAAGTATAGTATTTCGTTATGCGTTAGCTTTTTAACGATTGACCATATATACTTTTTTATTGGTAGCACATGTTCTTCCTGTATTTTTGATGAAGAACATATTTGGCAAATTGGTTTATCTTTACTCTTTAATGAATTGATAAAAGATGAATTGTCAACTTCGATCTCACCCATTATTTTTTTACTATATGCAATTGGCTCATTTGCAGGCAAAGACAACTCCATTTTTATGAATGAAAAGATTTCCTCGCGATCAACTCCATGTAATATGCCAAGTCCCTCTATTTGGGATGTAATCGCGCCTTTTGAATTCACCTCAATCCCGAAATCATTTTTTATAATTTGTTTCATATCATCTTGAAATGGTTTAATAATGTTATCAATAATAAACCCATGGATTGTGTATATATCCGCATAGTCAGTGAATCTATCTAATCGTTTCTTAATTTCATCGACCGCAGCGTTTGTATATGTAATACACAATAGTTTGCGAGAGTGACTATTTACAATAATATCATTTTTAGCTATTATGTTTTTAATATTCTCCACTAAAAAATGAGTTTTGCCGGCACCTGGACCTGCAAACACTTTTGTGTTTTTGTTAATCTGCTCTATAGACAAAATGTCGCTTGAAGTTATTTCAACCATTCTATTCCCTCGCTTATATATGCTGGAACTACAAGATCTTTATCCGTGAAATTTGTTAAAAGCTCAAGAGCAATGTCTCCTTTGTTTCCATTTGCATAATGCAAAAACAACTCAGCAAAAAATAATTTTTTATACCAATTCGATAGCGAATCATCTTGATCCTTACGATTGGTATAATAAGTTAAGTAATTTTTAATTACAGATTTGGATCTTCCGTCTATTTCCTCTAAATGACTTCGCCATTGATCTATATCTAATTTATAAGTTTCAACAAATGAATACAATGTTTCGGGCAATACAGTTTTCAAAAGAAAAACAGCAGTTCCTTCGTTATCACAATTTGCCAAGAACAGCTCATCTTCAAATGTCCTACCACCATTCTTTTGTGTGCATAATTTGAATTCATCGAAATTGAATCTACTTGTGATTTTATCTATATGACTCGGCACATTTGCCTCATAGTGTGCTTTTGAATCAAATTTAGTTTTATCCTCACAAACCCAATTAAAGTCATTATCAGTGATGCATAAAACCTTCTTTTTTAAAGCGTTTCCATTGAATAACTCAATAAAATGTTCAAAATGTTTACCACCTATTTCAACAATCGATACGTGCTCATCTTCGTATGCATATCCGCATTTTTCCATAAAATAAGGCATTAGTAGCCTTTCAGCTATTCCTTCTACTAAAATAACCTTATCTGCAAATAGCATATCAGACCGTGTTACGTCTAGAAATTTAGAAAGATGCTTTTTTGCCTCGCTTTTTTCGGTTGAACCTTCTTTATCCACGAACAACGATGCAAGGCTCTGATTCATACAATCTTGCGGTGTCAATTGACGGTTATAAGCCATCATAAACATATTATCTAAACCTGCGACCGCTGAGATATTGCTCGAATGCGTAGTAACAAATATTTGCTGTTTTAATTCATTATCTGCATCTAATTTCTTTAAATACTTAAAAAGTTTATATTGCATTGCGGGATGCAAATGCGCTTCCGGCTCTTCCAAACAAAGAATTCGGAAATCTCTGCCCATTTTTATCTCGTTAAGACGAATAAGCATATATATGTTAATTAGATTATTATAACCTAGACCATTATGATTTAATGGCACAATATAATCGGTTTTTGTATCCTTCACTTCTGTTACAAATGAATCCGGTATAGAAAAATTTGCTTTAATAGAAGAACTGATTGAAACATTACCTTTCTTTAAACCTATATCATTCTGTTCACTTTCGAATAATGTACTCAATTTATTGAGAGAAGGGCTTAATAATTCTTTGAGTTCAGATGATGTTTTGCTCTTAAATTTATCTAATTCAGTAGCATTTTCAACGATTTTTGAAAAAGCATCTATTTCTCTTTTTGCTTCCTTTGAAACCTCTTCGGCGGTCCTTTCGGCTCCAATAAATCGAATATCAAAAATATTACGAGCATCTTTGGATGCCGCTTTTGAATCGCTAACCCCATTTGTATAGCTCCAATCATAATGTTCTGAAACAAATCTATTTAATACAATTAGATAATCATCATATTGATTGAGCGATGAAACCGCTTTTCTATACTCTTCAAGATATTTAACATCTAAAGAATAAACTGATTTAATAACGGCAGTTACATTATACTTTGTATTATCACCATCTTGAATGCGAGTTTCATTTATTTCTTTCAAACCAAGAAATGGCACCAATTTTATAATACTCTCATCAGTTGTATCATCAATAGAAATTAAATGCTTAATAAAATATGTTATCTCGATGGAGGGAGCATTCTCCATATATAAGCTCTTAAAATGGATTAAATTGTTTTTATTAAAATCATCAATAGTAATGGCTGGCTCTTTCAAGGAATTAATTGCATATAACAATCCGGTTTTCCCAGAATTGTTGGCACCGACAATAACATTCAATCCTTCATGAAATTCCATTTCAAAATTATTGAAGTTCCTATAATTTTTGATGCTTATCTTTTGAATATACATAATAATCTCCAGTTAGATTCTATCACTAAAAGGAAGCGATTTTATATAATTCTCCATCCATTCCCAATCCGGCAAATAGCCTTCATTAGAAAACGTATGACTATCATCAATAATGGGTTTACCATTTTCCATCTTAACAGGAAGGAGCAATTTTGTATTTTTGATAGAATCCATTAGAAATGCTCTACCATATGAATAACGATAACGTTCTTTTCTCAACAAACTCACAATGAACATGCCAATATACTTGTTTAACCAGTCTGCTCGAATGACAATGATGTGATCTCCGTTTACAAAGGGTTCGCCTTGATATGCTATAGTGGATGTGGTATCTCCAACAGTAATCGCATTCCCTTCTTCAATATCAGAAAAATCGCTTTTCATTGCATAACAGTCGATACTATTATTTTCTTCCGTTCTTGATACAAAATGAATAAAACCCTCTTTCCAAACATCGCTTGTTACAAGCTCTGTTTTGCTGTAAGCTTTTGCTTTATAAATGTTTTCCTCTGTTATTAAGCTACCAAAACTAAAAGATTTCCACTTTTTGTAATCAAAGGAAATATCCCCAACTTTTTTTGTGGATGTAACGGCTTGACTTTTCAAAGATGAAATGTATTTTTCCATATATGACCAGTCGGGTTTATCACCTTTTGTAGGAAGCTTAACCATCGTTTCATTCATAGAATCAAGCACCCATTTACGACCATAACAGTATCTGTATTGTTCTTGCTTAAGAATTGTACAGATAAAAAGTGCCATGTTGCGATTGAAGGATATGGTTTTATCGCGGAAATAAAGGACATTAACATCATCAGTCGCCCAAAAAGGAATCGGCTGATAGAAGGCCTGCCCAACTGATCCATTGTAACTTAAAGAAATAGTGTTACCTTCATGAATTGGTGTTTGCCCAATATAATTAGATACACCATTATTGGAATCGATAGCTCCTATGTATGGGGTCGTTCCTTCCGTTTGATCTTCTGAAGTTAGACGTTTACCCTTTTTGATTTCAAACAAATCGCCCAACCGATATTCTTTCCATTCACTAATGTTAAGATTCATAAACTGTTCCTTCCTTTACTAAAAATGAAAGATAATCGTTGATGGTTTGTTGAAAATCTTGTTCTGTCAGCGTGGAATAGTCTGTTTCCATATAGGCTTCTGCAAGCCACTCATCTTTCCACGTTACCTTGTGCATAACAGACAATCCGGGAACAACCTTTTTGTTCCTATAAAGATCAAGCCATAGTTCTTCTGTTTTTACCCAAAGACTATTTCCTTCCGAGTCAGTTTTCTCAACTCGACCTAGTCCTTTTCGTTTAATAAATTTATCATCTTTATAATAACCAAAGAATGTTTCTTTGTTGGCTCTTTCGTGTTTTTGTGACAAATCAAATATCATACAACACGCTACCGCCGACGCTCCGGGATAAAACATTTCATTAGGTAAAGAGAATACGGCTTCAAGCGTATAGTTGTCCAACATTTTCTTCTTAAACTCTTTTGTTTCGCCACTGTTACCTATAGCTGCCTGCATAGGAAGAAGAACCGCTATTTTGCACGGTTTTGAAACATGCCTTGCAACAAACTCTACAAAATGCAAGCCTTTAGAGGGGTCTTCTTTCTGATTTGCACTCCAATTCTTTGTGTATTCGGGATTACAACACTTTTTAGTGGCATTGTAAGGGGGATTCATCAAAACAACATTAATGTTGTTATCCGAAATCCACTTTGCCTTATCAAACATAGATGCTTGTATGACGTTAGAGTTTCCATCGCCGTGAATCAACATATTTGTAGAGGACAAGCCAAAGGCGCCGTCTTCATATTCAATGCCAAAAATCTGTCCTTTCTTTACGTCTTCTCTTTCATCTTCCGTATCGCAATCATCCATTGCATCGGTCATTGCTCTAACCAAGAAAGCGCCACTCCCGCAACAAGGATCTAAAACACGAGAATTCTTGTTTACGCCAACAGCTTTGCTCATAAAGTCGCAAATATGGTCAGGAGTAAAAGCCTGATTCTTATCAGATTTACCAACATATTTATTGAACGTCGTAAAGAAGAGATTTAATAAATCTTGCCCTGCAGTACTTTTATCGTTAATATACGGAACGACATTTATATCGATATATTCTAAAATCTCTTTTAATTCTTCATAAGTAAGACTTTCAACATCTTGGTCGCCGAGAACTTTATTATTAAGTATTGTCAATTTACTCGCTTTGTTTATATTGACCGTCCCACTCTTCGTTAGCAGACCTTCGAGAATATCTTTAATGTTTTTTAAAACAACTTTTTCAGAAGAAAGCTCCTTGCCCGTAGAGGGATCTATTGTTGCTTTAATGTCTTTATAAACCAAGCCATTCTTCAATGCAAGAAGGCACGTTCCAACAAATTGACTGCGCAATTTCTCGTTAATACCATCCGAATGCAATTTTTCGTTTAATTGCTTGATAGAATCAACAATTTTAATTTTATCGTTTACCTTGCCAAAACACAAGTTCTCATACTCTTCAAAAGTGCGAATAATGGTTTCAGTCGACACTTTATGCTCGTCGTCAATAATAACCGATTGACCATACCAAACCCAAACATCGTCGCCTTCGGTTTCTGCCAAGATTGCAACTATCTTTTTATCAGAGTATGCTTTTTCAAATCTAACATAGTCTTGAAGTTGTCCCTGTATCTTCGCCTTATCCCAACGGCTGAATTTACTCTTGCACTCTACCAATATTACCAAACGATCGTTAGTAAAACGAATATCCAAATATTGGTGCTTTGTTCCAGTCGTCGCTTTTTGATAATCCTTAATATCCTTTCCAACAGACTTCAATGCTTGAACGTAGCTGAATTCACCTGTTTCAGTATTCCCAACATGGTACTTAGCACCAATTTTGTTTATGATGTCGTGTCTGTTCATCTTTTTTCTCCTAATAACTTATTTGCTTTTGTTTCGATACTATTAACTATTCTCAGTTTCATAATATTCATTGTTCTGTGCCAACAATTTCTACAATATCATTTAGTTCACATTGAAGCGCCGTGCAAATCTTTACAAGTATTTCAGTATTAACGTTCTCGTTCCTGCCGAGTTTAGCCATTGCCGTTGTAGTAATACCAGTTGCCTTGCGCAAATCCTCTTTTTTCATATCTTTATCAATTAGAAGTTTCCATAGTTTTTTATAACTTACTGCCATTTTTTGCTCCTTACAAAATAAGTTGATGCGTTTGATATTATTATACCAAGACAACTTCCGTTTGTCAAGGTTTTCTCTATATTTTAGAGATTTTTTTAAAATAATAGTGATATATAGGGAATGAAAACAGAAGCTAAAACTCGATCAAAAGTTCAATGAGAGTGGCACACGTGCCGCCAAGTTGAACTCGTTTGAACTCACAAGGTTCAGACGAGTTTTTCTTCTAATCCGATCTCACCCGGTTTTGTTGGTTATTTTCAAACCTCAAAAAACGCGCCGATGCAATAATTCTGCATTGGCGCGTTTTTTATTTTCTTGAGCGTTTGCTGTATTTTGTCTTCCGGACTTTTGTCTTATTCCACTACCGTTTGTTCGGTTTCGGAAATGGCAAAAATGGTCAGGAACAGCGTTTCAAAATCACTCGAATTCGTCCAAAAACGATAGTACATATTCCCCGTCGGAAGAACGATCTTATGCTGTGCTTCCTCATCCTCGTGAACGTACAAACTGCTGGTTTCAACGATTGCAATCGGGTTACCATTTCTGCTGACGTTGTAAACGAGATAGGGGAGCTCGCTATGCAGGTCGGTGATCAGACGAATACCCTTTCCGTGCAGAAGATCCCAAACGTTTTCTCCGTCCACTTTGAACCACGATTTTCTCGAAAAGAATTCGTCGTTGTAGCTCTGCGTTATCGTGTGTCCAATCTGATGCTCGGCAACCGACCCGGTAACGTGATTGTGGAACTCGTATGTCCGCGCGCCGACCAGCGCCTGCTTGGTCATCTTGCCCTCAAACAGGACATTTCGGTTTGCATCCTCAATAATATATCCCGGTTTGAGCGAATGCCCGTCGAATCGGAAATAATATTCGGTAACGCCTTCATCTGTTTTGAAATTGTTGAACGCGGTTGTATCCGGTTTACCTCCCGGAATCGCCTCGTCCAGGGCTTTACTCTTTTGGAATGCCTTGACGGTTGCAAAAATACCCCCGACGATTGCTACCGCGCCGACGCCGATCATGATCCAACCGATCAGATTACCGTTTTTGGTATTGGTAATCTTCTCGGGATTAGAGGACTCGTAGTAAATCGTTATCTCGTCGCCGACCTTATACTCTTTAACCATTTGAAAACTGCCGGTGTAGATCTTTCCGCCCACTTCGTAATCGAATTTAATCTCGTATTCTGTCTGATTTGTCTCACCGGTCACAAGAACCTCTTCAACCGATTGATTTTTTGCCGTTGTTTCTACGAAATCGCCGGTGCTGAACACCATCAAAAGGATTCCGGCTATGATCAAAATCAATCCCATCGGAATAAAGAAGCGCGCCGGACCGGTATTGCGCATGAATCTTGCGAATTTGTTTTCAAATCCCATTTTGCTTTCTCCTTTTTTGATCCTTATTAATTTACTCTATTTTTAGTATACGTATACGTTCATTATATCTTCTTTACGCCTGCTTGTCAAGAAGAATTGTTTTTTTCGGAAAAATGTGAATTTTTTGCCAAAACATCTTGATTTTGCAGTTAAAATCAGTTAAAATAGATGTGTATGTTCTTTGCCCGTGGGTTACTCCGTAGAAATCGGGCGGAAAGGTTAGGTTTTGTTTATGCAAAAATTCAGAAAGATCGGTATTCTCACATCCGGCGGCGACGCTCCCGGAATGAATGCCTGTGTAAAAGCCGCCGTTCACCGTGCGGCAGAGTTAGGAATTGAGGTCATCGGCATCAACGGCGGTTATGCCGGTTTGATTCAAAACGATTTGGTAGAGCTGACCGAGCATAAAATTTCCAATATTGTGGGCGAGAGCGGTACAATCCTCTATTCCAGCCGTTGCCCCGAATTTAAAACCGAAGAAGGAATGCAAACCGCGATTGCAACCTGCCGCGCCAACAGCATTGACGCGCTGATCTGCATTGGCGGCGACGGAACTTTCCGCGGTGCAACCGACATGACTTTGCACGGAATTCCTTCCATCGGCATTCCCGGCACCATTGATAACGACATTACCGCCACCGATTACACCATCGGATTGGATACCGCCATCAATACCTCCACTGCGCTGATCGACAACCTTCGCGATACGCATGAATCCCACGCACGCGTTGGTGTTGTGGAACTGATGGGCAACGAGTGCGGACAGATTGCTCTCTACGCAGCAATTGCTTCGGGTGCGGTTGCCTGCGCCATTCCGGAAATCCCGTTTAACGAAGACGCCGCTATCAAGCGTATTCTCGCCCATAGAGCCGCCGGAAAGCGCAACATGATTGTGGTTGTTGCCGAGGGACTCAAAGCTGACGACGGAACGCCCTACGCCGAGGTGCTGAACCAAAAAATCAAGGACGCCGGAATGGACAGCAAGTTCTTCCGCGCCGCCCACGTCATTCGCGGTGGCAGACCGACCGCACGCGACCGCGTAACCGCCGCACGGATGGCTTGCTACGCCGTGGAAAAGCTGGTGGAAGGTAAATCCAACCTCGTCGTTTGTGAAAACGAGGATAAGATCGACAGTATGGATATCACCCTGGCGCTCATCACCGACCGGATGTACAAAAACAAGCTCAAGCCCGGTGATCTTGACCGCTTCTCGCCTGCCGAACTGGAAACCATGAAGGCAATCTGCGAGAAACGCCGCGCTGAAATCGCCGCGCTTTACTCCGTAGCAGAACATATTGCACAGTAAAACAGTTATAAGACCGCGAGAGGGGAGAAACCTTTTTGAAAAAAGGATTCTCCCCTCTCGCGCTCTCCCCTCTTCTAAAAGCTTTGGAAAAGAGAAAAAGTTTTTAATACAACTTTTTTTAAAGTTGGCGGGGTTTGAGGCAGAGCCTCAAGTTCTTTTTTCGCGCTTCGCGCGAACTTTCCTGACTTTTCTTGTCTTATCACCCTCGCGAACGAATACCCTGACCGCGGTGAAAAATGCGAACCCATGTTTTGCCTGGCAAAAACTGTCTCCATAGGAATTAGAAATCACCACAACAAGAAAACCACCGCGAAGCGCGGTGGTTTTCTTTTTGTGGTGAAACCTGAGATGTCAAAGGTAAACACTCGATCTCCTCAAGGGATACGGTTTTGGATTGATCTTTGTAGTTAAACGTGATGACGAAACGGTCATCATAGAGATAAATGGAGTTGACAAATGCGTCGATCAGCTTTTGTTTTCCTTCTTTTGTGGAGATGTCGATCCGTTTGTAATTCTGTAACGCAACAAAGATTTCTTCCTGCGGAACGATCGGGTGGGCGTGTTGCTCCTCGCCTATTTTGGCTTCGAGTACTTTCTTTTGCGCTTCCAGTTCGTCCAGGCGTTCTTTTGTTGTATCCGAATAAACGCCGTTCTCGATTGCCGTAACGATATTTTTAAGTTTTTGCTTGGTATCGTCCAGTTGGCCTTGCAAGGACTTTAACAAGAAGCTTTCTTCGGCTTGCATTTCGTAAATTCTTGTGGCAATCTCGTCCAAAATCTTGTCGCTTTTCAGAATTTCCAGAATGCAATCGATCACCTGACTTTCGATCCACTCTTTTCGGACCGATTTTTTATCGCATTCTTTTTTCTCAGCGCGGTTGCATCTGTAATAGCGATATTGCACATTCTTTCGATTTCTTCCAATTGCACCGGTCATCAGCGCGCCGCACTTTCCGCAGAACAGTTTGGTTGTAAGAAGGTAATCGTCTTCCGAGCGGTGCATTGCCGGAGCGCGTTTGTTGTTTTTCATTCTTGTCTGAGCTTTTTCAAAGAGTTTTTCATCAATGATCGCCGGGACCCCGTTTGGAATGACAATATCTCCAAACTTGTATTCCCCCATGTATTTTCGGTTCGTCAAAATGCGGAAGACGGTGTTATAGGAGAACGGATAGTTCCGATTTTTGATTCCGCGGGCATTCAAAATATTTTTGATTTCCTGCGTGCGTTTCCCGTCAACGTAAAGTTCAAAAATTTCACGGACAATGGGAGCGGTCTTTTCGTCAATCTGAAAACGGTCGTCCTCATCTACGTAATATCCAAACGGCGCAGGAACACCGTTCGTTTTGCCTTTCTTCGCATTCTCGGTCATGCCGCGTTTGACCTTTTCGGACAAATCGGCAGAATAATACTCCGCCATACCTTCCAGAAGGGATTCGAGCAGGATTCCTTCCGAACCCTCGGCGATCGTTTCCTTCGCGGAAACAACCTTCACACCGTTCTTTTTGAGAAGGTGTTTGTAGCGAGCCGAATCGTAGCGGTTACGTGAGAAACGGTCAAGTTTCCAGACAATGATGGTATCAAAAAAGTTTTTTGCGCTGTCTTTGATCATCCGCTGAAATTCGGGACGGTGATCGGTCTTTGCCGAGTACGCGCGGTCAATATAGTTGCCGACGACTTCTATGTGGTTGAATTCGGCGTAGTCGTTGCATTCGCGCAACTGACCCTCAATACTCTCTTCGCGCTGATTGTCCGACGAATAACGCGCATAAATGACGGCTCTCATTTGCTTTCCTCCTCAAACAGTTTAATGACAGCTTCTTTGAGTTTGGCATTTGCAGGGGAGTTCGGTTCAAAGCACATTTCAACGAATTCTCGCATTTTGTCATCGTTGATTGCTTTTGGTTGATAGTGATACAGTTTTCCCTGTGGAGCATCGGTTCTGCCGACAAGAAAATCCATAGAAACATCGAAAAAATCGGCATATTTGATTAGGAGCTCCAACGGCGGCAAGTGCTCGCCGGTTTCGTATCTTGCAATGAGAGACTGCGCAACACCGAACTTCGCCGCCAGTTTTGCCTGCGAAAGTTTGATTCCTGTACGTAATTCTCTTAATCTTTTTGAAACAGCTTCATTTAACATTGTATCAGACCTCCGATTTCTTTTCTCTATTATATCACGACGCATGGCAGTTGTCAATACATAAAATAAATTGCATTGATACGATATATTGATACGACTATTTATTTGCATATACAGATCGTTCATCCAACAACTTAAAAAAATCATATATTGTTACAAAAATTTTCAGTTTTGATGTTGACTTTTGCATTCTAAAGAGGTATAATATAGACAAATAAAACTATTAGGAGCGCAAAATGGAAATCAAACGCGATTTTTATTTGAACAAGTTGATCAAACATCAAAAGAACGGCATGGTCAAGATCGTAACCGGTGTTCGTCGGTGCGGCAAATCCTATCTGCTGTTCAAACTCTTTCGGGACTATTTGCTTGGGAGCAGTGTTCCGGCGGATCATATTATCGCAATTGCTCTGGACGATTACGGAAACAAAGCGTTGCAGAATCCGGACGAACTGTATCAGCATATAAAGAATGCCATTGCAGACGAGGGGGACTACTACATTCTTCTTGATGAGATCCAATTAGTTGCCGATTTTGAGAGCGTGATCAACGGTTTTATGCACATTCCAAATGCTGATATTTACGTGACCGGAAGCAACTCCAAATTTCTTTCCAGCGATATTATTACCGAGTTCCGTGGCCGCGGCGATGAGATCCGTGTCTATCCGCTCAATTTTTCGGAGTTTTATTCGGCTTACGGCGGCGAATTTGATAAGGCGTGGGTTATGTATTGCAACTTTGGCGGTATGCCGCTTTGCCTGTCCATGCAGACGCAGGAGGATAAGGCAAAGTACCTGACCAACTTGTTTGAAACGACCTACCTTGCCGATATTATCAACCGCAACAGTTTGCGAGGCAATACGGAGATTGGTGAACTGACCGATGTTTTAGCGTCTTCGATCGGCTCGTTGACCAACCCCTTGAAACTTTCAAACACCTTTAGTAGCACGAAGAACGTCAAGCTGTCCGTAAACACGATCATCAATTACCTGAATTATTTACAGGACGCATTCTTAATAGAAAAAGCGGTTCGCTACGACATCAAAGGTAAAAAGTATATCAACACTCCCGCCAAATACTACTTTGTGGATATGGGGCTTCGTAACGCGCGCCTTTCCTTCCGTCAGCAAGAGTACACGCACATTATGGAAAACGTGATTTACAACGAACTGCGCCTGCGCGGTTATTCCGTCGATGTTGGCGTGGTGGAAACTGTTCGCCGCGAAAATGGTGGAGACTTGGCAAGAAACAGATTGGAAGTAGATTTTGTCGTTAACAGCGGCAACAAGCGGTATTATATCCAATCGGCTTATAATATCGCCTCGGAAGAAAAAATGCGGCAGGAGCAAGCGTCGCTCCTCTCGATTAACGATGCTTTCCGCAAAATCATTATTGTCAACCAGCCCATCATGAGCGGATACAACGAACAGGGCATTTTGATGCTTTCGCTCCAGGACTTTTTAATGGAGCCGGAAAAAGCGTTGGATTCGTAATATAACAGAAAGCTATCGTAGCTAATAAAGCACAGAAAAGGAGTTTTTGTAATATGGAAGTTAAAGATTGGGTTAGTATTATCGCTCTTGTTGTTGTACCGATTGTAGCAGTCATTATCGGGCAATGTTTGCAAACACGAGCCAAAAAGCGCGAAGATAAAATGCGTATTTTTACTGTTTTAATGAATACGCGTGCTTTTGTGTGGACAAAAGAGAGCGTTGAGGCTCTCAATATGATCGATGTTGTATTTGTAAACGATAAAAAGGTACGTACAGCGTGGGCTAATCTATTGGATGCTTACAATTCAACCGAAAATTCCGTCCAACTTGCCAATAAGCGTGCGACATTAAAATATAAACTTTTAGAAGAAATGGCTGTTTGCTTGGGATATAAAGACAAAATTACATGGGATACAATTCAAAATCCATATATTCCAAAGGGTATGTCTGATGAAATGAAGGCACAAGAGCAATTTAAGAACGGTCAATTAGCTGTTTTAGGTATGCTACAAGGGAATTTCGCACAACAAAAGGATGCTAGAAAATCGGAGGACAAATAATCATGCCAAACAAATTGGAACTGACTTGGTACGGGAAGGATGAGCCGATTGTGGTTGAGCCGCGTATTTTGATTGAAAATGCGGCTCTGTCGAACTGCGCCAATGATCCCAATACGGAGAATATGCTGATCCACGGGGACAACCTCTTGGCGCTGAAGGCATTGGAGAGTAAGTATGCCGGTCAGGTGAAGTGTATTTACATAGACCCTCCATACAACACCGGTGAAGCTTTTGAATATTATGATGATAATCTTGAACATAGTATCTGGCTTGGCTTGATGTACTCCCGGCTAACGCTATTAAGAAATATTCTTTCAGATGATGGCTTCTTCTGCTGTCAAATAGATGATTCTGAAGGGCATTACCTAAAAACAATTCTTGACGAAATATTTGGGCGTTCCAACTATCTAACAACCATTTATGTTCGTGTGCGCTATCCTGAGAAAACCCTTAAACAAGACATGGCTTTCCATAAAGAAATAGAACAGGTCCATATTTATCGAAAAACTCCTTCGGCTAAGCCCATTATGGAATCCGTTGAGGCCGGCTATGACAAGTTCAAATATAGAATCGAGGTGGAGGGAGAGCCACTTAAAGAAATTGAACTCGGTGGGAAAAAAGTCGAAGTATATGCGAAAGGCACTTACCAGATAATTGAAGAAGACGGTTCCGAATATGGTTTGAAAGAAATATGGGCTTCAGGCACCATACTGGATGGAAATTCTTCTGGTCGGTTTTTCCGTGATTATTTAACCGGAAGATATGCAGAAGACGGATATGGGGTGCTTTACAAAGTATATGGCATTGGTGATGACCGCTATGATTATCGCTTTTTTACCGGTCCAAACAAAGCGGGTGCTACAAAAGGTAAGTATTATCAGGGCGTACCCATGGATAAAATCGAAAGCGGCAAAATGACAAAGGAAGTACCCATAAATGGTTTCCTTGATTTGGCAGCGAATTTTGGTAATTGCCGTCAAGAAGGTGGATCTGAGTTTAGAGGCGGAAAAAAGCCGGAAATTCTTATCAAGCATCTTCTTTCACATTTTTCGATGCCCGGAGATATGGTATTGGATAGTTTCCTTGGCTCAGGAACAACAGCCGCTGTCGCTCACAAAATGGGAAGAAGGTATATAGGTGTTGAAATGGGAGATCACGCATATACTCTTTGTCGCCCCCGTTTGGATAGAGTAATCGAAGGCGACAAGACCGGAATTTCAACAGCTGTGAACTGGAGAGGTGGCGGCAGTTATCGCTTCTTTGAACTTGCCCCTTCGCTCCTCAATGTAGACGGTTTTGGAGAGCATATCATCAATCCGGAATATAATCCGGATATGCTTGCGGCGGCAATGGCTTTACACGAGGGCTTTACTTATCAACCCGACGGCAACCTGTTTTGGAAGCAGTCAGTCGGGAACGAAAACAGTTATCTTTTTGTGACGACGCGGCACTTGAACAGCCCATTCTTGGATTCCATTCGGGACACGATGGAGGAAGGCGAATATTTGATTATTGCTTGCCGATCCTACGATGCCGGCCTTGAAAAAGCATATCAAAATATCACTATCAAAAAAATTCCTCAAATGTTGCTTGACCGTTGCGAATTCGGCAAAACCGATTATAATCTGAATATCCTGCATCCGCCGGTATATGACGACGAGGAGGAAGAATGCGATGAGGAGTGATTATCCGCAATACACCACCGACTATATCAGCGGTGTTATGTCGTTGCGCAAGCCGCAAACCGACTCTCTTAAAATCCTCGAAGAAATTTTGAATACGGTCTCCTTGAAAAAGGGCATGAATCTGCGTGCCGCGCTCGGCGCCGTTCACGCCATGTATCCGATTTGTTCTGATTTTGAGCGGGATTTTATGTCGCTGACCTTTGCGTTGGCAACCGGCGTGGGCAAAACGAGATTGATGGGCGCGTTTATTGCCTATCTTTATACGCAAATGGGCGTTCGGAATTTCTTTGTCGTTGCCCCCAATACCACCATTTACGAAAAACTGAAGCGGGATCTTTCGGATTTTAACAGCCCGAAGTATGTCTTCCGTGGGCTTGGCTGTTTTGGTATGGCTCCGCAAATCATCACGGACGACGATTATAAATCAAAGCAGATCACCACATTCGAGACCGATATCCGCATTTTCGTTTACAACATTGACAAATTCAATAAAGAAGATGCCAATATGAAGAAGGTCAACGAGATCATCGGCGACTCCTTCTATCAGTATCTTTCCGCATTGCCAGACCTCGTTCTGATTATGGACGAATCGCACCACTATCGCGCAGAGCGAGGAGCGGCGGCTTTGAATGAACTGCATCCTCTTTTGGGGCTTGAATTGACGGCAACGCCGCTTGTTACCAAAGGAAGCAGGCAGGTTCCGTTCAAAAATGTTGTCTATGAATATCCGCTCTCCAAAGCGATTGAGGACGGCTATACCCGTACTCCGTTTGCCGTTACCCGCTCAGATATTGATTTTTACAATTTCGGTGACGAGCAACTGGACAAGCTCATGCTTTTGGACGGCATTTTGTGCCACGAAACCACAAAACAAAAGTTAAAGGTGTATGCCGGCAATCATCCGGGCAAACCGGTTGTCAAACCGTTTATGATGGTTGTTTGCAAAGACACCGACCACGCACAGTGGGTGGATCGGTTTGTTCGCTCCGATGAATTCCGTGACGGAGCATATAAAAATAAGACGATCATCGTTCACTCCAAGCAAACCGGCGCCGAGACCGAGGCAAACACACGGCTTTTGTTGGAAGTGGAAGACCCCGAAAATCCGGTTGAGATCGTCATTCACGTCAATATGCTCAAAGAGGGTTGGGACGTCAACAATCTTTATACCATTGTCCCTCTTCGCACCGCCGCATCGAAAATTCTGCGCGAGCAGATGGTGGGGCGCGGTTTGCGTTTACCTTACGGAGAACGCACCGGCGACCGCGACGTTGACGCTGTCATGCTGACGGCGCATGACAAATTCAACGATATTCTCGCTGAAGCACAGCGCGGCGACTCTATCTTCAAAGCCGGGAACGTCATCAAAGCAGAGGAACTCGTGCCGGAACAAATCACCACCACGCAGTTGTCGTTTGATATTCCGTCAACCAAAACACACGAGGAAGCGTATTCCTTTACGCAACTGGAACGCACGGAAAAGACCGACGCAGTTTTTGAAAAAACCAAAACACTGCTTCAAAACGAGATTTTGCAGAGTATTCAGACCGAACCGAGCCATACGGTCACACCACAAGCGGCAAAAAGAATCGCCGAGTCGGTTGCAAAGCAGATTTCGGAAGATCAGGACCTTGGCGATACCTTCCGTGAAAATGAAATGCCTTTGGCTTCGTGGATGTTGCACGAAACCGAGCAAACCTACATTGCCGCAAAAGAGAAATTCATCCCGATTCCGCGTATTAGAATTACGGATGCCGGCGTGGAAGAATATGTGTTCGTTGATTTTGATCTGGATTTGTCGGACTTCAATCATGTGCCGATCCGCAACGAACTGTTGATTCAAAATCTCGAAGATATGAGCGACCGCCAACGCATCAAGGGCGACGCCATTGATTTTGAAGGCTATAACCCGAAAAAAGTGATTCTGGACGAGCTTCGCAAAAAGCCGGAAATCGACTATGAAAAATGCTCCGAGTTGCTGTTCAAGCTCATCACACAACTTTGTGATCACTACACTGCCGCAAACGGCGAGAACGGTATGCGCAACATTGTTATGATGTATAAGCGCGATATCGGCAACAAGTTATACGCTCAAATGCTCCGGCACTTCTATTGCAAAAACGGTTTTTTGCAGGAAGAAGTGATCGGAACGCGGAATTATAACCTCCAACAAACCTACAACTACAGAGAATCGGTTGGCCTTTACGAGCCGTTTACGGAAGATATCAGAAGCGTTCTGTTTACGGGAATTCGGAAAGGTGTTTTCAGCACTGCCAAATTTGACAGCAAGGATGGCGAACTGACGCTCGCACGCGTGCTGGAATCCGATCCCGACGTGGTCAACTGGTTGCGTCCGCATCCGCAAGAATTCAATATCACCTACAATCATGGGCATATTTACGAGCCGGATTTTGTGGTGGAAACCGAAAATATCATTTACTTGGTGGAAGTCAAGGGAGAGGATAAGCTCAATGATCCGGACGTCCTTGCCAAGAAAGAGCGCGGAATCCAGTATTGTGCCGCCGCTTCCCGTTGGGGCAAAGCCAACGGCTACAAGGAATGGCGATATCTCTTCATCCCCGCGGGGCAGATTCAACCGAATTCGTCCTTTAAGCAACTGGCGGAGAGGTTTGGGAAGGGGTAAAATATTCAATTTTCGAGGTAATCAAATAAAGCAAGGACGGTTATAAACAGTGAAAACTACATATTTAATTGGCAATGGATTTGATTTGAATTTAGGTTTGCAAACAAAATATTCCGATTTTTATAAATACTATTTAGCACTTCCGCGAGATAGCCTTTCTGACTATATCCTTCAATTTAGAAAGGATTTGGAAGAAGAACAGTTGGGGGAAATAAGTAAGTGGGCAGATCTTGAACTAGCACTTGGCCAGTACATGGAAAAGTTTGAAGAGAAAGATATTGATGGAATTTTAGGATTACTCAATGATGTGCAGGATTCCCTTGCAGAATATGTTGATTTGCAAGATGTTCA
Organism: Oscillospiraceae bacterium; assembly: GCA_015063325.1. Taxonomy (GTDB): domain Bacteria; phylum Bacillota; class Clostridia; order Oscillospirales; family CAG-272; genus UMGS1865. The sequence continues at coordinate 152,906 of SVUK01000004.1, read as the reverse complement.
TTTTTCAATTTCAGAAGAGGATAAGAAGAAAGTGTGCAAGGATTTGTTTTATCCTGAACAGTATTTGACTCCTAGAGAACAACAGAATTTGAATAATTATAAACGTACATTTTCTGCAAGCACTTTTGAAACAAATATCTTAATATTCAACTATACCAAAACATTTGAAAAGGTTTTTGACTATTCCGAAAAAGAATTAACATTAGGATCTCATACTGTTGCAAATACAACATATAGCCATATATTACGAACTATAGAACACATTCACGGCGATACAAATAGCAATATGATTCTTGGGGTTAATGACATTTCTCAAATATGTAATGAAAAAATACGAGAAATGACAAAACTTAGACGGGCAATTGTAAAACCTGAAATGAATCTAAATGCCGGTACACTAAGAGATGATAGAGCCGCATCACTCATTAACACATCAGATTTAGTTTGTATTTACGGAATGTCGTTAGGAGAAACCGATAAAACTTGGTGGCAATTGATTGCAAACAAAATGACGACTTCCAACCTGAGAGTAATTATTTTTTCAAGAAATGCAGGTATAAATCAGCGACAGGCGTATCTATTGCAAAATGAAAAGGACGAAATGGTGGACAGATTACTGAATTCCGCTCAAATAAATCCAAAGCAGAAAGATTTAATCCGTGATCGAGTTTTCGTTTGCTTCAATTCGAATATGTTTAATGCGGAAAGAATAATGCATTCTGCAAAAAAAGAATTGTCTGTCTTGCAAGAAGCAATATAAAGAATTCGAGGTAAATTTGGAGGACATAAAGCTTTGACAAGAAAAACCATTTTTGAAATAGAGCGTCGAACTGATTTGGTGTCAGATTTTAGGGGAACTATAGCTGATTTGGAAAGTACAAGCGTAACAACTAAAGCATTAGGAACACTAAATATGAGGCAATTACTAAATAATTGCATAAAAACATGGCCTTATAGGCAAGGGGCAAACAACCTTGATTCTTATGCAAGCACTCATGGATTCAATATGTTTGATACTGATACCGAACCGAACATTCTCTATAACTATGAGCTCATCCTAAATCTTTTACACTGGGCACCAACATACGATGCCAATAGAGCTGATATATTTTCATTTAACGATAATCCGACTATTAACGAAGAATGTACCAGATGCATTGAAAACATAAAATACAATCTTGAAATGGTTAATATGAGGGTGCGCGAGGATAGAACGAAAGATTTACCTAAATACATAATTTCAAAGAGAGATGCGCAGGTAGATGCTGTTATTGAATCCGCGCCTGAGTTGTCAGAAACTTTATTATCTTATCTCGATTTTAGAAACCGTGATGATGAAAAAGCAAAAAAGGCTGTATTAAAAGCTATTGCCGATTATTTAGAGCAAAAGCGTAAAGACAAGTGTTATAAAGGAACCGAATATAACTCGTTATGTGAGAATTTATTTGCAGTATTTAACAATGCATCTATTAGGCATGAAAACTCTCAGCAATGGAAACTTCGAAAGCCGATGCGCATAAAGCTCTATGATCAAACTTTTAAAGCTGCCGTACATTTACTACAGAAAGAAGATATAGATTCTTTTAATGATATGGTTATGGAATTAAAGAAAAGCAATTAAATTTGTTTTTATTTGAAATATTCCGTTTTCGGAAATATTTTTCAAAAAGCGCTTGACAAATGCAAATTTATATGCTATTATAATTCTTGTATTGGAATTCTGCCGTTAAAAGAAGCCTGTCTTAAGGGGCGAAGAGGCAGAATTCAGTGTTTGCGGGTGAAAGTTCCCGCGGTTGCCCGTCGCAGACTTGCGTATGTCGGGGGTGATTGCCGCGATCTTGCGGTGATCGAGTTGTTCCGGAGTTTTCCGCTTTGTGGTGAAAGGGTTGTGCTTTTTTGCGGAAAGCGTTGATGGGCTTTTTTGTCATACAATTTTTTAGATGAAACTGAATAAAATAACGGAATGAAAGAGTCCGTACGAAGGGAATCCGCCTGTATATCTGGCGATGAAATCGTACGGACTCTTTGTTTTAAGGAGGTGATATTGATGTAGCAAAGAGAGGAACAGAAACGACAACCGAATAGTCAATCGAAGGAGTCGGCGGTAATTCTATCGGCGGCTTTTTTGCGCGTCTCATAATTGCCCGAGATAAAAAATTTTTCGACTTCAACCTTGACTTTCGGACCCAAACCAGCCCTTCTAAGTGAAGGAGAAATTTACGGAAAGGAATATTTATGAACCGACCGAGAGACCGACCAAAGATGTAAATTACGCGCCACTATTGTGGCTGAAAAAGACGAGCAAACCGCAAGCAAAGTTTTGCCGACGGAGCGAAGCGCGAATAAAAGTATAGCCCACTATACTTTGCTCTGCAAAGTGTGGGCTCTGCGAGGCTCGCGTCCGTCGACAAAATCAAAGAAAAGGAGGTGAAAACACAATATCCTATCTAGTGTGCCACATGGAGAAATATCACAAAACAGATATTGCTCCCATCGAAAAAGAGAACGAGAGAGATGAAAACTACAAGGCAAAAAATCCGCAAATCGAACGAGATCGGACAAGCAGCAATTACCACATTCTCGGTCGATCGGAAAGTTACACGGAATACATCAATCAGCGCCTTGCCGAAAACAATCTCAAACCACGCAAGGACGCGGTACTCATGTGTTCGTTTGTCATTGGTTCGGATAGTGAGTTCTTTTCCGACAAGTTCCCACAGGAAGAGGACGAATTCTTCACAGAAGCCACGCGCTACTTTGCCGAGAAGTACGGAACCGAGAATATCATTTCTGCCGTCGTCCATATGGATGAAACAACGCCGCATTTGCACTTGAATTTGATTCCAATATCCGACGGTCGTCTCTGCGCCAAAGATTTGTTTTGCCCAAAGAACCTGCGTGAGTTGCAGACTGAATTGCACGAGCGAGTTGGTAAGAAATTCGGGTTGGAGCGTGGGAAGATCAACAGCCAAGCAGAACATCTTTCGTCGGCCGAGTTCAAGGCAAAAAAGATCGTAGAGCAAGCCGAAGCCGAGAACAAGCGGCTGACAAAGGAAAATGTCGAGGCTCGTGAGCAGTTCTATGAAACGCAGGGAGAAATCCAAAGAGCCAGAAAAGAACGCGACGAGATCGTTTCCATACGCAATGCCGAGGCAGATTACAGCCACGCGCTGGAAGAAGCAAAGAGCGGAGTGGTATCCCACGGCAAAAAGGAAATGCGGGATCAGATTGTCACTCTGACTGCTGAGAACAAGCGTCTCGAATCTGAGAACGCGCGTCTTGCAAAGGACAACGGCGACCTGTTCCAACAACTCCGAAAGTCGTCTGTTTCCGAGAAAAAAGCCGAAGTTGCAAGGAATGCCATGCTCGCCGTCCGGCAACACGAGCCGGAGGCATTTGCAAGGACGTTCTTCAAATCAACTGCGATCATTCAACCGTTCATCGATCTTTTCTCTGCGCCGATCCCTTTACCAAGAAACCGGGTAAGAGAGATCGAGCAAGAACTCGAATGGGAGAAACGGCAAGAACAACTCAAAAACAAATCTAAATCCGATTGGAGCAAATAATGAAAGAAGGAGGAAAACGCTATAGCGAATGCCAAGAAAGCGCAAGAACAACACGGGTGTACCTGACTATGAAATTGATTCGATTGCCAGAGTTTTGTATTCATCAATCATTGCCTATTGCAATTCTGAGCAAGGGAAAGCGGACTATGCCGAGTGGAAAAAGCAACAATTGAATATTCAAAAAACAGAAATAGTGCCCACTGAATCCATTGGGCAACCGCAGAACAAATAAGCGGCGGTTTGTCGTAATCCGGTAAAACGGCAAGCGAGGAGCAACCATCCAAAACTGCTCCTCGCTTTTTTCTATCCTAATTGACATGTTTTAAGGAAACGATAAAGGCAAATCCATCTCCTAACGGAAACAGGTTTGCCTTTAACTCGTTTGGTGACCCCTACGGGAATCGAACCCATATCTTCGCCGTGAGAGGGCGACGTCTTAACCGTTTGACTAAGGGGCCATATTGGGATGACTGTTACATTATAGCACATCCTTTTTCAAATTGCAAGTGTTTTTTACAAGTTTTTTCAAAACATTTTTTCTTGTTCTTGTATAAAATAGCAGGCACTCACCCAGAGTACCTGCACAATATTTTTTATATTTTCTGAAGTTCCCCAAACGGCGATAAGCTCCGTTTCAGAATGCCGTGCATTTGCGCAATGGCAACGCCGTAGTTGGTCATGGGGACGTTCTGCGCCTCGGCGCGCGCCAATCGGCTTGCCATTTCCTTTTCGTTCAGCATACAGCCGCCGCAATGAATAACCAGCGCGTAGCTGCTTAAATCCTCCGGGAAGGTGCCGCCCGACGTAAACGCGAACTGCAAGTTCTTCTTGGTGTAGTCCGAAAGCCATTTGGGCAGTTTGACCGTTCCGATGTCCTCGCACTGGCGATGGTGGGTGCACCCCTCGGAAATGAGGACCGTATCGCCGTCCTGGAGCCGGTCGAGCATTGCCGCACCGCGCACCAGTGTTTCCAAATTGCCCTTATACCGTGCAAATAGAATAGAAAATGAAGTCATCGGAATTTCGGGCGGCACGATTTTTGATACCTTTCCAAATACCTGCGAATCGGTGATGACGATATCGGGCGGTGCGGTCAGTTTGTTCAATGTTTCGGCAAGTTCTTCGTCCCGGCAGACGATGGCGGTATGCCCTCCGTCCAACAGATCGCGGATGGTTTGTTGCTGTGGCAGGATCAATCTTCCCTTGGGCGCGGCTTTGTCGATAGGGACGACCAGTACGGCAACGGCGCCGGCAGAAAGCAGATCGGAGACGATCGGCTTTTCTTTTTTTGCGGTGTTGCCAAGGGCGGCAAGGCGCTCTTTGAGCTCCTGAATCCCCTGTCCCGTTTTGGCGCTGACGTAAAGTTCGCGCGCACCTATGTCGGGAATTTGGGCAAGCAGATCGGCTTTGTTATAGGCAATCAGGTAGAGCGTTCCCTTCTCCTCAAAGGTGCGGATCAAGGCTTTGTCGGCCTCGGTCAATCCCTTTTTCGCGTCGGCGACCAGCACGGCAAGATCGGTATAAGCAAGCGCCTCCTTTGCTCGGCGAACACGCAGTTCTCCGAGTTCTCCCTCATCATCGACACCGGGGGTATCCACGATGACAACCGGACCGAGCGGCAACAGCTCCATTGCTTTTTTGACCGGATCGGTGGTGGTTCCCTTTACATCCGAAACAACCGAAAGCTCCTGCCCGGTGACCGCGTTGACAAGGCTGGATTTGCCGGCGTTGCGCACGCCGAAAAAAACGATATGAAGCCGCTCGGCGGCAGGGGTATCGTTCAATCCCATAACGTTGCTCCTTTCATTTGAAAAAAGTTAGAAGCGGAAATCCCGGCGGTTGCTGTTTTTAATATCGGCAATGTTTTGTCTTGCAATCTCTTTAACCTTGGGATTCGGGATTTTTTCCAGTTCTTTTTCAATCAGTTTATAACCGACCTCTTTGGTTGCCGGAGAAGCATAGTCCTCCAAATATTCGGTCAAGGTCATAAGCGCATTGGGATGGCAGCAGTTGAGAATCTGACCGCTCTTGCATAGCGACATAAAGCGGTCGCCGGTTCTTCCCTCGCGGTAGCAGGCGGTGCAGAAGGACGGAATATGCCCGTTCTCCATCAACCAACGGACAACCTCGTCCAACGTTCTCTGATCAGAGACGTCAAACTGCTCTGTATCGTGGGGGCGCTCTTCTTCGGAATAGCCGCCGACCGATGTCCGGGAGGCACCGCTGACCTGCGAAATGCCTACGCGGAGCAGTTTGGAGCGCACTTCCTCGGTTTCTCTTGTTGAAACGATCATGCCGGTATAGGGCACAGCCAAGCGGATGCAGGCGGTGATTTTTTCAAAAATATCATCCGAAATGGAATTATCGAAGGCAGTTGGATCGATATCATCGGCATGCTTGATGCGCGGAACGCTGATGGTATGCGGTCCGACGCCGTGAACAGCCTCCAGGTGCTCGGCATGCATGAGAAGTCCGGCAAACTCATATTTGTAAAGCTCCAGCCCGAACAGAACGCCAAGTCCCACGTCGTCAATACCGCCCTCCATGGCGCGGTCCATTGCCTCGGTGTGGTAATCATAATCGTGTTTCGGTCCGGTGGGGTGCAGTTGCAAGTAACTTTCCTTATGATAGGTCTCTTGGAACAAAATATAAGTTCCGATGCCTGCTTCGCGCAGTTTGCGGTAGTTTTCCACCGTGGTTGCCGCGATGTTGACATTGACGCGGCGAATAGCGCCGTTTTTATGCTTGATGCTGTAGATGGTCTTGATGCAATCCAAAATATACTCAATGGGGTTATTGACCGGGTCCTCGCCAGCCTCGATGGCAAGGCGTTTATGCCCCATATCCTGCAGGGCGATGACCTCTTTGGCAACCTCCTCCTGCGTGAGTTTGCGGCGCGGAATATGCTTGTTTTTGAGGTGATAGGGGCAATACACGCACCCGTTGACACAATAGTTGGAAAGATAGAGCGGCGCAAACAGGACGATGCGATTGCCGTAATAGGCGAGTTTTATCTCCTCGGCGATACGATAAATCTCCTCGATCTTTTCTGGAATGTCGCAGGCGAGAAGAACCGATGCCTCGCGGTGGGTCAGCCCCGAGCAGACGCTTCCCTTGCCGCTCTTTTTGGGGCGCGCCTTTTCCAAAATGGAATCGATGAGCGGAATATTATGCTTATTCTCCTCGGCATAGCGCAGGGTTTCTTCAATTTCTTCATGATTGATAAATTCCTCGGCTTTGAGGGATTTGGGATTATAGATCGCCATAATTTTTATAAGTCTCCTTTTCGGGGTATTGGTTTGGGATCTCCGCGCGATACGACCACGCGGTATCCGATGGATTTCATGCGCAGGTCAAGGCAATCGCGACACTGTGCCGACTCCTCGCCGGTGCAAATTTTTCCATTATAAAGTTCGTATTTTTTGCGGACGCCGACCGGGGAAAGATTGGGCATGACCACATTTGCCCCGGCAAGAATCCCCTTTTCTCTTCCGCGTGCATCCAACGTTCCGAGCGCGGTGGTTGCCGGCAAAAGGAGGCTCGGATGGATCAGGCGCAAAACCGAGAGCAGATAGCAGGTTTGCTCCACACTTCCAGGCTTTTCGTTTGCAAACGGCGTTGCATGATGGGGGATAAACGGTCCGATGCCGCACATTTCGGGACGAAAGGTCTCCACAAATTTGAGGTCTTTTGCAAGCGTTTTCGCCGTTTGACCGGGGGAACCGACCATAAAGCCGCATCCGACGGCGTAGCCGACTTTGCGCAGATCGGAGAGGCACCGCATCCGGTTTTCAAAATGCAGTTCAGCCGGGTGCAATTTGGCATAGTGCTCTTCATCCGCCGTTTCATGGCGCAAAAGATAGCGGTCGGCACCTGCCTTATAGAGCGCGAGGTAACTCTCGCAGCTTCGTTCTCCCAAAGAAAGGGTAACCGCGCAGTCTGGAAATTCGGTTTTGATCTCCTTGACGATCGCACAAAGGCGTTCGTCGGTAAACCAGGCGTCCTCGCCCCCTTGCAAAACGAATGTGCGAAATCCAAGCCCATAGCCCTCTCGCGCGCAGGAAAGAATTTCATCCTCTGTCAGTCGATAACGTTCGGCTTGTCCGTTGGAACGGCGTAAACCGCAATAGCGGCAATCGTTTTTGCAAAAACTGCTGATCTCGATCAATCCGCGCACGAAAACCTCGTTGCCGTAAACGGCGCGGCGCGCTTCATCCGCTTCTTTTGCAAGCAACGCGGCAAGTTCCGGCGTTTGCCCTTCGACGAGCGCCCGGTATTCGGCAAGCGAAAGCGAATGCGTTTCTTTCAGCTTGCGGACAAGCGAAAGCAAATGCTCATTCATGCGTGATGACGTTGGAAAAAGCGGTTTTGGAGCTGACGCCTTCCAAAGCGCCGATCTTTCCGGCGAGCGCCGAGATCACATCCTGCGGAGCGTCCACCACCACGCTGATGATATTCAGTCCCTTTTCCTTGTAGGGCAGTCCCATTCTGCCGATGATGATCTCGCCGAACTCATGCAGGATGGCGTTGAGCGCCTCGACCGATTTTTTGTTCTCCACGATGATACCGATGACTGCAATTCTGCTTTCCATAGTTGTTTCCTCCTAAAAAATAACTCCCGCCCGACACCGGACAGGAGAATTTGCGCCTTTTGGGCGATATTCTTCCCTTTCCTTCGGGCATTTTCCTCTTTTAAGAAAACCCCTTGTGTCAGGTCCTTTTTTCAAACAATTTTTTCGTTCACTTGATATTATAACAGATTGTTTAAAATTTGTCAAGTGCTGATTGAAAGAAAATCGGGGAGCGAATGAACCGTCTCAACCTTTGTCTTCGGCAAAATTTCGGACGGTTCATCGAAAAATGTCCCCTCTTTTTTATTTGTTCTCCACCACTGCGAACAGACTGCGCAGGCGGATTTTGACGGCACCGAGGTTGGCGATTTCGTCAATTTTGATTTGCGTGTAGAGTTTTCCGCGGCATTCCAAGATGGCACGTACCTCGTCGGTGGTCACGGCGTCTACGCCGCAACCGAAGGAGACAAGCTGCACCAAATTGAGTTTCGGATCATTTGAATCGGCAACATATTTTGCCGCCGAATAAAGACGGGAATGATATGTCCATTGGTTGAGTACCGTCGTTTGAAACGGCTGTACCTTACGCGCAACCGAATCCTCGGTCACCACCACTGCGCCGAGGTCGCAGAGCAGGCGGTCGATGCCATGGTTGATTTCGGGATCAATGTGATACGGTCTTCCCGACAATACGATGATCGGCATTCCCTTCTGTTTTGCAATTTTGAGATATTCTTCCCCTTTTTGCCGCACGGATTCCATATATTCATCATAAGCGGTATAGGCAACCTTTGCCGCTTTTTTTGCTTCGGAAAGCGATACCGAAATCCCCTTTTCGCCCATGACGCGAACAAAGTGTTTCGCAAAAACACGTCGGTCGGCAAGACTCAAAAAGCCATTAACAAAAGTCACGTTCTCCGGCAGTTTGACGTTTGCGCCGATGACCGACGGATAGTAGGCGACAACCGGACAATTATAATGATTCGTTCCGTACCCTTCCTCAACGTTATAGCTCATTCCGGGGTAGAACAGCAGGTCGATCTTCTTTTCCAAAAGGTCTTCGATATGCCCGTGCGCCAATTTTGCCGGGTAGCAGACGGTATCCGACGGAATGGTATGCTGTCCCTTGACATAGAGTGCATGATTCGATTCGCCCGAAACGGCAACGTTATAACCAAGTGTATCAAACATTGTCCACCAGAAAGGCAAGAGTTCGTAAAAATTGAGCACCATGGGAAGTCCTACCGTCTTTTTGCCCGGGTGTCGGATTTCGTTTTTTCGGTACGTGGACAACAGTTCGTATTTATACTCATACAAATCGAACCGCTCGCTGCTCTTTTCGGTTTTGATCGGTTTCTCGCACCGGTTTCCTGCGACATACCGCTTGCCGTTTGAGAATTTGTTCACCGTCAGGCGGCAATGATTCTGGCACCCGTTACAAGTCATCGCGCTGACCTCATGCGTAAAGTTCTTCAATCCCTGGGCGTCGATTAGTCGATTTTCGCCTTTGTCGTGTTCCATGGCGTAAAGCGCCGCTCCGTAAGCTCCCATCAGTCCTGCAACCGACGGGCGCAGGACATCCTTGCCGATTTCCTGCTCGAACGCGCGCAAAACCGCGTCGTTGAGGAAGGTTCCGCCCTGAACCACAATATGGTTACCGAGATGGGTTGGATCGGCGCACCGAATGACCTTATACAATGCATTCTTAACCACGCTGACAGAAAGTCCTGCCGAAATATCGGCAACCGTTGCCCCGTCCTTTTGCGCCTGCTTAACCGAGCTGTTCATAAACACGGTACAGCGCGAGCCGAGATCAACCGGACTTTTTGCAAAAAGCGCCTGTTTTGCGAACGCCTCCGGGGTAAAACCGAGCACGCCGGCAAAGGTTTGCAAAAATGAGCCGCAGCCGGACGAGCAAGCTTCATTGAGAAAAATGCTATCGATTGCTCCGCGGCGGATGCGGAAACACTTGATATCCTGTCCGCCGATATCCAAAATGAAATCGACCTCCGGGCAGAAATGCGCCGCAGCGGTGTAATGAGCAATCGTTTCCACCACGCCGCAACCAACGCCGAAGGCGTTTTGAATCATCGCTTCGCCGTACCCTGTAACCGCCGAACCGGCAATTTGAATATTCGGAAATTCAGCGTACAGATCGGACAGGTATTTCCGAATGAGCGGAATCGGGTTGCCGCTGTTTGGCAGATACATAGGATGAAAGAGGTTTCCCTCCCGATCGCACAGCACCGCTTTAACGGTGGTGGAACCGGCGTCGATCCCGAGAAACATTTCCCCGTTCGGCTCTGTAATTTCCCGAATGCCGCGCGAATCTTTCTGATGTCGGTCGGCAAACGCCTCGTATTCTGCCGGATTTTCAAACAAGGGTTTGCACCCGGCAAACGCTGTTTTGCTTTGGTAACATTCCACTTTTTCGGCGAGCGTTTCAGGGTTTACGACCATTGCGTTCGGCGACAGCGCCGCACCCATGGCAACGAAAAAAAGTGAATTTTCCGGGCAGACGCCCTTGGTTTTCAAAGTATTATCAAACGCCGTTCGCAAATAGGGGAAAAAGGTGAGCGGTCCGCCGAGGTAGAGCAAATTCCCGGCAATCTCCCTGCCTTGTGCCAACCCTGCAACCGTTTGATTGACAACGGCATAGAAAATGCTGGCGGCAACGTCCTTTTTTTGCGCCCCTTGGTTGAGAAGCGGTTGAATATCCGATTTTGCAAATACGCCGCAACGGGAAGCGATGGTATAGAGCTTTTCACTCTGTTCGGCAAGCTTTTCCATCTCTTCGGGCGTTACACTCATCAATTCCGCCATCTGATCGATAAACGCGCCGGTTCCTCCGGCGCAGGTGCCGTTCATTCGGACTTCGAGCGATCCTCCCAAAAACAGGATCTTTGCATCCTCGCCGCCCAACTCGATGACGGTATCGGTCGCCGGCATTTTTTCCAGTACGGCAAGGCGCGTAGCGTACACTTCCTGCACGAACGGCAGTTCCAAATCGTTGGCAACGCCCATCCCGGCAGATCCGGAAACGGCAAGGCTGACTGTTTCGCCCGGGTATTTTTTTGCAATTTCGCGCAGAATCGCCGCCATCATCGGTGCGATGCAGGCGCGGTGCCGCTCATAGGAAGAATGGAGAAGTTTCCCCGTTTCATCCAAAACGGCGCATTTAATAGTCGTGGATCCCACGTCAATTCCGATTCGTTTCAAACCGAGGCTCTCCTTTTTTCAGATTGGTCGTCATTTTGTTTTTTCTCGGCTTCCTGCGCCAATGCCAGCATCAGTTTGATGCGGTTTTCCTGATTGACTTTGGAAGCGCCGGCATCATAATCCACCGGGCAAATATTTGCATTGGGATAAAGGTTCCGCAACGTGCGGATCGTCCCTTTTGCGACAATATGATTTGGCAGGCACCCGAACGGTTGAGCGCAGATAATATTTTCGTACCCTTTTTCCAACAACTCGGCTATTTCTGCCGGCAAAAGCCAGCCTTCTCCCATTTTCACGCCTCTGCCGATGACGCGGTCGCCCAGTTCGCAAATATGCGAAAAAGGAGTTGGAACGACGAAATCGGGATACTGCCGGAGCGTTTCGATAAAGATTTTCTCCACCTTGCGCATCAGCGCCGATCCGGCTTTGGCAACCACTGCGCCGCGAATCGTTCCGCCGTAAAGCTTACGGTCGGTTTTTTGATTGTCGAACATGAACTGGAAAAATCCCAGCACGCCGGGAACCATGAATTCGCAGTTCTGCGACTCCAAAAATTCCTCCAACCCGTTGTTGCCGAGCGGCGAATACTTGACATAGATTTCCCCGACGATGCCGACCTTTGTTTTTTTGACATTTCTGCGCTTAACCGCATGAAAATCTGCCGCGATATCCTGCATATTCTTGCGAAACGCTTTCCCGAATAATCCGCGGTTTCTGCGGAACTGATCGGTCAGCTCGGCGACCCAATGATCCACAACTTTTTGCGTATCTCCCGGATTTGCCTCGTAAGGTTTAACCTGATTTTTGAGCAACATGAGCATATCGCCGTACATAACGGCGACAATTCCCTTCATCATCATCAGTTTCGTAATGCGGAAGCCACTGCTCTTTTCAATTTTGGAAAAGCTGAGCGACAGCACCGGAACTTGATCCATTCCCATATTGTGCAGCGCTTTTCGGAGCATCCAGATGTAGTTAGAAGCGCGGCAACCGCCGCCGGTTTGAAACTGAATGAGCGCGACCTTATTGGGATCGTACTCTCCGGACGCCAATGCGTAGAGTTGCTGTCCCGATGTACAAATGGCAGGATAGCACATATCGTTATGCAACTGTTCCAGCCCCTTTTGAATGACCTGCTTTCCGCTGTCGTGCAGGACGACGAACTTGTAGCCGTACATTCCGAAAATTTCGGAAATGAGCAACATATGAATCGGGAAAATATCCGGTGCAAGTATGGTATGCGTCGCCTTCATTTCCTTGGTAAACGGCGGATTCGGGAATCCGTGCTCTGCCGGTTGTTTTTTCTGTTTTGCCATGAATATCCTCTGAATTCAATTATTTATTTCATGTGTTTATTACATGTCGTACAATTCGTTTCATACATTCGTTTCATGTATTTGTTTCATGTATTTGTTTCATGTATTTGTTTCATTCAAAACCGCAGAGGATGCCTGAAAAAGGGATCCCCTGCGGATATTCGTTTCGTAGGTTTTTTGAAATCTGCGCCTATTTCTTGTCGTCCGAAATCACGCGACTGGTGACCTCTTTTCCTACAAATTGATCGGCTTGCTCCTGCAGGTCCAGCTGCGTGAACTGATCAAGCGGATAGTCCACCGGATTATGCTTCATGGAATACTTTCGAATCACCACGACCACGCTGACAATAGCGCAAATAACGGCGAGCGCCAATGCAATGAAAAAAACGGTTGGCGTAATATTCATTTTGCAATCAGCCCTCCGATCAGCGTGAATAAACCGGTCAATGCCGTTGCAACCGCACCAAACAGCGCCGCGAGCTTCCACCGGCTGACCGGAAGCTCCCCGTGCACCTTTCCGGTATGTCCGTTCATGGTATAAACATAATTTTTATTCCGTTTTTCATCCCGATAGGTCAACACCCAAACGGGAAGAAGCGAATAATCCCAATGGCTGTTGAGTACCCGGCTCTCTCTGCCGTATACTTTCATGGTCGTATAAGATGCGGAAATCGTGGCGCGCAGAATCCGCTCGGAATAATGATCGATTCTGCCCTTGAGCTCGGCTTTGATATCGTCCCGCTCCAAATTCCGCTTTTTTGCGGCATATCCCGAAAGATAGGGCATAGAGAAATCCTCCAGTGCCGCGCTCGGATAGGGCAGAATTCCTTCCAGCATTTTTTTATCGGCATCCGAAAGCGCCGCCGTGGTCAAATCTTCAAAATGAATCTTGCCCCGACGGTAAATTTCAAAATGCGAGGTCTCGGTATATTCCCGGTTCCCCGTCCTCCATGTGCGCACCTTGGTGGCATGCGCCTGAATTCTGGAATCGGTATTGGCGTCGGTGACCCAAAACGGATAGTAGATGCCGGCAATCTTTTCGACCTGTTCCTTAACAAAAAAGGACTTTGGAACAAACCATTTCTTTTTGACAAACTTGAAAAAAACTTCTTCTGCCGCAGCTTTGTCATACCCGAACGGAATGATCTTTTGCGGTTTCATCTCTCCGGAAAGCCTTCCCACCAAAACGATGGGATTATGGCAATACGCGCATTCGCTTGCAACGGTATGTTCGTCGGTAATGACATGCGCGCCGCAATGCTTGCACTCGTATTCGTTCATTTGCGCGTTGAAGGCTTCCTCGGCGGCTTCCTGCTCCCGAATTTTTTCCTCGCTGTTGGCGCTCAAAACCTGCTCGCGCGTAAATTTGGAAAGGCAAAACTCGCAGGTGAAAAGTTGCTCGGCGGCGTTAAAGGTCAGTGACGCGCCGCAGTTCGGGCACTCGTATGTAGCTGTTTGCTCAGACATCGTTCACTCAATCCTTCGCGTGTCCGCACTCGGGGCAGAATTTGGTTCCTGCCGGGTTTTTATGTCCGCAGTTGGAACAGAACCACTCGCCTGCCGGCTTCGGCTCGCCGCATTCGGAACAGAATTTGCCACTATTCACCTTGCCGCATTTGGGGCAGGTCCAGCCGCTCTCCCCGGCAGGTTTGGAGGTTCCGCACTCGGGGCAGAATTTGCCGGTGTTGACTTTGCCGCATTTCGGACAAGTCCAGCCGACTGCCGCCGCTTGCTGCTGTTGTTGCTGTTGTAGCATTTGCGCCTGATTGGATGCGGACGCCGACGCCATAAATCCGCCGGCGGCGTTCATGCCGATGCCCATTCCCATAAACGCCTGCGCGCTTCCGGCAGAGTTGCTTCCGGCATTCTCGATACCTCTTGCAATCGCGCCCTGAACGTAACCCTCGCGTACGGCGGCGTCGCCCAGCATGGCACCCTGGTTGCGCATATTGATAAGCTTTTTGGATTCCTCGTCGTAGCTGACGCTTGCAATACCGACTGCAAGCACCTCAAAACCACGCAGTTCCTTCCAGCTTTCGTCCAGCTCGGTGGACATGAATTTGGAAAGCTGGGGCAGTTTGGACATGACCTGCGAAATGCGGACTTCCAGCGACATTTGGTTAAGCGCCGCGCCGAACGCCTGTAAAAACTCCGAAAGGTACTGCTCGTTGATATCCTTGATATCTACGCGCGAAGCGTTTTTCGGAACAACCTCGGAATAGAATTTGATCGGATCAGTAATTTTAATGGAATAAGTACCATGGGCGCGCAGGAACAATTCGGCGTTGTAGAACTGGTCAAAATAGTTGACCGGATTAGGGGTGCCGAACTTGATCCCCTTGATCTCCTGCAAATTGATAAAGAACACCTGTTGTTTATACGACGGTGTTCCCGAAAATTTGATTCGCGAGAATGTATCTTTCAAGGTTGCGCCGAATTCGCCGTTGAACAGCGAAGGAGCAGAGGAATTTTGCACTTTATAATATCCTTCCTCGGCGGAATAGTCCACGATTCTGCCACCGTCCACCAAAATCATAAACTGGTTGGGATAAACGTGAATAATGGAACCGTCCGAAATGACATCCGAATTTCCGCGCTTGTTATTGTTTCTCCCGTCGGTGCGAACGGCAACGCCTTTGGTGAAAACGGTATTGTCGTCCATATTATCAGCTTCCAGCACCTCCAGCCATTGATCGGCAAGCGAGCCTTTTACGGAATCGGCAAACGCCTTGATGATACCCATAGTTTCTTTTTCTCCTTTATGTATTGAATTGTTCTTTCGATTTTAAAAGGGGAGCTTGCGGCTCCCCGTAAAGTCAATTTTGCCGCGGGCAATTCAGAAAACCCACCGGGCCGTGTAGTCGGAAATTCTGAACCCTGTATGCCAGGGCGGTGTCCTCTCACCCTTCCTTTACTGCTCCCAACGTCCGTCATCCCGTTCGGGACAAGTCAACCGAAAACGGGAACGGGAGGTCTGCAAACCGGAAAAGCGTTAGACTCCTTTAATCAATTGTAGGCTCAATATTGCCGCCTATCACGCACTCGGCAGGAGAATTTCACGATTTCTTTTTTTCGTCGTAGTCGATTTCCTCGGAAAACTGATCGTCAAAAATATCGGCAACATCGTCAAACTCGTCGTCATCATCGATGGTGATCAGCGTTTCCTCGCCGTTTTCGTCCACATCTAACCGCAGAATGACATATTCGCAGAATTCGTCCTCTTTTTGCTCCTCGGTTGCCGGAATCATTGCAAAATACTGTTTTCCCTTATATTCGGCGGCGCCGATCAGCTCAAATTCGCTCTCGTTGCCATCCTCGTCGGTCAGGGTGTAAAACTCGCGTTCGTTTTGATTTTTTTCCATGAAAAAAACCTTGCCTTTCTCTGTTTTTTTACCTCTTTTATTCTACATGATTTCTCTCTTTTTGTCAAGAGTTTTTGCCGCTTTTCATTTCTCAAATTCCACAATTTCGGAAAGAACTGTATTGCTGATGAGAAAGCCTTTCGGCGTAAATGCCGCGCCCTCGGCGGTGACCTTTACATATCCCTTTTCAATCCACGGTTGCAGTTTGGCAAAAAATACATCCGCACTATGTTCGAAGCGCTTGGCAAACGCCTTTTTTTTCAACCCCTCGGCAAGGCGCATTTGCAGCATGACGTATTCGTTTTCGCGCTCCTTTTCGCTCGGTATTCCCCTCTCTTCGCAAATCTCTTCGCCGCGCAAATAGGCATCCAAATCCCGGCTGTTTCCGAATCGCTCGCCGCCGAAATCCGAATATGCCGCCACACCGAAACCGAGATATTCCTCCATATCCCAATATTTGCGGTTATGGCGCGATTGATACCCTCGACGCGCAAAATTGCTGATTTCGTATTGTTTCAAACCATTCTCGTTCAAAAAATCCACCGTTTGCAAATACATATTCGCCGTTTCTTCCTCGCTTGGAAAGGGCAATTTTTCGGCAAGACGGCAAAGCGGCGTTCCCTCCTCTAATGTCAGCGCATACGCGGAGAGATGTTCGGGCGACAATGGTATGAGTTTTTTGAGTGTTTCGGCAAAACTTCTTTCGGTTTGATAGGGAATTCCGAACATAACGTCGGCATTCAGATTTTCAAATCCGACCTCACGCGCTTCGTTCCATGTCTTTACAAATCCATTGAAATCATGCGTTCTGCCCAATGCGCGCAGTTCGTTTTCATGCGCGCTCTGCAAACCGATACTCAAGCGATTGAACCCTATGGAGCGCATTGCCGAAAACAGTTCCTTGCTCCCGGTTTTCGGGTTGCATTCGGCGCTGATCTCGCAATCTGCCTCTAGCGAAAAAGAATTTCGGATAGTCTCCATGATTTTTTCCAGCTGTCTTGCAGAGAGAAGCGTTGGTGTTCCGCCGCCGAAATAGATGGTTTGCACGGAATGTTCCGCACAAGGCTCTTTTTTCCCGGCGATCTCGCGGCAAAGGGCGGTTACATAAATGTCAATCGTTTCCGCCGACCGCGCCGGCAAAGAGCAAAAATCGCAATACAGGCACTTGGAGCGGCAAAACGGAATATGCAGATAAATTCCCAACGGTTTCATTTTACCCCTCCCTTTCGTCTTTTCCTTTCATTTATCACTATTTTATCACATTCTCGCGCAAAAGTCAAAAAAAATTACCTTTCCGGCAAATTTCCCCTTTTCTTTCCCCGAAAAATATGGTAGAATGTAGAAGAATAGAGAAAAGATTCCCGAAAGGAGGAATATCGTTTGAAGCTGATCCATACCGCCGACCTGCATTTGGATTCGCCACTTGCCAATTTTTCCGCCGAACAGGCAAAAGAGCGCCGCGCCGAGCTTTTGGACACCTTTCGCCGAATGGTTGAATTTGCCGACAAGGAGGGCGTTTGCGCCATTCTGATTGCCGGGGACTTGTTCGATTCGGTAAAGCAGGTCCGCAAACGCACGGTAAAAATGATTTTGGAAACTGTTTCGCTTTATCCGAACATTCATTTTTTTTATCTTGCCGGAAATCACGACGGTGGCGCGAATCTGCTTGTCGGTAACGAGGCAATTCCCCAAAACCTTCATACTTTTTCGGATCAATGGACAACCTATGACTTGGGTGAAGCATCGATCACCGCCGCGCAGAACCCGCTTCCCGAAGCGCTTTCGCTGAACTCCGAACAGACGAATATCATCCTCCTGCACGGGCAGGTTACGGACACATTCTCGGCGTCCGGCGATGAGATCCCTCTGCGCGCTTATGCCGAAAAAGGGATCGACTACCTGGCGCTCGGGCATATCCACTCCTTTGCCGAATATCGCGTGGATGACCGCGCAATCGCCTGCTATTCCGGAACCCCAGAAGGGCGCGGCTTTGACGAGTGCGGCGAAAAAGGATTTGTTCTTTTGGAAATTACGCCCGGAAAACGCCTGCAGACCCGTTTCGTCCCCTTTGCAAAACGGACGCTTCACGAAATACGACTGGATCTTTCGGGTTGTAACACGCAAACCGAGCTGGAACGCCGCGCTGAAATGGCTCTTGCTCCTATTCCGGCAACCGACCTTGTCAAGTTGACGGTTTGCGGCGAAGTTGACCCCGATTTTGAGCCCGATTATCACCGGATCGACCGGTATCTTTCCGAGCGTTTTTGGTTTGGTCGGCGCAAAGACGAATCGGCGCTTTTGATTCGCCCTGAGGACTACCAGAACGATCGCTCGCTCAAGGGCGAGTTCATCCGGCTGGTGCGCGCCGACGAATCGCTGACCGACGCCGAGCGCGACGCCGTGATTCGGATCGGATTGCAGGCGCTTTACGGAAGAAAGGAGATTGATTTATGAAACTGATCTCTCTTTCCATTGAGAATTTTGGAAAACTGCACCGCTATGACCTGACGCTGAACGATGGGTTGAACACGATTTGCGAAGAAAACGGTTGGGGAAAAAGTACGCTTGCCGCTTTTTTGAAAGCCATGTTTTATGGATTGCCAAAATCCAACAAGCACGACCTTGACGAAAACGACTACAAACGCTACACCCCCTGGCAGGGCGGCGTTTTCGGCGGCAATCTGGTGTTCTCCTGCGAAAAAGGCACTTTTCGCATTGAGCGTTCCTTTGGAGAAAACGAGTCCTTTGCGCTTTACGACACGGCGACCGGTCTTTCTTCGTCTGCCTTTTCCGACTCTCTCGGAAAAGAGCTTTTCGGCATTGACGCCGAGGGTTTTGAGCAAAGCGTTTTTCTTTCCGCCCGATCGGTGAAAACAAAGGACGAAAACAACGATTCGATTCATGTAAAATTGACCGGCATTGACGAGATCCACGATCTTTCCAACTATGACAACGCCTACCGCCTGCTGGATGACCGCGCAAAAGACTTTAAAAAGCGCGGCGGCGCCGGATTGATCGGGGAAACCGAGGCAAAAATTCGCACCATTCGGGACGAATTGACTGAATCGCGCGGAAAGCAACAGCAGAAAGAATGCGTTGAGCGCGAGCTTTCCGAACTCCTCGGGCAGATTGCCGAAACTGAAGCGGAAGACAAAAAGCTACAGGAAGCCCTTCTTCGCGCCAAGCAGGTAGAAGAAATCCGTATGTTCAAAAGCAAACTGGAGGAGCTGACCCGGCAAAACGCCGAGATTGAGCGCCGTTTTGCAAATCATATTCCAACGCGCGAGGAACTGACCTCCTGCCGCAATCAGATCGACCGCATGGAAATTCTGCGCGCCGAGCTTGCCGCCATTGGATTGAATCAGGAAGAACAAGCCGAATTGGTTTCTCTTTCCCGTCGGTTTCCAACCGGAGCGCCGACTGCCGAAACGGTGAATGAAAGACTTCGCCTTGCCTCGGCATTGCGCGCCGAACAGGAAACGCTCAAAACGACAATGCAGGAAGCGTGGAACGACCTACAAGCCGCCGAGAATCAACTTTCCGCACTTCCGTCGCTCGAAGAGCTATCGCAGGCGAATGAACGGCTTACAAGTCAATACGCGCCTGCAAAATCAATTAAAAAAACGAGTCTATCCCTCTTTTTCATTACCGCGCTTCTGCTGTTGCCTGCCGGGTTGATTACATTGACAATCGGAATCATCCAAGAAATGCGCCCCCTTCTCATCGGGGGGATTGCCGCGATTGGTATTGGCGGATTCTGTTTCCTTTTTCATATTTTTCTTGTTATTCGGCAGAACAAAGCGAAAAATCAAGCACAGGTACGCTTGACCGCCGCGATGAACGAAATTGCTCGGCAGTTCCGGTTGCCCGAAAATGAGGATCCGCGCGCTTCGATTGCTCTGCTTTCCGCTCGTAGGAAGGACGCCGAAGCGGCACACGAAAAATTCGCCGCGAAATACCACGAGCTTGCACTCAAACAGCGGTTTTACGAGCAAAAAACTGCTGATTTGCGCGCTTATCTTGCCGCTTTTGAAATTGCAGAAGCCGATCCGGAAACCGGACTGCTTACCCTTTCTGAATTTGCTCGCAACTGGGAAAATCTTTGGAAAAAGCAACAAGCTTCTGCGGAAGCGGAAGAACAGAAAAAAGCGGAGCTTGCCGCCGCCGCAAAAGAGGTTGATACGTTCTTTTCTCATTTTCCCTGTTCGGATTGCGCCACCTTGGATAAAGACCGTCTCGCAACGATGGAAACCCTGCTGACTGACCGAGAAACGCTTCTGCGTTTGATTGCCGACCGCCGGGAGGATTTGCAGGATCGGCTTTCCAAAATCGGCATTTCGGAAGTTTCCCTTTTGGATCATGAACCCGATCCGAATAATCTTACGTCGCGTCAAACCGAGCAGAAAGAAATTCTTGCCGGCTTAAAAAATAACGAGAATCGCCTTACCGTTTTGCTCGCGCGCCTGAATGCCGAAACAGAGCAGATTCCCGAACGGGAAGAAGAGCTCTCCCGACTGGAAACTGCGCTCGTCGAACAGAAACAGCGCTATCATCTATTGGTCAAAACACGCGATTTTCTCAAGCAGGCGCACGACGATCTGACCACGCGCTATCTTCCTGCCACGCGCGAAAACTTTGCAAAATACCTTGCCCTGCTCTGTGGCAAAAACCTTCCCAAAGCCGAGTTGGCGGCAGACTTTTCCGTTTCTGTTCTGGACGGCGGCATGAGTCGTAAAATGGAAAGCTACAGCCGCGGTTGGCGTGATTTGCTGCAATTTTGTGTGCGGCTTTCGCTGATCGACGCCCTCTATGCCGACGGAAAGGAAACGCCGTTTTTGCTTTTGGACGATCCTTTTACTAACTTGGACGAGGAACGTCTTGCCGCCGCAAAAGCCCTGCTCGGCGAGCTTGCAAAATCCCGGCAGATCCTCTACCTTGTCTGCCACGGAGATCGCGTTTGATTTTCTCGCTTGACATTTTTCGCGCCTTCCTTTATAATAAGGTTAGTATTTTCAGAAAGGATCGCATACAATGACCAATCAGGAACGCTTTATTCAAATCTTCAAAGAAAAAATCACCCGTGAGGGTTCCGACAAACTGCTGGAGTTTCTTCAAAAAAGCGACTTTTTCACCGCGCCGGCAAGCACCCGTTACCACGGCGCCTGCGAGGGCGGCCTCTTGCAGCACAGCCTGAACGTTTACGACTGCCTTTGCGATATTCTTGCCCGTCCCCGTATGAAAGAGCTTTACGGCATTTCCTACAGCGACGAAAGCATTGCCATTGCCGGCCTTTTGCACGATATTTGCAAAGTCAATTTCTACAAGGTGAGCACTCGGAACGTCAAGGACAAAACCGGGCATTGGACCACCGTTCCCTACTACACCATCGAGGACCCCCTGCCCTACGGGCACGGCGAAAAATCGGTCTATATGATCTCGGCTTATATGAAGCTGACGCGCGACGAGGCGTTCGCCATCCGCTATCACATGGGCTTTTCGGGCACTGAGGACGTTGGCAACGTGGGCCGCGCCCTGGAAATGTTCCCACTCGCCTACGCCACCGTTTGCGCCGATATGGAAGCCGCCTTTATTATGGAAGGAAAGAGAGAGGGATAGGAAGGTCGCGAGGGGGAGAAACCTTTTTTGCAAAAAAGTGTTTCTCCCCCTCGCGCTCCCTCTCTTCCAAAAAACTTTACCAAAAAAAGAAAACGGATTTTGATTCAAGCGATTGTCTGTTTCAAAATCCGTTTTCTATTTACTTTTTTCTTAAAACGATCTTGATAAAATTGAGGTACTTGCCGCCGCCGGCTTGCATGGATTTGCGGTCGCCGATGGCGTATTCGTTTTCCTGCATGAGCCAATCGTTCCAAACTTCCTCGTTGGATTGCATTTCTTCCACCGCGATCACCTCGGCGTTGCGGCTGGCACCGACAATTCCTTTCCAATAGTGCGCGTCGCGCAGGTAGGCAAGTTGTTCGGGTGTCCAGGACAGGAGCAGTTCGGGCGGCAGATTTTCGTGCAAATCTTTTTTCATACCCGGCACGGCGATATAGAGCCAGCCGTCTTTTTTGACGAAGGGCAACAGCTTTTCGTCGAGATAGTCGGGATCGCGCCCGAAATAGTTATAGGAATCGGTGGAAACAACGGCGTCGAAGAAGTCTATTTCAAAGGGCAGTGCCGTGGCGTCGGCTTTGACGGGAATGATCTGCTCCTCAGTCAGCCCCATCTTGCGAAAGAATTTGCGGTTCTCCTCGGGCTCGCTCCAAAGATCGGCGGCATATACGCAAAAGCCGTACTCTTTGGCAAGAAAGACACTGGTCAAGCCCTGTCCGCTGCCCAAATCGCAAACGGTTGCGTTTTTTGGAATTTGGTTGCCCGTTAAAAGTTCCTCTTCCAGTTTGACGGGGTTTGGCCCCATGATTTTGGAGAGCAGTTCGGGCGTTTGGTATTTTGCGCTCAACGGATAGTTCATTTTGAAAGCCTCAATAAAAGGTTGCAACTTCGGGGACGGCAGGGGTGGCGAACTCGGTTTTTTCGATATAGAGAACGGGGCCCACGCCGTTATAAAGTTTGTGTTTTTCCACCTTGATTTTGCCGGTGATGGTTGCCCAATCGCCGGTTTTGAGAGTGGTCGGTTCCCCGAAAATGCAGACCAGCGGATGGTAGGAAATGTCGGCCTCGCAACAGGTCATGACATGGCGTCCGGCAAGCACCGAACGGTCGCCCAGCGAGCGGTCGCGCGCAACGATGCCCTTGAATTTGACGGTTTTGCCGTTGTATTTGTCCATTTCCTCCGAGAGGTCGCGGTAGAAGAGCGCGTAGTCGCCGTCGGCAACCGAAACGACCGGAGCGTTCAGGTCAAACGGAAGCGGATCGACGATCTCGTCGTACTCCACGTGCCCGTCGGGATACTCGTAGGTAATGGCGGCGCGGCGGCTGGTTGCGCGAATGACCTTGTGAATGGTTTCCTTATCCACGTCGGCCGGGGTGCGATTGAGAACGACCATTTCGCAGTTCATGAGTTTATCCACCATAAGCTGGCGCATATTGGCGTTGTAGGAAAGGAAGGTGCCGGCATCGGCAAAGAGCATTTCCTGGTAGATCGCCCAGCCCTGCGGCAGGTTGCCGTAGAGGTCGGCGAGGTTCCACATTCCGTTATACTCGATGATGACGCGATCCAGCTTGTGCTTTTTGCCCATGGCGGTCAGGTTTTCGATGGTCAGATCGGCGGCGTCCTCGATGGTTTCCAGGTAGACGTTCTGTCCCCAGAAACGCGAAGGGTCCAGCTCGACCTCGCCCTGCTCGCACTGAATGATGAGCGTTTTTTCGCCCGAATTGAAGCGCTGATCCTCCATGGATTCCTGAATGATGCTGGTTTTGCCTCCCTCCAGAAAGCCGGTGAATAGATAGACCGGAATGGTTGCCATGTTTCTTTCTCCCTTAAATTACTTTTTCTCCACGCCGAAAAGCTCGGCAAGCGCCGCTTTTTGAATGCCAGAACCAATGACGCAGAGCCGGCCGATGACGCCAGCGGAACCGTGGCGCACGTCGGGCTCGCCGGGAACATAGTCAAAGTGGATCCACTTGCCGTTCTTGCCGGCAACAATGCCTTTGGCGCGCAAAATCACGCCGTATTTGTGCTCCTCGACCAGCGTTTCCAGAATGGTTTTGAGTTCTTCCTCGTCAAACGCCTTGTTGGTTTCTACGCCCCAACTGACAAACACGTCGTCGGCGTGGTGATGATGGTGATGGTGATGGTGATGTTCGTGCTCGTCCTCGTCATCATCGTCGTGATGATGGTGGCAGGAGCATTCGGGATCGTCGCATTCGTCGTCATCATCATCGTCGTGGTGGTGGTGATGGTGGTGCTCGTGCTCGTCCTCGTCGTCATCGTCGTGATGGTGGTGGCAGGAGCAGTTGGGATCGTCGCATTCATCGTCATCATCATCGTGATGATGGTGATGATGGTGTTCGTGCTCATCTTCGTCGTCATCGTCATGGTGATGATGGCAGGAGCAATTGGGATCGTCGCACTCGTCGTCATCGTCATGATGATGGTGGTGGTGATGCTCGTGCTCGGTCTGCTCGGCAAGGCGGGCAAGCTCTTCCTCGATGGTATCGCGACGCTCCATGGCTTCCAGCAATTGTTTGCCGTCCAATTCGTCCCACGGGGTGGCGACGATAACGGCGGTAGAATTGTGTGCTTTGAGCAGTTCAATCGCCTCGGCAACCTTTTTCTCATCGGTCATTTGTGTATGCGAAAGAATGATGCACCCGGCGTTTTCAACCTGATCATTGAAAAATTCGCCGAAATTCTTCATATACATTTTGCACTTGCCGGCATCCACCACGGTGGTAAATCCGTTGAGCACGGCACCGTCCGCAGCGGCGTTCTGCACGGCTCGAATAATATCGGAAAGTTTGCCGACGCCCGAGGGCTCGATCAAAATGCGGTCGGGGGCATACTCGGCAAGCACCTTTTGAAGCGCCTTGCCGAAATCGCCGACCAGAGAACAACAGATGCAACCGCTGTTCATTTCGTTGACAATAATACCGGCATCCTGCAAAAATCCGCCGTCGATACCGATTTGACCGAACTCGTTTTCGATAAGGACAATTTTTTCACCGGTGTAGGCTTCCCTTAGCAGTTTTTTGATCAGTGTGGTCTTTCCGGCACCCAAAAAGCCGGAAAAAATATCAATTTTGGTCATAAAAATCCCTTCTTTTTTCTAAATATTTCCGTTTTCTATTATAGTCTCGTTTGATTAAAATGTCAAGTCCCTTTGGCGCAAACTGCCATGCGGCGGCTCCCTTTTCGGAGAGCCGCCGCAAAAAGGATCAGCCGATGATAATTTGCATTTTGCACCGCTCGGTACGCGCACCGTGCAATTCGGTTACGTAATCCAAGCTGATGACGCCCTCTTGCACAAGCAAATTTTGCACCGAAAGGGCGCAAACGGAAAGCTCGAATTCGGAAAACGGCGTTTGATAAATCGAAATATGCCATTTCCCCCTTTCAAAAACAAGAGCGGTATCCACAAATCCTTGCCGCACCATGGTAACAATTTCCGGCGCGGATTTGGAAAAACCAACGCTGGTAAGCGATCCTTCCATCCCGGTCAGCACGCTTTCCTCATAGACAATCTCCAGCCGGTCATCGGTTTCCACCAGTTTGCCGACAGCAAAAAATTCGCTCTTTTCGGGTACGGTCTCCTCTTGGGAAAGGATGGTATCCTCCGCCGGAAAGGCCTCTCCTTCCGGTTGCTCATTGTTCATTTCCTCTTCGGCAGGCGGTGCCGCTTCGTCGTCGGGTTCCTCCGGCAAATCCTCCTCGGGCAAATCCTCTGCTCCCGGCAAAAAATCCGCAGGGATTGCGCCGAACAATCCGCCCAAGGGCATTTCAAATCCGGTTCGCTCGGTCAAAATACGAACCGAAATTTCCCGTTCGTTCTTCATGATTTTTCCTCTTTCCTGCGACGCAACAGATCCGCCGTTCGCAAAATTGCCGCCTGCGTTTTGCCATCGGGCAGGTTTCCCTTTTGCACCTCGTCCACCAAAACCGAAAGCGGATAGCGGACGTTGGAAAGGAACTCGTCCTCGTCCAAATCCATCTCCCCGGCGGTCAGCCCCTCGGCAAGATATAATCCGATCACTTCATCCAAAATTGCCGGAGACGGATAAAATTTGCCCAAAAAGGTTAGTTTTTCGCACCGATAGCCGGTCTCCTCGCGCAATTCGCGCAATGCGGCAAGCGCGCGATCTTCATCCTTCCAATCCAGCTTTCCTGCCGGAAGCTCGGTTAACACTTCGCCGAACGGATAGCGGTACTGGCGCACGCAGGTGACTTGTCCGTCGTCGTCCAGCGGCAAAACGCAAACGCCGCCGATATGCCGGACGTACTCCCGATCATGCACGGCGCCGTCCGGCAGACGAACGGTATCATGATACAAATGAATGATTCTGCCGTCGAACAACAGTTCCGAGGTAAGCGTTTCCTCGGCTTTTTCGGAAAGCGCCTGCTGACTTTTCATATTTTTCAAAGCGGTCTCCTTCTTTTATTCCAAATAAAGTGCGTCGGCATTGAGAAATGCATGCGCCGAGAGTCCGCTGTCAGTTGGAATCAGCCGCTCCGCTCCGCAGGTTTGACAACGCACCAGAACACCCTCGTCCCTCATTTCCACGTCGTACACGCTTTCCTTCATTTTTTTGGTATTCGCCGGATGGCATTTGCAATAAATTTTCCCCTCTTCATCCAATTCGCCGATGACGTATGAGACGATTTCGGCAATTTGCGGATCGGGCAAAGCCTGTTCCTCGGCACGCAGGCGCTCGGGATCCTTAATTCCGCTCTTTTCCAGCAAATCCAACAGCTCCAGCTCGCTCCTTGCCATTTCGGCTTTCACCTGATTGATCTCGCCCGTTGCGGCAATGTTCAAATCGGTATACGGGCAGGGCAGCGTAAACAACTCCTTGCCGAAAAAGACCTTGGACGATACCGTAAAAGAATGCGGTTTGCCACAGGCAAGACACGGAACGCTCAACCGGATTTTTGCATCCTTGCCGTATGTGACCGAAAGCTCGCTTTTTCCGCAGGTGCACTTGAGCTTGACGAGGTCTGCCGAGCCGGTCAGCGACAAAAGTCCGACGGCACTCAAAACCGCACTTCCGCAATGGGGGCAGCGATAGGCGACCGTTGTTTGCTTGGCATCCAAAATCATGTTTTCCTCATTTCCCCTTTCCGCAAATGCGGAAAAGAATGGCTTTTTCACCAAACAGGATATGCGTCCCGTTACAAAATGGCACGGAATTTGATCCATGCCATTTTGCTTTTTTATTCGGTGATTTGATTATTTAATTTTTGCAAGCGCCTTTTCAGAAAGCTTATAACCGCCGTCCTCAGCAAGTTTGCGTGCAAAATCGTCTGCCTTTTCATCGGCAATGTTCGTGCGCGCGTCGCTCTCACCGGCACTCGTTTTATCCAGGAATACGGCAAGATAAATGCCGTTCAAAATGTTGCCGTCCTCATCTTCTTGATAAACCACAGCGGCATCGTTTGCTTTGCGCGTTTCGTCAAACAACCATGCTTTTAGGTCCGCAGACGAAACAGCGGTCTCGGTGATCTTATTGGAAGTGGTGGCACTCGAATTGATTTCGGCAAGCTTATTCAAAAGCTCGATTCCGGTAAGCCCTTCCAATTTCTTCAAATCGGCATCGGCAGTTTCCTTATCGCTATAGGAAATATATCCGCCGCGAACGGCATCCTTGCCAAGGTCAAGCGCTTTGGTGATGATATAAACCGTCTTTTCATCTTCTCCGACAAAAGTTGCGTTGACTTCGGGCGCACCGGTCATGGTTTCCTCGTTTACACCCTCAAACAGGAATTTGCTGAATTCATTGGAGTATTTTGAAACGGAATAATCATAGAAGCTGACCAGTGTTTTTTCCTCTTCGCCTTCACCCTCGGTCTTTACCTCGGTGACATAGACAAGATGTTTGGTGTCGCCGTCGTCGGCATCAACGATCAAAATCGAACCGGCTTCAACGGTTCCTTCCGCAGGGAAAAGGACAGCTTTCAATGCTTCGTCAATTTTATCCTCTGCCATTCCGAGATTCTCTGCAATACCTTTTTCTTGCAGATATGCAGCTTTGTCTTCCGCCTCTTCCAAACCGGTTTTCAGTTCATCAATCTCTTTTTCCAGATCGACGGCTTTGACATAATAAATCGTGCTTTCGGAGGGCAGTTTGCTATTTGCACCGGACTCCATTGCCTCTACCAGGTCATCCCAGTATGCAATCTCCTCTTCGGCTGCCTCTTCACCCTCGCCCTCTCCTTCGATGGGCTCAGCGTCGCCTTCCTGCTCCCCCTCTTCATCATGCGCGTGCGCTTCATGATCGTGCGGCAGGTCAAGATGGTGGCAAACCTCGTTGATCAGCGCGTAGTAATCTTCCTCAGAAAGAACTTCGGAGAAATTCTTAACAACTGCTTTAACAGCAGTAACGTTGCCTTCATCGTCCTTGGTGACCTCGGTGATAACCAAAAGCGTAGCGGATTCGTCCTCTTCGGTGACAATATCCATATCGTTTGCAGCACGATTTTTATCAAAGAGCCAATCCGACTGCTTTTGGGTCAGCGCAGAAGTAGTTTCACCGGTTTCGTCTCCTTCTTCCGATTCTCCTTCTTGCGTTTCTCCTCCTTCGGCATCGCCTTCCCCTTCGGTCGATTCGGCATCATCCGTACCCTCCTCGTCGGCAGGTTCTTCGGCCGGCTTTTCAAAATCGACCGCAGTCAGACCATTCTCCTCCAAAGCGGCGGCAAGCTCTTCGCCCGTCTTATTCTTCAGAGATTCCAAAAGTGCATCGGCAAACAGTTTGTTGTATTCGCCGAAATAGTTGTTTTTGATATAATCCTCAACAATCAGCTTTTTGAATTCATCTGCGTTGCTCGCCGCTTTCAGCTGATCCGCAAAGTCGGAATCGTCGGCAGCAAACTTCAGATAATCCATTGTATAGTACAAATCGGGATTCTTTTTCAGTTCCTCTGCAATCGTTTCGGCGTCGGCATTCCAGAATTCGCCCGCTTTCAATGTCTTCACACGGCTGGCATAGGTTAGAATGTTCGCGGCGCGGCGGAAATCCTCGGATTTGATGCCATTGCCGAAAACATTTCTGATAAAGCCACTGAAATAGGGATAGGAGGGATAGTCAACATAGCTGGAGTAATCATAGGGATACTTTTCGGTTTCTCCGTTTTCGTTGGAAAATCCAATATCGTAAGCGTATTTATAGTAGCTCTTTGCCTGTGACTTAAATGCAGAAACGAAGGAATCGTAAGCCGTTTCTTCATCCTCGGCGGTAAAGGGAATATTATTCTTCATGCCCCAATCGCAAAGCGCAACCAGCTCCTCCAACCACGCGGCACTGTCTTTCACAACATCCTGCAAATTACTCTGCGAAGTGCCGGCATATGCCCAGCACCAGGAAAATTCGGTGTTCTGATTGTACTCGGCGGAAGTACTGATGGTACTGTAATAAGCGTTCTGTCCCTGCATCCAACCGGAATACCACAACATAATTTGAGCCGAAAGCTGATTAAGGTTATATTTATTTTGCTGTTGGCTCTTGACCAAAACGTTGTTACGCTTGAAAACGCCGTTGTTGATCAGCGCGCTGAAAACAATGGCAAACACAACGGCGATTGCTACAATGGCAACCAACGTCGGTACAATCCATTTTGGCATTGGACGGCGCCCTTTTTTCTGTTTTTTCGTTTTTGGGGTTTTGGTCAGGATGGAATCGTCGACATTACGACCATCTCTGCTTCGATTTCCTTTTCCCATTTGAGATACTCCTCTTTTTTATGAATTTTCGGAATCCTGCCGGACTGAAACCGGGACAAGAAACTGATCCTATTATATACAATTTTTTTGAATAAATCATGAACAAAAAGTTTATTTTTATTAAAATATATTAAATATCCATAATGACCGGTAAAATCATGGGTTTTCGCTTAGTTTTTTGATACAAATATTTCGCAAGATCATCCTTAATGCGGCGTTTAAGCAGCATTCGGTCAATGGGTTCGCGCCGGCGCGAAAAGGTTAAAACATCGTCAATGGTGTTTTCCGCGACGCGTTTTGCGCCTTCCATCAAGTCCTCGCTTTCCCTTACAAATACGAAACCGCGCGAGATAAGATCGGGTCCCGAAAGCAAGAGGCGCGCGCTGCAATCCATGGTTGCAACGACGACGATCAACCCATCCTGCGCCAAATGCAGCCGATCGTTAAGCACAATGTTGCCTACATCTCCCACTCCGTAGCCGTCCACCAACACCTTTCCTGCCGGAACGGTTCCGCTCCAGCGAGCACCCGACGCGTCGATTTCCAGCACCTTTCCGATTTCGGAAATGAAAATATTGCGATCGTTCATTCCCAAATATTTTGCCAACTCGCGGTTGGCGGAAAGATGGCGGTTTTCCCCGTGGACAGGCATAAAATACTTCGGTTTGGTAAGTGCCTGCATGAGTTTCAGCTCCTCCTGGCAGGCATGCCCCGAAACATGAACTTCGACAAACGCATCGTGCAAAACCTCCACCTCGTTGCGCGAGAGTTCATTGATGATTCTGCCCACCAGCTTTTCATTGCCCGGAATAGCGCTTGACGAAAGCACCACCACATCGTTTGCATCCAGCGATACCTGTGCGTGGTCGGAAAAAGCCATGCGGTAAAGCGCCGACATGGGTTCGCCCTGACTGCCGGTAGTAATGAGCGTTAACTCGCTCGGTTTATACCGCTTAATTTCGTTGATATCCACCAAAACGCCGTTCGGAACTTTCATATACCCAAGTTCGACAGCGGCATTGACAATGTTGATCATGCTCCTGCCGGTGATGGCAACTTTGCGCTTATGTCGCGCACTGGTGTTGATAATTTGCTGGACACGGTGAACGTTGGAAGAAAAGGTTGCAATGATGATTCTCTTTTTTGTATGTGTTGTGAAAATGTATTCCAGCGACGCGCCGACCTTCTTTTCGCTCGGCGTATACCCCGGGCGCTCGGCATTTGTGGACTCGCACATCAGAAGCAAAACGCCCTGTTTCCCCAGCTCTCCGAGACGAACCAGATCCATCATTTCTCCCTCGATGGGCGTGGTATCCAGCTTAAAATCTCCTGTGTGGATCAGCACGCCGAGCGGCGTATGAATGGCAAACGCGCAGGCATCGGCGATGGAATGGTTGACATGAATAAACTCTACCGTCATGGCTCCGGCGCGGATTTTGTCGCCCGGTTTGACGGTTTTCAGGTCCGCCTGCCACGGCAACGGCTGCTCCTCCAGTTTGCCGCGCAGGATTCCCAATGTCAGCGGCGTTCCATAGACCGTTAGGTTCAGATTTCTGAGCAAATAGGGGACGCCGCCGATATGATCCTCGTGTCCATGGGTGAGAAACACGCCGCGAATGCGGTCCTTGTTGGCTTCCAGATAGGAAAAATCGGGAATGACAAAGTCGATGCCCGGCATTTCCTCGTCGGGAAAGCCAATGCCGCAGTCAATAACGATCATATCCTGCTCGTATTCCACCACGGTCATATTTTTACCAATCTCGCCAAGTCCCCCGAGCGGAATGACGCGAACTTTCCCTGCCGGCTTTTGGGGTTTTCTTCTTGTTTTTGTTTGTTGTTGTCTTCTTGCCATAAAATCTCCTTTCTTTCGGCAATGCAAACGGGGATTCCCCTCCCCGATAACGATTCGGTAATAACGGTAATAGATGTAGAAATTGCGAAAAAACGCACGGAAAACAGACCTCCTCCGCGTACGGCACCGCTCGCCGCACGGGTTGAGGTCGGTCGAATTGTCAACAAAAAGCCTTTCGCTTTTTGCACCGTTCAACGCTTCTGCCGCGCATGGGCGGCAGTTGATCCTTTGGACAGTTTACCACAAAACAAACGATTTGTCAAGTGCCGAACCGCAAAAAGAAAGCGAGCAAAGAGAGCCCGAGCCCGAGCACCATTCCTCCGAAAAACCACGCCAGATTTTTTGCGATACTTTCTTTTTTCCGCTCCTTCTGCACTGCCCCGTCGCCAAGAATCCGGTTTGCCTCCGCCAGCATTTCGCGCTCCGGAAATTGTATTTTGGGCAGATCTTTCCTTACGATAAAAAACGCTTCCTCATAATACGGGCTATCTCCGATGCGCATTTGCACCATACGGCGTTGCGCGCCTTTTACAATTTGCATGAGCAATTCTCCTTCTCATTTCGATGGATTCTGCTTGCATTATTGACCGTTTTTTCTCTTTGCACGCAACTTTTCTTCCTTTTTCTGTAAAAATTTGTGCTTTTTGGTTTGAAAAACTTGCGTTTTTTCAAATTCTATGCTATACTATAAAAACAAAATTTTCCAAATACAGAACAGGAGGATGCGCTTTTATGAATATTTGGCATGATATGGATCCCAAAAGCGTTCACGCAGACGATTTTCCTGCGGTGATCGAAATTCCGAAAGGCGGCAAATGCAAATATGAGCTGGATAAAACCACCGGCCTTTTACGTTTGGACCGCATCCTTTACACTTCGACCCACTACCCTGCAAACTACGGCTTTATTCCGCGCACCTACGCCGACGACGGCGACCCTTTGGATGTTTTGGTACTTTGCTCCGAACCGATTTACCCTTTAACCATTGTTCGCGTTTACCCCATTGGCATGATGCGTATGCTGGATGGCGGAAAAATGGACGACAAGATCATTGCCGTTCCCTTTTCCGATCCTTCCTATTTCGGCATTAAATCCATTGACGAACTGCCTGCCCACATTTTTGACGAAATCCTGCACTTTTTCACCGTTTACAAACAGTTGGAAAACAAGCAGACCGACGTTAAATCCCTTTACGGTCCTATGGAAGCAAAACAAGTTATAGAAGAAGCGATTGCAAACTACACCGCGTCGTTTGGCAAAAAATAATTCTTCCATTTATACGGATATATAGAACTATATTTAGAAAAGAGGACCCACCATGCGGTTCCTCTTTCCTTTTTTGCTTTATTCATTTGAATCTTCGGAATTTGACGATTCGGTTGTTTTTCCTTCGGTTTCCGATTTGGCAGAGGTGTTTTTCTCCTCGGCGGCAACCTCGGCATCAATATCGTTAAGCATTTCCTCAAGCGGAGGAAGCCCCTCTTCGCCGACAGGTTTCTTCTTTGCCTCGGCTTCGGCTTTGGCGCGCTCTTCGTTATCGCGCCGGCTCTGTTCGGCTTTCTCGGCGGCAATCCGCTCCAGCTCCTCTACCGTGGCGTCGTCCTTCATGGCGGCGGCAAACTGATCGCCATCCATGCTCTCATGCTTCAACAGGTATTGCGCCACGAAATGCAACCGATCGATATGATCGGTGAGGATCTGTTTTGCATCCTTATATGCCTGCTCGATCATCGCGCGAATCTCGTCGTCGATCTCGGCGGCCGTCTTTTCGGAATAGTTTTTGCCCGAGCTGAAATCGCGCCCGAGGAAAACTTCGTCGGCAGAATGCTCGTTACCGTACAGAACGGCGCCGAGTTTCTCGCTCATACCATAACGCGTGACCATATCGCGCGCCACACGCGTTGCCTGCTGGATATCCGAGGAGGCGCCGGTGGAAATGTCATCCAAAATCAGCTCCTCGGCAATTCTGCCGCCGAGACTGATGCGAATATCGTCCATCATCTCGCCCTTGGTTTTACCCAATTGATCCTCCTGCGGCACACGGATGGTGACGCCGCCGGCACGCCCTGCCGGAATGATGGTGATGTGTTTGACCGGATCGGTATGCTTGCAATAATAGGTGACAACCGCGTGACCTGCTTCATGATAAGCGACAAGCTTATTATCCTTTTCGGTGCGCACACGGGTCTTCTTTTGCGGGCCGAGCAGCATTTTCATATACGACGCCTGAATTTCCTCCATGCCGATGAGGTGCTTGTTCTTCTTGGCGGCAAGCAGTGCGGCCTCGTTGAGCAGGTTGGCAAGATCGGCCCCGGTGAAGCCGACGGTGGATTGCGCAACCTTGCGGAAATCCACTCCCGCTTCCATCGGTTTTTTGCGCGCGTGGACTTTGAGGATTTCCTCGCGCCCTTTGATATCGGGATAGTTGACGGTGACCTGCCGGTCAAAACGGCCGGGGCGCAAAAGCGCGGGGTCCAGAATGTCGGGGCGGTTGGTGGCCGCCATGACGATGATGCCCTCATGCGAGCCGAAACCGTCCATTTCCACAAGCAGTTGGTTCAAGGTCTGCTCGCGCTCGTCGTGTCCGCCGCCCAAACCGGCGCCGCGGTGACGACCGACGGCGTCGATCTCATCAATGAAGATGATGGCCGCCGGGGAGCGCCGGGCGGTTTCAAACAGGTCGCGCACGCGCGAAGCGCCCACGCCAACGTACATTTCCACAAAATCCGAGCCGGAAATGGAATAGAACGGAACGTCGGCCTCGCCGGCAACGGCCTTGGCAAGCAGGGTTTTACCCGTGCCGGGAGGGCCTACGAGCAATACGCCGTGCGGAATGCGGGCGCCCAGCTTGGTGTATTTTTGCGGGTCTTTCAAAAATTCAACGATTTCAACCAGTTCCTCTTTTTCCTCGTCGGCCCCGGCAACGTCGCGGAAATAGACCTTATCCTTATCGCTTTGCGTTGCCTGCTTGGTTTTGGCGCGCCCGAAGGAATTGAACTTGGAGTTCTTGCCGTTCATGGCGCGGAAAGAGATGAACCAGATGACCACGATGGCGATGATCAAAAGGATCATGGGCAGGTAGGAAAGCCATGCCATACTGTTGCTCTCCGGCTCCAGAATCAGCTCGGTGATAATGCCTTTTGCGCACAACTCGCTCAAGCGCTTGCCGTAATCGTGCAACAGCAGGCTATAATACTGCCCCAGCTTGACCGAGAATGTCTGGTTATTTTTCAAGGTAACTTTTGCAACGTAACCGGTTGTGATGGTCAATTTTTGGATCTGAACCTCTTCATCCGGAATCGTTTCGTCAATATAAGCCACCAGATCGCCGTAATTTTTCTTTACGGTTTGTTTATTGCCCGAAAGAAGCACCGAAAGCGCAACCACGATCAAAGCAATGATAATTGCATAAAAAATAAGCTCGCGAATAATATTTCTCTTCATGGATTCCTCCGTTTACTGTTGATAGACCGACGGTTTCAAAACGCCCACATAGGGCAGGTTGCGGTATTTTTCATCATAATCCAGCCCGAACCCGACCACAAACACGTCGGGAACGACTTTGCCGACGAAATCGGCGTTGAAATTGACCACCCGGCGCTCGGGTTTATCCAAAAGTGTACAACATTTGACGCTGTGTGCGCCGCGGTTGGCAAGCAGTTGCGAAAGCTTTTCCAGCGTTTTGCCGCTATCCACAATGTCCTCCAAAATGACCACGTCGGCATCCTTGACGTCGCGTTTGAGGTCCAGGTGCACCTGGATAAAGCCGGAGGAATCGGTTCCGCCGCCGTAGGAAGAAACCTTCATAAACTCGATGGCGCAGGGAAACCGGAGCCTCTTGAAGACCTCGGCGGCAAAGACGAACGAGCCTTTGAGAATGCAAACCAGCACCATGGGACGTCCGCTGTCGCCGTACTCGGCGGTCAGCTCTGCGGCAAGCGCGTCGCAAATCCTTTTCAGCTCCTCTTCGCTTACCAATACTCTTTCAATGTCATTTTCGATATTATACATGATTTTGAGCCTTTCTATGTTTTCGGCGTTCTTTTTTTATGAGTACACTTTTATTTGAACTATTTGAACGTTCTTTTTTATTTGCGCGCAGTTTTATTTGAACGTTCTTTTTTTATTTGAGCGACTTTTTTTCAATTCCATTGGCAAATCCGCAAAATGGCGCCCATACGATACCGTCTTTGCCGCAAAGCACCGGCAAACGATTGCGCAATGCTTCGGGAACGCCGCTTTCGCGCCAAATTCGCCGCAAACGTTTATGATGCCCTCCGCGCAGAATGGCGTCTCCCTCGCTCCGCAATCTCCAAAAATAACCGGCATTCAGGGCAATTGAAAGATCGGGAAACCGCAGTTCCCATGCGGTCATGTCTTCGCTCTCGGGCGTTCTTTTCGTCTTTTTACCTTCTTTTACAGTTACTACGATGCCGCCCGGAAGACGATTTTCCCCTTCGGTCAGCGGTAGCCGATATGTCGGGACAACGACCTCGTTTTTTTCCTCTACGACAAGTTCCCCCTGCCTTTTCAACAGCAAGGCACTCCCCGAAAACGGAATTTTCCGCCCGTTTCGTCCCTGAATCAAATCTTCGGCTCGCTCCAGCATTACAGAATCGGCAGTAACGCCATTTTCCGAGAGAAAACGGATCAATACGCGCACTCGCAAAGCCGGATGCATTTCCATTAAAACCTCGCACGGCAAACTTTTGAAAAAAGATTCCTGCCATACGGTTCTGATCTGTCCGTCAAAATAATCCTCGTCCTGCCGCAAACGCGCGGCAAGTTTAGCCGCCTGTTTTTGCGGCTCGGCATAAAGCATTTCCAGCGCCGGAACGACTCTCGCCCGAATCAGATTGCGCGCATAGATCGGATCGGCGTTGGTTTCATCCTCTACAAACTCCAATCCCTCTGCGCGGCAAGCGTTCCGAATATCCTTTGCTGAAAATCCGAGCAACGGACGCACGACAAATCCTTGCCCGAACGCTCGAACCGGCAAAATGGCGCACAGTCCTGTTGTTCCCGTTCCACGCGCGATGCGAAACAGCATGGTTTCCAAAAGATCGTCGGCTTGGTGTGCCGTTGCCAAAAGAGGAATCTTTCGTTCATTCATCAATTTTTCGAAAAAGGCATAGCGCACTTCGCGCGCCTCTTCCTCGATGCCTCTTCCGCTGGCTTTGGCAAGCAAAGGAACATCTGCCGAAAGCACTTCAATGGGAAGTTGGTACCGCTTTGCCAAATCGCGGCAAAAATCCGCATCGCGGTCGGCGCTCGCCCCCCGAATACCGTGATGAACATGAGCAAGCAGGATTGGAAATCCATCCCGTTTGCTTCCCTTTGCCAACCGATCCAGCAAAAAACGCGAATCGGCTCCGCCCGAAAGCGCCACCAAAACCGGCGTTTTGGGATCGCATTCGGCAAGCTCCCACGGCATTGGAATTCCGTCTTGTTTTTTCATTGCGGCGCGTTATCGTCGATGGTAACGAACTTGGTGTATTGTCCGTTCCACCCCATGCGCACCGTTCGTGTTTCGCCATGACGGTTTTTAGCGACAATGATTTCAGCAATGGACATTTCGTTCATATTCTTCTCTTCCTTTTTGTAGTATTCACTACGATAGAGAAAAATAACCGTATCGGCGTCCTGCTCAATCGCACCCGAATCACGCAAATCGGAAAGCTGCGGACGGTTATCGGTCCGGGATTCCGGTCCACGGGAAAGCTGCGCGCAGCACATAATGGGTACGCCGAGTTCTTTCGCCATGATTTTAAGCGCACGTGAAATTGCCGAAACTTCCTGCACGCGGTTTTCGGCACGTTTATCGCCCTGCATGAGTCCCAAATAGTCGATGACGACCAATCCGAGATCCTTTTCACGCCGCAATTTTGCCTTCATGGCGGTTACCGTCATACCCGAAGTATCGTCGATTAAAATCTGACATTTTGCCAGTTCCGACGCGGCATAGGCAAGGTGCTCCCAATCCTCCGGCTCCAATTTTCCGGTACGGAGCGCATAGCTATTGACCAGCGCCTCGCTTGACACCATACGGCTGACGACCTGCTCCGCCGACATTTCCAGCGAGAAAAAGCAGACCTTTTTGCCCGTTTGTCTTGCCACGTTTGTGGCGACGTTGAGCGCAAAGGAGGTTTTTCCCATACCGGGGCGCGCTCCGACCAAAATCAGATCGGTCTTTCCCATTCCGGCAAGCACCTGATCCAGCGCCGAAAAACCGGTTTTGGTTCCGGCGACTGCCTCTGGATTTTCCTGCAACTGATGCAGATTATCGTAAAAGGTTTGCAAAACTTCCTGAATGGAGCGGAAATTTTGCGTATCCCTACCCTGCGCTACCTGATAAATCAGGTTTTCTGCATGATCCAGCACCGCCGCGACCGATTCTTGCTCGGAATAGGCGCTCTCGGAAATTTCGCTTGCCGCGACAATGAGCTGCCGCAAAACGCTTTTATCCTTGACAATCCGGGCGTAGTCCTTGACGTTGAGCGCGTCGGGAACCGCCTCCGAAAGCGTGCGCAAATAGTCTTCGCCGCCCGATTTATCATATACGCCGCTTGTGACCAATCGGTCAATCAGTGTGACCACATCGATCTCGTGGCTTGCCAAGAACAATTCGGTCATGGCAAGGTAGATCTGTTTATGTTCTTCCAAATAGAAATCGTCCGCTTTGACCGTTACCGCCACCTCGTTGAGTGCCGAGGGGTCGATGAGAATCGCGCCGAGAAGCGATTGCTCCGCCGGCATGGAAAACGGCAATTTCCGCATCAATTCGTCCTGCATTCGTTTGGGAATTCCGAAAACGGGTTTTCCGCCGCCCCGGAGTTCTCTCTCCTTTCCATAGCTTGCAAAAAACGGAGTTTGATTATTCCTGCACCACCGAAACGGTCAGCTTTCCTGCCACGTCGGTATAAAGCTTAACGTCCGCTTGGTAAGTCCCGACGGTTTTGATTGTTTCGGGAAGTGTGATTTTACGCTTATCAATCGAAATGCCGAAGTCGGCTTCCAGCCGGTCGGAAATATCCTTTGCCGTTACCGATCCGTACAGCCGTCCGTCGGCGCCCGACGAAGCCTTGAACACGACCTTGACATTTTTGAGCTTCTCGGCGAGTTCTTTTGCCTCTTTCTTTTCGGTTTCAATCCGGTAAAGCCTTGCCTCTTCACGCACCTTAACGTCGTTGAGCGACTGTGCGTCGGCAACCTTTGCAAGTTTTCGCGGAATCAAAAAGTTCTTTCCGTATCCGTCGGATACTTCAATCACATCGTTCTTTTTTCCTTGTCCCTTTACGTCTGCCAACAAAATGACCTTCATATGCAGACCTCCTTTATTTCTTTTTTTCTTTTATTCTTTTTCGTTTTAATCCTTATATTCGTGATCCAAATATTCGTCGATCACCTGTTTGAGTTGAATGGACGCCGCTTCCAATGTGGTATTTTTCAGCATTGCCGCCGCCATATCAAAGTGACCGCCGCCGCCGAGGCGCTCGGTGATTTTTTGCACATTGATTTTACCGCCGGAACGCGCCGAAATGGTGACCGAATTTCCGGCGTGCAAAAGAGCAAACGACGCTTCGATACCCGAAATATTCATGAGTTTATCCGCCGCCTTTGCAACGGCAATCTTATCTTCCTCGTTCTGTTCGCGGTCAACCGAAAGCCATGTCAGCGCAATTTTATCCCGATAGGTGCGCGTACGGCTGTCGATATCCACTGCCGTAAAGAGGTTGGAGAGTGACTCGGTAAAGAAAGATTTGAT
Organism: Oscillospiraceae bacterium; assembly: GCA_015063325.1. GTDB lineage: Bacteria > Bacillota > Clostridia > Oscillospirales > CAG-272 > UMGS1865. The sequence continues at coordinate 113,918 of SVUK01000004.1, read as the reverse complement.
CATTGTGGTATTGGCACCGCGCTCGTAGAGATACCGCACTGCCGAGAATGTTTGCATTTCGGCTCCCTGCGTAAAGTTTTTGGTATCCAACATCAATCCGGCAAGCATGAGCGACGCTTCCTCTTTGAGCAGCTCGTCGTGGTAGGGGCTGAGTTCTAACATTTCGCTGACCAATTCGCTCGCCGCGGCAACACCCGGACGGATATAGGTCATAAGCGGTTTGAATTCATACATCTGATCGGGACGGCGATGGTGGTCAATGATAACAACGTTCTGTACGTTCTTGAGCAGCTTGGGATACTCGGTATGCGCCATATTACTGACGTCGCTGATAACAAGAAGCGTATTGGAACGAACCGAATCCAGTGCGACTTCGCCGCCGATAAACATGGAACGGTATTCCGGCAGATGCGCAACGACATCGTAACAGTTGCGGAAATTGACGTGGTCGCGGTTGACCACGATGCGGATTTTGGAATAGTCGCCGCCCTTGGAGCAGATTGCCAACCGGGCAAGACCGACGCAGGAACCGATGGAATCGTAGTCGGGGGCACTGTGTCCCATAATCAACACGTTTCCGGCATCGCGCATCAGCTTGGAAAGGTGCATAGAGTTGACACGAGAGGTAATGGTTGTGGAGCCTGCCATGGTGTTCACTCGTCCGCCGTACAGAGCAATACTTTCTCCGTTGTTGACGGCAACCTGGTCGCCGCCCTTTTGCAGAGCAATATCTAAAGCGTCGCTTGCAGCACGTTCCTTTTCCTCAAAACTGCCTTTGATTGCGCCGACGCCCATGGAAATGGTGACAGGATAGCTGTTATCGCCCAATTTGACATTACGGACAGTCTCCAAAATGTTAAATTTATTGCCGATACATTCATCCAACGCCAACCGGTTGAAAACGACCACGTATTTTTCGCGCTCATATTCGCGCAGCATTCCGCCGAATCCTTCCGCCCACTCCTTGAGAATGGTTTCGATCTCACTCACCGCCGTACGATAGCTGACGCGCACGTACTGGGCAAGTTCCTGCAAACTATCGATAACGACATAGGCGACGATGGGATCCTCTTCATACTTCTTCTTTTGCAGGGCAAGAATCTCGGTAACGTCACGGAAAATGACAAAATAGTAATCGGTTCCGCGCGAGCGAAGAATATAGCAATCTAAACTGTACTTTCTTCCCTCAATCTCGGTAATCATCGGTTTGGAATTGTCAATCGGAACGCCGTCGCTGTTCACCGTTATATCCTTGACCGGTCCGCCGTTTTGCGCATAGGAAATGATACTATTGACCGAAACGGAGCAAAAGGTGGAAAGCGGCACATTGCAAATCGGCGAACGGTATTGCAGAATCTCCTGCAAAGAGCCGCTGACAATTTTGACCGTTCCCTGCGCGCTGACGATGGCGTACGGCAAATCGACCACATACCGGAACAGGTCGCTGACCTCGGTGGACATCAGTTCCGCCGCGTCGTTCGCCGCGCTGACCCTATGATACCGCAAAAGATATGCAACCAGCAAAACGCCTGCAGATACCAAATAAATGCCGAACAATGCCACGGCGTATAAAGGCAGTTCCTCTCTTCGGATCAAATCAAATCGCTCCAGAAACGTCAGCGTGGTCAAAAGACCGAGCAGAACCGAACCGATCAAAATTCCGGCAATCAATGCCGGGCGCAAATCGGTCCGAAACATATTTTTTTTCATTCCCTGCGAATCTTGCATTTGGATTTCTCCTTACACATCATTTCAAAAATTCGGGTTTTCTATATTTTTTTGATTATAATACTACATTTTAATTAAGAGTATATCACATTTCCCTTTATTTGTAAACACCTTTGTCCGTCTTTTTCCCAACATTTAACAGTTTTTTTACAGTCTGGAGTTTGTCGTTCTGAAAAAAAACGACCGAACAAAAAGAAAAAATGTCCGATTTTCTCTTTTTTGTGGACTTTATTCGAATTATAATGTTATTAAGCTCAACTTCCGGCAGAAAGGGACAAAAAATGATTCGATTTGGAACAGGCGGATGGCGCGCCGTCATCGGCGACGATTTTACAAAAGAAAATATTCAGCGCGTTGCGCAAGGGATTGCCGATTTAATGGCAGAAGAGGGAAAAAAGGATAAACCGGTGATGATCGGTTACGACCGCCGATTTCTTTCCAAAGAATCGGCAGAATGGGTTGCAGAGGTTCTGGCGGCAAACGGCATTCAAATTCTGTTTTTGCACCGCAGCTCTCCAACGCCGCTGGTCATGTTTACCGTAAAAGATGAGCGCTTGCACTATGGCATTGAAATTACCGCAAGCCACAACCCGGCAATTTACAACGGAATTAAGTTGATTGTAGAGGAGGGGCGCGACGCTCCGGTGGAATGCACCTCGCACCTGGAAGAGCTGATTGAACGCGCAACCGTTCGCTCTATGCCTTTTGAAGAAGCCGAAAAAGCCGGAAAGATTGTTTTTTTGAGAGCGCCGTTCAACAGGTTTTTGGATTCGATCCTTTCTCGTCTCGACCTGAACGTGATCCGCGAAGCAGGCATCCGGTTGCTCTTCAACCCGATGCATGGTTCGGGCTCCTACCCTTTGACTGCGGTTTTATACACCGCTCGCTGCACGGTCGACCTGATGGACGCCAATCGTGACGCTTTCTTCGGCGGAATGGTACCCGCTCCGGGATTGCACCAGCTGGGAATGCTTGCAAATCGCGTGGTTCAAGAAGGATACGACCTTGGAATTGCGATTGACGGCGACGGCGACCGCGTTGGTATTATCGACAAAAACGGCGCCTACATCGACGCAAACCAAATTTTGGTTATGCTTTACTATTATCTGCACGAATACCGCGGCTGGAAAGGTCCGGTCGTCCGCAATCTGGCAACGACCCATATGTTGGATTTGGTTGCGGAATCTTTGGGTGAAGTCTGCTACGAGGTTCCCGTCGGCTTTAAATATGTTTCTGCAAAGTTGGACGAAAAAGACGCGATTTTGGGCGGCGAATCCTCGGGTGGATTGACCGTTCGCGGTCATATTTTCGGCAAAGACTCCATCTATGCCGCTTCCCTGTTTGTTGAAATGATTTGTGCACTTGGAAAATCCGCCACCGAAATTTGGAACGATTTGACCGCGCGCTACGGAACGCATGTGATGGAGGAAGATAACCTGACCTTCCACCCAGACGATAAATTGCGCATCAACAATCTCTTAATGATTGAGAAAAAGTTACCCGTCTTTGCAGGAAAGACGATTGCAAAGGTTGGCTACGAGGACGGCTGCAAGGTCTATTTTTCGGACAACAGTTTCGTGATTTGCCGGTTTTCGGGTACCGAACCCCTGCTCCGTATTTTTGCGGAGGACGCGACCGGCACGGAAGCAAGAGTGCTGATCGACACGATGAAACGCTTTGCAATGAATTGATCCTGCAAAATAAGAATGCCCCGACAAAAATTGGTCGGGGCATTCTTATTTTCAAGCGGCAATTTATTTTATATACAGATCAGAAATCCATTCCGGGTAGTCTTCAAAGAAAACGGAGGTAAAAAATTCGCATCTTTCAGTTTCAAAATTCCACTTAACAATATAGTAGTAAGAAGGATCATGCGATAAATCCCCCATGATAAAAATCGACGCAAAATAGATATCGCCGTTTTTTTCAAAAACTGTGTCTTTGATATTAGGAGCCGTTCCTTTTTGTATTTTTTTGATCCTCATACCTTCGTCAAATCCGTAAAGTGTATTTTTATCAAACCTTTTTGTAACACCTGTTTTTTTATTTGTTACGTCAATATACGGATTCGGATTCCAAAGAGAAGATATCGTTTCGGTATTTTTCAAAAACGAATAGTTTTCCGAGCGAAAATTGTCGCACCGAAGCTTATAGTCATACGAAAGGGAATCAACATCAATAATTTCTTTTTGAGCAGTATCAATATTCCAGGAATAACAGATTCGCTTGAAATGATCCGCTTCCGGATCACGCAGTATGAAGCAGAAGCAACGATCTTTAAAATAACCCTCGCCGGAACCGCCGGGAATTGCTGCCGGCAAGGTATCTTCACCAAATGAAACGGTTTCAAAGTTCTCGTAACGGGTAAACAAAAACTCAACCGAAAGTGTTTCCCAATCGTATAAATAAGAGTAAAACCCATCTTCCTCTAAGAAAACGATATTGCATCTTTGACCGTGGTATTGAATATCGGATAAATCATAATGCACATCGTTTACTACAAGTTGTTTGCACGTCAAGAGAATGAAATTCTGGGATTTTGGAAACGACTCAAACAAAGCAATCGCTTCGTTTTTTTTCGCTTCATTGAACAAAAAGCATGACGTCATGGAAAAAAGCATGGCAATACAGAGCAGGATGCAACACAGTTTTCTCATTTTTGACCCCTTTCGTCTGATTCCGAGAGCAGAAAAACGATCTCTTTGGCAATTTTGCAGGGTTTTCTCAATGAATCGGCGTTCCTTCGGGAACCGAATCGTCTACGAAAATCAGTTTACAGCCGCAGGCGTTGTTTGTTGCGGCAAGCAACATTCCGCAGGAGTTGATATTGCAAATGCGGTTTGCTTTGAGGTTGGCGATGACGATGATTTTCTTGCCCACCAGCTGCTCGGGCGTGTAATACGCCTTGATGGAGGACATGATGACCCGTTCGCCCAAGCCGTCCGAAAGGGTGAGCTTATAGCAGGAGTGCGATTTGCGCACGGGTTCGGCTTTGAGAATTTTGCAAACGCGCAGATCAAGCTTATCAAAGTCGTCCAGCGTGATCTGCTCCTTGACGGGCGGCACGGGATCGGCTTCTCCGATCGGTGCGCTTTCGGTGGGAATCTCTCCATCGATTTTCGAATCGGACGCAGGCTCAGCTTCTGCGGCTGCGGCGGCTTTTTCCTCCTCGGTTTCGGGATAGGAGAAATCCAAAAGTCCGACGTAACGGGCAGGATCAATGGCGTAGAGGAAGAGATACAGGCGCGGTCCCTGATCCTTGCCGAGAAGCAGTTGGTAAACCGCTTTGAAGAAGGCACTTTGCAACGGGCGCAGTTCCTTGGATTCGGCAAGCGCCGGATACACCTTTTTGGGAATATCATAGAGTGCGGTATTCAATCCGTCCAAATCATAGCCGCCCTTCACGATGGTTTCGTGCAGGAGCGCGACCGCCTGTTTTTCCTCTTCGGAAAGGCTATTGTAAACATCCCATGCGCGATGGGCGCGCAGGCGGTTAACCTGATCGGGCGCGCACTGCTCCAGCCAGTAACGGGCGCGATCCAATCGGTCGGCAAACTGCTCGTGGGTATAGGGTGTTCCGATCTTTCCGAACACCGTTTCCAACATGGGAATATTGAAATCAACAATGGAACCGAGCTGCACCAAAAGTCCCATCGGCACGGTGATGACATCTCTTCCCTCGACGGTGCAGTTATACATAATCGCCTGCGTTGCCTCGTTCGCCGTTCCGGCGCGGCAATCGCTCAGCATTTTATCAAACTCGAAATACTGGCGCAGAATACCGTCGTCAAAACAGAAATCAAACGCCTTAGTTGGTTCGGTTTTGGAATAGAGCCACAAAATGATTTCGGGCTGGTAAAGTTTGAGCAACGTATCCGGCGTTAAGTTCAATCCCGTGGAACCCGACATTTTACCGGTCATGCCCTTGATGCCGATAAATTCATAGCCCTGGAAGAGCGGCGGTTCATAACCGAAAATCTTTTTGGAAACGAGCTTGGCGTTGGAATAGGAGCCGGTGGGCGCGGCGTGATCCTTTCCGCCCGGCTCAAAGTCCACGCCCTCGTGCCGCCAGCGCATGGGCCAGTCGACCTTCCACGAGAGTTTGCAGTTATGATCGTTTCGGAAATCAAATGTTCCGCTGTGTCCGCAACGGCAGGTATAGGTTGCCTTGGTGCAGTCCTCGGAAAGCGAGGTAATGGTGGTAAAGTCGGTGTGGCACTTCGGGCAGAAGATGGTTGCCGGATAGTAATTCGCCTTCTCGGCATCATGCTCGGCGCGCAGTTCTTCAGGCGATTTATCAGAATCCTTGGTCTTAAAAGAATCCAAAATTTCAAAAATATCGTCGCGGCGGCGCAAAGCCTCCAAAATATCCTCGGTGTATGTTCCGGCACGGTACAGATCCGCTTGATAGCGACAATCCAGTTCGATACCGAACTTTTTCATGGATTCCAAAAACTCCGCCTCGAAATGTTTGGCAAAGTTTTCGTGCGTACCCCACGGATCGGGAATATCCACATAGGGACAGCCGATATATTTATCATACGAATCACCCACAACCGCCTTAACGTTTGCAGGGATCTTGCGGCAACGGTCGTACTCGTCCCAAGAGAACAGCAGGCGCGCCTTTTTGCCTTTCTTTTGCAGGGCACGGCAGACAAAATAGGATGTGACGACATCGCGGAAGTTGCCGATGTGGATAGAGCCCGAGGGGCTGATGCCCGCGGCGCAGACGTACTCTTCTTTTTGGGGATTGCGGTCAATGAGCCGCTGTGCAATTTCTTCTGACCAATGCATGGTACTTCCTCTTTCTTACAAATTCTTATTTTCTTATTCTTACATTATTCTTACAAAAACATATCCATATTCTAACATATGATAATAGGTTTGTCAACCGAAACAATTAAAAAACAACGAAAAAAGCGGTCCTTTTTCTGAAGAGAACCCAAACAGTTCCCTTCATTTCCCGGACCGCTTTTTTCTCAACTCTTTTCGGCTTATGCCGACCGCAGTGCACGTTCCAACCAAATCAATCCCATGGAAAATGCGTCGGTCAAGCCTTTTTTGTTGCCCTGCATCAGAATTTTGTTCGGATCTTTGGAATCAATAACCTGAACAAGAATATTCTCGGGCGCGCCGGTTTCTTTGCTATAGGAGAAAATTTCCAGAATCAAAATACATTTTTCGGTCATATCGCCGTAGCAAATGGTGTCGCCTTCGCGCACAAGCGGTTTGCCGAGGTATTCCAGATATTTGCCGCTGACGAGCGGTCGTTTTTCCTCTGCCATGTTTGCCTCCTTCATGTGTTTATGGAGTTTGTATTATTATACCATTCTTTTTCTTGCTTGTCAAGGGTTCGCGCAATTCATTTTTTCGTTCATTTTTTCTTTCATTTTTTCTTTCACTTGTTCGTTTATTTTTCCGAAAGGATCGGATTTTTCCGCAACAGTTCCGCCGGTGATGTTGGGCGCGGCAGGCAAAGCGCATACAAAGACGTCGCCTTTTCGGCAAGTTCTTCCTGTCTTCTTGCCGCCGGAAAATTCGGAACACCGGCATTGGAGGTAACCACCGGAATATCCGCCGTTTTGCGAACCGAAGATAGAAACCCTCTTCCTTTCTCGTTTGCGGCATAAAGACGTACATATGCCGGGGAAATCGACAAATCCTCTTTTTTTACGCCGGTCAAAAGGAACAACAGGGCGCGACGCAAACGTGCATTTGGATATTTTTTGGTTGCCGCAAAGGAGAACAAAGTCTCCAAATCGGCGGCTTCGTTCGCGCTTGTCTGCAAGCGGTTTCCAACCCCTCCGCCTGCCTCAGCAAACAACTCAAAAGCCTTTGGATCGGCTTGGCGCAGTCCCCAAAGAATAGCGGAAGAGGCAAAGTTCATGCTTGCCGGAAATCTTCCGGCATCTCGTTCCCGTTGCAGAATTTTATTATCAAAATCGGGCAGAAATGCGGACAAAACATCGGTTTTCCCTTCAAAAATTGCCTTTCGCAAAGCGGCGGCAGAGGGGATTTTTCGTTTTTCCAAAGCAAGGTCTCGATCATCGGCTCCCACCCGTTGAACGGCGTGTGGCATCAAATTCGACTGTTCTTTCTCGATAGCGCGCAGATAGGCGACGGCAAGAATATCGTTGGGTGAAAGCGGTTTTTGCAATCCGCAAAAATCGGAAAGCAACTGAAAATAGAGCGCGGCGGTTCCGATATTCCCTTCTCCAACACGTTTGGCATACTCGGCGCGAAAGGCTTGACTTTGTGCGGTAACTGCAATTTGAGAAAGAGAATCAAGATCTCCGCTCTCACTACCAAACCAAAGATCGGTCACTCCCAATCGCGAAAGGATCGAAACGCCGGCGTCAGCAAAGGATTCGGCACTTGAAGCGGCATAGGGAAACGGCAATTCCAGCACAAGGTCTGCGCCCATTTGCAAAAGGATCTCCGCTCTTGCAAGGGGAGAGAGAATTGCCGCCTCGCCTCGCTGTACGAAGTGTCCGCTCATCAGGCAGACAACGCAGTCGGATTCCTTTTTGATTTGTTCCAAAAGATAAGCATGTCCTGCATGGGGCGGATTGCACTCGCAAATGACGGCTCCCGTTTTCATAGCGGCAATTTCCTCTTTCAAATCGTTTTTTTGCTCTTTACGATATTGGTTACTACCGTTTACTATCGTCTATTGTACTATTGTACTATTATATTGTACCATGAAAAGACCGCCCTGTCAACGAAAGGACACCGAAAAAGGCGGCAGAGACAAAAAAACCGAAAAAACCTATTGACAAACCTAAAAAAAACCGTTATAATAATTGTTGTCGCGTTTTGAAGAAGGACGAAAGCGAGGTGGGCACATGATTTTGGATATGCGACCCATGCTCCGCGGTGAAGTAACTCGCATTGCGATTGACTTTCCTTTTGCACCCGTTTTGCCCGACGGAATTCAGGCAAGTGCGGATGCTCATGTGACCGGTAAAGTAACTGACAGCGCAGGTTATATGCGCCTTGCGTTACACGCAGAAGTTCCCTTTCGCGGTTTTTGTGCCCGTTGCCTGGAACCGGTGAACGATACGTTTACCGTGGACCTGGAGCGCACCGTTGCCGCTGAAGGAACGCTGACCGAAGCACAGCTCGAAGAAAACGTTGACGAATATGCCGTGATTCAAAACGGCTTATTGGACTTAGATGAACTGATCGGTGAGGAAATCTTTTTGACATTCCCGATGCGTGTTCTCTGTTCGCCCGATTGCCCCGGACTCTGCCCAAAATGCGGAAAGCCGCTCAAAGACGGAGCTTGCGGATGTTCTACGCGCGAAATCGACCCTCGGTTGGCGATTCTTGCAAACTACGAATGGGCAAAGGACGAGGACGAGTCCCCAAAAACAAAGTAAACCGGCTTCGCACCCCACCGGTGCGGAAATAAAAGAGGAGGTGTAAGACATGGCAGTACCGAAGAAGAAGGTTTCCAAAGCGCGCAGAGACAAAAGACGTTCCCAAAACAGCAAACTGACTCTGCCGGGCGTTGTGAAATGCTCCAACCCCGCTTGCGACGCTTTCGTAAAGAACCATTGCGTTTGCAAAGTTTGCGGATTTTACAACGGAAAAAAGGTTCTGGATGTCAAGGCGGACAAAAAGAAGGCCTGACCTCCAAGCAAAAAGCCGCTTTTGTTTGCCAAACAAAAGCGGCTTTTTGCAATGATTGCAAAAGGAGACGGAAAAATGGAACTGATACAGAGTTTTTCGGTTGACCACACCAAAATCGTTCCCGGGATTTTTACCAGCAGAGTGGATACGGTGGGAAACGGAACCGTTACGACCTACGATATTCGGCTCAAACGCCCGAACCGCGAGCCGGTGATCGATATTGCAGCGATGCACTCGCTCGAACACATCATTGCAACATTCTTGCGGAACGATCCCACTTGGAAAGATGAAATCATCTACTGGGGACCAATGGGCTGTCTGACCGGTTTTTATCTGATCCTCAAAGGCAACCGCGCGCCCAAAGAAATTTACGATTTGATCCTGCGCGCGTTTGAATCGGTGGAGGGAGCCAACGATGTTCCCGGGGCAACCGAAGTAAACTGCGGATACTGTCGAATGCACAATCTGCCAATGGCAAAATGGTATGCGGCGGAATTTGTCGATTACCTCAAAGCGAACGCCGGAAAGCCGGAAATTTTTGAATATCCGAAAACCGACCGGTTGGTTACCGAAAAAGGACAAGAATTTTACGATTCGTAATAAATCAATAAAACAAACGGAGGGCAAGCGCATGAAACGGGTAACCGCAATTGTACTTGTTTTCGTATTCCTCATTCTTCTGCCCTCATGTGGTAGTAGTCATCACCAAAAGTCCAAGGAAGGGTTGGATTATTACATAGATACCCGAAATCATGGATATTCGGATTCGGATTTTACCATTTCATCCGGGTGCCTTTTGCCGGTGGAGTTTTTAGAAAAATACTCTTATTTGGATGGCAACTATTACTACGACGAAGATTATACGACTAACTTTCTCTTATTCTCCGAAAATGAAGTTGACCGTGCTTTTATATGGCTTACTTATGACGCGGAAATTTACGAGCAGGGAAAACAAGAATGTTTAGAAACTCGTCATTCTCAAAATGCTGATTTGGACGGAAAGAAAGCATTTGGATTTACATTTTACTCAAATTATGAGTGGAGCCAAGACAACGAATACAACAGATTCCCTTATCGTTTTACTGCATTTGGCTTTAATGATCAAACGGACACCTTGGTTTTTATCGGTTTTTATTGTAATAAACAATTAGATGAGGAAAAATTACAATCCGCAAAAACCGATTTAGAAGGCTTTATACAAAACTATTTCGGTGAATGGTACGATTGGGAGTGAATAAAAACGTCAGGGGCGCGGTAATCTGCCGCGCCCCTGCTTTTTTAAGGAAAGCACAACGGGCTTCCCTTTTTTATTTTACCCCGGTGTGACCGAAGCCGCCCGCGCCGCGCTCGGTTTCGTCCAATGTATCAACGGCAAGAAATTCGGCGTGCTCCACCGGCAAAAAGAACATTTGGGCAATGCGGTCGCCGCGCGCCACCGAGAAAGGCTCTTCCCCGTGGTTGATCAGCCCTACGCAGATCTCGCCGCGATAGTCCGAATCGATGACGCCGATACCGTTGGAGAGCGAAACACCTTTTTTCACGCCCAAACCGCTCCGTCCGGCAATGATGGCGACAACGTCCTCGCTCTCGGGGGAAATGGCAAGTCCGGTTGGAATGAGGGCGCGTTCACCCGGGGCAAGCGTTATTGTCTCCCCCTCGTCCAGTGCGGCGCGCAAATCGACCGCGGCGGCTCCCGGCGTGGCGTATTCGGGCGCGGTCATGCCGCGCGTGAGTTTGAGTTTGACCTTCATGTTCGTTCTCCTTTTTTCGTTTTTCGGGCGTTTCCTTGCGATATGGTGCAGGTTTTTTATTTGACGCGCATTTGCGCAATCTTTGTCTCGTCCGGGGTCACCACGCAGGACCAGTTGGTGTGGTAGATGACGAATCCCGGTTTGGCATTCGGCGGTTTACGCAGATTTTTAACGAGGGTATAGTCCACCTCAATATTCGTCCCCTCGGCGCTCGAATAGAGCGCGGCGATTTCCGCCGCCTCGGTAAAATCGCGCTCGGGCGGCTCGGTTCCCTCGGCGAACAGAACGACATGGGAGCCGGGACGATTTTTGACATGGAACCAGTAGTCGGTCTTTCCGGCAAGTTTGTGGGTAATATATTCATTTTGCAAATTGTTCTTGCCGCAAAGAACGCGGTATCCCCCGGATGTCCGGAACTCCGCAACGGTCGGCGCAGGCTGTTTTTTAGGTGCGGCGTAATGCTTCATCCTTGACGCAAACCCGGCACGGTAAAGTTCCTCGCGCACCTCGGAAAGGTCGGCAGACGTTTCGGCATGAACAAGCGAATCGTTAACCGAGGCAAGATAGGCAAGTTCCTCTTCGCCCAGTGCGATCTGCCTTGTGAGTTCCACGCGCGCGTTTTTACTCTTATTATACTTTTTATAAAGTCGCTGTGCATTTGCCGCCGGCGAAACGCGCAGATCCAGCTCCACCGCGCAGGTTCCGAAACTGCCGTTCGGACGATAGTCCTCATAATCGGTCAATTCGACGCGCGACAAGCCGGGTTTGATGGCGTGCAGATTTGCGGTAATCAAATCCGCCTGTTTTTTATAAAGCGCTCCCTTTTCGCATTCGGCAAGCTCGGCACGCTGTAGGTTGAGCTTTTTGGAAATTCTTGCCTCAGCGTTACCAACCAAATGCAGAATATCGGCGGCACGGCGGCGAATATTTTCAACCTTATCGCGTGCGCCGAAAAAGGCATCCAGCAATTCCCCTGCCGAGGAAAAATCCTTGATCTCGTACCCCGTATACTGCTTGAGCGGAAGAAAAGCATACTCCACCGGAGCGTTGCCATCCAACACCATGCATGGGGAGAAATTTTCTTCCCGAACGGCATTCATCACCTCGAAAAAGCAGGCTTCCAATCGGTCGGCAGAACACCCGGAGACAAGCGTATCCACCCTGCCCGTTGCCATAAAAACAATTTCTCGCGCAACGGCGGCGGAAATCCCCAAAAAGGTGGAAAGAATCCACTTTTCAGCTTTTCCTTCGATTGGTGCGCTCGACCATGCGGCTTTAAAATCATCTCTTGACACGGTGATGGGATCAATTTTTTCCTGCGACGGGGGGAGCTCGTAGCGCATTCCGGGCAAAACCTGCCGACGGGACGAGGTGGAAAAATCGACCGGGTTGAGCACCGATAAAATTTTATCGGTTTCGTCGGTGAAGATCAGGTTGCTGTATTTGCCCATGATCTCGCAATACAGGCGGCGCACGGTGGAAAAACCCATCTCGTCGCGCGCGTCAAATTCAAGCACTGCCACGCGTTCAAACCCGAGCTGGCGCGCGCCGGAAAGTTTTGCCCCCTGCAGATGCTTGCGCAACAGCATACAGAGCATGGGCGGAACGGCAGGATTTTCTTTTTGGATTTCGGAAAGCCCCAGCCGCGGATGGTTTGCGCCGGCGTTGATGAGCAGGCGCTTTCCCCCTTCGGGCAGGCGGAGGGAAAGAATGATCTCGTCCCTTGCCGGCATGAATACCCGTTCCACGCGCGCGCCCAAGACCGTTTTTCTGATCTCCGAGAGCGTACACGCCAGCATTCCTGCGTCAAACGCCATGATCCTTTCCCTCCTTTTTGCAGATTTTTCCATTAAATTATACCATGACCTTGCAAAAAAAGCAAGGGTATGCTATAATAATGGCAGATTCTTTTTTCGCCCCCGTTTTTTTGGGGAGAAAGGAAGGCAGAAGTATGAAAAAAACCGTGATCGGCATTGACGTTGGCGGAACGACCACAAAAATCGTTGGATTTCGCAAATCGAACGACAAAGAACCGCAGATCATTGCCCCGCAATTTGTAAAAGCGACCGACCCGCTGACCTCGGTTTACGGTGCGTTCGGCAAATTTACCGCGCAGAACAATTTGGAGCTGGCGGATATTGACCGCATTTTGATCACCGGTGCCGGCTCCTCGTTTCTCACCAAGCCGATTTATGATTTGGATTGCAAAACGGTCCCTGAATTTACCTGCATTGGCATTGGCGGTCTTTGGCTTTCCGGCTTGAAAGACGCCATCGTCGTCAGTCTCGGCACCGGAACAGCGCTGATCCACGCCCGTTTTGACGGCAAAAAGGCAACTACCGAATATCTCGGCGGTACCGGCATGGGCGGCGGCACGCTGGTTGGGCTTTGCCGCAAACTTTTGGGCGTTGACAACATTGACCACATTGAGCAGCTTGCCAAAGACGGTGACCTTGCTAACATTGACCTGCGAATCAAGGACATTTCGCGCAACCACCTTTACAGCGGTATTAACGAAAATCTGACCGCCGCGAACTTCGGCAACGTCTCCGACCTCGCCAGCCCAGCCGACATAGCTCTTGGCGTTGCCAATATGATTGCCGAAACGGTTGCCATGCTCTCGATTTTCGCAGCGCGCGCAAACGGGATCCGCGATATTGTTCTGACCGGCAACCTGACCTCGATCGTTCCCATTCAAAACGCCTTTACCAATCTTTCCGAAAGTTTCGGCGTGAACTTCCACATTCCCGAAAACGCGCAGTTCGGCACGGTGATCGGCGCGGCGCTTTCGGAATTGAACAACTGAACCCGGCGCATAGAAAAAGCCGGAAGGAATTTTCCTTCCGGCTTTCTTTTTTTGCTTCGTTACTGCGCCGCTTCGACGATGGCGGCAAATTTTTCGGGAACCAGCGAAGCCCCGCCGATCAGTCCGCCGTCTACGTTCGGTTTTGCAAGCAGCTCGGCGGCGTTCTTTTCGTTCATCGAACCGCCGTACTGAATGGTGGTCTCCTCGGCGACTTTTTCGCCGTACATGGAAGCCAACGTCTTGCGGATCACACCGCAGGTTTCTTCCGCCTGCTCGGGCGTTGCGGTAAGTCCCGTTCCGATCGCCCAAACCGGCTCGTAAGCGATGATAATATTTTTCATTTCCTCAGCGGTTACGTCCTTGAGGTCCAGCTTGGTCTGCATGGCAACAACCTCGTCGGTGATGCCCGAGAGGCGCTGATCCTTAACTTCGCCGAGGCAGAGGATGACCTTCATCCCTGCGGCAAGCGCCGCTTTGGTGCGCAGGTTGACCGTTTCGTCGGTCTCGCCAAAATATTGGCGGCGTTCCGAATGCCCGATGATAACGTACTCCACGCCGCATTCGGTCAGCATTTTAGCAGAAACCTCGCCGGTGTAGGCACCTTTTTCGGCAAAATGGACGTTCTCGGCGCCGATTTTGATATTCGACCCCTTTGCAGCTTCCTGCGCGGCGGCAATGGTTACATAGGGAGCGCAGAAAATAACGTCGCAACCATTCTTCCCAGCAACCAAAGGTTTCACGGCATTGATAAACGCCTTTGCCTCGGAAGGGGTAAAGTTCATTTTCCAGTTTCCGGCAATTACCGTTCTTCTCATGTTGTTCTCCTTTTGATCGGATGATCTTTTTTTATTTATCCTGCAGGCAGGCGATGCCGGGAAGTTCCAAACCTTCCAGGAACTCAAGCGACGCGCCGCCACCGGTGGAAATATGCGTCATTTTCGGACCGTAGCCCAAACGCTCGACTGCCTCGGCAGAGTCGCCGCCGCCGATAATGGAAACTGCGCCGCTGTTTGCAACCGCCTCGGCAACCGCTTCGGTTCCGGCGGCAAAGTTCTTCCATTCGGAAACGCCCATCGGTCCGTTCCAAACGACGGTGCCTGCGCCCTGAATGGTCTTTGCAAACAGCTCGCGCGTAACCGGTCCGATATCCAAGCCCATCCAGCCGTCCGGAATGGCGTTGGAATAAATCCGCATGAACACGGTGTTCTCGTTGTAATCGCGTCCGATAACGTTGTCAACGGGAAGCAGGAAGTTGACGCCCTTTTCCTTTGCCTTTTGCATAATTTCTTTTGCAAGGTCAATCTTATCGGTCTCGCAAATCGAAGTTCCGTAGGTAAATCCCTTTGCGGCAAAGAAGGTATATGCCATACCGCCGCCGATGATGAGAGTATCGCACTTTTCGATCAGACTGTTGATAACGCCGATTTTATCCGAGACCTTTGCGCCGCCCAAAATGGCAACAAAGGGACGAGCCGGATCCTCCAGCGCCTTGCCCATAATGCTGATCTCTTTCTGAATCAGGTAACCGCATACGGCAGGCAGATAATCGGCAACACCGGCAGTGGAAGCATGGGCGCGATGTGCGGTTCCGAATGCGTCGTTGACGAACAGACCGCCCTCGCCGGCAAGGTCTGCCAATGCTTTTGCAAACGCAGGATCGTTCTTGGTCTCGCGTGCGTCAAAACGAACGTTCTCAATCAGTACGCAGGTGCCGTCCTTCATTGCGGCAATCTTCGCCTTGGCATCCTCGCCGATGATATCGGTTGCAAACGCAACTTTGCCGTCCAGGTCCTTGTTCAGGCGGTCGGCAACCGGCTTGAGGGTGAATTTGACGGGATCGTTTTTGAGAGCTTTCTCTTTGAGCTCGGCAGTTGCGGCCTCGCGCTCGCCCTCGGGAAGTGCGTCGATCTTCTTTTGCTCTTTCTTATCGAGCTTGAAGTTGGGGGTGAAGATGGCGTGCGGTTTGCCCATGTGGGAGGAGAGGATGACCTTTGCTCCTTTGCCCATCAGATATTTGATGGTGGGAAGTGCGCCGACGATGCGCTTATCCGAGGTGATTACGCCGTCCTTCATAGGAACGTTGAAGTCGCAACGGACGAACACTTTCTGACCGGCTTTGATCTCAACGTCTTCGATTGATTTTTTATTGTAGGTCATGGTTTAATTTCCTTTCAATTTGAATTTAGAAAAAATTCCTCAATTACTATATCATAAATAAAAAGAATTATCAAGAGGTTTTGTGAAAAAATTGCCAATTATTTTCTGCTTTTTCAAATCAGTGTTTCCAGCTCGTCAACAAGAGAACCAAACAACTCAAGCGCGCTGTTGACGGGATCGGGGGTGGACATATCCACGCCGGCAATTTTGAGCAAGCTGATGGGATCGGCGCTGGAGCCGCCCGAAAGGAACTTTTTGTAGTCGGCAACCGCCGGTGCTCCTTCCTTAAGGATACGGTTGGCAATGGCAACCGCCGCGCTGAATCCGGTAGCGTACTGGAACACATAGTAGTTATAGAAGAAATGCGGAATACGCGCCCATTCCAGTGCAATTTCGTCGTCCGAAATCATATCCTCGCCGAAATAGAGTTTGTTCAGTGCGTGATACTTTTCACAGAGTGCATCCGCCGTGAGCGTTTCGTTCTGCTCGGTCATTTTTCCCATCGTCAGCTCAAACTCGGCAAACATGGTTTGACGATAGACAGTTCCCTTGAATTGATCCAGAAAATGGTTGATCAAATATGCGCGCTGTTTTTTATCTGTGGTCTTATTCAGCAAATAACGCATAAGAAGCACCTCGTTGCAGGTAGAGGCAACCTCGGCAACGAAAATCACGTAGTCGGCGGTGTTGGTCGGCTGATATTTGCAGGAATGATAACTATGGAGCGCGTGTCCCATCTCATGCGCCAACGTAAACATACTATCCAAATTGTCCTTGTGGTTGAGCAAGACGTAAGGGTGCGGATAGCTGTTGCCGGAGGAATAAGCACCGCCGCGTTTACCGACGTTCTCGTAAATGTCAATCCAGCGGTTTTCAAAGCCTTGGCGCAAGAGTGCGGTATAGTCCTCACCCAAAACGGCGAGCGCTTCCAGCACCGTTTTCTTGGCTTCCTCAAAGGAAATTTTGATGTCGGCATCCGGAATAATGGGTGGGTAAACGTCGTACATATGCAGCTCGTCTACACCCATGATCTTTTTGCGTAGGGCTACATAACGGTACATTTTGGGCAGATTCTGATGAACCGCCTCGATCAGATTAAGATAAACCGGAACGGGGACCTCGGTATTGTCCAGCGATGCCTCGATGGTGGAGCTGTAGGAGCGTGCGTTTGCGTAGAATTTGAGCTGGCGGAACTGCGCGTCCAGCGTTGCGGCAATGGTGTTGCGGAATTCGCCCAACCGTTTGTAGTAGGTCTGAAAGGTGTTTTTGCGTAGCTCTCGATCAGAAGACATAAGGAGCGGAACAAGCGTTCCGTCGGTCAATGGATGAACATTGCCCTCTCCGTCAGTCACGTCCGGATAAGTCATATCGGCGTCGCGCAGAACACTGCCGATCTGTTCGGGTGCATTCGCCATTTCCCCGGCTCCTGCCAGCAATTTCTCCTCGGCAGGCGAAAGAATGTGCGCTTTGCGGCGACGAATTTGATAAAGCGAACGGCGATAGGTCTCCAGTTTCGGCTCGGCGGCGTAAAAACTATCCAGCGTTTCCTCCTCAATCGCCATAATCTCGGGCGTTGCGAATGCCGCCGCGCTACTGATGGCAACAATGGTGGAAATCGCCTTGGCACGAAAATCCTGATAGGTACCGTTTCCGGTATCTTCGTCGCTCTTGCAGCTTGCATAGCCATAGAATTTGGTCAGGCGAACCGACAGCTCGTCCTGCTCTTCAAACCACACAAGCAGGTTCTTTGCGCTCTCACCCAACTTTCCTTTATGAGCGGCAACTTTGGCAGGCGCGTTTTGCAACTCTTTGTATTCGGCAAGCCACGCCTCGTCGTTCGGGAAAATATCGGTCAGATTCCAGGTGTCTTCTACACGTACTTCACTGCGTTTCGGGATCTTGTTTGCCATGTTAAAAAGTTCCTTTCCTAATTTTTTAAGAAAAAAATACTCATATCTTTCCATGCTATATTATACCAACTTATTTTTGGAAAATCAAGCGATTTTTCCCGAAATCAAGAAAAAACGACGGTTTTTCAAAACAAAACCGTCGTTTTTTCACTTTATGCCGAGTAAATCAAAGGACTTTGCTTAAAAACTCTTTGGTTCTCGGATTTTTGGGGTTGGCGAACAATTCCTTCGGATTGCCCTCCTCGGCGATCACACCGCCGTCCATAAAGAGCACCCGGTCGGCAACCTCACGCGCAAAACCCATCTCGTGCGTGACGATGACCACCGTCATCCCCTCATCGGCAAGTTCACGGATCAGATCCAGCACCTCGCCCACCATTTCGGGATCAAGCGCCGAGGTCGGCTCGTCAAACAGCATGACGTCCGGATCCATCATCAGACTTCTGACAATGGCAACGCGTTGTTTTTGTCCGCCAGAAAGCGTGGAGGGATAAACCTGCGCTTTGTCCTCAAGACCGATGCGGCGCAAAAGTTCCATGGCTTTTTTCTCGGCTTCGGCTTTTGTTTTCAGCTTTAATTCAACCGGCGCAAGCGTCAGATTTCCAAGCACGGTATAGTTGTTAAACAAATTGAAATGCTGGAACACCATGCCGATCTTTTGTCTTGCAAGGTTGACATTTTTCGCGTTGTTTTTATAGAATTCTTTGATTGCTTTTTTGTAATCGCCGCCTTCTCCATGCAATTTCAAAAGGTCGTTTTCCTTGATTTCTTTGAGAATTTCAAAATCGTTTTTGCCGTTGTTTTTTGCGGCAAGCGTTTGATAGGTTTTGGACTTCCTTATAATCTCGGCATGAAGATACGGATCAACCGGCGTCAAAAGCTTGCCTTCAAACCAAATTTCCCCGTAAGTTGGTGTTTCAAGCAGATTCATGCAACGCAAACAGGTGGATTTTCCACTGCCGGATGGTCCGAGAATAACAACTTTTTCTCCCTTTTTAATGTTGCATGAAACACCCTTTAGCACACTTAATTTTTTAAAGTTCTTATACAAACCGCAAATTTGCAAAAGAGAATCCTTTTTGGCATCCGGATCATACCAAATCAAGTTAGATGATGAACGATTATCTGTCACTTCGAGCGAGCCTCCTTTCGAGAAGCTTGAGCAGTTTTGTCAGTACAATCACAATCACAAGATACATAAGTGCAATCATAATATACGGAACAAACGGCTCATAGGTTCGTGCCACAATTCTTGCCGCAACCTTCGTCAAATCGACCTCGCCGATCGTTCCGACAATCGAAGTCTCTTTGATCAGCGCAATGAACTCGTTGCAAAGCGGCGGAAGAGCAACTCGGAAACCCTGCGGAAGTACAATTCTGATCATAACCTTGAAGCGGTTTAAACCAAGCGCACTTCCTGCCTCCAATTGCCCTCCGTCAACACTTTCCAGTCCGCTTCGGATAATTTCTGCCACGTAAGCGCCGGAATTGATACCAAACGTCAAAATCGCCGTCCAAAGCGTTGGGGAGTTGACCAGCACGATGAGATACATGATAAGCAACTGGACATAAACAGGAGTACCCCGGAAAATTGCAAGATACACATTGCAGATTTGCCGGAGAATTTTAAACTTTCCAAACTTTTTATTGATATAAGTAATCAATGCAACCAAAATGCCGAGGAAGACGCCGATTGCAATTGCACCCAAAGAAATGAGCAGCGTTTTTCCAAGACCGGACAAATACCATTTCCAGCGGTCTTGAATAATGACTGCCTCATAGAATTTTTCAAAAAAATTATCCACTCTTATCCTCCGAAAGGAAGGCAGGGCATATCACCCTGCCTTCTTACATCATTCGAAAATGATTATTTTACCAGCTTTTGTGCGGGCAACTCGTCGATTACAACGAAATCACACTTGCCTTGTTTCATGGCGGTGAATGCAACTGCACCGGTATCATATTCGACTACAGTAGCACCCGTTCCTTTCAAAACGCCGTTCTCAATTGCCTCGGTAACCATCATGCAACCGGTCGTGCCTTTTTGAACGCCGATCTTTTTGCCGGCGAGGTTTGAAAGGCTGGTAAAGCTCTCGCTATCCTTGCTGATAATGTACTGGAGAGAAGAGAAATAAGGATCCGAAAAATCTACATTTTTCTTTCTGTCTTCGTTAATAGTAATACCTGCGGCTCCAATTGCGTTATCTTTTACTGCAATCGAACCGACGATTCCGTCAAAGTCCACATCCTGAACGTTAATTGTCATATTCAGCTTTTCAGCTACCAGTTGCATAAGGTAAATGTCCACGCCGATTACAGTCGAACCGTCATTATCAATAAACTCATACGGTTCAAAGCCGGAGCAGGTGTAGATATCAAGCGTTCCGTTCGTATTGTCGCTCAAATCTACGGTTGCAATGGAGTTGGTCGGAGTTTCGCCGTTGGAAACTGCGGTATAATAAGTAACAACTGCATCAATATCAGTTTCAGAGATGACTGCATTGATTGCTGCCAAAATGGCATCATGGTTGGAAGCAGTTTTGGAGATGCAATAGCCGTAGCGCTCGACTTCAACGCCTTCAATTGCTTTGGCAACATAAACAGTCGTTGTTTTCTGTCCGCAGGACGCGAATGCGGCGAGGCAGGCAACGATCATCAGCACTGCCAGTGTGAGAGAGAGAAGTTTTTTCATTGTTGTTTCCTCCATTATTGGAATTTGTTTTTTGCACGGGATCGGATTCCGGGGTTCGCTTTTCCCGTGCTCTGTTCCTGTGATGTTGCCATTATAGCGCATAAATATCCATTTGTCAAGTGCTTTTTTGAATATTTTTTGATTTTTCTGTTTTGAACAGAAAACACAGTTTTAAAGAACTGTTTTTGTATAATTTGTACTTATTTTTGCTGTTTTTTTGCAAATTCTACCCCGGTTAAGTATTACTATGTTCTTTCTTATTATTCATAAATATATGAATATATACAATTCATACGTACCCCTTTTCTGCATTTTTTCAAAAATAAAAATTTCAATTTTGCTTGCATATTCTTGCATTTTTTCGGAAAAACTACCGAAAAATGAAAAGAAAAAAAGGAAAGGATTTCATTATGGCTGATCTTCTCATCATCGGCGGCGGCGTTTCGGGTCTTTCCGCCGGTATTTACGCACAAAAGCTGGGGCACCGCGCCGTGATTTGTGAAAAGCTCCCCACGCCCGGCGGCAATTTGACCGGCTGGCGGCGCGGCGATTTTTTGATTGACAACTGCATTCACTGGCTGACCGGCACAAACCCATCTTCTCCCCTTTATGAGATGTGGGACGATCTTGGCGCTTTAGGAGACAACATTCCGGTTTGGCGCCCCGAATCGCTTTACACCTGCGAATGTGACGGACTGACGCTTTCGCTTTACCGCGACTGGAACCGCGTGGAGCGCGATATGCTTTCTCTTTCCCCTTGCGACAAGCGAGAGATCCGTCGGCTTTCTCGCGCGGTTCGCACTCTGCAAAATGCAAGCGGAATCGGCGGTCCCCGAAAAAACCGCGGTTTGACGCCTTCCGCCCTCCTATTTGGCGCTTTTCCGCTTTTGCGCGACTACAACTTGACAACGGGCGAGCTTGCCTCAAAGTTTCGGCATCCGCTGATTCGCTCGTTTTTGACCTCGTTTCTTTCGGAGGAAATCTCGTCACTTGCGCTGTTGTTTGTCATGGCGCATTTTTGCGGCGGAAATGCCGATCTTCCCATCGGCGGTTCCATTCCGATGGCAAACCGCATGGTGGAACGGTTCCGTGATCTTGGCGGCAAACTTTTATTGAATAAGGAAGCCGCCTGCATTGACTGCGAGGACGGACGCGCCGCCGGCGTTCGTTTTTCTGACGGAACTTCGGCGCACGCCGACGAAATCGTTCTTACCATTGATCCTGCGGTCGCCTTCCCGAAACTTTTGGGTCTGCCCATGTCCAAAGCCTTTACAAAACAATATCACCATCCTCGTCTCTCCCGGTTTTCCGCCTTTCAATGTGCTTTTGCCTGCGACCGTGAAGCGCTTCCCTTCCGCGGCGACTACGTTTGGGAGCTTTCGCCCACCCTTGCCTTCCGGCTGGGTTCCAAAACGATACTTTTGCGCGAATTTTCTCACGATCCTTCTGCCGCGCCTGCCGGAAAAACGGTTTTACAAGCGATGTTGCCCTGCACTGAGGACGCCGCGCGCCGGGCAATTACCCTTTCCAAAGATCCCGTTGCCTACCATCAAAAAAAGCAGGAATTTGCCACGCTGGTTTTTGACTTAATTTTGCAGAAATTTCCCTCTTTGGAAGGGCGCAGTTACTGCCTGGACGTTTGGACCCCGGCAACCTACCGCCGCTTTACAGGCGCCGAGATCGGCTCGTTTATGAGCTTTTTCTTTGGTGCCGGCACATTACCCACAATGGTGGACGGTAGGGTCCCCGGCTTGGAAAACCTGACCTTTTCCTGCCAATGGCAACGCGCGCCGGGAGGGCTTCCCATTGCCGCCGCCTGCGGAAAAGCAGCCGCCTATGCCATTGCGAAAAAATATCGCGCCGTCGCACGCGAAGAAGAAAAAGAACGCGCTCCGCGGCGCGCAACGGTAAGGTGAATTCTTTTCAAAAACTTCCCCTTCGTTTCCCCCTTCGGCTCTTGACAAAACGCCGCAGGGGGATTATAATATTATGGTAAGCCAATTTGAAAGGATTTTTTACCATGGCAAAGAATGAAAAAATGGTGGAGCAGATCACGTCGATGGACGTGGATTTTGCCCAATGGTACACCGACGTTGTGAAAAAAGCCGAGCTCGCCGACTATTCCGGCGTAAAGGGCTGCATGGTCATCCGCCCCTACGGATACGCCATTTGGGAGGCGATCCAGCGTGATCTGGACGCCCGGTTTAAGGCGTTGGGACACGAAAACGTCTATATGCCGATGTTTATTCCCGAAAGTCTTTTGCAGAAAGAGAAAGACCACGTGGAAGGTTTTGCGCCCGAATGCGCTTGGGTGACGGTTGGCGGCGAAAATCAGCTTGCCGAACGTCTTTGCGTTCGCCCGACCTCCGAAACCCTTTTCTGCGAGCATTTTCGCAACGTGATTCAATCCTACCGCGACCTGCCCAAGCTCTACAATCAATGGTGCAACGTGGTTCGCTGGGAGAAGACTACCCGTCCCTTCCTGCGGACTTCCGAGTTCCTGTGGCAGGAAGGTCACACCATGCACGAAACCGAGGAGGAAGCGCGCGAGGAGACGCGCCGGATGTTGGACGTTTACCGCGATTTTTACGCTGAATCGCTTGCCATTCCTGCCTATACCGGTCAGAAAACCGAAAAGGAAAAGTTTGCCGGCGCGGTGGAAACCTACACCATTGAGCCGATGATGCACAACGGCGTTGCCCTTCAGGGCGGCACCTCGCATTTCTTCGGCGACGGTTTTGCAAGAGCGTTTGATATTACATTTACCGGCCGTGACAACACCGTGCGCTACCCGTTCCAGACCTCCTGGGGCGTTTCTACCCGTATGATCGGCGCCATCATCATGACCCACGGCGACGACAACGGTCTGATTCTTCCCCCTGCCGTTGCGCCCATTCAGGTTGCCATCATTCCGGTTGCGCAGCACAAAGAGGGCGTTTTGGAGAAAGCCGCCGAGCTGCGAGATCTGCTTGCCAAAAAGTTCCGCGTCAAGCTGGACGACAGCGACTACTCCACCGGCTGGAAGTTCAGCCAGTACGAAATGAAAGGCGTTCCGCTCCGCCTGGAGATTGGTCCGCGCGACATTGAAAACAACTCCTGCGTGTTGGTCAGCCGCGTTTCCCGCGAAAAGAAGTTCGTCTCGCTGGACGGCATTGCGGAAGCTGTGGAAGAAGCGCTCAAATCGGTGCACGACGAGCTTTACAACCGTGCCCTGGAAAATCAGCGCGCCCGCACCTACGACGCGCACTCCTACGAGGAATTTTTGGACATTGCCCAAAACAAATCCGGTTTCATTCGCGCCATGTGGTGCGGCGAAACCGAATGCGAGGAGAAGATCAAGGACGCGACGGGCGGCGTGAAATCCCGTTGCATTCCCGAACATGAGGATCACCTTTCCGACGTTTGCGTTTGCTGCGGAAAACCTGCAAAACATATGCTTATTTGGGGCAGACAATATTAAAATCCGCCATTTGGCATAAAATGCCTCCGGCTTTCATATCGTTTAACACTACGATATCGAAATCCGGAGGCGTTTTTATGTTTATCTATTCTCTTCGCGCCAATACCCTGAAACTGGTTGGCGTTGTTTGCGTTGCCCTGACCGTTCTCATTGCGCTGATCGCCTTTGTTCCCACCTACACGTCCGGCACCGTTTCGCAGACCGCCGCCGATCAAACGGCGCAGTATTCCTACGACAAAGTACGCTCCTCCGGCGACGCCGCCAACTTCCTTGCCCAATTCGGCTGGACGGTGGACGCCGAGCCGACCGAGGTGCAAACGGTGACCATTCCTTCCGAATTTGACAAGATCTATGCCGCCTACAACGAGCTTCAAAAATCGCAGGGGCTCGACCTTTCCAAATATATGGGCAAGGACGTAACGCGCTACACCTTCACCATCACCAACTATCCCGACTACGACGGAACCGTTCTTGCAAACGTCCTCGTCTATCGTAACCGCGTCATCGGCGGCGACATCTGCTCGGCAGATGTAAGTGGGTTTGTGCAGGGGTTTGAGAAGTGAGAAGGAAGAAGACCGCGAGAGGGGAGAAACCTTTTTGGGAAAAGGTTTCTCCCCTCTCGCGCTCTCCCCATTTCTAAAAACTTGAAATTTATTATTCGTAAAAAATAATCACATTCTCTTTTGATATTTCCACTGTTCTCTTTGTATTTTTTATCTGCTTTTCCGCATCTTCTTTGCTCTTAAATGCCGAAGCATAAGAAGAACTGCTGTAATAAGAGATAATAAATGTTTCCCCTTTATCTTCTTTTTGGATTGTAAATTCTTCAATCGCTTTTACAAATCCCTTTAGGGAAGCCCCTTGAATAGAAAAAGAAATTTCTTCGTCTATATTGCTTTTTGATGTACTAACCACATAATAAACATCGCTTGGAACAAATGTATCAAGATTTGAATTATACCAAGGTGAAAATTCATCAATTGAAGCGCCTGACACTCGATATATATATGCAGGATAACCGCTTACAACGATATGACTACTGTAAGTTCCAATACCTAAGTAATCAATATGTTCTATTTTCATGTTTTCTTTCCCGTCAGTAGTGCGAGATTTTTCAGAAACAACATTTCCGCACGCCGAAAAGAGCATAATTACAACGATCAGCAAAATTGCAATGTTAATAAATTTTCTCATCATTTGTTTCTCTCCTTTTTTCTTTTTTGAGCTTTATTCAAACTCATTTACCATTATAGCCCGAATACGGGCAATTGTCAAGTATTAAACATCATTTTATAATGGAACTATCAAAAAAAGAGAAGGTTATAATATGATTGTTTATACAAAATTGTGGGAAACCTTACGAAAAAAAGGGATTTCACAATATAAACTTATTCATCAATATGGGATCAGCACAGGTCAATTGGATCGCCTTCGCAAAAATGAAAACGTCAACACCTACACGCTGAACGCACTTTGCACGATTTTGAATTGCGATTTATCCGAAATTGCAACTTATATCCCGGAAATAAGCGAAAACCAATAAAAAAATGATGTAGTAGCCGGAAAGAGAGCCCCTCTCTCCGGTTATTTTTTTGCAAAAATTGCTTTGCTTTCTATCCTTTCATCAGAAATGAGCAGAACCACTTTCAAAAATGGTCAAGTTCTTTTGGTGGGTGGTGGTGCAGGGGGCGGGAGGTTCTTTCTTTCAAGAAAGTCCTCCCGCCCCTCTGCATATTCCTCTTCCCTTCCAAAACGTGCTTTCGCACAAGGTTCAAGCAGTTCAAGGCGCACCGCACGAGGCAAGGCGACGGCGTACATTACGTACGCCGAGCCGGACGAGCAGGAGCAACACCGAAATGCGACGAAGATTGTGCGAAAGATGGCACAAAGTGGCACAAATGGCACGGTTTGGCACAAAGAATTGGGGTAGAATGCGTTTGCACGGAAGGAAAACTCCGGCAATTTTGGAAAGAAAGGAGAAAGCAACGAATGCCGAAAAAGAAAATTCCCGAAAGTTTGGAACATGCGGCAGAATCCGGTCGGCTCCCGAAGCTGATCGGCCGTTACCTGAAATTCTGCCGGAAGGCGGAGGAGAAAAAGGGCGGTCGGTTCCCCAATCTTGCCGGCTTTTGCCGCTGGATGGGTTACGGTATGGAATCCCTTGAAAACCTGCGCCTTTCCAATCCCGAAGCGGTGGACTATCTTATTACCGTGATGGAAGACGAAGCGCTCAACTCGCCGATCCTCTCCCCGACGGTCGTTGGGGCGTATCTGAAGCGGCGGCTCTCCTACGGCGAAAAGCAAGCCGGCGGCTCCTCGTCGGCAGACTGCGGCGAGGTGCGGCTGGTGTTTGAGCACGACATTGCCGAGGACGGAGAATGAGGGCGCCGGACTGCAAAATTTTGCGCGTTCCGGGCGTTCCCAACGATCAGCAAAAGAAGTTTTTTGCCTCGAAAGCGCGCTACACCGCCTACGGCGGCGCGCGTGGGGGCGGAAAATCCTGGGCGCTCCGGCGCAAGCTGATGGGGCTTTGCCTGCGCTACCCCGGTATTCGCTGTCTTTTGGTGCGGCGCTCCTTTGGAGAGCTTCGGCAAAACCATCTTCTTCCTCTTCTTTCCGAATACGGCGGCGCTCTCCTTTGGCACGAGAGCGAAAAGCGGCTCACGCTCCCAAACGGCAGTTCAATCACTCTCGGCTTTTGCTCGGCTGACCGCGACGTTTTGCGGTATCAGGGGCAGGAATTTGACATTATCGCCATCGACGAGGCAACGCAACTGAGCGAATATCAGTTTTCTATTTTTAAGGCCTGTCTGCGAGGCGCTCATGACTTTCCCCGAAGAATGTATTTGACCTGCAATCCCGGCGGCGTTGGGCACGCATGGGTCAAGCGGCTGTTTGTTGACCGTTCGTTTCACTCCAACGAAAACCCCGATGACTACCGCTTTATTCCGGCGCGCGTTTGGGACAACCCCGTCCTCCAAAAAGCCGATCCCGACTATATCCGACAGCTGGAAAGTCTGCCCAAAAAGCTCCGCGAGGCATGGCTGGAAGGCAGATGGGACGTTTTTGAGGGACAGTTTTTTCCCGAATTTCAAACAGATGTTCACGTTATTTCACCAACCGAAATACCTGTCGAAATTCGCCGTTTTGCGGCTTTGGACTACGGGTTCGATATGCTGGCAGCTCTGCTTCTTGGTGTGGATGAATTCGGAAATCTGTTTGTTCTTCGGGAGGTCTGCCGCCCGGGGCTGACCTTGCGCGACGCAGGTTTGGCGGTCTCGGAACTTTGCCGCGGACAAGCCGTTGAATACGTGGTCGCCTCCCCCGACCTTTGGAACCGCCGGCAGGACACCGGCAGAAGCGGTTTTGAAATCATGCAGGCGGTTCCCGGAATGCCGCCCATGTCCGCCGCCGATAACCGCCGTGTTCCCGGCTGGAGAATCCTTCGGCAATATCTTTCGCCGGGGGAAGGTCCGTATCTGCGCGTCAGCGCCGATTGCCGGGAGCTGATTCGCTGTTTGCCGGCTCTTCTTTGCGACGCAGGCACGCCGGAAGACGCTTCGGGCGAACCCCACGCGGTCACGCATGCCCCCGAGGCTTTGCGCTACGCCGCGATGAGCCGATACGCAAACTATTGTGCCGAGGAAATTCCCGACCGAAACTTTCATTTTCTTTCCCCTCCCAAAAGAGGACTTTTATAACCGCCGCCATCGGTTATAAAATCCTCCGGACAGCGCCGATTTTCTTCCGTGTACCGGCTTTTCTTCCGTGCGTCGGCGACTGTCCTCTCAAAATCCTAAAGAAAGGAGAAAAAAGTATGGCAAAAATCAAGCCCGAAAAAGCAAGCGAAAAAATTACCATTACCCGTTTCGGCGGAATTCGTCGTACTTCGGCACTGACCGGGGCAAGCGCTTCCGAAATGCGGAATTTTCGCATTTCCTCGGACGGTTCTCTGGAAAAGCGAACAGGTACCAAAACGCTTTATGATTTCGGAATGACGATTCGCGGCGTATGGCATGGAGCGCTCCATGGAGTTGATTATTTGATTATTGTTGCCGGGGCAAATGTCTATATCAAACTGGACGGACAAAGCGAACCGACCTTGCGGCAGCAGCTGCCCGGTTCCCCAACCGGAAACGTTTCCTTTATGCCCTTTGGCGGAACGCTTTATTTGTTTGACGGAAACAATATTTACCGTTTTACCACTTTATCCGCTTCCGCATCCAACTCTTTCGTCCCTGCGCTCGGCTATGCGCCTCTTTACGGCGATTGCTGGAGCCCTTCAAACATGGGACCGGTAAACGAACCGTTTAACGCGCTCTGTACCAGGATTCGGATTCGGTATGACAACAGTGTGAATGCGACGACTTTTCGGTTGCCCTTCGGCGCCCTCTCGCTTGATCGCGTGGAAGTAGACGGCGTTGCAATTACGCCCAATTCCTATGTTCCGGGATCAACCTCCTTTTCGATTCCGCAGCAACATGCCCACGGAATACTCTCGGTTGCTCTGACGCTTCCCTCGACATACAATCATCGCAGCTCGATTGCCGGTCTTGCCGGATCTCTCTTAGTTGCCGACGCAAACCGCTCTATCGTCCTGCTTTACGGAGGGACAAGTCAACAGCAAATCGCCTATTCCGCTCCCGTAAGCAATGAAATGATGAAAGAATGCAATCGCGTTTTCTCAACCGTTGAAGAACCCCTTTATTTCCCTTTGGAAAATATTTTTTCTCTTACCGATTCCGCGCATCCAATTCACGCTGTTTTTCGCGACCGCAACCGTATTATCGCTTTGAACGATCGTTTTGCATGGGCACTTGAATTTTCGGGCGATAAACTGATCTCCTATCCCTTGGAAGGCGGCGTTGGCTGCTCTTCGCCCGGCGGATGGACGCTTTGCGGCAACCATCCCGTTACCATTCAGAACAGCGGAATTTTTGAACTGCGCTTTCCTTCCGGCGAATCGGATATTTGTCTTTCCGAATCACTCTCCCAAGAAATAATTGAGCTTTTGCCGCCTTCCGTTTTACAAAACGGTATTCTTGCCTGGTTCCCGGGACGAAGCGAACTTTGGATGCGCGATCCGACCGAAGCCGACGAGGGGCTGGTATGGGTTTACAAGCGCGACCAAAAAGAATGGTACTGCTTTAGCAATCTCTACATTACCGGATTTTTTGAGCTGGACGGCACGATTGGATTCGGGACGATGAACGGAGCGCTTCTCGTTCCCGATGAAACCTCCTATTCTGACAGCGGAGAGCCGGTGACGGCAAATTATTACAGTCAGTACCTCGCCTTTTCTTCGCCGGAGGACTTCAAAAGAGCCATTCGGACAACTGTTTGTGCCGATACGGGCGGTCAACAGTTGATTATCATTACGCAAACCGACAGTCGGAGCCGACCTTGCTCGGTCGTTAACAGGCAAACCGACGTTCCTTTGTATTTTGAATACAGCATGAATATGGGACGGTTTCGCTTTTTGCGGTTTGTGTTCAATGTGACCGGAGATTCCGCCGCCCGAATCTATCGTCTTTCGATGCTTGCCAATCCCTGACACGCATTGTTTGACGTTTGGTGTTCCTCGGAAATCATCTTATATTTCTTAGTGATCATCTTATATTTCTCAGGAAACATCTTATATCTCTCAAAAACCATCTTGCAGAAAGGCATCACCATTTTATGAACGATTCAATCACGCCTGCCTGGTCTTTATATGAATCCGGGCTGGAGTACAACCGAAAAATCAATCTCTACGAAACCAACCGCAAAAATGAGCGGTTCTACCGCGGAGAACAATGGGACGGATATGACCGCGATCTCCCCCATCCCGTTTTTAATGTAACCCGACGGATCGTGGATTATCTGGTCGGTGCGATCTCTCCGCAAAATATTACGATTCGCTATACCGACGAAAAGCTTCCCTACCTTGATTCTTCGGCTCTTCAAAAAAATGTTTCCGACGGACTTCGGCTTTTGGAGCAATACGCCGCATACCGCTGGAAAACCGACTATATGGGGGAAATTGCAAACCGCGCGCTGTTGAATGCCGCCGTTTCCGGCGACGGTGTATTCTATTGTTGGTGGGATTCGTCGGTCAACAGCGGTCAGCCTTTTTCGGGCGAGATCCGCACCGATGTTGTAGACGGAGCGAATCTCTTTCTTTGCGATGTCAACAACCCGGACATTCAATCGCAGGACTACATTATGCTTTCCGGCCGCGCGCCGGTAATCGATTTGCGCCGCGAAGCGCTGGAAGCCGGCGTTGAGGAAGCCATGGCGGAGAAAATCCAGCCGGACGACGGAGATCTCTCTATCCCCGAACGCGAGGGATCGGATAAAGCAACCTATTTGATCCGGTTTTTCCGCGAGAACGGAAAAGTCGTGTTTGAAAAGTCCACCCATTATTGCGTGATCCGCCGCGCAATGACCGGTCTGCGTTACTATCCGGTCGTTCTTTTCAACTGGCTACCGCGCAAAGGCTCCTACCACGGCTCCTCGCCGATTACCGAACTGATTCCCAACCAAAAATACCTCAACTCGGCTTATGCTTTGGTCATGAAGCACATGAACGACACGGCGTTCTCCAAAGTCGTTTACGACAAATCCCGTATTCCGGAATGGTCCAACGAGGTGGGAGAAGCCATTGCCGCAGTTGGCGGCGGTACCGTTGCAGACGCGGTTTCGGTTGTTGGCGTTGGTCAATTGGAGCCGGGATATCTCGATCTGATCAACAATGTGGTAAACACCACCAAAAATTTGATGGGCGCAACCGATTCGGCTTTGGGCGACGAACGCGCAAACAATACCAGCGCCATTCTCGCGCTTCGCGAAGCTTCCATGGTCGCTCTGCGCCAAGTCTCGGCGCGTTTCTCCCGTGCGCTCGGCGAAGTTGCAACGATTTGGGCGGATATGCTTTGCGCCTATTTCCCCGCAGAACGGCTTCTCCCCGTGGAAACCGAAGCCGGCGTTATTGCCTGCCGCCCCGATTACCGTCTGCTCTCGGAGGAAATTTTACGCGCCCATGCAACCTACTCGGATAATTCAACCTTCTCAATCTCGGCAACGGTCGCCCTTTTGGGCAATCTGCTCTCCGGTGGTCATATTTCGGCCCAACAATACCTGCAAGCCTTGCCCGACGGTTGTATTCCCGAGCGCGCTGCGTTGATTTCAGAACTCAATACGGAAGGAGGAGAGGTGGACCTTGAATGAGCAATTCCTTAACCCCCTTTCGAATCCGCCTGAAGTGGACCCTGCGAAAAATCCACCGAGCGCGGAAGAACCGGAAAAAACTGCGAAAGGAAAAACAAAATCAAAAAAAACAACTGCAAAATCAATACCGGAAGGAGGATCCGATTTTGAACAAGGATTTAAACGAAACCCCGAACAAGAATCCGGAAGAAGAGCCGGAGCCGAACCCGGAGCCGAACCCGGAGCCGGAACAGAATCCGGAGCCGGAGCAAAACCCGGAACAGAATCCGGAGCCGGAACAAAAACAGAAACAGAATCCGGAGCCGGAACAGAATCCGGAGCCGGAACAAAAACAGAAACAGAATCCGGTGCCGGAACAAAAACAGAAACAGTCGAACCGCATGCAACCGAAGAAAAGTCCGTTTTGGAAGACCCTCTTCAAACTGACAATCAGCCTGACCGAACTTTACCGGCTGATCCGCCTGCTGATCGGTTTGATCCGCAAGAACTGGGGCAGCTCCGGGAAGAATTAAACCGCCTGCGCGAAGAAATCCGCTCATCGCGCAAAGCGCTGATCGAACAAGAAGCTGAGCTGGAAGAATTTCGCGACCTTTTCCCGGACGCATCACTTTCCGCACTGCCGGACGTAGTTCTCTCCGACATACAACGCGGTGTTCCGCTTGCCGCCGCTTATGCGCTGAATGAACGCCGCTCCCAGCGACTTGCAAAAATTGCCGAGTCGGCAAACGCCGCGAACCGTGCGCGTTCCAGCGGCTCTGCCGAAGGCGATTCGGTCGGATTTCTCTCGCCTGCCGAAGTACGAAACATGACCCCCACCGAAGTGCGGAAGCAGTACCGTCAAATTTTACTTTCCATGCCGAAATGGCACTAATAAACTATTTTTTTACAAAAGAAAGGATTTTTTACTATGTCTGTTCAAAACTTTATTCCTACCGTTTGGAGCGAAACGCTCCAAAAAGCACTGGATGAAAAATACGTCGGCGTTGCAAACTGCTCTCGTGAATACGAGGGTGAAATCAAGAAAAAAGGCAGCCGTGTGAAGATTCTGAACGTTGGAGATATTTCCGTTTCCGACTACACCCCGAACTGCGATATGTCTTCTCCGGAAAGCTTGGACGGCACCACTTTGGAGTTGGTTGTCGACCGCGCGAAATACTTCAATTTCCAACTGGATGACATCGACCATGCACAGGCGGTTCCCGGGCTGATGGAAGCCGCCATGAAAAACGCTGCCGCCGCGCTGGCGAAAGAAGCCGATCAGTACATCTATTCGCTCTACGATCAGGTGGAAAATCGCGTTTACTGCGATATTATCAACAATGACTACTCAAGTATTCTGCACCCATTCTTGGAAGCACGCACCATGCTGATGAAGAGCGGTGTTACCGATGTGAACGACATTGTTTTTGAAATTACTCCCAAAGCTGCGGAAGAGCTGCTCAAAAAGGAGATCAGTCTGAGCTCCGACAGTGCGGATATTTTTGAAAACGGCTGCATTGGAAAAATTGCAGGTTGCAAAGTCTTTGTTACAAACAACATTTATATTCACGAAGGCGCCTCGGCAAATCACCACTACTGCTATGCACGTTCTCGCCGTGCAATCGCTTTTGCGGAACAAATTTCCGAAATTGAGGCATATCGCCCTGAATCTCGTTTTGCGGACGCGGTAAAAGGCTTGCACCTTTATGGCGCAAAAATCGTTTACCCGAACGAAATCTGCGTACTTGATCTTTCCATCGAATGATGATTTAAGGGTTTCTTTATATGACGCATGACGATATTATTCAATCGGCAATCAGCGTCAGCGGAGAATTGCCTCTTTCTGCAAGCGGAGACTATTCCGTTCGCGCCGTTAGCCTTTTGGCATTGATTTACAATCAATGCATTCCGCTCGACAAAATCTGGCGGCAGGTAAACGGGCTTCCGGAGAGCACCTGGATCCCCGATACAAAACTGCACGATCTGACCGGCAGTTTTCCGCTCTCGGATGTTTTCCTCGGCATTGTTCCCTTTGCGCTCGCCTCTCTTTTGGTGATTGACGAAGATACGGAACTTTCCAAGCAGTACTACTCCCGGTATCTTGCCGGACTCGCCGAGATCCGCCGGATGATTCCTGCCTCGACCGAGCCAATCGCCGACCGCTATCATCTGATCTAATCGCCCGATTTCCCTAAAAAGGGGGACTTTCACGCCTTTGTGAAAGTCCCCTGATTTTTATTCGCTTGTTGTTCCAAACCGAATTGCCGAGGCGAACAAATCATAGTTTCGCGACCCGATTTCAATCCGCTCCCAATCCTCGCCGCTCCCGCCGTATACAACCGATTTGAGATTTTTGCAACCATAAAACGCCATTTCCGAAATGGCGGTCACACTTACGGGAAGAACCAGCGGATCTCCCACGCGCATGGGCGGATATTGCAAAAGCACCCGTTTGTCGACCGTATACAACACACCGTCGGCGTCACAATACACCGGATTTTGCGCGTTGACCGAAATATAGACCAAATTTTTGCAATCGGCGAACGCAAGCGCACCGATCTCGCGAACCGTTTCGGGAATTTGCACAGCGGTGACCCACTCACACCCGAAAAAGGCGCGCGAGGCAATTTTGGTAACGCGCTCTCCTGCCGGAGAGACTTTCGGAATGACCACGCAGGCGTCCTTCACTCCGCCCGGTCCGATCACGCAACAATTTCCGTTCCCCAAACTTTGGTAAAGCAGTTCGTTTTCCGGCGGCGTCGGTTCTTCCGGTTCGGGTTCTTCCTGTTTATCGGTCGCCGGCTCGTCGGATGTATTTTCCGAATCTCCTTTTTTTTCATTTGCCGGTTGCTGGGTTTGTCCGGCATTCTGCTGCGGCGTTTGCTGTTCCGGCACGATAATTTTTGTTTGCACCGTAGAATTTCCAAACCATACGACCGCCACGGCAACGGCGATTGCAAAAAGTGAGACAACCACCAACAATCCAATTTGTTTTCCCATTTTCATATGTAACTTCCCCCTTTCGGTCGGTGTTCTCAAATGATAGCATATCGCCGGACGATTTGCAACCGGTTTTTCTCGCCTTCTTTTGACCCCACCGCGCTCTTTGCGACGCACTTCGCCATACCGCCCGAAAATCCCCTGCCGAAGGATCGGATTTTGCGCCGAGATCAGGCGAACGATTTTTTATTTTTCCGG
Organism: Oscillospiraceae bacterium; assembly: GCA_015063325.1. Taxonomy (GTDB): domain Bacteria; phylum Bacillota; class Clostridia; order Oscillospirales; family CAG-272; genus UMGS1865. The sequence goes on along the minus strand of SVUK01000004.1, from coordinate 79,393 downwards.
AATCTTTTTTCTCGCGCTTGCATTTACTGTTGATTTATGATAAAATGAATTGATTTTACGAAAGGGAGGGCGCAGGTATGGCAAAGGTGAAATTCGGTGCGGTGGAATTACAGAACGGACTTTGTCTGGCTCCGCTCGCAGGGGTAAGCGACTACGTGTTCCGTGCGCTTGCCCGGCGATTCGGCGCCGAATACACCGTGAGCGAAATGGTTTCGGCAAAAGCGCTTTGCTACGAGCAAATCAGCCGCCGCTCCCCAACCCCCAACCGTGTGCGCACCGCGCCGCTTGCCGCAGTCCGGCGCGATGAATTGCCTATGGCGGTACAACTTTTCGGATCGGAGCCCAAATTTCTTGCCGAGGCGGCGCGTCTTTTGGAATCGGGCGAATACCGCGGCGCGTGCGGCGAGGTTCCACCATCGGCGATCGACATCAACATGGGCTGTCCTATGGCAAAAATCGTCGGCAACGGCGAAGGCTCTGCGCTCCTAAAAGATCCGAAACGCGCCGCAGAGATCGTTCGGGCGATGACAAGCGCGGTCTCCCTGCCAATAACCGTGAAAATGCGGATCGGCTGGAATCGGGATCACCTTTGCGCCGTGGAATTTGCCCGTCGCATGGAGGACGCCGGGGCTTCGATGATCTGCGTTCACGGCAGGACGCGCGAGCAGATGTATGCGCCGAGCGCCGATTGGGAAGAGATTGCGCGCGTAAAGGAAGCCGTCAAGATTCCCGTTTTGGGCAACGGCGATATTTTCTCTGCCGCCGACGCCTTGAAAATGCTGGTCGAGACGCATTGCGACGGCGTGATGGTTGCGCGGGGCGCGCAGGGCAACCCTTGGATTTTTGCCGAGATTGCCGCCGCGCTGGAAGGTCGCCCCTATACGCCGCCAACGCTTGCCGAACGAATGGCGGTCGCCCTGGAGCACGCCGAACGTCTGGTGGAAGAAAAAGGCGAAAAAATCGGCATTGCCGAGGCGCGAAAGCATTTGGCATGGTACACCCACGGTTTGCGCGGCTCTGCCGCGGTGCGCGGAAAACTGATGCGCGTGGAATCGCTCGACGGGATTTTGCCGCTATTGGAACAATTGGAAGAATGAAAAATCAAGTGAAAGAGCCGCCTGTGGGCGGCTCTTTTTCGGTTGCACGAAAACCGGGGCGGCAAACGCCGCCCCGGGGTTGAAATGTTTTTTACGTTATTTGCTTTTTACAAACAACCTCTTTATTTTCCTCAACATTCCTTTTAATTTCTGCTTTGTCTTCTCGCGTTTCAGTTGTTTAGTTCTTGCTTTTGCAATTTTGAGAGATTTCTCCGGAAACTTAAAATCATTTCTTATTGCAGCATCAAATAATTCTTGGAGGAATCCATATTTATCATCCTCTCTTACAACGATGTCTGCCAATATGCTATTTCTGTTTTCATTATAGTTTTCAAGATTAAAAACACTACGGTATTTATCCATGCAACCAATTATGTCAAAAGCCAAAATTGTTCTTCTGCATTTTCCACACTCGCCGCAATTCATGCGTTCTGTAGCAGAATAATGCCAACATACGTTTAGATATTTGTAACTAGGTTCGTATAGAGAAAGCTCCCGTTCTTTTTGAAATCTTCCGCAAAATCCACCCAAGTAAAAAGTTAGATTTTCCGTAGACAATAACGGCAATGTCACAAGATTATACGCTTCTGATGCTTTTGGAGGTTCAATTGTTAAATAATCAATTGATTGTGCGCCGGAAAAATAATAGGTATTGAACATTTTTGAAAAAAGCAACGCGATTCCACACATCATAAAAGTATCTTCACTTGTGTATTGAATACGATCGCTGCCATAAAAATCTCTGAAATTTGTGTTAACGCACAAACAAGAATAGCCATATTCTTTTGCAAATTCCATAGCACGGTTGCAGTTTGTAATATACCGTTCGCTATATTCGTGTTTCGTCGCTATCGAATCGGTTTGTGCAACCAACAAACATTTCACACGAAACTGATCGTCAACCGCTTCTTCCGAATACTTCATAACAGTATACAAAGAATCAACACCGCCGGACATACCGGTTCCGGCAATTCTTTCGCCGTCATATATTTGCGTCGTTAACGGCGCATTGATTTTAATTTCTTTTAACTGACCTTTTGAATAAGTTGATAAAATCGGAATCAACTGCGATGTTAATTGGTGATGTAATTTAGCTGATATTGGAATTGTTGAAAAGATGTCCTCGCCCTTTGCCATACATCTTAACAACATCATTGCCACAATCCCGTCAATTCTGTCTTGGCAAAAGCCGTCCTTATACCTTTGATCAGTTTCAAACCATAATTCCGTATTCTCTCCGTCGACACAAATGTGAAATACTGCTTTAAAAAAATTCTTGTCGGTAGCCTCCTGCGTTTCAACTCGTTGAATTTCCATAAAATTTTCCTCCTAATAAATAAAAAGTGCGCCAACCGAAGCCGACGCACCGAAAAACGCAGACTCCAATTGTCGCCAAACAAATCGAACATAGGAGGAAAATATTCTTTACACACCCTAATATTACACAGAATCTGCGCTTTTGCCGAATTCGCGTATAATATTAGAGTGCACGAAAAAAAGACAGAATATTCCCTCTTTTGAAATTTCTGTTTCTTTATTCGATTTGTTTGGCACTTTCAGTTTATCATATCCGCCGGAATCTGTCAAGTCATTTTTCAGAAAAAGTCGTTTGGGACAAATTGAAACGCGATTTGTCAAACTCTGTCGAACTCGCATATGCTGAAACGAAGGGGATTCCCCTGATTTCAAAAATGATCATTGCATTTGGAAAAGGAGATAACAGAATGTTTGATCGAACTCATTCGCAACCCGGAACCGATCGCTCCGGAGACGAAACCTTTGGCAGAATGCTCTTCGGCGGCGCGCGCAGAAACGGCTTCCGTCCGCCGGTTGTTCCTGCAATGGAGCGTGTCTCGCCCCAAACAACACCCGAGCGCCCCTCCCCTGCTCCCACTCCTGCAACCGGTGCGGAAGAAGCACGCGGCGGCGCTCCCTGCATGGAAGCCTGTTCGCTCGCCATGGTCTATTCCCCTGTTCAGCAGTGGCGCGGTCTCTACCCCATCGGCGAAGCGCTCCGCAAAGGAACGCTTTTCACCGAGCTGGATAAACCCTTTATGGGCAGAACCCTTTCGGGCAGATGAAAGGAGATAGAATAATGACAAACCAACCAAACGGACAAATTCGCCCCTCGGAGCTCTCCCGTCAGATAGACGCCGTTGATTTCGCGCTGGTAGAAACCGTCCTCTATTTAGACGCCTATCCCGAAAATCGACAGGCATTGGAATTTTACCACGCTCTGCTTTCCGAACACGCGCGCTTGGTAGAACAATATGAGAAAACCGTCGGTCCCCTGACAGCGGACGGTAACAGAAGCACCGTAAGCTGGGACTGGGTAAAAACCCCCTGGCCTTGGGAAACCGCCGCAAACTGCTGAAAGGAGCCTGAAGATATGTGGATCTACGAAAGAAAACTGCAATACCCCGTTTGCATTAAACGCCCCAATCCGCGCCTTGCAAGCGTCATCATTTCTCAGCTGGGCGGACCGGACGGCGAACTCAGCGCAAGTATGCGCTACCTCAACCAACGCTATTCCATGCCCTACCGTGATATTGCCGGCATTCTGACCGACGTTGGCACCGAGGAACTGGCGCACCTGGAGATTGTCGGCGCAATTTTGCACCAACTGACCGCCAATTTAACCGAAGAAGAAATTGCCAACAGTCCCTTTGCCGCCTACTTTACCGACCACACCGTAGGCGTTTATCCGCAAGGAGCTGACGGAACCCCCTTTAACGCGCGCAGTTTTGCCGTTAAGGGAGATGTTTTTGCCGACCTGAACGAAGACCTTGCCGCCGAACAGAAAGCGCGCGTAACCTACGACAATCTTTTGCGCCTGATTGACGATCCGGATGTTGCCGACCCGATTCGTTTCCTTCGCGAGCGCGAAGTCGTTCACTACCAGCGCTTCGGTGACGCGCTCCGCCGCGCGCAGGAACACGCCGACTGTAAGAATTTCTATGCGGTTAACCCTGCCTTTGACAGCCGAAAAATGCCGCGTTGAATGCGATATGGGATAAAAAAAGCGTCTGCCGCCCGGCAGACGCTTTTTGATTTTATAATTTTGATTTTATAATTCTGTTCGCCTTGATTTTATAATTCTATTCGCCTTTATTCGCCCCATTTACTGATGGGTTCGGGCGTATAGAATATTTCGTTTGGATCGTCGCCTTCGGAAAACGCTTTGCAGGCAACGGCAAGTCGTACTTTACCCTGCGCAGAAAGCGCAATGGTCAGTTTGGTCAAGTCTCCCACAGCGGATTCGGCTTTCCATTGGGCGGTGGCACCGGCAATTCGGCAAATCAATTTCTTTCCGTTCTTTTCCAAAATCACCGAGCGGCGGCGCAATTTCAAGATCGTTGCGGATGTATACGCTGTCCAAACGAAATCGATCGGTTCCGAAACGGTCAATTCGTCCTGTACAACTGCAATAGTCCGTCCGGCAAGCAGGCAGACGCCGCGTTTTCCGCGCTTGATCGTTTTTGCAATCTCTTCGGTATCCACAACCGCAAACGCGCGATCTGCGGCTCCTCTTGCCTGCAAAAGCGCAGCGGAGGCGATTCGGCTCTGGTCGCCGCCTCCGGAAAACAGTGCGCAAGCGCCGGTAAAGAAGGTTTCACCCTCGCTATCCAGTGCGAAAGAGCCCGCGTCGGAAATACCGTCAAACGCATTGCATCCGCCGTGAAGCGAAAGAATCATTGCACTTTCGTCCCAACCCGACCGCAAAACGGCAAGTCCTGCGCGGCGATAAACGGCGTCCGGCGGAAGTTCGGATTTTGCCAATCCCGTGTTCTTTGCTTGCGCACTCCAATAGATCAAATCCCAAACATCCGACCGTTTTTTCCCTGACAGAATCTCTTCCCTGCGCAATCTTGCCGGCAAATCGTCGCCAAAAACGGAAAACCACGGCAAAAATGAGGCGTTCAAACAGGTCTTGCTACTGTTTTTCGGATCCCACGCGCCGCTCGACGTTTCAATCACCGTTCCGAACAACGCAGTTTGCGCAAATCCCGGCAGAGCGTCCATTCCGTAGGTGTTTCCGCAGCAGGAGGTAAACATGGCAAAAATCCCGGTGAGAGCCGCGGTGCAATTTTGCCATGCGTTTGCGCCCTCGGCAAACCCGCCGTCCGGCGCATAACAGGAAACGCAATAATGCGGAACTCCGACGGTAATCTTTTCCAGCGCGCGAATCGTGGTTTCCGGGAATGCCTCAGAAAGGACGAACGCGGCGGCGGTCAATCCCTCGTAAACGCGCGCGGCGGTTTCGGGCGAGGAACGCCAAAGAATGGTTTTTTCGCCGTAGGAATCCAAAATCGGGCGTAAAAATCCGCGCAGGAGCACGCGCTCCATACGCATTTTGAACGCCTCGTCGGCACTTGCGCGACTCCAGTCGTAATAAAGCGATACCGCCAGTGCGGCAAGCGCCGCAACGGCAGGATCCTCTTTTGTTTTCCAATCGATTCCGGAAAGCGCCTCAACCTCGGCGGCGGCGCGAATTGCAAACGCTTTATCCCCGGTCAAACGCCAAAGAGCGCCGAAAGAAAGGATGCGGTCGGTTGCCATGCAAACAGTCGTTTTATCGAATACAGGTGCTTCTGAAACTGCAAAAATCGGTTTCGCAAGGTAAGTTTCCGATCGTTTCCCATATGCCGCTTTCAAATTTCCAAAAAGAACAGCGGCATAGGAATCGGTCTTGCAGGCGCGGCGCAACTCCATCCACCCGTCCTGCGTCAAAAACAGTCGATCACGGGAGGAACCGTCCCAGCGCCGGCGCAAATCCTCCAGCATTTGTCTGCCGCTCGGCTTGGAAAGCGTCAGTTCGGCATTCAACGTCCGAATAAACGGTCCCTCCAGCTCGCGGTCAAAAATCTCCTTGCGATTGGAAAGAATGATCAGTCCGGTCACATCGCGGAAGGTCTGCCGCCAATGGAAGAATGAACAGAGAAAATCACTTGGGAAAAACAGCGTTCCATTGACGAATTGCGGACGAAAACGAAGTTCCGTGCGCATTCCGTTTTCCATATAAAACGGCTGTGCGCCAAAGCTGTACGCTTTGCGATGATATACAAATCGAAGGGTTTGCGCGCGGTCGTCGGCGCTGGCTTTTCTGCCCAAAACGGCGGCAATCGGCGCCATGGGCAACCAAAGAACGCCATTCTCCTCAAACGGTTTTGCAAAGAGATTTTCATCCGGCGAAACAGGAACGCGCGTCCGATTGACAATGGCAAACGATCCTGTTTTGGAAAAGACCGCCGCGCCCTTCAGTTCGGGACGTTTGGTATAAAGTCCGGGAGCATTTCCCTTCCAAAGAGACATTTGCCCAATGGAAAGAACCGTTTCCTTCCGGTTGCTTTGTCCGCCCGTTTGGCAATCCAAAACAACGGCGCGAATAAAATCCCAACCGAGCGGTTCGCCCGATACACCGGAAAACGGAAGCTCAATGCGATAATCGTTCCATCCGTTGTGCGTGATGGGCAAAAGGCAGGTATATCCGCTCTCTCCGCCCAGCGTTTCGTCGCTTTCCAAACGCAGAACAAAGGTTCCGCCGGCGCCGCTGACCGCCCAAACGGAGAAGGTGAAAAACCGAAACGCAGAAAACGCCTGCGCGCTCAGCGGAAAACGCACGCAAGTACGCTCCGAAAAACGCCAAAGAGCCGTTTTTGCATGGTTGATGTCGGGCAGAAGTCCTGCCGTTTGCGCAACGCCGGGATCCCCGGGATTGAACAGATCGACTCGTTCGCCGTAAGTGGGGTGCTCAATGCAATTACGAAGATTCTTTTTCATCGCCGTTTCCTTTCCAAATGGATTACAGATGGTTTTAGATGAATTTAGATGAATTTAGATGGATTTGAAATGGTTTTAGATGGATTTCGAATAGTTTACAAATAGGTTTCGGATAATTTACAAATGGAATTCAAATGGTTTTCACAAATCGCAGGAAGGCGCTCCGTCCCTCCTCGGTACATGGGTAAACGCCGGCGTCCTCCAGTACTCCTTCAAAAGTACGTCCGATCTCTTTTCGCAAAATTTCGGCGGCGTTCTCTTTCGTAAACGTATAATTTTTGCAGAATTTTTCAACCCACGCCGCGTGTTTGGCAAGCGTTTCGTCAGCGGAAATATCTTTTCCTTCCGCCAAAGCGTCGCCCAACAGCGCCATTTCGCGCGAAAGACGAGCGGGCAGAACGGCAAGTCCCATCACTTCAATCAGCCCGATATTCTCTTTTTTGATATTGTGCTTGTCCGCATGCGGATGATAAAGTCCAAGCGGATGCTCCGGCGTGGTCAAATTGTTGCGCAGGACAAGATCCAGCTCATAATCCTCTCCGCGGCGGCGTGCAATCGGCGTGATCGTATTGTGTGGCTCGCCGTCGGTCTCGGCAAAAATCATGGCCTCCGGATCGCTGTAATTCCGCCATGCCAGCAGAATTCGGTCGGCAAGATCAATGAGTTTGTTTTTATCGGCGCCCGTCAGGCGAATGACCGAAAGAGGCCAATACACAATTCCTGCGCGCACGCCCGGATACTCCCGGAACGAAAGGGGAATTTCCACTTTTGCGCGCTCCATGGCAAATGTATAACGTCCGCCTTGCATATGGTCATGCGAAAGAATGGAACCGCCGACAATGGGGAGGTCAGCGTTAGAGCCGAGAAAATAGTGAGGAAAAACGGTAACGAAATCCAACAGCTTAACAAAACTGCTCCGGTCGATCTTCATAGGACTATGGGAGCCGGAAAGCGCAATGCAATGCTCGTTGTAATAAACATAGGGAGAATACTGCAAAAACCATTCCTCACCGTTCATCCGGAGCGGAATCAACCGAATATTCTGACGTGCCGGATGGGTCAAGCCCCCGGCATACCCTTCATTCTGCCGGCAAAGAAGACATTTGGGATATCCGGTTGCTTTTTGCAATTTTGCCGCGGCAATGGCTTTGGGATCCTTTTCAGGTTTGGAAAGGTTGACAGTGATATCCAGCGCACCATACTTTCCTTCATAGATCCATTTCAGGTCTTTTTTGACGCGGTAGGTGCGGATGTAATCGGAATCCTTGGCAAGATGATAGAAATAATCAGTCGCTTTCTGCGGAGAGACTGCATAGCGCGCGTTGAATTCAGCAATGACCTGCGAGGGACGGGGCGTTAAAATTCCCATCAGCTTGGTGTCAAACAAATCGCGCAAAGTAACGGTATCTTCGGGAATCAATCCGGCTTCAACGGCGGAATCGCAAAGCGTTTTCAGCATAGATTCCAGCGGCGGAAGTGGATTTGCCACCGGCTCATCCGGTGTAAAATCGGCAATTTTCAGCTCCCCGAGGAGCAGATTGATAAGATAAACGCGGTCGCTCTCCTCCGCCATTCCTTTTTTGACGGCGTAGTCGACCAGATTTTGAATGGTATTGCAAACAATTGTGTGGTTCATTGGTGTGCTCCGATCTGAATATTCATATTTATTATAACATTCTGAAAAAGGGTTGTCAAGCGAAAAAAGGCTCCGTTTTTGCCCAACAAACAAGTTTTTTTCGCCATTTTTCGCGCCGACATGCAAGATTTAAACGCAACCGTTTTTTATCCTTCGCATTTTCAGCGCCTACGCCAAAATATATTTCTCCGGCTCCGGTTCGTCAAAAATGGAAGAAAGGTCGGCGTCGCTGACCACAAAATCAAAATCGCGAACATTTCCTTGCAAAAAAGGAGAGATTTGTCCAAGTTTACTGCTGTCGCAAAGCAGAATCTTTCTGCGCGCATTGGCAAGCATTCGATCGCGTACGGCAATCTCCTCGGCATAACAATCATAAATACTGCCGTCCGCCGCCACCGCCTGCGCCGAAATCATCGCAACGTCGGCGCGCATCCGCCGCAAAAAGTCCTGCGCAAATCCGCCGACAAGCACTTTGCGATTTTCCGGCGAACTCATTCCACCGGTGGAATAAACTTTGACGTCATACCCCGAAAGACGCTCCAGCGCGTCGATCCCGTTGGTGACGACCGTGACACCCCCGATCGTCGGCAAAAGTTCGGCAACAAAACAGGCGCTGCTCGAACCGTCCAAAAAAACGGTATCCCCTTCGCCGATCAGCGAAAGCGCGGCTTTGGCAATCGCCTTTTTCTGCGCGCTGTTTTCGTGGCTTCGCAAGTCGAACGGAACGCGTTTGCCGCCCGACTCCACAATTTTTACACCGCCGTAACTGCGCTTGACCAATCCGCGCTCCTCCAAATTTTTAAGGTCCCGACGAATACTCGACGCGCTGATGTTCATCTTTCCGGAAAGGTATTCTACCGTTGCATACCCGGTTTCGTTCAAAAGTGCCAATATTTCATCTTCCCGTTCGCATTTGTACATGTTTTTTCTTCCTTTTTGCGTTTTTTTGCGCATTTTTGTTTGATTTTATTATAGCAAAAATCAAAAAAATGTAAAGACATTTGAAATAATTTTCGGGAAATTTTCAAACGGTCTTGAAGTATGCGCACGAATATGATACAATAGATCACGGATTGAAAAAGAAAGGTCTGTTTACGCCAAAACATGAAAATTTTGTTTTTTGATATGGAGTTTGCCAACGGAAAAGTACCCGGTTCGATCTACTCGTTCGGATACGTGCTGACCGACGGAAAATTTCGCCTGAAACATCCGCAAACCGATATCTTGATGAACCCCGAATGCACCTTCAACGACTACGTTCGCAGAAATATTCTCGCCTATTCGCTTTCCACTGTGAAAAGCGCATCCACTTTTCCTTCCTACTATAAGCGATTGAAAAAACTGTTGTGCGGCGCCGATCTTGCCGTCGGTTTCGCCCCCCAAAACGACACCGCCGCCCTGCGCCACGCCTGCGAGCGCTATAAGCTGAAGCCGCCGGCATTTCTTGTTCTTGACATGGAGCGGCTTTGCAAAAAATTTTCCGACCACAAGGAAGCGCATGGACTTTCCGGCTGTGTGGAAGCATGGTGTAAAAAAACGCCCTCCAACCAGCATCGCAGTGACGGCGACGCGCTGGCAACCATGATGCTTTTTCGCGCGGTTTGCGAGCAAAAGGAACTTGAGCCGAAAAAAATCGCAAAACTTTTTGCCGATTGCATGATCCCATCGATTCCTCCCGAACCGAAGAAAAAGGAGGAACCGGCACAGGAAAATTTCTCCAAGAAACAGGCACCCAAAAAGAAAACAGCATCCGCCGCGCAAACCGACCCGGCAAAAAAAAACCATCGGCGGCGCAGACGGCGCAGAAAACCGAACGCCGCGGCACAAACAACCGCAAACTATCCGCAGGCAACAGCGCAACCGAAACGCCCTCAAAATCAAACCGCCGCGGACAAGCGAAACCAGGACGAAACAAAATAAAAAAGGTGGATTTTCCACCCAAAAAGAGCCGATTTTGCACATACGGGTTGCAAATTCGGCTCTTTTTTTCTATAATGTCAACTGTTTGTCAACTGTAATCAAAGGAGATACTGCACCGCTTCGGCGGTCTCTTCACCGAAAATAACGGCAATCAATTTTTGCATTTCGCGCGGAGGAGGTGCAAAAAATTCCATCTCGTCGCCGGTGCGCGGATGCGTCAAGGTTAATTTCCCGGCGTGCAGGCATTGTCCGGCAATCAAAGCCCGGTGCTTTGCTTCAAAGGTCGTTCCACCGCCGCCGTAAACAGCATCGCCCAAAAGAGGATGACCGATCGACGAAAGATGCACGCGGATCTGGTGCGTTCTTCCGGTTTCCAATTCACAGCGTACCAACGAAAACTGTCTGCCCTCGCAGGAGGCGTTTGCAAGCAGGCTCCAATGCGTAACGGCACTGCGCGATTTAACCGCCGGATTTTCGATGACAGCCATACGTTTTCGATCGGTCGGATGCCGCCCGATAGGCGCTTGAATCGTTCCCGTCTCGGCGCGAAGATTCCCCAGTGCCACGGCAAGATAGACGCGCGAAACTTTGTGCTTTTTGATTTGCGCGGCAAGCGAGAGATGCGCTTCATCGTTTTTGGCAACCACCAACAGTCCGCTGGTATCCTTATCAATCCGGTGAACAATGCCGGGACGGATGACGCCGCCGATTCCCGAAAGCGATTTGCCGCAATGCCACAAGAGCGCGTTGACCAGCGTTCCTTCCCGATTTCCTGCCGCCGGGTGGACCACCATACCTACCGGTTTGTTGATAACGATGATATCCGAATCCTCATAGACAATATCCAAAGGAATTTGTTGCGCTTGCGCGGTATCCGGCTCGGCGTCGGGCACCATCCATTCCAGCGTTTCGCCGCCGATGGGGCGCGTATTTTTTCCGGCTTTTTTGCCGTTTATCGTTACCAGGTCGCTCTCAATCAGCCGCACGGCAGCGGAACGGGTAACGCCGGCAAGATCGGCAAGCAGTTTATCCAAGCGTTGCCCTGCCGCCTCAGGGGGCAGAATCGCCTCTCGTCTTTCACTCATGGTCGCCCCCGGTTTCTCTGCTCGGCGCCTGCCCTTCTTCGGGGTTCGGCGCTTGCGAATCGGATTCGCTCGGCTGCTCTGCTGCGTCAGTCGACGCCGGGGTCGTTTCAGAAAGATGGGGCAACTGCCGCTTTTCCTTTTCCTCGCGAACAATATCCCGAATCAAAGCAACGGCAAGAATGAGGACGCCGACGGTAACAAACGAGTCGGCAATATTGAAAATGGGAAAATACTGATTGAGCACCGGCAACCATAACCACGGCAGTTCAATAAAGTCCACCACATAGCCGAAAGCAACGCGGTCAATCATATTGCCGATTCCGCCGCCGATGAGAAAGGCGAGCGAAATTTTGACCGCCCAATTTTGCTTGCAAAAACGGAACAGGTAGATTCCCACACCGACAATGGCAACCGAGGAAAGCACCATGAACACCCACCGGTGATTTTGCAGAATTCCAAACGCGGCGCCTTCGTTTTGCACGTAGGTAAAATGAACGACCTTGCGGATCCATTCATAGGAGGAGCCGAGCGGCAAATTTTGCAAAACAAGCCATTTGGTAAGTTGATCCAATCCGACAATTCCCAAAATCACACCCACCAAAACGAAAATGCGTTTCATAGCTCCTCCTTTTTTGAATAAGAATAATTCTTATTCTTGATTTTCTACCTTTTTATTTTGATAAATAATTTTTACTTTGCTTTAAATAATGTTTTTATTCGCCTAAAATCTTGCGGCAACGCTCGCAGAGGAAGCCGCCGTCCTCGGTGTGCTTGCCCTCGACGGCAAACGTCCAGCAACGGTCGCATTTGCAACCGTCGGCTTTTTCCACCAGCACGCCGATAGGAAAGGTTCCTTCGGTGTGCGCGCCCTCGGGCGCTTTGCCCTGAACGAGTTGAACGCCCGAAACGATAAACACGGTTTCAAGTTCTTTTCCAAACGCCGAAAGCAATTCGTAAAGATCTTTTTCTTCGGTGTAAACGGAGATCTTCGCCTCCAGCGATTTGCCCACCAATTTTTCGGCTCTGGCAAGCTCCAGCGCTTTCATCACGTCGTCGCGCAGATCGAACAGACGATCCCATTTTTCGCGAACATCCGCATAGACAAGCGCAGGATCGTAATCCGGCATATCGTTCAGATAAACGCTTTCGGTCTTGTCCCCGGTCTTATGCGGAATTGCCTGCCACATTTCCTCGGCGGTAAATGCAAGGATCGGAGCAAGCAGACGAACAAGCCCCGAAAGGACGAAATACATTGCCGTTTGCGCGGCGCGGCGCTCTTTGCTCTGCGCGTTTTCGACGTAAACGCGGTCTTTGGTAATGTCAATATAGAGTTTAGAAAGCTCGTTGACGCAGAAGTTACCGATTTCGTGGTAAATCACGTGGAATTCATAATCGGCATAGGATTGGCGCACCGTCTTGGTCAAATCGTTCATGCGCGAGACGATCCAGCGGTCGATCTCGGGCAACGTATCTAACGGAAGCGCGTCGGTATTCGGATCAAAATCATTCAAATCGGCAATCAGAATACGCGCGGTGTTGCGGATCTTGCGGTAGGCGTCCGACAGCTGACGGAAAATGGGATCCGACACGCGAACGTCAACGCGATAATCCGACGAAGCAATCCAAAGGCGAACGAGATCGGCGCCGTACTTGGGAATAACATCCGAGGGGAGGACCGAGTTGCCGAGCGACTTGTGCATTGCTTTGCCTTCGCCGTCCACCACCCAGCCGTGGGTCAAAACGGTGCGATAGGGCGCCTCTGCGGTCTTACCGGCACCGACAGCCGTTAAAAGCGAGGACTGGAACCAACCGCGATACTGGTCGGCGCCTTCCAGATAGAGGTCGGCGGGAATGCGATAGCCGGCGTTATCGTTGGCGGCAAAATGGGAAGAACCCGAATCGAACCAACCGTCCAACGTATCGGTCTCTTGGCTGAAGGACTTTCCGCCGCAATGCGGACAGGTAAAGCCGGCAGGAAGCAGCTCGGCGGCTGTCTTTTCATACCATACGTTAGAACCGCTCTCGCCAAAGGCTTTGGAAACGGCTTCGATGGTTTCTTCGGTCACGATCGGCTTTTTGCAGTCTTCACAGTAGAATACCGGAATGGGCAAGCCCCAGTGGCGCTGACGGGAAATGCACCAGTCAGCGCGCTCGCGGATCATCTGCTTCATGCGTTCGCCGCCCCATTCGGGAAGCCATTGTACAGCGTCCGCCGCGCGAACGGCGTCCTCTTTAAAAGCTTCCACGGAGCAGAACCACTGCGGCGTTGCGCGGAAGATGATGGGCTGTTTGCATCGCCAGCAGTGCGGATATTCGTGCGTCAATTCCTCGGAGGCGAGGAGCGCGCCGGTTTCTTTGAGGTCTTCGAGAATCGCTTTGTTGGATTCGTCGTAGCGCAGTCCGGCAAATTTGCCTGCCTCGGCGGTCTGGTAGCCGCGGTCATCCACCGGAACAAGCGGAGGCAGTTTGTAGCGGCGGCAGGTAACGTTATCGTCGGCGCCGAAACCGCCGGCGGTATGCACGCAACCGGTACCGCTATCCATGGTGACGTAGTCGGCGACAACCACAAGGCTCTCCCGATTCAGGAACGGGTGCCGCGCGGTCATGTATTCAAAATCCTGCCCTTTGAAGGTTGCAAGAATTTCCCATTTTTCTATACCGGCGGCTTTCATGGTCTTTTCGCAAAGCGCCTCGGCAAGAATATAGGTCTCGCCGTTTTCGGCACGCGCCAGAACGTAGTCCTCCACCGGGTTCAGAGCAATCGCCTGGTTGCCGGGGAGGGTCCAAGTCGTGGTCGTCCAAATAACGAAATAGGTTTTGGAAAGATCGCAAATGCTCGCCAATTTACCTTGGTCGTCCTTGACGCGGAATTTGACGTAAATGGAGGTGCAGGCGTCGGTCTGGTACTCAATTTCAGCTTCGGCAAGAGCGGTTTCATCATGGGGGCACCAATAAACCGGCTTCATACCCTTATAGATATAGCCGCGGCGGTACATCTCGCCGAACACCTTGATTTCGTTTGCCTCAAACGAGGGGTTCATGGTCAGATAAGGGTGCTCCCAATCCGCCGTGACGCCCAACCGCTTGAACTGATCCATTTGCTTTTCCACAAAGTCCTGCGCAAATTTGTGGCAGGCGTTTCGGAACTCGGGAATGGACATCTTCTTGCGGTCCAATTTATTCTGCTTAATGATGGCGGATTCGATGGGCATTCCATGGTTATCCCAGCCGGGGTAGTAGGGCACGTGGAACCCTGCCATCGTTTTTGATTTGTTGATGATATCCTTAAGAATTTTGTTCATCGCCGTTCCCATGTGGATGTTTCCGTTGGAGAACGGAGGCCCGTCATGGATATTGAACATGGGCTTTCCGGCGCCGTTCTTTTGCAAAAGATCGTAAAGTTTGATCTTTTGCCAGTATTCCAGCATTCCCGGTTCCCGTTCGGGCAAATTTGCGCGCATGGGAAACTCGGTTGCCGGCAAATTCAGGGTGCTTGTGTAATCTTTTGCCATTTTCTGACTCCTATATTTGTAAATTTCTGAATTCCAAAGATTTTTGAGTCTTAATAAAAAACCGTCTCATGCCAAACGGCATGAGACGGAAAAAACTCCGCGGTACCACTCATCTTCGCCGCAAAGCGGCGCACTTTTTCTCCTTAACGCGGTGGAACGGATCTGCTTACGCAATTTGGAAAAGGGATCCAAAATCTTCGGCAAGACCGACTCGGGAGCGATACCCCTTTATACTTCCGGCACAACTGCGCGCTTTCACCAACTGCGCGCTCTCTGCAAATTGCTCCGTCCGTGGGACTCCGTCTTCGTCGTTCGACTATCAGTTTAACACAAAAAAAACGGTTTGTCAATCATTTTATTAAAATAGGAACCTTTTTTCTCCCGAAAAAATCAGACGCCGTATTTTTCGGCATAGAACGCATACTGCCGCTCGAACTCCTCGTTGCCCGATTTGACATCATTGAGGTATTGGTGCGTTTCAAAGGAATTGTGTCCCAGTTCGATCAGCGCAACGGCAACATTGGAGCAATGGTCGGAAATCCGTTCAATATTCGTCAAAATATCCGAAAGGACAAATCCATGCTCAATGGTGCAATTTCCGGCAACCAGGCGGTCGATATGGTGATCCTTGGTGGAAGAAATCAGACGATCAATCACCTGCTCCAGCGGCTCAACCCTACGGGCAAGTTCGGCGTTTCCGGTGCGGTATGCCTCTTCGGTCAAATCCAAAATTTCGGTTGCCGCCGCCATTGCCGTTTTCAATTCCGCGGTGGCGTCCTCGGAAAAAACAATCTCCTTCTCGGCAATTTCTCGCGAGACTTTCATCAGGTTGACGGCATGGTCGCCGAGCCGCTCAAAATCGCCGATGGTGTGCAGCATTTCCGAAACCTTGCGGCTATCCGCCACCGAAAGATTTTTGGTGCCGAGCGGAACAAGATAAGTGCCGAGTTTATCTTCCAAAAGATCCAGCTTGTTTTCCTGCTCCTCAATCTTTGCGGCAATTTCTTTTTTGTAGTCAAACAGAATCTCAAAAGAATCCTGCAAAATGCTGCAGGCAATGGAGCACATTTCGCCGGTCTTGTTGGCACATTCGGCAATGGCGACCGAGGGGACGCGCAACAAACGTTCGTCCAGCGTAAAAACCTCCTCGCGTTCATCCTTTTTCTTTTCGCGCACCAGCTTTTCCACAAGTTTTGTCAGCGGTTTGGCAAGCGGCAGGAACAAAAGCGTTAAAATCAGGTTATAAACGGTGTGGATCAGTGCAATCCCCCACGGTGAAACGGCGTCCGCCGCGAAGGGCAAAAGCCCGAAATACTCTAATAAAAGGAAGACCGGAAGTCCGACCAGCGCACCTAAAATCTTAATGGTCAGGTGCGAAACGGCAACGCGCTTGGCGTTGGTGTTCGCCCCAATGCAGGAGATGAGCGAGGTTGCGCAGGTACCGATATTCAGTCCCATAATCATCGGAATCGCCATGGAATAACTCATACCGCCTGACAGCGAAATCGCCTGCAATACGCCGATGGTTGCCGCCGAGCTCTGCACCACAGCGGTAAAGCCGAGGGAAACGAAAAGGCCGAGATATGGATTTGCAAGACTTTCCAAAACGTCCTTGAATTCAGGCTTTGCCGCCAGCGGACTGACCGCGTCGCTCATCAGCGTCATACCGAACATCAAAAGCGCAAAACCGATCATCACGGTTCCGATCGTCTTCTTTTTATCGGTTTTCGTAAACATCAACAACATAATGCCGATAATGGCAACAATGGGCGAAAAATGCGAGGGTTTAAGCATTTGCACCCAAACCGCCTCATTTTGAATTCCCGAAAGCGACAGAATCCACGCCGTCAGCGTTGTACCCACATTGGCGCCCAAAATGACGTAGATGGTTTGCGAAAATTGCATGAGCCCCGAACTGACAAGTCCCACCAGCATGACGGTGGTTGCCGAGGAGGACTGCATGGCAACCGTGATAACAACGCCCAGCAAAAGGCTCAAAATAGGCTTGGACGTAACCTTTTTGAGCGTGCGCTCCAAACCTCCTGACGCCATTTTGGAAAGCGAGGACGACATGGTGTGCATTCCAAACAGGAAAAACGCCAATCCTCCGATGAGCGACAAAACCGCGTAAAGTTCCATTTTTCAACCTCAAGCCCGTTTTATTTTTTGATAATACTATTCTGTATTCATTTCAAGATTATTATAAAGAATAATGCAATAAATGTCAAGAACCGTTTGTGAAAAAAAAGCGCCGCCGGAACTTCCGGCGGCGCAATGCAGGTGTAAAAATTTTACAGTTCAAGCGTACCCGTGGAGATGAGACGTCCCGAACGCGCCGAGAAAAGCACGACCTCGGCTTTGCCGAAATCGAAACGCACTTTTTCCTCCAGCGCAAAGGTGATCTTTCCGAAGGAAACGCCGGTCAGGAGCAGTTTGCCAACGCGCAGACGCACGGTGGTTTCCATACCGGTCGGCATAGAGCTGTAAACTTCTGCCGGGATCTTTCCCTCTTTGCTGATATGAATGGCTTCGGGGCGGATGCCGAGAATAAAGTCGTTATCGCCGATGGGGCGCTCTTCCTCAAATTCGGTTTCATCCACTTTGGCAATGTGGCATTTGAAAACGGTATCCTTGTTTCCTTTTTCCACGTTGCGCTTATCCTTGAGCAGTTCGGCGCGCCATTCGGCAATCTCGCGGTCCTTTGCGTAGTCGCTTTTAATCCACTCGGCAAGATCCAGCGGCTCGGTGGGGCGAAATGTGCCCTTGACGCCTTCCAGGAAGGTCAGCTCAATGCCGCCGTCCACGGCTTCGCCGTGCGCCTGCGCAAAGTTGATGGCAGGGCTGCCCACAAAGTCGGCAACAAAGGTGTCGCTCGGATTGCGGTAAACGGTGAGCGGTGCGTCATATTGACGAAGTACGCCGTTATCGAGCAGGCAGATCTTGGTGGCAAGCGTCATGGCTTCCATCTGGTCGTGGGTAACGTAAACGAAGGTACTTCCGGTGTCCAGATGCAAGCGCTGCAGCTCGGAGCGCATTTCCAAACGGAGTTTTGCATCCAGGTTGGAGAGCGGTTCATCCATGAAAAGTACGGTGGGTTCGGGCGCGAGCGTTCTTGCAATGGCAACGCGTTGCTGCTGACCGCCGGAAAGCTCCGCCGGGTAGCGATCCATAAACATTCCGATTTTCACGATACGCGAAACGCGGCGAACGGCAAGATCCACTTCCTCTTTGGAGAGTTTGCGGACCTTGGTAACAATTTCTCCGCCTTTTTCGTATTCAAAATTCTCGTTCAGGGTAAAGCCCTTGACCTCGGCGGCGGCCTTTTCGCCATCCACCAAGTTTTGCAATTTTGCAATTTCCCCGGCAGGATCCTTGCCATCGTGAATTCCGAGCGCGAGAAGCTCCTTGGCGGTATAAATGGAAATTTCATAGGTATCAATCAATTTCAAAAGAGCTCTTTGGGGGTTGAGCTTGCCGTCTTTATCGGTAGAATCGTTGATCAGGGCGGCGAGCTTTTTCGGATCGGCAAGAATTTCAACCTTTCTTTGCGCCGTTTTCGCCTTGAAATTGATCTTGGGCATTTCCTCTTTGATGTTGGTAAGACCAAAGGAAATGTTTTGGTAAACGGTCATGTTTGGCCAAAGGGCGTAGTTCTGGAACAAAAAGCCAACGCGCCGTTTGTTTGCCGGAATGTTGATTCCCTGCTCGCTATCGAAGACCACGCGGTCACCGATAGTGATTCTGCCGCTGGTGGGCGTTTCCAAACCGGCAATCATACGCAGGGTGGTGGTTTTGCCGCATCCGGAGGGACCTAACAAGGTGACGAATGCGTTGTCCTCAATGGTCATGCTCAAATGGTCAACGGCGTAAAAACTGCCCCACCGTTTGGTAACGTCTGTTAAAATAATCTCTGGCATAAGCCGCAAATTCCTTTCTGTTGTTTTCGTTGTGCCGGTCAGCCGCCGATACCCTTATCCAGGCTTGCACCGGTGATCTTATTAATGATCCCGTTGAAAATAAGGATGGTGACAATCAGCATCAAGTTCATGCCGCTGGAAAATGCGGCAAGTCCCATTTCATCGAAATAGTCCATCGTCGTGGACATGATAAAGCCCTGCACGCAGAGCAGCATGAACAAGGAAAGTTCACGCATACAGGTGATGAACGGGAGCAAAAATCCGCTCAAAATCGAGGATTTTTGGATCGGAATGATGATGCGGAACATCCGCTTGAACCACGGGACGTTCTGAATCAACGCCGATTCCTCAATCTCTCCGCTGAGCTGCAGCATGGAGTTGAGCGACGCGCGGCTTGCAAACGGAATGTATTTGACCGTTCCGACGATGATGAGGAGCGCGTAGGTATTGTACAGGTTGAAATGATCGTTGGTGGCAAGCAAAATAAAGTAAGCAATACCAACTGCAACCGAAGGCATAAGATATGGCAAAAAGGCAATGTTATTAACGTAGTTTGCAAAGCGGTTGCGGCGCTTTTTGGAAACAGCATAGCCGATCAGCGTTCCAATGGTGCCGGCAAAGAGCGCGCACATGATGGAAAGGAAGATCGTACCGCCGTAGGCAGTCCAAATCGTTTTATTGAACAACATACCCATTTGCCCGTAAAGTCCGTTTTCGGTCACGTTCTCGTTTGTGATCCACCATTTTAAGGTCAGGTTGCTCGGATTCCACGTGCGCAGGAAACTGTAGTCGCCCGGGTTTGGCAGGAAGGTCTCGAACGCAAAGGAGATCAACGGGTAAATACTGGTCATAAAGGTGGTGAAAATCAGAATGATGGCAACAGCGTATTTGCCGACCTTGCCGAGATTGATTTTCGAAATTTGCCCAGATTTTCCGGTAACGGTGGTGTAGTTTTTCCGGCTCTTCAGGCTCTGTTGGTTGATAATCATAATAGCAACGCCGATGACGATCATGATGACAGCAAGAATACTTGCCTCGCCGGCGTATTTATCGTTCATTTCCAGATAGCGCGTAGAGAGCGTGGAAAGTTTGAGGTAGTGCGGTACCGGATAGCTTCCCATGGAGCTTCCGAAAACAAGAAGCACGGTGGAAAGAATTGCCGGTTTGACCATGGGAAGCGTAATGCGCGTTACAATTCGCCACTTAGGCGTGTTGAGAATGGTTGCCGCCTCTTCCAAGTTGGCGTCCATATTCCGGAAAATGCCGCCGATCAAAATATAAGCAAACGCCGAATAGTGAAGACCGAGCACAATAATGCAGGGGAAAATTCCCTGGCACCACCAAAGCGGCATCCGGATACCGAACAGCGAGGCGAGAAGCCCGTCGCTTGTTCCGGTAACAGCGTTGGAGTTGAACAGATTTCTCCAAACGAGCGCCAGCGTCCACTGCGGCATGATGTAGGGGAAAATGAAAATGGAACTTAAATATTTTTTAAACTTCATGTTGGTCCGCGTGACCAGGAATGCAAACAGTCCGCCAACCAAAATTGCCGTAACGCAGGCAAAGAAGGAAATAATCAGCGTGTTGCCGAGCGGCTCCCACAAATTGGTTTTTGCCAATTTGCTTGTGAATAGGTCAATATAGTTCGCAAAAGAAAAGCCCTCGGTTTTCCCGGTCAGATACTGGTCAATCGTTCCGGGGTGGATTTTCAGCGTGTCCTCGATGATCGCAACGATTGGTGCAACCGTGGTAATGGTGCAAACCACACCCAGCACGATCAGAATGACGTTATACGGTTGCGAAAGAAAGGTGAACAGCTTGTTGCGACCGATGCGGAAGGATGACGCCCGTTTTGTTGCGTTCAATTGATTGGTCATATATCCTCCAAGAAGGGGCTGTATTATGAGAAATACAGCCCCCGGTAATCAGTTAAATTCCGCAAAAATTATCCCGTGTATTTGGTCAACAGTTCAATCCAGCTTCCCACGGTGAATGCAACGCTTGCGCAGTACTCGGGATCTTCAATGACGAGTCTGTCTTTCCACCAGGTGAATCCCTTATCATTCAGAGCCGGGAACGGACCGCCTTCGGCAGTGTCGCCGCCGGTGGAGTGATGGTATTTCTCTTCGGTTCCGGCTGCAACCGTCGGGTTGGAGGAGTAACCGCCGATATCTTTGCCCCATGCGCTGAAACCGTCAACGGTGCAGGTCATGTAGGCAATGAACGCGCAGGCGGTCCAGGGAAGCGGAGAGTTGTCGGTTACGAACAGGTAGTGGCAGTAGCCATAGCCGCCGATGCCCTTGTAGTCATCCTGGTAAGCGGCAACTTTTACGTTGTTCTTGGAAGTTTCTTCGGTTTCCGAAACGGAACGCAGTTTGGAGTAAACAAGCAGACCGAATTGATCGGTAGCCGAATCTTTCACCAGCGTGTTGCAGATCGGGCCGTCGTCGCTTTGTGCGTTGTAGCTTTCCACCCAGAGTTTGATCCAAGCGAGAGCATATTTGCCGTTTGCGCCGAGACCGAAGTCTTTTGCGTCGCCTTCCACAGCCTTAACAGCGGTGTCAATATAAGCTTTCTTTTCGGCAGACAGAACATCGTAAGCGGCTTTGAGCTGATTTGCATACTCGTCCTTTGTCAGCATATACAGGAAGTTTTTGCCGACAAGCTCGGAGTCAATGTCCATAAACAGACCATGTTCGCCTTCCGCTACGAAATCCCAGCAGTTGGTATAGGTCTTGGAACCGGTGGAGTTGTACATGAAGATCTTATTCAGGGTTTGCAGAGCGAGGTAGCCGTTGTAGTCCTCGGCTTTCACGCCGTTTGCGTCTGCCCAATCCTTCGGAATAAAGGTGTCCAGAATGCCGGTTTGAACCATCTTGCTTTCAATCTGGTTGCCGTCCTGGATCAGGGTCATTGCAAAGGTGCCGGTGGTCTTCTTGGAGTCGGCGGTCAGCTGATCGAAGATCTTGTTGTTCTTCGGCTGCTGCCACTCGTAGGTCATGTTGTAGCTGGAATCAATGGTCTGCAGATACTCGATAAAGAGCGGAAGTGCGCTCTTGCCGCGGCTGGAGTTACCAACGCCGTAGAAGGTCTTGCCGTTGGATTCCTCAATGGCTTTTCTTGCCAGTTCTTCCAGGGTCATGGTTTGCGCTTGTTTGATGATTTCTTGGGTTGCGCTGAGTTTTGTCTCCTTCTTACCGCAAGCTGCGAGCGCGAAGCAGGAAACTACCATCAGGCAAGCAAGAGTGAATGCGAGAAGTTTTTTCATAACTCCCTCCAAAAAATGTATAAAGTCGGTTTTTTAACCGCAACAACATTGTAGCACAAGCAATCGTGATTGTCAACAATTTTTTTGTAAAAACTTTTTGATATTTTTTATATTTTTAACAATTTTTCTGTCATTTTTAATCTATTCTGCAAGATTTTGTTAAAAATTAGTCAAGCAAAAAATCGAACAAAACGGCTCTGCGA
Source organism: Oscillospiraceae bacterium (assembly GCA_015063325.1). GTDB lineage: Bacteria > Bacillota > Clostridia > Oscillospirales > CAG-272 > UMGS1865. Next base: position 56,974 of record SVUK01000004.1, on the reverse strand, counting down.
GCCAATATGCAAGATAAATATTCACGTTTTTCATTTGCAAAATTGTGCAAATCACCAAATTTTTAAAATGTATACCGATATGCAATTGTTTTTCCTCTTATGTAGAAAACAATATTATAAAATGGAAGAAATAAAAAAAGAAAAGCCGTCTGCTTTTTTACAAACGGCTTTTTCAATCTATAAAGCTGAAACTTTTTTGTTATTTCTTTTATTTCTTTTGATTGTCGGGTGCGGATAAACCGGCAGATACGCCTTGACTTTCCAATCGTTCTGCGGCGGACGGTGCAACGCTTCCCTTCTTTTTTTCTTTTTTCTCCATTCCGGCTTTGACGCGCTCGGGCACCGGTTTTTCATGAATTTCACCGGCTTTATCCAAAGCAATCTTTGTCATCAGCGGTCCGACCAATTCGTAAATCAGCACGGCAAACAGGGTGATACTGCGAACGAGCTTTCCCTCGTCGCCCGGCATTCGTTCCGCCGCAATCAGCGACATTCCCAGCGCAACGCCTGCCTGCGGCAAAAGCGTAAAACCGAGGTATTTTTGTACCTGCGGTTCGCACTTCATCATTTTGGAAGAAATGCTCGCACCCCCGATTTTGCCCATCGACCGGAACAAGATGTAAATCGCGCCGACAACAACGATTTGCCAATCTTTAAAAACGTTAAGTTCCAACTCCGCGCCGCTGATGACAAAAAACAGCACCATCAAAGGTCCGGTCCAGCGGTCAATGCGGTCCATCAGCTCCTCGGAGAAGTCGCACAAATTGCAAAATACCGTCCCGAGCATCATACAAACGAGAAGTGAGGAAAACCCGATGGTCACGCTGCCGATATGGAACTCCAACATGGAGAGCGCAACGGCAAGAAAGACAAAGGCGACAGATATGCTCATACGTTTGCTGCGCGAATGGAAGAAGCGCTCCGAAAAATGGAACAGAAAACCGAGCGCCGCGCCCAAAAGAAGAGAGGCAACCACCTCGATAAGCGGATTGAGCGCAACCGAAATCACGTCCACATTGCCGCCGTCCAGCGCCTGAGCGATTCCGAAAGAAACGGCAAATACCACAAGCCCCACCGCGTCATCCAACGCCACGATCGGCAAAAGCAGCTTGGTCAGCGGTCCCTCTGCTTTATACTGCTTGACCACCATCAGCGTTGCAGCCGGGGCAGTTGCCGCGGCGACGGCACCCAACGTAACCGCAACCGAGATCGGGAATTTCTCGCCCAGCCAAAAATGCACCAGAATCAGGGCGATGTCTACAAAGACGGTTGCCGTCAATGCCTGCAAAACGGCGATGACTGTTGCCTTTTTGCCGATTTTTTTCAGCTCGGAAAGCCGGAACTCGTTGCCCATGGCAATGGCGATAAAACCGAGCGCGACTTTGGAAATGATGTCGTATTTTTTCACATCCGCCGCATCCACAAATCCGAGTCCCAAAATCCCCAACTGACCCAAACAATACGGTCCGATCAGAATCCCGGCAACCAGATACCCGGTCACGGCAGGTAAATTCCAGCGCTTGGTCACACGGGACATGATAAGTCCTGCCATGAGCGCTATAGAAAGTGCTAATAAAACTTGTAACGATGAGGAAAGCTCCACCGGCATAGTCAACCGCCTCCAAATGATGGACCGGCAAAGGGGAATCTCCGCCCTTCCGGTTTTTCTTTACATTATAGAATTATACTCGTTCCGTCGAATTTTGTCAAGCAATATCCGCTTTTTTTTAAATCTCTTTTCTCTTTAAAAGCAACAATACTTTTCCTTTGCCGTCCGGACAATCGCCTTCATTTCGTCAAATTTCGACTCCATATCGGCAACCAGCTTGAACTGCGTGCGCGCACGGTCAAGGTTCTGATTTTCCCGATGGATTCGGAAATAAACGTCCCCGTTGATATAGTCGGCAAGGAATCGCATGCCACACTCCAACGTGATAAGCTTTGCCCCCATGGGCAAAAGGTCAATCTCGCGTTCGGTAATGCTTCCGGCAAGCGTTTCCAAATAAGCGTCGGTATAGGCGCGGAACAGCTCTAAATCAAACTGTACCTTTGCAAGATCGGTTTCGTCCTCGGCGGCAGTGGACGCGCCGAAGCGGAGCGCATCACCGTAATCATAGAGGAGCGAACCGGGCATAACGGTATCCAAATCGATCACGCAAAGCGTTTTGTCGGTTTGATCGTCAAACAAAACGTTATTGAGCTTGGTGTCGTTATGGGTCACGCGCAAAGGAATCTCGCCGTTTTGCAACGCCGAAACAATGGTATCCGCCTCGCCGGCACGGGCAAAGGCAAACTCAATCTCGGCGCCCACGGCGTCGGCTCTTCCGCTTTTGTTTTCCAAGACCGCCGCGCGCAGCTGTTTCAGCCTTGCCGCGGTGTCGTGAAACTGCGGAATCGTCTCGTGCAGGGTGTCCGCCGGAAAATCGGCAAGCATTTTTTGAAAATTGCCGAACGCCCTTGCAGATTCGGCAAACAGTTTGGGCGTTGCCGTTTCAAACGCATGTGCGTCGCCGATGAATCGATACATTCGCCAGCAATTGCCCTCCGCGTCCCTGTAAAAATTCGAACCTTCCTCCGTTTTCAGATAGGTCAGCGTTTCGCGTTCGGGGGCTCCCCCCTCTTCGGCAATCTTCCGGCGCAAGTGATTTGTAACCGCCATCACATTTTCCATCAAGCCCTCGGCGTCGGCGAAGACGGCGGTATTGATTTTTTGCAGGATGTAGCATGGCGGATCCCCTACCTGAAAGGTAGTGTTGATATGTCCGTTTCCGAACGGTTTGAGAGGAAGATTAATGGAAAAATGCGATAAAATTTCGGTAAAATTCGGCTCGTTCACGTCAGTCGATCTCCTTCAAAATAAAAATCAATAATTCTTCTATAAATCATTATACATTGTTAATTGAAATTTGTCAAATATGACATTTCAAATATCAAAATAATTTTAAGAAAATTTTATTATTTTTTATTGCATTTTTCGCCTTTTTGTGATACCATTTTCTTGTAAAATATCTAAATATATATTTTTATTTGAAAGGGGGCATTTGTCTTTGAAAAAAGCTACAGAATATGTCAAAACGAAATGGGAACCCATGACCGACGTTTCCATTCCGCGAAGTCCGGATATCACCTCTTTTCATTTTTCTTTAGACCGCATTTTCGGCAAAGGCTACGATTTCGCCGGCGAATCGCACCCGTTCTATGAGATCGTGTACGTTCTCAGCGGCATTGCCGGTATTACGGCAGGCGACAAATTTTATACGCTATCGGCAGGTCAGTGCCTGATGCACACGCCAGACGAATTTCACCGTATTCGCGCGGAGGAAAACTCCGAGCCGCATGTGATCAATCTTTCCTTCCACGCCGACCGACTAAACCTGCCGGAGGACGGACGCATTTTTGAGCCGTCCGACAGTTTGCGCGAAGAGTTCATCGAAATTTCCACCGAGATTCGGGAAGGGTTGCACAATTCGGATATTACCCTGCTCGCCGCCCAACGCGTGCGTCTGGAGCGCTGGTTGCTGCTCGCCTTCCGAAACGGGCACGAAGACGGCGTTTCCACCCATTCGGGTGCGCTTTGCTATGCCGAGATTGTCCGGCTGATGGGGGATCACATTTCCGAGAACCTGCAAGCCGGCGACATTGCCAAAATGAGCCGCATGAGCCTTTCCAAATTGAAAAAGATTTTTGCAAACTATGCCGGCATGGGCGTTTCACGGTATTTTACAGAGATGAAAATACGCCGTGCCGCCGAAATGCTGAGGGCAGGCGCTCGCGTGGGCGAAACAGCCGCCGCGCTCGGCTATGCAGATCAAAACTATTTTAACACTGTCTTTCGCCGCGTCATGGGCGTTCCGCCCGGAAAATACCGGCAAAGATCCTGATTTCAAAATACCCAAAAAGGAGCCCGTTCCCCCGTGATTGATTTTCAAATTGTTGATACATACGATGAACTTTGCCGCCGCGGCGCGGATATCATTGCCGCACAAATTCAAAAGAAACCCAATTCCGTTCTCGGACTTGCCACCGGATCTTCGCCGGTAGGAATCTACCAAAATCTGATTGCCCGATACCGCTCCGGCGAGCTGGATTTTTCGAAAATCACGTCGGTCAATTTAGACGAATATGTGGGGTTAGGCGGCGACCATCCGCAAAGCTACCGCTATTTCATGCAAAAGAACCTGTTTGATTCGGTTAATATTGATCCGAAAAAAACCTTTGTTCCAAACGGACTTGCCGAAGATTCTGCCGCCGAGTGCGCCGCATACGACCGCAAGATTGAGGAACTTGGCGGAATCGATTTGCAGCTTTTGGGCATTGGATTGGATGGTCATATCGGCTTCAACGAGCCAGGCGACTGCTTTGTGGAATCCACCCACCTTGTTGCGCTTCATCCTTCCACCATTGCGGCAAACGCGCGATTTTTTGAAAGCGTCGACGAGGTTCCTCGCTCGGCACTCACCATGGGCATTGGCAGCATCATGCGCGCACGCAAAATTTTGCTGATCGCCAACGGCGCGGCAAAAAAAGAGATCGTCCAAAAAGCCGTTTCCGGTCCCGTTACGCCACAAATTCAGGCTTCCGTCCTGCAGCTCCACCCCGACGTTACCGTGATTTACAGTAAGGATTGAGGGGGAGAAAGGCCGCGAGAGGGGAGAAACCTTTTTTCAAAAAGGTTTCTCCCCTCTCGCGCTCTCCCCGTTTTGAAAAACTTGAAAAACTGGGAAAGGTTTGCTTTTTTCTAACCCCACACCCCCGCCGCGCCGCCCGGCATTGCCGGGTTCCAACGCAAAAAGGAGAGCAAATTTTGCTCTCCTTTTTGCGTTGCGGAACGGAAACGCTCCGCGTTTCCGTTCCGCCGGCGCGGCGGGGGTTTTATTTTGCAACGCCGCCCCGGTAGGGATATAAATTAGAAACGAATTTGCAAAGCGGGAACTACGCCGTAATCCGCGTGGAAGACGTTACCGTAGTGAGCGGCAATGCCACCGTAGCTGACTCCGCGCCCGTAGAGAGAATAGTTGCAATACGGCGACCGGATCCACCAAACACCATCGCCGTTATTTATGTATGTTCCTTGTACTTTTGCATAAGCGGTTGGAACTTTGATGCGATTGGAATCGCCGTTAAACCCATATTCACTGTTGGTGACCTCTCGCTCGGAAAGCAGGAAGACTTTGTCTTCGGTGTCGTTGCAGGCATAAACGTTGACGCCGTTGTTCCATACTTCATTCTGTGGATTGGTGCTTCTTGCGCTGTTGTCAACCAGCGTCGTCTCAATCAGCGCTTTCTGCAATTCGGTGAACGCTGTTTCATAGAACACCTCGTTCAGCCATGCGCGAATATCGCTGTATTCGTAGTTATTCGGATAGATTTGCTCATCAATGGTACGGTCACTGGTGTTATTATAATACTGCTGACCGTCAATAATGCTTTCGCAAAGAATCAGCGCTGTGCCATCCTCTTCCGAAAGGATTCTCCATTTGAGAGGCTCGTATTGGAACCAGTAAACATTACCGACAAAATAGCCATTCTCGTCTTGGTCGCTGTTGCCAGTCGAGGAATAATAAATCGTCCAAGACGGTCGATAGGATTCAAAATAAACGCCGCGGTAGGTTTCGCCGTTCAGGGTAACGTCCTGATACCACATATAATCCTGCACGGTGCCGTTGATATAGTAGTCGTAGGACGTCCACGCCTGCGGATTCTCGGCGGTGGGAAGATCGCCGGCTTTGGTGTTCAGCATGGTTTCGAGAACGTGGTTCTTCACTTCGCTTTGCGGATAGGAGCCGAACAGAACGTAGTCGCCGTTTTCGTCCTCGTTGCCGTCAACGTCAATGCGCGTATAGGTTTCCGGGATGGTCACTTTCTACTCGGGCAGAGTTCCAAGCCAAATTTGCATAGCAGGGACAATGCCAAAACGTGTACTGTTAGGATTACAGCGATTATCCGGGTTTGCCCATCCACCGTGGCTGATGCAACGCCCGTTGGTAGAATAGGCATAATCCGGTGACCTGAGCCACCATTGCCCGTTATCGGCGTAATCTGCAGAAGGAATCCATACACCTTGTACTTTTGCATATGCCGTGGTTTTCTTACATCTTGTATTAGTCGGACCATAACTGTCATATGTTCCAAAACCATATGCCGAAGTTGTAGCTTCTTTTTCACTGAGGAGGAATACATTATCCTCGGTATCTTTACATGTATACAGATTGATTCCACCATTGAATGCTGTTGCGCTATTGTTTGGGTTCGTGCTTCTTGCGCTGTTGTCAACCAACGTTGTTTCGATCAACTCTTGTTGCAATTTGTCAAACGCCGTTTCGTAGAAGACCTTATTCAACCATGCGCGAATGTCGCTGTGTTCGTAGTTGCTTGGATAGATCGTCTCCCCGTCAATGGTGCGATTGTCGGTGTTGTTATAATACTGCTGGCTGTCAATAATGCTTTCGCAAAGGATCAGTGCCGTGCCGTCCTCCTCGGAAAGAATTCTCCATTTGAGCGGCTCATAGAGGAACCAATAGAAATTATTCGGGGTATATCCGTAATCGTCCTGAAGGGTGTTATCCTTGTTGGAAGCTTTTGTTGTCCAATCCGACCGATAGGAAGTGAAATACACGCCGCGGTAGGTTTCGCCGTTGTAGGAAACATCGACGTACCACATATAATCCTGTACGGTGCCTTCGATATAGTAGCCGTAGGAAGTCCAGCCCTTCGGGTCTTCGGGGGTGGGCACCGTGCCGACCTGCATCATGAGCATGAGCTTGAGCGTGCCGTCGGTAATTTCTCTTTGCGGATAGGAACCGAACAGAATGTAGTCGCCGTTCTCGTCCTCGTTTCCGTCTGCATCAATGCGTGTATAGGCGGCTTTCGCAAGTTTTGCGTCCTGCAAAACGGGGGTGTAGGTTTCATTTCTTGAGGGAGCGGCAACCTCAATCGTCCGCCCAACGCCCAGCGAAACGCCGGCGCTGTTCCGCCAAACCAAACGGTAGCCCTCGGGAATGACCCTATCGGTCGACAGGACAATCGTCTCGCCAACGTAGTAAAGCCCTTGCGCCGTTCCGTCTTTCAGCGTGCCGTCCACCACGGTGTTCATGTGGTACTCGGCATTTGCCAAACGGTCGGTATTAAAATTGAAGTATTTCTGCACCGTTGCGCCGTAGTTGAGCATATCGGTAATCAGCTCGCCCAAGGTTGCCGTGCCGCCGGGACGAACGAAGGTACTGCCTTTTTTGTTGTAGCAATACTGCAACACGCTGTATTTATCCAGATCGCTGTAGGTAACTTCATTGCCTACTTTGACGTAGGAAACGGCGTAAACGTCCTGCGTGATCATCTTTGCGTGGATGCGCGGGGAATTATACTGCGCGTATTCTTTTCCGCCGATGATTCTCGTGCCGTTTTGCTTCAGCTTGTACTCCGCGTTTTCAAGAGTATAGCTCTCCTGCGGCGCAAACCAACAGAGAACGCCGGTCTCTGCCCCTTCGGGAGCCGTTTGATCAACATAATAAATAATGTCGATCTGAATGCTGTCATCCAGCGCGAGGTTGTGTCCGACAATGTCGGTTGCCGGTGTTTCGGTTGCATTGACGGCAAAAAATGCGCCAAGCAACGCCGCAAGGCAAACCGCGGTCAAAACAAACCATAAAATCTTCTTTTTCATTTTCTTTTTCTCCTTTTTTGTCCTTTTTTCTTTTTTTAGGGCTTTGAAATCTTCATGTCCGGGTCAAGTTCACTGCTCCCCGGCGAGGTGGTCAGAATATCCTGTAAATCAATTGAAATTTTCAGAATTTCCGGCGGTTGATAGAGTTTTTTCATCCTTTTCTCCTTTCCTTTTTTTGAAATGGTCTATTTATAGCCTATATTGTATCATATATAGCCCACTTTGTCAAGGCTTTTTGGATATAATTATCCTGAATCTTTTGAAAAAGGGGTTTCTTTACTATGGATACCTGCTCGGCTGTCAAAAACCGCTTGCTGGCACTCTGCGGAGAATATCATCTGTCCATTCACAAACTCGCAACCGAATCCGCCGTGCCTCCCTCTACCATCAAAAATATTCTCTACGGAAAAAGCACCAACCCGGGAATTGTAACGATCAAAATGCTTTGCGACGGGATGGGCATTTCCATCTTCGATTTTTTTAACACAGACACCTTCCGCACGCTGGATCAGGAAATTCGATAACTGCCGCGCCGCGCCGCCGCAAACGGAACGTTTGCGGAGTTAAAAAAGAGCAAAACGCAATTTTTGCGTTTTGCTCCTTTTTTGTTTGCGGTGACGGGCACCGTCACCGCCCGGCGCGGCGGACGAATTGTTCCTCGGCTGTTCGTTCCTGTTTTGGAATTATAAAAATATTTAACAATATTTAAAATCGGTTAGTCAAAAATAATATTCCACTTTTGGAAACAAATATTTTAAAAACCTATTGACAAACAGGGAAAAACGCGCTATAATACAGACAACGCACCAAAATACCGGCTTTTGCCGTTTGAAAGGATTTTTTGAAAATGGCTGTTACGAAAAAAATGAAGTCCGCTGTTCCCACCGATTTGGACGCCGAAGGCAAAAAGAAGGCGCTTGCCACCGCAATGTCGCAAATCGAACGCGATTTCGGCGCAGGTTCGATTATGAAATTGGGCGAAAACCGCCATATGGAAGTCCAGGCGGTACATACCGGTTCGCTCTCTTTGGACCTTGCCCTTGGCATCGGCGGCGTTCCGCGCGGAAGAATTATTGAAATTTTCGGGCCGGAATCTTCCGGTAAAACCACCGTTGCGCTCCATATCGTTGCCGAGGTGCAAAAAGCCGGCGGAACCGCCGCTTTCATCGACGCCGAGCACGCGCTCGACCCGGTTTACTCCAAGGCTTTGGGCGTCAACATTGACGAACTGCTCGTCTCCCAACCCGACTGCGGCGAGGACGCGCTGGAAATTTGCGAAGCGCTTGCCCGTTCCGGAGCAGTGGACGCCATCATCGTCGACTCGGTCGCCGCCTTGGTTCCCCGCCAGGAGATTGAAGGCGATATGGGGCAAAGCATGGTCGGCGTTCAGGCGCGCATGATGTCGCAGGCAATGCGCAAGCTTTCGGGCGTGATTTCCAAGAGCAACTGCGTGGTCGTGTTTATCAACCAAATTCGCGAGAAAGTGGGCGTGATGTACGGCAACCCTGAAACCACCCCCGGCGGTCGTGCGCTCAAATTCTTTGCCTCGGTGCGCATCGACGTCCGCAAAACCGAACAGCTCAAGGACGGCAACGACGTTTACGGCAACCACGTCAAGTGCAAGATCGTGAAAAACAAGGTCGCGCCTCCTTTCCGCACCGCGGAATTTGACATTCTTTACGGCAAAGGCATTTCCCGTACCGGCGAGGTTTTGGACTACGCCATCCTTTTGGATATTATCAAAAAGAGCGGATCGTGGTTCTCCTACAACGGAGACCGTATCGGTCAGGGCAAAGAAAACGTTCGCAAGCTGTTAGAGACCAATCCGGAGCTGTTTGAAGAAATTGAAGCGAAAGTCCGCGCCGAGAGCGAAAACGTCAAACTGAACGAGGAAGAATTTGAGGTTGACGAGGACGACGGCGACGAATTTGACCTTGGGCTGAACTGATCCGGGAGGACGTATTTTGACCGATTTTGACGAAACCGAACCGCTGAAGATCACAATTGAATCCATACGTGCGCAAAAAAACGGCGAGGAAATGCAAATCATTGCCGTAATCGAAAACGGGTCGGCGCGCGACGTTCACAAACTGGTGATTTTGACCGAGCAATACTGCGCGCTCAAGCCGAAAAAGGGAGCCATAACCGAGGAGCAATTTGACGCGTTGGAAACCGCCGCCCGTCTTTGCGGCGCAATTCGCTCGGGGCAATCGGCGCTTTCCTACGGCTCGGCGTCGGTTTTGCACCTGACGCAAAAGATCATGCGGCACGGCTACTCCAAGGAGGAAGCGACCGCCGCCGCCGAGCGTCTGCGTGACGCCGGACTGATCAACGAAGACGACCAGCTGGCGCGCGAGGTAGAAAAATGCCTGCGCAAGCTTTGGGGGGCGCGAAGGATTCAAAATCATCTTTGGTCAAAAGGATTTGCAAAAGAAGCGTTTTCCTCGCTCCCTTCCCTTTTGGAACCCGTCGATTTTGCCGAAAACTGCGCCGCGCTGATCCGCAAGCACAACGGCACGCTACCGCAAGATTCCGCCGCGCGCAAAAAGCTATATGCCTCGCTGGTACGGTACGGATATTCGCCCGAAGAGATTCGTGCGGCATTTCGTCTTGTTCAAAAATAATTTTTTCTCTCTTCTATTTGTTCTATTTGTTCTTTATTTTACCTTTTCTATTTCTCTGTTTTTCTTTTTTTAATTTCTCTATTTCTCTATTTCTCTTTTTCTCTTTTTCTCTTTTTTCGGGATCGTCTACGCAAGACGATCCCGTTTTTTATATAAAAAGCGAACTTTTTTTACCCACTTTTCACCCATTTTTTCCAATTTTGGACGATCAAAATAAAGAACATTTCTAAAAATTTTTTTGAAAAAAATCTGTTTTATCGTGTTTTAAAGCGAGTTTTACACAGTTTCCACAGACTTTTCCACAGGTTTTTGCAAAAAAGCGGTCAAATTTTGTCGAACGCAAAAAATTCCGTCTTTGGAAAAGCAAACAAATTTGCAAACAAATTATGCAAAAATCTTGCAATTTTATTTCGCCGGTTGTATAATATTTTATATACTTTTTTCAATATTCCCAAGGAGGAAAATCAAGTTATGAAAGCTGTCATCACTGTGACCGGAAAAGACACCGTCGGCATCATCGCCGAAGTTGCCGGACTTTGCGCAAAACACGGCGCAAACATTATGGATATTACACAAAGCGTTATCAGCGACTATTTCGCCATGATTATGCTGACCGATATCAACGGATTAAAAACCGAATTTTCGCAATTTGCCGATCAGCTTGCCGCATTGGGCAAAGAAAAGCATTTGGATATTCATGCCATGCACGAAGACATTTTTAACACCATGCACCACGTTTGACGAGGAAAAACCATGATCAACACAAAAGATATTCTGGAAACAATTCAGATGATCCGTGAGGAGAACCTCGACATTCGCACCACTACCATGGGTATTTCGCTTTGGGATTGCGTCAGCGAGGATCCGAAACGGCTCTGCGATAATATTTACAATAAAATCACCTCGCGCGCCAAAAATTTGGTTGCGGTGGGGGGCGAAATTGAAAAACGCTACGGCATTCCAATCGTCAATAAGCGCGTTTCTGTCACGCCCATCTCGCTTATCGGCGGCAACTGCGCGCCCGAGGACTACATTAAAATTGCTCAAACCCTGCAACGAGCGGCAGACGCTTTGGGCATCAACTTTATCGGCGGTTTCTCCGCGCTCGTACAAAAAGGAATGACCACCGGCACCGACCGGTTGATTTCTGTAATCCCCGAGGCACTGACCGAAACGCAGAACGTTTGCTCGTCGGTAAATGTTGCCTCCACTAAAGCCGGAATCAATATGGACGCCATTGCACGCATGGGTTCGGCTATCAAACGCGCCGCTTATCTGACGCGCGACAACAACTCCATTGCTTGCGCCAAACTGGTCGTTTTTGCCAATGTTCCTGAAGACAACCCCTTTATGGCAGGCGCATTCTGCGGAATCGGGGAACCGGAAACGGCAATCAACGTTGGCGTCAGCGGTCCGGGCGTGGTGGCTTCGGCAATTCGCCGCGCAGGCGACTGTAATCTTTCCGAGCTTGCCGACATCATTAAAAAAACCGCTTTCAAGATTACGCGCGTGGGTCAGCTTGTTGCCAGCGAGGCGGCAAAAGCGCTGAACGTTCCCTTTGGGATTGTTGATCTATCGCTTGCTCCCACACCTGCGGTGGGCGACTCAGTTGCCTACATTTTGGAAGAAATGGGACTCGAATCCTGCGGTGCCCACGGTACGACCGCCGCGCTTGCCATGCTGAACGACGCCGTAAAAAAAGGCGGCGTGATGGCTTCTTCCCACGTGGGCGGACTTTCGGGCGCGTTTATTCCTGTCTCCGAGGACGCCGGTATGATTGCCGCCGCCGAACGCGGTGCCCTGACCCTGGAAAAGCTGGAAGCTATGACTGCCGTTTGCTCGGTTGGTCTTGATATGATTGCCATTCCGGGTGACACACCCGAAGAGGTGATTGACGGCATTATCGCTGACGAAATTTCCATCGGTGTTGTCAACACCAAGACCACCGCCGTCCGTCTGATCCCTGCCTACGGCAAAAAAGCAGGCGACAGCGTGGAGTTCGGAGGACTGCTTGGATCGGCACCCGTCATGCCGCTCAATACCTATTCGCCGGCACGCTTCATCAACCGCGGCGGCCGCATCCCTGCACCCATTCATAGTTTGAAGAATTGAAAAAGGGGTAGACCTTGGGGGAGGGGAAAATTTTTTGCAAAAAGTTTTCCCCTCCCCTCGCGCTCTGCACAAGTCCGTAAAAAACGGACATAGAAAAAAAGAGCCTCCTATGGTAAAATGAAAGTACATTTATCATAGGAGGTTTTGCTATGCCAAGGAGTTATCGTTCCTTTTCCATTTGCTTGATGATTCTCTTAAATGAATTATACCATATAAAAACGCTTTCTTCAACTATTTTCGCGTTTTTATTTCCCGTTACTTTTATTCCTTTCTGTTGTGCTTTCTTCATGCACTCATAAGCACCGCCTTGATCTTTTGTTGCATAAGCAATCAACATGAGTGAGCCACGATAAGGACAAAACGAAGCAAAACGTGTTTTAGACGGTAAACACGGGAATTGCGGAGTGAAATCAAACTTATCGGAGGAAACTCAAATGGAAAAGTACATTACAGACGAAAAAAACGGGCTGAAATATGAATTGGTGGGCGACTACTATTATCCCTGCCTGGAAGCGCCGGAGGCACCGAAAGTCGGCAGCTTCGGGATGATGTATCACGAGTATCTGCGTAACCATAAGCGGGTCACCTATTCGGACCTGTTGCTTTCGGGCAAGCTGAAAGAGCATATCGAAGAGATTGACCGCCAGGCAGAGGAAATGTTTTCTCAACTGGTAGAAGAAATGAAACAAGTCGAAGGCATTACCGAACTACTCAAAGCCAAAGACCAAATGGAATGGGTGCGCCGCATGAACAACATCCGCAATCGCGCCGAAGAGATCGTGGAAAGTGAGGTGGTGTTCGCATGACAATACTCGAAAACTTGTGGTACGGGAACGTCCATCCGGTCGAAGAATTCCTCGAGGTAAATAAAGAGTACAAAAACCTGCTTCGCATTGCGGCAAAGGATCAGGAAAGACTCGGCGCTTCTTTAACCCCCGAGCAAGCCGAACTGTTTGAGAAATACGACTCAGCGGTAAAGGAAGTGAACGCCACGGCAGAGGTCGAAGCGTTCTCCTATGGCTTTCGACTCGGCGTCCGGCTGATGACCGAACCGTTTGGCGTAATCAGAGACAAAGCATAGCAAACCCCATATCAAGAATCCTGCCCCCACTTTCGAGTGAGGGCAGTTTCACTGCAGAGAGAAAAATCGCGGCGGAGCATTTCTGCTTCACCGCGATTTTTTAATGCTTAATCAAACGAGTCAACGGGCAAATCAACGCCGTCATTACCTGTGACAAACGGTGGATCTGTGCTCGGCGTAGTTTGAGTGCCGGAAGAAGACGAGGTCTCCGGCGCCATTGTTGAGTCTGTTTGATCGGTTGAATTTGTTTCTGTGCTGTTCGTCGGTTGCGTTTCGGCAGACGGATCCTTCTTGGGATCCGTGCAGCCGACTGCCGATAAAAGCAATATGACGAACAGGAGAATAAAGACTATTGTTTTCTTCATGTTATAATAAACGGATCAATGGGAAGGTTGATACCCGAGTCATCATTCTGATTTGTTCCGGAACTTGTAGTTATAATATCTTCCGTTCTGATTCGAATGATCTCGATCTTAGGTTCTATAAACTTTTGCTTTTCTTTATTCATTTCACACAATCCTTTCATTGCGCGTAGACAAATGCCGAATTTCCGTATTTCATCATGGCTTTGACCAGGTTTGCGAGAACAGCATTCGCGTCATTTTGCTTTGCGCAGGCGTAAGATTCAATGCTGTACGCCACCGTGTTGCTGATCGCTTCCTCTCCACGATACGCCGTGACGTAAACGGTATCGCTCATCTGTCCGGCAGTAAGCCCTTTGAACTTTGCAACATAGTATCCGCCGGCAGCTACAAGTTCCTCCTCTGAAATTTCTTTCAAAAGAGCATCGTTTCCGTTTGTAACCTTAACCGTTACTCCTTCGGTGCTTTCCACGGCGAAAACGAACTGCATGGTGATTGAATCATTCAGGTTCAGTGACACACCGCTCCATGATACCGACGGATTATCGATCTCGTGATAGCGAGCATTTGTCACCGACGTCATATCCGGATCTGCCGCCGTGCCCCACGCGAGTTGTTCCGCAGTCAAAGAAGCGTCAACCAATGCATCCGTATTATAGTCGGTATAAAGCTGAGATGCCGCGCCATAATGAAGAAGATCTACAAGCAAGGTGCGCAACGCATCACTTGTTGTCTCTTTGCTCAGCATGGAATAGCAATATTGCGCGATGCTGTATTCCAGTTCGTCGCTGACATATTCAATGCTGTCACGAGTGGCGTGAAGCGCAGCGGTGATGGTATCGTTCATCTTGTCGGGAGCAATGTTGCTGAAGCTGAATACATAATAGTCTCCGCTGACAGTATAATCCGAAACGGTGATCTCGTTGCCGTTCATGTTAAAGAGGACGTAGGGATTTTCATATCCGTTTCCATCGATCAAATCTTTTTCCACAAAGAAGTTCACTTTCAGATTGTTCTGCAGGGTGAGTGATGCGCCGTAGAATTTCAGGGTATCTTCATCAGCCTCAGCCTCTTCAAACACCAACACATAGGTGGAGAAGTGGTTGGTTACAAAAGTTACCTTGCCGTTTTCAAACGTTGCGTTCATATCGGTTTTGTTGCCGTCATCATCAATATAATAAACCTTGGCAACTTTACCCGCGGGAGCTT
The DNA here is from genome assembly GCA_015063325.1 of Oscillospiraceae bacterium. Lineage (GTDB taxonomy): Bacteria > Bacillota > Clostridia > Oscillospirales > CAG-272 > UMGS1865. Next base: position 41,926 of record SVUK01000004.1, on the reverse strand, counting down.
CCTTTTCAAACGGAATGGTTACCTTTGCCTGACCGCCTTCGAACGTTGCGCCCGTGAGTGTGACTTCCAGTACGAGTTCAGCATTTTCCGGTACATTCTCCGGCAGGTCTTCGGTGACTACCTTTGCCGAAAGCGTCACATTGGCGTCGCCGATCGCACTGACCGCAGCGCTGTCAAATACGATTGCAAAATCGTTCGATTGAACTTCGACCGTGCCTTCCTCCGCTTTGGCTTGTGCAAAGAGTACGGTTACATCTTTGACTTCTTCTGTCACGGTTTCGGCGTACACTTTGTCACCGTCTTCATTTGTAACCGGTACATAGGGCAGAGCTGCGATCTCTCTCGTTTCAGTCTTGCCGCAAACAGAGCAGGTGCGTGTTTCTTCGCCCTTCACGCCCACTTGCGCCTCTTTGGTCACAACCCATTCGCCAAAGGAATGTCCGCCTGCGGGTACAACCGTTTCTGCAAGCGAAATCTCATGTTCTCCATTTGCGTCTGAGAAGTACTTGTCGTTCGCTTCGTCATGCCAGTACTCGGTATTGCCGTTTGCCGTGCAGGAAGCGGCGACCGCATTATGATGAACAAGCGTAAGTCTTGCAATGGTAACAGCCTCAAGCGTTGTTTCGGTATAGTTGTTGCCGTTCTTTACATAGTACTTGCCGTCAGCGCCAATGTAGTATTCGGTATTGCCCTCCGAGGTGTAGGTAGCGGCGACTGCCTCATGGCGGGTGACACTAACCTTTGCGATGGTAACGGAAGCAGAAGAAACCTCTTCGTAGATGTTGCCGTTCTTCACATAATACTTACCGTCATTACCGGTGTAGTACTCGATGTTGCCGGCTGCGTTGGGAGTAGCCACAACCGCCGCGCGGCGTGTTACGGAAACCTTGGGGATAACGAAGTAGTCGATCGGATTCTGATAATATTCATCGTTGTATTTCTCGTAATAGTTTCCGTCCGAACCGATGTAGTACTCTTGGTTACCGGTTTCGTTGGGGGTAGGCGCCTTGTAGTCGACTCTGGTGTAGGTGATCTGAGGTTCATTACCGCCGCCCTGTGAGCCGGAACCGGTGACATAATAGACGCTCTCGCCCCAGTCGATGAACATTCTGAATTCATCTGCAAAGAATCCTCTTTCGTCTTCAAAGCGTCCCTCAAAGAAAACAATAGCTTTCAGACGTTCTTCATTTTCAACACCATAGATCAGATATGATCTGCCGTTCTGCGGCGCGCTGGTCCATGATCTTGCAGTGTCCAAATCGACCTGAACGAAGTTGCCGGGCATATCGTTGACGGAATTGATACTCATTGCCATATCTGCGGTCATCTGAGAAACCGCAAGATTGCCCCCCTGTTGACCTGAGCCGCCCTGTGAGCCTGAGCCGGTGACATAATAGACGCTCTCACCACAATTGATGAAATCTCGTAATTCTTGTGCGAAGAAAGTTCTATCGTCGTTAAACTCTCCCCAATTAAACACGACTGCTTTCAGCAGATCTTCATTTTCAACTCCATAGACCAAATAAGCCCTACCGTTCTGCGGCGCGCCGGTCCATGACCTTGCAGTGTCCAGATCGACCTGAACAAAGTTGCCGGGCATATCATAGGCAAAATGAACATTTTCAGCCATATCAGCGGTCATCTGAACAACCGTAAGACCGCCCTGTGAGCCCTGTCCGCCGGAGCCGGAACCTGCGCCGGTAACGTAATAAACCGCTTCGCCCCAATTAAGGAACATCGACAAATCCGATATTCTGAGCATACCGTCGCCCATTACCATTCCGTTTTCGAATCCAACCTCTTTCAGGTCACCATTTTCGGTTGCGTAAATCAGATGCGCCCAACCGTTCTGCGGCGCGCCGGTCCATGACCTTGCAGTATCCAAATCGACCTGAACAAAGTTGCCGGGCATATCGGAGACATCATGCATATTCTCGATCATATCGGCGGTCATCTGAGAAGCTGTGAGTCCGTCCTGTGATCCTTCTCCGCCGGGCTGGTCGGAGCCGCCGCCTGTAGGCGGAATGATCAGGGAGTCGTAATCGACCTCGACATATTCGCCGTTTTCCATAATATAATACTTGCCGTCGGAGCCGATGTAGTGTTCACGGATACCCGGTTGGGTTTCGGTGGGCAATTCTTCCCAAACTCTCTCGTATGTGATGTGAACGTAACCCTCCGGAAGCTCACAACCGCCGAGGGTGATCGTGTTGCCGTCTATTGCCATAACGAGCACGGCATCGGCGAGCTCGCCGCTCTGTTTAGCAGGGAAGAAAAGGCTACCGCCGTCATAGTCATACAGTTCACAGAATTCATTGAATGTAATACCCAGATCGGTGTATCCGGCACTGTTGGCGGATACTACCGTGAATACATCACCATTTCTTGTGCCGTATCTGCCGCCCTTGAGAACGATGGTTTTACCGTTGCAATTAAAGAAGTAGATACCGCGGGAGATGACGTCGCCGAGCGAGAGCTGATCTGCTTCGAGTACACCGTCGTCAAAGACTCTGCCGGAAAACTCAACGTCGGGTTTCGGGGAAGCGGTGAAGACAGCCGTATAGGTCGCGTTGCCCGATACGGGAACGACCGCGGGAGTCCAGCCCGAGAAGGTATAAACGTAGTCCGCATCTGCGGGTTTGGTAGGCGTTGCACCGTCATAGGACGGATTGGCGCCGGTTACCTGTTTTACATCGGTTTCAAGAGTGGTGCCGTTGTAGTTTTTCCAGGTTACCGTATAGGAAGTGATCTTGGGAATGACCCAGGAATTCTTTGCTACCTCGGTATAATCGTTTCCGTTCTTGACGTAATACTTGCCGTCCGAGCCGATATAATACTCGGTGTTGCCCGCCTCGTCAACGGTGGCGGCTTTCGCCTCGACCTTTTCAAGGGTGATGACGGGGATGATCCACGAATTTTCGGCGATCTCGGTGTAGTCTCCGCCGTCCTTGACATAGTATTTGCCGTTCGAGCCGACGTAGTACTCGGTGTTGCCCGCCGAGGTGAAGGTAGGAGCCGTTGCGGGAACTTTCAAATAGGTAACTCTCTCTGCTTCGTTTACCCAGCAGTAAATGTCGACAGAGCTTACCTGGAAGTAGGTATCCCAGGGAATGTCTTCCTCCCATTCTTCTCTGTCCCACAAATGATCTTCGTCACAGAAATTCGTCGAAAGCGTGACGGAGTTTGCGCCGATGTCCGTCACGGTGATCGTCGTGCCGTCATCGGATACGGAGATGTTGCCGTGATCGACCTTCGCCCACCAGCTTCTTTCCGTGTTATAACTGACGTGGAAGACTACTTTGTAGAGTTCCTGTCCGTTCTTTCCGGTGACGGTTATCTTACTTGATTCTTCACCGGTTTCATACGTTCTGACATAAGCGCCGTCGGAATAGCACAGGTCGGCGTGGGCGGACGCAAGATCGCCGTAGTAATCGTTGGAGCCGTTGAAAACGAAACTCTCATCTAAATAGGTCAGGATCGTGACCGGTCTGCCGGTATAATACACGTCAACGGAATTTACGTAGAAGGCCATCTTGTTGGAAAGCATGAGACTGTCGGAGCTGAAGTTCCATACCGTGACGGTCCGTCCGTCATCGGAAACCTCTATCGCACCCTTGTCGGTCTTTGCGTAAACGGAGTTTCCTTCCAAACTTGAGATATGGAATACGACCTTATAAAACGTCTTGCCGTATTTCGCGTTAATGTACAAGTTTCTGTTTTCTTGGCCGTCAACGCAGATTTCATTAAAGGTGGGTATGTCGCAGGATACGTCGGCGTTTTCTCCGCTGAAAAGGGTTTTTGGATCCCATTCGGTGTGTATCACAATGGTTTCGAACGTACTGCCGTCGAGGGCGGGAATAATCCACGAGTTATACGTGATCTCATCGTAATCGTCGCCGTTCTTGACGTAATACTTGCCGTTGTCGCCGGCGTAATACTCGGTGTTGCCGGCAGCGTTTTCGGTCGCCGGTGTCGTTTCGTACTTGGTCAGAACGACTTTGGGAATGATCCAGGAGTTCTCCGCGATCCTCACGTATCTTGCACCGTCTCTGACGTAGTATCTGCCGTCAGGACCGATGTAGTACTCGATGTTGCCCGTCGCAGTAGGAGTGGGATCAATCGCCCCTACCTTCGTATAAGTGACGATCATCGAATCATCATAGTACCAGACCTTGACAGACGTGATATTGTTAAAGTCGCCGTACACTGCTACCTCGGAAGCGGATAAGTTGCCGTACATAAATACATCGCCGCTGTCGCCGATCAAAGTATAGTCATGATCATATTCTCCGCCAACGTTGATATAGATATGGCTAGCGTAGCTTGCGTCCTTCGATCTGGTCACTTCGATCGCTTTGATCTTCTTGCCGTTTAAGCCGGTAACATGTGCTGCAGAGCCGAACAAGGTTACACCTTTATAAGAGCTATACCAGTCCCAGATCATGTCAGCAGTCACCTTGACATTCTGACCGGTGAAGACCATCGTACCGCGATGCATCGTCAAATCGATCTCTTCAGACTCGCCTATGTGTGACACCCAGGCGTTTCTTGCGATCTCAATATACTTGCCGTCTTCGAGCTTGAAGTATCTTCCGTTCGAGCAGGTGTAATACTCGATGTTGCCGTCCGCCTCGTCGGCTGCCGGAACAGCGTCGATCTTGGTTTCCGGAATGCGAATTTGATCAAGCGCAATGGCCGGACCGTCAAGATCAATGAAATACTTGCCGGTACTCTCATCTTCATAGTATTCGAGTATGTTGCCGTTTCCATCTTCAATAGAATGAGTGGTGACCGGGAGCTTCGGACCTATGACCTGCAAATAATCATAATAATAGTATTGGTCCGTTTGCGCAAGGAAGTGCCAAAGCTTTGTTCTTTCTCGCGTATACGTCGCCTCGCGGGTGCCCGAAGAGTACGATTCAACGTTAAGATGGAGTTCTTCGCCGCATACGGTACAATGCGTTGTTGCCGTCATAGTAGCATTGACGCCGTCATCCGTGAGATTCCAGTCAGGCTCGCCTTGCAGATGATGATGCGGGTTCGTGCTGGTGAAGTGTAAGGTATAGGTGTGATCGCGATAGTCATAGGTCATCGTGTGGCCGTAGCAGTTATCGGCATCCGGCGTCGTGTTCACCGTAACATAGCTGATGTTTTGGCCGCTGCCTGCATAACACAACTCGACCGATTCGACCGGCACGAACTCATAAGATGCTCCGCTGAAGTTAAACGTGAAGGACTTGGAGTTGATATTCGTTACCGTGATGGTCAAAGCGTCGTCGGATATGATCGCATTGCCTCTGTTGACGTACGTCTGGTTAGTCCGCTCTTTGTAATATTCATCTATATGTATCACGGCGCGGTAGATATTTTTGCCGTTTTTCGAGGTGACGGTCATCGGTTCGTCGACGCCTACATAACGATACCCGTCATCATCGAAGGTGATATCCACGTCATCCGAGTGATAGCCGCCGTTCTCTGTTGAATAGTTCGTCCATGCGCCGTGTGTTTCCCAATTGCCGAGAATACCGTTGTCTCTGAGCATTTTCAGCGCGTCGGCGTTCATATTATAGGGCGCGGCGATCGCGGTGTTGTAGGTGTCCTCGGTTATTCTCAGATAGAGGGTAACTGAGCCCGGTGAATTCGGGTTCCAGTTGGTCACGGGAGTAAAGGCGCCGCCGTTGAGCCCGATCAGCGTGTTGATCTCTTCGTTGGTGAGCGTCCACTCTTTTACGGTGTGGTCGCATCCGTCACAGCGATTGATATAATGAATACCGCCGTCGCTAAGCGTTTCAAAGATCGTATTATAGTCATGAACGTGAAATTTGAGCCCTGCCCAAGTGCCGTCGATCTCAACAGGCAAATGGTTGACGGCGCTGTCGGCCAGTTTATTCATATCGACCGCATCATTCAGCTTGTAGAGACCGCCCGACAGTCTGACGTTTCCGCTGAAGCCTTCGGGGAGATCATATCTGCCGCCTTTGATCGTCAGCGAACCGCCGGTGACCTCGATCTTGTCAAAGCCGCTGATATCACTGTTTACGATATCATACCAATAATAGCCGGTGCTCGTAACAGTAGGATTACCGCCGGTCACACGGATGGTTTTGTCAGTCGCAGAACTGTCGCAAGTCAGCGACTTCCCTTTGAGGTCTATGCTGACAGTTCTCGTGATCGTAAAGCCGCCATCAAAGGTGAGGTCGGCCGAGAGGTAGATCGAACGGTAGCGCGCCAGCCCCAACGCCAGCATGAAATCGTCGATATTGTCGACTGTTATCGTATCGCTGCCATCGTCGAGCTCAAATGTAAACGCCGCCGTAGGATTTTCTATCGTATAGGACGTCGTATCGTCGGCGTCAGCCTGAGAAAAGCCGGCGATCTTGCCGCCGCTTCTGACAATGAACGGCGAGCCGGCGAGCGGTCTGGCGGGATTGCCGTGGACGATCTTGACGCCGCCGTCCTCCTGATCATACACGTAAAAGCCGCTCTCAAGAGTGGGAATCGTATAGAGGTTTTCCGTTATGTAGAACCGGATGGAGGTGATCCCACGGATCCCGTAATGATAGGTATCGCTGTTTTTTCTTATTGTGACGCTGCGCGCCGCATTGCCTTCCAGAGTCAGCGTGTGCTTGCCGTTGCTGCCTATTACATCCTCATTCGTCCACGCGCCGTGGTTGACCACAATGTGGTCGATCGTGGTATCGCTGGTAGCTCCGGAAATAGTAAAATACTTATCGAACTCTATGACGATCTTAGTGATAAAACTGTTGTCGGAGGCTGACGTAAACGTCAGCTCACTGTCAGAGTTGTTCAGACGTATGATCTTCGTATTAGAGTTGGTGCTGCTTTCGTAGTTTGCATAAAACCCAGAGTCGGATAATAACTGACCGCCCAAATAATTGACGGTGATCCCGTTTGCGGAATCAGACCCGGTCAGCTTATGGGTTTCACCGTCGCGCATCGAAAAGGTATTCAGGAGCGTCTCGCCGCTCCATACAATGACCCTGCCGCCGGGCACAGGCACATCGCCATCAGCCTTTGCCGCCATCGGCATGATGTGGACAATCGCAAACATACTGATGATCATAATAACCGCGATCAGTCCTCTCAAAAGTCTTCTTTTTGTTGTGATCATTTGATCTCCTCCTGTTTAGTTGTTTATATAAAACAGCGCTCTCATCAAATGGCACAAGGATGCCAACCTGCACGTGACGCTGTATTGTTGTTACTTATTTATGTAACCGAGTCCAACGAAAAAGAAACCAGACTTATGCCGTCTATACGAGATCATCGCAAACTTCATCGAACTCGTCAAGCCCCTTTCCGCATTCTTTGCACTTCGCCTTTCAATCTTTCAGTATAACATAGTACAAATGTTTTTTCAAGTATCAAAAATGAAATTTTGATGAATTTTTCAGCACGGATCCGCACCGATAGGTCGCCGCTTTCAGGCCGAATCGCAGACGATAATAAGAAAAAGAAAAAAAACGAAAAAAGTTTCGTATTTTCTCTTGACAAACGAACAAATGTTCGATATTCAGAAGCGGCTTCCGAAATTCATTGTGGCTCTTTCGGGTACGCTCCGCAGAGCGTGGAGCGTAGCCTGACCACAAGAAAAATAAGCGCCTGGAAAAGCGTTTATTTTTCGCCGTGGCATCTGCCTCGCAGAGCGCAATGCGCTTTTGATGACCGCAGGTTGTCAAAAGTGCTATTGCGTTATATTCCTTTGTATAACCGAGTTGATAAGCCGTCCGCAACGAACTTTGCATCACATTGATGATGCTACTAACAAAGTTTGCAGACAGACCTTTCCCTGTTCTCAGATTTCCTGTTTGCAATAACTCTGTAACGAAATGTTGTAGGACAATCGGTGTGATTTCATCCATCTCGCTTTCTCCGAGTTTTGGGATCAGGTGTTGCCTGACGATCTCCGAATATCTGCTAGAGGTCCTCTTTCGACGTTGGCTCAACATAGTTGTCCAGCCACTCTTTTAACCAATCCTTGTATTTCATTTTCCTCGCTCCTTTATTTTTTTATTTTCCAGCCACTATCATTTTATATGAAAACAGGTCGCACGAAACGATCCGCACGACCTGTCGAATGAAATATGTTATTTGATGATTGTTCCGGTTTTGAACATAGTCGCGGGTTCAAAACCTGTTTTTATAGAAAAACCGCCAAATGTCAGCAGTCAAAATCGAAGATTACACAAGACCACCGTTTTGCTTGAAAACAACAAAATATAGCAAAAACCACAAGATACGGAAACCATATCTTGTGGTTTTTGTTGTGCGTAGCATTTTCATACTACTTAGATGGAGCAGATGACGGGAATCGAACCCGCGTTTTCGGCTTGGGAAGCGGACGCTCTACCATTGAGCTACATCTGCATTCTCTTTTTTTGAACAAATCTATTATATCCGATTTCTTTTCTCTTGTCAAGTCTTGTTTTGAAAGATTCTTGCTTTTCTTTTTTCTCCTCCCTGCTTTCCCCGTTTTGGAATGTTTTTCTGTTTTGCTCTCATAAAATCATAAAAATCGGTTTAATTTTTGGGGGAATGATTGGAATGTCGATCTTTTTGAGTTTACTGACCGGTGGTGGAATTCCTTTTCTGCTGACCGGCTGCGCCCTCTTTTTCCTTTTCTATTTACACGGTCTCCCTTTTCTTCGTCCGCACGCTCTGTTTTCTGCATTATTAGAAAAGCAACCCGGCGGTACCTCTCCTTTCCGTGCTCTTACGCAGTCGCTTGCCGGAACGCTTGGCGTTGGAAACATTGTCGGTGTTGCAAACGCGCTTGCTGTGGGTGGTGCCGGGGCGCTTTTTTGGATGTGGATCTCCGCTCTGCTCGCCATGGTCCTGAAATATGCCGAAATTCTGCTCGCCGTTCGTCACCGCATTGAACTTTCCGACGGTTCCCACTCAGGCGGTGCCGTTTATTACATTCGCCGCGCATTTGGTCGGTCGGCTCGCCTCGGCGGTTTAATCTCGGCCTTGTTTGCCCTTTTTATGATTCTTAATTCCTTTACCATGGGATGCATCATTCAAGTCAATGCGGTCTCCTCCTCCTTTTCGGGCGTTTTGGGTGTTCCCGTTTGGATTGTTGCTCTGATTTTGGTTCTTCTTTCAGCGCCTGTGATTCTTTGCGGATCAAAAGGGATCTCTGCACTGACCGAATATCTTGTTCCCATCATGTCCCTTGGATTTTTGGTGCTTGCGGTTACTGTCTTGATTTTGCGGCGAGAGGCGCTTCCATCGGTATTGGCGTCGATTTTCTGCGGTGCGTTCTCTCCGGCGAGCGCCGCCGGCGGAATTCTCGGTTTTTTGACCTGTCGCGCGTTGAAAATCGGTACCATGCGCGGTCTTCTCTCCAACGAGGCAGGATGCGGCACCGCGCCGACCGCTCATGCAAGCGCAAACACAAATTCCCCTGCCGCGCAGGGCGTTTGGGGGATCCTTGAAGTATTTGTTGACACCATTCTCCTCTGCTCGCTGACGGCATTTGTGATTTTGGTTAATCTTCCTGCCGCCTCCCAATTCACCGATTCTCCCGTTTTAATGACGGTTGCGGCGTTTTCCGCCTCGCTCGGCGACGGTGCCGCCTGGTTCCTTTCGGCGGCAATTTTCTGTTTTGGTTATGCCACGGTCATTTGCTGGGCAGACTACGGTGCTTCTGCTCTTTGGGCAATCAATTCCTCCAAACCTTTAAAAATCGCTTATACAATTGTTTTTCTTTGTTGTATTCCGATTGGCTGTGCCGTTGCGCCGGGAGCAATCTGGAGCATTTCGGATTTTGCCATTACCATTTTGACCTCGATCAACCTCGTTTCGCTCGTTTTACTTCGAAAAGAGATTCGACAGGAAACTTTGAAACGCTTTGGCAAGCACTATACGAAGCAAAGCGTAATAAATACGAACAGTGCGGCAAGCGGCGGAACAAAGTTCCGCGCGCGCGGCAAAAATCTTCCCACCATAAACTTAAAACACGAAAAACAAACGGCAACGCGAATCAGGCAAGCGGAAAAATCCAAAAAATAGGAGAGCAACTCGGGTCGGAAGGCATATGCGCCGACTGAAACCACGCGTACCGCCGCCGAATAAGGATACTCCAAGCTTGCCGCAAAAGACGCTCCGAAAGTCAGCAGGGTTTGCAGAACGCACACCAACATGATTGCGCCGCCCACCAAAATTCCAACGGCAAGCGGTTTTTGCGAACGGCTTTTCCCCCTCTTCGGTTTTGCAAGCGCCAAATAGACGCCCAACGGAGCCATTGGAAAAGCAAACTCCGTTAAAATCGGAAGAATGGAAGCGCCGACTGCCTCAATTTTCGGAAGTTCAATTTTGCCGTACGCGGTGCGGAACTGCGGAATTCCCAGCAAAAACAATACCGTCACGGCAACAAGAGTCGTAAAAAAAGCGATGAGTGCAAAAACGTCCATTCCCCGCCGCGGTCCCCGGGAAAGCCACGCGCAAACTGCAAGAAAAAATGCCGCAAAAACCAATCCCGTCTTTTTGGGAAGGATTGTTTTCTCTAAAAAAGACAATATATCCCGGCTCCCTTTGACGGCATAAAAAAACGCAAGCGCACAAATCGGAATTGCAAGAAAAATGCAGAAAACGATTCGTACTTTAGTTCCACTTCGCATCCATTTTCGAAACAACCATGCCGCAAAATAGGACGTACCCAGTCCAAACAACAGTGCCGCAAGCGCTGAAAGGAGAAAGGAAACGGTAACGCCTGCCTGCGCGTTCGCCCACGGAAATTGCAAAAGCGTATTTCCAAGCGTGAACAGCGATACCAGCGCGATTTCATGCAGTCCGCGCAAACCCTCCTTCGTTTTCATTCAATCCCCACCGCCTTTTTCTCATGATATACACATTCACCCTCCAACCGATCCACCTCGGCGGCTTCCTCTCCGTTCGGCAAAAATTGCGGAATTCGGAACGATCCGCCCGACGACGCGACCTCGTAGACCCTGCATTGGAACAAAATGCCGCGCTCTTTTGAAATCAGCCGCAAAATATCGGGGATCTCATATCCGACGGCAGGGGCGCTCAAGCTCCCTTTTTTTAGCAATTCCCCGGCATTCGGCGAATAAACGACGGTTGCGGAAAGCGGAACCTGCCATTCGAAAAGGCATTCCAAAATCTCGTCTAATCTCGAATTTTCCATTCCGTCCCCAAAAACGATCAGGGCGCAATGTCCGAATTCCAACTGTTTGGCAAGCCCGGCTTTCATGGCTTCCAGCGCGGACGGAAAAGTTTCCCCCTCTCCTTCAAAAACGCGCACCTCCATTTTATCGGCTTCATCCTCGCGCGTCAGCGGAACTTCGGCAGACACGCGCACTCCCGAATTTGTTCGGTCGAACCCCAGTGCCGAAATCAGATACACCTCTTCCGGTTCTACCGCTCGGCATCCGAAAGCCGAAAAACTGATCAAACACAAAAAAATCGGCAGAAAAAAATGGTTTTTCATTCTTTTTTTCTCCTTTGCCGGGTCAAATTGCGGTTGAATGCAGGACGAGTAAGCATTTTTCCCCACGAAACACGCAAAAAGGTATCCTTCATTCCCTGCGCGGTAGGCGATTCCAACGGTTGCAGGTAAGAAACGCCGAACGAGGTCGTCCCCGTCAGACGGATCAGCAAAGCAGAGACTCCCAAAAGCCATCCTGCCAATCCCAACCACGCCGACAACAGGACAAGTCCCACGCGCAAAAAGAACACCGCCGCACGCAGACGCGGAATCATCAATCCTGCAATACCGCTGACGGCGACGACAATCAGCATAGACGCGCTGACCAATCTTGCCTCCACCGCCGCCTGCCCCACCACCAAGCCGCCGATGATGCCCAGCGTGTGTCCCAAGTTCTGCGGCATGCGCGCGCCGGTCTCCTTCAAAATCTCCAAAACCAATATCAAAACCAAACACTCCACAAGCGAGGAGAACGGAACGCCGCCTCGTGTTCCTGCAGCCGAAAGCAACAGGAAGGTGGGCAGTAGCCTTTGATGATGCGTTAAAAGGGCGAGATAAACCGCAGGGACCGATATGGTAAGAAAAAAGCACAAATACCGCAAGAGGCGCCCGATGGAAGCGCCCCAAAAATTAACGTAGTAATCTTCGTCGGACTGAAAGTTTTCGGCAAATAGATAGGGTACCGTTAAAACCACCGGCGTCCCGTTTGCAAGAATTGCCACCCGTCCTTCCAACAGTTTGGCGGCAACCACGTCGGGACGTTCGGTCGTTCCCATCGTTTTGAAAATCGACGTTTTTTTATCCCGGATCAACTCGTTGAGGTAATTGGTATCCAAAACGCCGTCGATCTCTATCTTGGCAAGGCGGCGTTTGAGCTCGGCGACCAATCTCGGAGAAGCCAACCGACGCAGATAGCAAAGATAAATCGCCGTTTTTGTTTGTTTGCCGAGGGTGATTTGCTCGGCGCACAGATCGGGCGTTTGCAACTTGCGGCGGATCATGGCAATGCTTTGGATTGCAACCTCGTCAAATCCTTCGCGCGGTCCCTGCAAAACCGATTCGTTTTCCGGCTCCTGGATGCCACGGGAACGGAACCCTTTGGCATCGATGACGAGAACGGTTGGGCAGGCGTCGAAAAACAGGATCGCCGCGCCGCCTAAAAGCCCGTCGATCGCCGTATCAATCGAATCGGTTCCCTTGACCTCGGTCGCAAAAAGAACGCATTCCGAGGCATAGGCGGCAAGATTCGGTTCACTCGTCGGCAGAGCCAGCATCAGCGGACGGATCACGCCTTCGCGAACCACTTCCTGCGACACCATTCCGTCCAAATAACAGATTGCCGCGCGCGCTCCCATTCCTGTTTGAAACACCCGGCACCGAAACGACGCGTCGGTGCGAAACGCCGAAAGAATTGTTTCCAAATTTTCTGAAAGTCCGGTTTGCGTTTGCTCCATTTTCCTTGCTCCTTTCTTCATTGACAGGATTCCCCAAAATTGAAAAAAGCATACGAAAAAGTAAAGTGAACTCCAAATTGCTGACTCAAGAAAAAGGCGCGCCGCTGAAAAAGCGGCGCGCCTTTTTTCGCATAACTTTCGTTTTGCTTTTTTTATTTATTCTAATCTTATTTTAAAATTTTAAATTTTAACCTCGTTCTTTTTTTTATTTTTCGTTTGTATTTTTCTTTTGATGAAAATCAATCCGCGCCGACCTGTTCCGGATTTTTTGCCGGATAACGCGCATCCAATGCGACGCTCAAATCGGAAAACACAGAGGAAAGAATCAGAACAAACGCAACGGTTAACAACAGTGGGATCCACCAAATCCACCCCGTCCACGGACGCAGGATTCGATCGGCAATCTTCCCGGCAGTAATACAGGTCAGCAAAATGAACAGCCAAACCAATCTACCTTGATAATCCTTGATCGCCTTCCCACCAATCTCGGCTTTGATTAAGCGGATGATACGCAAGAAAAACAGGCAGAAAAGTGCCGCTGTAAGCAATGAGGAAAGAATGGTTGTAACCGTCAGAATTTGCATACTCCGAATAGCATCCGGGAGGTTGCGCGCATCACGCAACGTATATTTTTGATAGAAAAGCGTACACAAAATCCAATCGACCGTTCCCCCGAATATTGCCGCGGCACCAACCCAGATTTCGCTTTGTCGAATATGCTCGAACAAGCCGAGCAAGATAATGGACGCCATCAGAAATGTGACGGCGGCAAAATCCGGCAAAATCTCGGTTCCAAAACGCACTTGCGTTTGCTCGCTCCCTTCCCACAAGAGTACAAAAGTCGGCAACAGGGCGGCGCCGATCCGCGCAAGCAGAAAGGAAAGGCGCACGCGACGCCCCAGGAGAAGTCCCCGGTTGGGCAAAATTTTTGTCTCGTAATCCTTTTGAATTGCCTCTTGGAATGCAAAATCCTTTTTTGCCGAAGCGAAAATACGGACCCACGAAACCAGCCAGCAACTCGTTAGCACCAGCGCCGGCAGGAATAACAACAGACGAATGACGCGGATATACGCATACCAGTCGGTCGTCGCCGTTCCTGCCGCATAGGCGGCTGTGGAAAGTGCGGAAAGCTCGGGCAAAAGCGAGAGCAAATTTTTGCCGATGACAAAAAAAACGCAAAAAACAACCATGCGTTCATACCGGCTCTTGGCACGTGCGCCGCCATTGATATGCGCCGCTTCCTTTCGCTCGGCAAGTCGTCCCAGTCCCCGAAACAGTCCGCGATATGCAGGGATGAGAAAATAGCATTCCAAAACGGTTACGACAAACGAAAACAGCAAAATCCACATGGGGGTATTTTGCCCGTAAAGGTCCTCCGAAGAAACGGTGACCGATAGGAAAAAGCGAATAAAAAGCTGCGCGACGATCTCACCGAGCGCAATCCATGTGACAGTGCGAAACCGTTCCCTTGTCTCGTAAATTTCCTCTTGCAGATCGGCAACCCGGGAAAGTCCGGCAAACAGAAGAAGATATCCGATCAAGTCCGGCAGAACGTCGACCATTCCGACGGTTGGATTCCACAAAAACAGTCCGGCAATCAACATCAGCGCATATCCCGTTCCCCGGTTCTTCTTCATGGCGCCTCTCCTTTCCGATTGCTTACAATCTCGGTTTTAATCTCTTTTGTTCTCTTTTTTAATCGCTTTTTTACGCTCGCTTTTTTACGCTCGCTTTTTTTCGTAGCTTAAAAAGCAAAAATTTGATTCTACTTCTTTTTCTCTTTTTTCTTTTCCTCTTTACGTTCTCTCCGGCGGCGCAAAAAGTCCTCTGTCTCCTTTTGCTTTTTCTCCGCCGCGCGCTCGTGCTCGCTGAAAAAACGATCGCCAACGCGATTGAGGAAATTCCACCGGTAGCGGTGCGGTGGTTGATCGGCATCCTCCTCGGGCGCAATATTTTTCATGCAAGAGAGGAGCAATGCCAGATTGAACAAAATGACAAGCAGATTGACGATGACCTGGATGCGGAAAAAGGCGTTTTTCCACTCCTGCGGCATGGGCACAAGCGCCCAAACCAAATACAGAATTCCCCACAATCCGACAAACACAAGATTCCGAATTGCCGCATTTGCCGTTTTGCGCAAATCCACCGCCAGCGCAAGGCGCGCAATTGCCCAAAAAAGCGCTGCATGGACGGCGAGAATAAGGACAAATTCCACCCACGAGACCGCCGAATCAACCGTTGCGGTCATCCACTCCGGTTTTGCGCCGATCCACGCGCCGACCATGCCGATCAGCCGATAGCAATTTTCGATCAGCAAAAGTCCCAATGGAAAAAACGAAAGCCGAAATGAGCTTTCATATTCCGAAAGTTTGCGAATGCCTGCCGCCATCAGCATAATGCCGAGCAACACCGCAAGCGCGCCGGCGCCGAGCGGCTGGATATCCGCCGTAACTTTCAACAGGAAGGCGCAGAGATACCCCAAAAACAAATATCCGAATCCCATATTCTTCTATCGGGTCAATTGCCCGACTGATCCTTTCTCATACAGCAGTTCTTATATTTTTTTCCGGAACCGCAGGGGCAGGGATCGTTTCTTCCCACCGTTTGCACTTTTGCCGCCGGTTTATTGACTACGCGCACATTCTTTTTAAGATTTCGCGTTCCCTCAAAGCCTGCAAACAGCGGCTTTGCAACCTGCTCCCGGCGAATGGGTTCCTGCTTGGGAACGACCGAAAGAATGGTACGCAGGGTATTCTGCCGGATGGTGTCGATCATGGAATCGAACAGCGCGGCTCCCTGAATGCGGTATTCGTTGATCGGATCGCGCTGAGCATATCCTTGCAGACTGACCCCGTTTTTCAGGTCTTCCATTTCGTCGATATGCTCCATCCACGCCGTATCAACGCTCCGAAGAAGAACCGAACGTTCCACCTCGCGGAATACGTCGGAACCGAACAGCTCCTCTTTTTCGTGATACCGTTTCATGACGCGGTCGCAAAGCATTTCGTCAATCTCTTCGGGCGTAATCCGCCGTAATTCTCCCTCGTCGTAGCGGAAATCCTCATCCGATGTCAGCGTGCCGTTGAAATGTGCGCGCAGACCGTTGAAATCCCATTCTCCGCGTTCGCCGTGCAGATATTCCGCCACGGTTGCCGAAACGGTGGACGTGAGCATTTTTTGTATCGTTTCGGAAACGTCCTTTCCGTTCAAAACATCCTGCCGCTGACCGTAAATGATGGTTCTTTGACGATTCATAACGTCATCATATTCCAAAACGTACTTCCGGCGGCGGAAGTTGGTTGCCTCCAGGTTCTTTTGCGCGCGCTCGATTGCGCCGGTAAGAAGCCCGGAATTGATGGGTTGATCCTCCGGCATTTTCAGCGCGTTGACCAACCCCATGATACGGTCGGTGCCGAACAGGCGCATAAGATCGTCCTCCATGGAAAGGAAGAACTGCGATTCGCCGGGGTCGCCTTGACGTCCGGAACGGCCGCGAAGCTGGTTATCAATGCGGCGGCTTTCATGCCGCTCTGTGCCGATGATGAACAATCCGCCCACCGACTTGACCTTTTCGGCTTCGGGCGCAATTTCGGCGCGATGTTTTTCCAACAACTCGCGGAACTGTGCGCGTGCGGCAATCAGCTCTTCGTCGTCTGTCTCGGTCATACCCGTACAACGGGCGATATACTCCTCGGGCACGCCCTTGGCACGCATATCGGCTTTTGCCATAAATTCCGGGTTGCCGCCCAACAGAATATCGGTTCCGCGCCCTGCCATATTGGTGGAAATGGTGACCGCTCCGAATTTACCTGCCTGTGCGACGATCTCCGCCTCCTTGGCGTGGAATTTCGCATTCAGAACGGTATGCGGAATTCCTGCGTTTTTCAGCCGACGGGAAAGCTCCTCGGATTTATCAATGGAAACGGTACCGACCAATACAGGCTGTCCTTTTTCGTGGCATTCGCGCACCTGCTCGATCACGGCGTTATACTTCGCGTTCACCGTTTTATAGATCACATCGTTGTGATCGTTTCGGATCATGGGCATATTGGTTGGAATTTCCACAACGTCCAGCGCGTAAATTTCGCGGAATTCGTCCTCCTCGGTCAGTGCCGTTCCGGTCATGCCCGAAAGTTTGCGGTACATGCGGAAATAGTTTTGGAAAGTGATGGTTGCCAGCGTTTTGTTCTCTTTCTGAACCTCCACACCCTCCTTTGCTTCGATTGCCTGGTGCAAGCCGTCCGAATATCGTCTGCCCGGCATCAGACGTCCGGTAAAGGTGTCCACAATCATGACGCCGTTCTCGTTGACCACGTAGTCGACGTCGCGGTGCATGCAACCGTGGGCACGAATCGCCTGATTGACATGGTGCGCATATTCGACGTTTTCCAGATCGGTAAAGTTCTCCAACCCGAAAAATTCCTCGGCTTTCTTCGCTCCGCGCGGCGTCAAAATGGCATTGTTCGCCTTCTCGTCCACGATATAGTCGGCATCGACGTCGTCCTGGCTCTCCTTGGCGTCCACTTCCTTAATGACCTTCTTCTTCATACTGCGAACCAGCCGATCCGCCTGCGCATAAAGATCCGAAACCTGCTCGCCCTGACCCGAGATGATCAGCGGTGTGCGCGCTTCGTCGATCAGAATGGAGTCCACTTCGTCCACAATGGCAAACGCGTGTCCGCGCTGAACCATGCTCTCCTTATAAGGTACCATATTATCACGCAGATAGTCGAATCCGAATTCGTTGTTGGTGCCGTAGGTAATGTCGGCGTTGTATGCGACGTGTTTTTCGGCATTGCTCTGCCCCTGCACCACAAGTCCGGTAGAGAGCCCCATAAACTCGTATACTCTGCCCATTTCCTCGGCGCCGACACGCGCAAGGTAATCGTTGACCGTGACGATATGAACGCCGTTTCCGGTCAGCGCGTTCAAGTATGCGGGAAGTGTGGCAACCAGCGTTTTGCCTTCTCCGGTCTTCATTTCGGCAATTCTTCCCTGGTGCAAAACGATACCGCCCAGCACCTGCACACGGAAGGGTCGTTTGCCCAACACGCGGTCCGCCGCCTCGCGAATAGCGGCAAAGGCGTCGGGCAGAATATCATCCGTCGTTTCCCCGGCGGCAAGCCGCGCTTTGAGCGCCGGCGTTACCGCTTGCAATTCGGTGTTGGAAAGTCCGCGGTAGTGGTCGGCGAGCCCGTCGATCTGATCGGCGATTGATTTGATCTTTTTGAGCTGCCGTTGACTATAAGTTCCGAAAATCTTGGTAATAAGGGACATTTTCTGAAATCCTTTCTTGTGGGATTCTGTCTTGGAGGATTCTGTCTTGGAAAATTCTGAAAAGCATAATATGCACTTTAGAAGTTATTATATCATTCTTTTCTGCAAAATTGTGGAATATTTTGTAAATATTTCGGGATTTGCGAAAAAAACTTGAAAAATTTCTTTAATTGTGATATGATAGGAGCAACGAACAGAAAAGAGATTTTGATATCATGGCAAACATCAACATTGTTCTTCACGAACCGGAAATCCCCCAAAATACCGGCAATATTGCGCGCACCTGTGCTGCCACCGGGGCGGCTTTGCACCTGATTCGTCCCCTGGGATTTGAAATTGACGACCGCAAGCTCAAACGCGCCGGATTGGACTATTGGCACTATCTTGACATTTCCTACTACGACGGGTTGGATGACTTTTTTGCCAAGCACCCGGACGCCGATTTCTACTGCTTTTCCACCAAGGCGCCGCGCAAATATACCGAGGTCGAATACCCCGAAAACGTGTACCTGTTCTTCGGCAAGGAGACAAAAGGGCTGCCCGAAGACTTCCTTTATGCAAACCCCGACCGCTGCGTTCGCCTGCCGATGCGCGAGGGGTTGCGCTCGCTGAATCTTTCCAATTCGGTTGCCGTTGCAGTTTACGAAGTGTTGCGCCAGCGCGATTTTGAAGGGATGGTTGAGGCCGGACACTTGACGAAATTTGAGTGGGAATAACGAAATCTGTTTTCGGATATTTTTTGAACAAAATGCAAAAATTTCGGGTTTTGTGTAGACGAAACCCTTTTTTTATGGTAGAATATAAAATTGGTATAGTGTAATCTGTTGCGAAAGGATTATGAAATGGACTTTACAAATTTCAGCTTGCTTTATCCGAATGCCGAAACAAAAGCGCGCCACGATTGCGGAAAGGACACGCCCGATATTGATCTGTTCACATTGGAAGAATTAGGTCTTTCGGAATTCTTTTCGGTTTCGGGCGAAGGTCTTCCCCGGTTTTTGACGACCGATCCCGAAGTGATCAACTATCGGCTTTCGGTCTTTTCCGATATGCTCGCCTGCCCCGAACTTTCGGCAATGCAGGAACGGCTGGTGCCCGTGCTGAACGACATTCTGGAACTGCGGCAGTTGGAGGCTGAAAACGGCAAAGACGACTACCTCTCTACGCTGACCGAGATCGAGCTTTACATTTCCTCGGTGGAAATTCTGCACTCCTCCCTTTCCGGCTTGAAAAGCAAACTGAAAAGTCCTGCGTTTCTATCGCTTGCAAAACTGGTTGCCGGGCTTGCCGAAAGCGACTATTACCGCGAACTGAACGAAAAGCTCAAAGAGCTGACCAAGCGCGTCCGCGAGATTCGCTCGGTGACCATCGGCGTCAATTTAGACGCGCAGCTGCGCCCCGAATCCGCCGGCGTTCTTTCGATCAATCCCGACCCGTTTCAGTCCGGCGATATTTTGGAAAAGATTTTGCGCATGGGCAAAAAGAGCGAATACACCTGCATTGCAAACCTTGTTCCCTTTGGCAAAAAACAGAACGAAAACCAGAAAGCCGCTCTTTCCAACGCTTTTTACAGCGCCATCAACGAGGTTTACAAATCCTCGCTCCATTCCTGGAAAAAGGTTGTTCAGACTTACGTTTTGGATAAAACGGCGTTCCTTTTGGATTTGATGCCGGAATTTGAGTTCTTGGCAGGCGGAACAGCATTTCTGCGCGCACTTCGCGAGAAGGGATATCCGCTCGCCTCGCCCGAAATACACCCGATGAACGAACACGCTTTTGCAGCGTTCGATCTTTACAACCCCTGCGTGGCGCTGAAATCTGAAGAAAAGCTCGTTCCCAACGATCTCTCGTTTGATGAGACCGCACGGATCTACGTCCTCACCGGACCAAACCGCGGCGGCAAATCGGTGATCACCTGCGCGCTCGGACTTTCGCAGGTCCTGTTCCAGCTTGGAATGTACCTGCCGGCGGAAAAAATCGCCCTTTCCCCGGTGGACGCTATCTATACGCACTTTCCCACCGGGTCGGACGACACCATTGACAAAGGTCGATTGGGCGAGGAATGCGCGCGGTTGGGCGAAATTTTTGACTGCGTGACCCCCAACTCGCTGGTGCTGTTGGACGAGTCGCTCTCCTCCACCGGCAGTTTTGAGGCCTCCTACCTTGCCGCCGAGGTTTTGCGCGGCCTTGCGCAAGTGGGTTGCCGCGCGCTATTTTCCACCCACCTGCACGAGCTTGCCGCACAGATTGAAGAACTGAACCGCGCCTCTCTCGCCGCCGGCGGAGCGCCCATCGACACGCTGGTTGCCGGGATGGAAAGCGAAGGAAAACGCTCCTTCAAAATCCTGCGCGCCAAGCCGGACGGAAAGAGCTACGCCCGCGACATTGCCGAGGGCTACGGTCTGACCTATGAAAAAATTCTCGATCGCATCGGGGATCTTACCCAAAAGGAAAATTAAGGAGAAATCATGGAAACAAACGAAATCAAGCAATCCCGTTTTACCGAGGAGCGCGCCCTGTTCTGCAAACGCGATCTGACCGTGACCGATACGATTTTTGACGTCGGAGAGTCCCCGTTGAAGGGATGTACGAATATTAAAATCCGCGATTCGGTCTTTCGGTGGAGATACCCTATCTGGTATTGCAATCAGGTTGTTGCCGACGGCTGTACCTTTTGGCAGGCGGCGCGCGCCTCGGTATGGTATTCCAACGACGTAACGGTACGAAACACCTCGGTATGCGCCCCGAAATCTTTCCGGCGGTGCAGAAATTTATTGCTTGAAAACGTCTTCTTTTCGGATGCCGACGAAACGCTTTGGCATTGCAGCGGCGTAAAACTTTCAAACGTGACCTTCAAAGGGAATTATTTTGCCATGAACAGCGAAGAGATTACGGTTGACGGGCTTTTACTGGACGGGAAATATTCTTTTGACGGCGTAAAGAACGCGGTGATCCGCAACTCCCGCCTCGTTACGAAGGACGCCTTTTGGAACAGCGAAAACGTTACCGTTTCGGATTCGTTCATCTCTGGCGAGTACATTGGTTGGAACGCGAAAAATCTGACCTTTATCAACTGCACCATTGAAAGTTTACAGGGGCTTTGCTACGTGCAAAATCTGCGTCTTGTCAACTGCAAATTGCTGAACACCACGCTCGCTTTTGAATATTCGGAAGTGGAAGCGGACATCGCGTCCGGCGTGGAAAGCGTTTTCAACCCCAAAAGCGGTACCATTCGCGCGGAAAGGATCGGCGAACTGGTAATTGAGCCGGATAAGGTCGATCCGAAAAAAACGCTGATCGTTTGCTCCGATATCGCAAAAACTTCCAACCGTCCCGATTGGTCGGAAATTTTCTGAAAGGGAGATTTTATTTTGAAACTTTCAACCATTCTGAACAGCAACCGCCCCACCCTTTCCTTTGAGGTCTTTCCGCCAAAGCAGGAAACGGGATTTGCCGAAGTGGAGGCGGCGGTGCGCGAAATTGCCTGTCTGCATCCCTCGTTTATGAGCGTGACCTACGGTGCCGGCGGAAGTACCAACCGCGCAACGCTTGCCATCGCTGAAGAAATGAACAGCGAGCTTGGCGTACCGACCCTTGCCCATCTGACCTGCGTTGGCGCGACAAAAAAGAGCATTGCCGAAAAGATCGACGCCTTCCATGCCGCAGGGATTGAGAATATTATGGCTTTGCGCGGTGATTTGCCTGCCGACACGCCGGTGGGAGAATCCGTTCTGAAAGATTTTCCCCATGCCGTTGATCTTGTGCGCGCGCTCCGCGAAAGCGGCTATGATTTTTGCATTGGCGGCGCCTGCTATCCGGAAGTTCACCCCGAAAGCGTCGATCAAAAAGCCGACATTCGCTACTTAAAAGAAAAAACGGACGCCGGGTGCGATTTTTTGACAACGCAAATGTTTTTTGACAACAATGTGCTTTATAATTTTCTTTACAAGATCCGCGAGGCAGGGATTTCGGTTCCGGTTGTTGCCGGAATCATGCCTATCACCAACGCCGGACAGATTCGCCGCGCCATTAAACTTTCGGGCGCGATGGTGCCACAGCGGTTTCGCGCTTTGGTCGACCGTTTCGGCGAAAATCCTGCCGCCATGAAACAAGCCGGAATTGCTTACGCCACCGATCAAATCATCGACCTTTTGGCAAACGGTGTAGAGCATATTCACGTCTACTCGATGAACAAACCGGATGTTGCCGCTACCATTGCCGGCAATCTTTCGGCAATTTTGGGAAGATGATTGAACTTTGGAACGTTCCGCCTCTTCCCAAGCCCGATCGTCGTATGATCCTGCGCTATGCGCACGGCAACGGTGCAAATGGAATTGACGCGCTTTTAGAGGATGCAATTCGCGAAGGCATTCCGGCACTCAAGCCGAAACTCTGCTACTCGATTTTGCCGGTCGAATTGAAAGGGAATGACGTATTTTTTGACGCTCTATCGGTACGAAGCCGCGGACTTGCAACATTTCTTTCCGGCTGTAATCGCGCCGTTTTGTTTGCCGCAACGGTGGGCACAGACGCCGACCGTCTGATTAGCCGCGCCGGTGCAATTTCCCCCGTTCGCGCGCTCCTTTTAGACGCATTCTTTACCGAGCGCATTGAGGCGATTTGCGACCGGTTTACCGCGCAGTTTTCCGAATCCAATCGCAGGTTTAGTCCGGGATATGACGACCTGCCCCTGTCTTTTCAAAAAAACATGTTCTCGCTGTTGGACTGTCCGCGCAAAATCGGGCTGACCTTAAGCGAAAGTCTTTTGATGATCCCCACCAAATCGGTCACGGCGATCATCGGGTTACGGGAGGGATCTCTTTGAATTTAACCGAATTTCTCAAATCGAATTTTCTGATTTTAGACGGCGGAATGGGCACGCTTTTGCAAGCGGAAGGACTTGCCGTTGGCGAACGACCCGAGCTTTGGAATCTGTCGCATCCCGACGTGGTTCGAAAGATTCATCTTGCCTATTTCAATGCCGGCGCGAACGTTGTTTACGCGAACACCTTCGGCGCAAATCCGCTTCATTTCTCGGAAAAGGAACTGGACGGTGTAATCGCTTCCGCCATTCGTCTTGCGCACGAAGCGGCAGAAAAATCAACCGCAAAGCAGGCAAAATTCGTTGCTCTTGACATCGGTCCCACAGGACGTCTTTTGAAACCGCTCGGAGATTTGGATTTTGAGGATGCTGTCTCTCTGTTTGCCGCGCAGGTGCGGCTCGGCGTTCGTCACGGAGCCGATTTGATCGTCATTGAAACGATGAGCGACGCCTACGAGACAAAAGCCGCTCTGCTTGCCGCTAAAGAAAACAGCGACCTGCCGATTTTTGTAACCAACGCCTATGGGGGCGACGGAAAGCTGATGACCGGCGCCGATCCGGAAGCGATGGTTGCGCTTTTGGAAGGATTGGGTGCCGACGCTGTCGGCGTGAACTGCTCGGAAGGTCCCGAGGGACTATTGCCAATCGTAAAACAATACCTGCGCGTTTCCTCCCTGCCCGTGATCCTCAAGCCGAACGCCGGTCTGCCGCGCATGGAAAACGGAAAAACGATTTATGACATCTCTCCATCCGATTTTGCCGCGCTGATGCGGCAGGCGGCGGAGAACGGCGCCCGGATTTTGGGCGGTTGCTGCGGCACCACGCCGGAACACATCCGCGCGCTTGCCGAGGCGGTTCGGGATTTGACCCCCCTGCCCGTTGCGCAAAAAAAACGCACCGTGATCTCCTCCTACACCCACGCCGTGGTCTTTGGCGAGCGCCCGATGCTGATTGGCGAGCGCATCAACCCCACCGGCAAAAAACGGCTGAAAGAAGCTTTGCGGGCGCATGATTTGGACTATATTTTGAACGAAGGCATTCGTCAACAGGAAGCCGGTGCCGACGTTTTGGACGTGAACGTGGGACTCCCCGAATTGGACGAGCGCGATCTGCTGACCGAGGTCGTCGCCGCTCTGCAAAGCGTTACCGACGCGCCCTTACAGCTGGACACCGCAAATCCTGCCGCTATGGAGCTCGCCCTGCGCCGCTACAACGGCAAGGCGCTGGTCAACTCGGTGAACGGCAAAGAAGACGTGATGCGTTCGATTTTTCCGCTGGTAAAGAAATACGGCGGCGTTGTCGTTGCCCTGACGCTGGACGAGAACGGCATTTCCGAAACCGCCGAAGGACGGCTTGCCGTTGCAAAAAAAATTCTTGCCGTCGGTGCGGAATACGGGCTTTCCGAACAAGATTTTCTGTTTGATCCGCTCACCCTGACCATCAGCGCCGACCGGTTTGCCGCGCAGATCACGCTCGATTCGGTTGCCGCGATTGCAAAAGAACTCGGCTGTTATACCTCGCTGGGCGTTTCCAACGTTTCCTTTGGGCTTCCGGCAAGGGATACCGTCAACGGCACCTTCTTTGCGCTGGCTTTGCAAAACGGGCTCTCCGCCGCCATTCTCAATCCGCTTTCCACGGCGATGATGAGCGCCTACCGCGCCTACCTTGCCCTTGCCGGAAAGGACGCCGACTGCGCGGAATATCTGGAATTTGCAAAAACGCTTCCGGCGGTTTCCGGTCCGATCGCTCCGGCGGCGGAAGATCAAAAAGCCGGAAAAAACGATACCACTACCCTCTCGGGCGCGATTCTTGCCGGTTTGCGCGAGCGCGCTTCGACTCTTGCAGGGCAACTGCTTTCCACGCGCGAACCGCTCGAAATCATCAACGGCGAGATCATTCCTGCGCTGGACGAGGTCGGGCGCGGATTTGAAGCGCAACGCGTTTATCTGCCCCAGCTTTTGATGAGCGCCGAGGCGGCAGGCGCGGCGTTTGAAGCCATCCGTTCAGCGGCAAAGTCCTCCCAAGCGGAGCAAAACGGGCGTTTTCCGATCGTGCTTGCCACGGTTGCAGGCGATATTCACGACATTGGCAAAAACATTGTTCGTCTGCTCCTGGAAAACTACGGATTCCGGGTGATCGACCTCGGTCGGGACGTTCCGGCGGAGAAAATCGTTGCGCAAACGGTCAAGGTTCACGCACCGCTGGTCGGTTTGAGCGCGCTGATGACCACCACCGTTCCAGCCATGGAAGAAACCATCCGGCAACTGCGAAAAAGCGCACCATGGTGCCGCGTGATGGTGGGCGGCGCGGTCCTGACCGCCGAATATGCCGCGCAGATCGGCGCCGACGCCTACTCGCCCGACGCGATGGGTGCCGTTCGCTATGCGGAACGGTTGGAAAAAGAACTGACAAATTAAAATGACAGAAGGAAGCCGGACGGCAATGCCGTCCGGCTTCCTTCTTTTGCGCTTTATTTCAGCTTTTTATATTCCGTTTCCGGAAGGTAGTGCTCGAAAATGACGACGTCAAATTTTTTCTCGGTAGACGCGTCGCGGCTCGTCCACGCCACACGCGTGGCGCCCATCCACTCGGCAAGGTGAACGCCGAGCGTCTTTCTGCCAATGCGGTAGGCAATGAAATTCGGGCGCGCGATCACGTTCAAAGCGCAGGTGCCGAGCAGAAAACTGACCAGCGCGGATTTGCCGTGTTTGCGGTAATGCTTGGGCGGCTGCGCCAGTTGTCCGCGGTAGATTTCCGGCGCATGCTTGCGGAACCATGCAACAATGGTGGGATCAAAACTTTCCACGCAGTATTTCCCGGCATAGCCGCGCAGGGCGGCAAGCGTTTTTTCGCAGAGTTCTTTGTTGCGCTTTCCGGTTTTCAGTTCGACAATAATTGGCGTTTTGCCGGAAACCGTTGCAAGCACCTCGTCAAACAGCGGAATTTTCTCGCCGGTTCCGCAAAGGCGCAACTTTTGCAGTTCGGCATAATCCAGTTCGTCCACCCGTTTGGCAACGCCGCAAACGCGCTCCAGTGTGTCGTCGTGAAAGACGACCACCAATCCGTCGCGGGAGAGCTGGACGTCCAGCTCCATGCCGTAGCCGTTTTCCACCGCCCTCGCAAATGCAGGCAGTGAATTTTCGGGAATGCTCTGGTCTTTTTGATACAGTCCGCGGTGGGCAATGTTTTTGCCGTAAAAGGGCGCTTTTTTCTTTTTGCCCGGGCGTGCCGGCGCAAAAACGAAGATCGGCAAAAGCAAACACAGCGCGGCAAGAACGATGAGTACAATGATCCAGGGATTCATAAATCAATCTCCGTCAATGGCTTCCAAGCCGCGAGCGTTTGCAACCTTTTTCGCTTTGATATTTTTCACCAGGAATACGAACACGGCGCAACTGCAAACGAGCAGAATCGTGCAGTAAATTGGCATGGCGTTCCATTTTTTGCTCGCTTTGAAAATAAAGCCCAAAAGCACCGGAGTAATGGTTTGCGCCGCCATACTGGAAGCGTAATAGTATCCCGTAAATTTGCCGATTTTTTGGTTGGAACAAAGCTCCACCACCATTGGGAAGGAGCAGTTGTGCACTAACGCCATTCCGTATCCCTTAACGATCCAGACAACGTAAAGCAACACAGGGAACGCATGATACATGATCCCGTTCTTTTCGGTAACGGTTTCGGACGGTTTGACAAAGCACATGATGACCAGGGCGACAATGCTGATCCCAAGCCCCAGGGAAATGGTCCATTTTCTGCCAATCTTATCGGCGATCCGGCCTGCCGTTGCAAAGCCGAAAACGCTGGCAACGCCGCCCAGAATAATGAGCAAGCCGACCGAAGGCGCGTGCAGATAATACTCTACGTAGTTGCTGATATAGGTTCCGAGCGCGTTGTCCGCCATGAACCACAAAAACTCGGCGCCAAGAATGGCAAGCAACATCCGGCGGTTTGCCTTTGTCATGGGGGCGTCGTCCGTGATCGGATTTTCAACGGCGGCGAGCTGCTCGCCGGCTTCCATTTCGTCTTTGAGCTCCTTTGCGAGCTTGTTTTCACGAATGGTAAAGAACAGGATCAATGCCGAAATGACCATCAGCACCGAGGCGATCAGGAACGGAAGCTCGATGATCCAGAAATTTCTCAATTCATCCGTTGCCTCAATATATTTGGAAGCGGCAAGGAAAATGGCAAGAACCGCGGCAAATGCGCCGCCGAAATAGCCCATGATGTTGATGATTCCGTTTGCTCTGGCGCGCAGAGGCTTCGGCGTAATATCCGGCATGAGGGAGACGGCAGGGTTGCGGTAGATCATCATAAAGATCAGCACGATCGCCATCATGGCAATCATACCGCCGACCTGATGGAAATGGAACAGCACCGGGATGAACGGGAAGGCAAGGGCGGAAACAAAGGTGCCGACCAGAATATAGGGCATCCGTTTGCCAATGGGCGTTTTCGTTCGATCCGAAAGCGAGCCAAAGATTGGCAAAAGGATCAGCGCGGCGAGGTTATCGCACGCCATGATGATACCAACGATCCACTGAACATCCAGGTTTCCCTGCGGATTGACCTCTTTGAGGACTTTTGAGGAAACGCCGTAGATTTGCCGGGCAAAAATATCGGTCAGAAACGGGGGGCACCAGGTGTCGTACACCTGCCAGAGCAGCAGAATGCCGAAAAAGGCAAAGCCGATGAGCATGGTGCGCTTGTAATTGAGTTTCAGCCGGGTGGATTGGGGTTCAGCCATGATTCTCTTTCTCCTTTTTTCATGATAAGATTGACATGGTAAGGCGGAGAGGAAGACTCTCTCAAGCGCCGTATTTATTTTATCATGGAATTTCGGGTTTGTAAATAGATTTTGGGAAAATAATCCCAACACAGGGGGCTTTTACTCCCTTCCATAAAGAATATTCCAGCGGTGGAATTTTTCGGTGTCGACGGCGAAAAGTTGGTCGTGGGTCAGGCGGTATGCCCAGTTTCCTTCGGCTTTGCCCGGGGTGTTCAGCCGAGTATCGCTCCCGTAAAGGAGCAGGTCCTGCACCGGAAAAATGACCGTTCCGGCATGGCTTGCAAGCATACTTTGCAGGATTTTGGGGTAGCAATGGTCCCAATCGTCGCCATCGTATCCGAAATACTGCAGAACGCGCGCGCGCGTTGACGGATCAAGCTCCCAGATGTACCCGAGAAGGGTGTTGTTGTCGTGCGTTCCGGTATATGCCGCGCAGTTTGCCGGATAGTTGTGCGGCAGGTGGGGCGAGTTTTGGTCGCCCAAAAAAGCGAATTGCAGCACGCGCATTCCCGGAAAACCGCTCTTTTCCACCAGTGCGCGCACCTCGTCGGTGATAATACCCAAATCTTCGGCAATCATTCGTTTCCCTTTGCAGATTGGCTGTAATGCGCGGATAAGCTCCATGCCGGGTCCCTTTTTCCATTTGCCGTTCCGCGCCGTCTTCTCTTCCGCCGCAATGGCATAGTAGGATTCCAGTCCGCGAAAATGGTCGATGCGGACGCCGTCAAACAATTCCAGCTGAAATTTCATGCGCTCCTGCCACCAGCGGTAGCCGTCGGCTTTCATTGCCTTCCAATCGTAGAGCGGATTGCCCCAAAGCTGTCCGTCGGCGCTGAAATAGTCGGGCGGAACGCCGGCAACCAAAGAAGGTTTGCCGTCTTTGTCCAGCAAGAACAGCTTTCGGTTTGCCCAAACGTCGGCGCTGTCCTCCGCAACGTAGATGGGAACGTCGCCGATGATCTCAACGCCCTTTTCCTTCGCATAGGCGCGCACCTGCATCCACTGTCGGTATGCCTCGTACTGTGAAAATTGCCATGCAAACAGGATTTCCGGGTCATATGCATCGGTCGTCCAATCATTCCACGCGCGAAATCCGTTCGCCGTTTTGATCGCCATAAAGCGGCAAAATTCAGCCGTTTGCGGATGTGTTTTCAAAAAGTCCTCGATTGGTTTTCGGTCGGTTACGCGGCGCGAAACGGTATGTAACAGCGCAAACCGCTCCTTACGCAGCCGTTCAAATTCGCAGATGTACGGCGTTTTCTCCCTCGCCGCGTCAAGTTCCTCTTTGAAAAGCAATCCCTGTTCGTACAGCGTAGGCAGGTCGATAAAATTGGGATTCAGGCTAAAAGCGCCGGTGGATTTGTAGGGGGAATTACAGTCGTCGGGCAGGCAGAACGGAAGCACCTGCCAAATGCGAAAACCGCTTGCAGAAAGAAAATCGATCCACTCGCGCACGGATTCGCCGAACGATCCCTCGGAATAGCCGCTCCAAAGGGAGGAAATATGCATCAAAATACCGCTTGCGCGGTCGTGTGTTTGCTGTTTCATAACATTGAAAATCGCCTTTCTTCGACCGGGTTTTCCCCTGTCTTTTTCATTATACGCGAAAATCGTCCTTTTTTCAAGCAAAACGACGACATTTCCTGAAATTTCCGATTCCACCTTCGTTTGATTTGCCCTTTTTTTGCGTTTCTTCTTGACAAAGCCCAAAATTGTCCATATAATATAATAAGTATTGATTTTGATTTCCCGAAAGGACTTTGGACAGTATGAAAATCAAAGTAGTCAAATTCGGCGGCTCCTCGCTTGCCGACGCCGAACACTTCCGCCGCGTTGCCGAGATTGTCAAAGCAGATCCCGAACGCCGCTATGTTGTTGCCTCCGCGCCCGGAAAGCGTTTTTCCGCCGACACAAAGGTGACCGATTTGCTTTACCGCTGCTACGAATTGGCTCACAACCGCGAGGATATTTCCGAATGCTTTGCCGAAATTGCCGAGCGCTACAACAGCATCATTCGCGACCTCAATTTACAATATGACATTACCGGTGAGCTGGAGTATATTAAAAACGCGATTCTGCACCATTCGGGGCGCGATTTTGCCGCCTCTCGCGGAGAATACCTTAATTCGCTGATTCTTGCAAAATTCCTCGGCTTTTCCTTTATTGACGCCGAATCGGTCGTCTGCTTCCGCGAAAACGGAACCTTTGACGAGGATAAAACCAACACGCTTTTGCGCGAGGAGCTTGCCAATCACCCCTACGCGGTGATTCCCGGCTTTTACGGCGTGATGCCCAACGGCACTATTAAAACTTTCAGCCGCGGCGGATCGGATATTACAGGATCGATCGTTGCACGCGCGGCGGAAGCAACGCTTTATGAGAACTGGACGGACGTTTCCGGCTGTTTGATGGCGGATCCGCGCATTGTGAATAATCCGCGCCCGATTCGTACTGTGACCTACCGCGAACTGCGCGAGCTTTCCTATATGGGCGCCACCGTTTTGCACGAGGACGCGATCTTCCCGGTGCGCTACGCCGGTATTCCGATCAACATTCGCAACACCAACGCCCCGGAGGAGCCCGGCACCATGATCGTTGCGGCGACCAACGACTACGACGCCGACACGGTGATTACCGGAATTGCCGGAAAGAAGGGGCTCTCGGTTATTACCATTGAAAAGGATATGATGAACGCCGAAATCGGCTTTGGACGCCGCGTTTTGGAGGTTTTGGAGGAATACGAAATTTCCTTTGAGCACCTGCCCTCGGGCGTTGACACCATGAGCGTTGTGGTTTCCACCGCTTCGATCGACCCCTACCGCGAACGTCTGCTCACCTCGATCAACCGCATGGTCCGCCCGGACAGCATCGTCATTGAGGACGGTCTTGCCCTGCTTGCCGTTGTGGGTCGCGGAATGGTCAAATCCAAAGGTACCGCCGCGCGCGTTTGCGACGCGATCTCCAACGCCGGCATCAATATTCGCATGATCGACCAGGGATCGAGCGAGCTCAACATCATCGTCGGCGTTGAGGAAGCCGATCTGGAAGGCGCAACCAACGCCATTTACAAAGAATTTGTAAAAGCATAACGAAAAAAGGCTACCGTTTTTTGCGGTAGCCATTTCGATTTTTGCTCAAATGGTGCGCAGCGTGATCTCCCCGGTGCGCAGAATTTCCTCCCCAGACGCCGTGCGGACGAGCAATCCGCCGTCGACGGTGATCTCCAGCGCCGTTCCCTCGGTGACGATCCCTTCCCTTTGGAACGTGATCTTTCTGCCGAGCACGCAGGAATACCGGCGGTAGTCGTCGATCCATTTTTCGGAAGACGGCGCCTTCAAAAATGAAAGCAACCGTTTGCAAATCCCGGCAATCAGATCGACGCGCGGCGTTTTTTCGTCCCCCAAACTTCCGGCAATTTCGGCAAGCTCCGGCGGAAATATCGCCGGGCGAAGATTGACGCCGACGCCGATCAGCATTGCGGTTTGGTTGCCGCAAACGACCGATTCGGTAAGAATACCGCAAACCTTTTTCCCTTGATAAAACAAATCGTTGACCCATTTAATTTCGCAGGTAACGCCGCATATCTCAAAAATTGCTTGCAGAACGGCAACGGCGGCGGCACATGTCGCGCCGACGGGATTTTCCGGACGGTCAAGCGTTTTGACCAACGTAAAATAAACGCCGCTTTTTGGCGGAGAAAAAAAGCTTCGTCCCATTCTCCCCCTGCCTGCCGTTTGTGCGGCGGCGGCGAACAATGCGGCTCCCCGGTTCCCATCTTTCGCCCATTTCTTTGCCGCCGTATTGGTGGAATCGCATTTCTCGTAAAAAAAGATACGGTCCTCCGGCAAAAAGGCGCAGGTGCGGCGCAAGGTCTGCAAATTAAAAAAGTCTTTCATACCATCCTCATTTCAGAAAGGAATCTGCCTTGGAAATTCTATTTGAAAACGAGCGTTACTGGGTTGTCCGCAAACCGGTTGGCATATTGAGCGAACAGGACGGCGGACGTGGGCTCGCCGATCTTCTTGCAACGCAAAACGACGGCTATGCAGGCGTAATCCACCGCCTTGACCGCGAAGTTAGCGGTTTGATCCTCTATGCCAAAACACCAAACGAGGCGGCTCGGCTTTCGGAACTTGCGCGCGAAGGTTCCCTTAAGAAAGAATACCTCGCCGCCGTTGCCGGCGTGTTGGAAGCCGAAACCGGCGAGCTTTCCGACCTGCTTTATTATGATCGGGCAAGAAACAAAGTTTTTCCCGTTGAGCGCGAGCGGCGTGGGGTAAAAAAGGCAGTTTTGCGCTATCGGGTGGAAAACACCGCCGAAGATACCGGGATCGGCAAAATCTCGCTTTTGTCGATTGAACCGGTCACCGGCAGGACGCACCAAATCCGCGTGCAATTTGCCTCTCGCAAGCACCCGATTTTGGGAGATCGGCGCTATGGGGGACCTTCCTTGCCTGCCGGGATCGGTCAAAAAGGGATTCTGCTTGCCTGCCGCAAAATCAGTTTTCCAGACGGAAATGAAATTCGGGAATTTTCAATTGCGCCGGAATGGAAAACGCTTGTTTTCCCAACATGATCAACCGTAAAACGCTTTTTTCGGAATCGGGACTGATTCCTCTTGCATTTGCAAGAGAAAGCAGCCCCGATTTTTGATTGATTTTATAGCTTTTTATTTTTCTTTGCGTTAGTTATCATCAGATTTTTTCTTCATCCGAACAACAACTGCAACGACAGCAACGGCAGTCACAGCGCCGACGATCAATGCCATAATCAGAACTGCAAACGCAGGAGAATCAATGAATCCGGTTTTTTCTTCCACCTGCGGCGCGTTGGGAACTTTGACAAACTTCGCCTCATAGACCTGTTCGCGAGCATCACCTGCCACGGTCTGGCTGACCTGGGGAATCCAACCGACAAACTCAAACTTGTACCCTTCCTCATCCGGCAAAGTGGGATCGGCAGGAACTTCAATATTTTCGCCGTAGTCATAGGATTTATCGGAAATCACCTGATCGTTGCACTTGAAAACGATATGGTATTGAATGGGATTGACCTGCAATCTGACCGTTACGAATTCGGCAGGCATGGTAAAGGAGGTTCCGATTTTTTCTTCAGTTCCATCCTCGTGGATCAGCGTTGCACCGATAACCTCAAAGCCGGTCTCGCACCTCACCGCGGCAAGAGAGATTGTCTCTCCGGGTTCCGCAAAATCAGGAAGGTTGGAGAAATAAGTTCCCTCAATCACCAGTTTATACCGAATTTTGCAAACGACCGTTTTGCCGACCTGCGCCGTGTAGGTCAAACGGTTGGGGATAGACTCCATTATGTAATATTTAATCTCGGTCATCCCTTCGCCGTCAAGCTCATAAATGCTCAGTTTCCGGTTATCGTCAACGGTGGGAATTGTAACCTGATAGGTCAGTTTAGTTTCCATTGCGTTTCCATCAGAATTGATCAATTCCACGCGGAAACCGCCGTTCTCGGTATCTTCAACCCAACGGATGCCATTCACACCGGGCAACTGTTCTTTGAACATCTTTGCCTGCAAAATAAACTCGGTGTTTTCACGCTTTATCGTTATGGTTTTGTTTTCTTCGGCGGCAAAATCAATAACGTTTTTCAAGCCAAGTTGACTTTGCGCCGCATCTACGACGACCGTTTCGCCATCAATTTGCGTGGGGTACGTATTTCCCTCCACATCCGTTACCAGCGGCACTTTTTCCCATACTGCCGTGTAGGTGACAGCGGCATTTGCAGGAGCGATTTCGGGCGACCAGCCGACGAAAGTATAGCGATAGTGTTCGTCGTCCGGGCGCGCGGTTGCGCCTTCGGGCGGAACGGGCGTTTCACCGCTCATAACCTCTGCCGTACTCGTTGCCGGTTCTCCATAGCCAAGATTCCATGTGATCTCAAAGCTCCGCGGCCCCGTCTTCCATTTGGCGGTATAAGTCTCGTTTCTGGTCACCGCCTTCAGCTCGGGTTCCCACTTATCAAATTCATAGCTGTATTGTTCATCCGGTGCTTTGACAAGCGGAAATTCTTCAGGAAATGTGGGGATTTTGCCATAGGCGACCTGACTTGTAATCGGTTCGGTTCCATTGTCAAGGTCCCATGTAATAGTATATTCGCGCGGCGTTTTTGTCCACTGAGCGGTATATGTGGCATCGCCCTCGACCTTAGCGAGCGCAGGTGACCAGCCGTTAAATTCGTAGACGTTGGATGCAGTTGATGCCTTTGTCGGTGTTCCCCGATAATTCGGATCCTTTCCGTAAGCAACCTGTACAGTAGTTTCCTTTCCGTCTACGACCCACGTAATGGTATATTCGCGCAAAGTGGTTTTCCATTGAGCAGTGTAGGTAACGTCACCATCTGCCGGAACAATCTCTTTATCCCACCCGTCAAATTCATAGGTATATTGCGCGTCCTGCTCTTTGGTAGGCGTTCCGTCGTATATTGGGGTCACGCCGCCGTAATATTGCACGTGGGTCTCTTTTCCATCGACGTTCCACGTAATGGTATAAAGCGTTGCGTTGGTCGTCCACTGCGCGGTATAGGTTGCGGCACCCGTTACCGTTGCGCCGGGCGCAGGATTCCAACCGATAAAGGTATAAACGGTATCCCCTTCCGCCGGTCTGGTAGGCGTTTCCCCATAGTTCAAGGGATCGCCGTATTTCAGTGTTTCTGTTTTCGGCGTGCCGCCTTCGTATCCCAGATCCCACGTAATGGTATATTCGCGTAAAGTGGTTTTCCATTTTGCTTTATAGGTAGCATTGCCGGTAACCGCGACAGGCTCCGGAGTCCAACCGTCAAATTCATAGCTATATTGCGCGCTGGACGGTTTTGTGGGAATTCCGCTGTATTCCGGGACCGTTCCGGCTACCAGCTGTTCCTGAACCGGGTCTGCACCGTTATCGAAATCCCATGTGATGGTATAAGTTTCTGACTGTGGATTCAGGGAAGTAGCCTTCCATACGGCAGTATAAATAATATCTTTTGTTGCCGCTTCAATTTTTGGCGACCATTGCAAAAACTCATAGCTGTAGTTTTCGTCGGAGGGTCTTTGCGGCGTTGCACCGTTTTGATATACGGGGATATCACCATTGTTTACCGAAATGGTGCTAGATTCCCCTTTCCAAAGTTGCCAAGTAATTTTGCAAGTACGCGGAGAAGCTCTCCATGTTGCAACATAAGTTACATCTCCTTCAACCGCCTTGACATCGGGAGACCAACCGTCAAACAAATAGATAAAGTTTCCGGTTCCATCATCTTTTCTTGTCGGTGTTTGGGGTTTCGGCGGCAATTCGCCGTATGCAATTTTTTCTTGCCGGATAATTCTGTCATCTACTTCCCATGTTACTGTATATTCGATTAACGTTTCAATATAGTGGGGCGCAAGTTTGATATTGGAGGTAATTGGAGTTTTAAAGGAAAATAGTTTGCTCTTGTTTGTGGTAAGGCACCAACCGTCAAATTCGTATGTTTTTGCAATGGTGTTGGATTTTAAATCCGACTGGAGCAGTTCCGGAGGCGTTACGGTAATTTCCTCCCCGTATTCGAGAACGAGCGTTTCTCCTTTTTGGTCACCGCGTTCATTCAGGAAAGTAACGGTACGTTTATTTTTGTACTCTACTGTTTGAACAATCGATTTTGTTACCGTTTCACCAAACTGATGGGTTTGCGGCTCGCTCTTTTTCTCGCCGCTCCGATCCGGAAGCTCGTTGGCATCATACTTTGCCAACAATGCGGTTTCCTCCGGGCTCAACTGCGAAAAATCGACAGACTCGCCGGGATTGGCAACCGAGGGCGGCTCTGTGGGTTCTGCACCGGGATTTTTTACAGCGGTGGGCGCAGGCTCGTCTGCCGGATTGGTTTCGGGAAGCTGTTCTTCCGGCTGGGTGACTACCGTTGGAGCAGTTGGCTCCTCCAAATAGGATTCCGGGAAGGTAATTTTATTCGGGTCGGCTTGTTCCGCCACCAGCTGTCCCTTATAATTTGTAAGTTGCGTCAAAAATTGGGCAAAATGAAAAGCACTATCCGAATAGTCAGATTCGATCCCCTGCTGCACTCCATCCTTTCCGTAAATATCATTCAAATAGTTATCAAGGTTTTTAAAACTTTTACGTAAATTGCTATAACTGTTTGTATATTCTTGGAACAACGTTTCTTTTTTTGCAAAATCTGTCTCGTAAGATGCGCTAAGCTTCTCTTGATACGAACTCAATATACTTTTAATTGCATCAATTTCCTCTTTTGCATCTTCAATATCAGCACTCACTACACCAAATTGGGTCAGCACCGTTAAATCGTTTAGAATTGCGTCGTCCGATTTCCCGGCCAAACTTTGATAAAAGCTATATTCGCCCTCCTCGGCAACCGAAAACATACTCTCCATAATGGCAAGGCAGGCATCTACCTTGTCCATGGTCGCTTTGTAGGACGTATATTGCTGGCTCTTGGTTCCGTATTCTTCAAGAGCCGTTTGATAGTCGTTGTATGTCTGCCATTGCGCGGCAAGGTCATTGTAATCGGCTACACTTTGGTCGTATGCTTCTTTTTGGGTCAAATAATCGTCATACGCCTGCTTATCAATCACCCATTGAGCATGCGCGGTTTGATAATTCGAGAGATCGTTTTGATATTTATCGTAGTCGTTTTTCGCCTGATTAAAATCGCTAATAATCTTCGCGCGCTTGGCAACGACCGCATCAATGTCAGCCGTCAAAATTCGATTAAGAACCGTTTCCGGAACCAAAATGCTCATGGTATATTGAACGGTAACCGTAACATCTCCTGAATGCCACTGCTTGTCATAAGTATAGCTGTAGTAGTTATTTTTTTCTTCAAGATTGGTCTCGCT
Source organism: Oscillospiraceae bacterium (assembly GCA_015063325.1). GTDB lineage: Bacteria > Bacillota > Clostridia > Oscillospirales > CAG-272 > UMGS1865. Next base: position 5,260 of record SVUK01000004.1, on the reverse strand, counting down.
TTCACCGTTTGCGCAAACCGATTTAGGCGTCCAAATTACTTCTATTCCGTTTTCGAGCGTTTTTTTGACCTCTTTTGCCGTAATTTGCAAAAGTCCCGTATACTCCGGATTAACAATAACAACATCCGATTCGTTTACGTCATCCATTGAATAGGTTACGGAAAGCGTCTCGCCGGAGCGCAGATAGGCACGCTCTTCGTCGGTCAGCGGTATTTTCCCCTGAAAAAGAAGATCGAACAGCTCGTCCGCAAAAATGGTTTGAGATTCCGCTTTTTGCGCATTCACAACAACCGAAAGCGCTGAAAACAGCAGAACGGACACGAGCAAAACACTGATCAGAACACGAATCTTTGTTTTCATTTGATTTTTACCGCCTTTGTTTATTTTTTCTCCCGAACGGAAGCGATTCTTATTCATTTTTATTTTATCACATGGAATTGGAAAAGTCAAGATGAAAGCAGTCGAAAAAAACTGGAAAAGAACAAAAAAGTTTACATTGAACCGTCCGATTTTTAAAGCAAAACGGAGCTGGAATTTTCCGGCTCCGTTTTGCTTATCTATACTTTATTGTTCTGTTTTTGTTCAGTTTACATTGATAAAGGTTACACCGGTAAAGTTCGGGTCGCCCTCTACCATCAGTGCCATCAGGTCAAGCACGTTGCTGGACGTGGTGGAGCTGGTTGCCGTGACCGTAATGGTGACGGTATGCGTGGTATTGGAAAGTCCGGAAGCCACGCGGTAGGGCTTGTTGCCGTCCGAACCGCTACGCTGAATGGTATAGCTATTAGAAGAACCGTCAATGTTTACGCTGATGGTAGAAGATACCGTTCTTGCGTATGTCCAAAGCTGCAAGCCCGTGCCGACGAAGGTGAACTTGACCTGTGCGCCGGTCTCGCCGGGCTCGGGTTTCAGATAGCCCTTTTCGTCCAGGTTCGTTCCTTCATACAGGGTGAAGCCGGTGGTTTTGCCGGAAGAAGCGTTGAAGAAATATCTTGCCGGAGCCGTCAGCGGGCTGTAGGAAGCCGAAAGGATGGAATGAGCCACATAGCCGTAGGGGTTGAGCGATTTGGTCAGCTCTGTGTTCAGGACCGAGGTGACGTAGCCGGCATACAGTGCGTGGCCGGAATCGTTCGGGTGAACAATGTCGGCAAACAAATTGGAGCTATCCCAAGTAGATGTGCTGGTAATGCTCTTTGCCTCGCAGAGCTGTTTACCAACGTAGATCTCTGTCAGACCGTACTTGGTTGCAACGTCATGCTGTGCCGCGAGCGTGGGATAATTGGAAGAATCGGTATAATTACGGCGAGTGCGGTCGGTGGTGTAAACGAAGACGATGTCGCAATAAGGCGAATACTCGTAGACCGTGCGGACGATGGTTTCCATATATTGCTTTACTTCCGCCACTGTAATGCCGTCGTATTGATCGTTGATGGCAAAGTCGATGAAGAGCAAATCGGGTTTCTTGGAATCGTTCTCCAGTTTCAGGTCGTCAATGGCGCGGTAGCAGCCAAAGACCGAGCCGGTGCCGCCGATACCCGCGTTGGTTTCGGTAATGTCAGCATCTGGGAAATTGGTTTTCAGCCAGCTGGTGGTCAGCGCGCGCCAAGAGGTGGTGTTCGCATCGGAAGCGCCAACGCCCTTTGTGATAGAACCGCCAAGGTATGCCACGTTCAGTTTCTTTGCGGTGGTCAGGCGAGCATAGGTGTTTTGCAGCGTGCTGGAAGCATAGCTGCCTGAAGACGGGAAGAAGCGGTTGCCGTTGACATAAACGTCGTAGCCCTCTTCGGCACACTTGGTCAAAACCGTGGTAATGAACGCCGGAATATCGCCGCCCATTCCGGCAATGGTCTGCGCCACATACTGAATGGAGCGTTTTGCGCGCGTTTCGCCGCTATCGGAATAAATGTAGGAGCCGCCATTGTTAATATAAGCTCTTGCAACAAAGTTGGTGCCATAGAAGTTTGCCGGGATATTGATTTGTACTACGCAGAAATAGTAGTAATTTGGATCGTAGGTTAAGCCTGCGGCTTCCACACTGCCCTGTCCCATTTCCAAAGCGGCAGGAATTTGGCTGACATGGTCAGTATCCTTGGTGATGGCGCTGCCATCGGTGGAGGATTCCGGAATAATCAGGAATCCGAAGTTTGCCTCCGAGCCGTGCGTTAGAGTAATGGAACCGGTCTTTTTGATACGGCCGACGAAGCGAAGTCCCTGGTTGCCCTCGGTGCGAATAGAGGCGCCGAGAACTTCGGGAACCTGCGGATCCAATGCAGAAACAGGAATGATGAGCGTGCCGAGGAGCATTGCAAGAATCAATAAAACGCTGAATACTCTTTTCATTTTCTCTTTCTCCTTAAACAATGTCAATATTCCAACGATTATCCCAATTAGTGTCGTTATCTGTCGATGCAGTCAGCAAGTCTGCGCAATCAACCGGAAAAACAAGAATTGCCGGGGTTTGATAAGTTTTTTTCATTTTATTTTCCCTTCCTTTATATTAGTTGAATACGCTGTTGTAGGTTGCAATCGCAGCGTCGCCGAGTTTATCGCCAACATACGGAATAACGACCAGCTCGGTTGCTTGTTTTGCAGCAGTGTTTAAGTTGTAAACATCCGCGATGACAGAATAGGAGGTACCGTTATCAATATACTTGACTGCCATAACCTTTACAACCTTACTTCCCGAAACCGCGGCAACTGCGCTGAGTTTTTCAACCGTTGCGGCATTGCTGAACAAATCGTACATATCTTTCGTCATCAGGAACAGACCAAAGTTTGCATTCAAAGTTCCGCCGCCGGTGCAAGAACCGATATTATAAATGGTTCCGATAAAGCGAATGCCTTTATATTCGTCGGCAACGTTGCGCGCCTCAGCAACTGCTTCAAAGCCATCGAAGCATGCCGGAGTTTCGTAGCCGTAAGTGCTGCCGAACGCCCCAATTTCACCGAGAATTACCTTGGAAGATTTATCCGGCACATCGTCGGTAACAGAGGTGTAAAGATAAACGGGAACGTAGGTCACGGTAGCGGCAATATTCAGCGTAACACCGGAATCAACGCAACCTATAATTTGTCCGCACTGGTCGTTGTTTGCGCGCGTCCATGCTCGCGTACGGTTGAAGTAAACGCGGCCTGCAGAATAGGAATTGGAAATGTTAACCGTGATAGATCCGGAGTCTCTTGCAACATATCCAATGAAGCCGCCGTTGTTGTGGTAGTAACTCGGATCGTTGAAATTGATCGAGCCGGTAAACTGCGTATTGGTAATGGTTACCGTTTTGGTAGCACCCTTACCCCAACCGGTGTACCCGAGAATACCGGAAACACTGGTTGTCTGTCCGCCGGTGTTGACCGTGCCGGAGAAAGTGCAACCGTCGATGGTCAGGTTGGTATTCTGCGAATTATGAATGAAGCCGACAAGACCGCCGGAATAATTCATTTGGTAACCGTTTGCCGCCTGCGTAATGTAAACGGAAGATTCCACATCTTTGAGGGTGGTTGTTCCGTAGGCGCAGTTGATAACCGAGCCGATAAATTGAATATTGCCCGAAGTGGTAATTCTACCGGTTAAGGTAAAGTCTTTAATAGTTGCGTCGGCAACCTGACCGAACAGAGCGCCATGTGCATTGGAGGACGGGGTGGTCGTCATGTTAGAAATGGTATGCCCCTTGCCGTCAAACGTGCCGCGGAATACGTAGGAAGAATCGTAGGTACCGATACCTGCCCATTCAATTCCGGTCAAGTCAATGTCAGCCGTCAGCTTTACGGTCATGCCGGCGTAGGTGGTGCCGGAATTGACTTCTTCTGCAAAAGCGACCAAAGCAGACGCCGTTCCGATTTCAATATCCTCAATATCTACGTGCAGCGAGGAGGGGAATCCGAAGGTATCCTTAATGGATTGAGGGAAAGGATAGTAGCCTGCGGTCTTGTTCCATTTGGCAGGAGTGGAGAATGCAGAAGTGGTCATCTCCAAACATTGCATCTCGGTCTTTGCTGCAACATTGCTCTCGCTGTTTGCCGTTCCGCTCGCAAGTGCTGACGCGTAGGGCAAATTTCTGCAATAGAAAGCGTTAAAGTAGAGATTGGTCAAATTCAATTCGGTGGTACCGTTGATCTCACCAATATGGCCGATTTTACTTTCGGCAGAGTAATTCACGCTGGAAGTGATTTTGCCGCTGGAAACGACATTGGAAATATTAATCGTCACTTTTGCGGTTGCGTCATCGGAGTTTGATCCTTTCGCAAAACCAATCAGTACACCGTCGGAAACCGTCCAGTTTTGGTTCATCATGATCTGACCTGCCGCAACCGAGTTTTCAATATTGATAGTCAGTGTTCTGCCGGCTTTGTTGTTGCCGGTATTAGCCACGAATCCGCCGCCGTTGTAAAGTGCCGGACCGGCGTTAATGGTACCATCCCAAATGCAGGAATCCATGTTGATGGTCAAGGGTTTCAAACCGTCAGCATGGCGGACAAAACCGATGATGCCGCCAATCGAGTTCCACGCGTTGGAAGCGCCGGCGTTGATACGCACGCTGGACCAAACGTTGGAAATGTTGACCGTACCGCCCGAGCCGCTGGTGTTGCCGTCCACGGCGGAAATTAACGCGCCGGTATAGCCCATGTCGGTGCTGCTGTTGGTCAGCGTCATGGTGCCGGTAACATGCACATTCTGAATGGTAACCGTTCCGCTTGCCGGGGTGCGGACGAAGGAGAACAGACCGCCGACGCCATTCGGGTTGGAAAGCGTTTGTGCAAGGGTGACGGTGTGTCCCTGGCCGTTGAAGTTGCCGGAGAAAGCTCTGGAAGAGGTCGTACCGATGTTGGTGGTCAGGTTGACATCGGCCGTGAGTTTGACAGTTTTTCCCTCATAGGTCTTGCCGCCGTTGACGTCGGAAGCAAAGGAAGCCATTGCCTCGTCGGTGCCGATTTCAAATTCATCATATATATCATAAGCGGTGACTGCAAAAGCGGAAGGAAGCCCGAAGGTATCCACAATGCCCTGCGGGCAGGGGAGCTGGTCGGCGCCGAGACTCCATTTTGCAGGAGTTGTAAAGTTGGCAGAAGTCAGCTCGTAAATGCCGGCAGTCGTCTTTGCCAAAACGTTGCTGGTGCTGTTCGCCGTGCCGCTGGCAAGTGCAGGAGCGTTGCCCGTCAGGTTTCCGCGACCAAATGCGTTGTAGTAGAAGTTGGTCATATTCAGCTCAGTAATACCGTCGATCTTACCGATATGACCGATGTTACTGCCGGAGCCGTGATT
>SVUK01000017.1 GCA_015063325.1 Oscillospiraceae bacterium | reverse complement strand
CTTTAATTTTTCCCCAAAATAATGACAAAGAATCCGCACGGAACTATTTCACACAAGAATCATATGAGCTTTCTTTAAATAGAAATAAGGAGTGGCTAAAGCAAGAAATATTAAACATAATTAAATTGGAAAGTTAGTATCTTATAGACATTGGTTTTTACTAATGTTGTAGATTAACTAAAATCCGCAGTCTTCCGGTTGACTTTCCGGCTGAAATATGGTAAAATAAAAAAGAAATCAATTCAAAAAACAAGAAAGGGAAGTTTTTCATGAAAATTGCAAACGATATTCTTTATGTCGGCGTCAACGACCACAAAATCGACCTTTTTGAGGGGCAGTATATCGTGCCAAACGGTATGGCGTACAATTCCTATGTGATTATGGACGAAAAAATCGCCGTTTTCGATACGGTGGACGTCCATTTTACCCACGAATGGCTGGATAACGTCGATTCCGCCCTTGCCGGAAGAAAGCCCGATTATCTCATCGTCCAGCATATGGAGCCCGACCACTCGGCAAATATCTGCAATTTCTTAAAGGTTTACCCGAACGCAACCGTTGTCGCAACTGCCAAGGCGTTTGCAATGATGGAAAACTTTTTTGAGGGCTTCTCGCTGGAAAAGAAGATCGTCGCCGAAAACGGTGCCACTCTTTCGCTCGGCAAGCATGAATTGACCTTTGTCCATGCCCCCATGGTGCACTGGCCCGAGGTCATGGTCACCTACGATGCCACCGCAAAGGTGCTCTTCTCAGCGGACGGCTTCGGCAAATTCGGTGCTTTGGACGTCGAGGAAGACTGGGCTTGCGAGGCGCGCCGCTACTATTTCGGTATCGTCGGCAAATACGGCGCACAGGTACAGGTGCTTCTCAAAAAAGCCGCTACACTGGACATTCAAACGATTTGCCCTTTGCATGGCCCCGTGCTTTCCGAAAACCTCGGTTATTATCTCAACCTTTATAATACCTGGTCCTCCTACGGCGTGGAGAGCGAGGGCGTCATGATCGCTTATACCTCGGTCTACGGAGGCACCAAAAAGGCGGTCGAACTGCTTGCCGACGAGCTCAAGAGCCGCGGTTGCCCCAAGGTCGTCGTTTGCGACCTTGCGCGCGAGGATATGGCGGAGGCGGTCGAGGACGGCTTCCGGTATGGCAAACTCGTCCTTGCAACCACCACCTACAATGCCGATATTTTCCCGTTTATGCGCACCTTCATCGAGCATCTGACCGAGCGCGGCTACCAAAACCGCACCATTGGACTGATCGAGAACGGTTCTTGGGCACCTCTTGCCGCAAAGGTGATGAAAGAGCTGTTTGCCAACAGCAAAAATATCACCTGGCTGAATACCACGGTCAAAATCAAATCCGCGCCCAACGCGGCTAACCGCGAGGAAATCAAGGCAATGGCGGAGGAGCTTTGCCGCGACTATATCGAACGCAGCGAAGAGAAGGCGCATAAAAACGACATGACCGCCCTGTTCAAGATCGGCTACGGGCTTTACGTCGTCACATCCAACGACGGCAAGAAGGACAACGGCTTGATCGTCAACACCGTTTCCCAGGTCACCAGCACCCCCAACCGCGTCGCCGTGACCATCAATAAGGCAAACTATTCCCACCATGTCATCAAACAAACCGGCAAAATGAACGTCAACTGCCTGTCGGTGGATGCCCCCTTTTCGGTGTTTGAATGCTACGGCTTCCGGAGCGGACGGAATGTCGATAAATTTGAGGGCTTCCTGCCCGACCGCACCGATAACGGGCTGGTCATTCTGCCGCAGTATATCAACGCGGTCATGTCGCTGGAGGTGGAGCAGTACGTGGACCTGGATACCCACGGAATGTTCATCTGCAAGATCACCGAGGCGCGCGTCATCAGCGACCGCGAGACCATGACCTACACCTACTACCAGAACAACGTCAAGCTCAAGCCCGAAACCAAAGGGAAGAAGGGCTACGTCTGCAAGGTTTGCGGATATGTTTACGAAGGGGAAGAACTGCCCGAGGACTTCGTCTGCCCACTCTGCAAACACGGCGCCGCCGACTTTGAACCGATTGCATAACCAACAATAAAAAAACTCTTTCCCAAAGTTTTTCGGAAAAGAGGGAAACGCGAGGGGAGAAAAACACTTTTTTCAAAAAGGTTTTTCTCCCCTCGCGGTCTTATTTTTCTATTCTATTATTTTTATTTTCCAAAATATCTCTTCAAAAGACCTTCAAAAGCTCTGCCGTGGCGAGCCTCGTCCTTTGCCATTTCGTGAACGGTATCGTGAATGGCGTCCAGGTTGAGTGCTTTTGCACGTTTGGCAAGGTCAAATTTGCCGGCGGTCGCACCGTTTTCGGCGGCAACGCGAACGCGCAGGTTCTCGGCAGTCGAGGTGCTGACGCATTCGCCGAGGAGTTCGGCAAATTTTGCGGCGTGCTCGGCTTCTTCAAAAGCGGCGGTTTTCCAATATTCGGCAATTTCGGGGTAGCCTTCGCGCGCGGCAACACGGGACATGGCAAGGTACATGCCAACCTCGGAGCATTCGCTTTCAAAGTTTGCGCGCAGATCGTGGATAATATCTTCGGGAGCGTCTTTGGCGATACCGACAACGTGTTCGGTCGCCCAGCTCATTTGGTCGTCAACGATTTCTTCCAATCTTTCGCCCGCAACTTTGCAACGAGGGCATTTTTCGGGTCTGGTTTCAGATTCAATAATTTCACCGCAAACCGGGCATCTCCATTTTTTCATGATTTGATCTCCTTTTTTATGTAAAATACAGTAGCAAATCTACTGAAAATAGTATATCATATTTTTAAAAGCCTGTCAATCCTCCCGAAAGAAATTTTTGTACTTGACAAGTTTCGACAAATCGGTTACAATAAAAATAAGCCGATAGAGGAAGGAGCGCGGTACCGAATGAAACCGAAAAGAAAAGCGAAAAAAAGAACGTCCGGTGTAGGAATACCACCGGGGTTAATTGTTTTGCTGGCATTGGTAGGCGCTTTTGCGGCTTTACTCATGGTCGTGGCGCTTGTCCGCGGCGCGATGTGATCCCAAAAAATGAAGATTAAAGATCCCCGAACGCTGTTCGGGGATCTTTTCACGCTTGGGGGAAAATTTGCATATCCTTCCAACAAAACGGGAGGTGATGATAAAATGTTAATGATCAATCCATATCGCAGGGATCGTGCCGTCTCCTACGCGCGCGCATGGGCGCTTGACCGAAATCCGCTTTTTTCGGATTTTACCGAGCAGGGCGGAAACTGCACCAATTTTGTTTCGCAGTGTATCCTTGCAGGAAGCTGTGTAATGAACTATACCGCCGATTTCGGATGGTATTATATTTCACTTGACGACCGCGCCCCGGCTTGGAGCGGCGTTCAGTATTTTTATGATTTTATGAGCGGAACGCCGGCATTTGAACGGCGCAACGGCGGTATCGGACCTTTTGCGGTGGAAACGGATCAAGAAGGTATTGATATCGGCGATGTGATCCAAATTGCTGCAACCGGTACCGATTGGTCGCATACGATGATTGTAAGCGGCTTTTCAGAGGAAGGCGAAATTTTGGTCTGCGCTCATTCGATCGATTCGCTGGATCGTCCGATCTCCACCTATGAGTACGAGAGCATACGATACTTGCATATGCTCGGCGTTCGAATGGAGAACGATGATTCGGTATGTTATGAATACCTTCTGCGCGGAGGAGAAGACAACGTGGATAACAGCGACGAAGAAGAATAGAGAGACGAAGAAGAATAAGGAGACGGGGAAGGATATGAAAACAATGGAGAATCAGAATGAAGACGATTCAAAATCGGTAAAAACCTGTTTTGTGCATTCGGGCGGAGAATAAACCCAGCGCGAAAGATGCGTTGTAACAGCGGAATTCACAAAGTAGGAAAGCTCTTTCGGGCGCGGAGCGGAAAATCCAACGTCAATCAAAACCAGTTTGATTTTCATGCGTTCGGGTAAAATACTTTTGATATAAACAGCCGCACCGCGTCCGATCTGCGTCCGAATATCGGCGGCGTATTTTTCACTATGCGGCTCGGCAAGTCCAGCAAGGTTGGGAGAGAGTTCAACAAAAATACCGTAGGGTTCCACACTGCGCAAAACGCCGGTCACCGTCTGTCCGATCGAAAAACGATCTGCATTTTCCTGCCAGGTGCCAAGCAGTTCGCGCAAGGTGGTATAGATCCGTCCGCTGACGGGATCAATGGATTTGACGGCAACCGTCAAATCCATGCCAACCCAAAGACGGTCTCGCGGATGGGAAATACGAGAAACAGAAATAGTATCCACCGTTAAAAGTGAAACGATTCCACAGCCAATATCCAAGAATGCACCAAATGGCTCAAGGTGGGTTACACGGGCAGAAATCAAATCTCCCGGGCGCAAAGCGGAAAGATAAGCGCGGCGGCAATTCTCCTGCGCCAGACGACGGGAGAGCAGGGCGACCGTTTCTCCGTCTCTTTTTTCAAATCCGGTAACAACGGCGCAAATCGGTTTTCCCACGCGTGATATCACGGCAATGTCTTTGCGTGCTTCGTCCGCGCGGCGAAAGAGAACTTCTTCGGGGGGCATAATTCCGCGGCAAGAACCAAAGTCCACGTGCAAAGTTAAATTTTCGTCGCAAAGAACGGCTCTTCCTTCGATTACGGTTTGGTTTTGCATTGCAAATTCCAAGCCGGAAAGGGAGGCGGTCAGCTCCGCGTTTTCAATCGTTTCGGTCAACCTTCCTTCAGGATAGTATGCTTGCATTTTCTTCATCCTTTCTTTAGCGTTTTTGTTTCAGTTTATGAAACGGAAGGAATAAAAATGCCGAATATGTAGGTGAAAAATCCGTATTTCGGTTGACAAAAGCGAAAAGAAATGATATACTGAAAACGATTTCCCGGGGGCATTTGCCAAAAAAAGAAAAGGAGAACGGAATGTTTGTCATCGAACTTGCCGAAAAGAGAATTCGGATAGATAATCAATATCCGTTTGTCGAGCGTCAGTGCCGGGAGCTCGGATACGCCTCAGACGGAGATTCGGCCGATTTTGCAGTCCGCGTTTCAGACGAGGAGATCGCCGCCGAGCAACAGCAGGGTGCCCATTCTCCGGGGTATTGCGAAAGCATCTGTGTTTACCGTAAAATTTGCGAGAAAATGCCCGAATATGGGATTTTTATTCTGCATTCCGCCGTTGTGGAAGTGGACGGACGAGCTTATGCGTTTGCAGCGAAAAGCGGCGTCGGTAAATCCACACACCTTTCTTTGTGGCTTCAAACGATTCCGGGTGCGCGCGTTCTCAATGGAGATAAACCGCTTTATCGATTGGATGAAGACGGCTCGCTGACCGTTTTCGGAACACCTTGGCAGGGGAAAGAAAATTGGGGATACAATGGAAAAGCCAAATTGGCGGCAATCTGTTTTTTGGAACGCGGCGAGACCAACCGGATCCGGCAGGCAAATGAGGATGAGGTGATCTCGCGTGTGATTCACCAACTTCTTTTGCGCGGACCGCGCCAAACGGTCAATCAACAGCTTGTTCTTTTGAATTCGCTGATTCATGCCGTGCCGTATTATATTCTGCAGTGCAATATTTCGGAGGAAGCGGCAAAACTATGTTATCAAACCATGAGCAATCCATCAAAGGAGAAAAACAAATGAAAATCAAATCGGATTTCACCATTCAAAAAGTCGGCAGTTCCTATGTTGCCATCGCCGTCGGAGAAACCAGCAAAACCTTTCGTACCATGATCAAGCTCAATTCCACAGGCGCATTTCTTTGGAATTTGCTTTCCGAAAAAGATTTGACCGAGGAAGAGTTGGTAGAGGCTCTGCTTGCCGAATACGATGTAGAACGCGAAACAGCGGCGAACGATGTTCGTAAAATTGTGACCGTTTTGGCGCAGAATCAAATCCTTCAATGAACGATTCGATCGAAAAAATTCTTGCCGAGGACGGATTTTACGTCAGTACAACGGTTGGAATGAGTATGTTTCCCATGCTTTGCAATCGTAGAGATCGGGTGGTTATCTGCCCGGTTGGCAATCAAAAACTGAAAAAATATGATCTTCCGCTCTATCGCCGCCCGGACGGAAAATACGTTTTGCACCGCATCATCGGCGTTCGGGAAGGGTACTATATTATCCGAGGGGATAATACCTATCGCAAGGAAAAGGTACCGGATGAGTGGGTCATCGGGTATGTGACCGAGTTCTACCGAAAGGGAAAACACGTCAGCGCCGAATCCAAAAAATACCGTGTTTACGCGCGTTTTTGGAATTGGATTTATCCGTCGCGGTTCCTATTTTTGAAATCCCGTTCGTTTCTTTCCAAAATTAAACATATCCTTATCAAACCGTTTCGAAAAAAAGACAAATAAAAACGACCTTCATTGTGGGAAGGTCGTTTTTTGATTTTATTGAGTATCAATTATTGAATATCAAGAATGTGTTTTCTTTTTTGCCTGCCGCGCGCCAACCGATTTTTTGCTCGGTTCCGAGCGACGTACAGAAATACGATCGGTTCGGGTTGTTTTTTGTACCCCTTTTTGAATTTCCTTTTGCGCACGCTTTGTTTGTTTTGATCGTTTTATTTGTTTTGTCTGTTTTGTCTGTTTTGTTTGCTTCGACGCTTTGACCGGGAATCTTTCATTTCCGCCTTTTTTATTCTGCGAAGATTGTTTTCCGGCAGGATGAACCAGACAGTCGGAGGAAAAACCGATCAAATCCTCTCTGCCGGCAAGGATCAGCGCCTCGCGTACAAAATCGGCATTTTGGGGACGGTTGTATTGCAACAGCGCGCGTTGCAACTGCTTTTCGTGGTAGTCGGTCGCAACATAGACATGCTTCATTGTCAAAGGATTGATCCCGGTGTAGTACATCACAGTGGAGGCTGTCCCCGGCGTCGGGTAAAAATCCTGCACTTGCTCGGGCGCATAGCCGTTTCGCTTGAGGTAAAGAGCGAGTTCAATCGCATCGGCAAGCGTGGAGCCGGGATGACTGGACATTAGGTAGGGAACAAGATATTGCTCCTTCCCAACCTTTTTCGTCAGCTCAAAAAAACGTTTGCGAAAGCGCTCATAAACGGAAAAATCCGGCTTGCCCATGCAGGAAAGAACAGCGTTGGAGCAGTGTTCGGGCGCAACTTTTAGCTGTCCGCTCACATTGTCGCGCACCAACTTGCAGAAAAAGGATTCATCGGGATCCAACAGTAAATAGTCAAATCGAATGCCGCTGCGAATAAAGACCTTTTTCACCTTCGGCAAAGCCTCCACCGCTTCAATCAAACGAAGATATTCGGAGTGATCCACGCGCAGATTTTTGCAGGGCGTAGGTGCAAGACATTTCCGATTGGAGCAAACGCCGTGCGTCAGCTGATGCTCGCAGGCAGGCTCGCGGAAGTTTGCCGTCGGACCGCCGATATCGTGAATGTATCCTTTAAAATCGGGCAGTGCGGTAATCTTTTTCGCCTCATCCACCACACTTTCCAAACTGCGCGAGCGAACGGTTCGCCCTTGATGAAATGCAAGTGCGCAAAAATTGCAACCGCCGAAACAGCCACGGTTGTGCGTCAGCGAGAATTTGACTTCTTCAATTCCGGGAACACCGCCGAGCGGTTCATAGGAAGGATGATAGTTTCGCGTGTAGGGAAGCGAGTAAACGTGGTCGAGTTCCTCGCGCTCCAAAGGGGGCATGGGCGGATTCTGAACCAGCATTTTGCCGTCGTAAAGCTCGCAAATTGCCCGACCATTGATGGCGTCCTGATTTTTATATTGAATGCCGAACGCTTCGGCGTATTTGCGGCGGTCGTTTTTTAAGTCGTTGTAATCAAACGTTGCCGCAACCTCATAGTGAACGGGGTCGTTCGGCGTTGTCAGATAAACCGTACCGCGAACATCGTGGATTTTCCGAACGGGGATCCCTTTATCCAGCAGTTTTGCAAGACGAACAAGGATTTTTTCCCCCATTCCGTAGGTCAAAATGTCGGCGCGGCTATCTACCAGCACCGATCGGCGCACGCGATCGTCCCAGTAATCGTAATGCGCAAAACGACGGAGCGAAGCTTCCAAACCGCCCAAAATGATCGGAATATCGCCGTAGGCTTCACGAATGCGGTTGGAATACACAATCAGGGCGCGATCGGGGCGTTTGCCGGTTTGCCCGCCCGGCGTGTAATAGTCAAAGGAACGGCGGCGTTTTGCGGCGGTGTAATGCGCCACCATACTGTCGATATTTCCGGCGGAAACAAGAAACCCGAGCCGCGGTTTTCCGAATTCGCGGAACGCGTCGCAGGAGCGATAATCGGGCTGTGCAAGAATGGCAACGCGAAAGCCGGCGTCTTCCAGAACGCGAGAGATAATTGCTGCTCCAAAGGACGGATGATCCACGTAAGCGTCTCCCGAGACGTATACGAAATCGGGGCGATCCCAGCCGCGCGCAAGCATTTCGGCGCGATTCAAAGGTAAAAATGCCGACGCATCCATCGTATGGTTCCTCCTTTTGTCAAGATTCGGAATCATCGGATTCTGTACCGCTTTTTTCTTCGTGCGTACGGAATCCGGGGCGGAAACCGTCAATTTCGCCGCGTTGCATGGCGCCGAAAATGCGGTACCGTAAGCCGCGATTCTCGCGTTCCAATGTGCCAAGTAACCGTTTCATCTTTTCGCGTTCGGTGTTGCCATCCGCAGGGCAGACCGATTTGAGTACCGGAAGCTCCATTTTTTGTGCAAAATAGCGAATGTCTTTTTCCGGCAGATAGAGAAGCGGACGGATCAAACGGATTTTTCGACGGGAAAGATAGGAGACCGGCGAAAAACAGCCGATTCGTCCCTCAAAAAAGAGGTTGAGCATAAATGTTTCCACTGCGTCGTCAAAATGATGACCAAGCGCCACCACATTGCAACCGATCTCGCTGGCGTAGCCATGAAGCGCGCCTCGCCGCATTTTGGCGCAGAGCGAGCAGGGGTTTTTCTCTTTACGAATGTCAAAAACAACCTTTGCAATATCGGATGGGACGACATGGTAGGGGACGTCCAGTTTTTCGCAAAGCGCGCGAATTGGCGAGAGATCGGCAGGCGGATCAAATCCCATATCCACCGTAATGGCGCAAAGCGTAAAAGGGACGGGATAAAAACGCCGCAGTTCAGCAAGCGCGTAGAGGAGCGTGAGCGAATCTTTCCCGGCGGAAACACCAACGGCAACTCGGTCGCCCGGTTCAATCATCCCGTAGTCATCCAATGCGCGGCGGGCATAACTTAAAAGATGCTTTAAAGGTTCCATAATTCAGTCGGCTGCTTCTTCGGCTTTTCGCGGTTCGCCGTCGTTTTGCACCGCTTCTGCGGCGACTTCTTCCGCCATTGCGGCGTCGGCTTCGGCTTGCTTTTCCATTGCTTCTTTTGTCTTTTTCACGGCTTTGACAATCAAATATGCGGTCCCTGCCAAAAGTGCAATTTTCAAAATTGAGTGTTTCATCTTCTTTTTTCCATTTCTGTGGTGTTATGATTTATGTGTTATGTTTTGTTTTGATAAACAAATATTTTGATGAACAGAAATTCGATGTTCATGCGCCGCAATCGGGAAAGGCGCAGGTTTCATAAATTCGCTCCGCTTCGGGCGTCAATTTGCGAGATCCGTCTTTTTCAATTTCTCTTTCATATAAAAAGAGGGGCGGCAGTACACGCAAACCGACAGAAGCGTCCTTCACGGCTTCTGTTAAAACGCCGCACGGGGGAGCGTCCTGATCGGCGTGAATGAAAATCGTTCGCTTTGGTTCCATTCGATTTTCTCGCAGAGCGGCATAAAGATCCGAGAGCCGTTCGGCACGCCAAACGGTCACAAAACGTCCGCCTGAGCCGAGAATGCGCCCTGCACAGGCACAAAAATCAAAAATATCGCCGAAGCATTCGTGCCGCGCAATTTCTTTTTCCGGTGAAAGATTTGTTTTCCCGGAGTTTTTTGCAAGGTATGGGGGATTGGCAACTACAAGGACCGGTTGTAATTCAAAATCGCGTTTGCCGATTTTTCGAATGTCTTTGCAAAGCGGATAAACGCGCGCGGAAAGATCGTTCAGCGCGGCGTTTCGTTCAATCAGTTCAGCAAAGGATTTTTGAATTTCCACCGCCGCGACCGACCGCACTTTTTCTTTTCTCGCCAATAAAAAAGATACGATTCCGGTTCCGCCGCCGAGTTCCACCGCAAAAGAGGAGGGGGCAGGGCGAGCGAAAGCGGCAAGCAGATAAGCGTCGGTGCCGAAGGTTAATCCGTTTTTCTTTTGAATCAGCCAAAGATTCTCATTGACCTCATCCAGGCGTTCGTCCGGGGAGAGGGGGATTTCATTTTTCATAAACATTCTCCAGGTTCGGAATGAAAACGGCGGAGCAGAAAAATCATTCTGCTCCGCCGGATTTCGCCGAAGATGTATCTTTAGGCTTCGGCAGGTGCGCCGACAGGGCAAACGCCTGCGCAAGCACCGCAACTGATGCAGGTGTTCGCATCAATTTCAAATTTGCCGTCGCCTTCGCTGATGGCGCCGACAGGGCACTCGCCGGCGCAAGCGCCGCAAGCAACGCAATCATCGGAAATCTTGTATGCCATTGTTTTGTCCTCCTGAAAATTTGGTACAATACTATTCTAACATATTTTTCGAATTTTGCAACAGTTTTCGGGAAAAAATTTTGTTTTTTATTGTTATTTTTATTGTTATGAGTTATTGATTTGTATCGGTATCGGACTGCAAATCGTCGGATTCCGTGTCTTCTGCCGCGCGTTTGCCGCGCGAAAGAACGGTTGCTTCCTCGCGTTTATATTGTTTAAATGCTTCGGATTCGGTTAATCGTACCCGAATTGTTCCGGCAATGGGATTGTTGGAAACCACTTCGCCAATCCCATCCGCGGTTTTTACCGTCGATCCTACCGGAGGCGTCAGCTTCAGTTCTTGCGCATATGATTCGGTCTCATAGCGCAAGCAGCACATCAGTCTGCCGCAGGTACCGGAAATTTTTGCCGAATTGAGCGAAAGTCCTTGCTCTTTTGCCATTTTGATCGATACCTGAACGAAATCGGAAAGGAAAGAAGCGCAACAGAGAGGACGACCGCATGCGCCGAGTCCGCCAAGGAGTTTTGCCTCGTCGCGAATTCCAATCTGCCGCAGTTCAATCCGGGTGTGAAAAATGCCGGCAAGATCTTTGACTAAATCGCGAAAATCGACGCGTCCGTCAGAGGTAAAGTAGAAGAGCAGTTTGGAGTTGTCGAAAGCAAACTGTACATCGATCAACTTCATTTCAAGCTTGTGTTCTGCCACTTTTTTGCGGAAAATTTCGGCGGCTTCCTTTTCGCGAGCGCGATTTTCCGCATTCACATCCCTGTCCTCTTTTGTTGCAATGCGGAGCAGGGGACGCAGTGGAGATTGAAGATCCTTTTTGGAAATGACGCGATTTGCGAAGGCAATTTCACCGAATTCGGGACCGCGCGCCGTGTCAACAACGGCAAAATCTCCCTGACGAGCGGTTTTGCCCTTGGGATCAAAGAAATAAACTTTTCCGGAAGAGCGGAAACGAACGCCGATAATCTCAATGCGATCTTCCGGCGCAATGGAACGGTAGGCAAAAACAACCGGAGACGAATCCAACGAAAAGTCTTCCACTTGCGGCAATTCTTCGGTCGTCGGTGTTTGGTTGAAGAAAGACGGAGCCGAAGCAGGGGTCGAAGTCTCTTCCGTTTTGAAAACAGGATTGGAAATTGAAACGGTCGGTTTTGTTCCGTCTGCCGATTGAAGTACGATCTGCGCGCGTAATTCTTCCATTGAGAGCGTTTCAGCTTCGGTCGGCTGACCGTAAAGGTCGGCAATTCCTCGATTTCTGTCTTTACCGCCTTTTCCGCGGTGGCGGTTGCGGCGCGAGCGGTTCGATGCCTGTGAATTCGTATTTTGCTTTTCCGGAGCGGTCTGCGCGGTAGGGGAAACGGCAGGTTGTTGCTGATCTGAAGACCTGCGATCAACGTTTTGCACAGCTTGCGGAGCATGTTTTCGATCTCCTCCGCTGTGGTGCTTTCCGCCGCGGTGACGGCGGCGGTTTCGTCCTTGATTTGTGTCGTTTCCGGCATTCGGGGAGACGTTATGATTCTTTTGATTCTGTTCGTCGTTCATGGATGAAAATCCTTTCTGTGGACTTTGAAAAAAGGTCAGGATAATAACCCCGTATGCATTGCAAAACGGGTCAGGACAAGGCGAATGTTCGCATTTCGGTAAAGCGCGTCCATTGCCGAAGAGATCTCGCGCGAATAGCGCATCAATTCGGGTGCGGTAAAACGAAAAGCGAGATCGGTTGCTTCCTCGCGGTCGTCAAAAAAGCATAGCGGCGCGGTTTCGGATTGCTTTAACAATGAAAGATCCCGAATGCAGAGGAGAATCATCAAAAGCCTGTTGATGACCTCTTCGCGGCGCGATCCGAATCCGTTCAGAAAAGGAATCGCCGTGGATGCCTTAGATCGGCTTGCGGCAAGCTCGGCGAAGGAGCGCGCCATGCGCCGGTCCTCTAATACCGATTGCCGAAATTTCGGATCCAGCATTTTTTTTGCGCGCCCCATGCTTCCGTCCGCCGCTGCAATCAGTTCGCGAAATTCGGTGGGGGATTGTGCCTGTAATGCGCGCGCTTCCGGTTCGGTTTCCAATAGTTTTTCTTGCAGGAGCGGTTTTGAAAGACGGGTAAGGCGAAGCGTCGGCGCGCGACTGCGGATCGTTTCCAAAAGTGGGATCGAACCGTCTGTCAACAGAAAAAAACGCAAATAGGCAGGCGGTTCTTCCAAAATTAGCAAAAGCGCATTCTGCGCTGCGGGAGTCATCGCTTGAGCGTCTTCAAAAATGTAGATTTTATCTTCCAATTCGTTCGGCGCCATGTAAGAAAAATTGCGTGTTTCACGGATTGTGTCAACACCAATGGTCGCTTTTCCATCCTCCCGACCGACGAAAATCACATCGGGTGAGTTTCCCGAAAGAATCTTGCGGCAGGAAGGACATTGCATGCAGGGAAGCGGAACGCCGTCCTCGGTCTTTTGCTCACAGGCAAGTGCGGCGGCAATTTGAAAGGCAAGCGTATGTTTCCCGGTTCCCAAAGGACCTTCCAGAATATAGGCGTGACCAAGACGGTCTGAAAGAATTTCCTCGCCGAGCGCCGAGCGAAGCGACTCGTTGCCGAAAAAAGTCGGGAAAAAGGATTTCATCAAGCCGCCTCCTTTGCAGATTTTGGAAAAAGTGCGGACAAAAACTGCTTTTCTTGCAAAAAAACAGCAACCTTTGCACACAACTTTTCATAATATTATAACATATAAATATTTTTTTGTCAAGAACGACGACATAGCAATTTTATGAAAAAATTACAATTTGGTATTGCATTTTCAGAGCAAAGAATGTATAATAGAGAGCAAAGCATTTTGCTTTTTGCAATCTGATCCATTTTCAAAGCCAAAAAGGAGAAAAAACATGTTCCGCATCCTGAAAAAGCAATCGCTTAATCCAACGGTTACGCTGATGAAAATCGAAGCGCCTGCCGTTGCAAAAAAAGCGAATCCAGGGCAGTTTATCATTTTGAGAACGGATGCCGATGGAGAGCGCATTCCGCTTACCATCGCCGATTATGATTTGTCCGAGGGGAGCGTTACCATCATCTTTCAGGTGGTGGGAGCAACTACCGAAAAACTGAACCATTTAAATGAGGGCGATGCACTGCATGATTTTGTAGGACCGCTCGGCAAAGCAACGAATACAGCCGGAAAGAAAAAAATTGCGGTGGTGGGCGGTGGCGTTGGATGCGCCATTGCTTATCCGGTTGCAAAGAAATTTCACCGGTTGGGCACAATTGTACATACCGTTGCCGGATTCCGCACCAAGGATCTTGTCATTTTGGAAAAGGAATTTGAGGAAGCGTCCGATCGATTTGTGCGGATGTCGGATGACGGAAGCTGGGGAGAAAAGGGACTTGTGACCGATGCGCTCCGCTCGCTGATCGAGGGCGGCGAGCAATACGACGAGGTCATTACCATCGGACCGCTGCCTATGATGAAGTTTGTTTGTAAACTGACAAAGGAATACGGGATTCCAACGGTTGCTTCTATGAATCCGATTATGATCGACGGCACCGGAATGTGCGGCTGTTGCCGGCTGACGGTGGGCGGCGAAATGAAGTTTGCCTGTGTCGACGGTCCGGAATTCGACGGACACCAGATCGACTTTGACGAAGCCATCGCGCGTTCTTCCATGTATCGACCGTTTGAGCGGAAAGCGCACGAAGAGACCTGCAATCTGTTCAAAAAAGAGGTGGAATGATCATGCCGAATATGAATCCCAAAAAGAATCCCATGCCCTCGCAGGATCCGGCGGTACGCCGCCGCAATTTCGGCGAGGTTGCGCTCGGATACACCGAAGAGATGGCGATTGACGAGGCGGAGCGCTGTTTGAATTGTAAGAATATGCCTTGCGTCAGCGGATGTCCGGTCGGAATCGAAATTCCGCGCTTCATTCAAAAGGTTAAAGTCGGCGAATTTGAGGAGGCATATCAGATCATAACCGAGTCCAGCTCGCTTCCTGCCGTTTGCGGAAGAGTTTGTCCGCAGGAAACGCAGTGCGAAGGCAAATGCGTGCGCGGTATCAAAGGCGAGCCGGTCGGCATCGGTCGGTTGGAGCGCTTTGTCGCCGATCGCCATAATGAGCAAGCCGGATTGCACGCCGAACCGGTCGAATCCAATGGGCATAAGGTTGCCGTTATCGGTTCGGGACCTGCCGGCTTGACCTGTGCCGGCGATCTTGCAAGGCGCGGCTATCAAGTCACCGTTTTTGAGGCGTTACATACCGCCGGTGGTGTTCTTGTTTACGGAATTCCCGAGTTCCGTCTTCCCAAAGCGATTGTTGCCAAAGAGATCGAAACGCTCAAGGAGTTAGGCGTAAAAATTGAAGTTAACACAGTGGTCGGCAGAACGGTTTCTGTGCAAGAACTGATGGAAGAAGAGGGCTTTGAAGCCGTTTTCATCGGTTCCGGGGCCGGACTCCCTCGTTTTATGAAGATTCCGGGGGAAAATCTCAAAGGCGTCTATTCCGCCAATGAATTTTTAACGCGCGTCAACCTGATGAAATCCTATTTGCCGGATAGCGCAACGCCCATTCAAGCGGCAAAAAAGGTGGTTGTCGTCGGCGGCGGCAATGTTGCTATGGACGCGGCGCGCAGTGCAATGCGACTGGGCGCAGAGGAGGTCTTTATCGTTTATCGGCGTTCGCTGGAAGAACTTCCGGCAAGAAAAGAAGAGGTCGAACATGCCATGGAGGAGGGAGTTGAATTCCGTCTTTTGAACAATCCGACCGAGATTTTGGGAGATGAGACGGGGTTTGTGCGCGGAATGCGCGTAATCAAAATGGAACTCGGTGAGCCGGATGCTTCGGGCAGAAGAAGCCCGGTGGAAATTCCCGGGTCGGAATACGAGTTGGCGTGCGACTGCGTGATCATCGCCATCGGTACCTCGCCCAATCCGCTTATCAAAACGACTACAGAGGGGTTGGAAGTTAACCGGCGCGGCGGTATCGTCACCGAGGAGGCAACCGGCAGAACGTCGCTTTCGCATGTTTACGCCGGCGGTGATGCCGTTACCGGTGCCGCAACCGTTATTCTTGCAATGGGAGCCGGAAAAGCGGCGGCGAAAGCGATTGACGAAGATATAAACAAATAAGCGATAATTCAAATCGATAATTCAAATAAAGAGAAAAGCGAGGCGGTTCCAAGAATGGAAACCGCCCCACTTTTATTTTTCCTCGGGAATCAAGTTAATCAAAACCAATTCGCGTGGATTATTGATGCGCGGAATGGTGGTATGATCGTCAAGTCCGCGAGAGATTACGCAACGTCCGTCAACGATCCCGGAGGTATACTTGGGGAATAATCCCTGATCAGGCGCATAAATACCGCGCCCGAAAAGCCGCCAGTGACCGCCGTGGGCATGACCGCAAACGACCAAATCAATGCTCGTTTTTTGAATGAAAGGTACAAAATATTCGGGATGATGGCAAAGCAAAACGCGAAAACCGGGCAGTGCGTCAAATTTTGCAAGCGCGTCGGCGTCGGGCGCATTTTTTCCACTGTCAAAACCCGAATCCAAACCGCAAAACCAAACGTCGTTTTGCGAAATGCAGTCGTTACGCAGCAGAACAGTACCGGTTTTTGCCACTTGTTCTGCAAAGTCGGTGGGGAGTTCTTTCTTGCGCGGCTTTGCAAACGGATTTCCCTTGCGCGAAGTTCCGCATTCGTGATTTCCGAGCGAATAGTAGGTTGGTGCAATTGATGTACAATCCGTCAAAAAATCAAAAACTGATTTTTCCATTTTCCGAATCGCGTCCGGTTCGGTCAAATCGCCGGGAATCAGAATGGCGTCGGGGGCGGCTTGACGCAAAAGATTCGGAAGGATGGGATTGTAGTGCCCGTGCGCGTCGGCAATAACGGCAAAACAAAGGGCTTTTTTAATTTTCGCAGAGGGGATCGTGTAAACTGTCGTTTTAATTTTTTTCGGTTTTTTTTGTGCCTGAAGAACAAAAAAACGAATCAAAAGCAGAATGGAGCAGGCAACCAAAGCGCCCGATGTATCAATCAACCAATCCAAAAAGCTCGCCGCACGACCAAAGGAGAATTTCTGGTGCAACTCGTCGGTCACAGCATAAATTGCCGAAATGCCAACCGAGGCAAAAAACGCCAAAGAACGGCACCGTCCCAGGAAAGGAGAAAGAGGAATATCAGTCCGCCCAGCGAGGCGTATTCGGAAAAATGCGCCAGTTTGCGAACCGGCGGTTCCATTTTTTTCACAATCTGTTTCTGTTCTTCTATCGGCTTTTTATCAAAATCGGGAACGACCACCTCGGCAACCTTTTCGGTAACACTGCCGCTTGTTTGAGAGGATTTTGCGGCGTTTTCACCCGAAAATCCGAAAATCACGGCAATGTTTAAAACGATCAGGATGCCGAGAATGATTCGCCAAAGAATCAACCTTTTTTTCTTCATCTTTTATCCTCTTGAAAATGAGAATTTCAATCTTTTTATATAATTATACATTAAAATGCTTTCATTTGCAAGCGCTTTTTGTCAAAAAACAAATTTCAGCAAAGGAGCAGAAGTGCAAGCAAGAGCGGAAGTTCGTTGTCTTCGCCCGAGGAACCGAGCAAAACAATCAAACCAATCAAAAGCAACTCTTCAAAATCGAGATTCAAATTGTGTAAAAAACCGCTTTTTCCAAGCAGATGTTCGATTGAAGCCGGAAAAAAGGGAGGAGGAAGCGGTTTTTCCGGTCGCGGTGGATCGGGAATTGGAGGCGGCGGAAGAAACGGAAGCGGACGCGGATAAGATTCATGAACCTCTTGCTTTGGCGGAGGCGGCGGAGCAGGGCGGTTTTCGGGTTTTTCATCCAATTTCGGCGGACGGTCTTTGGGCGGTTCCGGCGGCTGAAATGCCCATCCGCTGTAGTTTTCAGGCATTCTGGGCGGCAGGGAGCCGCGACCGGATCTTTTTGAATACATTAAAAAACACCTCCTATCCCATCATGCGTAAAACCGCGCCTAAACGGGAAATTTGCAAAATCAGATCCACTGCATTTTCGCGATCTTTGGAAAGAAAAGGCTTCAGGGCAAGAAGAAGGTCGCGGCGGCGATCTTCCGGGGTTTTGCTTGCTTCCGGTTTTGCCGGCAACGGTCGCATTCCCGAAAGCAGGTTCGGTAGATTATTCATCAGCGTCGGATTGGATAAAATGGATGCCAACCCATCAGTCCCCGGCGATATAGGCTGCGCGCTTTGCTCCTGTGAGGGAGCGGAAGATTGATCGGTTTGTAAATTTTCTTTCAGTGATCCAACAATTTTTTCGAACCGTTCGCGTGTCTGCGGATCAGAGAAAAGACTTTCCAAAGCGTTTGTCAGTCCGGCTTCCGCGCGTGCATTTTCCTGTTCATTCATAGGCGTTCTCCTTATTGGCGGCGTTTTTGCTGCCGGTAGTCGGCGTAAA
This sequence comes from Oscillospiraceae bacterium, assembly GCA_015063325.1. Classification (GTDB taxonomy): domain Bacteria; phylum Bacillota; class Clostridia; order Oscillospirales; family CAG-272; genus UMGS1865. The sequence goes on along the minus strand of SVUK01000017.1, from coordinate 391,897 downwards.
GATCGTTCAGGCGTTTCAAATCGTCCTCGGTAGCCGATCCGAGCGCGCGGCGAATGCCGCTTAAATCGCCTGGGGTTGCGCCGAAGTCAGCCGGCGTTATACCCGATTCTTTTGCAATTTTGGTTAAAAGTGCCGAGAGTTGGTCGTCGTTCATAGCAAGTAGAATTTGCAGGGTTCGTTTGTCAATCTGCATAGCGGTGCTCCTTTCTTCCAAATTGTTCAACGGCAGTATATGAAACCGGAAGCAAATGCGTGAAAAAGCATGGACAAACCAGTCGTTTTATGTTAGAATAAAATGGGAAAATAAAACGGAAAAATAAGAACGGAAATATAAAAATATAGAAAAGGATAGAAAAAATAGAATGGATTTCTTGATTTTTTCGGATTCACACGGAAAGCGCAGAAATATTGCCGAGGCGATGGCACGTCAAATTCGAAAACCCGACGCAATTTTTTTCCTTGGTGACGGACTTTCAGATATCGGCGATCGGCTGGAAGATGTTCCGGTTATCCGCGTGCGCGGAAACTGCGATTGGCGGTTTCCCGAGGAGCCTGTCGTCGATCGGGAAATTCTCTCGTTTGAGGGACATCGACTGCTGTTGACGCATGGGCATCTTTACGGAGCCAAGAGCGGCGTTGGCGGATTGCTTCAGGCAGCAAAAGAAACCGGTGTCGACATTGTTCTGTTCGGGCATACGCATCGGCAGGAACTGCAAACGATTGCAAATGAAGAAGGCGAAAAAACGATCTATTTGTTCAATCCGGGCAGTATCGGCGGCGGCGAGTTCGGAACGCTGCGGCTGTCGCCGGACACGGTTTTGTTTGCACACGGCAGTTTATAATTCAATTTCACAGGTTCGGTTCCGATTGCATATCCTTTTCAATGCGAAAAAGGGGACGGTTGCCTTTTGGCGCCGTCCCTTCATTTTTCTGCAAATCTGAATCGAAAGGAAAAGAAAAATGTCATTGCCAAATACCGATTTCGGCGTTGAAAAAATCAAAGCAATTTTGCAATCTGCGCGCGGCGTTTGGTTCTTGGGAATCGGCGGCGTCAGCGTTTCCGCGCTTGCGGAAGCAACCCTTGGATTGGGCGTTCGCGTCGGAGGCGATGACCGTACCGATTCCGAAAGAATCCGCAATCTGCAAAAAAAGGGAGCCGAAATTCGAATCGCTTCTTCCGAGCCGATCCCGGAAGGGTACGGGCTTGTCGTTTATACTGTTGCCATTTCAGCGGAGAATCCGCAGTATCTTGACGCGCAAATTAAAGGGATTCCATGCGTTTCGCGCGCCGACTATCTCGGATATTTGATCAGTGCTTTCGAAGTGCGAATCGGTGTTGCCGGAATGCATGGCAAAAGTACCTGTACGGCAATGTGCGCACAAATTCTGACAGCAGCAGGAGACCCGACGATTTTTGCCGGTGCCGATCTTCCTGCGCTGAACGGGGATTGCTGCCGAATCGGAAGCGAAAAACAAACGGTTTTGTTTGAATCCTGCGAATATATGGATTCCTTTTTGCATTTTTCACCGAACATCGCCGTCGTGCTCAATATCGGCATGGATCATGTGGATTATTTTCACAGTATGGAACAAATTCGTTCCTCGTTTCGCAAATTTGCCGACAGAGCGGAAAACGGCACGCTGCTTTGGAATTTCGACGATCCCGAAAGCCAACATACATTTAGCGGAAGAAAAAATGCAAAAACGTTTTCCGTTCGGGATCCTTCGGCGGATTTTTTTGCAAATGAAATTCAAATTGAACGAGGGGAAATCCGGTTTTTGTTTTCGGAAAAAGGGAAGGAGCCGTTTCCCGTTCATTTGCGTGCCGTCGGGCTGCATTCGGTATATAATGCGCTTGCCGCCGCCGCGGCGGCAAGTCTGTCGGGCATTTCGGCGGAATCAATTGCAGGGGCGCTGGAAGAATACCGGGGAGCGGCGCGCAGAACCGAGTTCAAAGGATATTATTTGGAATGCCCGGTTTATGACGACTATGCCCACCATCCGGATGAAATCAAAGCAACTCTGGAAGGAATTCGCAAGTTGGTTCCCGAGGGAGGAAGGCTGGTTTGCGTGTATCAGCCGCATACCTATTCCCGAACGGCGGGTTTCTTCCATGCCTTTTCCGAATCGTTTGATCAGGCTGATTTATTGCTTCTTTCGGATATTTACGCCGCGCGAGAACGAAATCAAAGCGGCGTTTGTTCCGAGCAGTTGGCAAAGGCAATCCGTCGACGCGGAGGACGCGTTTTAAGTACCGGATCAGTCTCCGAAACAGCGGAAATATTGACTTCCTTCTTGAAAAAAGGGGATTTGCTTGTCGTCATGGGCGCCGGAGATATTGAGTCTATCTTCAATCTTCTGCCGCTTGAAAAAACAGAAAAAGACAAATGACGAAAACAGCGGAGGCAACAAGATTGCCTCCGCTGTTCGCTTTTTGATTGGATGTTTTATCAAACAATTTGAAAAATAAAGAATTTCAGATAGTCGGTTTCGGGAACATTCCAAAGGATCGGATGATCGGGCGACTGCTGACGTGCCTCAATTTGCCGCAGTCCAATGCCTGCGTCCTCTGCCGCGTTGTGAATCATCTGTCGGAAATAGGTCTGGGTCATAAAATGAGAGCAGGAGCAGGTGGCAAGATAACTTCCGCGGTGCAAAAGCTTCATGGCGCGGCGGTTAATCTCGCGGTAACCTTTGATGGCGTTGCGAAGCGTATCGCGGCTTTTCGTAAATGCCGGAGGATCAAGAATGATCAGGTCGTAATCAAACACAGGCGCTTTCTCAGCTTGTTCTAAATAATCGAATACGTCGGCGCAAACAAAATCCATTCGATCGGAAAGACCGTTGCGCGCGGCGTTGCGTTTGGCTACGGCAAGCGCGTCGGCGGAAATATCAACGGCAGTCACGTGGGAAGCGCCTGCTTGCGCCGCATTCAGGGCAAAAGAGCCGGTGTGCGTAAAGCAGTCCAAAACGCGTGCGCCGGCGGCAATTCTGCGAATGGCGGCACGGTTATATTTTTGATCAAGGAAAAATCCGGTTTTTTGACCGTTTTTGTAGTCCACTTCGTATTCAATCCCGTTTTCCAAAATCGTGCAAACGCCGTCCGCCGGATCGGACAATCCTTCTCCTTTCCATGCTCCGGATCCGATTTCCATGCCTTCCAGCTTGCGCAAAGGAGATTCGTTGCGCTCATATAAAACGCGGATCGGTACGTCAAATTCCTCGCGCAAAAGGCGCAAAAGGGAAGTGTAAATCGTCGATTTCATGCGCTCCATTCCGAGGGAGAGAACTTCGGTGACGAGAACGTCGCCGAAACGGTCTACCGTCAATCCGGGAAAAGCGTCCGCCTCGCCGAAAATTAAACGGCAGCAGGAAAAATCCGTCCCCATCACGCGGCGGCGGTATTCAATTGCCCAGCGCAGTTTTCTTGTCCAAAATTCTTCGTCAAATCTGTCGTTCGCATTTTTTGAAACGATCCGAATGCGAATCTTGGAATGGGAATTGTAAAACCCGGTTCCGAGATATTTGCCTTTTTGCGAGAACACGTTTACAAGCTCTCCGTCAATCGGTTGGGTATTTGTGCAGTTGAGGGCGTCTGCCATAGGAGTGCAAACATTGCCCGATTGCGTACCGGCAACGGAAATCACTTCACCTTCATAGACCCAAACGTGACCGCCGCGTAAAAAATCAGCGCCTTTTTCGGTAATCGTAATTTTTGCAAAATTCATCATAAATTCGGTGTCCTCTTTTTTGAGATGAATCTATTATATCGTTTTGCGGTTGCGTTGTCAAGCAAAAATCAATCAAAAAGGCGCTCGAAAAATGGAAAAAATAATCGATGTCCCACTTTAATAATGTGTAGAAATTTATTGCCAAATTTTGTTGAAAATGCACAATTCCACGACCGTCATTTTTACAACTTGGTTTTTGCAAAAATTTTAAAAATAGGTAAACTAAATTTACTGAAAGAATGGCACTATAAAAAAACTCTAAAAAGTCGGAAAATGCACCGAAAAATCCATGTTATTTTGTGCTTTTTGCATTTTAAAAACCACAGGACAGTAAATTTAATTTACTTTTAAAATTAAAAAAATTATGGGTCGAAAAATAGTAGAAAAACGAGAAAAAATGAATGGAAAAGCTAAATGCACGGTTTCCGAAATATGGGAAAAAACGTGATGGTGAGCAGAGCAACAACAGAAATTTCTCTTGACAAGAAAAGTCCCCTGTGATATTATATTATATATAAAAAGGGGATAGCTATGCCCAAATTCAGGGCTTGGGTATGGTCGGCGCAAAACACGCGTTTCCGGCGAATACTGCCGGGATCCCACACGCGAAAAATCAGGAGGGAATGCAAATGGTCAAAAAAACAGTCACAAGAGTTTTGAGCATGGCGCTTGCCTTGTTGCTTCTTGTGAGCAGTACGACCTTCTTCGTCGGCGCTGACGCCGGCGTGGAAAGCAGTACTGATCCAACCAGACAACTGATTGAGGAGTATTTGGAAACAGCGAATAATATTTCGTATGAAAGATATGTCCAAAATCACGCCGCCGCTTTTGAGTCTGCTCCCAATCGGACGGGAACGGAAACGCAATACTTCTTTGACGCTTCCGCCGGCTGGATTTACTGGTCGGGCGGGATCAATTCTTACGGTCAGGGAAGAGGCAAATCTGTCTCTATCCAAGACGGCGTTTGGACGATGCAAGGCACCGAAACGGACGCGGACGGAAATCCCCAAACCGTTTATTATGTACGGCAGGGAATTGACGAGGAAACGCTTGCAACGCTGCCGAGAGTGGAGAAATACGACGGAAGAGACGCCGTCTATGCTCCCAGCAACGGTACCATTGCGTGGACTTTGGACCTTGCCGCAGCAGGCATTACCGAACCGGGGCTTTACACCATTTCTTTGGTCTATTACCCGGTGGAAGGGAAAGCCGCTTCGATCGAGCGCGAATTCTTCATCAATCATGAAGTGCCGTTCTCCGAAACGCGGTCGATTACCTTGATCAAACGCTGGGGCTCTTACGTGCAATCCGGCGACGTTTATTCCGAATTGGAAGCGGTTTACGTTCCGTCTTCCAAAAAGGTCCGCAACGACCCTGAACAGCTGAAAGCGGATCTTGCGGCGGTCAAAGCGGAAGCAGAGAAGATTGGTATTGCCGCACGCTATTCAAGCGACGCATCTTCTTTGATTCTTACGAAACCTAAAGTCTTTACGAGCGAAATTAACGCATTCTTGGATCAATACGGCTTGCGTTTCTTTGAGATGGACGATAACCAAAACGAACTTCGCCCGGCAATGAAACAGGCTCCCGAGTGGATGACCTACACGCTTCGCGATTCCAACGGTTACTATGCCGATGATTTCGGCTACTGGATTGAGCCTTCGGCAGACGGAACGATGACGATTTCACTCAAAGGCGTGAACGAGCCGATGGCTCTTTGCGGGTTCGTTTTAACGCCGTATACGGTTTACAGAAATTATGATCAGTATCTTGCCGATCTGGAAGCCGGCGGCGCTGTACTGACCGAGGGCACCGACAAGATCAAGTTGGAAGGGGAATATACCACCGGAACCTCTACAAACGTTGTTTACCCGGTTGAGGATCGTGCGTCGGCGTTGACGTCTCCCTGTGACACAACGCGCACGCTGTTGAACACCATTGGTACTGAAAAATGGGAAACCTCGGGACAATGGGTGGAATACAAGTTTAAGATGAACGCTTCCGGACTTTATGATATTTATGCTCGTTTTAAGCAGAGCTACCTTGACGGTTTGTTTGTTTCCCGTTCCCTCCGTATTTATACAAATTATGAAAGTTTGTCTGCATATCAGGCGGCACACGAGGGTCGCACGGCAGGATATTACGACGGCGTTCCGTTTGCAGAAGCCGCGGCGCTTCGCTTTGATTACGGAAGCAGCTGGCAGGTAACGCCTTTTACCGCTTCGCAAAATGCCGTTAAGAAAGGGCAGGAAGTGAAAGACTTCCAATTTTACTTTGAAAAAGACGTAGAATACACCATTACCCTGGAAGTGACGCTTGGTTCCATGAACGAGAACGTCAGCAAACTGGAATCCATCCTGAATTCGTTGAACAACGATTACCTTGACATTATTAAATATACCGGCTCTTCTCCCGACCCCTACGCGGACTACGAATTCACCGTTTTGATGCCGAACACGATCATTGATATGATCATGCAGGCGAGAGCGCTCAAGGAACTTTCCGCAGAGTTGAAGAAGAATACCGCGTCCACTTATACCGGTATTTGCGATAAGCTTGCCGATCTTTTGGAAAAGATGGGTGAGAATGAAGAAAAAATTGCTTCCAACCTTTCCAACTTCAAAAGCTATGTCGGTTCGCTCGGTACCTTCCTGACCGACGCGAAGACCCAACCGCTTCAGCTTGACTATCTTGCGATTCAAGGAAAGTCCGAGCAAGCGCCCAAAGCAAACGGCAATTTCTTTGTGAACTTGTGGCACGAGATTGTTGGCTTTATTCAGAGCTTCTTCCGCGACTACAACAGTATGGGCGCCAAAAAGGCTGACCAATCGCTGAAAAGCGTTGACGTTTGGCTTGCCTACGGTCGTGACCAGGCACAGGTCATCCGCAACCTTGCAACAAATGATTTTACCACCAAGACCGGAATTGCCGTCAACCTCAAGCTGGTTACCGGCGGCACGCTCCTTCCTTCGATTCTTGCCGGCGTCGGTCCTGACGTTTACCTCGGTCTGGGGCAGGCGGAAGTAATCAACTACGCGATCCGCGGCGCGTTGATTAATATTGAAGAAATGGAAGGATTCGACGAGATTGCCGCGAACTTTAATGAAGCGGCGATGGTCGTTCTTCGCATGGACGACGAAAACGGCGATTCGCATTGCTATGGATTGCCCGAAACGCAACTTTTCCCGATGATGTTCATTCGCACCGATATTCTTTCCGGATTTGACAATATCAATTTGGAAACTTGGGACGGCTTGTATACCGCGCAAAAGGACCTGAAGGCGAAGAACATGGAAATCGGTGTTACCACCAGCTACAAAATGTTCCTTTATCAAATGGGCGGCGAATTGTTTGCCGACAACGGAATGCGCATCAATTTGGATTCGCAGGTCGGTTTAGACGCATTTGAAAAGATGTGTAACATGTTCACCGAGTATTCTTTCCCGTACTCCTACAACGCTGCAAACCGTTTCCGCTCGGGTGAAATGCCGATTGTAATTTCGGATTACACGACGCTTTACAACCAGCTCAAGGTTTTTGCTACCGAGCTTGACGGCTGTTGGACGTTTGTTCCGCTTCCTGGAATCGAGCAGGCGGACGGAACCATCAACAACGCTTCCGTTTCTGCTGTTACGGCAGCGGTTATGATCAAAGGAAAGAACGAGATTTCCAGAGACCATTACGCGTCCGACGAGGAATATCGTTCCGCGCTCAAAGCACAGTACGGTGTTGCTTGGGAATTTACCAAATGGTACACCGACGCGCCCTGCCAGGTGGAATACGCCACTGAAATGGTTGCTATTATCGGTGACTCGGCAAAACACTCCACGGCAAACAAAGAAGCGCTGAAGGCGATGCCTTGGACCGAGGCGGAACGCAAACAGGTGGAAGCACAGTTTAACAATCTTGCTTCCATTCCCAACTATCCCGGTTATTACTACATTGACCGTTATACCAACTTTGCATTCCTTGCCGCGTATAACGACCATGCAAATCCGCGTACCGAAATGCGCCGTTATATCAATACAATTAATAAGGAAATTACTCGTAAGCGCGAGGAATTCAATTTGGAAACGCTGGAGATTGGACAAACGCTGATTGAAAAGCGATCGGGGCAGGTGAGCGAAGCGCTTGAACTGCTTGCCGAAAGATACGGCGCAAATCAGAAGGGCAACCGCTACAACGAGGCTTACAGCGCCGCTCTTTACGGAATTGCCAACTATCCCACGCTGCAGCTTCGCGATACGGTTTTGATTCAATTGAGTGACGCCGCGCTCCACTTTGCCGGAACGTTGGATACCGGCGACGGAACGATCGTTGAAACGATCAATCAACGTTTGGATTCTTTGGATGAGAATCAGCGCACCTCGTTTGCCAAGCTGAAAGCACAGGATTGGTTTGTTTATGTCAGCAAGCAAACACCGACTTTGAAAAACAGCGGATATGAGATTGATTCGCTGAATGAAAAAGAGCTTGTTTACTTTATTACCGAATGTTTGTGCAACATTGCTTGCACGCTTCAATCCAACTGATAAGGAGGTTTCTGTCTATGTCTACGAATACGGCAAAGAAAAAAGCTGTCTCCAGAAAAGATATGACCTACCGCCAGTGGATTTGGAAGGAGATGAAGCGGAACTGGGTTGCCTATTTGATGATTTTGCCCTATGTGCTGATCTTTACGGTTTTTACCGTGGCTCCCGTTTTGCTTTCGATTTTGATTAGTTTTACCGACTTCAATATGTTACAGGTTCCGAATATTGTTTGGCTGAACAACTATATCAACCTGTTCTTTGCGGACGATATCTTCCTGATTGCACTGAAAAATACCTTCGTTTTTGCGGTTGTGGTCGGTCCTGTTTCCTACTTGATGTCCTTTTTGGTCGCGTGGTTCATTAACGAGCTTTCACCGCGCATTCGTGCAGTTGTTACCTTGATTTTCTATGCGCCGTCCATTTCCGGTCAGGTGTATTTGATTTGGGGTACGCTGTTCAGCGCCGACTCCTACGGTTGGGTCAACGCCGCGCTTTTGGAGCTTGGTTTAATTGAAACGCCGATTGCATTCTTCCAGGACGCCGATTGGGTTATGCCGCTTTGCATTGTGGTTGCCCTTTGGACCTCTTTGGGAACCTCTTTCCTTGCGTTTATTGCAGGTTTGCAGGGAATTGACCGTTCGCTTTACGAAGCCGGTGCGGTGGACGGAATCAAAAACCGCTGGCAGGAGCTTTGGTATATCACTCTGCCAAGTATGCGCCCACAGCTGATGTTTGGCGCAATTATGGCGATTACCGGTTCCTTCGGTTTTGGCGGCGTTGTTACTGCGCTTTGTGGATTCCCATCGGTCGAATATGCGGCGCATACCATCGTCCACCATTTGGAGGACTATGGCGGCTCGCGTTACGAGATTGGTTATTCTTCGGCAATTGCAGTGGTTTTGTTTGTTATTATGATTTCGGCAAACATGATCGTCAAGAAAGCGCTTTCAAAGGTAGGTAGCTGATATGGCAAAGTTAAGAACAAGAAAACACAAGGTCGTTCTTTCCCGCTCGGCGGGCGGCGATATCGGTATTACCATCGTTTTAACGCTTTTGGGGCTCTTTATGGTCCTTCCTATGGTTTACGTCCTGATGCAGGCGTTTAAACCTTTGGACGAACTTTGGATGTATCCGCCGCGTTTCTACGTGATGAAGCCGACGGCGACCAACTTTAAAGATTTGTTTACCTTGATGAACACTTCCTGGGTCCCATTCTCCCGTTACATCTTTAACACGGTATTCACCTCGATTATGGGTACCTTTGGGCATTTGTTCATTGCCTCCATGTGCGCTTATGCGCTTGCAAAGATCAAATTCCCGGGCAGAGGATGGATTTTTAAAACCATTCAAACGTCCCTGATGTTCCACTCAACGGTTACGGCGATTACCAGTTTCATTCTGATGTCGGCTTTGCACATGATTGATACCTACTGGGCGATCATTGTTCCGGCATGGGGCTACACTCTGGGGCTTTACCTGATGAAACAGTTTATGGATACCAACGTAACCGACGCTGTTTTGGAAAGCGCGCGCCTTGACGGTGCCAGCGAATTGCGCACCTATTGGGTGATTGCAATGCCGATGGTCAAACCGGCTTGGATGACCCTGATTATCTATTCGTTCCAGTCTCTTTGGAATGCCGGTTCATCCATTTATATTTATTCCGAACAGCTCAAGTCGTTCAACTATGCCATCGGACAGATCACAGCCGGCGGAATCAAGCGCGCAGGTGCCTCGGCAGCCTCGCTGGTGTTGATGATGATCGTACCGATCATGGTATTCGTTATCTCTCAATCGAACATCATTGAAACGATGGGTTCGAGTGGTATGAAAGATTAAGGAGGGAACAATATGAAAAAGAAATATTCCATTGTTCTTCTCCTGCTTGCAGTCATTCTGCTTTTGCCGGCGTTTGCAATTCCTTCAAGCGCATCTTCGGCTTACCAGACTTACACCTACTCCATCGGCGGTCAGGCGCTTCTTTCTCCCGACGCGTACTCGGCGAGATACCCCGTTTTGACCTCGGATGAAATTGGTTTGACTGCCGCAACCGGAAAGGCTTTGAAAAATCCGAACGATTTGATTATTGACGAGGATGGAAAATGTTATATTGCCGATACCGACAACAACCGGATCGTCGCGTTGGATCGTAACTTCAATTTCCTCTATGTGATTTCCGAATTTATCAACGATCAGGGAATTGAGGATTCGCTTTCCGCGCCGCAGGGCGTTTTCGCCTTCCGCGATCAGCTTTGGGTTTGCGATACCGGAAATCGCCGCTTGGTTGTTTTTGACCGCGCAACGCAGGAATTTATTCGGATTGTTGCCGAGCCGGAAAGTCAGCTTTTGAATGAAAGTACCCTTTATACGCCGATTGCATTGGCAATCGATAAATACGGAACCATTTATGTTGTTTCCAGCTCGACCGGCGATGGTATCATCGTGATGGATTCGACCGGCGAATTTATCGGTTATATCGGTGCGCAGGCGGTTTCGCTGAGCGCTTGGGAATTGCTTTGGCGCCGCATTCAGTCTGAAGAGCAAAAGGCGCAATCCGAAGCAAACAAATCCAAACCTTATAACAACATTGCCATTACCGAAGAGGAATTTATTTACGTTACCACCGACCAAATTGACGCTTCGTCGGTGAGAAGCGCAATTCAAGGGAAGGATACCTCCGGTAAATATCTGCCGGTTAAACTGCTCAACTCCGCCGGAGACGAGATTATGAAGCGCAACGGCTTCTGGCCGCCGGCAGGCGAGGTCGATATTTCCGCGCAACAGCCGGACAGTACGCAAAAAGGCATTTATACCGACGTTTCGCTGATTTCGGACGTTGCCGTTGGTCCCGAGCGGACATGGTCGATCATTGACTACAAGCGCAACAAGATTTTTACCTATGATTATAATGGCAACCTACTCTTTGCTTTCGGTGATAAAGGTGCGATGCTGGGTAGTATTTCCAGTATTGAAGCAATCGCTTACCAAGGAAGCAATCTGATCGTTTTGGATAAGGGCATGGACAACACGCCTTGCCGAATTGTGATTTACGACAGAACGCACTACGGTGATATTCTGATCGAAGCGATTGCCGCTGAGAACTCGCAGGACTACAAAACCGCTATCCAATCCTGGGAAGCTGTTTTGCAGAGTAATATCAACTTTGACGCCGCTTACGTTGGGATCGGCAATTCGCTGAATCAAAGCGGTCAGTACAAAGAATCCCTGAAATACTACGAGAGAGCTTACGATACCAAAAACTGGTCGGAATCCTATAAGGAAGTCCGCAAAGAGTGGATGTCCAAATGGTTCTTATTGCTGTTTGCCATCATCATTTTGCTGGTGGTTGGCGTTGTGAAGTGGTTTGCGTTTGCCGCAAAGGTGAACAAGCGCGTTGCAACCGACGGGAAATACCGCAAGACCTTTGGGCAGGAACTGATGTACGGATTTTACGTTCTGTTCCATCCTTTCGATGGATTCTACGACCTGAAACACGAGCGCCGCGGTTCGGTTCGCGCTGCAATCGTATTCCTTGTGATTACCATCCTTGCGTTCTTCTATCAGGGAATCGGTCAAGGATACGTACTGAACCCGACAAGATCGGTTACGACCATTTGGTCGCAGATGATCTCGGTTCTGGTGCCGGTATTCTTGTTCGTTCTTGCAAACTGGTGTCTGACCACCTTGTTTGACGGCGAGGGAAGCTTTAAGGATATTTTTGTTGCTACCTGCTATTCGCTCCTTCCGCTTCCGCTCATCATCATTCCTGCAACCATTGCATCCAACTGGGTCACAACGAGCGAGGCTTCGCTGGTTGGTTTCTTCGGTACGCTTGCTTTGATTTGGGTTGGATACCTGCTCTTCTTCGGCACGATGGTCACGCACGACTACTCGCTTACCAAAAACTTGATTACCATTTTGGGCACGATCGTTGCAATGGCATTTATCGTTTTTATTGTGCTGTTGTTCAGTATGTTGCTTTCCAAACTGGTCAGCCTTGTTACCAACATTGTTACCGAGCTGCGATTCCGCGCTTAAAGGAAAGGAGGATAAAATATGAAATCAAAAGTGAAAATTTTGTCCGCTTTCCTTGCGGGAATCCTGCTTTTGGGCAGCATTTGCGGTGTTGGGGTCGTTCCCGTGTTTGCCGCGCCTGCCGAACGGAGCATTCCTGCCGCGCAAACGCCGGTTACCGACGGTGTTTACTCGACGCCGCAGGAGCGCGTTTCCAACATGGAGTTCCGGACTTCCAAATTCGGCTATGAACTTTATGTGGATCCGGCGACCGGAGAAGTTGCCTATGTTGAGGCAAATAACTCCGAAAATATTCTTTTGACCAACCCTTATGACGTGAAAAGTATGAGAACCTCCATTACCGACGAACTTCTCTCACAGATCGTCATTACCTATTCTGAAAAGACCTCGACAAGCACCAGCAAACCGACGTTGAACAGCTATAAAGACGCCGCTTTGCGCGGTCAGATCAATGTGTCGGATATTCGGAACGGGATTCGCGTTTCCTACACCATCGGTGACCTCAACCGCCGCAGTTTGGTTCCGCGCCAAATTACGCAGTCCAGCTTTGAAACCCGAATTTTGGAACCTTTGAGATCCGCTGTGGAAGAAAGAGACCTTTCGGATTGGGACTACGAGGACGTTTTGGCGCACTACGAGATTTACGGAAGATCGCAAACTACTTCCGATGATATCTATAATAAGTGGAAGCGGTTGTATCCTGTTTTGGAGGACGAGACGGTCAGCATTTACGTTCTTGCAGAGGACGTTACGGATATTTGGATTGCCAAATTCCAAGGTTGGATCAAACAATTCTGCTCTACGACCTACAGCTTTGAACAACTGGAAGCCGACTATGCAGAGGTTGGTTATGTGGAAAAAAGAGCAGAGAAGCCGCTCTTTAAAGTGGCTCTCGAATACACGCTGACCGAGAACGGTTTGAGCGTTCGTCTGCCTTGCAACAGTCTTCAATACAACATGGCGACCTACGCGCTGGAATCCATTCAGGTTCTGCCCTATATGGGAGCCGGAAATACCACTTTCTCCGGTTACAACTTCTATCCCGACGGTTCCGGATCGCTCTTTGATTATGATCAAACGGTAACTGTCCCGGCGCAGATCTACGGCTTGGACTATGCTTACCATCAAATCTCGGGCGCGACCTATCAAAAAGCCATTCGGATGCCGGTTTACGGCTCGGTTTCCACTGAAGTGATTCACACTTACAAAGATTCCGAAACGGGCGAGGTCAAGCAGGTTTCCGACTTTATCAGTTCCGAAGAAAAACTCCGCGAGTCCGGCGCGCAGGAAATTACAACGAACACCTACAAGCGCGGTTATATTGCTATTTTGGAAGCCGGGGAATCGATGGGTACCATTACTACCACGCAGCTTGGATCCAAGGCAAAATATGCAACCTTGATTCCTTCCTTCAACCCGAAGCCGAAGGACACCTACGAACTGGACGCCTCTCTTTCGGCTACCAACAGCAACAATGAATGGACGGTTGTTTCGGAGCGGAAATACACCGGCAACATCCGCATTCTGTATCAGATGTTGACCGACGCTGACAAAGGCTTCGCCAAAAAGATTGCCGCCCGTGCAAAGGGAACCGATTACCTCTATTACGAGGCAACCTGGCTCGGGATGGCGGAAGCTTACCGCAATTATTTGATTTCCAACGGAACGCTGCAAAAACTTTCCAGCGACGATTTGACGAGCGATATTCCGCTTTATATGGAAGTTTTCGGCGCTTTGAAAACCCAAAAGACCATTGCAACCGTTCCGGTGATGGTGATGACGCCTTTGACGACCTTTGAGGATATTTCCACGATGTACGGATTCCTTTCCGAAAACGGCGTACAAAATGTGAACTTCAAAATGACCGGTTTTGCAAACGGCGGTATGTATGCGACGATGCCTTCCAATTTGAAATGGGAGAGCAAGGTTGGCGGTGCTTCGGGTTTGCGTGAGCTGATCAACGAAGCGCAGGAAATTGAATTGGACAACGAAAACGCCAAGTTTGGTTTGTATCCCGACTTCGATTTCGCATACAGTATGCGTGATACGATCACCGATGATCTCGATTTGAAAAAAGACGCGGTCAAAACAATTGACAACCGTTATTCTTCCAAACGGATCTACAGTGCAACGCAACAGACCTACGTCAGCTTCTATCAGCTTGCAATTTCGCCTTCGCGCTACAGCAAGTTCTACAACAAGCTCCTTCAGAATCTTGACGATTACTCGTTGCAGAGTATTTCGGTTTCCACACTTGGATATGCTTTGAACTCCGATTTTGACGAAAAAGATCCTTACAACCGCGAGGACAGCAAGAAATTTACCAAGAAAGCGCTGGAGGAGATTTCCAGACAGTATTCGCTGATGGTGGATTCCGGTAACGCTTACTCGTGGGCTTATGTGGATCATATCATCAATGCCGATATCGATTCCAGCCGCTATTCCAAAGCAAGTTGCTCGGTTCCGTTTTTGGGAACGGTTTTGCACGGATACAAACAGTTTGCAGGACCTTCGCTCAACCAAGAAGGTGATCCCAATTACATGATTTTGAAATCGATCGAGAACGGTGCAGGAATGTATTTTGTTCTTTCCTATCAAAATACCAGCGAACTCAAAGAGGACGCTTTCCTGAACGGCTACTACTCTATTGACTACAACATTTGGAAAAACGACCTTGTGAAGTACTATAAGGTCTTGAACGATCTGCTTCATGATGTACAGTCCAAGGTAATTATTGATCACAAGTTCTTAAACGAATCCGACGGATATGCTACAGTTCGGATGTTGGATGAGGACGAATTGACTGAGCAGATTGAAAACGAGCTGATTGCTGCTGCGGAAGAAGCCTACAGACAGGCAGAGCAAGCTGAGCTTGACGCAAAGGCAAAGGTTGTTGAAGCATCGGTTTATATTCGAAATGCGAAAGACACTGCGGAGGATCTTTTGGATCAGATGCGCGCTCAACGCGAAATCTTTGACGCCGCGTTTGCCGAAATGAACGACGCAAACGTATTCCCGAACGATCCGAACAACCCCAAGCTGGATCCGAACGATTTGAAAGAGATGATGGAAACCTTCTATGCTGCTTCTGTTAAGGCTATGAAGGCATTTAACTACCTCTGTGTTTTGGATTTGCAGTTGGAAGTTGTTTATGCGCAGCTTCCCGAAAAATTGGAAATTCTGCGCGAGGCTTTGGAAGGAACCGAGAACGAATACCGGTACCTGAGCGCTTGCGAGATCGTTGACGCGCTGAATGCAGACGAAACGATTCGCAACAGTGCCTATGAGCTTCTGCAATCGGAAAAGGGAATCCTTTTCGCCGAAGAGATTCGGAGCATTTATTCCAAGGTTTTGGAACTGCTTTCTACCAAACGGTATACAAAAGAAGAGTATGCGTCTATTGTGCGTCCCTCTATTGCGGAATTGACTGAGGCTTCCGTTTATGTTTTCCCGGATATGGGCGGCGAGGAAGCGCAAACCGAAGAAGAGGAGAAATCCGCAACTGCTGTGAACAACAACAAAGTAGTGCTGGTCTCCTACGGCGATGTGAGCGAAACGCAGGTGAAAACCTACTACAAATCCTTTATTCTCAACTTTAACAACTATGCGGTCCGCACGGTTTACGGCGGTATGGAATATACCATTCCTGCCTACGGGTACGCCGTGATCTACTACTGATGAAAGGGGGACTTGATTTTAAATGACCAATGAAATGCAACAGCCGAATTTGATCGGCAAAAAGAAAAAAAGAAAGATCGTCTCCCTGGACCGGAAAAAGGCAAGAGCAGGGTGGATCTTCATTCTTCCGTTTGTGATCGGATTCATCATTATCTATCTTCCGATGCTGATCGAATCGCTTCGGTATAGTTTCAGTGTTCTTGACCCCAGAACCAACACGACTTCTCTTGTCGGATTTCAAAACTATATCGACGCTTTCCGTACCGACGCAAACTTTTCCCAAAAGCTGATCAGCGGTTTGCAAAAACTTGCGTTTGATATTCCTGCCATTGTCATTTTCTCGCTCTTTATGGCAATTATGTTGAACCAAAAGATGGCCGGCCGTGGATTTTTCCGCGCGGTGTTCTTCATTCCGGTTATTCTTTCTACCGGTTTGATGGAGACCATTGCCGCAAAAGACTCGTTGACAAGCTATATGGAAAACAGCAGCGGTATTGAGGACGGAACCGGTACCAGCGCGGCAAACCAGCTTGTCAACAGCATGGATTTGCAGCGGTTGTTCAGCAGTATGAAGGTTGGCGATGGGATTGTGGAATATGTCACGACGGCAATCAACAATATTTACGATATTGTCAACCGTTCCGGCGTTCAAATGTTGATCTTCCTCTCCGGCTTGCAATCGATCTCTCCGGCAATTTACGAGTCCTGCAAGATCGACGGTGCAACCGCTTGGGAAACCTTTTGGAAGATCACTTTCCCAATGATTACGCCGATGATTCTTGTCAACGCGATCTATACGATCATTGACTCCTTTACTTCGCAAAAGAACGAGGTTATGCAGTATATTACCAAGATTTACAGCGAAAGTTACGGTTTGAGCGCTGCGATGGCTTGGACCTACTTTACCATCGTTATTGCGATTATCGGGTTGGTAGCGGCGATCCTTTCGGCATTCGTCTTCTACCAGCGCAGATCGGAATAAGGAGGGCAAACAGATGAATGCACAGAATACCGAACGCAAAGCTGTTGTTACGCATGAATCCAAAAAACGGATTCGCGCCGACTTTGATCGTTCTCCTTTAAAAGATCGCTTGAAAGCAAGATTTTTAAACTTCTACTTCATTTCCCGAATTGTAATTTGGATTTTCCGCTTGGTTTTGATGGTGGGTATTGCTTATATCGTTCTTTACCCCTTCCTTGCGAAAATTTCCGGTTCGGTGATGGCAAAAGAAGACTTTGTGGACGCCACGGTCCGCTTGATTCCCAAACATTTCACGCTGGATATTTACCGCGCGATTTTCTCGGATCTTGGTTACTGGGGCGCTTTCCGCAACACGTTGATCCTTTCTTTGACCGTTGCGGTTATTCAAACGATGATTTGCGCGCTGATCGGTTACGGTTTTGCAAAGTTCAAATTTAAGGGCAGGGGATTGGTCTTCCTTTTGGTTATTCTGACCATCGTTATTCCTCACCAAACTTTGCAGGTATCCATGTTCATGGGCTTCCGTTATTTTGACGTGCTTGGAATCTTCCGCTTGTTAAAAGGCGGCGGAATTGAATTCTTTGGGCACAACATTAAAGAATGGGGTCCGGGCGTTGCTTCTTTCTTTGAAAAACTGAACATTCTGCCGGACACCTTGTTCGGTCAGGAGTTGACGGTACGCGGATTGAAACTGACCGATACCTTTGCGCCGATGATTATGCTCTCTTTGGGCGGTCTTGGTTTCAAGAACGGACTTTATATCTTCCTGTTCCGTCAGTTCTTCCGCGGAATCCCGGACGAATTGGAAGAATCGGCTTATATCGACGGTTCGGGAACTTTCCGCACCTTCTTCCAAATCATTCTTCCGCTTTCGGTGCCCATGCTGATCACGGTCTTCCTGTTTTCTTTCTGCTGGCAGTGGACCGATCAATTCTACACCAGCCTGTTCTTCCCGACGGGCAAAGCACAAACGCTTTACAAGCTGGTTGGTGCGATTCCGAAATCGCTGGATACCGATTATGCCGGACAGAGACTGTATGAATCGGCAATTGCCAATACCGGCGGTTTGATGATCATTTTCCCACTCGTGATTCTCTATGTATTCCTGCAGCGTTTCTTGGTGCAGGGCATTGAGCAATCCGGTTTGGCAAACTGATTTTTACCGCAAAAAAAGCAACCCCGAAGGGATCTTCGGGGTTGCGGCAAGAGGACTTTTTGGTTCTGTTTGAAAGGAGTTTTCCAATGAAACGGTCGTTTTTGGTTATGTTGATTTTGTTTGTTCTGTCGTTTGCCGTCGTTCTGTTGGTGGCATGCAATCCGGAACCGGCGAGCGAACCGGGGAATCAAACGCCAGAAAGTCAAATGCCGGAAACTCCTGGTCAGCAAAACAATCAGCCGGACGATCCGTTAGCCGACGGCGACAACGAAGCCGAATGGCAGGAGGGTTGGAACGACCATTGATAATAAGCAACGGAAAACCCGCGCCGATCGCATTCTTCGATCGGCGCGGGTTTTCTCATTGAAAAACGACTTTTTCGCGGTACTTTTCGAGGAGTTTTTGAATTTCGGGCAAATTTTTGGCTTGAAATTTGTCTGCCCATTTTAAGAGATCGGATAAAGATTTGAAGGTTTCCTTTTTTCCTTTTTCCAGTCCGAGCTTTCTTCTGATAAAGCGGCGAATGATGCGGTACCGGTATTTGCGGCGCGGAACTTGCAAAAGATAAATCCGATCTGCTTCTTCAAAGCATTGTCCACACCATGCGTAATAAACGCCTTCGATGATCCAATCGCTTTGCGTGAGAATTTGCCGGAGCAGTTCGTCGCGTTCTTTGGAATCCCGTTTGGTTCCGTAATCGTTTGCTTGGTTATCCCATTGGAGGTCGTCCAGATCGTAGTGGGGAATGGCAAGTTCTTTTGCAAGCTGATTGGCAAGGTAGGTTTTTCCGCTTCCCGGACCGCCGATGATGTGGATTTTCATGCTTTCTTGCTTGCATCCTCTCTTTTTTCTGCATTAGAACTCTAAAAAATTACCAGCGTTTCATGTTTTTGATGTAAACCTGTTTTATTCGCTCTTTTCTTTCATGGTTTTTATGGATGAAATAAGCATACGTCTGATCGCGCCGCAATCGTTCTGTATCGGTTTGTATGTCTGTTCGTCTATATATCCGGTTTCAAACAGTAATTCAAGCCAGTACTCGGTTTCATATACCTCTTTCAGCGATATTTCAAACTTTGAAATAAAATCTTTTGTACCTTGTGCGTACTGTGCCTCGTGAATATTCGCACCTATCGAAGTACCGCTTCTGAGTAATTGATTTGTTAGCACTGATTCGCGGTGTTCCTGCTTCATATTTCTGCAAAGGAGAACGATTTGTTTCGCAAAATCTTTAGATTTCTCGCGAAGAACGCTGTCTGCCATTGTCATCACCTCGAATCAATTATAGCATACAAGCTGGGGCTTTTCAAGTGGTATGCCACTAATAACAACAGTGATATTGTGCCTTACGGCACAGTGATATTTTGCGGCGGTGCCGCAAAGTGATATTATATTCGCCTTCCAAACTGCGCGGAGCGCAATATCACTCGCATAGCGAATATCACTGGGTGAAGCCCAATATCACTCGCCGAAGGCGAATATAACTGAAAAAACCGTTCCGAGAGGAACGGTTTTTTCTGGGGAGAGATATGGGACTCGAACCCACGACCTTCAGGGCCACAACCTGACGCGCTAACCAACTGTGCTAATCCCTCCATAATATTCAATTGTTTTGTTGATGGCGTGCCTTGGGGGATTCGAACCCTCGACCTACTGCTTAGAAGGCAGTTGCTCTATCCTACTGAGCTAAAGGCACATCCTCCAACAAGGAAAGGGCTCTGCTCCCCGGGTTTTTCGAGAAGCAGAATCCTTTGGAGCGAGTGATGGGAATCGAACCCACGCGGCCAGCTTGGAAGGCTGGAATTCTACCATTGAACTACACTCGCATCATTCTGTATTTCATTTACTCGGTTATTATATCATAATCATTGTTTTTTGTCAATACCAATTTCAGTTTTTCTTTTTATTTTTTTCCGAAAAACTTTCTTCAAACCTTTCAAAACTTGTAAATCGGTTGACAAAAGAGGTGGAATATGCTACAATAAAACTAAAAGCACTTAATTTGTTTTTCGGAGGTATTTATTTATGGCAAACGACAAGCAAACAAAAGCTGTATCCTCAAAAAAAACGCCTGCTGTGAAGATGGCATCTGCCGGGAAAGGAAAGGCAACTGCCGCTCCAAAGAAAACCGTTTCTCTCAAAAAAGAAATTCCTGCTAAGAAATCTACTCCTGCGAAAAAGGCGATTTCCGACCAGAAAACGATTTCTGCAATTCGTCCTGCATTTCTTGTGACCGACGCGGAAGTGGAAGCGGCATTCCAAAAAGCGATTGCCGCGGCAGACGCAAAAATTACCTCCTCCAAAGCCAAAGTATTTGGTAAATACGAATTTGAATTGCAGATTGACGGTTACCATTTTTATCTTTCGGCGAACAATGGGCAACTCCTTTTGGATAGTCCTGCGTTTACGACTCTCCTTGGCGCTTTGAACGGGATTAAAACCTTTCAGAAAGCGGTTGCTTTGGAGCCGTTTGTTGTGAAAGCGGACAAATACAAGCGGTTCCGCTTTATTCTTGCCAACAAATATTACGGCGAAAATTATCCCTCGCGCGACATGTGCATTAACGCGGTAGAATCGGTTCAGAATTTTGCCGATTGTGCGCGGATCATTCCCTACTCTCCCGGTAAAGAAGCGCTTCGCGCCTTTGAAAAAGCCAAAAAGTCATTGAAATCTCCAGACTCGGTAAACTGGGCAAAAATTGAAAAAGCCGAAGCAAGCGCTGAAAAGACAGGAAAATTTGAGATTTGCCGCGAAGGAGAAGAGTATTGTTTCTATCTTTTGGCTAACAATGGACATATTCTTTATTCCAGCCGATATTTTTCCAATGAAGCCGCCTGCCGCAAAGGCGTTGAGTCCTTTAAGAAAGCAGTTTACATTGGTAACTTTTTTGTGGATTGCGACAAGTTCGGGAACTATCGCTACGTTCTGAAGAATATTGGTTCGGCGCCGAGTTTTATCGGCGAATCCTACACCAGCCGTCAAAGCTGTGAAAGCAGTATTGAATCGGTCAAAAAATTCATTGTGACCGCTTCGATCGTCGTTTCGGAAGATTGACAGAAGAAGACAAAAGCCGACCGCCTCTGTGCAATGCAGAGGCGGTCGGCTTTCTGTTTTTTTTTATTCTTCTTCCTTTTCTTCGGGGTGGATTTCATTGCAAAGGACGGTGAGTTTGGTGACGCGCATATCGTCCATTTCGGAAACGACGGCGCAAAGCTCGGTTTTTTCGTCCGATTCGGTAAAGGAATCGCCTACATGCGGATCAGCATCCAGCCGCTCGATTGCCCAACCGCCAACGGTTGTGTATTCGCATTCAAAATCCTTTGGCTCAAATCCGACTTCGGAGAAGAAATCGTCAATATTCATATCGCCCGAAACTTCGTAGGTGTGTTCGCCTGTCTGCGTCAGTTCCGAAACGACCTCGTCGGATTCATCCCATATATCGCCGACGAGTTCTTCCAAAATATCTTCCATGGTAACGATTCCGTGTGTTCCTCCGAATTCGTCTACGATAATGGCGAGGTGTGTTTTCCGTTCTCGCAAAACCGATAATGCCGCCGGAAGTTTCATGGTTTTATGCAAAAAGCAGGGCGGCATCAGCATGCCGCGCAAATCCAGTTTTGCAGGATCCGGTTGGTCGATCAGTGCGCGGTAGTAGCGATTGAGATAAAGAACGCCGATGATATTGTCGATGGAATCTTCATAAACGGGAATACGCGAATAACGCGAGGATTCCAACAGATCGTTAATCTTTTTCCGATCGGCGTTGATATCAAAGGAAAGCATATCAATCCGCGGCGTCATCAGTTCCTCGATGTTGGTATCACGAAATTGCAGCGTGGATTGCAGCAGTTCGCTTTTTTCTTCATCGATGACGCCCTCTTCCTCGATGATGTCAATGATGGAGGAAAGTTCTTCCTCGGTGACGGTTGGGGCGTCTTCCGAATCTTTGCCCCAAATACGGGAAAGCAGTCGAATGAGCAGCATGACAAGCCAGACGACCGGATAGAGAATAAATGTGAGAATGCGCGTTGGAATGGCAAAGACTCGAACGACTTTATCGGCATAATTTTTACCGAAAATTTTAGGCAGAATTTCGCCGAAAACGAGAATGATCAAGGTCATTACAACCGTTGCGAGGAGGGAAGCTATCGTATCCGACGCTTTTCCCAGCAATAGCCGCATGGCAACAACGGTTGCCGTTGTGGAAGCGGCGATGTTGACGAGGTTATTACCGATGAGAATTGCCGAGAGCGCGGAGGTAAAGTCCTCGCTGATTTTATAAGCAAGCCCGGCAAGCTTATCGCCGCCTTCCGCCGCTTTTTTCAGCCGCATTTTGTTTGCCGCATTAAAGGAGATTTCCGACGCCGAGAAATAGGCGGACAGAACCACCATCAAGGCAATAATAAGATAGGGGACTGCGGTCATTCTGCGGCACCCCCTTCCTCGTCTTCTGCATGGAGATTATCGGGTGCGTCCGGTGTTGTTTCGGGAGATAGAAGATGCACATCCACCGCAGTAATCTTATTTTCTTCTACCTCTTCAATCGTGATTTCCAGTTCTCCGAGGGTAAAGATTTCTTCCTCCTCGGGAATTCTTCCGAAATATTCCAAAATGATGGAAAGCAGGGGGCGTGCCGCGCGGCGTTTATCCGGCGGTTTAATGCCGATGCGATGGCAGACTTCGCCCATCGTCATACGTGGGTTGACGCGGAATCGGTTGCCGCCGAGTTTGACAAAGTTTTTGTCCACCACGTCATCTTCGTCCCAAATTTCGCCGACCAGCTCCTCCAAAAAGTCTTCGATGGTGATGAGCCCCTGCGTATGCCCCTCCTCGTCCGAAACGATGGCAAGATAACACTTATGCTGGCGCATAACCGAAAGAAGATCGTCGATTTTTGCGTTCGGGTCCACATGGAAAGGCGGAATCAGAAGGTTGCGCAGATCGACCGTATTATTTTTACGGTATTCTCGTATAAAGGTGCGAATTTGCAATGTGCCGATCATATGATCAAGGTCACCCTCGTAAACGGGAAGGCGGCTATGCGTTGTTTTTTTGATGATTTTCAGAATTTCCGTGTTGGATAGTGCAGAATCCAGTGCGCAGATATCGGCGCGCATGGTCATGACATCTTTGGCGTAGGTTTCAGAAAAATCAAGTGCCGATTTGAGAAGATCGCTTTGCTCCTCGTTTACAACGCCTTCTTCCTCGATGGTGTCGATGATGTCATAGAGTTCGTCCTCGGTGATGGAAGGCTCTTTATCCACTTTTACGAACAGAGAAATGAATTTGGAAAATCCCTTGGAAATAAGCGTGAAGAACCAAACGAGAGGATAAAAAAAGCGCATCAAGAAAATGACCAGCCAGCCGAGCGAGAGCGCGGTGGTTTCGCTGCGGTCATTTGCAAAGCTTTTTGGAATCATCTCGCTGAACAAAAAAACGATCACCGTTGTGATTACCGTTGTGAGAACGGTGACGGTTTCGCTTTCGCCGAACAATCGCGTTGCGATGACCGTTGCAAGTGCGGCGGCGGCGATATGAGCAATGTTGCCGGAGATGAGAAGGGTGGTGAGCGCTTTTTCAAAATGCTCGTCCACATACAGCGCGCGTTTTGCGCGGCGATTTCCGTCCTCTGCTTTTGCCTTGATGCGAATTTTATTCATTGCGGAAAAACCGCTTTCGGCTGCTCCGAAAAAGCCGCCGGCAATGACAAAGATGACGAACAACAGAGTTAACCACAAAATGCCCTGCCAGTTTTGCGACAAGTCAATACCGGTCGCAGAAGAGGGTGCAGATAAGAAACTCCGTATGTTCCCGTCCGTGTCCATAAAGAAAGACCAACTCCTTTTTCATTCAAAATACGATTTGATAGAATTATTTTTCATATTTAGATTATATCATACCTCTTTGAAAAAATCAAGTGGGGCAAAAGAAGTTATTGATTTGCAATGCTTGGATTTTTGCAGGCATTTCCGATAGCTAAGGACAGAACAAGCGCAAGCTGTTCCTGATATTCCGGTGTATTCAGTTTTTCCGCTTCCTCGGAGTTGGAAAGAAAACCGCATTCTACCAAAACGGAAGGAACGGTCAGATGATGCAATAAATAAATGGCGCTGGTTGCCGCTTTCGTTTTGCGGTCGTTTTCCGGTTGTAAATTGGTTTTAATCGTTTCCTGTATGGTATCGGCAATGACTTTTGAAGATGGATTATTGGGCGAATACCAGACTTGCAGACCGTTGTAACGTGCGTCGGGATAGGAATTCATATGAATGCTGACGAAAATGCAATTTGGCGTTTCCTCTGCAATCTTTCGGCGCGCGGCAAGATCGAGCGATTTTTTACGCCCTTGGTAGTCGGTGTTTTTATCATAAAGCAGTTCATCTTCTGTACGCGTCATAACGACGCGGAAGCCGTTTGCCGTGAGCAAAGCTTCCAATCGTTTGGCAATGGAGAGATTGATTTCCTTTTCCAAAATCCCACTTTGGCTGACTGCGCCGCCATCTTCGCCGCCGTGTCCGGCATCCAGGACAATAGTTGGCGGAACGATGGTTCCGGTTGTCTTTTTTTCGGCATTATTTTCACCGGCAAAATACATAGCGATTGCGGCAAGCAAGGAAACCGCAAGGAAAAAGGGGAGTATGACCCTTTGAAACATTGATTCTGTTCGCTCCTGTTTCTTTCGTTTTTAATACGTTTTCAATATCAGTTTATCCGCTTCGCTTTTCTTTTATGACAAACGAACACAATTGAAACACAATGGAAAAAGTCGAAAAAAGATTGACAAGTCCGATATTCTTTGCTATAATATTCATAATATTTTGAGGAGGTTTAAAATGAAACAAAAAGAGAAACTTCTGAAAGAGGGCTTGACTTTTGACGACGTTCTTTTGATTCCGGCAAAAAGTGAAGTCTTACCGGCGGACATTTGTTTAAAAACAAGATTGACGAATAAAATCATGCTGAATATTCCGCTTTTGAGTGCGGCAATGGACACCGTTACCGAATCGGCGATGGCGATTGCCATGGCGCGCGAGGGCGGCGCAGGTGTGATTCATAAGAATATGAGCATTGAGCGGCAGGCGGACGAAGTTGATCGTGTAAAACGCAGTGAAAACGGCGTTATTCTCAATCCGCTCTATCTCCACCCCGAAAATTTGGTTGCCGAAGCCGAAGCAATGATGCATAAATTCCGCATTTCCGGCGTTCCGATTTGCGACGAGAACAAAAAGCTTGTTGGAATTATTACCAACCGCGATATGCGTTTTATGACCGACTTCAATATCCCGATTGCCGACGTGATGACCAAGGATAATTTGGTGACTGCGCCGGTTGGCACCGATTTGGAAAAAGCGCAAAAAATTCTTGCCAAACATCGCATTGAAAAACTTCCCATTGTGGACGAGCAGGGTATTCTGCGCGGTTTGATTACCATTAAGGATATTGAAAAGGCAAGCAAATACCCCAATTCAGCAAAGGATTCCAAGGGGCGTCTGATTTGCGGTGCCGCGATTGGTGCGACCAAGGATGTTCTTGACCGGGCGGGCGCACTGCTTGCCGCCGGAGCGGATTTCCTTGTTTTGGACTCGGCGCACGGGCACTCGGAAAATATTTTGAAAGCAATTGCAAAGGTGAAAGAGACCTTCCCGGAAGCACAGCTGATTGCCGGCAATATTGCTACTGCCGCCGCTGCGCATGATCTGATTTCTGCAGGTGCGGATACGATCAAAGTCGGTATCGGTCCCGGTTCAATTTGTACCACGCGGATTGTTGCCGGAATCGGTGTTCCGCAGATTACGGCGATTATGGACGCTGCAGAGGAGGCAGATAAATACAATGTTCCCGTGATTGCCGACGGCGGTGTGAAATTCTCGGGCGATTTGACCAAGGCGATTGCCGCAGGCGCCTCCTCAATTATGATCGGCTCGCTTTTTGCCGGATGCAGTGAAAGTCCCGGTGATGAAGAACTTTATCAGGGCAGACGTTTTAAGGTTTACCGCGGTATGGGTTCGATTGCCGCTATGGAGCAGGGATCCAAGGATCGTTACTTCCAGGAGAGCAACAAAAAGCTGGTTCCCGAGGGTGTGGAAGGTCGCGTTCCCTATAAGGGAATCGTTGCCGACACGGTTTACCAGCTGATGGGCGGCTTACGCTCGGGTATGGGATATTGCGGAACACCGACGATTGACGATTTGCGCAAAAACGGACAGTTTGTTCGCATTACCAATGCCGGTTTGAAAGAATCTCACCCCCACGATATCAATATTACGAAAGAGGCGCCGAACTATTCGACGCAAGGATAAAAAACAAAAAAGAAACGATTCCGACTTTGTTTCGTCGGGATCGTTTCTTTTTTTGCTTTTATCTTTTATTCTTTTTCTTTCTTCTTTTTCCGCAGAGCGAGAGCCGCGGCGGAAGCTGTCAGGATTGCAGGAGCAATGCCTTCGGCTGTGGATTGGCAGGAAGATTTTTTGATTTCC
Source organism: Oscillospiraceae bacterium (assembly GCA_015063325.1). Taxonomy (GTDB): domain Bacteria; phylum Bacillota; class Clostridia; order Oscillospirales; family CAG-272; genus UMGS1865. Next base: position 365,309 of record SVUK01000017.1, on the reverse strand, counting down.
GGTTCGGGAACAAGATTTTGAGGATCTTCTTGCCCGGTCGGTTCTTTTTCTGTCTCTTTTTCCGGCTCTTTATATTCCTCGTATTGATCCGGGAAGCGGTCGGAGAATTTTTGGCTCAACAGCCACGGGAAAATGTCGTCTCTTTTATAAATGTCTTCCCAAATGTTGTGTCCGTGTTCCGGATAGGGGGTATAAGTGATATTTCCGCCGATTTTTTCCAGCTCGGCAACCATTTTTTCGGTTCCGCGGCAGGGAACGACGGCGTCCTTTTGACCGTGGAAGGTCCAAATGGGAATATCTTTGACGACGCTTGCTTTGCGGTAGTCGGCGCCGCCGCAAAGGGGCATTGCCGCCGTAAAGAGCAGGGGATGGCGAACGAGAAGGTCCCACGTTCCGAAACCGCCCATCGAGATTCCCGTTACGTAGACCCGGTTTTCATCCACCGCGTTTTCGTCGCGCGTTTTACGGAAAAGCTCGACCATTGCGGCAAGAGGCGCCGTTTCGGCAACTTTGGTGGAATCATAATCGCAGTAAACATCCCACATTTGTTTGGTATCTACCCACAGGGCGTCTCCCGGGCATTGCGGCGCGACAACGATGCACTGATAGATTTCGGAATTCGGATTCTTGAATGGCTCGCAGATTCCGAGATTTAATTGCGACGAGTTGTCGCTTCCGCGTTGACCAAGCCCGTGCAAAAAGAGGATCAGCGGATATTTCTTTTGCGGATTGTAGTCCTTGGGGAAGAAAATGCGGTAGTTGATTTTGGTTCCTTTTGACGATGTAAAGGATTTTGCTTCAAAAAGCTCAGTCATGTTGATAGGCTCCTCTGTTTTGGGTTGATCGTCGGTTTCTGCTGAAGCAAGAACCGAAGACGTCGTGATGCAAAGAACAAGAAACAAGAAGATTGCGATCAATCGTTTCATTCTTTTTTCCTCCTGCTTTTTTTATATTATAACATAACAGGCATAACAGGGAATAAAAAGCAATATGAAAATGCTTTTTCGGCAAAAAAATTTCAAAAAAGTTCAATAATTTTGCCGATGGAAAGCGAAAAGATCGAAATGCGGTCCGGGCATTTTCCGAAAAGCTTTTCCACGGCGCGCGCGTAGATTTCCAACTGATTTCCGTGGCGATCCTGCAGGTGTTTTTTCAGCAGAGCAGGGTTATTCTGTTCTTCATCGGTGATATGGTCGGTTTTGTAGTCGTATAGTTCGATCCGACCATCCTCGCCGACGAGAAGCAGATCGATGGAACCCTGCACGAACAATTCCTGCCCGGCAAGGGCATTGGCAAGTTCGCGGTTTTGCGTCAGTTCCTCCAGCGGAACAAACAGGGAAAACTGCTGCTCGCGGTAGACCTCTTTTGCAGTTTGAATCTTTTTTATCAGCTCGCTTTCCGCAAAGCGTTTGATTGCGTGCAGATTGACAATTTTTGCCGTTTCTTCGGAAATGAATTTTTGCTCGTGCAGACGCTTAAGCTCCTCTTCGGCGCCTGCGGCGGAAAGATTTTCAAAATTGCAGAGCGCTAAAAATGCATGGGTTGCCGAACCGATTTCTGCCGCTGTCGGCTTTTTGCGCGCATCCAACAGTCCCTGAAAGCTCAGTTGCCCATCGTTCATCAGTTTTAAGCGTTCTGCAATCGCCTTTTGCTCGTCCTCGCCCTTCAAAACGTCCAAAAGATTTTTTTGCAGTTTGGAGGCGGCGGCTTTCGTTGGGATACCTTGCAGAGCGTCCAGCGGATAGACAAACGTTTTTGATCTTTCCAAAATAGTTTGATAGTGTTCAGCGGTTGGGTTATCCTGTTGCGCCGATTGAAAAGGTGTTTTGAAAACAGGATTTTGATAATCTTTTTCTACGGGCATTTCTTCCGGCGCAGAAGGGGCATCTTCCGGTGCAGAAAGTGAAAAGGGAACCGTTTGAAGATCGAAATTTCCAAGCGCCGCGCTTGAACGATAAAGTGCGCCGTAGATCCAGTCGATATAGCTTTTTGCGGATAGGATTGAATAGCGATCGTTCTTGCGAATGAGGGAGGCTTCTGCAATGAAGCTTTCCATTTTACGCGTTGGGGTTGCTGTTATGTACAATTTTTCCCGTGCGCGTGTGACGGCAACATAGAACAGGCGCACTTCCTCTTCAATTTCGGCGTCTTTTACTGCAGAATCGGCAATCGTTTTCAAAAAAGACGGGCAGGATAGTTCGGTTTCCTCGCCGTAAAGATTGGAAGCAAACCCGATCTCTTTGCGATAGATGAGCCGCGGTTTATGGGAATCCGTTTGCATGGATCTGCCGCAGTCGACCAAGAAGACAACCGGAAATTCCAAGCCTTTGGAAGCATGGATGGTCATGGCGTTGACGGCGTTTTCAGTTTTGCGAAAACCGCTTTCCAGTTTATCCGCCTGCACAAGTCGATCCAGCTGGTTCAAAAAGCCGTATAGCCCTGACCAAGAGGATTGTTGATAAGACCTTGCCTGTTCATAAATGGTTAGAAATTCAGGCGAGAAGGCATAGGGGCGGAATAATTGATCCTCATACAGAATGCGCAGAAAACGATCCGCTGACTGAACGGCGGCAATGCCGCGATATCGCTCCAACCAGCCAACGAATGCGGAAGTCTTTTTGAAAAGCGGATGATCGGATTCTGCGGCGCTGATCATCGCGTCGTAGAGGGATTTTTCGATCGAGAAATCGGCGCGGAGCATACGGATGTCCTCCAGCGTAAATCCGCCGAAATCGGAAAGCAGGTACTCGGAGAGGGGAAGATCACGGTATGGGTTATCCACAATTCTCAGCAAATTGAAAAGATCGACGAACAGCGGCGAACGTGAAACGGGATTGCCGCTGATGTTGACCACGGGGATTCCGTTCGTTTCCAGTTCCTTTTGAAATTGGGCGAGCGAATCTTTTTTTCTTGATAGAATTGCAATATCGCTTGGCTTAATATTTGATCCGTTGTCATTTTTGCCTTCGCGCAAAAGTCGTCCGATTTCCTCGGCGACCCAGTGCAGTTCCGCTATCCCTGCCTTTTCGGATTCCTCGGTTTTTTCGGTGTTGTTTTTGTCGTTTTTTTGCGGCGGCTTTTCAAAGATGCGAATACTGATGGGCGCCGGCTCAAAAATTCGATCTTCCAGCGGTGGTTTGGAACATTTGAGGTCGTCCTCCGGCAAATAATGAATGCTTTCGGGAGACGCGGAGAAAAGAAACGGACAGACAGCGTTTGTCAGATCGACAATCGGGCGGTCGCAGCGGAAGTTATCCGACATAAATACACACACCGAATCGGCTTTTTTGCTTTCGGGAGAGGGTGCAAGCGGCATGGTATTCCGGTAGTTTGCAAAAACGGACGGGTCGCTTCCGCGGAAGCCGTAGATACTTTGCTTGATATCGCCGACCATAAAACGATTCCGACCGCCGATTTTGGCGAAAATCTCGTCCTGGATTTCGTCGACGTCCTGATATTCGTCAATATAAACTTCTTTGTAGGTATCGCGAATCGATTGAACAAGAGATTCGTTTTTGGGATCCTTTAACAGCTGATACAGGGCGTCGCGCACGTCGTTGAAATCCTGCACTCCGCGTTTGATTTTTTCGGCGCGGTAACGCTTTTGAAAATCCGAATAGAATCGGTAAAGCAAATCGGCAAATTCTGCGGTTTTTAAGAAGGTGTTCTCTTGTTCAACCGGGGTAATTGCATTTGCCAAAACTGTATATTTTTGGATTTCCTTGCTGAAAGCATTTCTTGCGTTGTGATATCGCTCCGACCATTCGGGCTTACCGGAAACGCTTTGGAACCTTTGGAATACGAATGCAGAAAGAGCGCCTTGCAGGCGTTCCCAATCTTTTTCCCGAATCGCTTCTAAGGCAGACTCGCAATGGAAGCGGTCGTCCGCAAGAATACCGCCTTGTTTTTGTTCGGCTTTCGGGTCGGTTTGGTGGTGCGCTTTAACCTCCTCTAAAATCCGGCAATAGGAGAGAAGGAATGGCTTAAACCGCGAAAGAAAGATTTTTCCGAAATGCGTTTGCAAAAAGGGGAGTTTCGATTCGGCGCGCAAAAGGTTTGCGGATTCGCTCAAAGCATTGATACCGCCTTTTACGCGCGCAAAGCTTTCGTAAAACCTCAAAAAAATGTCGTTCAGATTGCTGGACGAGGTGCCGTCGAAAATATGGTCAACGCAGTCGGCAAATAAATTGTTTCGGATTTTTGTGAAAGGGTTTTCTTCCGAAGACGCGTTTTGTATCTCATATTTGTTATAGTATTCCGGAATCAAGTCATCCAAAATTTCTTCCGATAGGACGCGCAACTCGTTCTCATCCGCCAAACGGAAGTTTGCCGGCAATCCCAATTGATCAAAATGATCCCTTACGATTTGCAGATAGAAGGAGTCGATGGTGGAAATTTGCGCGTTTCCGAGCTGCAAAAGTTGATCTCTTAATTTATCTTTTGCAGCGCTTTCTAAATCCTCTTTTGCAATTTCGTTTTCGATTGCCTTTGCAATTTTGCTTTTCAGCTCGGCGGCGGCACTGCGCGTAAAGGTGACGATGAGCAGATCGGTTAGTTTAACTCCCGATTTCGCATCCAAAATCCGTCGAATCACGCGCTCTGTGAGTACGGCTGTTTTCCCGGAACCTGCCGCGGCGGAGACCAAAATCAGTTGATCACGCAGTTGAATTGCTGTTTTTTGCGCGTCTGTCCATTTCGGCTGCTTGACGTTTTCTTTTTGCGCTTGCGTCAAATTTGGCATATTCGGTCTCCTTTCTTATTTTTTGAAGGTTGCTTTTTCTACCCGGTTGCAATTTTCCCGGACAATGCAATACCGGCAGGCATTTTCGGATTCTGTTTTTTCGGCGCGCCCCGATAGAATCTCCTCGGAAATCTCTACGACTTTTTCGCAAACCTCTTCGATCAGTTCGTCAATTTCGATACCGGTCATTTCCTTCATTCCTTTTTCGGCTTTGGAACCGTTTTCGCCTTCCGATTGAAGTTCTTTTCTGGTAAAACCGCTTTTGAATGAGGAAAGCTGTTCGCCCGATTGATCGACGCGCAGGTAATATGCGCCTGCCGGGACGAAATGTGCAGGATCCAGCTTGAGCGCGGCGTAAAGATAGAAAACGAGCTGCATATCCTTTCCGCTTTTGACGTCTTTTAGGGAAAACCCGGTTGATCCGGTTTTGTAATCTATAATCCTGACAAAGGTTTGTTCTTCTTGTTTATAAAGATCGACGCGGTCGATACTTCCGGAAAGATGAACCACGCGTCCTTGAGAAAGGGGAAGCGCAAGCGCCGGAATTTCTTTGCCGATCTTAGCTTCGAAAAGTTTCGGTTTGAAATTTCCGCTTTTAATTTCGGATATCATATCCATCAGCATGGCAACCGAGATGGATTGCAGTCTTGAAAAAAGATGTAAAAGTCGTGCGTTCATTTCCGAAAGCGGAATGGGGCAAACGGTGTGCAAATAGTCCAAAACCAGTTCGCCGACGATTTTTTCCACTTCGGCTTTCTCCGTTGGAAATCCGGCATTTCCGTTTTCCGCCATTCGGCTTAAAAACTTTTCAAAAAGATAATGGATAAATGTTCCGTCGTCTTTTCGGGAAGGTAGCGATTCCTTTTTATCGCGCAGGTTCAAAACATATTGACAGTAATAGGAATATGGGCATTTGACGAAGGTGTTGATTTTCGTTTTGGAAAGATAAAGCTCCGTTTCATTTTTCCATGGCGAAACATGGTATTTTTCGTTGCTTTTCTCGGCATTTTCCGCAAAATGTTGCGAAAAGCGAGGAAGATGAAAGAGCTCAGGTTTACGATCCGTTAAAAAGCAAACACGCCGAAACGCCTGCGACGGCGTTTTAGTTTCTCCTCCTGAGGCAATCATGGGATAGGAAAGAAACAGTTTTTCCAGTGGCTTTGTAACTGCTCGATAAACGTAAAAAAGCTCTTGAGAGAATTGTTGATCGGCATCGGTCCCGAGATCAAGTCCGTATTTTTGCAAAACCTTTTGTTCTGCCCCCGAGAGGATGCCGGATTTTTGAACGCTTTTCGGAAAATCCCCCTCGGTCAATCCCAAAAGGAATGCGGCTCGAACGCCTTCGGCGCGCGCGGTTGCGGCGGAACCAATCAAAACGCAATCGTGAACGCCGGGGACCGATCCGAGATCACTGTGAGAAAAGACAATTTCTAACAGCGTTTGCAATTCTTCCGCCGTTGCGGTTGATTCCGGCAACAGCCGGCAAAGCAGGACGAGAGAATCTTTTACGAGGTCATAAAGTCGTACGCTTTCGCCTGCTTCCCGTACCTGCCCGAGCGCAAGTTCTTTTTCGGCAAGCGCCGAAAGCTTTTTTGCAAGATCAATGTGGCAAAGATAGTCGTAAACGGCGCGGCAACGGTCAGGAAGTTGTTTTGAGCCGCGCAGGTCCGCCTGTAGCAACTGCAAGGGGAGAATGACGGTTTTACGGACGCGGTTTGCCGTTTCCAAAATTTCGGCGGCGCGTTCGCTCATACCGTCCATTCTTTCTTTGGCTTCCAATCCGTCCGGATTCATATTCCAAACGTTGTCAAGAAAACGTTTGCCTGAAATACGCCATGTTTCGCAATATTCCTCAAACAAAGACGCTTCCCGTTCGGTAACACCGCAAAGTCCCGTTTTGACAAGCGAGATAACGTCCTGCATTCGATAATTGCCGTTGACGGCACGCAGAGCGGAGAGAACAAGTCTTGCCAGGGGTTTTGCGGCGAGATTCGTGCGTTCGGAGAAGAACACGGGGATGCCGTGCCGCTCCAACGCCGCGTCCAAAATGCCGCGGTACTGTTCCGGGTCGCGGACGAATACGGCGATATCTCCGTAGTGCATTCCATTCTGAACGAGTTCCAAGATGTTGAGTGCGGCTGCTTCGGATTCTTCGTAGAGGTTGGAGCAGGCAAGCAGAGAAATACAATCCACGTCTTTTTTTGGGATTGGATCTTTGGTTTTCTTTGTAATGCCGAAGTTCCACAGATCACGTTCCAAGAGCCGAAGTGCCTGCGGACGGCAGTTTTCCTCGTTGGTCAAAATGATTCGTTTGATTGGAGAATCGGCTTTATTGGCGCATTTTATAAGTCGTTTTGCCGTTTCGTTCACACAGTGAAATTGAACCGAAGGAGCTTGAAAGGAATCGAGGCATAAACCGATCGTTACCGAGCTACATTGGCGGATCAATTCAGTTAAAACAGCGTATTCCGGCGCCGTAAAGCTTGTAAAAGAATCAATGTAGAGATTTGCACCTGAAAAATAATCGTGTTGTTCCAGCGTTTTTGCAAGTTGAAAAAAGCGGTCGGGCAGACTTTTCCCAAAACGCTGTTCTACCAGCATGGAGTAGGTTGCGCTGACAAGAGAAAGATCGTACAACTTTTCTGAAAGCTGTGCGTTTTGCGGTAAATCTGCGGCGATTCCTTCCAACTTTTCGCTTCCGATACCGTTGTTTTGCAGATCTTCAATCGTTGCAAGCATTGTTTCGGTTAGCGCTGTATCGGATTTTGCTGATTTTGCATATCGTTTCAGCACGCCGGAAAGGGAACGAAGCGTTTCCCACATGAGAACTGCGCGGCCGGTTTGATCGGGGGAGAGATCGGCGGAGCCTCCGAATTTTTGAAAAACATCCTCGCAAAGCCCCGAAAAATTGACGATTTTGAAATACAAGCCTGCGTTTTCGGGTAGCTTTTTGGGCAGATCGCGCTCGCTGATGTAGGCCTGTTGTTCCGGCAAGAGCAAATAGCAACGTTTTTGATTTTCTACGTCGCGGCGGATCCAATCGGTAATTTGGGCGCTTTTGCCCGAACCGGATGGACCGCAGATCAAATTTAACAAGGCGTCAATCTCCTTTCTCTTGGCGTTTTTCCATTATTTGAAGATTCCGCCGAATGGTTTCTCTGCCGCGCCAGGAATAGGCACGCCGCGAAAATTCTTCATCAGACATTTCGTTCAATTCTTTCAAGGTCATATGTGAGATACAGTTCTTTTGAAAATAGGGAATTGGGGAAAATACGCTTCCCGTTTGAATTGCTTTTTTCGTATAAGGGCAAACTTCCTGGCATAGGTCGCATCCCCAAACTGAGCCGAAAGAAAGCAGGGAATCCTGCTCTTCCCGGGTTAGTTCGCCTTTCTTTTGCGTCAGTGCGGAAAGACAGGTTCCGATCTTGTCCATCGGGCAATTTTTTTTGCAGGCGTTGCACCCGACGCAGGATTGAAGTGGTTGTATTTTTGCCGACAGTCGGGCGGTAGTGATCAATTCGCCCAAAAACACATACGACGAGTATTTTTCGGTGATGAGCAGGCTGTTCTTCCCAATCACGCCCAATCCGGCGTGCGCCGCCGCCTGCAATTCGGCAATGGGGGAATGGTCGGCGAACCCGGCAAAGCGTTCTGTTGAATATTTTTCGCGCAAGAGGGGGAGCAGGTCTTCAAAAAAAGCGTTGAAAAATCCGTGATAGTCGCGCGAAACGGCATAGGCGGAGAGATTGCGATTGGGCGAAAGACAGGCGCGCGTGAAATAGGGAACGGCGATCAAAACGGCGGTGCCTTCCGAAATGCCCTCGCGCTCCAGCAAATACGGCTTGCGAATTTCGCAGGCGGAAAGCGGAATCGGAGAGTAGAGGTCGATTTGATATTCGGAAAAAAGTTCTGAAAGAAAATTCAGCATTCCGGCGCTCCTTTTTTCAACGTTTTTAAGTTCATTTAAGTTTTATCTTTTATAATTATAACATACTGAAATTGGAAAAACAATATTTTTTGCCGAAGAATCCCAATATGTAATGATTCGTTCATGCTTTTTTTACATTTCGATTATATAATGGAAGTTGGAAAAAGAAAAGGAGATGGTTTTATGAATCGGAAAAACCGTTTTTTTAAGATCGCGTTCTTGGTTTTGGCTTTGATTTTGACGTTTTCGCTTTGTTCCTGCCAAAGTATTGCCGTGTTTCTTTTGAAAAACGCAACGCAGAACGCGGGGCAAACGACGGAATCCTCGCAAAACAACGGAACTACGCAGAATAACGAAACTCCAAAACCCGGCGAAAACGGGCAAAACGGCGGTACCACGCCGCAAATTGATCCCGATCCTGCGGACGATCCGGACGTGCACCTTCCGGACGCGGAAGAGATTATCACGCAGTCGGACACCGAACCCACCGAGCACGGATCGGCTGGCGACCAGCCCTTTGCTGTTTCCGAGGTGGTCAAAAAGGTGCAGGATTCGGTGGTTCAAATCTACACCTCCACCGGCTCCTACGGCGCAACCTCTGCCGGAAGCGGTGTGATCGTTTCGAAAAATCACGGATACGTTTTGACCTGCAATCACGTGATTTCCGGCGCAACCAAAATCGTTGTGGAGCTTTCGGACAACACCCAATACCAAGCAACGCTGGTCGGGGCGGACGCCGCCACCGATCTTGCCGTTGTCAAAATCGAGCCCGATGAATCCCGTCCGTTGACCCAAGCCGTGCAGGGAAAGAGCGCCGGGTTGGTCGCCGGCGAATACGTCGTTGTCATCGGCAATCCGCTCGGAACGCTGGGCGGCAGTGTGACGCAGGGGATCATCAGCGCCACCGAACGGCAGATTCAAATTACGAACGACGACGGAAGCACGACCTTGATGACTCTTCTGCAAACCGACGCGGCAATCAACTCGGGCAACTCGGGCGGCGGATTGTTCAATCTGAACGGCGAGCTGATCGGAATTGTGAACGCAAAATACGCCAAAGCCGGTGTGGAAGGGCTTGGATTTGCCATTCCGATTGATACGGCATATCCGATCGAGATGAATTTGATCGAATACGGCTACGTGCGCGGTCGAGTGGACGACGGATTGGAGCTTGGCTATCGCTATTACAATTACGGCTTCTTCTCGCAGTTGGCGGAAGGAATTTACGTCAATTCCTCCAAATTTACCGACCAGTTGCAGGTGGATGACCGCATTCTTTCCATCAACGGCGTTGAAGTGAATTCCTTGGAAAAATACGACGCGGAGCTTGGCAAATGCAAGATCGGCGATGTGATCACCATTTTTTATTCGCGCAACAATACGATAACCGGAACGGTAGAAATCACCTTGCAGGAATACAAACCGGATGGAAAATAAAAGAGAAGCGACGCGGATTAACCGGGTCGCTTCTTTTTTATTGCTTTCATAAACCTGATTGCATAAAATAAGGCAAGAAGAAAGGTTAGTGCGTCGGCGATTGTTTGCGTTAGCCAAACGCCGGTGAATCCGAAAATCGATGGCAGCAGAAAAATCAACGGCAAAAAGAAAATTCCCTGTCTTGCCGCGGCGAGAACCGATGCGGAAATTGGTTTTTTCAGAACCTGCAAAAGCAGGTTGGTAATGGCGATCAGTCCGTGGAGGGGTAAAATTGCGCAAACGGAACGTAAAAACGGCATGCCGAATTGCAATTGTTCGTCTCCGCGCCCGAACAATTGTAAAATAGAATCGGCAAAAAATGCCGTTGGAACTGCCAACACGACCAAAATAACGGTTGAAACGACAATGCAGAATTTGTAAATTTCTTTCGTGCGTTTGAGATTGCCGTTTCCGTAATTGAATCCGACGGCAGGGATCATTCCTTGCCCGATGCCGAGGGGAACGGCATAGCAAAGAAGAAAAATGCGCGAAGAGAGGGCGACGGCGGTAATTGCTGAATTGCCGAACTGTCTTGCCGCGTGATTGGATAGGATTACGGCGACGACGGTCAGCCCCTGCCGAAAAAGGGATGGCATGCCGTTGATTGCCGTTTTTTTTGCGCTTTTCCAAAGCGGTTTTCCGAAAATCGGCGCAACCGCTACAAGCGTTCGCTTCTTCCAATAGGGGAAAAATAAAATAAAAAATGCAAAACTATAACCGATCGGAATGGAGAAACCGATTCCGAGTGTTCCCCAATCGAGGAAAAAAACGAAAATTGCTGAAAAGATGACACAAAAAAGATTGCCGCCGGCAAGCCCCAGCATGGCGCGTGTTGTTTTTCCTTCGGCACGCAGGAGATTGGAGAATACGAAACACGCGCACATTAGCGGTGCCGACGAGAGCAAACAAACGGCATAAGGTTTTGCAAGCGCTACGGTTTCGCGGCTTGCTCCCAACAGATTCAGCAAAGGACTTTGGAAAAGCAATCCGAAAATGGTAAGACAGGTTGAGAGAAGAATGGAACAAAAAAGTGCGCCAAATGCCAACTGACGCGCGCTTTGGACATCTTTTTTTCCGAGTGCGTTCGCAACGAGACTGCCGGCGCCGGTACCGAAAACGAAGCCGATGGTTTGAATGAGCGCGTGAATGGGAAAGACGATTCCCAAAGCGCCGCATGCATCGGGAGAGACATTTGACGCAAGCCATGCTTCAAAAATTGCGGTAAACGGCGGTAAAAGTGCAGAAAGTACGGTGGGAACACAAAGCTTTGATAAAAGGCGCGGCAGCGATTCCGCGGTCATTTTTTGATGCGTGCGATCCATTGCTTCCATTTGCGGTTCCTCTTTTTTTTCGGATTTCTTGCTTTCAGTATTGCACAAAAAAAAAAAAATCATAAAAAAGCGTGAGATTTCCCAAAAAACGGCTTGATTTTTCCGCAGAAATGGTTTATAATAAAATTGTCAAAAAATGGACATTCAGGAGGTTTTGAAAATGCTTGTTTCCGCAAAAGAAATGCTTGTAAAAGCAAAAGCAGGTCACTATGCCGTTGGTCAATTCAATATTAACAATTTGGAATGGACGAAGGCAATTCTGCAAACCGCGCAGGAGCTGAACTCCCCCGTGATCCTCGGCGTTTCCGAAGGCGCAGGAAAGTACATGTGCGGCTTTAAAACGGTGACCGATATGGTTAAAGCGATGATCGACGAATTGAAGATCACCGTTCCGGTTGCGCTTCACCTTGACCATGGTACCTATGAGGGTTGCTACCGTTGCATTGAAGCCGGATTTTCATCCATTATGTTCGACGGTTCGCATTATCCGATTGCCGAGAACGTTGAAAAAACCAAAGAATTGGTTCGCGTTTGCGCAGAGAAAGGACTTTCGCTGGAAGCTGAGGTCGGCGCCATCGGTGGCGAAGAAGACGGCGTGATCGGTATGGGCGAATGCGCAGATCCCGATGAGTGCAAACAAATTGCCGATCTCGGCGTTACCATGCTTGCCGCCGGAATTGGTAACATTCATGGTAAATATCCCGAAAACTGGCCGGGACTCTCCTTTGAAACGCTTGCCGCCATTTCCGAAAAGGTTGGCAAAATGCCGCTGGTTCTCCACGGCGGAACGGGAATCCCCTCCGATATGATCCGCAAGGCGATCTCGCTGGGCGTTTCCAAGATCAACGTCAACACCGAATGCCAGCTGGCGTTTGCCGCCGCCGTTCGCAAATACGTTGAGGAAGGCAAAGATCTGCAGGGCAAGGGCTTTGACCCTCGCAAACTGTTGGCTCCCGGTGTGGAGGCCATCAAAGCGACCGTTCGCGAAAAGATGGAGCTTTTCGGATCGGTGGACAAAGCATAATTCAATCAACGACAAAAGAAAAGGGACTGCACCGCAGTCCCTTTTCTTTTGTCGTTTTTTGCTTATGAACGAAGGGTCAGATTCATTTTGAATTTGAGGTCGCTCAAAATCTTTTTGCAGAGTTTGTCGATCTCCTCCACGGTCAAGGTTCGGTCTGCCGCACGGAAAACGATGCGGAAGGAAACCGATTTTTTGCCCCCGCCAACCTGTTCGCCGCGGTAAATATCAAAGAGCGATACCGCCTCCACCAGCTTGCCGCCGGCGCGCTTCATAATGCCTTCGATGGCGCCGACTTCTACCTCTTCATCGCAAACAAAGGAAAAATCGCGCGTGGTTGCCGGGTATTTCGGCAGGGGGTGATAGCTCTTGCGCGGATTGATATGGCGGAAGAGTTCATCAAACGAGAGCTCAGCGATCAGGACCGGCTGGGTGAAGCCATAGTTTGCCGCCATGCGCGGATCCGCCTGACCGACGATACCGAGAATTGCGCCGTCCTCGGCAATGATTTTTGCCGTACGACCGGGATGGTAGGATGGATTTTCAGTTTCAGCGGTAAATTCAGCTTCAATGCCGGCACGCTCCAAAATGGCCTCACAAACGCCTTTTGCCGTATAGAAATCTGCATTTCCGTACAGCCCGAGTGTGACCACTTTCTTTTCGTCCGGTAGTTCGTCTGCGCTTTCATGGGGCAGATAAACGGTTGCAATTTCAAACAGGCGGATATTCTCGTTGTTGAAGTTATTGTTTCGAGCCAAAACCTCCATCATGGAAGGAAGGGCGGTTGTCCGCATGACGCTGGTGTCCTCGCCGAGTGGGTTGGAAATTTTGACCGAGCGGCGAAGCGGACTTTCGGCAGGCAGACGGATTTTATCGTAGTATTTGGGACTGATGAAGGAGAAGGTGTGAATTTGGGAAAGATCAAGTCCTGTCAGCTGGCGTTCCAGCTCAATTTCGTAATTCATTCTGTCAGAGCGACCGCCAAGCGTTGTTTCGGCGTTCATACGAGAGGATTCGATCTTGTTATATCCCCAAATGCGGACAACTTCTTCGGCAATGTCGTTCATACAGCCGAGGTCGGCGCGCCATGACGGAACGATGATTTGATTCTTTTCAATTTTACATCCGAGAGCGGTCAGCGTTGCAATCATGTGTTCGTTTGGAATTTTTGTGCCGAGGAATTGATTGTAGCGGTCGGGCGTGAAGGGAAGAACGGTAAGCGGTTTTGCTTCGGGATAGACGTCGATAATTCCGTCCACAACTTCGCCGGCTCCCAACAATTCTACCAGCTCGCAGGCGCGTTGTAAGCCGGGCAGGCAATTTTCGGGATCCAATCCTTTCTCAAACCGGGAGGATGATTCGGTGCGCATTCCGTTCTTTTTTGCGGTTACACGGACAGAAGCACCGTTGAAGCAAGCCGATTCAAATACGACCGTTGCGGTGTTTTCCTTGATTTCGGAATTTGCACCGCCCATAACGCCTGCAAGTGCGCAGGCTTTTTTTTCGTCGGCAATCACGAGCATAGAGGAGTCCAGCGTATGATCAATGTCATCAAGTGAACGGAAAGCCTCGCCGTCTTTGGCGCGACGAACGCGGATTTGCGAACCGTCAAGACAGGTGTAATCAAATGCGTGCATCGGTTGACCGTATTCCAACATGACGTAGTTGGTGATATCAACGATATTGTTGATCGGGCGAACGCCTGCAGCGCGCAGGCGCATGCGCATCCAAAGCGGTGACGGTTGAATTTTGACATTCTTAACTACCCTTGCGGCATAGCGGTAGCAAAGGTTGGGCGCGTCAATGGAAACATTAAGGTAATTGTCGATTTTATCGCCGTCTTTTGCACCGGTAACCTTCGGTTCCGGAACATTGAAAGGACGATCAAAGGATACGGCTGTTTCTCTTGCAAGTCCGATGACCGAAAGGCAATCGGGACGGTTGGATGTGATTTCAAATTCAACGACGGTATCCTTGAGCATGAGAACGTCTCGAATATCGGCGCCAAGTTTGTTGGCACAATCCTCGTCCAGAATCAATATGCCGTTTTCTTCTTTTCCGGGCATATCATGCGCGGTGAGTTTGAGTTCTCCCATGGAGCAGAGCATTCCGGCGGATTCCACACCGCGCAATTTTCCGGCTTTAATGACAACGTTGCCGGGCAGTTTTGCCACCGGCAGTGCGGCAGGAACGAGTGCACCGACAAATACGTTTTGTGCACCGGTTACGATTTGAATATCGTGTCCGCGGTCGCCTGCGTCCAGTCGGCAAATCCAAAGGTGATCCGAGTCCGGATGGCGTTCCATTGCGGTTACTTTCGCGACGACGACGTTTTCAATATCGTTGCCCAGCACTTCAAAGCCTTCTACTTTTGAACCGGTTGCTGTCAGCCTGTCGCAATAGCTATGGTTATCAATATCTTTTACATCTACAAAATCTTGCAGCCAATTTCTGGAAAGATTCATGGTTTTGTTTCTCCTTTCTTAGAATTGGTCCAGAAAACGTTGATCGTTTTCATAGAAGAGTCGAATGTCGTCGATTCCGCGAGAAATCATGGTAATGCGTTCAATTCCCAAACCGAATGCAAAACCGGAATATTCTTCGGGGTCGATTCCGCAGTTGGAGAGCACGAACGGATGCACCATTCCGGCTCCCAAAATTTCAATCCAGCCTTCGCCTTTGCACAGGCGGCATCCCTTGCCGCCGCAGACAAAGCAGGAGGCGTCAACCTCGGCGGAAGGCTCGGTGAAGGGGAAGTGGTGGGGACGGAAGCGTATACGGGTATCCTCGCCGAACATTTTTTTTGCAAAGGTTTCCAGTGTTCCTTTCAGGTCGCCCATGGTAATGCCTTTATCTACGACGAGCCCTTCGAGCTGATGGAACAGCGGCGAGTGGGTGGAGTCCAGTGCATCGGAACGGTAAACGCGTCCGGGAGAGATGATGCGAATGGGCGGTTTGCGATGTTCCATGGTGCGAACCTGCACGGGAGAAGTTTGTGAGCGCAACAAAATTTTATCGGTAATATAGAAGGTATCCTGCGTATCGCGTGCCGGATGGTTTTCCGGAATGTTCAGAGCCTGGAAATTGTAATAATCCAGCTCTACCTCGGGACCTTCGACAACTTCAAATCCCATACCGATAAAGATGTTTTCCAGTTCGCGCTGAACACTCGTCAGCGGATGGATATGTCCGGCAGGGAGAGCGGTGCCCGGCATAGTTACGTCAATTTTTTCAGCTTTGAGCTTCAGCTCCAGTGCTTTTGATTTCGTTTGCTGGACCTTTTTTGCAATGGCAGATTCGATTTTTTCGCGAACCTCGTTTGCAAGTTGCCCGATTTTTGGGCGTTCCTCGGGAGAGAGGGCTCCCATGCCGCGCAAAACGGCTGTCAGTTCACCTTTTTTTCCAAGGTATTTGATTTTGATTTGCTCCAGCGAGGATTCGTTTGCAGTTTCGATGGACTGCAATGCTTCATCGCTGATCTGTTGCAATTTTTCCTTCATTTGTATTTCCTTTCTCAAATGATATTGAATAATTTCCAAAAGAAAAAGTCCCATCCCATACACCTGGGACGAGACGCAAAAGCGATCCCGTGGTACCACCCACATTTCGGCACAAAGCCAACACTTTGACGGCGGATAACGGTGCCTTGCCGGGAAGGACTACGGAAAACATTCCGCTCATCCGACCTGCTCCGAAGGGAAATGCGTTCCGCCCCGACTGCTGCGCTTTCAGCCTTGGCGCGGCTCTCTGAAAGTTCGTTTTAGCGGATTGCTGCCTTCATCTTCGCATTTTTCAATTCTGCTACGATCAGTATAACACTCTTTTTTTCGTTTTGCAAGAGGTTTTTCATTTTTTTTGGTTGTCCGGTGCTTTTTTGAAATCAAAGTACCGGACAACCGTTTACTTTTTTTACTTTTTCTTCGGTTCTTCGGTTAATCCGTAGTTATCCCAGTTGACCGATTTGGGGAAGTTATAGAAAACGTAAATATACTTTTTATAATCTTTCATTTTTGCATTTGTAAAGATTGTGGGAATATAGTAGTTATCCGAAAGCTTGGAAAGCTTTTTATTCGTGAGCGTTGCCTGTTTGTTAAAGACGATCGGAATTACCGGCAATTCTTCCATTAAGAGATTTTCTGCCGCATGGAGCAAAACGGCTTTTTGCCATTCCCAGTCGCCCGAGTTTTCGGTTGGCTCAATTTTGTATTTTGCATAGATTTGTGTTACTGCTTTATAGGTGCGAATGTAATCTGCATAGGTTTCAAATCCGAAACCGAGGTAGGGGTTTTTATCGGGATCGGCAAAGATCTTTGGATCGGGATCTGCCTTCATTCCTGCATAATAGGGGAGCAGATAGATGGCGTCCATGAGGTCATTATATTCTGCATTATTAAATCCGGTGATATGGGAGATCATGGAATAATCGCCCTCGTCGTTTCGATCGCAACCGCCGGCAAAACCGGTTGCAAACGAGGAGAGCATAGCGTATGCCGATGGCGTATAGGCATTGTAATCGAAGACAATGGCTTCAAAATTGCCTCTTTGCAACGCTTCTTCAAAAAGATTGTCGCAAACATTTGTCTTTTTTGCTTCTTTGCCGTCCTCATCAATGTAGTCGTTGTTTTCAATGGCGTACATTTTTTGAACGGTGACGAAGAAACCGAGTTCATTCCATACATCGGCAATCATTTCCGCCATGCGGACATGCACTTCGTCCTGACTTGCAACCTTAATCGTAAAGGAATATTTCGATGGACGGAAACCGGGAATTTCAACTTTTTCCAATTCTGCGGCGGCTTCCTCCAAGTTTGCTTTTGTTGCCAGCAGTGCGCCGCCCGAGGTGCGGAAGGAGCCGGTCGTTCCTTTTTCAAATACGCCGGGACCGACAAGTGCTGTTGCGGCTTCGGCAAATACGATTTCATTTGCAATGGCTTCGCGGTCGATTGCAAGCGAGAGGGCACGGCGAACATGGACATCGGCAAACAGTTCGGTTCCGCCGATGGTTGCCGTTTCATTCAGATAGCAAACGAAGGTGGAAATTGCATATTTTACCGAGGCTTGTTTTGTAAGACTGTCGTCTTTACGCAGAGAAAGCGGAATAGTTCCGACATAGAAGAGCTTATCTTCCTGGTATTCCTGCAAGATCTCGCTATCGCTCTTGGTGCAATCGACCAAAATACGATACGGTTTTACGTATTTATCCAACGCGTCGCGCTCGGTATCGCGATAATAGTAGGAATTGCGTTCCAAAACGAAATTGCGGATTCTTTTTGCCGTCGATTTTGCCGATCTCGGCGTTCCGTCCTCGTTGAGAATGCGGTTGCCCTTAGAATCAAAAATGTAGTCGTCCGAAACGGTGAAGGAAAATTCGTTTTCATCCAAATCGTCTTCATACTCAATGGCAACCAGTTTAAACGGACCGTTTGTTAAAATATCAGAGTTGCTTTTTGCCCAGTCGGGATTGTTCAGAACGGCATACTCGTACAGCGGAGCGGTTGCAACACTTGTTAAATTCAGCAGGAATGCGGTTTCGTCAATCGGACCCTCAAAAGTGAGACGGATTTTTTGCTGTTCGATTGCTTCAATGTAAAGGTCGGTCGTTAATCCGCTATTATAAGCGCGCGCATTTTTAATATCGAACAGCAGGGAAGCTGCCGGAAACCGATTGCTCGGATCCAAGAGCCGCGTCCATGCAAAAACAATATCGTTTGCCGTCAACGCAGTACCGTCGCTCCAGGAGGTATAGTTGATGGTGATATCCATATGGACACCCTCGTCGTCGGTGTAAGTTTTGTAACTTTTGGCAAGTGCCGGTTTGATTTTTCCGTTGGCGTCCAGCGTGAACAACGGCTCATACATCAATCCCAAAATATTCAGGCTATCGGTATTGTGATATGCGTTTGCAGGGTCAAAATCAAAAGTTTCCGCATTCAGCGATACCGGAATATACGCGCCTTTATCGTTTCCGGTCAGTCCCCCACACCCGGCAAGAATGCCAACGAACATGGCAAGGCAGAGAGAGAGGGCAAGAATCTTTTTCATCATAATGGTTTATCAACCTCCTTGATACCGAAAAAAATGAAACGAACCCTTATAAAAATATACAAACATATCATACCATAAAATATTGAGAATTGCAAGAGAAAAGATGAGATTTTCGTGCATATTTTGTGAAAAAACATGGAAAAGTAGGCGTAAAACCTCCATAGAAGGGATGATAGAAAGGTTTATTAGGAATGAAAGAGCGATACTGGCAGAGTGATTTAGCAAAAGAATGTATTCCGGATACGGGAAAAATTGACCAAGGAATCCTTCAAAAGACGCGAAAATGCGGCGACTTTTTGATTGATACCGTTCAGGTTCTTACGCCTGAGGCGGCACAATCGATAGGAAAGCCGATTGGAAATTATCTGACCATTGAATGCGGCAGGGCAGATCATTTATGCGATGAGGATCGGGAAACACTTGCTCGGCTCCTGTCCGGCGAATTACGTGGATTTGCCGAAAGGGTTTGTCGCCGAAGCGTGGACTCCTCTTTCTCTGTTTTTCTTGTCGGTCTCGGGAATGCCTCTCTGACCGCTGATGCGATCGGACCGTTTACCCTTCGGCGCTTGAACGCCACCGCGCACTTAAAAGAGCATGATCCTATGCTTTTTTCGGATTTGGAATGTTGCTCGGTTTCCATGCTTGCACCCGGCGTTTTAGGGCAGAGCGGAATGGAGGCAGGGGAGATTATTCGCGCGGTGGTTCGTGAATGCAAGCCGGATTTGATCGTTGCTATTGACGCACTTGCCGCGAGAGATCTGGAACGATTGGCTTCAACCGTTCAGTTGTCCGATTCCGGAATTATTCCAGGTTCCGGAATTGGAAATCACCGCAGCGGATTGACGAAGGAAACGATTGGTGTTCCGGTTTTGGCGCTTGGAGTTCCAACCGTTGTTTCGACGTCTACCTTGGTTTGGCATACGCTTGCAAAGGCAGGAGCAGGGGAACCGGACGAGCGCATGCGGTCTTTGCTGCAGAGCGGAGGTGATTTTTTCGTTTCGTTAAAAGAGTGTGATACGGTGACCGAGCAGATTTCAATCATTTTTTCGCGCGCCATTTCACTTGCTTTCTTGGGAAGGTTGGCTGAATGATACGCGTCATTCCAATTCACATAAAATCTCCGTATTTTGCATAAAATGAAACAAAAAACGGGGAGAAAAGTTATGAAGCATAGGGATTTTCAAGAACAACTGCCTATTCCGCCGGAACGCGTTAAGCTTGCCAAACCCATTGGGCGCAAGCTGTTTGTTTTGCTTTCCTTTTTTGTTTGCGTCGCGGTTTTGGTTGCCGCTTTTGCTGTCAGTGGAATCTGGTCCTCTTTTTCGGAACCTGTTCAAACTTTTTTTGACGGCGTATTTCGCCGTGATCGTGTAACAAACGAAAAAAATGGACAGAAAGACTCAGCCTCACCGACGACATCCGATTCGGAAATTAAATCCGAACAGCCTTCCGAAACGTGGCAAAACGCAATTCCGATCGTTGCAAAAACGTTGTTTGAAACAAACAAAACGAATTTGGATTTTTCCGAGCAGGATGCGCTTCGATTGGAAGGAGAACCTCTTGTTTTTATCTATTGCTCCAATCCTAAAGAGGCGTATCTTTCCGGCAGTGAGCAAGGAAAAGCAAATGAGGTTCTTTTTTCAGACGATTCATCCCAAACCGTTTGTGCCGTTGCTAAAAAAATGCTAAACGTTCTGAACGAAAACGGGATTTCCGCCATTTATCGGGAGACGGAAGAAGGGGACGGCTATTTGGGCAGCTCGGCACGCGCAAAAACGCTGATTCAAAAAGCAATTTCCGAGTATCCGCAAATCTCCCTTGTGATCGAGATCAGCAGGGATTCGATAATCGATGATGATGGGTGCTACATCAAAACGGTGACAAACGATTCTTCAAGTGCAATGGCTCAGGTTTTGGCAATTGTCGGAAGCGAGGAGAGCGGAATTCCTTCGCCTTTATGGCAGGATAATTTGCGTTTTGCCGAAAGGTTGCAGGCGGTGGCTGAAAAGGAAACGCCCGGGATCTTTCGTGGGATTCGGGTAAAATCCACGCCGCAAAATCAGCAATTTGCGCCGTTATCGCTTTCTTTGTTGATTGGCAGCGGCGGCAATTCTCCCAAAGAGGCGGCGCAAACCGGCGAACAAATTGCAAAATCACTTGTCAAAATTTTTTCCGAATTTTAAATTATTTTTCCGAAAATAGAAGAAATTTGCAAAAAATACTTTACAAACGCAAAAAGATATGGTATAATCATATCAAATTCGGAAAAAGGAGGGCGTTTATGGAAACCTATATCGATCGAATCAAGTGGATGAAAACCGAGCGAAAGATGACAAACGAGCGCCTTTCGGAGCGCTCCGGCATTCCGCTTGGCACCTTGAGCAAATTGATGGCAGGAATGAACGAATCGCCGAAGCTTTCCAATATCGTTGCCATTTGCAACGCGCTGGATTGTTCCGTTGATTTTATCATTACCGGCAATCCGGAAAACACAAACAATTTTACTCTTTCCGCAGAGGAAATTCAATTGATTGAGCAATATCGAAATTTGGACATTTGGGGAAAGAAGTTGACCGAAGCTGTTATTGCGCACGAGGAAAAACGCGTTTCCGAAAACGCCGAGCGCGAAAAATTATCGGTTCAACAACCGCAGGAAAAAGCAAAGATTCTTTATCCAAAACAATCTGCCGGAAGATACGCCGGTGCGCAGACGAAAACAGGAAAAAGAATGTTGACGCTTTATGAGCTGCCCGTATCTGCCGGAACCGGCGTTTATCTCGACGGCAGTAAAGCCGAACGCGTCAGCGTTCCCAACAATACGAAGACGATGGAAGCCGATTACGCCTTGCGGATCAGCGGCAACAGTATGGAGCCGAAATTTCACAACGGCGACGTTTTACTGGTGCAGAACGCCGAATCCGTGGAGGTTGGGGAGACCGGAATTTTCCTCTTGGACGGTAACGGATTTTTCAAGATTTACGGCGGAGATCGTTTGATCTCGCTCAATCCCGATTACGGTCCCATCCTGCTCAAAGATTTTACAGATGTCCAGTGCCGCGGTCGGGTGATCGGTCGTTTACGTAGAAAATATAATTGATGAATTTTGAAAGCGCTTCGATATCGGAGCGCTTTTTCTATGCTGCTTTATATGTAATTTTAATGTAAAAAGAGGGAAAAGTGTGTCAAAAAAAGGCGCTGATCATACAATGATAGCGAGGAGAGGATTCTCCTTCAGAATTCTGTTTTATTAAAAGGAGATTTACGGTTATGGGGGAAAACAGATTCCCGAACTTACCCCGGGAAACGGTTTGCATTGAAACCAATCGTGTACTGGATTCCTGCCGCGATCGGGATTGCTTTGAAAATGTTCGCGTCTATCTTTCCGATTTTGGAAACGAGATTTTAGAACACGCCGGAGCAGTTCGCGCAAAGAACGCGGAGATCCTTTGGACCAACATTACCATTGATCCGATTGCTTTCAATCGCGGCTTTTACGCGGTTAATATTCGCTTTTATATCCGCGTAGACTGTGAAGCCTGCGTGGGTCACGGACCCGGTCGTGGTGTTCAACCGCAGGAATTTGAAGGTCTTGCCGTGCTGGAAAAACGCGTGATCCTTTACGGCGGCGAGAATGGCACGATGACTTTCCGCAGTTCCAAAAACGATAGCTTTTGCTCGTTGGGTGAACCCGGAGAGGGAAGCCGGAACCTGCCCACGGCGGTTGTGGAAGTGGTGGATCCCGTTTTGCTCGGCTCGCGCGTTGTGGAAAAGAAGGATCGTCCCTGCTGCTGCCCGTGCTGCCGCGACGGTGAGATTCCGGATCATCTGCTTGCAGAGCTACAGGCACCCGTCGTTTTTGACGACGATGATCGCAGAGATCGCTTCCTGACGGTTACCCTCGGCATTTTCTCGGTGGTACGGATTGTTCGTCCGGCACAGTATCTTGTTCAGGCGGCGGAGTATGCTATTCCCGAAAAGGAATGCGTTGCCGCCGAAGAGGATAATCCTTGCCGCATTTTCAAGAGTATGCCGTTCCCGATGAGTGAATTTTCCTCACAGGGATATCAACCGGAACCGCCTCGCCCTGATCGGCACTGCGGTTGCGGCGGCTGATTTTTCAGTCGGTTTAAAAAAGGTCAATCCATTGGAAAATTCCTTTGGAATCTTCTTTTGGATTGACCTACATTTTTTGCTTTTTTTCGGTACTTTGTGTGCTTTTCTATTAAGCACCCTGCTTTTTGTCGGATTCTTTCGGTGCAAACTCTGCCTGCGGAAGATCGCGCAACAGGGTATAGTTACAATCTCCGGTTCCGCGAATGCATTCCGGCGTGATTTCCAGTTTTGCAAGGTCGCGGCGCGAGGGAACTTCGTACATCAGTTTCGTCATCGCTTTTTCAAGAATTGCTCGCAGTCCGCGCGCGCCTGTTCCGCGCTCGATGGCAAGATCGGCAACGGCTTGCAGTGCTTCATCCGAAAAGATCAGCTCTACGCCGTCCATTTGAAACAGTTTTTGATACTGCTTGATAAGTGAATTTTTCGGTTCTGTTAAAATACGGACGAGCGCATCTCGATCAAGATCGGAAAGGGGAACGATAACGGGAATGCGTCCTACCATTTCGGGGATCAGACCGAATTTGACGATATCATGCGGAATGACATCCTTAAAAACGCCCAAATCCTTCTTTTCGGTTTTTGTCAGAATTTCGCCGCCAAAGCCGATGGTGGAGTTTCCTTTGCGCTTCTCAATGATTTGATCCAGTCCGTCGAATGCGCCACCGCAAATAAACAGGATATTCTGTGTATTCACTTGAATGAATTCCTGGTTGGGATGCTTTCTGCCGCCCTGCGGAGGAACATTTGCTACGGTTCCTTCCAAAATTTTCAAAAGTGCTTGTTGAACGCCCTCGCCCGAAACATCGCGCGTAATGGATCGGTTTTCGCTTTTGCGCGCAATTTTATCAATTTCGTCGATATAGATGATGCCGCGTTCGGCGCGCTCCACGTCGTAGTCAGCCGCTTGGATCAGGCGCAGGAGAATATTTTCAACGTCTTCGCCAACATATCCGGCTTCGGTCAAGGTTGTTGCGTCGGCAATGGCAAATGGAACCTTCATCGTGCGCGCAAGCGTTTGCGCCAAATAGGTTTTGCCAACACCGGTGGGGCCGATGAGCAGGACATTGCTTTTTTGCAGTTCGACATCGTCGGTTGGTTGTTCGGCTTTTGCGTTCTTTTTGCGGCGCGCGGTAGTGCTTTCATTTTTGGAAAGGATGCGTTTATAATGATTGTAAACCGCTACGGAAAGGGCAATTTTTGCTTCGTCCTGTCCGATCACGTACTGATCCAAAGAGGCTTTGATTTGTGCCGGACGGGGAAGATCGTTTAGTGTGAAACGTTCTTCGCGGCGTTGTTCCTCTTCATTTTCATAAATAATGCGGTTACACCCTTCAATGCAGAAGTCGCAAAGGTATGCGCCTGTGGGCGAAGGAATCAAAAAATTGACCTGATGTTCATTTCGCCCACAAAAGGAGCAATGGCGCAAACCTCTTCCGCTGTTATTCGTGTTTGCCATAATGGAACGGAGATCTCCTTTTTTTCGGATTTTCGGAAATTACCGATGCGTCAGAATTTGATCGATCAGACCGTATTCAAGCGCCTGTTGTGCGGTCATGTAATTATCGCGGTCGGTGTCCTTTTCGATGATTTCCAACGGTTTGCCGGTATTTGCGGCAAGAATTTCATTCAAGGTACGCTTGATACGCAGAATCTGCTCGGCTTGAATTTGAATATCGGTTGCTTGCCCTCTTGCTCCGCCCAAAGGCTGGTGAATCATAATTTCGCTATGCGGAAGCGCAATGCGTTTGCCTTTCGTTCCGGAAGAGAGCAGGAAAGCGCCCATGCTTGCCGCCATACCGATGCAGATGGTGGAAACATCGCATTTAATGAATTGCATGGTATCATAAATCGCCATGCCTGCGGAAACAGAGCCGCCGGGGGAATTGATATAGAAGGAAATATCCTTATCGGGGTCCTGCGCTTCCAAAAAGAGCATTTGCGCAACAACGAGCGACGCGGTGGTATCGTTGACCTCATCCGAGAGAAAAACGATACGGTCGTTCAAAAGACGGGAGAAAATGTCATAGGAGCGTTCGCCGCGGTTTGTCTGCTCGATGACCATAGGAACAAGCGCGTTGCGCAGATCCATATTTTGTGATTGATTGAACATTTTGATCAATCTCCTTTCTTTGTGATCGTTTGAAAAAAAGAGCCGAAAACGGAACGTGCGTTTCCGGCTCCGAAATTGCCGTTTGAATTCGGTGGGGAAAACTCAGGCTTTAACAACTGCCTGCGCTTTGACAAGATCCATTGCTTTTTTGACTTTCAGATCTTCTGCAACCGATTCTTCGGGAATGATCTCGCGTACTTTCTCGGAATCCATTTGATAAGCATCGGCGATGCGTTTGATTTCTTCGTCGATTTCTTTCTTTCCGACTTTGATTTTTTCTGCCTTTGCAATTTTCTCCAATGCAAGACGCAATTTAACCTGCTTTTCTGCCTGTGGACGGAGTTGTTCACGCAAAGAGTCGATGGTCATGCCGGTATATTTGAAGTAGGTTTCAAGATCCAATCCCTGCATCCGCAGACGATTTTCGTAATCGCGCACGAAATTATCGGTTTCGGCGGTGAACATTGCTTCCGGAATGTCGGCTTTCATTTTTTCAATCAGCGCATCCAGCAATTGTTCCTCAAATTTTTTATCCGCTTCCTCTTCGTGCCGCTTTTCAATTTTTGCCTTCATATCGGCACGATATTCAGCAAATGTATCAAATTCGGAAACATCTTTTGCAAAATCGTCGTCTGCTTCGGGTAATTCAACATGGCGGATCTTATGGATCACGGTCTTAAAGACAGCATCTTTGCCTGCAAGCTCCTTTGCGTGGTAGTCCTCGGGGAAGGTAACGTTAACATTGAATTCTTCCTCAAGTTTATGTCCGGCAACCTGTTCTTCAAAACCGGGAATGAAGTTGCCCGAGCCGAGCTTAAGGGGATAATCGCTTCCTTTTCCGCCGTCAAAGGGAACGCCGTCCACCGATCCTTCATAGTCGATATGGCAAATGTCGCCCATGACGCTGACGCCGTCGGTGACTTCGGTTTCGCGCGCATTGCGCTCGCGAATCGTGTTAATCTCGTTGTCAATTTCCTCATCGGTGACAGGCTCAACCTTCTTTTCTGCTTCAATACCGGTATAGCCTTCCAGTTTCACATCGGGTTTGACATACACTTTTGCCGAGAAAACAACGCCGTTTTCACCTTCATTGACCGAAACAACGTCAAATTCGGGCTGACCGACGATTTCCAGCTTGCTTGCCTTGGAAGCTTCTTCCCAAGCGGCAGGGAGAACATCGTTAAAAGCATCTTCGTAGAAAAATCCTTTCCCGTACATTTTTTCAATGACGGCGCGCGGTGCTTTTCCGCGGCGGAACCCGGGAACGTTGATGTTTGCAACCTTTTTGTGGTATGCATTGGAAACCGCTTTTGCAAAGGTTTCTTGATCAACGGAGAATTCGAGCGTGTAAACGTTTTTCTCCTTTTTGGATTTTTCGGATTTGATCAGACTCATTTTTTATTTCCTCCAAAGAAATTTTTCCATACAGACTTTATTTTACCTATTTTTTCTACTTTTGTCAATGCTTTTTTGTAAAATTCAGGAAATTGAAACCGGAATCGGTGTAAATCTCAAATAATCTGCGGCGCAAAGGGTAAATTCAATTCCTTCAAAGGTGGTTTTTTGCGGCGCGGCATAGGCGCCGTGGATATGTCCGAAATAACAGGTTTTGATATTAAATTCGTGCAGAACGTCTAAAATTTCGCGGCAGACGAACTCCCCCCAAACCGGCGGAAAGTGCAAAAAAGCAACAAGAGGCAAACCTTTCCCGTCTTCTTTCTGTAATCTGACTGCCTCTTTCAAGCTCATTCGCAAACGAATGACCTCGCGATTGATAATTTTTGCATAATCGACAACGTCCTTTGTTTTTTGCTGTTCTTCTTCGGTAAACCAGCCGCGAGAGCCGCAAACAACGCAGGAATCGGTCAAGAAAGCGTTATTGTAAAGAATATGCAAACTGTCAAATCCGTGTTCACGCCAAAAGGCTGTTACCTTTGCATTGGTGGAAAACCAAAAATCATGATTTCCTTTGCCGACCAGTTTTTGCCCGTTGAGCGAATCAAGAAAGCGAAAATCGTCTTCTGAATCTTTCAGGTGCAAACTCCACGAGATATCGCCGGGCAAAACCACGGTATCCGTTGGAGACACGACGGCATTCCAGTTCGTTTCCAGCTTTTTCATATAATCCGTCCATCTTGCCCCGAAAACTTCCATGGATTTGGATTGATCGGAGGACAAATGCAGATCGGCAATCACGAAAAGCGACATGGAAGTCAGGCTCCTTTCTGTTGAATATCTCTGCTGAAGATGAATAAAAAAGGAATTTTCAGGGAATGATACGGATTGAAGGGAATTGCCCCTTCGGAATTCAAAACAAAGAGAGGGAAAAAAGATGGAAAAAGAATTTGACCGCAAGAGAAAACACTGCATTGAAGGAATTCACTGCAATGTGGAAAACTGCTACTATCACGACGCCGAGACCCACTGCACGGCGAACGAAATCTCGGTTGGACCGGATTGCGCCCATTGTTCGGACGAGACGGTTTGCTCTACGTTCAAACCCAAGGAAGGCGCACAAGGGTAATTTTCTCTACAATCACGAATTATGGCGTTTCGTCTTTGTCTGTTTGCAGACATTCAGGCGGAACGCCTTTTTATTGTGATTTTGCGGTATTTTTCACGTTTTTTACTGTAATGTTATATATTTACAGGGGCTATTTGCCGTTTTGACTTTCGGCGGATGTATCCTTCGGTATTTTTCCAAGTGGCGTCGGGAGGTTCCATTGAAAGCAAATGGCAAGGATGCGAATGGCGAGAATGATTGAGACCGAGATCAAAATTGATGCAAGTCGGGGCAGATGCGGCAGGAGCAATACGTAACACCCTGTTCCGAGCAATGCAGGAATAAGATAGATGTGCTTTCGGAATACCAGTGGAATTTGCGCGGAAAAAATGTCGCGCAGAATACCGCCGCCGATACCGGTGATACAACCGCAGAAAATTAACAATGCCGGATTAACATTCGCTCCGAGAAAGTTGACCGCCGAATCTACACCGAGGACACAGAACAGCGCAAGACCGATCATATCCGATCCTTCCAGCAGCACGTTGTGCATGCGCTCAGTCAGGATGGTTGCAGTTTTTCCGATAAAGGAAACGCAAAACATGGTAAAGGAGACGAGAAAGCAACAACCGGCAAGAACGGCGGATTCCACTGTTGAAAACAATGCCGGCGGTGTTCTTCCAATGACAAGATCACGAATTACCCCACCTCCAAACGCCGTTACAAGTGCAAAAATGACCGCACCAACCGCGTCGTTCCGCTTTTTGATTGCAATGATAGTTCCCGAAACGGCAAACGAGATTGCGCCAAGCCCTTCCAGCAGAAAGAGAATCCAACTAACAGGGGAGTTCAAAACAAGCGGTTCCATTTTTTACCCTCTTTTCGGATTTTGTCAGTCGGCAAATTGTAAAACGCGGTCGGGCATTTCGTCGGGATCGCAAACTTCGCGGAAACGAACCGTTCTGTTTTTCAGCCCGGCAAGCGGATAGGGGATTTTAACGCCGGTCAGTTCGGTCAGTTCGTCCAGCGCCTCCAGATCTCCGCTCGGCTCTTTCTTTGCAATCGAACGGAAAACGTTGTTTGCAAACTTGTAGGGGCTTGCGGTGGAATCCACCACCATGGGGATTGTATCGCCCGTTTCTTTGAGATAGGTTTGCGCTGCGGAAAGGGCAACCGCCGTGTGCGGATCGGCAAGGTAGTTGTCATCATTCCAGAATTTGAGAATAGTGGCAGCCGTTTCATCCTCATTTGCAAAGTATCCTGCAAAATCCTTTTGAATGGTTGCAAGTGTGTCGGATTCCACGGTATATTTGCCGGTTTCGTTCAAGCGTTTCATATAGTCCGCCGTCTTTTCGGTTCCGGTGGTTGCCCAAAGCAGACGTTCCAAATTGCTGGAAATGAGAATATCCATCGACGGCGACATGGTCAGATAGAACGAACGGTTGCGGTCGTAAACGCCTGTGGTCAGAAAATCGGTTAAAATATTGTTGGAGTTGGAAGCGCAAATCAATTTGCCGATCGGCAGTCCCATGCGTTTGGCAAGGTAAGCGGCAAAAATGTTGCCGAAGTTGCCGGTTGGAACGCAGACATTGAACGGCTCTCCCGGCTTGCGTTTGCCGGCGTTGATCAGGTCGCAGTATGCCGAGACATAATAAACGATCTGCGGAGCGAGACGCCCCCAGTTGATCGAGTTGGCACTGGAAAGGAAATAGCCCTTTTCATTCAGCTTTGCGGCGATTTCGGCGTTTCCGAAAATCTTTTTCACACCGGTTTGCGCATCGTCAAAGTTGCCGCGAATGGCGCAGACCGAAACATTATCGCCGAGCTGCGTTGCCATTTGCAGTTTCTGTACTTTGCTCACGCCGTCAACGGGATAGAAAACGATGATTTTGATTTGATCGAGATCACGATAGCCTTCCAGCGCGGCTTTGCCGGTGTCGCCCGAGGTGGCAACCAAAATCAGCGCCGTGCGCTTTTCACCAATTTTCTTCAAGGCGCGGGAAAGCAGACGCGGCATGATTTGCAAAGCCATATCTTTAAAAGCGGCGGTGGGACCGTGCCAGAGTTCGAGTACGTTCAGGGTATTGTCCAAAGCCACCAGCGGCGCGGCGCCGCCGACAAAGGAAGTTTCCGCGTAAACGGCGCGGCAATCCTCCAAAAGCTCTTCTTCGGTGTAGTCAGAAAGATACAGCGAAAGAATTTTTGCGGCTCTTTCGGGGTAGGACATTTTACAAAGGGCGGAAATATCTTTTTCTGTCAGTTGCGGAATGGTTTCCGGAACGAACAAGCCGCCGTCGGGTGCAAGTCCCCGTGCAATTGCCTGTGCGGCGGTTACTTTTTGGGCGTGTCCGCGCGTGCTGATAAAGTTCATAAGGAATGGTCCTCCTTGAGGGAATATTTATTTTGTTATGTATTTTTCAGCAAAAGAATAGGCGTTTTCAAAAAAGATTTTTTGAACGAGTTTTTCCGAATAATTTCGGGAAAGCAGGAGCTCTGCAAGTTTGAAAATATCTTGAACGGTTTTGATTTCGGGCGGAAGGTTGGCTCCGTCCCAGTCCGCACCGAGGCAAAGCGCGTTTTCTGCGCCTTGTTCCAAAAAGGATTCGATATGAGGAATCAGATCGAAAAGATGCGCTTCGCCCTCTTCCTTTAAAAAAGCGGTGTAAAGATTCAACCCGATCACGCCGTCCGACGCAAGAATCTTTTTGATTTGTTCGCGGGAGAGGTTTCGCGAGACAGGACAAACATTAGCCGCATTGGAATGCGACGCGATAACCGGGCGCTTTTGTGCGGCGGAAAGGTCAAAGATTTCGTCCGCCGAATTGACTGAAGCATGGGAAATATCTGGAATCATACCCAGCGAAATCGCTTTTTGAATCGCTCGCCGACCGAAAGGGGTCAGACCGGCGGTTGTGTCGTGCGAGCCGCCGATACAGGTTTCTTTCGACCAAAGAGGGGTCAGAATGCGAATGCCGAGGCGATAGGCTTCATTCACTCGGTCGATCTTTCCTGCAAAAATGCGTGCATCCTCAATGCCGAAGAAAAGGGAAGTTCCGCAACCGCGCGGCGGACAAGTAGTGACAATTTTTGCAATTCCCGAAACGACGGAAGAATCGGCACACAGGTTCTGCCGCATGGCAAGAAATCGGTTCCAGCCTTCTTCATCGCTCAATTTCGGAGATGTAAAAAACGCCATTACTTGAATATACTGCTTGAAATTCGCGGTATTTTCCAGCGAAACATGAAAATCATTTCTTGCCAACGGTTGCCCTTTGGCTAACATGACCGAGGCGGTGTCGCAGTGAAAATCGAAAAGCGAAAGGTTCATTTCGTACCTCCATAGGAGAATTCAATGCGTTTCACGTCCTTGATCCGGTTAATCCGAAAGACCTTGTTTTCCTTCATCCACACTTCGACGATGTCTATTCTTGTCTTTTTCCACGTTGGATATTGGCGCAGATATTGAAATGCCGCGCGCCGGAGGAACTTGATTTTCTCCTCGTCCACGGCGTGCGCCGGGCGAATGGGATCGATCAAATCCTTTTCGCGGTAGTTTCGCGTTTTCACTTCTACAAAAACAACCGAGAAGAGCGATTCGGCAATCAAATCAATTTCATATTTCCCGGCGCGAAAATTCCGCGCTTTGATACAATATCCGCGGCGCATCAGATAACGGGCGGCTTTTCGCTCGCCCAAATTGCCGATCTCTTTTGTTGTCGGTTTGGAAAAATCACGTCCCATGTTTTTCTTCATTCAAAAAGCGGACGAAAAGTTTCCGGTGAATCGGAGAAACACCGAATTTGCGAAGCGCATCCATGTGTGCTTTTGTGCCGTAACCCTTGTGTTTTGCAATACCGTATTGCGGATAAGTGCGATCCAATTCCTCACAAAGGCGGTCACGGTGAACTTTTGCAAGAACGGAAGCCGCCGCAATGCTCGGGGAAATGGCGTCGCCGTGAATCACGGCGCGCGCCGGAATGGGAAAGTCGCGTGCAATATTGCCGTCGATCAGCGCATAGTCGGCAGGAATTTGCAAGCCGGCAATGGCGCGGCGCATGGCGAGCAGATCTGCTTCCAAAATATTCAAACGGTCAATCTCTTCCACGCTTGCTTCCGCAATACAAAAGGCGAGCGCTTTATTTTGAATTTCGTCAAAAAGAATGTCGCGTTTTTTCGGCGTCAGTTTTTTGGAGTCGTTCAAGCCTTCGATCACAATGTCGGGCGGCAGAATAACAGCGGCGGCGACCACCGGACCGCAAAGAGGACCGCGCCCGGCTTCATCCACGCCGCAAATTGCCGAAAATCCTTTCTCGCGCAGTTCATTTTCAATCGTTTGTTCCAGCATTGGGCGCCCCTCCTTGCTTTTTTGGAACACGGTCCAGCGTGATCTTTCCGATTTTTGCGGCACGAAATTCATCCAAGAGAACCGCGGCGGTTCTCTCGGTATTGATTTCGCCTCCGCTGACCAAAAAACCTCGCTTTTTTCCGATTTTCAAAAAGAGTTCGTAGTCGGAGAGCACAAGATCTTCATTTGCAAGTTTATATCTTGTAAAAAACAGTTCCGGATAAAGGAAACGCAGTTTTTTACAAAGCAGAACGGCAAGACCTTCTGTATCCAAAATTTCATCTTTGATTGCTCCGGTCAGCGCAAGATTTTCTCCAACGCGCTGGTCCTCAAATTTCGGCCACAAAATGCCGGGCATATCCAAAAGATCGACGCCGATCGAGGTTGTTACCCACTGCTTATCGCGCGTCACTCCCGGTCGGTCTTCCACTTTTGCTTTTTTGTTGCCCGAAATGCGGTTGATGAGCGAGGATTTTCCGACGTTCGGAATTCCCAGCACCATGGCGCGGACGCGCCGACCGGACATTCCTTTCTCTTGATAGCGTTCCAACTTTTCGGCAAGCAGTTTTTTTACTGCGCCTTCAATTTTGTTGATTCCTTCGCCGCTAACGCAATCGGTCAGAATTGGAAAAACCTCTTTTTCGGCAAGACGCGAGAGCCATATTTTGTTTTGCGCCGGATCCGAGAGCAAGCACTTATTCAGAAGCACCAAACGCGGTTTTCCATCTGTCAGGCGCAGAATTTCGGGATTGCGCGAGGAATCGGGAATCCGTGCGTCCAACAGCTCAATGACGAGATCGACATTTTTCAAATTTTCTGAAATCATCCGCCGCGTTTTTGCCATGTGCCCGGGAAACCATTGAATTTGTTCAAAAGCCATACTGGATCCTTTCTTTACAGGAAGGTAAACGGAGAGAAGCGGAGAACGACCTTGCCGAGAATGCAATTTTTGTCAACAAATCCGACTGAGGTGTTTCGGCTATCGGAGGAGTGGTTGCGGTTATCCCCCATGACGAATACGCAACCTTCCGGAACAGTTGTTTTAAAAATGCCGGTTGACCAATCGAAATCGTATCGAAAATAGTCTTTGTTGTAACTATCGTTATAATCCTTTAAATACCGGTGCGAGTCCTCGTAAAGAACGCCGTCTACGGTGATGGTTTTGGAGTTTGTATCGATGATAACTTCCTGCCCCTCCAGTGCAATGACGCGCTTGACAAGCGTTTTTTCGTTGCCGGTATAGCCGTTCGTCGTCATGTGAAATACGATAATATCGTCTTGCTTGGGCGTATAGAACGCCGAGCGCAAAAGCAGACGCTGACCTTGCTGCAGGGTGTCCTCCATGGAAGGTCCTTCCACTTGGCAGATACGGAATCCGAACGTGAAGACGACCATAACGATAAAGACCGCCCAAACGAACATTTCAACGTAGTCAAACAGAACTTCCGAAACCGAACGCGATTTTTTGCCGGGCGGTTGTTGCGCCGGTACGGCAAGCGGCTCGCTCGGAGTAAATTGCTGATCGTTCATATGCAAATTTCCTTTCATTTTGTGGCGAAAATTTGTTACAAAAATTAGGAGAGATCCGAGAGCTTCTTTTCGGGATCCAGCAACAGATCCATCAAACGGTGACCGCAGGGGAGATAGAACTTCTTTGCGGCGGCGGTTTCTTCGTTAAAGGTTGCAACGCCTTCCTTTTTGCAATCGGAAGAGTAGATAAGGAAAGGAACCGGATCGATGGTATGCGTCCGCAGGCGAATGGGCGTTGGATGATCGGGCAGGACCATCACGCGAAATGCTTCGCCGGTGGAAAGGAGATATTCGTAGACGGGTTTGAGAATTTCACAATCAATTTTTTCAACCGAAAGAATTTTGTTTTCCAGTTCTGCGCGGTGTCCGCATTCGTCCGGCGCTTCTACATGAATGTAAACATAGTCGTATCCGTCGCGGAAGGCGGCAATGGCGGCATCGGCTTTGCCCTTGTAGTTGGTGTGAACATTTCCGGTTGCACCCGGAACGTCAATCGATTTCATTCCAGCGCAAAGTCCGATTCCTTTGATGAGGTCAACTGCAGAGATTACGGCGCCGTTCAGCCCCCATTTTTCGCGGAAGTTGGGCAGCTGCGGCTTTTTTCCGGGACTCCAAAGCCAGGCAGAGTTTGCCGGCTTCAGTCCGCGCGCGCGGCGCGCTTCGTTAACGGGATGGTGATTTAGAATTGCAAAACTATCGCGCATTAAACGATAGAATTCTTCGCCCCCGTTTTCTTTTTTCGGCAGATATTCGCCGATGCGTCTACCCAAAATATCATGCGGACGCGCAAACGGATATTGGTCGTTTCCGTTTTTCCAAATCAGGCAATGGCGATAACTGATACCTGGATAGAATTTACGAACATCGTTTCCGAGCTTTTCCTGAAGAGCGGCAATCAATTCGGCGGCTTCGGGCGTAGAAATTTCATCGGCGCTGTGATCAAGGATAATTTTGTCGTCATAGTCTTCGCCGTTGTCGGTCAGTGTGACAACATTGCAACGATAGGCGGTTTCGTCCGCCTGCATTTTAATTCCCATGCTAACAGCTTCCAAAGGTGAGCGTCCTTTGGAATAAATGCGCGGATTGAAGGATAGAATTGCCATATTTGCCGTGTCGCTTTCCGGAACCATTCCTTCCGGTACGTTGGAAACCGTGCCTACCAGCGCCGTTTTTGCAAGCGCATCCATCATCGGCTTTTTTGCGGCTTCCATCGGAGTGCGGTTGCCGATTTTTTCAATTTTTTCATCTGCCATTCCGTCGGGGATCAAAACAAGATATTTCATGGGGCACCTCTTTTTTTGATGTTGTTTTCAATACAAAACAAGTTTTTTATGAATATTTTTATTTACTCCTATACTATATCATACTTCAAAAAGAAAAACAAGATACAAAGTAAAAAAAAGATAATAAAAAATGCCGGGAGCAATTCGACTTTTTGAACTGCCCCCGACAAGAGGTTTTTATGTGATTTGTGCAAAAGTACCGCAAAAATCAAGAATCAGTTGCTTTTTTGCGTTTTCTTTGCAATAAGTTTGATGAGGAACAAGGTGCCGATCATCAGTGCGATCGAGATTGGAAGCATGATGATCCAGTTTTTGATCAGTCCGGCAAGAATGAAGCAAACGAAAGAGACTCCTGCAACCGTCAGCGCATAGGGCAACTGCGTGGAAACGTGGTTGACATGGTTACACTGCGCGCCGGCAGACGCCATAATGGTGGTATCCGAAATGGGGGAGCAGTGGTCGCCGCAAACGGCGCCGGCAAGGCAAGCGGAAATGCCGATGATGAGCAATTCGCTGTTTGCAGGGAAAACGGCAACAACGATCGGAATGAGAATACCGAAGGTTCCCCAAGAGGTACCGGTAGAGAAAGCAAGGAAGAGCGCAACGGCAAAGATGATTGCCGGCAGAATCATTTTAAGACCTTCGGCAGATCCGCTCATCAAATCAAACACAAAGTATTTTGCACCGAGCGCACCGGTTGCACCGCTGAGCGTCCAGGCAAACGTCAGAATCAGAATGGGCGGTACCATGGCGATAAAGCCTTTCGGAATGCAAGCCATTGCATCGTTGAAATTGACCTTTTTCCGCGCAATCAGGTAGATAACTGTAAAGATAACTGCAATCAGCGCACCCCAAGAAAGACCGACCGAAGCGTCACAGTTTGCAAATGCGTCAATAAAGCTTTCGCCGGAGAAAAGCCCGCCGGTGTATACCATGCCGAGAACGCAGCATACGATCAGGACGACCACGGGCAAAAGAAGATCAATTACTCTTCCGTTTCCGACGGATTCGTTTTTCAATTCGGATTCGTTCCGGTCTCCTTCGGTAAACAGGTCGCCGTTCAATGCGTTCTGTTCGTGGCGTTTCATCGGACCGAAATCAAACTTCATCAGCGAAATGGTAATGATCATAACGATGGTCAAAAGAGAATAGTAGTTATAGGGAATTGCCTTGACAAACAAGAGAATACCGTTCATTCCCAGTGTGGTTGCAACGCCTGCGACTGCCGCTGCCCAAGAAGAAACGGGCGCAATCATACAAACGGGAGCTGCCGTTGCATCAATCAAATAGGCGAGTTTTGCCCGGGATATTTTGTGCGTATCCGAAATGGGACGCATGACTGAGCCGACCGTCAGGCAGTTAAAATAGTCGTCTACAAAAATCAGAACGCCGAGTACGAAGGTGGCAAGCTGGGCGCCCACACGAGACTTGACCTTTTTGTTTGCCCATTTTCCGAACGCGACTGAGCCGCCGGCTTTGTTGACCAGCGCAACCATAATGCCGAGCAGAACGAGGAAGATCAATATTCCGACATCCCATTCATCGGCAAGACTGGAAATAAATCCGCTGTTCAATCCGTCGGCAATTCCAACGGGCTTGAATTTCGCAACCAGAATGATGGCGGAGATAATTCCGGCAAACAACGAGCTGTAAACTTCTTTGGTGATCAGTGCCAAAACAATGGCGATCAGCGGTGGCAGGAGCGCCCATGCGCTGCCGATGACGGTTCCTTCGCCGCCGCAGGTTTCGCAGGCTGCATCGGTCCCGTCGCAATCCGGGCAGGGAACCCTTGAGTCTACGGTGCCGGTCGTTACCGCAACGATCAATAAAACGACGATGACGGCAAGGAAAACGGCAAGTGTGATTTTTCTTCCTTTTGACATTTTTATTTTCCTCCTGAAATAAAAAACGCCTCCATTGGAGGCGCAAAATACAAAAGGGATGTATTTCGATAGCGCTCCACAATTTCTTGTGACAGTCCATGGCGTGTTTCGACATGTCCCAACCCGAAGTCCGCGAAGACGAAAATCGAATTTCGGCAATTTCACCTTTCGCGCGCGCCTCTTCGGACGTTTTTCCGCGTTACTTTTTGAAATTGCAACCTCTATCTTGGTATCGGTTTTGTTACCGATAGATACAGTATAGTCCTTTTTTCGACTTTGTCAACAGGTTTTTTTAAAAAAATGAAAAAATTTGGAAAAATTATTGGAATCCTTTGCAAAATGTGGTATAATCTATTTTACAGGAGAAAGGAGGCTTTTTTATGAAGGAATTTTTGATCCAAAACGGTGCATTCATCTTTTGGGCAATCGTTGCAGTTCTCGCATTGATTATCGAGGCGATGACTGCGGAGTTGGTATCCTGCTGGTTTGCTCCAAGCGCGCTGGTTGCCATGATCCTTTCACCGTTTGTCAAAACAATTTGGATTCAGGTGGTTATCTTTTTGGGACTTTCCATATTGCTTCTTGCAATTGGACGGGGGCTCGTAAAAAAGAAACTGGATACAAAAAAGGTCAATCTGAATGCCGATAGCCTGATCGGAAAGACGGGGGTTGTTCAGGAAACGATCGACAACATTTCCGAAACCGGCAGCGTGAAAATTGCAGGGCTTGTTTGGACGGCGCGTTCGGCAAACGGAGACAAGATTCCGGAAGGATCGGTTGTTATTATTCGGGAAATTCAGGGTGTAAAGTTGATTTGCGAACGCAGAAAAGATATCTGAACCTGATAAAATGAAATAGCATTCCTAAAGAGTTAGAAACAAATAAATAAATAAAAAAGGAGAATTATTATGTTACCGCTTATTATTTCACTGGTCGTTATTGCTGTTTTACTGTTGCTCATTTTGATTGCAAACATTCACATTGTTCCG
The DNA here is from genome assembly GCA_015063325.1 of Oscillospiraceae bacterium. Lineage (GTDB taxonomy): Bacteria > Bacillota > Clostridia > Oscillospirales > CAG-272 > UMGS1865. Next base: position 328,011 of record SVUK01000017.1, on the reverse strand, counting down.
CAATCGCAGGCGTATGTTGTGGAGCGTCTCGGCGCGTATCACCAAACTTGGAAAACCGGTATTCACTGGAAGATTCCTTTTATTGAACGCATTGCAAAGCGCATCAATCTGATGGAGCAGGTTGCCGATTTTCCGCCGCAACCGGTAATTACCAAAGATAACGTTCGTATGCAGATTGATACCGTCGTCTTTTTCCAAATTACCGATTGCAAGCTCTATGCCTACGGTCATACCATGCCGATGACGGCTATTGAAAATTTGACCGCGACCACATTGCGTAATATTATTGGTGAATTGGAGTTGGATAACACCCTCACTTCGCGCGATATTATCAATACCAAAATGCGCGCCATTTTGGATGAAGCGACCGACCCTTGGGGAATCAAGGTCAACCGTGTGGAACTTAAAAACATTATTCCGCCCAAGGAAATCCAGGACGCAATGGAAAAGCAGATGAAAGCCGAACGCGAACGCCGCGAAGCCATTCTTCGCGCAGAAGGTCAAAAGAATTCTGCAATCCTTGTGGCGCAGGGCGATAAGGAAGCCATGATTCTGCAAGCCGAGGCAGAAAAACAGTCGCAAATTCTGAAGGCAGAGGCTAACAAAGAAGCAAAGATCCGCGAGGCAGAAGGTGAAGCCGAAGCGATTCTTGCAATTCAGAAGGCAACTGCAGAAGGAATCCGCATGATCAACGAGGCGGCGCCGACCGAATCCATGATTGCTCTGCGCAGTTTGGAGGCTTTGGAAAAGGTTGCGGACGGACAGTCTACCAAGATTATTATTCCTTCCGAAATTCAGAATGTCACTTCTTTGATTGCAGGCGTGAAGGAAGCGGTAGTTGAACCAAGTAAAAAATCCGCAAAATGATTCGCTTTTTGCGATAAAATGCGTGAAATGTTGTACTCATCTTGTATTCGCCGCGGCAAGCTGCCGCGGCGAATTTTTTTGCCAAAAACTGGTCTTTTTTTAACTGAATAAAGCCTTTCCAACTTCGGCAATACTTTCTTTGAATACAGGAAAAGGGAGCAAAGAATGTATCGCTTTAAAGTGGAAATTTGCGGAATAAATACTTCCGAACTGAAAGTTTTGACCGAGGAAGAAAAGAGCGAACTGTTGCGCCGCGCTCGCGCGGGAGATGAAATCGCAAGAAAAGATTTGATTTATGGAAATTTGCGTTTGGTTCTTTCCATTATTCAACGCTTTTCCGGTCGCAGAGAGAGTATGGAGGATTTATTTCAGGTTGGTTGTATCGGACTTGTGAAGGCGGTAGATCACTTTAATACGGAAATGGACGTTCGATTTTCCACCTATGCCGTGCCGATGATTATCGGTGAAATCCGTCGTTATCTGCGCGACAACAATGCCATTCGTGTCAGCCGATCGGTGCGCGAGCTTGCTTACCGCGCTTTGCAGACAAGGGAAGAGCTGATTGCCGTAAAGGAGCGCGAACCAACGGTGGAGGAAATTGCCGAACGTCTGGGAGAAAAACGGGAAGCCGTCCTGCGCGCCATGGAGGCGATCGTGGAACCAATTTCGCTCTACGAGCCGGTCTATAACGACAGCGGCGACGCGCTTTATTTAATGGATCAGCTTTCCGATACTTCGGACGGCGACGAGGCTTGGCTGGAGAACATGGTTTTGCGCGAGGCGGTAAACAAACTTTCCGAACGAGAAAAGAAGATTATTCAGCTGCGATTCTATGCGAATAAAACGCAAATGGAAATTGCCGGGGAGATTGGTATTTCGCAGGCGCAGGTTTCGCGCCTTGAGAAAGCTGCCTTGGAAAAAATTAAAAAGGAATTATAAAAATGCCGGAAAAGAGATTTTTTAATCTCTTTTCTTTTTTAAAAAACTTGCAAAAAAAGGAAAAGTGTGGTAAAATAATACGAAAATGATTCGGAACTCCGGAGGAACAAAGATGAAAGATATTTCCCGAAATTTGACTATGCTTTGCGATTTTTATGAACTGACCATGGGCAACGGCTATTTTGCCAAAGGAATGCAGAATAAAATCGTTTATTTTGACGCGTTTTATCGTCAAAATCCAGATAACGGCGGTTTTGCCGTGGTTGCCGGTTTGGAGCAAATCGTTGAATATATCAACAATTTGCATTTTGACGCGGACGATATTGCCTACCTCCGTTCAAAGAACTGCTTTTCGGAGGATTTTCTGCAATATCTTGAAAATTTCAAGTTTTCCGGTGATATTTGGGCAATTCCCGAAGGGACGATCGTTTTTCCGGGGGAACCGCTTCTGACGGTGCGTGCGACTGCAATTCAGGCGCAGTTTGTGGAAACCTATATTTTGATGATGCTGAATCATCAATCTTTGATTGCGACAAAAGCGGCAAGAATTACGCGCGCTTCCAAAGGCAGAGCCGTCAGCGAATTCGGCTCACGACGTGCGCAGGGAGCCGATGCCGCGATCCTCGGAGCGCGAGCTGCCTATATCGGCGGATGCGGATCAACCGCCTGCACGATCAGCGACGAGATCTACGGTGTTCCTGCAAGCGGTACCATGGCGCATTCCTGGGTGCAAATGTTTGATTCCGAATACGAAGCCTTTGAAACTTACTGCAAAATCTATCCCCACAACGCAACGCTTTTGGTGGATACTTACAATGTGACCGAATCGGGAATTCCGAATGCGATTCGGGCGTTTAATAATGTTCTTAAGCCGCTTGGCATTACCAAATGCGGAATTCGGATCGACTCCGGCGATATTACCTATTTGACGCAAAAAGTGCGAAAAATGTTGGACGACGCCGGTTGGACGGAATGTAAGATCATTATTTCCAACTCACTTGACGAATACCTGATTCGAGAGTTGATTCGTCAGGGCGCTTGTGTGGACGCATTCGGCGTAGGGGAACGTTTGATTACTTCTAAAAGTGATCCGGTTTTCGGCGGCGTTTACAAACTTTGTGCCGTTGAAGACGATATGGGGCGGATTATTCCGAAAATTAAGATCAGCGAAAACGTTGGAAAAATTACAACGCCGCATTTCAAAAAGGTTTATCGTTTACGTGGAAGAGATACCGGAAAAGCAGAAGCGGATTTGATTTGTTTGCATGACGAATCGGTGGACGATACAAAGCCGATTGAATTGTTTGATCCCGAACACGTTTGGAAACGTAAAATTTTGGAAAATTATACGGCAACCGAACTGCTCGTTCCGATTTTCAAACAAGGAAAACAGGTTTATGATCTTCCGCCGTTGGAGGAAATTCGCGCGCATTGCAAAGCCGAGATCGAAGGAATGTGGGACGAGGTTCGCCGCTTCAACAATCCGCATAACTACTATGTCGACCTTTCCGAAAAACTTTGGAAATTGAAACAGAATATGCTTTTGAACAAGGGCGTTTATCAACCGGAAAATCAATAAAATCGCAGTTTTGGAGAACAGACCGAAGCCGGTCTGTTCTTTTTTTCAACTTTTTTTGGCTTTTTTTTGAAAAGGTATTGGAAAAAAGCATTGCATATGATATAATATTTTTCGTATATTCTTATAAGCATTTTTAGGTACATTTGAACTCGATTTATTTTTTACCATTTTCGGACGGAGGAAAATCATGTTAGAATTTTGGGAAAATATGAAAACGTTTATTCTGCGATACATCGTAGATCCGTTCCGTTATTTCGGACCTTTCGATCTTGCCGATATCGTGATTTTAACCCTGCTTCTTTACGCGTTGTATCGCTTTGCAAAGGCAAGACGCGCCGGACGCGTTCTTTTGGGTTTGTTTATCGTCGTTTTGCTGAGTCTGATCGTGTCCGCATTCAATTTGCCGGCACTGACCTATATTATCCGATTGGCGGCAGGTTTCTTTTTCCTTTGCGTCATCGTTCTGTTTCAACCGGAAATCCGGGACGCTTTGGAACGCATTGCAAATTCGCGCCTGTTTGCGCCGCGCAGCGATACCTTGCCGAAAAAGCTCTATCCGCTTGCAAAAGAGGTCACCGAACAAACGCTCAATGCCGTTTTTGAAATGTCGGAAAATCAGACCGGTGCGCTGATTGTTTTTGAAGGCTTGACCAAGCTGGGCGAATATATCGAATCGGGTAAATTGGTCGACGCCAGAATCACTTCGCATATGTTGACCAGTATTTTCTTTGATAAGGCGCCGCTTCATGACGGTGCGGTCGTGATTCGGGATTTCCGGATTTATGCGGCAAGCGTCGTTCTTCCGTCGGCAAAAAATACGATTGATTTCGGCAATTTAGGAACCCGTCACCGCGCCGCAGTGGGCGTCAGTGAAGTGAGTGATTCTTTGGTTGTCGTCGTATCCGAGCAGACCGGAAAAGTTTCGGTTGCGCAGGAGGGAAAACTTTTGCGCGGCGTTGATCGCGAAATGCTGGAAGATATTTTGATGACCTATCTTGCCGGCGAGCTTTATTTGCGCCGCCGTCGCGAAGAATCCAAAAAGCTCTTCCAGGAACGCCTTGAGCAGCTCAGCAATCGCTCTTTCAACGACTCGGATCTTCAAAGATCCGAGGGCGAGCAATTGGAAATGCCTTTGCCGAAACCCGGTATTCCTGAGCTTTTGAATGACGAAAATGCAAACAGAAAGGGAGGAAAATAAGCATGAAAGCGAAGAACACATTAGGGCATTACAACAAGAAAAAAGAAGCTGCCGAAAATCAGGTTCGCCGTTTCCGCTTTCTGCCGTTTTTGATCTGCTTTCTTTTGGCAGTGATCGTTTGGCTTCTCGTTGTGAATTTGACGAACAGCGATTATAAAAAAAGTTCTTTCTTCCGGCAAGATTCGGAACAGACCGAGCAGGCGGATTCGAATGTCGGATAACCGGTTGAGTTACCGTTATCTGCTGAATGATGTCAAAACGTCGATTTCGGCGGATCACGAAGAGATTTGCAGGGAGGCTGCCCGTCAAATGAAGCGCAGGGGAATTCAAACTCGGTCGCTTCATTTTCGGCTTTATAAACGTTCGGTTGACGCGCGCCGTAAAGAGGAAATCCGTTTTGTTTCTTCAATTTTGGTAGAATCGGAATCGCCTATTCCTGAGGACTTGCAAAAGCGTGCCGGATTGCGCGCATGGATCGACGTTTCTCCGGAGATTGTGCGCGGAAAGGCACGACTGAAAGCGCCGCCGTTGGTGGTCGGAATGGGTCCCGCCGGGCTTTTTGCCGCTTTATTGCTTGCGGAAAACGGCTACGATCCGATTCTGATCGATCGCGGAGATTCGATTGACGATCGCGTTGCTTCGGTGGATCGTTTTATTCGGGAAGGCTTTTTAGATACCGAATCCAATATTCAGTTCGGCGCCGGCGGTGCCGGTACCTTTTCGGATGGAAAACTGATTACGCGCATCCATGATCCGTACTGCAATTATGTTTTGCATATGCTTTGCCGTTTCGGTGCTCCCGAGGAAATTTTAACTTTGGCAAAACCGCATATCGGAACGGATCTATTGCGCCGGATTATCGCCAACCTTCTTTCGGAGATCGAGCGCTTGGGCGGAAAGGTGCTTTATCGCACGCGGATGGACGATTTTTGCGAATCAGCGGACGCTTCTGTCACCGTTTACACCAATTATGGCGAGCTGCGTAGCGGCGCTTTGATTTTGGCACCGGGACACAGCGCAAGAGATACTTATGAACTGCTTTTGAAAAAGCAGTTTTCCATTGAGGCGAAACCGATTTCTGTCGGTGTTCGTGCCGAACATTTACAATGTGAAATTGATCGCGCACTTTACGGAGACCTTGCAGGACACCCCAATTTGGGTCCTGCGGAATATGCGCTTTCGGATACCCGTGGTACGCGCGGAGTTTATACCTTTTGCATGTGCCCGGGCGGAGAAGTCGTTGCCGCGGCGTCTGAAGAGGGTGGTCTTGTTGTCAACGGAATGAGCAACCATGCGCGAAACGGGAAAAACGCAAATGCCGCGGTTGCTGTTTCGATTTCCTGCACCGATTATGAGCCGATCAACGGAAGTCTTGCATTGGGTGCGATTGCTTTTCAGCGCCGGATTGAACGCGCGGCTTTTACGGCAGGGGGCGGCGATTATGATGCCCCGATTATGACTTTGGGCGATTTGATTGGGGAATATCGGGCAACCGAGCCTTCCCGTGTTCTGCCGTCTTACCGGCGCGGAAAAATTCATTTGACCGATTTGCGTAGCGTTTTTCCAACCTTTATAACCGAATCTTTGCGGTACGCGTTTTCCTCTTTTGGAAAAAAGTTGGAGGGGTATGACGCGCCGGATACGATTTTGACCGCCGCAGAGACAAGGACATCTGCGCCGCTGCGCATTTTGCGATTGCCGGAGGAGCGTACAGCCATTGGACACGAATTGATTTATCCCTGCGGAGAAGGCGCAGGATATGCCGGGGGAATTACGAGTGCGGCGGTAGACGGACTGCGCTCTGCCGAAGCGCTGATAAAAAAATTCGGAAGCGTTTCCGAATCTTGTTTTAACTAAAAATTATTTACTTGTTTTAACTAAAAATGATTTACATTTATTAAAAACGATTTACAGAAAGGGGCGGTTTTATGGAAACAGCTGTTCAAAAATCGAAATGGCGCGTTTTGTTTGACCCGGAAAATGTCGAACTGAATAAAACCGTTTCCGAACTTTCTTCCAAATTAAAAGTGACGTCTACCACTGCAAAACTGCTTTGTTTGCGCGGATACAATACGGTAGCCGATGCCGAACGGTTTTTGCATTTTTCGGATATCATTCCGCACGATCCTTTTTTGATGAAGGATATGGACCGTGCCGTAGATCGTTTACAAACTGCGCTTGACCGAAAGGAGCGGATTGCCGTTTTTGGTGATTACGATGTGGACGGTGCTACCGCAACAAGTTTACTCTACCTTTATCTTTCGCAAAAAGGCGCCGACGTTGGTTACTATATTCCCAGCAGGAGCAAGGAGGGGTACGGTCTTTCTACCGCCGCCATTGATATCCTAAAAGGTAAGGGCGTTTCCTTAATTGTAACGGTGGATACCGGAATTACATCAATCGAGGAAATTGATTATGCAAAGCGGAAAGGCATTGATACGATCGTAACCGATCACCATGCCTGTCGTCCCGAATTGCCGAAATGCTGCGCAGTTGTCAATCCGCATCGCGCAGATGATTCCTATCCTTTTTGCGAACTTGCAGGCGTTGGAGTTGCCTTTAAACTTGCTTGTGCTATGGAGATCCGTCAATTTGAAAAGGAGGGAAAACCTCCGATAGAAGCGGTTTTACAGATCAGCAATACCTATGCGGATCTGGTTGCCATTGGAACGATTGCGGACGTAATGCCTGTGATTGATGAAAACCGGCTGTTGATTGCAAAAGGACTTGCCGACATGGAGACGAATTGTCGTCCCGGATTGCGCGCGTTGATGGATGCCGCCGCAGGTCCTGGAAAAAGTAAACAACGCAAAATTACCTCTTCCTATATCGGGTTTGTAATCGCGCCGCGGATCAACGCAGCCGGACGGGTTGCCGAAGCCGGAATTGCGGTGGAGTTATTGCTTTCCGAAACGCATTCACGTGCGGCACATTATGCCAATCAGCTTTGCGAATTGAATGCCGCGCGTCAGGCAGAGGAGACCCAAATTGCCGAAGAGGCTTTCCGAATGATTGAAAATATGCCGAAAGAGGAACGCCGCAGAGTGATTGTTTTGGATCACGACGATTGGCACCCAGGCATTATCGGAATTGTGGCGTCTCGCATTACCGAGCGGTATGGATTGCCATGCATTCTGATTTCTTATGACGGTTCGGAGGACGGCTCCGGGAAAGGCTCCGGCAGAAGTGTCAAAGGTTTGAATCTCGTAGAGGCGCTTGACGCCTGCAAAGATCTTCTGCTTCGTTACGGTGGGCACGAGCTTGCCGCCGGTCTTTCGATCCGAAAGAAGGACGTTTCTCAACTGCGTCGCCGATTGAATGACTATGCCGAAACGCATACAGCCGGAGATTTTTCTCTACAGCGAGATGCTGACTGCACCATGGGGATCGGCGAAATGACGATTCGATTGATTGAGGAGCTGCGGCTTTTGGAACCTTACGGAAACGGCAATCCAACGCCGAATTTCCTTTTGCGCGAGGCAAAGGTTGTTAAAATCACGCCGATGAGCGGCGGTAAACACGTTCGTTTGCATTTGGAAAAGGACGGACTTTCGATGGTTGCCGTTTGGTTTGGCAGAGGGATAACCGATTTGCCGTTTGAGGAAGGGGAATTTGCCGATTTTCTCTTCCGCCTGGACGCAAACGAATTCAACGGTACCGTGCGTGTTCAAATGTTTTTACAGGATGCCGCATACGCTGAATCCGAAGAACTGATTTTCCTCTCCGAGCGTGCCAAATATCAAGCGATTTGCAACGGCGAGCGTTTTTCCGAAGCGGACGGTATTTTGCCGGATCGGAAGGATCTTGCAATGATTTATCAATTTTTTCGAAAAGAACAGGAGACCGGAAAGACGTGTTTCCCGATTCGACGGATTCGGGAGCAGTTGAATCGTCAGGAAAGTCCGTTTACATATGCGAAAATCCGTTTTTCCATGCGGATTTTGGAAGAGCTTCAACTTTGCTCGTTTACCGAGCCTGGCGAGGATTATTTTGTGATGGAATGGAATCCGTCGCCGGTGAAAACAGATTTAGAGCAATCGACTTTGCTTCGAAAATTACGTGAAATGATGAAATGAAATTTACCCTGATAACTATATCGGGAAAGGAGGGTGTCGCTTTATGAGCGATTCGATGGTGAGAACCGATATTACTCGGCTGTTAAGTATTCTTGCTGCAACCGGAAAAAAATACGATACCGAAAAAATTACAAAAGCTTTTGAATATGCCAGAGAATTGCATGAAGGGCAGATGCGCGCGGACGGAACACCCTATATTTCCCATCCGGTTGCCGTTGCCGAAATTGTTGCGGGTTTGGAATTGGACACCGATTCCATTTGTGCCGCGCTTTTGCACGATACCGTTGAGGACTGTGCCGATAAAACCAATTTAAAAGAGATTGAATCTCGCTTTGGCAAAGAAGTTGCGGAGTTGGTAGATGGTTTGACCAAAATCGTTTTCATGCAGGTGGAGGACAAGGAAGAAGCCGAAATTGAAAACCTGCGCAAAATGCTTCTCGCCATGTCGCGCGATATTCGCGTGATCTTTATTAAGCTTTGCGACCGGCTCCACAATATGCGGACGCTTGACGCAAAGCCGGATGAGAAACGCCGTCTGACGGCTTTGGAAACCATGCATGTGTATGCGCCGCTTGCGCATCGGCTTGGTATGCAGCGTATCAAGCAAGAGTTGGAAGGTTTGAGTTTACAATATCTCGATCCGATCGGGTATGGGGAAATTCAGAAATATATTGAAGAAAAATACGGCGAAAATCTGAATTTTATTGAGAAAATCCGTGCGCAAGTATCCAAAAAGCTCAAAGAAAACAAGATTCATTTTTCTCTTGAAGGGCGTATCAAATCGGTTTATTCCATCTACAAAAAAATGTATACGCAGAATAAGTCGTTTGACGAGATCTATGACTTTTACGCCATGCGGATCATTGTGGATACCGAATTGGAATGTTATACCGCGCTTGGGTTGATTCATGAAATGTTTAATTCGGTTCCGGGACGTTTTAAAGACTATATTTCTACGCCGAAGCCAAACCTTTACCGGTCGCTTCACACTACCGTTATCGGACGGGACGGCATTCCGTTCGAAGTGCAGATCCGGACTTGGGAAATGCACCAGATTGCCGAATACGGTATTGCCGCGCACTGGAAATATAAATCGGGAGCAACCTCGAAAGAGGAGATTGACCGCAAGCTTGAATGGATTGCCGGGCTTTTGGAGGCAGAGGACAGCACGCGTGACCCGGACGAATTTTTGAGTGCTTTCAAGACCGATATGTTCCATGATGAGGTTTTCGTATTCACTCCAAAAGGAGATGTTATCTCGCTTCCCAACGGTGCAAATGTGATTGATTTTGCATACGCGGTTCACTCGGCTGTCGGAAACAAGATGATCGGCGGTAAGATCAACGGCATGATCGTTCCGATTGATCGCACGCTTCAAAACGGAGAGATTGTTGAAATTTTAACCTCTTCTGCGGCAAAAGGTCCGAGCCGCGACTGGCTCAACATTGTAAAAACAAGCAGTGCGCGTTCGAAAATTCGCGCATGGTTTAAGAAAGAACAAAAGACTGACAATGTGATCCTCGGTAAGACTATGGTGGAAACCGAAATTCGGAAAATCTGCCGTTGTCCTGTAACAGAGGCGCAGAGGGAAGAAATTGTAAAGGGATTGTCCGAGCGTTTCGGCTACAACAGCAATGAGGATTTTTACAATGCGATCGGGTATGGCGGTTTGGCAATTTCCAAATTTATCAAACGTTTGCCGGACGATTGCCGCCGGGTTGTTCATATTGAGGAGGAAACGCCGAAGGAAGAGCTGACGCCGGAACAGGTACAGGTGCGCAAGCCGCATAATGTACATTCGAACGGCGGCGTTGTTGTGGACGGGGAACACGGCTGTATGATCAAGTTTGCAAAATGCTGCAACCCGTTGCCCGGCGACCCCATCATTGGGTTTGTCACCAAAGGATTTGGAATTTCCATTCATAAAATCGACTGTCCGAACGTTATCACCGGCAGACAGGTTCCCGAAAATGCAGATCGTTGGAAGGAAGCCTATTGGGAGAGTGCTGAAGGCGGAAATGAGACAGGATTTTACGAGGCACTTTTGCAAATTTGGGTGGACGATCGCATCGGTATTTTGGCTGAAATTACCGCGGTTTTGGCGGAAATGCGCGTTTCCATTTTGCAGATTAATGCCGTCAGCAAAAACGAGGACGGGTCTATTTTGAATCTGAAAATCGGATGCAAAAATACAGACCACTATCGTTCCATTGTTTCCCGTTTGCAATCTTTGGTCGGCGTTCGCCGGATCTCTCGTGGATTTGCTTGATGGAGGTGGATCAATGAAGGCTGTGATTCAACGCGTTCTGAACGCAAATGTCGTTGTGGAGGAAAAAATTGTAGGCGCCGTAGGAAAAGGATTTTTGATTCTTTTGGGCGTTGCGCGGGGAGATACTGAGGCAGAGGTTGACATTTTAGCCGAAAAAATTTTGAAATTGCGTGTTTTTTCGGATGAAAACGGAAAGATGAACCGTTCGATTTTGGATGTTGGCGGTGAGATTTTGGTGGTTTCTCAATTTACGCTTTTGGCAAACTGTCGGCATGGAAATCGTCCCGATTTCCTGGAATCTGCTCCTCCCGAGCTTGCAAATCGGCTTTATGAATTATTCAAGGAGAAAATTCGGGAAAAAATCGAAAATGTCGCATGCGGTATTTTCGGCGCCGATATGCAGGTTACTTTGGTGAACGACGGTCCGGTAACAATTCTTTTGGACACCGAAACCCTGAAAAAGAAATAAAACGGCACTGCCTTTTCGGCATTGCGGAAGGATTTGAAACATGAAATTGTTTTTAGACGGGGATATCAACGTATACTATATTCAAACATTGTGTATGATCTTTTTCCCCGGAGAAAAATTCGGAGCGGCGGCACAAAACGAGCCGGATGCACCGGAACTTTGTTTGAAACTGACCAAACGTGCAAAAGGGTACAGCGCAAAAGTAACCGTGAAATTCAACGGCGAAAAGGTGGGTTGCAGTCGTGCGCTTGATTTCTCGCCCTATTTTACCGAAGAAAAAACGGCAAAAATGGTTTGCGGTGCGGCAATTATTTCGGCTTGGGGTGAACTGCTCGGCTATCGTCCGTCGTGGGGAATGCTGACCGGTGTGCGCCCCTCAAAAGTTGCAACAGATCTTTTGCGTCACGGCGTTAGCAAAACGCGCACAAAGCGAATTCTGACGAACGAGTATTTTGTTATTCCCAAGAAGGCGGCGCTTGCGACCGATGTGGCGCTTGCCGAGCAAAAGATGATCGGAACGCCCGACGCGCACGATTGCAGTATGTATATTTCCATTCCGTTCTGTCCGACGCGCTGTTCCTATTGCTCTTTCGTTTCCTATACTTCCAAAAAACTGTTGAATTTAATTCCGGATTATCTGGTGAAACTGAAAGCCGATCTGCGCGCGAATTTTCAAACGATTCGCAACCTTGGATTGCGCTTGAAAACAATTTACATCGGCGGTGGAACTCCCACTATTCTCTCGGCGGATCAGTTGCGTGAACTGCTTTCTTTGATTAACGAAGAGACCGATGTTTCTGCTTTGGAGGAATTTACACTGGAGGCCGGCAGAGCCGATACCATTACCGCCGAAAAACTTGCCGTTGCGAAAGAATACGGCGTTACGCGCACTTGCGTTAATCCCCAAACGCTTTGCGATGAAGTTCTTGCAAACGTTGGAAGATGCCATACTGCGGAGGATTTTTTCCGTGCATATGAGATTGCGCGGAATTCCGGAATTCCTGTGATCAACACCGACTTGATTGTCGGACTGCCGGGAGACAATTTTAAAACGTTTTCCAAGACATTTGATCAGATTTTGGCATTACGCCCGGAAAATATCACCGTTCACACTTTTTGCGTGAAAAAAGCGGCGGATATTTTGCGGCAGGATAGCCATATTTATTCCTTGCGCGGCGGCGACGCCGGAAAATGCGTAGATTATTCCCAGCTCAAAACCCAGCAGGAAGGCTACAAGCCTTATTATATGTATCGTCAAAAAAATACAGTCGGCAATTTTGAAAACGTTGGATTTGCGCTGGAAGGAAGGGAATCCGCATATAATATTTATATGATGGAAGAGGTTCATTCCATTATTGCGGTTGGTGCCGGAGCGGTTTCCAAATTGGTGGATTATCAGCCGCAGAACGGCGGAAATCCGCTGATTGAACGGATGTTCTATCCCAAATATCCGTATGAATATCTGCGCGACGAAAGCACGCAGGAAAAATGCGAAAGGCTGGAGGCATTTTACCGCGAGCAGGGGTTATTGAAATGAAAGGATTTTTTTCGTGACACTGATTTTTCCCGATCGTCTTTCAGAAGAAGAACTGAAAAGTAGAATTTTTGAGGCGGATACGGCTTTTGAACGAACGCTTTTTCAGATTGCAAATCGTCTTTGCAATAAAAAAGATCTTTCTTTGATCGGTTTGACCGGCCCGACCTGTTCCGGAAAGACCACTGCCGCAAGGATGCTGACCGATCGTTTCTTACAGAATGGGCGGACGATTCACGTAATTTCGATTGACGATTTCTATTATGAAAAGAAATATCTGTTAACGCTTTCCGAAAAAAACGGATTCGACGGATTGGATTACGATTCCGAAAAAACGCTGGATACCGATCTTTTGCAAACTTGCTTGTCCTCTCTAATTGCCGGTAAACCGACGATTCTTCCACATTTCAATTTTTTTACCGGACTTCGCGAGCGCGGCGTTCGATTGATTCCGCAAAAAGGGGAACTCTTTTTGCTGGAAGGTATTCAAATTCTTTATCCTGCTGTGAATTCGATTTTGCAACAGGCGCCCTATTATAGCATTGCAATTTATCCGCAATCCTCAATTACCGTTGGCGGTAAAACCTTTTTGCCAAATGAAATTCGTCTTTTACGCAGGTTGGTTCGGGACGTGATCTATCGCGGTTCCGGTGCCTCGTTTACGTTTTCACTTTGGAAAAACGTTCGTTCCAACGAGGATAAAAACATTTTTCCGTATTTGGAAAATTGCGATGAAACGGTGGATTCTACCATGCCGTATGAAATCGGAATTTTAAAACCGTATTTGTTGAAAATCCTTTCGGAGGTTGATTCTGACGATCATTTCTACCGTCAGGCTCAAAAAATACGATCAGCTCTTCAAAATGTAGAATCGGTCAATTCCGACTTTATTTCCCCGAACTCCCTCTATCGGGAATTTATTTAAGGCATATCCTTTCTTCCAACCGCATATAATTTACCCGAAACTGCATGATTCGGGAGGAAGAAAAAATGCAAAATCAACCGCAAACTGTTAAAAAAACCTTTCTATCCGGCGTTTTTCTCCTTTCGATTTCAACGATCTTGGTTAAAATCGTCGGTTTGCTTTACAAAATACCCATGCTTTCCTATCTTGGCGCGGAAGGCATGGGTTATTTCAATTCCGCATACGAAATATACGCCTTTTTTTGTGTGATTGCAACCGCCGGCCTTCCCGTTGCGCTTTCTGTATTGGTTTCCGCGGCTCTTGCAAAAGGGGAGAACGGAAGAGTTCAGCGCTTATATCGGGCGGCGCTCGTTGCTTTTTTTCTGATTGGAATGCTGGGCAGTATTTTGATGGCTGTATTTGCCGGAAAATTCTGTGACTTGATTCAAAGTGAGAATGCAAAATTATCGATTCTTTCCATCTCGCCAACCGTATTTTTCATTTGTATTTCTTCCGCGTTGCGCGGATATTTTCAAGGATATGGAAAAATGGCGCAAACCGCTGTTTCCCAACTGATAGAGGCGGTTGGAAAACTTACGTTCGGGCTTCTTTTGGCGCGCGCGGCGCTTCTTGCCGGCAGACCAACTTACCAGGTTGCCGCGGCGGCAGGAGTTGGGCTGACGCTTGGAACATTTGCTTCTTTGCTCTATTTAATTATTGAAAAGATTCGATTCCGTAATTCTTTTATGGGAAAAGCGGAGAATCAAAATGCAAAAAATGCACTGTATACCGAAAAAATCGGATCTATTTGCGCTTCTTTGGCAAAGCTTGCAGTCCCCATTACGCTTGGGGCAGTATCGGTCAATCTGACAAAATTGATTGATATGACGATGATTCTTCGTCGCTTGCAATCGATTGGATATAATGAAGTTCTTGCGAACGAGGCATACGGCGGATATACAACGCTGGCACTTTCGGTTTACGGATTGTTGCCAACGCTTGTCAATTCTATTGCGCTTCCGCTCATTCCGCTGTTATCTGCCGCCATTGCCTCAAACAACAGGGAACGTCAGCTTGCTTTGGTGCAGGCTTCCTATCGGATTACTGCTATTTTTGCTATTCCGGCGGCAATCGGAATTTCGGTGTTTTCCAAACCGATTCTTTCGTTACTTTTTTCCGGGGAAGAGGCGGCGGTTCTTTCTGCAGCTCCGTTACTTTCCGTTTTGGGTGTTTCGGTTTTCCTTTCGTGCATGATCACCGCGACAAACTCTGTTTTACACGCTTATCGTTCGGTTAATCGACCGATTTTATCCTTACTTGCCGGTTCGGTTGTCAAAATTTTTGTTGCCTATTTTTTGATCGGAAATTCGAAAATCGGAATCATTGGCGCACCGATCAGCAGTTTTTTCTGCAATGCGGTAGTTGTGCTTCTCAATTTGATTTTTGCAGATCGACTTTGTCGGATTCCATCGCTTTGGAAGATTTTTGCTAAGCCGCTTTTCTTTTCGACCGTTTCAGCATTCTTTGCATGGAGCTTCTATCAATGGCTGGTCGATCGCATGGGTGAGGGAAGAATTCCGACATTGATCGTTCTCGGAACGATGGTGATTGTTTATTTTATCCTTGCCGTTTTGGGTGGTGGAATTTCGGATTCCGATCTATCCGCTGTGCCGTTCGGCAAACGTTTGTTGCCGATTTTGAGTAAGATCCGACATCATAAAGACAGAAAAGAGAGCAATCCTTGAGGAGGTTTGTAGAAAGCAAAAATTAAAAATATACGGATTTTTGACCTCAAAATTCATTTTATTAATTAATTTTTAAAAAAAATATAAAAAAACAGGTAAAAAAGCCAAAAAACAGCTGTTCAACCTCTTGATTTTTTGGCAATAATATGATAAAATGGTAACCGCAGAAAGGAATTTCTGACATTAAAAAATGAAAGGATGTTCCATCATGACCAAAACACAGTTGATTGAAAAAGCAGCAGCAAAAGCCGAGGTTACCAAAAAGGAAGCCGCAAAAATTTACGACGCTCTTTATGAAGCCTTTGTTGAAGGACTTGCTGAAGGCGGCGTTCAGCTTGCCGGACTTGGTTCGTTCGCAGTAAAGACCAGAGCCGCTCGCACCGGTATTAACCCTCGCACCAAACAGGCAATTAAAATTCCCGCTTCCAAATACGTTTCTTTCTCCGCAGCGAAAGCAATCAAGGATAAGGTGAATTGAGGCTCGATAAATACCTCAAAATTTCCCGTATCATCAAGCGTAGGACAGTTGCTAACGACGCGTGCGATAACGCGCGCGTAACGGTCAACGGTCGTCCTGCAAAAGCATCGTATGATGTGAAAATTGGTGATGTTTTGGAAATCACATTCGGTGAGCGGACGTTGAAGATTCGCGTTTTGGATGTTCCCGAATATACGAAAAAGGCGGAAGCCGCAAACGTATATGAAGTGATAACTTGATAACCCGTGCGCCCCGCATAATTTTCCTCTTTTCCGAATAGGATATAGCAAATATCTTTGGAGGTTTTTGCTATGAATGCGGAAAAAAAGGAAAATGCCAGACAGCCGCATACGCTTTCTTTGCGTGACCGAGGCTTACTGGAAATGCGGGGCGTTACAGATGTTATCAGTTTTGACGAAGAGACGATTGAGCTTTCCACCGTTTGTGGGAATTTGACAGTGGAGGGAAACGAGTTACATATCAAAGTTCTGAATCTTGCCGAAGGTGTTGTTTCGGTGGACGGAACGGTTGCGGCGCTGACCTATGCGGATGACCGTGAAAACGAGCAAAAGAGCGGCAGAGGTCTTTTTCATCGGAGGGGGCGTTAAAACGCTATGTTGCTGTCTCAATCCGGAATTGCGCTCCTGTATTTCTATGCGCTTGCTTTGGGAGGCTCGCTCGGCCTTTTCTTTGATTTGATCCGTTTTCCAAGATTGTTGTTCACCCGGGAAGCAGAACCGAAAAAAGAGGGCAAAAAGTCCAGCCTCCGCAAAAGACGAGTTGCCGGTGTTTTCGTCTTTTTGGAGGATTTTCTTTTTTGTATTGTCTCAAGCGTTTGTGTAATCCTTTTGTTTTACGAGCACAACAACGGAAAAATTCGTCCGCTCGTTTTTCTCATTCTGCTCGCCGGCTTTTTGCTTTATTGGGCAACGATTGGAAGATGGGTTCGCAAATTTTTGCGTTTTTTTGTAAAATGGATTCGTAAAGTGATCAGCAAAGCGTTTTTGCTTGTTTGGAAACCGACGAAAAGGATTCTGAAAGCAATTTGGAAAGCTTTGCAAAAGCAACTGGAAAAAGGAGCAAGAAAAAGAAATACCAAGCGGCTTTTGCGCTTGGTTGCGTTGAATGCCGCGGGACTTTTACCCGACGGCACGATTTTGAAGAAAAAAGAAGTTCCAAAAAATCAGGGAGGTGCCCATGGCGGCGGAAAAAGGAAAAAAGATCATCGCCCAAAACAAAAAAGCGTGGCATGATTATTTCGTTGACGAAACTTATGAAGCCGGCGTTGTTTTGACCGGCACCGAGATCAAAAGCGTACGGGCAGGAAAAGTGAATTTGAAGGACTCCTATTGCTCTTTTGAGAAAGGCGAAATATTTGCTGTTGGCGTTCATATCAGTCCTTACGAGCAGGGAAACCGTTTCAATCATTTACCTTTACGAGATAAAAAGCTACTTCTGCACCGCCGGGAAATTCTCAAATTGCAGGGAAAAGTCCAGCAGAAGGGATTTTCGGTGGTTCCGCTTTCGCTTTATTTTTTAGGAAGTTATGCGAAAATGGAGATTGGACTCTGCCGCGGCAAAAAAATTTACGATAAACGCGAAAGCGACGCTAAACGCGAGGCAGATCGCATGATGGAGCGCCGGATGAAAGGCGATAACAGCGAAAATTGACGAGCAAAAATACTTGACAAACCAAACAAAACCCGTTATAATAGGGTTTACCCCGAATATGGGGGTGCAATGGTTTCGACGGGGATTCTGACACATGATAAGCGTGGCGAGCCGGGTAAACTCGATAACTGCCCAACCTTAAAAATAAACGACAACAAAACTGTTGCTCTGGCTGCCTAATGGCAGTGCCGTGACCTGAGGGTCACCCGTTCCGCCGAAGAGGACCACGGCTTTGGTGTGAGCGTCAAATGAGTGGTGAACCTGCACCGGTGTTTCGCCCTTGAACCGGTCAGGCAAAAAAGGGCTACCTGCGAGAGGAGCGTGTCTGTTCGCGCCATTCAAAGGGAAATTCAAATAACAGACTGCCCACGAAGAAAGTCATGCCGAGGGGTTTTCGGACATGGGTTCGATTCCCATCATCTCCACCAAAAATCCCACGCGTCTGTGTGGGATTTTTACTTTTTCACTTTTCACTATTCACTTTTCACTATTCGCGGGATTTTTGGTGGAGTGAAAAAGTAATAGTGAAGAGTGAAGAAGTAAGGTAGCTTTTCGCAGGAGCGAAAAGCAATTTGATTATAAAATCATATCATAAAGGAGTGACGAAAATGCAGGAAAGTCCATTGATAACAAAATCAAAAGCATTTGCCTTAGAAGTAATTCAAGTATGCAAAGTGTTGCGCGAAGAAAAATGTGAAAGCGCTTTGATCAATCAATTTATACGTTCCGGGACAAGCATTGGCGCAAACATTCACGAAGCGTTTTACGCGCAGGGAAAAGCAGATTTTATTTCAAAATTACATATTGCTTTGAAAGAATGCTCCGAAACGGAATACTGGCTTGAACTTTTGCTTGAAAGCGGATATTACACTGATAGAACAATATTGGATCGGTGCACCGAAATTAAGCGGATATTGATTGCTTCCATCAATACGGCAAAGGGGAAAGAACGAATTGCAATTCCGTAGGATAGGAACAACTCGCGCCGTGGTGAAGAAAGGCAAAAAGCAAATGTTGCGCGAGTTTGGGTTCTGATTCCCATCATCTGAAACTTTTTATTGCAAAATGAAAACAGATATGTTATACTAAATTTAGAAAGCGAGGTGAAAGAAATGATTGCAATTTGGATTTCTGCAATTCTTTTGGCGCTTGTGTTTCTGAAAATTGCATTTTTGATTCTTAAGCGAATCCGGCTCATTCATAAATTGAAAAAGCAAAGCGACGAAGTACAGTTCCTGCGTAACCGCTTTCGCTCGGTTTTCCTTTTTGATGGGAACCCGGATTTGATCGTCAAAAAGGGGGATCAATCCTATTCCTTATCTATCATTACAACGCCGTTTCAGCGCGTCCGGTATCATTTTTATAATCCGGAAAGAATGGATATTTATTTGGTCAATAAAGGTTATTTTTTGCTCCATTTCAAACTTGGCACAATGGCTTCTATGGAGCGAACTTTCAAAATCAAAAAATACAAAATCAAGTTTGATTTTCAATCCGATCTTCCGCATTACATGATTCCTAATCCCGCGCCGCCGCTTTTGACGAAAGTAGAAGGGACGAAAATTTCCGTACTTGGTAACGGCGATCAATTATTTGGAAATACGAAGATTTGCGGTTTGAAGTTCTTTTTGGAAAACGTCATTTCAAATACAAAAGAGGATGCTTAACGGCATCCTCTTTTCATCAAAAACGCGGTATTTCTAACGAAAAGCATGGAAGATACCGCGTTTTTTGCTTTTTTCTTACTGAATAATCCCACCGCCGAAAACGGTATCGCCGTCGTAAAGAACAACCGATTGACCTGCGGTAATGGCGCGCTGCGGCTGATCAAAAACAACGTGCAGGGTGTTTTCGTCCGGCTGGCTGACGGTTGCCCATTCTTCCTTTTGGCGGTATCGCACCTTGGCTTTCAATCGAATTTTTCCTTCAATTTTCGGTGCGGCAATGAGGTTGATCTCTTTTGCAAACAGTTCTTTGGAAAAAAGGGATTCGTTATCTCCCAAAACAACGGTATTCTGTTCTGGATCGATTTTGCAAACGTAAAGCGGTTCGCTCCATGCAATTCCCAGTCCGCGGCGCTGACCGAGCGTATAGCGGATGATGCCGCGGTGCCTGCCGAGAATCTTGCCGCTTTGATCCACAAAGTTGCCGCATGGGTAAGTTTTGCCGGTGTAACGCTCCACAAAACCGGCATAATCGCCATCGGGAACAAAACAAATGTCCTGGCTGTCGTGCTTTTTGGCGTTAACAAAACCGTTTTCTTCGGCGATCCTGCGCGTTTCGGTTTTGGAAAGTTCATTCAAAGGAAAAACGGTGTGTGCCAGTTGATCCTGCGTCAGCGACCAAAGGACATAACTTTGATCTTTAGAAAGGTCTTTTGCTTTTTTCAGCAAATATCTTCCGATTGTTTGATCATAAACGATTCCTGCGTAATGCCCGGTTGCAATCTTATCGCAACCAAGTTCTACTGCGCGATGATACAGTGTATCAAATTTAAGATACCGATTGCAGTCAATGCAGGGATTCGGCGTTCTTCCGTTTTCATAATCGTTAACAAATCGTTTGATGACGCATTCCTCAAATCGGTCGGTGAAATTAAAAACAAAGTGGGGAATCCCCAAGCGTATCGCAACCGCACGCGCGTCCTCGACATCATCCAGAGAGCAGCAGGTGTGTTCTTTTTTCAATCCGATTTCATCATTTCCAAAGAGCTTCATGGTAACGCCGATGCAATTGTTTCCGCGTTCTTTCATCAAAAGCGCGGTCACGCTGGAATCAACGCCGCCGCTCATGGCAATCAACACTTTTTCCATAAACTGCCTCCTTTCTTTTTTCTAATTATATCGTTTTTTTCTTTTTTTGTCAATAGAAGAAAATGTGTTTTCACCTTTCATTTTGCGGTATTTTTCGTAAAAAATAGGCTTTTTGTATTCTGTTTCAATCTTTGAAATTTCAAAAAATGCACAAACTATCTTTGCAGTTTTTTGAAAGGTGGAATAAAAAATGAAAGTGAAAAAAAGTCTTTTGAAGATCATTTGCATGACGTTTGCCATCCTTTTTGCAATTGCGTCGGTTCCTGTTTATGCGTTTGCCTCGGAAAAAGAAGGGTATAGCTGGTATTGTGTTCATGTCAAGGACCATCGGCGTCCCTCATTGGATCCTCGCTTGTCTTTTATTGAAAACTACAACGCGGTTTATCTTGATCCGAATGTCAGCGAGACAAGCGAGGAAAAGGTGGTTTATCTGACCTTTGACGCAGGATATGAAAACGGAAATGTTTCCAAAATTTTAGACGTTCTTAAAGAGGAAAATGTTCCGGGAACCTTTTTTATTTTACAAAATTTGATTCGGAAAAATCCCGAACTTGTAAAACGCATGGTGGAAGAAGGGCATCTTGTTGGAAATCATACGGCGCATCATAAAAATATGAGTTACGCAAGCGACGAGGCGCTGATAAATGAGATAAAATTATTGGAAGATAAATATCAAGAGTTAATCGGTCAAGAAATGCCGAAATTTTATCGTCCTCCGGAAGGAAGATTCAGCGAAGAAAACTTGAAATGCCTGACCGAAAACGGGTACCAAACCGTCTTTTGGAGTTTCGCTTATCCGGATTGGGATAACAACCGACAAATGCCCGAAAAGAAAGCGGAAAAAATAATTTTGGATAATCTTCACAATGGATCCATTTTGTTGCTTCATCCGACATCGGCGACCAATGCTGCGATTTTAGGAAACGTGATTCGGGAAATCAAAAATCAAGGTTATAAATTCGGAAGAATAGATGAAATTGCTTATCAAAAAATTGAAAAAATTGATGAACAGGTCAAAAAATGATTCTATTTGGCTACGGTTTTGCGGATGGATATTGATTTTCAGCTGTTTGATTTCATTTCATTCCTTTCCCGTTCGTGCGGAAGCATATCGCTGTGTGGATGTTCAGGAAAAGCGGATCGCGCTGTCTTTTGACGACGGTCCGCATCCGCGCTTGACGCCAAAAATCTTGGAAATTCTGAAGCGATACAATATTCACGCAACGTTTTTTATGATTGGAAAAAACGTTCGCGACTATCCGGAAACGGCAAAACTTGTTGCAAAAGATGGGCACGAGATCGGAAATCATACCGATTCGCATATTCGGCTTTGCGGACTTGGCAAAAAACGCGTAGAACGCGAGTTGGAAGAGTGTTCTTTACAAATACAAAAGGTTTGCAATCAAACCCCCGGTTTGTTCCGTCCGCCGGAAGGGGCAGTAGATACGGCGGTTTTATCGGCGGCAAATGATAAAGAGTATCGCGTTATCCTTTGGAGCATTGATACGCGTGATTGGGAATCCAAAAACGAGGGGGCAATTGTTCGGCGTGTGCTTTCGTCTGTTAAGCCGGGGGATATTATTTTGATGCACGATTTTATCAGCTATAACAGCAAAACGCCGGAAGCTTTGGAACGCTTGATCCCAAAACTTCTGGCGCGCGGTTATGAAATTGGTTCGGTTGGCGAATTACTGCGGATCGGTTCCTGACGGCTCGCTGCCGTCGGGTGCTGATCCGTTTTCTTCTTCGGATTCGTTTAAATTGCGGTAAGGAGCAATCATATAGCGGTCGATGATCGGGTATGCCGAATAGGTGGCAATAAAACCGGTAAACGCCGGGTAATGCAACAGCGGCAGAATCAGTCCGATTCCGATAACGCCGCCGGTGGGAGCGATGAGAAGGATCAGCCCCACATTGATTGCCGTCAAAAGGATGATTCCCAAAGCGCCCATCAAATTCCGTTTGATCCCCAACGGGGTAAAGATGAGTGCATTTTTAAGAATTTTGCGAATCGAAAGTTTGAAGGTGATTTGCAAAAGGTAGAGATAGAAGCGCATGAAGAAATAGAGAATCATCAATGCACAGCTTGCATAGAAAAGCACGTTCATTCCGAACGGACCGATCCGGTAATAGAAATAAACAATATCGAATCCAAGCAAAAAAAGAATGATAAAATCAATTAATCCCAAAAAGAAACCCTGTTTCCAGTTTCGCTTAATGGCATAAAAGTAATCCGACCAAAGGAATACGGCGTCTCCGCGTACAAGTCCGCGTAAAACATAGGTGGCGCCAATATTCTGCCAGCCGAAAGTAACGAGCAGGAAAACGATGCAAGCGCCGATGCCGATATAGGTTCCTGTTGCATTGTAGCTGGGAATAAGCCACTGACCGCCGAACAGGTTCAGCAAAAATCCGCTCTCGGGGGAGGCTTCAATCAGATTGGCACCGTAAAGAGGAGCGAACAGGGCAGTTTGATGGGTCGGAGTTGTCGGGATTGCCAAATAGATCAAAATACCGATAAGGATTGGGAGAACCAGCGGCAACATCATCAGATTCAGCGAAATGAGACGCCAAAATTTTCTACCGAACAACTTGAAAAAGTAGCGCAGGTTCGGCGTTACATCCTCCCATTTTGCATCCGGGCGATCCTTATTACCATTAAAAACGTTATAAAGCAAATGTTTTTTCAAAAGTGCAAGTTCCTTTCCGCTTTCAATTCTTTTTTATTTTAGCACACTTTTTTTCAAATGTCAACCGAATTTCATACTTTGCATTTTGCAAAAAAAGAGTGAACAACTTGCAAAAACTATTGACAGAAAAAAACTTTTCTTGTATAATATAGAATAAGTTTTTTATTTGTTGAAAAGGATATATTTGCAAAATGAAATTGGTTGTAAAAGTCGGGACGTCGACTCTGACGCATGAAACCGGGAAATTGAATATCCGTAAAACCGAAGAGCTTTGCCGCGTATTGAGCGATTTGAAGAATGCCGGTCATGAAGTTATTCTCGTTTCCTCCGGTGCCATTGGTATGGGGGTTGGAAAGCTTGGACTTTCCTGCCGTCCAACCGATATTCCCACAAAACAAGCGGCGGCGGCTGTCGGACAATGCGAACTGATGGATACCTATGACCGGTTATTTTCCGAGTATCATCATATCGTTGCGCAAATTCTTTTGACAGGCGATGATTTTGAACATGAAGATCGGCTTTCCAACTTTCAAAACACGATTCAGCGGCTTTTAGAGCTTGGTGTTCTCCCGGTAATCAATGAAAATGATACGGTTGCAACCGACGAGATCAAAGTCGGCGACAACGATACGCTTTCCGCAATGGTTGCAGTCAATGCCGGGGCGGATCTTTTGATTTTACTTTCGGATATTGACGGGCTTTATACTGCCGACCCACGAAAGGATCGGGAAGCCGTTTATATCCCGGAGGTTTGTGAACTGACGAGTGAAATTTTTGCGCTTGCCGGCGACAGCGGAACCGAGCGCGGCACGGGCGGTATGAAAACAAAATTGCAGGCGGCGAAACTTTGCATGGAAAACGGCGTTGATATGGTGATTTTTAATGGCAATGCTCCCGAAAAACTTTATGATTTGACAGAAGGAAAACCGGTTGGCACGCGGTTTTTCGCAAAGGAGAAAAGCAATGACGACTGAACAGGTTTTAATGGATGCCAAAGCGGCAAAAGGAAAACTTGCGCTTTTAAATGCGGAAACGAAAAACGCAGCACTTCTTGCCATTGCCGACGCATTGGAAGCGGACATTGCCGCCATTCTTGCGGCAAATGAGATCGATCTCGTCAACGCGGATGAAAGGATCAACAATGTGATGAAAGATCGTCTTCGCCTGACGTCGGAGCGAATCCATGCAATGGCGGAGGGAATTCGCGAAGTTGCAAAACTCCCCGATCCGGTTGGAAAAGTCATTGACAAAACAGAGCGCCCGAACGGCTTGCAGATTGAAAAGGTGCGCGTTCCGATAGGTGTTGTTGCAATCATTTATGAAAGTCGCCCCAACGTGACCTCTGACGCGGCGGCACTTGCCCTGAAAAGCGGAAACGTCTGCATTTTGCGCGGCGGAAAGGAAGCGTTTTTTTCTTCCAAAGCCATTCTCGCCGCTATGCGAAAAGGACTTGTCCTGGTAGGATTACCTGAAACCCTGATCAATATGATTCCCGATCCATCCCGTGAAAGTGCTACCAAGCTGATGACTGCGGTTGACTATGTTGACCTTTTGATTCCGCGCGGCGGCGCCGGGCTGATTCGCGCTTGCGTGGAGCAGGCGAAAGTGCCCTGCATTCAAACCGGAACGGGAATTTGCCACGTTTACGTTGACGAAACGGCAGATTTGGAAAAGGCACTTAACATTATTGAAAATGCGAAAACGAGTCGTCCTTCGGTTTGCAATGCCGAGGAGGTTTGCCTTGTTGCGCGGAAGATTGCGCCCGATTTTTTACCTCGCTTGCGCCATCGATTGGTAGACGATCGTCTTGCGGCAGGAAAACAGCCGGTCGAACTCCGATGCGATCCGGAAGCATACGCGCTGATCGGCGGAACCCCGGCAGGGAAAGACGATTTTGATACTGAATTTTTGAACTATATTCTTGCTGTTAAGATTGTTGGTAACGTTGAAGACGCCGTTGCGCATATTGCGCTTCACTCTACGCATCACAGTGACGCAATCGTTACCGAAAACAGGGAGGCGGCAGAACTCTTTACAGCCGCGGTGGATAGCGCCGCTGTTTACGTCAATGCCTCTACGCGTTTTACCGATGGAGGCGAATTCGGTCTCGGCTGTGAGATCGGTATTTCCACACAAAAGCTTCACGCGCGCGGTCCAATGGGAATTGAGGAGCTGACGACCTACAAATATATCGTCCGCGGAAACGGACAGATCCGATAAAAAAGAAGAAAAGTCCTACAAGAAGAAAGGATGAATGAAATGAGTCAATATACGTTTGGGATGATCGGATGCGGAAATATGGGCGGCGCGTTGGCGCAGGCAGCGGCAAAGGTTTTGTCTTCCTCCAAACTCGCAATTTGCGAATCCAATCCAGAAAAAATCAGTCAACTGCGCGGCGAAGGATTTGCAACGGTAACTGGTCTTTCGGAAATTGCAAAAAACAGTCAATTCGTAATCCTTGCCGTAAAACCGCAAGGACTTGCGAATCTGTTTGATGAACTTCGTCAATTATTGAAAGATAGAACCGATCGTTTTGTGCTGGTCAGTATGGCTGCCGGCGTTTCAATTGCCCGTATTCGTGAACTTGCCGGTGCGGATTACCCGATAATTCGTATTATGCCCAATACGCCGGTTCGGGTGGAAAAGGGAATGGTTGTTTACACTGCCGCAGGAACAACTGCCGAGGAAGAAAATCTTTTTTTGAAGATTTTTTTGCATGCCGGTAAATTCCAAGCGATTGACGAAAAGAAAATCGACGCGGCAGGCGCACTTTCGGGGTGCGGTCCCGCTTTCGTATACTTGTTTGCCGAGGCGCTTGCAGACGGCGGCGTAGAATGCGGTCTTACGCGCGACGAGGCGCTGTTATACGCCGCGCAAACGCTTTCCGGCGCCGCAGAGATGATTTTGCAAACGGGCGAGCATCCGGCAAAATTAAAGGATGCGGTTTGCAGTCCGGGCGGTACGACCATTGAAGGCGTTTATGCTTTGGAGGAAGGTGCGTTTCGCGGAACTGTGATGTCGGCGGTTCGCGCGGCATTTGAAAAAACGGCAAAATTGAAATGATGGAACTTGTTATTTTAGATGCCTCGTCTATCGGAAATGATTTGGATTATTCCGGATTTTCTCAATTCGGTCATTTGACTATTTATGAGGAGACATCCCCTTTAACAATTATTGAGCGCGTCCGTAACGCTGATGTTTTGATTTTGAACAAAGTGCGCTTGACGCGCACGATTTTGTCGGAGGCACCGAAGGTACGCTTAATTTGCGAGGCGGCAACGGGATTTGACAACATTGATTTGGAATATTGCAAAGAAAAGGGAATTGCCGTTTGCAATGTGGTTGGTTATTCCACGCAATCGGTGGCGCAATTAACGGTTGCAATGGCGCTTTCCTTGATTTCCAATTTGTCAACTTATCGTTCCTATGTTGCTTCGGGGGAGTACACAAAAAGCGGAAAGCCGAACCTTTTGGAGCCGGTTTACCATGAAATTGCCGGAAAAACCTGGGGAATCCTCGGCTACGGGAATATCGGAAAACAGGTTGCGCGCGTTGCAGAAGCGCTTGGATGCAAGGTGATCGTTCACAAAAGAAAGCCTGTTCCCGATGCGGATTGCGTTTCTTTGGAAGAATTATGCCGTCGGTCGGATATTCTTTCTATTCACACGCCGTTAAACGATGAGACAAGGAATCTTTTGAACCGCGATAGAATCGCAATGCTAAAACGAAATTGTATCGTTATTAACGTTGCGCGCGGTGCTGTGACAGACGAAGGTGCGATTGCTGAAGCCATTTTGACAGAGACGATCGGCGGACTTGGCGTTGACGTTTATTCACAGGAACCTTTTCCGGCAGAACATCCGTTTTCAAAAATCAAAGATTTTTCAAATGTTCTTCTTACGCCGCATATGGCATGGGGCGGTTATGAAACGCGTGTTCGTTTATTGCAGGAAATGGTGGAAAATGCGCGCGCTTTCTTTGCCGGAGAAATACGGAATCGTGTTGATAAACTGTAAAAGAACGGTAATTTTTCGCACTTTTTAGAAATATGTGGGCGCAAAAAAAAGTGTTTTTCTAAGTTGCGCGTAAATTGGAAAAAGGTCTTTGATTGGAAGTGGATTTTGTCCTTTTCCGCATTCAAAGGTAACTGCCGGCGTTGCGCAGGAAGCGATACACCAATCGGTCAGCCCACCGAAAGAGGCAAGTCCTTCCGCTTCGTTTAAAGGATATCCGCTTTCCAGCGAAAGTTTTCGAATTGCAATTTCGCTCCCGGGTACGATCTTGCCGCGACTCTTCCAATAAAGTTCTTCTCCTTGGGTATGAAATGTTAAAACCGCGCCAAACGGAAGATGAAAGCGAATATAGTTGCACAACGCGCTTACCTCGGGTTCGGATTCGGGGGATTCGCCGCTGTATCGCGTCGGCGCGCCGAAGGAAATGTCGTTTTGTCTTTCCAGTTCTTTATATTCATCGAATCCGGCATTGTAGTTATGGTTTAGATCCACGCCTCGCGCATTCGCCTGCCAATGGCTGAAATCCTCGTTTCCGCCGTTCATTTTGAGAACACGTTCGTATAGAGGATTTTGACTGTCTGTTCCGTGAATGGCATAGTCCACGCCGTCTGGATTGAGCAGAGGCACGATGTGGATTTGAAAATTTTCCCAAAGAAATTTTATCCATTGCTTTTCCAATCTTCCGCCGGAACGATATAGCTCGCAATATTCGTCGGCAAAGCGCAGCAAAAGGGAAGCCGTTATCCATTCCATGCCGTGGTGCGCGCCGACATAAAGGAACTTTTTATGCCCGTTGCCGAGGATCAAAACCGGGATTTCTTTTCCCAAAATGCTTTTTCCGATATTATAGGATTGTAAAAAAGGATACTCTGCTAAAAGTTTTTGTGCTGAGTTTTTGACAACATTGGAATCGGTTTTTTGTTCCCATGTTGCCTTTGAAAAAATACCCATCTCAAATTCTCCTTCGCAAAAGGGGATTTGACAATATTTTATGTCGTTTTTCTTTGATCCGACACGAAAGGAGAAAAATCGTATGCCGCAAAGTAAAGAATGGAAGTTTTCCAAATGGATTGCATTGGAAGCAATCGGAATCCTTTTGATTCCGTTTTTCTTTGCGCTTGTCTGGATTCCCGTTTATCATACGATTTCCGGCGACGTTTTAATGCAGGATTCGCCCTTTTTGCTGATTTGGGATTTTTTGAAAGACGGATTGATCTACCTTTTTTATTGGCTTTCTATCGCCTTTTTATCGGTCTCGCTTCTATGGTTCGGTTGGATCGGCAGTTTGCCTTTGTTCGGGCTGTACCTGTTTGGCTCGGTGATACGCTCGATTGGAACAGCGCTTTCCTCGGCAATTATTTTGCAAACATTTGATTCCAATTTGCTTGAAAATATCGGATATGCGGCTTTAGACGTCCTGTTTGACATTTTCCTGATGGCGGCGTTTTGCTTGATCGTGTATCTAACCGCTATGCGAAAGCGAGACCTTCAAGCGCGGAAAGCTCTATTGCCTCCTGCCAAAAAAGGATTCCGACCAATAGCACTGCATTTGTCGGTTTTGATTTCTATCGCCGTTTACTATGCGATTCGTTTATTCGAAAGAATCCGATACGACGTGTTTTACGGTGCGCCGACCGGAGGTGGGGATCTTGCCTGGATGATCTTTTATTATCTTGCCGATATTCTGCTTGCCGTTTTCGGATACTTTGCTGTGATCCTAATTTTAAAACTCATAACAAAACAGAAAGCAAAACAATAAAAAATCCGTGCGTTTGCACGGATTTTTTTATGAACGATTTTGCCGGTAAAGTTCAAATGCAAGAACAGCGGCGGAAGATGAAGAAGAAAGGGAACCGCGAAAATCGCTTCCGTAGTCGATGCGGACGATTTTGTCGGCTTTTTCCAAAAAAACACGTGAAATACCGCGTTTTTCGCCACCGACAACCAATAAAATCGGATAAGAAAATTGATTATCATAGATAGAAACCGAATCTCGAATACCGGCGCACAGGATTTGATAATCGGCGCAACGAAACACGGAAACAGCGGTTTCCGGATCGGCATGATAAAGCGGTAAACGTTCCGATGCGCCGGCAGAGGCGCGCGCAACGATCCCGGCGGCATTCATCCAATTTCGTTCCGGCAAAACAATTCCGCAAACACCTGCGGCATATAACGAGCGCAGTGCGCTGCCGAAATTATACGGATCTTCCATACCTTCCAAATAGACGTAGAACCTGTTTTTTCGAATTTGATCGATCGTCAGCGCCGGAATGGTACGCTCGCCGCATTCGGCAAGGATACCGCCGTGCGTTGTGCCTGTAGCGCGTTCGGCGATGGTTTTTGAATCGGTATAGTTGATTTCATAGCCGTATTCGGCTTTTTTTGCCTCTAAAAAGCGAATGAAGGAAGCTCTTTTGTCTGATCGTTCGTTATCAATCCAAATGCGAAAGACGGGTCGATCGTTAATTCCTGAACTATTCAAAAGCGCTGAAATGGAGGTCATTCCTTCTAACAGAACTGTTGTTGTTAATTCATTTGCTTTCATTTTTTTATTTCCTGATTCTATGATTGTCATTATCCTCATATACTTTATCAAAGCCAAAAGGAGGAATGGGGGTTATGGCAGGAATGATTTGGAGAGGGAGAGAACGGTGTGTAGTTCTCGGCGAATACTTAATTGAGCATCAGGCTACGGTCAGATCCTGCGCTGCGGCGCTTGGAGTTAGTAAAAGCACCGTACATAAAGACGTTACGCAAACATTGAAATTTGTGAATCAAGGACTTTATGACGAAGTACAAAAAGTGCTTTTAAAAAACAAACAAGAACGGCATTTGCGCGGCGGCGAAGCAACGAAAAACAAATACCACGCGCTTCATCGACTGGAAAAAGTGAAAAATCCAATTAGGAAAGGGGAAGTCCCACGTTGAGTAATTGCTCAATTTCGGGTTGGGAAAAACTCTCTTTGAGTGTTTCCAAAATTTCATCGAATGAGATTTTGCCTGCACGCTCGGGGGAATTGACGCCGCTACCAAGCACAACAGGAACCCCTTTTTGCAGTATTTTGTGCAAAAATACCGTAAAATTCGGTAAAAAAAGCGACTGAAACGAGGTTTGCAATGCAATTCCGGGCAAATCAATGATTCGCTCTAAAACATCGTTTGGATAGAAAATCGGCAACAACTGCGCATCTGTCAGTAAAACATGGTACGGTGAATGCCGAAGGAATTTTGCCAGTACGGTTTCTGTATCTTCATTTGCCGTAATCGGCAAGGAAAGCGCGATATAATTGGTTTTCGGAATGCGAAAATGGCGCAAAACATTGTTTTCGGGAAGTTCCGAGCGTAAATAAACCGTTGGTCGAACAAACAGTTTAGCCGGAAATGATAAGCGACTCTGCAAGCCTGTGAGAGCCGCATTCGCGTGAAATTGAAAGATGGTTTGCGAATCAGATAATGGGTCATATTTGGGAAAAAAAGCAAATTCGGCAATCCCGGTTTGATCATGTAAAATTTGCATTGCCTGAACGGCTGTTTCAATATCTGCAACTTGATCGGGGAATCCGGGCAAGAGTTTGCAGTTCCAATCGATTCGCTTCATATGTTCCTCACAAAAATAACTACAGTAAATAAGAAAAATAACCGAACTTGTTTTTATTTTCAATTTAAAAAAATAATTTGATAGTAAACAGGAATTGATAATAAACAAAAAAACCGATCAAACAAACAATCAAAGTTTGTCCTGATGAGGGGGTGTTTTGCGTAAAGCCGCAAAACACCCCTTTTCAGCCTTGTTTTACTTCCCTCAATTATACAAAATTTGCATTTTGTATAATTGCGCGTATTCTTCAATAGGGGTTCCCTTTATGGAATTATGATTTGTTTTTTTACAACTCAATTCAATTTCTTTGGCGCGTTGTATTTTTCAAATCATTAAAATTGAAATGTTAATTGATCGGTTTCACTGATATGGTCCAATACGCCGCCCGAGCGCAACATTTCAATTACTGCGTTGGAAAGTTTTGCGCGAATTCGCAAATCTTCCACTGAAAAGAACGGTTCCTCATTTCTTGCCTGAATGATATTCTCCGCTGCGTTTTCCCCAAGTCCCGGCATGGACGAAAACGGCATTCGTATTCCGCCGTTTTCCGGCAGAAATGCATAGGAATGCGATTTCTCCAAATCAATGGGTAAAAACCGAATTCCGCGTGCCATCGCCTCGTTCATAAGCTGTAGCGTAGAAATACTTGCAATCTCCTTGGGAGATGCGTCCTTTCCGCGTTGACGGATATCCTTGATATAATTGACCACATATTGTTTCCCTTGCCGAGCGACGGTTGCGTCAAAGCCGTTTGGTGCCACTGTAAACATGGTGCAGTAGAATTCTACCGGTTTATGGACTTTATACCAAGCAAGACGGATCGCCGAGATCACGTATGCGGCAGCGTGCGCTTTCGGAAACAGATATTTGATCTTTTTACAGGAATTGATATACCATTCGGGAACATTATGCTTGCGCATTTCTTCTTCCCATTCGGGTTGAAGTCCTTTTCCTTTGCGAACCGCTTCCATAATTTTAAAAGCAAGCGCATTTTCCAATCCGTAACGGATCAGGTCCAGCATAATACCGTCACGCGTTCCGATCACGCGCGAAATATCGCAAATTCCCTGCTTAATCAAATCCTGTGCGTTTCCGAGCCACACATCGGTTCCGTGCGTCAATCCGGAAATCTGCAAAAGGTCGGCAAAGTTTTGCGGTTTTGCATCCAAAAGAACTTGTTGCACAAAGTTTGTTCCAAGTTCCGGAAGACCGAACGTTCCGATTTCACAATCGATATCCGATGGTTCAATGCCAAGCGGACGTGTTGAACCGAGCAGTTCGTATACCGAGCTGTCGTTCATCGCAACATCCAGCACAGACGTGTTTGTAAAGGTTTCCAGCCACTTATATTTTGTTGGAATATCGTGTCCGAGCTCGTCCAATTTCAGAATGGTATCGTGCAAGTAGGAGAAAGCAAAGTGTGTGGTAACAACATCGGAGTTGGCATCGTCCGCCGGGTGTTGAACGGGAGTGAAATCAAAGACATCCTTATTTTGCGGTACGACGATGATGCCGCCCGGATGCTGTCCGGTCGTTTTTTTCACGCCGACGCAGGAAAGGATCAGACGATTCATTTCGGCGCGCGAGAGGCTGATACCAAGCTGCTCCAGGTATTTTGCAACGTATCCGTAAGCGGTTTTACTTGCAAGCGTTCCGATGGTTCCGGCGCGAAATACATGCCCTTCTCCAAACAGCTCCTCGGTATATTTATGGACTCTTCCCTGGACGTCGCCCGAAAAATTCAGGTCAATATCCGGCGATTTATCGCCGTAAAATCCGAGAAACGTTTCAAACATAATGTCGTGCCCGTCGGCGCGGTATTTGGTTCCGCATTTTGGGCAGATTTTATCCGGCAGGTCAAACCCGGAACCGTATTCCCCGTTCGTAAAGAACTCGCTGTGCTTGCATTCAGGGTTCGGGCAATAGTAATGCGGCGGAAGCGGATTGACCTCGGAAATACCTGCCATGGTGGCAACGAAGGAGGAGCCGACAGAGCCGCGCGAGCCGACCAAATATCCCTGCTCCTCGCTGAAATGGACAAGCCGCTGGGCAATGAGATAAAGAACGGCAAATCCGTTTTTGATAATAGACGACAATTCCTTTTCCAACCGAGCGGAAACAATTTCCGGCAAAGGATCGCCGTATTGCTCTTTTGCGCGATTCCAGCACATATCCTGCAATTCCTGCTCGGCACCCTCCAGTTCAGGAGGATAGGAGCCTTTTGGAATCGGACGAATCGGCTCAATCTGCTCCGCAATTTTTTGCGGATTTGTAACGACCACTTCGTAAGCCTTTTCCTTGCCGAGATATGCAAACTCTTCCAGCATTTCCTCGGTGGTTCGCAAATAGAGACCGACATCCTTATTGTAATCTTTAAACTTCATTCCTGCAAGCAAAATCTTGCGCGCGATTTCATCTTCCGGATTCAAAAAATGCGCGTCGCAGGTAGCACAAACCGGTTTGTGATAGCGGTCTCCCAATTCAACGATTCTGCGATTAAGATCACGAAGCGCTTCGTCGTCTGCGGCGTTCCCTTCTGAAATTAAAAAGCGATTGTTACAAATGGGTTGAATTTCCAGGTAATCGTAGAAATTGACAATCTCCTCAATTTCGCTTTCCGGGCGATTTTCCAAAATGGCGCGCATCAGTTCTCCTGCTTCGCAGGCAGAGCCGACCAAAAGCCCCTCCCTGTGCTTTTCTAACGCAGTTTTTGGAATGCGCGGCGTACGATGAAAAAAGTTAAGATAACTCATGGAAACCAGTTGATACAGGTTTTTGAGTCCCTCCATATTTCGAACGAGGAGGATTTGATGATAAGGTTTGAGTTTCAGCGGATCGGATTTTTCTGTCATTTCTCGCTTGAGCATTTCTAAATTCTGCAGTTCTGATTTTTTCATCTTATCCAGCATACAGAAATAGATATTTGCAAGCATTTCGGCGTCGTCGCAGGCGCGGTGATGATTAAAGTCACCAAGTCCGTAATAATCGGCAACCACATCCAATTTATGTGATTTTAAATCAGGGTTGAGATACTTGGAAAGCGCGAGCGTATCAAGATAAGGGTTGGAAAATGGCAGATTAGAAAGTCCGGCATAATAACGAATAAAGCCAATATCAAAATTGGCGTTATGTGCAATCAAAAGCGGAAGGGGCTTCCCTTCTTCTCCTTTGTCGTTGCCGATAAAGGAGAAGAAAGAGCGCAAAGCGTCCCCTACCTTTGGCGCGTCTTTGACCATATCGTCGGTAATCCCTGTTAATTGAGAAATTTCCGGCGGAATGGGGCGCTCGGGATTGACAAATGAATTAAATCTTTCCAAAACCTTGCCGCCCTGAATTTTGACGGCACCAATTTCGGTAATGCCACAATTGAGGACAGAAAGACCGGTGGTTTCAATATCAAACACAATACATTCGGCGTCAAAGCTCGGGTCAAATTGCCCGGTAATGGCGCTTGCAGTATCGTTTACAAAATAACTTTCAATTCCGTATATAATTTTAAAGTTGAGTTCCGGTTTATCTTTTTTCAGCTTTTCCAGCGCCAGCATGGCGTCAGGAAAGCCTTGCAGATTGCCGTGGTCGGTCAATGCGACGGCGGAATGTCCCCAGCGGACAGCTGTTTTTACCGCTTCTTCCGGTGGAATTAATGCGTCCATTGTTGACATTGTGGTATGTAAATGGAGCTCTACACGTTTTTCCGGAGCATGATCTTCCCTTTTTACTTTGCGGATCACGGCAATATCTTTAAAGAAAAAGGTAAGGTCGGGATCGACAGGGCGATTTTTCCTGTGAACGTGTTTTGCATATCCCTGCAGAGCAACGGCAGTTCCGTTTTTGAGAAAGGCGGAAAGCTCGTTCACTTTCTCCGGTTCCAAACCGTAATCGCGGTGTTCAATGGAAGTGTGACCGTCAAACAAACCGAACGAAAAATCAAATTTATCGCCGCTTCGATTCGGTGTTGCCGTAAAATCAAACACTTCACCGACAATGACAAGATTGGATTTGGATTCTTCAATTCTTGCAATGGGGGTTGGCTCAATTTTAAATGGCGAACCGTAAACAAAATCTGCAGCGGAAAGATCAAAGACAGAGTATCCGATTTTGCAAAGTCCATCATCTAAATACCGCGGTGTTGGATCAATCGGGTAAATGGACTCAACGCGCGGAAGAATGGGATCCTCTTGAACGGGTTCACGCGGTGCTTTGGAAGACAACGGAGCGAAATTCGGATGATAGTCGCGGTTTGCAATTGCCGCGCTTTCTTCCATTTCTTCCAGTTGTGCTTCCATTACGCGGTAGGCTTCTGCCGGATCAAAATCTTCGCTTTGCTGAATGGAAACATGAATTTGAACGCCGTATTCAGAGCGAATAATGTTTTCCAATATTGAGGGCGTTTGCGCGTCCTCCACCAGTTGAATTCCGCTTTGGATAAACGGAATGAACAGCGTTAAGGAATCTTCCTCAAGCCGATAATCCGCCATAGTGAAAAAACCGCGTGCAACGATACCCTGCCGGTCAAGCTCCAAAAGAAGATCCGGAATTTTATCTTTTCCGAAAAGCTCGGGTGGATAAGACGGCAAAAGGCGCATAACGGAAAGACCGTATGCGCTTTCGATTTCTTTTTCAATGGAATAAAGAACATTTTTGGAAATGTAGTTCGGAAAAGAAGCGCGAATTTCCAAAATGCGTTGATCGCGGTCGGCACGAACGCGCACCGAATCGGGATCAGCCGTTCTCAGAAGTTCAGCGTCTCTTTCCGACGGATGATATTTATTCAGAATTTCAAGCAGGGTTTTGCTCATTCTGGCTCCTTATACGCCGGCTGTTTTTTTTAATTCGGCAATTAACGTTTCAATAATTTTTTCTTCCGGAATTTTTTTGACAATTTCCCCACGGCGGAATAAAACCGCTTCACCAACGCCGCCGGCAATACCGAAATCCGCCTCTCTTGCTTCGCCCGGTCCGTTGACGATACAACCCATCAGTGCCACCTTGAATGGAAGCTTGTCCAACCCTTCTTTTTTTGCGGCAGATTCAAATTGATTTACAAGGGGGATCAAATCAATTTTTGTTCTGCCGCATGTCGGGCAACTGACGATATCCAGTCCGCACTGTCCTTCCATTCCAACAGCCTGCAGAATTTGCTTTGCGGCAAACACTTCTTCGACCGGATCGTTGGTCAACGAAACACGAATTGTGTCGCCAATCCCGTCGCACAAAAGCGAGCCGATGCCGATCGAACTTTTGATCAGTCCGCGGTTACCGCCGCCTGCTTCGGTAACGCCGAGATGTAACGGATAGGGACAGGATGCCGCCAAAAGGCGGTTTGCTGCAATCATATCCGCAACGGTAGACGCCTTAATGGAAACGGCAATATCGGTAAAATCAAATTTTTCCAATAGTGCAATGTGGTAAAGTGCGCTCTCGCAAAGCGCTTCCGGCGTCGGCGCGCCGTATTTTGCCAAAATCTGCTTTTCAAGCGAGCCGCTGTTAACGCCGATGCGAATCGGTATTTTCTTTTCCTTGCAAAGGGCGGCAACTTCGCGCACGCGTTCGTCATCCCCGATGTTTCCCGGATTGATTCGAATTTTTTGAAATCCGAGTTCCGCACAGCGCAGAGCGATCCGGTAATCAAAATGAATATCCGCAACAATCGGAAGTTGGATCCCTGCCTTGCGGATGTCTTTAATTGCCTCTGCCGCTTCCAAGGT
This sequence comes from Oscillospiraceae bacterium, assembly GCA_015063325.1. Lineage (GTDB taxonomy): Bacteria > Bacillota > Clostridia > Oscillospirales > CAG-272 > UMGS1865. Next base: position 291,457 of record SVUK01000017.1, on the reverse strand, counting down.
AGGTACCGTAATGCGGACGATATCGCATCCTGCAGCTTCCAGCGCACGGATTTGGCGAATAATCGCATTTGTATCCATCGGGTCGGTATTTGTCATGGATTGAATGGCAATGGGATTTTTTCCGCCGATTTTGACATTGCCGACGGTAAGTTCTTTTGCCTTTCTGCGAATGTTGTTGTAAATCATAATGAAATAATATCCTTTACGGCAATGATGACGGCGAGCAACAGAATCAGAATCAGTCCAACAAAATTGATGATTCCTTCCACTTCTCTGCGGATTGGTTTGCGCCGAACGGCTTCCACAATATATAAAAGAAGGTGTCCGCCGTCCAATGCGGGAAACGGCAACAGATTCATTACTCCTAAGTTGATGGAAATCACAATAACAAGGTACAATAGATTCAATGTTTGCCCACTTTGCGCAACGTCCGAAATGGTTTTGGTAATTCCAATCGGCCCGGAGAGCGCTTCAAATCCATACCGGTGGATAAACAGCCCCTTAATGGAATCAAAGACCATTTTTACCGTCGAAACCGAACGGAAAAATGTATGCTTGAGAATGGTTCCAAAATGGAAATTTGCCTCGCGGTAGATCAGAAAGTCTACCTCACCGAAAGTGACGCCGTTGGAATCAAAGCGCGGAACGGTAATATTTGAAAGGAGAATTTTTTCTCCGTTTCTTTCAACGGTAAAATCGATCGGTTGGTACCCCTGGTTCATGATCTCATAAGAGAGCTGATCGTAGGTATGAACGCTCGTGTTGTTGACCTTGAGAATAATATCCCCGATCATCAATCCTGCATTTTCGCCGTTTGCCGCACTGAGTGAAGTTGCGAATTTATCACGGAGCAAATCATCGGTCAGTGCAATTGTAATCACGGGATTCGGCGAGATCGTATCGGTTCTGTCAGCATTCAGTCGTAAAACCGAGAAAGTAATTTCTCCGGTTGCGCTTTCGGCAACCGCCTTTTTCAGTTGATCCGTGGAGAGAATGCGAACATCATCCTGCTCGTTCGTATCTTCCGGTCCGTCCTTCAGCATATAAAGATAGTCGCCCTTTTGCAAACCGGCGTAGGATTCTTCCGCGTTGTAAGTGATATGGAAACCGGCAACTTGGGTGGTTGCCGCTTCGTTCGGTCCTGCGGAAATAACAAGTACCATCATCAAAAGAAAGCCGAGCAAAAGGTTCATCAAAGGTCCGGCAAGTGAAATAAGCATACGCACCCAAACGCTCTTGTTGCAGTATGCGTGTTTGGCAAGCTCGGGATCAATCATTTCATTTTTTTGCGTTGCGTTTTCCCCATCTTCGCTTTTTGCGGTATTTTCCACATGATTTTCATCTTTTACGTCATTGAGGAAAATGGATTCTCCCTGATTGGAACCGGGATTTACTTTTTGCGCCCCCTGTACGGCCTCCATTCCGTTTTCGCCAAGCATACTGACAAAACCGCCGATGGGGATCAAACGCAAGGAATACCGTGTTCCGCTTTTTTTAGAGACAAAAGAAAAGAGCTTTGGACCCATGCCGATGGCAAATTCCAAAATTTGAACTCCAAACGCGCGCGCGACCAAAAAATGTCCCAATTCATGAATGAAGATAAGGACGCCGAAAATAAGCAGCGCGAGCAGAATGGATAGAAAGGACATGGTGTTTTGCTCTCCTTTTTGTGTAGTATCAATTAAATCAATTCGAATGCATGAATACGGGCGATTTCATCAAAACGGAAAATACCTTCCAATGATTTTTCCGCTTTTGCCTCCCTTTCCAGCGCAGAAACGGTGTTTTCCACCACCTGAAACAGTTTTGGCAAACTGATTTTCTCCTGCAAAAAAGCGGCGACTGCAATCTCGTTTGCAGCGTTCAATACTGCAGGAACCGCTCCGCCTGCCCCAATCGAATCAATCGCAACGCGTAAAAGCGGAAAGGTTTCGGTATCCGGATCCGAAAAGCTCAGCGAACCAACGCGCGTCAAATCCAGCTCGTCTATCACTGCCTCCGTTCTTTCCGGGTGTGTTAGTGCGTATTGTACGCAAAGGCGCATATCGGGTACCGAAAGCTGGGCAATTGTGCTATGGTCAGTATATTCCACAGCGGAATGCATTATGCTCTCGCGGTGCACAAGGACTTTGATTTGTTCCGGTGCAACCCCGAACAGATGAACCGCCTCAATTACCTCAAAGCCTTTGTTCATCAGCGTCGCGCTGTCAATCGTGATTTTTGCGCCCATTTTCCAAGTCGGATGAGCAAGAGCGTCTGCAACGGTGATTTTGGAAAGCTGTTCTTTTGTGAACCCATAAAACGGACCGCCGGAAGCTGTCAGAAGGATCCGTTTGATCTCTTTTTTCTTTCCGGCGCGCAGGCACTGAAAGATTGCAGAATGCTCGCTGTCTACCGGCAGAATTTCAATTCCCTTTTCTTCTGCAAGATTCATAACAATCTCGCCTGCGCAAACGAGAGATTCCTTGTTTGCCAACGCAAGACGTTTTTCAGCTTGCAGTGTTGCAATTGTTGGCTTCAGCCCTGCCTCACCGATAATGGAGTTGAGAACGGTTGTATCCGCTTCTCCCTGCTCGGCAATCATTTGGCAAATGCCTTCCATGCCGGAATAGATTTTGACATTCGTATCCGCCAGCAAAAGGCGCAGATCTTTGGCGGCGTTTTCATCCGCCATTGCGCACGAATGAACGGAAAGCGCCCTTGCCTGCTCGGCAACGCGTTTTGCATTGCGATTGGCAGAGAGAGCCAAAATCGGCGTATCGGTTCTGATAGCAACGTCCACTGCCTGTTCACCGACCGAACCGGTCGAGCCCAAAATGATAACCGGTGATTTTGCGTTATTTTCCATGTTTAATTACCGAAAAAGGCTGACAAATGCTGTCAAAGCTGCAAGTACGATGGCAACAGCGATGACAGAATCAAAACGATCTAAAATGCCGCCGTGTCCCGGAAAAATGAAACCATAATCTTTGATTCCGTAATGACGCTTGACAACCGACAGAGCAAGGTCACCGATTTGTGCAACGATAGAAAGAATCAATCCTGCCAAAGCGAGAATCGGATAATTCGGCACAAAACCGGAATCAATCTTTTGAACGATGAAACCGAACAAAAGCATTGCGATAATACAGAACACGGTTCCGCCGATACTTCCCTCCACCGTTTTTTTCGGACTGATTTCGGGAATCAGCTTGTGTTTTCCGCCTCTGCCCAAAAGCATTCCGCAGAAATAGGCAAAAATATCGGTGATCCATGCACCTACAAAAACAATGAGATAGATGTATTTGCCATTTTCTACGCTGTCATGGAGATATTGAATGGCATATAATCCCGCAAGAGAATATACAAAGCAGAAAAATGCCGTTGCAAGATCGGGGAGTTGATATTTCCCTTTGGAAAAAATTAATACGCCGAATAAATACAGAACGATGAAAACAAGCGTTGCAAAAGCAATTTTTTGCCAGTTGATGAATCCGTTTTCGGGCAAATACCGAATCAAAAACGGAAATGCCGCTGCAGAGAGATACAGCGGAACCGAAATCGCAATTGAACGGACAAGTTTTGTGCAGGCGAGAATTTCATAAACGGCAAGGACTGCGCAAACTGCGATTCCGATCGGCAGAACGGGCGTATAGGAAAAAATAAGCACCGGAATAAAAACGCAAAGAGAAACAAGTGCGGTGATAATTCTTTTTAACATATCAGAAAGGTCCTCCTTTCCGGATCAAACGCCGCCGTAACGGCGTTTCCGTTTATAAAATACCGAAACCGCCTGATCCACGTCGTGCGCGGAAAAGTCCGGCCAAAGAATATCGGTGAAATAATACTCGCTGTATGCCGACTGCCACAACAAAAAATTGGAAGAACGGATTTCGCCACCCGTGCGTACAATCAGATCCGGCATGGGAGAACCGACGGTATATAAATGTGCCGAAATATCCTCTTCGGTAATTTCCTGTTTTCCCTCTCGGATCAACTCGTTGCAGGCATTAGCAATTTCCTCGCGTCCGCCATAGTTAACGGCTATATTCAGCATAAATGGTTTATGAGCGGTTTCACGTTCGATTTTTGCCATTTTTGCACGTAACGACTCTGAAAAAACAGCCAAATTGCCGACAAAACGAACGCGAACGTTATCATCCTCCATTTCCCGGAAGCAATCTTCAATATACTCATCGAAAATCTCCATAATGGTGTCCACTTCCTTTTGCGGACGCTTCCAGTTTTCGGTGGAAAAGGCATAAACGGTCATAAATCGAATGCCGATTTTTTCGCAGTAGCGACCGATTTTTTTGAAGGTTGCCGCTCCGTGACTGTGCCCGAATTCACGCGGCATGCCGCGGCGGCGCGCCCAGCGACCGTTTCCGTCCATAATGAATGCAATGTGTTGCAACCGGTCGTCAACCTTTTCTCCCCGGTCCGCCATTGTCGTTTTCTTCTTTTGAAACCAAAGCATTTTGGTAAACCCGTCCTTTTTGCGTTGACCCGGCGAGCAAATGCTCACCGGGTCAATCAAATTGTTTTAGATCAAATTTGCATGATCTCTTTTTCTTTTTTTGCAGTAATGGAATCAATTTCTTTAATAAAAGTGTCGGTCAAATCCTGAACCGATTTTTCGCTTGACTTTTGCTCATCTTCGGTCATATCGCCGTCTTTTTTTGCCTTTTTAATTTCTTCATTTGCATCGCGGCGGATATTGCGAATGGCAACGCGCGCGTCTTCTGCCGTTTTTTGAATCTGTTTAGCCAAAGATTTACGGTGTTCTTCGGTCAGTTGCGGAAAGATCAAGCGAATCACCGTTCCGTCATCAGTAGGGGTAATGCCGATATCCGACGCGTAAATGGCTTTGACCATCTCTTTCAAGGTAGAGCGATCATAGGGAGAAATGGTCAGTGTTTTTGCGTCGGAAACCGAAACGGATGCCATGTCAACAATTCTTGTTGGCGTTCCGTAGTACTCAAAGGTTACTTTGGAAACGACGGCGGCGTTTGCCTGACTTGCGCGAATGGTGGAAAGGTTGCTTTCAAATGCGGCAACGCTTTTTTGCATTTTCTCTTTGGTATGAGCAGTTTCAAATTTCATGATGTTTCCCCTTTCAATTATGAATTTCGGTTCCAACCGCTTCGCCCATGACGGCGCGGTAAATGTTTTCAGGATCGGAAAGCCCGAAGGCGTATCCGCGCAGGTTATTATCCATGCAGAAAATGGTTGCCGAGAAGTCCAGCGCGCGCAAGCCTTCATCCAAAATGCGGCGATAGGTCAAATCGGTATAGCGGACAGCATTCGGATTGGTTTTGGGATCATCGCTGTAAATTGCGTCGATGTTCTTAGCCATCAAAATGCAATCGGCTCCGATCTCCGCGGCGCGCAGAACTGCAGCGGTATCGGTGGAAAAATACGGAGATCCGAGTCCGCCGCCGAAAATAACCACTTTTCCCGCCTCCAAAGCGGCAATGGCGTCCCTTGCAGTATAGGGATCGGCAAAGGCTTTCATCGGTACGGAAGTCAATACTACGGTATCCATCCCTTCGGCAATAAAGGAATCCTGCAAAGCGATGGAGTTAATAACGGTTGCGAGCATGCCCATGTAATCGGCGCGATTGCGGTCCATTTTACCGCCTTGCCGACCGCGCCAAATGTTTCCGGCGCCAACGATCACGGCGACTTGAACGCCTGCTTTGACGCATTTATGAATGACTTTTGCCACTTTTTCCACAAATTCAAAATTCAAAATGCCATCGCTTCCTTTCGAGAGAGCCTCCCCGGAAAGTTTAAGCAAAATACGCCGATATTTCGGTTGACTCATAAACGCAGTTCTCCTTTTTAGTTTCTTCCATTTTATTTTACTACAAAAATGATATTTTGTAAACACCTTTTTTGAAAAACTTGGAAAAATAAATAAAAAAGGACTGCGCATTTTCACGCGCAGTCCCTTCCTTTGAAAAGAATTATTTACCGGCAGTCATTTTTGCAATTTCTTCGGCAAAATTCTCTTCTCTCTTCTGAATGCCTTCGCCTTTTTCAAATCGATAGAATTCGGTAACGGCAATCTCTCCGCCCAGCTCTTTTGCGGTAGCTTTGATATACTGTCCAACCTTCATATCCTCGTCTTTGACATAGGTCATATCCAAGAGGCAGTTGTTATCGTAGAATTTGGAAATACGACCCATAACCATTTTCTCTTTGATGGCTTCGGGTTTGTTGGCATTTGCAGGATCGTTTGCAATTTGCGTCAACAGAATGCTCTTTTCCTCTTCCAAAACGCTTGCAGGAACCTGCTCGCGGCAGAGGTAAGGCGTGGGATATGCACCGATCTGCAGTGCAATATTCTTTGCAAAAGCTGCAAATTCAGGCTTATCGGCAACATTGGTTACAAATTTTGCAATAACGCCGATGGAGCCGTTTCCGTGAATATAGGTGCTGGTAATGCCATCAACAACGGCAAAACGACGAATGGTCAGCTTTTCGCCGATCTTAAAGATCATTTCCTTCAGCTTAGCGTCAACGGTCATTTCAGCGTCAAATTGGCAAGCCATAAGCGCTTCCACATCCTTGGGAGAATCCTTAATGATAATGCCGAGCAAATCGGTTACGAAAGCTTTAAAGGTTTCGTTCTTCGCAACGAAGTCGGTTTCGGAGTTGACTTCGATCATAGCTGTCTTGTCGCCCTCTTTGCGAATCTCAACAAGTCCGTCTGCGGCAATTCTGGTTGCCATTTTGGATTCTGCCTTGAGTTCGCCCTTCTCGCGAAGGATTTTTACAGCGGCATCCATATCGCCGTCGGCTTCAACAAGTGCTTTTTTGCATTCCATCATGCCGATTCCGGTTTTTGCGCGGAGAGCGGCAACATCTTTTGCGGTAATAGCAGCCATGTTTGTTATCCCCTTTCTCTCTTCTTATTCTGCGTCGGTTGCTTCGGTTGCTTCTGCAGGAGCTTCAGCCTCGGCTTCAACGGTTTGCTCGCCCTGTTTGCCTTCAATAATGGCATCGGCAAGCGCAGAGGAGATCAATTTGATAGCGCGGATCGCGTCGTCGTTACCGGGAATGATATAGTCTGCGTCATCGGGATCGCAGTTGGTATCCACGATTGCGATAACCGGAATACCCAGTTTCTTTGCTTCCAGAACGGCGTTTCTTTCTTTCTTGGGGTCAACAATGAAAACGGCGCTGGGGAGCTGTTCCATGGATTTGATTCCGCCGTAGCTCTTTTCAAGATCAAAGATCTCTTTCTGCATAGCGGCAACTTCCTTCTTGGGAAGAAGATCAAAGGTGCCGTCCTCCTGCATACGATACAGGCTGTTGAGACGGTTGATGGACTTTTTAATGGTCTTGAAGTTGGTCATCATGCCGCCCGGCCAACGGACGTTGACATAGTACATTCCGCAGCGAGTTGCTTCTTCCTTAATGGCTTCTGCAGCCTGCTTTTTGGTACCGACGAACAACAGAGTACCGTTGTTTTCGGAAAGCTCGCGAACAAATGCGTAAGCTTCGTCAAATTTTTTCACGGTTTTTTGCAGGTCGATAATGTAAATACCGTTGCGCTCCGTGAAAATGTACTCTGCCATTTTGGGGTTCCAGCGTCTGGTGTGGTGTCCGAAATGAACACCGGCTTCAAGCAACTGCTTGATCGAGATAACTGACATTTTTCATGTCCTCCTTCGGTTTTTTCCACCACTGTGGGAATCCTGCGCTGACCGTCCGACCGGACGGCACCGACGCAGCCTTTGCCGCAGTGTGTGTAATTATTTTTTGCCGCGTGCGTCTTCTCGCGCGCAAGCGAATGGTATTATAACATACAAAGTGAAAAAAAGCAAGAAGACAATTAAAAATTTACAAAAAATTCATAATTTTCCCTTCTTTTTTCCGGGCTTGCAAGGGCAAGCGCAGGAATTATATTCTCCTTTGTTGATGCGTACAAGAATGGTATCCTCGCCGATACACTCGATGAGCCGCCAAGGAATAACAAGATCATCCTTGCAGCCGATCCCGAAAAAGCCGGAACTGCCGCCGATAACCAAGGCAAGCATTCTGCCGCAGTCGGGTTCGGCTTCAAATTCAAAATCGGTCGCATAACCAAGGCAGGCGCCGTCGCAAATATTGATAATCTGCAATTTGCGCAGATCTGCGGTACTGTATCGTTTCATGAATTCATCTCCTTTCTTCTCCATATTACAAATTGTATGCAAAAAAAGAGACTTTTAGCAGAAAATACCGAAAAACGGCTGTTGTCTTCCTGGATGATGGTCGGAAAACAACAGCCGTTTTTTATTTACAGACAAAGAATTTTCAAAGATTCACCGTCGGTGCCAACGTCAACTTTTGCCTGCGAAAAGCTATGGGTATAATCGGAAATGATCAATTCGGCAAGACGATCTTCCACTTCCCTTTGAATATATCTGCGCATATTACGCGCACCATATCGGCGCGAAAAGGATTTTTTGGCAATCAACGTTTTTGCTTCATTTGTAACGGTGAGATGAATGTTTTTCTCTTGCAAGGCAAGCGCAAGTTCCTCCAGCTGAATACCGGCAATTTTTTCAAAGTCGGATTCATCCAGCGAGCGGAATGTGATGATCTCGTCTACACGATTCAAAAATTCAGGACGTAAAAAGGCGGAAAGAGCCTTTTCGGTGCGGTCTTTTCCGGAAAGTTCTTCGTTTGCCGAAAAACCTGCAAGCGCCGAGGAATGATCCGAGCCGGCGTTGGTCGTCATCACGATGACGGTATTCTCAAAATTGACCGTTTTTCCGTGCGCGTCGGTGATTCTGCCATCGTCAAGAATTTGCAAAAGAATGTTCAGCACGTCGGGGTGCGCCTTTTCAATTTCGTCAAACAGAATGACAGAATAGGGTCTGCGGCGAATTTTTTCGGTCAATTGTCCCGCTTCGTCGTAGCCGACATATCCGGGAGGCGCTCCAATGATACGCGAAACCGAATGCTTTTCCATAAATTCGGACATATCCAGCCGGATCAGCGTTTCGGGGGAATGGAACAAATCGTTGGCAAGCGTTTTGACCAGCTCGGTTTTTCCAACGCCGGTAGGACCGGCAAAAATAAAGGAAACCGGTTTTCTTTTATAGGAAACACCGGCGCGGTTGCGCTTAATGGCTCTTGCAACGGCTTCCACCGCTTGATTTTGCCCGATGATGCGCTGTTTCAGGCGCTCTTCCAAATGATCAATTTGTTCAAACTCGTTTTCGGTAATGGATTTTGCAGGAACACCTGTCCAAAGTTCAATCACGTTTGCAAGCTCGTCTTCGGTCAGCTCAATGGACTGTGCCTGCGGTTCCAGTTCTTTGATTCGGTCGGAAAGCTTCAGCTCCTCAGCGCGTACCTTTGCAATCTCTTCGTAGCGGTGCTGTTCCACCTGGTCGTTTCCGGCGATCTCGCCCTCCAGCGCTTCCCTCTCTGATTTCAGCGTAAGCAATTTGTCGCGCATTTCGTAAGTTTCGTTGAGTGCGGAAGAAGAAAGCGAAAGGTGCGCGGCGGCTTCATCCAAAAGGTCGATGGCTTTATCCGGAAGATAGCGGTCGGTAATATACCGCTCGGACAGGACGACGGCGCGGCGGAGCATGGGATCCGGAATTTTAACGTTGTGGAATTCCTCATAGTAATGCTTGATTTCAGCAAGCATTTTGACAGTTTCTTCCAATCCCGGTTCGTTGACGGTGACCGGCTGAAAACGGCGCTCCAAAGCGGTATCTTTTTCAATATATTTTCGATATTCGTTCAGCGTGGTTGCACCGATAATCTGCACTTCTCCGCGCGAGAGCGCAGGCTTCAAAATGTTCGCCGCATTGACGCTTCCCTCCGCTTCTCCGGTTCCGACAATGTTATGCACCTCGTCGATGACAAGAATGGCATTTCCAACCTCGCGCACTTCGCCGAGAAGACCCAAGATACGGGATTCAAACTGTCCGCGGAACTGCGTTCCGGCAACAAGGGCGGTCATATCCACAAGATAGATCTCTTTTCCGCGCAGTTTATAGGGAACATTTCCTTCCGCAATGCGAATGGCAAGCGCTTCGGCAATCGCCGTTTTGCCAACGCCCGGTTCACCGATCAGACAGGGATTGTTTTTCTGCCGACGGCAAAGAATTTGGGTAATACGGTCCAGTTCTTTATCTCTGCCAATGATATGATCCAGCTTTCCTTCTCTGGCATACTGCGTCAGGTTGCGGCAATAGGTGGTGAGAAAGCGAAGCTTTTTTTCATCCTTCTTTTTCTTTCCGTCATTTTTCTCGTTTTGTCCGGATTCATTTTTCGGAGCGGAAGATGGCTGTGCCATTCCGGCTTGACGAAAGAGATTGGGGAAATCGATTGCAGGAGCGCCGCCGTCTTCGTTATCGTCGGCATCGGACGGCGTTTCGCCTTGCAAAAAGGCTCCAAGCTCGGTTTCCATATTCTCCAGCTGATCGGGGGAAACGCCAAGTTGATTCATAACGTTTCCCATGATATTATCAACCGGTACACCAAGCTCTTTTGCACATTTCATGCAAAGCCCCTGTGTACTTTTTTCTCCGTTTTCGACTTTGGTAACAAAGATGACCGCCACGCGTTTGTGGCATTGGGAACACATGACCATGGAAGTTCAATCCTTTCGGAATTTAGTTACTTAGTTATTTGGAACGAGTTTAGATAAAAGCGCGTAGAAATCCAAAAAAGAAACATACTTTGTGATTGGATTTTCGGCAAAGAATTTAAGAACGTAAGAACCGGTATAAAACTCGGAACTTGAGAAGAAAAAGCGGAAAAGCGAACAGATCAGCGACATCAACGTCCAGCCGATCAAAAGTCCGAGTACGGCTCCGAGCACGTGGTCCACCGTTCCGACAACCGGGATTTTATGAATGATATTGCCGAAAATTTTGGTAAAGAGCCACAAAAGGATCCATGCAAGCACGAAAACAAGAATATATGAAACAAGCATAGAGATAAAATGCGAAATGGCACTTGAAACAGCCTCGGATGCGGAGGTTACAAGCGCCTCTCCGGTTTCATCCATATTTTCAATTTGCTCGCGCATGGATTGCGGAATCAGAAATTTCGGGAAAGAAGAAAGAATTTTTTGAACGTTAAAGGATTCGGACGCACTTTGATAAAGACCGTTGATCTTATCATAAACGCCGTTGTACGTCCAACCGTGAATGAAGGTCCGATCCATCCATTCTCCAATCGGTTTCCCTAAAAAATACGCCGCAAGGATTGACAAAACAAACCGCAGAGATCGGAACACCGTTTTGAAAAAGCCCTGCACACAGCTGCGGATCAAAATAAACAGCAACACGACTAATAATACGATGTCAAAAATGTAGGTAGCCGTCATTTTGCAATCTCCTTTCCGTACTTTCGTTTAGTATATCATCGAAAAATGGTATTGTCAATATTCAGTGCCCGGTTGTACTTGTATTCAGTTATTTTTTAGTGATTTTTATTTGAAAATGTTTAAATTTAGGAATGTTCATATCCGGGAATGTTTTTATTCGGGTAAGAAACGCGATCAAGGTACAATCCGCAAGCCGGAGCGGTTTGTCCGGCACGGGTGCGTTCCTTGCTTTCGAGAATTGCAGGAAGATCTTCCGGCTGAAGTTTTCCTCTGCCGACATCTACCAGCGTTCCGACAATGATGCGAACCATGTTATATAAAAATCCGTCTGCCGCAACACGATACAAAATCAAGTGATTTTCCATTTCAACAGTGGATTTTCGAATGGTTCGTACCGTACTCTCCACGCGGCTTCCCTGCGCCATGAATGCGCTGAAATCATGCGCACCCAAAAGGAAGGACGCCGCTTTTTGCATTTTGAAAATGCCTTCTGCATCTATTTTTTGCGGAAAATGCCATGCCCGATTCAACTCAAACGGATCCATGACAGGATGGTTGTAGATTCGGTAAAGATACTCTTTCTCCAAAACGTCATATCGCGCGTGAAATTCGGACGGAACCCATTCTGCAGCAAATACGCGGATATCCTCCGGCAGGTGCGCGCAGAGTGCCTGTACGATGCGATCCGGATGCAAATCGGTTGGCAGGTCGTTCGATCCGTGCTTTGCAACGGTAGCGCAAAACTCATGCGCGTGGACGCCGCTGTCTGTACGACTGCATCCAACAAGGTCGCAGGGATACCCGAACAGCTCCTCGGTAGCGCAATTGAGCATTTTTTGAATGCTGGGCGCATTGGATTGCACCTGGTATCCACAGTAGTTTGTTCCAAGGTAGGCAATATGAATCAGCAGTTTCATAAAAGGATTCCCTTTGAAGTTGTCCGGTCGGAAAACCGGTTATTTCATGGTATAGTAGAAACCGAATCGATTGAGAAAGACGATGCCCACGCCGAACGCAATGATTAGAAGAACAGCGGCAATATCCCCGAAATGCAAATGCAGAATTTTCAGTTTGGTTTTGCCTTTTCCGCCGTTATAACAGCGGCATTCCATTGCAGCGGCAAGCTCATAGGCGCGATTGAATGCGGAAACAAGCAACGGAATCAATACCGGTAAAAGCGATTTTGCGCGCCGAATCAGACCTCCGCTTGTAAAATCGGCGCCGCGCGCCTTTTGCGCATTCATAATTCGCCGCGTTTCATCCATCAATGTTGGAATAAAGCGCAAAGCGATGGTGGTCATCATGGCAATATCGTGCACAGGTACGCGAATCAGTTTCAGCGGTTTCATCAGGCGTTCGAGCGCGTCGGTCAGCGCAATAGGCGTTGTGGTATAGGACAGCAAAATTGAAGTTCCGATTAAAAGGACAACGATTCGAAGAATCATAAAAAGCGCGTTCCAAAGTCCTTCTTCGTAAATCTGAATATGCCAAACATTTCCGCCCCAAAACGGGATTTGCCAATTTGGCGTCAGCAGGTGTTCCCCTTTGGTCATAAACACGTTAATCAAGGACGTAAATGCAAGAATCACGATCAAAGGGCGAAGAGAGCGCAGAACCATGCGCAAAGGAACCTTGCTGAGCAGCGTTATCAAAATTGCCGAAACAAGGAGCGCCGCGAAAGCCAGAACATTTTTGCACAAAAAGGTGCAAACGATATAGAGGATGGTCAAAATCACCTTTGCGCGCGGATCCATTTTGTGGATGGGTGAATCGGTTGGATAATATTGTCCGAATGCGATACTTTTCATCAAATCGTTCCTTTGTTTTTTCGATAAAGATCTTTTAGCAGTTGCGCGGCGCGGTCAACGGTGTAAATATCGTCGGGAAGATCCATTCCGCGCGCTTTCAGGCACTGGATCAATTGTGTAATTTGCGGAATATCCAATCCTGTACCTTCCAGCAAGGAGACATTGGAAAATACCTCTTGCGTGCTCCCCTGTGCAATCAGCTCGGAATGTGCCAAAACAATCATATTTTGACAATACTCCGCCATATCCTCCATGCTGTGGCTGACCATGATAACGGTAGAACCGGTTGCTTTTTGATAGTTGCGAACTTCTTCCAAAATCTGCTCTCTGCCGCGCGGATCAAGACCTGCCGCAGGCTCATCCAGTACGAGTACTTCCGGTCGCATGGCAATTACGCCGGCAATCGCAACGCGTCGCTTTTGACCGCCGGATAAGTCAAATGGCGATTTTTGCAGAACGGATTGATCCAAACCGCTGAAACGAATCGCCTCATAAACGCGTTCCTTAATCTCCTCGTCGGAAAGTCCCATGTTTTTCGGTCCATAGGCAATATCCTTATAAACCGTTTCTTCAAAAAGCTGATATTCCGGATACTGCATAACAAGTCCGACGCGAAAGCAGAGCGTTTTTTTTCTTTTCAAAAGCTCTGCTTTGATTTCTTTTTTTGCAGTACTTTTCCGCATATTTGCGTATTCCGGCAACTTTAACCATTCGGGAAGAATTTCCTTCAGCGTTGCGTTAATGTTATATCCATCCAACAAAATTTTTCCGGATGTCGGCGCGGAAAGCCCGTTGAGAAGCATCATCATGGTAGATTTACCCGATCCCGTATGACCGATAACGCCGGTAATGCAGTTTGCTTTGATGGAGAGACTGACATCGTCGAGCGCCTTTTTTTCAAAAGGAGTTCCGGCGTTATAAATATAACTCACATGGTCCAAAACGATTTTACCCATTTGCGGCGTCTCCCTTTGCAAAGGATTTGAGGATCAGTTCGGCGCAACCTGCCACGGAGGAAATATTATCATTTCCGAGCGGAATTCCGCTCTCGCGCAGGCGGTGGATCAATTCGGCGCACTGCGGAACCTCCAAGCCAACGGCGCGAAGTTCATTCCGTTTGGAAAAAACTTCATCGGGGGTTCCCTGCATGAGAACGGTTCCGTCGTTGATCACGATAATTCGGTCGGCAAGCGCCGCCTCGTTCATATAATGCGTAATGTGAACAACCGTCATTCCATCCTCGCGGTTCAAGCGGCGAATCGTATCCAAAACCTCTTTGCGACCAACGGGATCCAGCATGGCAGTCGCTTCATCAAAGATGACGCATTCCGGTTTCATGGCAAGAATGCCGGCAATCGCAATACGCTGTTTCTGTCCCCCCGAAAGATGGTGCGGCTCGCTGGAGGCATATTCGCTCATTCCAACCGCAGAGAGCGCATTTTCTACGCGCTCGCGTAGCTCGGGCATCGGAACGCCGAGATTCTCCGGTCCAAACGCCACGTCGTCTTCCACGATGGTTGCAACAAGCTGATTATCCGGGTTTTGAAAGACCATGCCGACGCGACGGCGCAAAGCGATTAAATCCTCTTCCGTAAGATCCCCCTTGGAAAGATCGAATCCTGCAACCGAGAGTGTTCCGCCGGTTGGCTCTAAAATCAGGTTCAGAAGCTTTGCAAAGGTGGATTTGCCCGAGCCGTTATGCCCGAGAACGGCAACAAATTCGCCTTTTTGAATATCCAGTGTGATTCCCTTTAACGCCGGAATATCCTCGGCTCCCCCGGAGCCTTTATAGGTAAACGCGAGATTTTCCGCGTGAATAAATGCATTTGACAATTTGGATAGGTTCCTTTCTATTTGTCGTCAAAAAACGGTCAATCGGCACTCCAACGAGTTGCCGCGCCGCAAGGAAGATAGGCACCGGTCTGCGTTACGCGCAATCCAAGCTCTTCTGCCTCAATCTTTCCGCCGAAACGGGAACGGACTTTCAGCTCAAGAAGGTATTGCATTGTCAAAGGCGAAAGGCCGGTCGTATAGGAGTTGATTAAGAAAAAGAGCGGTTTTTCGGAGAGAAGCTGCGCAGTTAAAGAGATCAGTTCGTCAATGCTCTCTTCCAACTTCCAAACTTCGCCGCCGGGACCTCTGCCGTAGGAGGGTGGGTCCATAATAATTCCGTCATATTTGTTTCCTCGACGAATTTCGCGCTCAACAAATTTCTTGCAGTCGTCTACGATATAGCGGATCGGGGCGTCGGCAAGTCCGGAGAGAGCGGCGTTTTCTTTTGCCTGCGCAACCATTCCTTTTGCGGCGTCTACATGAACGATCGAAGCGCCTGCCGCCGCCGCGGCAACCGTTGCGCCGCCGGTATAGGCAAAAAGGTTCAAAACTTTAATAGAACGGTTTGCGTTGCGGATCAAAGCGGAAAACCAATCCCAGTTTGCAGCCTGTTCCGGAAAAAGTCCGGTATGTTTAAATCCCATCGGGCGCAGAACGAAACGCAAAGAACCGTAAGAGATATTCCAAGATTCGGGCAAATCGTTCTTTACCCATTTTCCGCCGCCGGTATTGGAGCGGCGGTAAATGCCGTCCGCTTTTTTCCAAAGCGGATGTTTTGCCGCGCCGTGCCAAATGATCTGCGGATCGGGGCGAATGAGGATCAGCTTTCCCCAGCGCTCCAGGCGCTCGCCGTCCGAGGTATCCAAAAGTTCATAGTCTTTCCATTGGTCGGTTGTAAACATCTTCTATCCTGCCCTCAAAGTCGTTTGTTAAAGTAAGGCGCCAGGCGCGAAGCTCCGCTGTGCGCATGGCAAATGGCAATGGCAAGCGCGTCGGCGGTATCATCCGGTTTTGGGGGTTCTTTCAGCCCGAGCAAAGAGGTCACCATGGCAATCACTTGCATTTTTTCGGCTTTTCCGTAGCCGACCACCGCTTGCTTAATTTGCATCGGCGTGTATTCCTGCAGCGGAAGATTTGCCTGTTTTGCCGCAAGCAAACAAATACCGCGCGCCTCGGCAACGCGAATGCCGGTTGTGATATTGTTGGTAAAAAACAGTTCCTCAATTGACATTTCGTCGGGATGATACCGTTCAATGAGCTGTTGCATTCCATCATAGATCATGGAAAGCCGATCTTCCGTAGGCGTATCTTTCGGCGTTCGAATTGAACCGTAGGCAACCGGCAGAACTTTGGCGTTCTGATATTCGATCACACCCCAACCAACGATGGCAAGTCCGGGGTCGATTCCGAGAATGCGCATGGCTTTCCCCTTTCTATCTATAATTTTCCATTTAAAATTATATCACAATTATGTAAATAAGTCAAACGGATTCTGCTCATTTTTTTAAAAAACATGAAAAAATACAAAATTTCGGTGGACAGTACCTTTATTTTATGTTATAATAGAAAAAAAGATCCCGGAGGGCGGTATTTTATGCAGATCAAACCGATCCATCTCAACGACCGTTTACAGTTGCGAAAACCGCACCCCTGCGGCGGAGATATCTTTCGCGTTCTTCGCGTCGGTTCTGATGTTCGGATTGTTTGCGAGACCTGCGGAAGAGACATGACCCTGGAGCGCGTTAAACTGGAAAAAGCCATCAAGAAAACATTTCCTGCGGAAATCAACTGAAAAATAAAATCATGACAAATTGCTTTTGGGGGGCGACTTATGTTTTATTATCTTTGCGGAAAACTTGCCTATTCGGAAAACGGAGTTGCCGTAATTGACTGTGGCGGCGTCGGATATAAGCTTACGATCAGCACGACGACCTATCAGGCGCTTCCCTCTATTCATTCTAAAAACGAACAAACAGTAAAGCTATATACTTACCTTGCCGTTCGGGAAGACGACGTTGAGTTGTTCGGCTTCTCCACACAAACCGAATTAAATACTTTTAAGCTGTTAATCACAGTTTCCGGCGTTGGTCCCAAAGCGGCAATCTCGATCCTTTCGGCAATGACCCCCGAAAAATTCGCCATCGCCGTTTGTACCGACGATAAAAAGACCATCGGAACAGCAAACGGAATCGGACCGAAAACTGCCGCGCGGATTATTTTGGAATTGAAGGACAAGCTGATGAAAGAATCCGGCAAAGAATTTGAAAAGCTGACATCTACAGCGGTTCCGAGCGGCAAAATTACCGCAAGAACTGCGGTTTCCGAAGCGATCGACGCGCTTGTTGTGCTTGGGTATTCCCGTTCGGAAGCGATGGCAGCGCTCAAAGATTTGGATCCGACAATGGAATTGCAGGAAATGATCCGTCTGGCGCTCAAAAAACTGATGCGTCCGGGAACTTGAATACAGGGGGAAAACAAAAATGGATATTGAAAGCACCGAGTTTGATTTTGAGAACCGGATCGTGAGTACAGGAGTTACGCCTGAAGATTCAGACGTAGACTTTTCTCTTCGCCCCAAACACTTGGACGAATATGTCGGACAAACGAAGGTCAAGGAAAACCTGAAGGTTTATATCGAAGCTGCGAAAAAGCGCGGTGAGGCGCTTGATCACGTTCTTTTGTACGGACCTCCCGGACTTGGTAAAACCACGCTTTCCAATATTATTGCGGCTGAAATGGGGGTCAATATCCGCGTTACTTCGGGTCCGGCAATTGAAAAGCAAGGTGATCTTGCCGCCATTTTGACCAATCTTAACGAGGGCGACGTACTCTTTATTGACGAGATTCATCGTCTATCCCGTTCGGTAGAGGAAATTCTCTACCCGGCAATGGAAGATTACGCGCTGGATATCATCATTGGGCAAGGACCGGCGGCGCGCAGTATCCGCATTGACCTTCCCCGTTTTACCTTGATCGGCGCAACCACTCGCGCAGGTCAAATGACAACCCCGTTGCGCGACCGTTTCGGCGTTGTTCTGAAGTTGGAACTTTACACACCGGAAGAACTGGCGCAAATCATTCGGCGGAGTGCAGGAATTCTCGGAGTGGAGATTTCCGATGAAGGCTCGGTGGAACTTGCCCGTCGCTCGCGCGGTACGCCGCGTATAGCAAACCGTCTGCTGAAGCGCGTCCGTGATTTTTCACAGGTGGAAGGCGACGGAAAGATCAATTCCGAAATCGTCAAATTTTCGTTGAACCGATTGGAAATCGACGCCCTTGGACTGGATAACGTTGACCGCAGAATGCTGGAAACCATCATCAAATTTTATGACGGCGGTCCTGTTGGATTGGAAACGCTGGCGGCAACCGTCGGTGAGGAAGCAATCACGCTGGAGGATGTATACGAGCCTTACCTGATGCAAATCGGCTTTTTGAGCCGTACCCCTCGCGGCAGATGTGTGACGCGGCTTGCCTACGAACATCTCGGTATTCCGATGAAAAACGCGTCCGCTTCCGATCAGTTAAATTTTTTCGGTGACGCAGAACAACCGAAAAGGAAAAAGAATTAAATGAAAAAAGCGGTGTGAACCTGTTGGTCACACCGCTTTTTTTGGTATTTTCCAAAAAAATCAATCGGTTTCTTCTTTTTTTCTCTTTTTTAACATTTCATTCCAAACGCCTTTAGCGCTTTCACCCATAAAAGAGGAGATCGTCTTGATAACGACTTTTCGAACTTTCGGATCCAACTTCAAACTGCGGAAAAACCACTTGTTTTGCGGTGAGGCAAGATCAGTAACCGTCAGCGCATGATCAGAATAGAAAATTTGGAACAAAGCCTCCGAGAATTGTTTTCGCTGTTCGGGGGAAAGTTCGCGGATCCATTGATTGATAATTTTATCGTTTTGTCGATTGTTTCCGGCATCTTTCGGTAGATAAAGGAAAGAACCGCCCATCACATTCCAGGAAAAAGCGTCGTGCTGGAGTACGCCGACCTGACGACTTTGCACCACGGTTGCGTCGTCATCATGCTCCAAGAGGATTCCAACGATAGAAGATTGAGGAATCAACGTATGCACCCGAGGGCGCAATTTCAAATAGTCGGGATCTGTCAGCATTTCCTTTTTAAATCCGGGACCGTCATAATTCCAAATTCCGAAAATTCGCGATTGAATCGTTTTTTCGCATCGAACACCGGCATAAATGGCAAGATTGCCGCCTTTGCTATGCCCCGCAAGCGAGATGGTTCCGTTTTTTCTGACTTTTGCAACGGCATTCAGATATTCCGCAGCGCGCTCTTGCGCCGGAACGACCGGCAGAAAACTCATGTTGAGGTTCTCTTTCCAGCCGACCAACGTATCGTCGGTTCCGCGAAAGGCAATTACCGTCTCTTTTTTGTTGAGCAGAAATGTAACCGCCGAAAATTGCATTTCCCTTGTCACATCGATCTCGTTGACAAAGCCAAACATTTGAACATTGCAAAAACGCTTGGTTTTGGGAACCGCACGAAAGAGTTTAAAAACGTCTTTGGGGATCAAAAAACCGAGGTCTTCTTTCTTTGGATTGGGGTTATCCGCAAAGAATGCATTTGCAACGCCTTGCAAAGAAACAGGTGCTTCTCCAAATTCAAAAGGAACATAATTCGAGTAGTCGATATAGGAAAGGAGCGAGAAAATCAAAAGGTCTACCTCATTCTGCGGCGCTTCCTCAAAAGTCAGGTCTCCGCGCCAACGAAGATAGTCAAATAGAGTTGCCATTCCCGTTTCCTCCTTCCTGACTGATTTGAAATCTGATCAGCAGCCGTGGAAAAGGCGTTTGCTTTCGTAAACCGGCTCGCAGGTCAGATTAATGCCGATCTTTTTGAGCGTATGGACGTCGCTTTCCGAAAGAATGACCGAGGAATGCATTTCGCATTTGCGAAGTTTTCCAAGCTGATCCATCGCCTTTGCGGCAACAGAATCGCTGACGGCACAAATGGAAAGCGCAATCAAAAGTTCATTGATATGTAAGCGCGGATTCCGGCTACCGAGAACGTCCACTTTCAAATGGGTAATCGGCTCCAGGATCTCGGGAGAAATCAAATCAATCCGATCGTCAATGTCTGCCAGCGTTTTGAGAGAATTCAAAAGCGCGGCGGAAGCGGCGCCGAGCAGGCGCGAAGTCTTTCCGGTAATCAGCTGTCCGTCGGGCAATTCAATGGCGGCGGCAGGCTTTCCGGTTGCCTTTGCTTTTTCGTTTGCGGCAACGGCTACAGAACGGTCGGCAATACTTAATCCGGCTTTTTCCATAATCAATTCGAGCTTTTCAACGTCGTTGTTCTCATCCACGGCACCACCGTTTTTGCGTCGGTTGCAGGCGGCGTTATAATAACGGCGAATGATTTCTCGGTTTGCTGCTTCGCAAACGGCGGCGTCGTCAAAAATGCAGTATCCTGCCATATTGACGCCCATATCGGTAGGCGAACGATACGGAGAATTGCTGACCCTCCCCAAAATGGTATTCAGCACTGGAAAAATTTCAATATCGCGGTTGTAATTGACGGCGGTTTTGCCGTATGCTTCCAGATGGAAAGGGTCGATCATATTAACATCCTTGAGGTCGGCGGTTGCGGCTTCATACGCCACGTTGACCGGGTGGTTGAGCGGAAGATTCCAAATTGGGAAGGTTTCAAATTTTGCATAGCCGGAAGGAATTCCGCGTTTATGATCGTGGTAAAGCTGACTTAAGCAGGTTGCCATTTTGCCGCTTCCCGGTCCGGGTGCGGTGACAACGACGAGAGAGCGCGATGTTTCGATATAGTCATTCTTTCCGAATCCCTCTTCGGAGAGAATACCCTGAATATTGAATGGATATCCCGGAATAGTATAATGCCGATAAACTTTTACGCCGAGTGCTTCCAGCCGTTTGCGAAATTTGATTGCCGCCGGCTGATCCTGCCAACGGGCAAGAACAACGCTTCCAACGTAAAGCCCGAAACTGCGGAATGCGTCAATCAGGCGCAAAACGTCCAGATCGTAGGTAATTCCCAAATCGCCGCGCACCTTATTCTTTTCAATATCGTTGGAGTTAATGACGATAACGATTTCCGCCTGCTCCTTGAGCTGGATCAGCATGCGAATTTTGCTATCCGGTGCGAATCCGGGAAGAACGCGCGAGGCATGATAGTCGTCAAAGAGCTTGCCGCCGAATTCCAGATAGAGCTTGCCGCCGAAAAGATGAATGCGCTCGCGGATATGTTCAGATTGTGTTTTGATATACAGATCGTTGTCAAATCCCTGCTTATACATAATATGCCTCTTTCTGAAAATTAAAATTCAACGGTGAGTGTTTGGTCATTGGAGCTGTTGATCTTTGCCGAATAGAATGCTTTTATTCCGGCAATCAAATAGTCGAGATCCTTCGCCCCCGCCGTTTCATACGACGAATGCATTGCGAGTTGCGCCATACCGATGTCAATGGTTTTGACAGGAACCTTCGTATTGGAAATACTGCCCAGCGTGGAGCCGCCGCGCAGGTCGCTTCGATTGGCAAACGACTGAACCGGAACGCTCGCATGCTTACAGATTTCCTCAAAAACAGCCGCCGAAATCCCGTCGGTGGCATAGCGCTGGTTTGCGTTCGCCTTGACGACGATTCCGCCGTTCAAATGCGGCGTATTGAGCGGATCGCACAGTTCGGGATGATTGGGGTGCCGGGCATGTCCGTTATCGGCGGAAACCATAAAACCGGAAGCCAAAAGTTGCACGGCGTTGATTTTCAAAGCGGATGCAATACGTTCAATCGTGTCGCGCAGAAAGGCGGAACCTGCCCCCTGCTTTGTGTCGCTTCCGACTTCCTCGTTGTCAGCGCAGAACCAAAGATTCAGGGAATCGGGTTGTCCTTCGGCTTCTAAAAAAGCTTTCATCGTTCCAAATGCGCACATCAAATTGTCAATGCGCGGTGCCGAGAAAAATTCGTTTCCAAGTCCCCAAATCGTTCCCTTCATGTTGTTATACAGAAAGAGATCGGCTCCGACAATTTCTTCTTTGTTGCAGGCAAGCAGATTTGCAATTTCCTCAAACAGCGTACCATTCGTTTTTGATTCGCCTGCAAGCGGCATAAGATCTACTGCAGGATTATAGGAAAAACCGTTGTTGATTTCGCGGTTCAAATGGATAGCAACATTTGGGATCAGCGCAAGATCACGATCGATTTTTACCGTTTTTACCGTAAAAAAACCGTTTTTCTTAAGAATTACGCGCCCACCAATCGACAAAGGACGATCCAACCAAGTGGAAAGAATCGTGCCGCCGTAGACTTCGGTATCGAATTTCAAGTATTGATCAAAAGAAACCGATTCAAAGTTTTCCTTTAGCTTGAACATAGGCGAATCGGAGTGCGTTGCGGCAATCAAAATCCGATTGGGCGTTTGTTCTGGAATGCGAAAGGCGATTGCAGAGGAGAGATTGCGCGTAAGATAGTAGGCTTTTCCGGGAATCAGCTTCCATTCTCTCGCCTCATCCAAACGTTCAAATCCGTTTTCTTCCAGCATTTTTGCAAAATTCTCGGTTGTGTGAAATGCAGTGGGACTTTTCTCAATAAAGTCGATCAATGCAACGGTTTGCAAATTCATTTCGGGCAATTTCTCTTCACTTCCTTTCACAAATTTTTCCACTATAGATTATATCAAATTCCTTTTGGAAAAGCAATGCTTTTCCCTTCTTTTTTTTTCATAATTTTTTAAATTTCCGGCGGTTCTAATGGCGGAGGGGCTTCCCCACCGACACCCATGGGAGGCTCCTGCGGTTGTGTTGCCGGAAATGCGGAACGTGCCGGAAACTCAAAAACAGCTTTTCCGTCCTTTAAAACAAACGCGGCGCTGAAGGATTTTCCGGAACGCGGAGATACAAAGCCTTCCATAACGTCTGTTTTCCCTTCGGCAAGCAATTTTTGAACTTGCACAACAGGAATCATTTTTCCGCAGATCACCGTGTTGATCGAGAATTTACATCCGTTGGTTTTATAGTTTGAACACCCGTAAAAGGAGTTGTTACGTCTGACTTCTCCGCCGCAAAGCGGACATTTCCCAATGACAGAGTCAATCGGATCGGGATCTCTTGCAAACACCTCGGCAATCTCTGCCTGCGCCAGCGCAACACTTTCCTCCACGCGCATGGTTCCGTGGTATACTTTTTTTAATGCCTGTCCGAGTTGAGAGGTTTTGTATTTATCCATATTGATCTGCATTTGCACAAGGGATTCAATCAAAAATTCTCCGCCCGGCAAAATGGTATAAACGTCTTTTTTCAGATCGATATAGGCACTTTTGCGCGCATTGTCGATAATTCCCGTTCGGGTTGCTTCGGTTCCAAGTTCCAACCCTTCAAAAATCGCCTTATAGTCAGCGCTGTCGTCTTCGGTTCCCTCTGCATCCGATTCTTTTGCGGCGCTTTTTTCCTCTTTGAACGGATTTTTCAAATAGTTGTTCAGCGTTTCAATGGTATAGTGTTTCGGCGGCGTTGTTTCCTTTTCCTTTGGTTGGAAATTGATATTGACAGAATCCCCTTTTTTGAGATCGGGAAGAATTTTATCTTTTTGCGTATAATCGTCGTATTTCGTCCAGCCTTTTTCCAGCATGATCATTCCCTTAAGCAAAAAGGTTTCCAGCTCACCGACGGCAATGGAAATCTCCGTTTTGGAAACGACGCAGTCTTCCTCGCAGAAAACGGCGACAAACCGGCGAAAAACAGTGGAATACACCTGCATTTCCTTTTCGGAGAGCTGATCTTTCGTTGGAATCTTATATGTCGGTGTAAGCGCCGAGTGCGATTCGATCTTGCTGTCGTCGAAAATCCATTTGCTGTCCTTGAATTTGACCGGGTATCCAATTTTACGGCAACCGGCAAGAATTTGCCGAATTTTGTCTTTTTCAGCGGTTGCAAGATATTCCGAGTTGGTTCTCGGATAGGTCAAAAAGCCGCGCTCGTAAAGGGTTTGAACGATTTCCAAACTCTCTTTCATGGACATTTTATATTTCTTGCCCAAAAAATTTTGCAGTTTGGAAAGTGAATAAAGTTTTCCGGCAAAAAGCGTTTCTTTTTTATGCTTGACCCCGGTGACAACTGCGCCGGTTTCGTTATATAAACGGCAAAGTTCTTTCGCCTTTTGAAGCTGATCTTTTTCAAATTTGGTTTTGGAAATCAGTTCAATTTCTTCCCCGTTAGTCTTTTCCTTGCTGACAGCGGCATAATAAATGCTTGGAACAAAATTTCGAATTGCAAGGTCACGGTCATAAATCGCTTTTACAATCGGAATGATCACGCGACCGACACGCAAAAGCCGTCCGGTTCGGATAGTTGCATAGCGCGTCAGATTCACGCCGTAAAGCCAGTCAATAAACGTTCTTGCATAACCTTCTGCGGCAAGGAGATCATATTCACTTTCGTCTTTCAAATCTTGCAGAGCCGAAGCAACCGTTTGCGGCGTTTGATCGGGCAACCAAAGCCGTTTGAGCGATTTCGGCGTTTTTAACGCGTTCTGAATACATAGACGTACGATAATTTCGCCTTCCCGGTCAGCGTCCCCTGCGTTAACAATGGTATCCACATCCGGACGATTGCAAAGCGTTGAAATGATTCCGAATTGTTTAACGGTTCCCGGATCCGCTTTCTTATTTTCCCCTTTTCGAAGTTCAAAGCGGAACTGCTCTGGAAAGCAAGGAAGGTTCTGCATGGTCCACCGTGTCGATCCGTTTGGCTGGGGGCGATAGGTTTCAATATCGCATAAAGAAAAAAGGTGACCGAACGCCCATGTGATCAGATACCCTTGTCCTTCCAGGTATCCGTCCCGTCGTTGCATTTGCCCAATCCCGGCAGCGATATTGCGCCCGAGGCTGGGTTTTTCGGCAATGATGAGAATCATGTGGGCATGCCTCCTTTTTTAGTATTTTTAACATTTTTTACGGTACTTTCCACAAAAAACCGCAGTTCTAATCAGAGAACTGCGGTTTTTTAAAACCGAATTATACCTTAGAGCAACGCTTTGACGGATTGGGGAACATCCTCTTCCGGCATAGATACCGAAAGCGTGAGGTTGATACCTGCTTTTCCGACAAGAAGCGCAAGCTCTTGCGCCAATTTTTCAAAGATCGAAACGTCGCCGTTGCAAATCTTCAGAGTGCCGTCGACAAACAAATCGGTAACGTCGTGGTTGCTGGCAATGATTCCGGCGATAAAGCCGAAAAGAGATTGACCGTCAGAGATCATATATTCATCAGCATTGATCAAACGAGCCGTGGGCTTAATATCATATCTGAGTTTGGTTCCCTTTTCAATGCAAACAACGTCTCCTTTTGTAACCTCCAGAGCACCGTTTACAAGATTGATCAGGGTTTTGGTCTTGCCCGTTCCTTTTACGCCGACAATCAACTTTAACATTTGGTGTACCTCCCATACAAGTCAGAATCGATTCAAGAAATCGTTTCTGTATTTTTATTATACCAATTCCTGCCTAAAAAGTCAAGGGGTTTTACAGGAATTCACGTTTTTTTCTCAAAATGTCAATCGTTTGTTCAATTCTTCGCGCATCTCTTCGTATCCGGGTTTTCCGAGCAACGCAAACATATTTTTCTTATAGGATTCCACGCCCGGCTGATCAAAGGGATTCACTCCGAGTACGTAACCGGAAATCGCGCAGGCAAGTTCAAAGAAATAAATCAGCTCGCCAAGCGTATATTCGTTGCGTTCATCCAAATCAATCAGGATATTGGGAACACCGCCGTCTACATGTGCCAGGACGGTTGCCAGCGTTGCAGTTCTCTTCACGTCGTCCAAATCTTTACCGGAAAGGAAATTCAATCCGTCAATGTTCGCCGGATCGTTCGGAATCTCAAAAGATTTTTTTGTATCCTGAATGTTTAAAACGGTTTCGAACAAAATTCGGTTACCGTCCTGAATGTACTGCCCCAAGGAATGCAAATCGGTGGAAAAAATGACCGACGCAGGATAAATGCCCTTACCGTCTTTTCCTTCGCTTTCACCGTAAAGCTGTTTCCACCATTCGTTGAAAAGAAGCGCAAACGGCTCGTATCCGGCAAGGATTTCAATGTTTTTTCCTTTGCGGAACAGAATATTGCGAATCGCCGCGTAAAGATAGCAATCGTTTTTATCCAGCTCAGGCGACGTATATTTCTCCATTGCGGCTGCGGCGCCTTCCATCAATTTCTTGATATCAATACCGGCAACGGCAATGGGAAGAAGTCCAACGGCGGTCAGTACCGAGAACCGTCCGCCAACATCATCCGGCACAACAAACGTTTCGTATCCTGCCTCGGTGGAAAACTGTTTCAGCGTTCCGCGTGCGCGATCGGTGGTAACGAAAATACGCTCTCTTGCGCCCTCTTTGCCATATTTCTTTTCCAAAAGGTTGCGGAAAACGCGGAAAGCAACCGCCGGTTCGGTAGTGGTTCCGGATTTGGAAATGACGTTAACGCAGATATCTTTTCCCTCACAAAGGGCGAGAAGATCGTTTAGAGAATCAGCACTGATGCTGTTTCCGGCAAAATAGATGTTCGGGGTATCCTTCTTCAGCAAATTGTAATTCGGCGAGCGTAAAAATTCAATTACTGCACGAGCGCCGAGGTAGGAACCGCCGATTCCGATAACAACCAACACCTGACAGGTTTTTTTGATTTTTTCGGCAGCATTTTCAATGCGTGCAAATTCTTCTTTATCGTAATTTTTCGGCAGATCGACCCAACCGAGAAATTGATTGCCGGGACCGCTCTTTTCGCGCAAAATCTGATCGGCATAGCGAATCTGCGGAGCAATCTGCTCGTATTCGTGCGATTTGATAAAGGACTCCAGGTAGTGTGTGTTCAGTTGAATAGACATGGTTTTTCGCTTCCTTTTCTTTGCAAAAAAATTAGTAGAAATAATTATACACCTTTTCTTTTAAAAATGCAACTGTTTTTCCATGTTTTTTCAACAAAAAAGTATAAATAGTTTCATTCGTGTTTATAAAACCAAAAAATCAATGACCAATCGTTTCAATATTTCCAAAAAACCGATTTTGGGAACCGAAACAGAGGCAACAACCGGCACTTTTCCGATCTCTTCTTCTCCGACTTTGAAAATGACTGAACCAACCTCTCCGTCTCCGGCGACCGGAGCGGAAACGGTTTTGGGAAGAATTTCCGATCGGGTTACCTTTCCGACCTGTTCTTTCGGCAAAACGCAGGAAAACTGCGCGTAGGAAAGCGGACATTCGCCCAGCGTTCCGCCAATCACTTTAACCGGAGCGCATTCCCCTGCCGGAGCAGTATAGAGCGCATAGTTTGCAAATCCCCAATCCAGCAAGGATGCTGCGGCGGCATTCCGAATATCTCGTGATTCCGCACCCATAATGACGCAAATCAACGAAAGATTTTCGCGTTCCGCCGTTACACTGACGCAAAATCCGGCTTTGGATGTCGAACCCGTTTTCAGTCCGGTGCAACCGGGATAAAATCGAACAAGGCGATTGGTATTTGTTAAACCGAACGCACCGTCGCGAATGGTATCCATCCAAATGGAACTGTATTTCAAAATCGTTTTGTGCTCAATCAATGCGCGCGACATAATGGCGATATCTTTTGCACTGATTTTGTGATTCTCTACCGTATCGTCCAATCCGGTCACGTTCTCAAAATGCGTACTATTCATTCCAAGCTGCGCCGCGCGCTCGTTCATACGCGAAACGAAAGCCGGAATATTGCCGCAAACATATTCGGCAAGGGCAACGGCGGCATCGTTTGCCGAGGCAATTACAACGCTTTTGAGAAGGTCTTCCAGCATCATCTGCTCGCCTTCCTTCAAAAAAACTTGAGAGCCGCCCATAGAAGCCGCGTTTGCCGAAACAGTAACTTGATCCTCCAAATGAATAACACCCGAATCAACTGCTTCCATAATCAATAAAAGCGTCATAACTTTTGTTACAGACGCCGGCGGAAGCGCTTCTTCGGAGTTCTGCTCATACAAAATTTTTCCGGTTGTCGCTTCCATCAAAACAGCGCTTTTGCAGTTAAGAAGCAGGTCTTCCTGCGAAAGATTTGCCGTTTGCGAGGCAAGCAGATTGCTTTTCATTACTTCAACGGTTGGTCCATAGGTTTCGACCGTAGGAATGCTTACTCCGAAGATCTTCAGTGGGGTTAAAAAAATCAGGCAAGCCAAAAACGCAGACAATACGAAAAAACTTTTTTTGCGGTTCATCTTCATTCTCCTTACTATCATTTTGTGTTCGTGTTATAGTAGGATATATGAAGCGAGCGACAGATATATGAAAAAATCCTATTCCGAAGAACAGGAGATATCTAACTTATTGTTCAAATTGTTCAAAAGAGAGCGGTTTGCTTAACAAACCGCTCTCTTTTGATGGTGGAGACAATTGGAGTTGAACCAATGACCTCATGCATGTCAAGCATGCGCTCTAACCAACTGAGCTATGCCTCCAAACGTGCAACGGGTATATTATAGCATACCCGTTTTGAAATTGCAAGCCCTTTTTTTAATTTTTTTCAAATTTTTCGGTTATATTTTTCAGGTGTCCGAATCATCGTCTACGGAAGCCGTCTTTACAAATCCGCGTTTGGAAAGCGGCTTATGTCCGGCAAGCGGATTGTGCGCCATTGCATCTTCCATATTGCGGTTGTCGACATGCGTGTAAATTTGCGTGGTGTTGAGTTGCTCGTGCCCAAGAATTTCCTTCAGGACGCGAACATCCACCTGCCCCGACTGATACATCAGCGTTGCGGCGGTATGGCGCAGTTTGTGCACCGAATAATGCTTTGCCTCCAACCCGGCTCGTTCCAAATATTTATAAACCATTGCTTGAACTGTTTTGACACTGATACGCTTTTCCAATCGGCTTAAAAAGAGCGCGCGGTCACGCACGTGTTCGTATTGCGGGCTTTTTCGCTCTGAAATATACGCGCTTAACGCCTGTGCACACGCCTGATTCAGATAAACAACGCGTTCCTTGTTCCCTTTTCCGGTTACACGTAAAGAACGAAGCTCAGGATCGAGATCGGTAACATTGATTCCGACAAGCTCCGAAACACGCATTCCGCAGTTGAGAAAAAGCGTCAGAATGGCAAAATCGCGTGTCCGGAAGGGGGATTCCGAATCGGTTTCCACCGCGTTCAAAAGCCGGAGCGATTCCTCCAAAGTCAACACTTTCGGAAGTGTTTTTTTCGGTTTCGGAGAATCAATATCCGCCGCCGGATTGTGATCTAAATAATGCCGCCGGACAACCAAATATTTGAATAGCGAGCGAATGGCGGAGAGTTTGCGTGCGCGCGCCGCCCATTGATTGCCGCGGTCACGGTTGGTATAAAACAAAAATTCGTAAATATCCTCGGTATGGATCTTTTTGATCTCTTCTAAACCGATGGAGCGAACGTCGATCTCTAAAAAATCGTCGCTTTCCATATCGATCTTTTTTTCACGCGCAATCAAAAAGCGAAAAAAAGTACGCAAATCCAAAAGGTATTCCTCAACGGTTTTGCGCGAACAACCTTGAATGGAGAGTTTATAGGAGGCATATTCCTGAATGATGGGCGAGAATTCGCCAACAGAAATTTCAGACATCACCATACCTCCCTTTTTTCTTTTTTCTATTTTTTGTTTTTTGTATCTTTCTATATCATTTTACAACAGCTCCCCCGATTTTTCAACACTTTTTTGCGATTTGGTTGCGAAATTGTAAATTTTCACCTCAATCGGTTGTTTTTTTTCATTTGCATGTTATAATACTGTTATGATAAAGGTAGTTTAAATCCTTTTTTCGGGGAGGAATAAAATCTGTGAAAAAATTTTTGAGCGAGCACTCCTACGACGCGGTAAAAATGTTCCTCAACCAGTTTGCAACGGCGATTTTCGGTTTTGTCCTCGCGCTTGCCGCCGGAAAGGCGCAGAATCCTGTTTTGCGAAATGTTACCAGCGGTTTTGCGATTGCATTCTATCTGTTTCTGCTTTATACCATGACGTGGGAAATCGGTTTTCGCGATAAAATTGCCATTGACAACGGCAGAAAAGAGAAACAATCGCTGACAGGACTTTGGATTTCCCTTTTTGCAAACTCAATTAACTTTATATTAGGAATCTTTATCATGCTCGGTTCGTTGACCGATCTTTCCGTTTTCAATAAGATCGGCGGCGTTTGCGCGTCGATTGCTGTTTTAATTGAAGGAATGTATACAGGAGTTCTTGCCAATCACGTTGCAGGAGATATTCCGCTCAATTCCTTTTGGTGGATTTATTTGTTGCTCCCAATCCCGGCGCTTCTCACCTGCTTGATCGCATATGTTTTAGGAACGAAAGACAAGAAATTTACCGGGCTTTTCAAATTTCAGTACCCCGAAAGTGACCGAGACCATAAAGAAAAATAGGAAAATACCGAAAAATCCGAGGATTTCCTCGGATTTTTTCTTCGAAACTTATAGACAAAGACGGAAAAAGATGGTATAATAATTATTTGAATATTTTAGGATGAGGTTTTTAAAATATGGATTATCAAATACTTGCGGAACTGTTGTTCCCGAACATAACCGAAACGCCCGAGGAGATGGAGGAAAAATATCCGCCGCGCAATTTGCCGGAGGGCGCAAAAGTAACGAGATTTGCACCAAGTCCCACCGGATTCGTGCATTTCGGCGGACTTTTCCCTGCCACCATTGCCGAACGTTTGGCGCATCAGTCGGGCGGCGTATTCTATCTGCGCATTGAGGATACAGACGCAAAACGAGAGGTGGAAGGTGCGGCAGAAGGATTGATCCGTACGCTGGCGCGTTACGGCGTACATTTTGATGAAGGCGCCGTCATCGGTCCGGAAGGAACAATTGTCGATCAAGGTTCTTACGGTCCGTATAAACAAAGTCAGCGCGCCTCGATCTACCATGTTTACGCAAAGCAACTCGTCCGCCAAGGAAAAGCCTATCCCGTGTTCACCACGCAGGAGGAACTGGACGAGCTGAACGCGACCGATAAAAAAGCCGAAATGAAAGCGCGCGACTGGGAAAACGAGCAGGATTCGCGCCGCGAAGAACAGCTCAAACAGCGCAATTTCACAATTGAAGAAGTCAAGGAAAATCTTGCCGCAGGCAATCCTTTCGTCCTTCGCCTGCTTGCCGACGGAAACCCGGAAAAGAAGACCAACTTTACCGATTTGGTCCGCGGAAATTTGGAAATTCCCGAAAATGACGAGGACTTTGTTCTTCTCAAGAGCGACGGAATTCCAACCTATCACTTTGCCCATGCGGTAGATGATCATTTGATGGGAACCACGCATGTTGTGCGCGGCGAAGAATGGCTCCCAAGCCTTGCCAAACACATCATGCTTTTCCGCTACCTTGGATTTCGGCTTCCCAAATACCTGCATATTTCGCAAATCATGCGGTTGGATGAAAACGGCAATAAGAAAAAACTCTCCAAACGTGATATGGGCGCCAATTTGGACGATTACAGTCGGATGGGATACGCGCCGGAATGCGTTTGCGAGTATATCATGACGCTTCTTAATTCCAACTATGAGGAATGGCATGCGCAAAATCCCGAAAAGCCCTATACCGATTTTCCCTTCAACATCAAAAAGATGAGCGTTTCGGGTTGTCTCTTCGATTTTAACAAGCTCAACGATGTCAGCAAAAACATTATTTCGCGCATGAGCGCAGAGACTGTTTATGAACAGGTTACCGCTTGGGCTCTTGCAAACGATCCGGCATTCGGTGCCCTGCTCCAAAAATATTCCGAAACGGCAAAAGCCGCCTTTGCCATTGGTCGCGGTGGTAAAAAGCCGCGTAAAGATCTCGCTACCTGGGCAGATGCAAAGGGCTATATGGGCTTCTTCTTTGACGAACTCTTCCAAATTGAAGATTCGTATGAAAACCGCTTTGCCAAAGCAGATATTCAAAAGGCGCTTGCCGCGTTTCTTGAGACCTATGACGCCGCCGACGAAATGAACGTTTGGTTTGACAAAATCAAAGCAGTAGCGGACAAAATCGGCTATGCCTCGGATATGAAAGAATACAAGGCAAACCCGGAAGCATACCCCGGCAATGTTGCCGATGTTAGTATGTTCCTGCGCGTCGCCGTCACCGGCAAACTCAATTCCCCCGATATGTATGCCGTTATGCAGATTTTGGGAGCAAAACGCGTAGAAAAACGCATTCGGGCAATGATTGATTCACTCTGAAAGGAAAAAATAAAAATGACAGAAACAATGGACCGCAACTTTATTTGGGACTTTATCGAAGATGATTTAGCAAACAATCCGGGTATGAAGGTGCATACGCGTTTTCCCCCCGAACCCAACGGATATTTGCACATCGGGCATTGCAAAGCGCTCTGCGTAGACTTTGGCACTGCCCGTAAATTCGGCGGCGTTTGCAATTTGCGCATGGACGATACCAATCCGGCAAAAGAGGATACCGAATACGTGGACGCAATTATGGAGGACATCCATTGGCTCGGTTTTAATTGGGATGATCGATTTTTCTATGGTTCCGATTATTTTGAAAAGGACTACGAGCTTGCCGTCGGGTTGATCAAAAAAGGACTTGCCTATGTTTGCGAGCTTTCCGCCGAGCAGTTCCGCGATCCGCAATACTGCGGCGATCTGACCCACCCGGCAGTATCTCCCTGGCGTGACCGTCCCATCGCCGAATCGCTCGATCTCTTTGAGCGCATGAAAAACGGCGAATTCCCAGAGGGCAAATATACCCTGCGCGCAAAGATCGACCTTGCCTCCGGCAACTTCTGCATGCGCGATCCGGTCATCTACCGCATCAAATATGTGGAACACCACCGCCAGGGCACCAAATGGTGCATCTTCCCTATGTATGACTTTGCCCACCCGATTCAGGACGCGCTGGAAAACATTACGCACTCGCTTTGCTCCCTTGAATATGAGATTCATCGTCCGCTTTACAACTGGGTACGCGACAATGTAGATTTGCCCGGGAATCCGGTCGGATTCCCCCGTCAGATTGAATTTGCTCGATTGAACATCACTTATACCGTCCTTTCCAAGCGCTTTCTGCGCGGACTCGTCGAGGGTGGCGTAGTAGACGGTTGGGATGATCCTCGTATGCCGACCCTTTGCGGTCTGCGCCGCCGCGGTTATACCGCCTCCTCCATTTTGGACTTCATCGGAAGAACCGGTGTTGCAAAATCGGATAGCCTTGTGGATATTCGCCAGCTGGAAGCCTGCCTGCGCGATGAGCTCAACGCAACGGCGCCGCGCCGCATTGCCGTACAAAAGCCGATCAAAGTGATCGTAGACAACTATCCTGCCGACAAGACCGAATATTTTGAAGTATCCAACAATCCGCAGGATTCCGAGGCCGGAACGCGCAAGGTTGCCTTTACTCGCGAACTTTGGATTGACGAGGACGACTTTGCCGAAGTTCCTCCGCCCAAGTTCTTCCGTATGAAACCGGAAGGCGAAGTCCGCTTGATGGGTGCCTATATCGTCAAATGCAATGAAGTCATTAAAAACACCGACGGTTCGGTCAAAGAAATTCACTGCACCGCCGACCTGGAAACCGGCAACGGAATGCCTGCCGATGGCAGAAAAATCAAGGGCACCATTCATTGGCTTTCCGCCGCGCATTGCGAGGACGTTACCCTGCACCTTTATAACAATCTGACAACGCTGGAAAATCCCTCTGCAAAGCCGGACGACAAGGATTATACCGATTTTATCAATCCCGAATCCAAAATTGTTGTAGAGCACGCTAAGGTGGAGCCGCCCCTGAAGGATGCAAAAGTGGGAGAACAATTCCAGTTCGTTCGCACAGGATACTTTTGCAAGGATACCAAATATCCCAACACCTTCAACCGTATCGTTACCTTGAAAGATAGCTTTAAATAATTCAAATCAATAACAAAAATGAAAAAGACGGGCAAAATTGCCCGTCTTTTTTTGCGGTATTTTCCGGGGAAAAAGCGGTACTTTTTCGGAAAAATCGCGTCATTTTTCAGGTACTTTTTCAGCTTGGTTTACGGAAGACAAATCACAGGATGGGTTCCGTAGGAAAGATCGTTCGGAATTTTTTTCAAACAGCGAAAAGTTTCTTTTTCTCCTTTTTCGGCAAGCATGCGAAGCCAGCCTTCCAAAAGATTTGCCGTATCCGGATGCATTTTCTTTCGAGCACTCCCCTTTAAAAAATAGGAAAGCGGATAAGCGTTGGTATATTTTTTTCCTTGATAGGTACGGCTGGCGGCAATACGGTCGCAAAACATTTCCTTTACAAATCGGATCGGCATTCGCACCGGCTCGTATTGTTTGCTTTTCGAATTGACATCAACCCAGTATTCAAAATGGTGTTTATTTCTTCCCTTATGATGCATCCACGCGGCGGAATATCCGAGCGTTTCCCGTTCCGCTTCGGTGGGGCTTCGCGTTCCTTGATAATATTTTGCGCCTGCACAAAATTCCTTTGCGCCGTATTTGGAAAGATCGTGAAAAAGTCCCTGAAAACCGATTCCGACGCGAAAACAATAGGAAATGACCAAATGGCGATGATGCGAAATAGTACAAAAATGTTTAAACGGATGCCCCATAACTTTCCTCTTATTTCTTCCTGAATTCCTTTTTTATTTTCTTTCCTTTTATATACATTTTTATTTTATCATGTTTTGTTTTTTTCGTCAAGAAAAATTCGCGTAAATGAGAAAAGATCGGCAAAAAGCCGACCTTTTCAATCTAATGTTACAGTAAAATACAAATCAGACCGTTGCTGCCCTCATTGACGATACGCTCAAGCGTTTCGGAAAGTTTTTGGCGCGAAGCCGCGGGAATATGATCTAATTTCGCGTGCAAGCCGTCGTTGATGAGTTCGTAGAGCGATTTACCGAACAGGTTGGACTCCCAAATCGACTTGGGATCGCTCTCAAATTCTCGCAAAAGATATTTGATCAGATCTTCTGATTGTTGTTCGGTTCCGACAACCGGGTTGATCTCGGTTTCAATATTGGCGCGAATCATATGGATGGATTGCGCGGCGGCACGCAGTTTCACGCCGTAACCGCCCGACTGTTTGGCAATCTTCGGTTCTTCCAGGCGCAGATCCTCCACCTCCGGCATAACGATTCCATACCCTTTTTCTTCCACTTCATCCAGTGCCTCGGCAACGCGCTCATATTTGGATTTGACCTCGGCAAGCGAGCACATGGTTTGCATTAATGACTTTTCATTTTCTACAGGAAGTCCGGTCAATTCGCTGATAACCTGATAGAACAGCGACGGAACGGTGAAAAGTCGGATTTTTGCTTTGCCGGTACCAAGATCCAATTCCTCAACTTCCGCTTTTTCAAGATACTCGTTTTCGCTCATTGTATCAAATGCAGAACGGACATTTCCCATTTTGCTGACATGATCCGCGCACTTACAAACAGATGACAACACAGACGTCCGGATCGGATGCGATTCATCCAGTGCGCAGACCCATTCCGGCAGGTTGATCGATACCTCGGTGACCGGAAATTCCTCCAAAATCATGCCAAGAATCTCGCGAATATCATCCGCGTCGATTTCCATACAGTTGACAAGCGCAACGGGAAC
Organism: Oscillospiraceae bacterium; assembly: GCA_015063325.1. Taxonomy (GTDB): domain Bacteria; phylum Bacillota; class Clostridia; order Oscillospirales; family CAG-272; genus UMGS1865. The sequence continues at coordinate 255,916 of SVUK01000017.1, read as the reverse complement.
CCCGTATTTTTCCTCCAATGAATAAGCAAGTGCGGTTGTCTCCTCGCTTGAGGGATTTTTGGAATTGAGTATGACGGCAAACGGCTTTTTCAGTGCTTTGAGTTCTCTGACAATGCGTTCCTCGGCTTCCACGTAGGCGTCGCGCCCGAATTCGCCAATACTTCCGTCGGTTGTGATCAGCATTCCGATGGTTGAATGATCGGTGATAACTTTGCGCGTCCCGGTTTCAGCCGCCTGAGCAAATGGCATGGGATCCTCTTGCCACGGGGTGCGCACCATTCTGGGTGCACCGTCTTCGATAATTCCCATGGCGTCCGGAATCAGATATCCGACGCAGTCGATCATACGGACACGCATTTTTGCGTTATCTCCCAGCAGAATGGGAACGGCATCCTCCGGAATGAATTTCGGTTCGGTCGTCATGACCGTTTTTCCTGCCGCCGATTGCGGAAGTTCGTCGCGAGCACGATCGCGCGTTGCTCCTTCTTCAATATTCGGAAGAACGACCGATTCCATGAATCTTTTAATAAATGTAGATTTTCCGCTTCGCACAGGACCAACAACTCCAACATAAATATCGCCGCCGGTGCGTTCGGCAATGTCGCGGTAGATCGAATAATCAGGCATTTCAATACCTCCCCGTTTTTCTCGGTCAGTTTTTGTTAAAGTATATTGAAAATGACGATTGTTTAGAACAACTTTCCAAAAAATGAACGGCATTTTCGTCATTTCGACAAATTTTTGAAAAACGGGAAAAAATAGAAAAATTAGACTTGACAATTTTATAGAAAAGAGATATACTAAAAGACGGTTAAGGAAGCATGTCCGAAAACCGGGAAACACAAACGGCAGATGCGTTGGTGGAATTGGAATTGAATATTATGCCGCGGCGAAATTGGAAATTTGCGGCGTCCACTGTGCGCACTGTCGGGGATTTTTCTTTGATATGAAAAAATCCTTGGCGGTGTTTTCTCTTTTTTCAGGGTCATAACGGTTGCAAACGAGCCGTTTTGATAAATAATAATTCCGGGAGGAAGAAAAATGAAACTCGCTTACAATGTCAACGCAAAGCCGCGCGACATTGGATACGGCAGAGTATTGCTGTTTGCTTTCCAACAGCTGCTTGCCATCCTTGCCGCAACCATCGCCGTCCCCGCAATCGTCGGTAACGGAATGTCCCAGTCCGCCGCCCTGTTCGGTGCCGGCGTAGGCACTCTGGTTTACCAACTGTTCACCCGCTTTAAGAGCCCGGTATTCCTCGGTTCCTCTTTTGCATTCATCGGTCCGATGCTCGCCGCGTTCGCGGGCGGCGTTTCGATGGAGCTTGGCTACCTCGGTCTGCTCTTCGGCGCAATTTTTGCAGGTCTTGTTTATGTAATCATTGCTCTCATTACCAAGTTTGCCGGTGTCAAATGGATCAGCAAACTGATGCCTGCCGTTGTTGTTGGTCCCACGGTCGCCATCATCGGTCTTTCGCTTGCCGGTAACGCTATCAACGACGCAGTAGGCGGTTCCATCGGCGCCGTGGTAAACGGCGGAAACTCCTGGACAATGACCGCAAAAGGCGGCCTGTGCCTGGTTTGCGCGCTGGTTACCCTGTTTACCGTTATGATCTGCTCGGTCTTCGGCAAAAAGATGATGAAGATGATCCCCTTCATTCTCGGTATTCTTGCCGGCTACATCGTTGCTACCATCTTTACCGTCATCGGCATTGCAACCAAAAACGATACGCTGATGCTGATCAACTTTGACCTCTTCAAAAATATGCAATGGGTTCCCGATTTCACCTTCCTGAAAGCATTTAAGGGATTTGGTGATCTGACGCCCGCTTACATCGGCACGGTTGCCGTTGCCTATGTTCCGGTTGCTTTCGTGGTATTCGCAGAACACCTTGCTGACCACAAGAACATCTCCTCCATTATTGAAAAAGATTTGTTGGAAGATCCCGGACTTTCCAACACCCTGCTCGGTGACGGCGTTGGCTCGATGGCCGGCGCGTTCTTCGGCGGCTGCCCGAACACCACCTACGGCGAGTCCATCGGTTGCGTTGCAATCTCCGGCAACGCCGCGGTTTGCACAATTACCGTTACCGCTTTCATGGCGATCATCGCCTCCTTCATTGCTCCTTTCGTAACCTTCTTAGCAACCATTCCCGGCTGCGTAATGGGCGGCGTTTGCATCTCGCTCTACGGCTTTATCGCAGTATCCGGTTTGAAGATGATCCAAAAGGTTGACCTTGGCGACAACCGCAACCTCTTCACTGTTTCGGTGATCTTAATTGCCGGTATCGGCGGTATGGCACTGACCTTTGGAAAAGTCACCCTGACTGCAGTTGCTTGCGCGCTGATCCTTGGCATTATTACCAATCTTATCCTCAACATTGGAAACAAGAACAAGAATCAAGACTAACTCGTACATAAAAAAGCACTCCGCACGGCAGAAACCGTGCGGAGTGCTTTTTACTTTATTTTATTGCTTTTCCCATTCGGACCGCAAAATGGCGCAGGTGCCGATCGTAACATAACGTCCTTTAATCAGCATTGCTTCCCTTTGGTAGCCCTCAAAAGACATTCCAACCTTTTCCATGACGCGGAGCGAACGATCGTTTTCCTTCATAAATTTTGCCTCTATGCGATGTAAATTCAGCTTTTCAAACCCAAATTCAATGACTTTCCGAAGCGCCTCAGTTGCAATCCCCCTGCCCCAATAATCCGGATGAAGGACATATCCGACCTCGGCTTTATCATGCGTACAATTAAAGGATGTAAAGCCGCAGGTACCGATCAGTTTTCCGGTTCGGTACACGATTCCCCAATCGTAAAACATTCCGCCGGCATATCTTCCTTGCAAATATTCCAAATACTCTCTGGAATAGGAAACGTCCGGGTGCGGATTCCATGTCAGATATTGGGTCACGTCGGATCGGTGCGCGTAGTCGTACATATCGCAGGCATCGCGCGGAGAAAGTTTACGTAACGTCAGCCGCGAGGTTTGCAGGGGCGGCATATTGGAAAACGTACGAAAAATGGTTTCTTTTTTCATATTTTTCTCCTGTTTTTCGTTTTTCTCTTCCATTTTACGTTTTCTTATGATAGAATAGAGAAAACGAATGAAAAAAGGTGAAATTCGGATGGATTATTTTGCAAATGAATTACGCGTCGGCGAGCTTGCGCCGATCTTACTTGGAAATTCGAGCTATTCCAAATCAATTTCCAAAAGAATTTTCAGCCGGCATGGAATGATTTCTCATATTTTTTGCAACCGCGTTTCTTTTCTCAAACGTTTTTGCTTGACTGCAAAATATCATCCGGTTGGGGGATTTGAAGAAGACGAACTCCTCCTGCTCGCCCTGAAAGACTTTGCAAAAGGCGTGCAAACTCGGGACATCGTTCTATATCTGATTCCCGGAACCGAAAAAGCAAAGCAATTTATCCGCCGAAATCGGGAACGCCTGGAACCCGACTTTGTGATTGCCGATGAGAGCTCCCTTGTCAAACTGATTGGAATTGACTCGCTGATATAAAAATCGCCGTTCCGTTACGCAAAACGGAACGGCGATTTTTCATTTAGAATTTTTTCCAGGTTCTGCGATTGAAAAGAATCAAAATCGGGAAAATTTCCAACCGTCCTGCAAGCATATCAATAATCAGAACAATTTTTGAAAAAATACTGAGTCCGGCATAGTTACAAGTTGGACCGACGGCATCCAAACCGGGACCGACGTTATTCATGCAGGCAAGAACGGCGGTAAAACCGGTCAACACCGAAATTTTATCAATGCAAAGCAAGAGAAAACTGACAATCAAAAGCACCACATAAGCAACTAAAAACGCGTTGGTGTTGGAAATGGTTTTTTCATCCATTTTTCGCCCGTTAACATGAATCACCTTGACGCTGTTTGGATGCAACAACTGGCTGATATTCCGTTTCAGTGCCTTCAGAATCAACAAAACTCTTGCAAACTTAAATCCGCCGCCCGTACTGCCGGCACAAGCGCCAATCGCCATTAAAAACAGCAAAATTGCTTTGGAAAAAGTTGGCCAAAGGTCAAAGTTTGTTGTGGCAAATCCGGTTGTTGTTATAATGGAAGAAACCTGAAATGCCGAATGGCGGAGCGTTTCCCAAAATGTGGTATAGGTTGCTGCACGGAAGAGGTTGATGGTAATGAGCGCGGTCGCACCGATCACAACGCCCCAGTACATGCGGAATTCCTCATCCTTGAGGACGTTTTTGACCTGCCGCAAAAGAATTAGATAATAACAGCTGAAGTTTACGCCGAACAGAAGCATAAACACGGTACAAACATTTTGGATATAAGGACTGTAGCTTGCAAGGCTATCATTTCGCACACCAAAGCCACCGGTACCGGCGGTTGCAAAGGCGGTACAAAGCGCGTCAAACGAGGACATTTCTCCGCAAACAAGAAACAGAAAATCCAAAAGTGTGAGCAAAATGTAAATCACATAGAGGATCGCAGCGGTACGACGCATACGCGGCACCAATTTTCCAACACTTGGTCCCGGGCTTTCCGCCCGTAACAAATGCATGGTAAATCCTTCGCTTTGCTCGCCGATAGGCGCTACTGCCAAAAGAAAGACCAGAACGCCCATGCCTCCCAACCAATGGGTGAAACACCGCCAATAGTTGGTTGCACGCGCAAGATTTTCTACTGCAGGAACAATGGAAGCACCGGTTGTTGTCAATCCGGAAACCGATTCAAACAGTGCGTCTGCAAAATTTGGAATTTGCCCGGAAATCCAATAGGGACAGGAACCGAACAGACTGATCAAAACCCATCCGATTCCGACGCATACCAACCCTTCACGCGCATAAAACCCACGTTTTGCTTTTCGAGATATCAAAAGCAGGACACCGGCGAACACAACGATCGCGCAAATGGTAATGAGAAATCCTTTGGAAACCTCAAAATCACGGTCAGCAAGAGAAATGATCAATGCCGGAATCATAAAAAAGCTCTCGATCAGCAGAATCAGTGCATTGATTCTGCCTATCATTCGATAATTCATACGCGAATCTCCCGATTATGCGAAAATATCGCTGAAATGTCCGATGACGGCGTTGCCGCCCGATACGACTACTACCGAATCCCCTGCATGAAAGACCGAATCGCCGTTCGGAATTTCGGTATGGTTGCCGCGATTGATTCCCACAATCAGAACGTTATCCCGCAATTTGAGCGATTTGAGCGGCTCACCGCAATGCGGTGTGTTCTCGTCGATTAAAAATTCGGACGCTTCGGCTTTTCCATCGGCAATCGAATGGACTGTTATTGCCGCACCCACTTGATTTTGCATGGCGCGAACATACCGTACAATGGTATTGCAGCATAGATTTCTCGGATTGATCACGCTTCCGAGTGAAAGATTATCAATGACCGATGTATCTTCAATCCGGCTCATTTTGGTTATGACCTGCGGAACATTTGCGCGTTTCCCGTAAAGTGCAATAACCATATTCAGCTCGTCCAACCCTGTCAACGCAATCAGCGCCGAAGTGGATTGCAGTCCTTCGCTCTCCAAAATTGCTTGTTCGCTGGCATCTCCGTGAATCACGTTAATTCCCGGCAACAGATTGGCAAGCGAAACGCATTTTTCTTCGTTGCTTTCGATCAACTGCACGTCAATATGACTTTTTTGAAGCGAGTCGGCAAGATAATATCCGATTTTTCCGCCGCCGACGATCATGACGCGCGAAACACGGTGGGTTATAACCCCGAGATTCTTCAACAGAATAGAAAGCGTATCGGTGGAAGCGGTTACAAACAAACGGTCTCCCTCTTTGAGCACGAAGTTACCGGAAGGTGTAATGGCGTTGCCGTCTCGCAAAACGGCGCAAACCAAAACCTTACATTTAATGATGTTGTTGAGATTATTCAACGGTACATTGCAAAGCTTATTCCCGGCTTCCAGGCGAAGCTCCACAATTTCCATTCGTCCTTTTGCAAATGTATCTCGCTTAAGAAATCCCGGATACTTAAGCAGTCGTTCAATTTCGGTTGCCGCCTGCTGATCCGGGTTGACGGTCATGGAAATAGCGAAAGCGTCACGCATCAGATATGCCTGCTCGTTATATTCGGGATTGCGAATACGCGCAATGGTATGCAAATTCGAATTGATCCAGTGCGCCGTTGTGCAACAAAGAAGATTTGCTTCATCCGAACCGGTTACGGCAATCAGCAGATTTGCATTCTGTACGCCCGCCTCCAACAAAACGTCCATAGCGGCGCAGTTGCCCTGGACTGCCATAACGTCATAGCGGTTAACGCTGTATTCCAAAGTTGCGGAATTGATATCCACCAACGTAACCTCGTGCTTTTCCATTGAAAGTTGGCGCGCAAGCGTTTCTCCCAATTTTCCGTCGCCGGCAATTAAAATCCTCATTTAAGCTCTCCCTCCCCATATTCAAGCAAGAAAGACTTCCCAATTTAACCATTTTATTATAGTTTATTATACCATATCCTCTTTTTCTTGTCAATCGTTTCGACAAAAGAAGAAGGAAGAATCCCTTTTGAATTCTTCCTTTTTTTCTTCTTTTCACAGTAAATGTACCCCTGCATCGCTGCAGATTTTCAATTCCTCCGGTTTCCAGAACGAAGATTGAACCTCGCCGATGTGTGCTTTCCGCAAAAAGAACATACACATACGTGATTGACCAATGCCGCCGCCGATGGTATAAGGGAGTTCGCCATTCAAAAGTGCTTTGTGGAAGGGCAGATTAGCGCGCTCCTCGCAACCGCGAATAGCAAGCTGGTTCTTCAGCGCCTCCTCGTCCACACGAATCCCCATGGAAGAAAGCTCCAGAGCAATATCCAAAACCGGATAATAAACAATAATATCCCCGTTGAGCGACCAATCATCGTAGTCAGGCGCTCTGCCATCATGGATTTTTCCGCTTTTGAGCGCGCCTCCAATTTGCTCTAAAAAGACGGCTCCGTATTCCTTTGCCGCAAGATATTCGCGCTCCTTCGGCGTTTTTTCCGGATAGCGGTCCTCCAGCTCCTGCGTGGTAACAAAGGTAATTTTCTCGGGCAAAAGTTTATTGATAAAAGAATACTCGTTAACAATGTAGTTTTCGGTATGCCGCAAAGCCGCGTAAATACATTTCACTGTATCATGCAGCGTTTTTTGCGTTCGTTCTTCGCGGCGAATGATTTTTTCCCAGTCCCATTGATCCACGAACATGGAATGAATGTTGTCGGTTTCTTCATCCCGACGAATGGCGTTCATATCGGTATAAAGTCCTTCGCCGACTTCAAAATCATACTCTTTCAATGCATAGCGTTTCCATTTTGCAAGAGAATGTACGATTTCAAGATCCGATCCTGTCAATAAATCAAACCGTACCGGACGTTCTACTCCGTTAAGATCGTCATTCAGTCCGCTTTCGGGCGCAACGAAAAGAGGTGCCGATACACGCGTCAGATTCAGCTGTGTTGCAAGATCGCGCTCGAAAAAGTCCTTAACCTTTTTAATAGCATATTCGGTTTGGCGAAGGGTTAAGAAGGAACGATACCCCTTTGGAATTACGGTATTTTGCATATAAAATCCTCTTTATTTCTCATTTTATTTAGATTGTTTTCGTCTTTCTTGAAAAAAGCGGCGGATCGGTTCCAAACACTCCTCTGCCAACACTCCGCTTGTTACCTGCGGCTTTGATTCCAGCGGAAGAACGGATAGATCGATCAAACTGCCGTAAGCGCCGGCGCGCGGATCTTTGGCACCGAACACTACTCGCCCGATTCGCGCCGAGGCGATTGCTCCGGCGCACATAGGACAAGGCTCCAGCGTTGTATAAATGGTACAATCAAGCAATCTTCGGCTTTTTCGCTGTTTACACCCTTCGGCTATTGCCAAGAGTTCGGCATGGGCAACGGCGCTTCGATCAGTCTCGGTCCGGTTTGCCGCCTTTGCCAGTATATTTCCATCACCGTCCACGAGAACGGCGCCGATTGGGACCTCCCCGTTCTGCCCTGCAAGTTCGGCAACTGCAAGGGCTTCCCGGATCATTATTTCATCGATACTCATGTTAAATTCGGGAGCAAAGCAAGAATGAAGACTGCTTCTACAAGTGCAAAAACCAGAAAAATGATCATTGGAACATTGAAAAACAGTTTGATTCGTTGTTTTGCCGGGACAGGATAAGCAGAATAAGAATCGTCTGCCGGAACGGGTTTGCCGAAAATTCCATCCCGGAAGGTCTGTTTGCGCGGAGAGAACCGGAAGATCAGAATGATCGCCGAAATCAGACCAACCGCAAATACAAGGACTTCCAATATCGTTACTGCAACCGAAGAAAACCGGCTACCGAACGCATTGGCAAATTCCGATTCAAATGTGGAGAAAAAGTTATTCGTAAAATGCAAAAGCATACAGCTCCAAATATTTCCTGTCCGCTCGTAAACGAGTCCCAAGACGATACCGGCGCAGAAAGCATAGAAAAATTGCGCAAAATTCTGATGCATCAATCCAAACAAAAGTGCGCTGATCAAAACTGCCTGTGAACGTCCGAACGGCAAAAGATTTGTCAGGATCGCGCCGCGGAACAAGAATTCCTCGCAAACCGCCGGAACGAGACAAATAACCAAAAAATCCAACACCACGTTATACCACGCGGCATTTTGCGTTGTTTCGGGCAATAATTTGCTGAAATCAAAAAATGAAAATATGCTGATCATGGATGCATTGAGATATGCGGTTGCCAAAATCACGGCGATTCCGGCAAACAAAATCAATGGCAGCCATGGCGTTGCCTTCCTTTCCACACGCATGGGTTGGTAGGAGAACCCCGCTTTGCAAATCATCTTTTTCAGGAACACGACCGGTAACATAAACGCGGAAAGATAGCCGATGGCATAGAAAATCCAGTAGGCTACTTCAACCACGATATCTTCAAATTCGCCGTAGATGAGAAGTGCTCGAAAACCAACGGCAAGCAACCCGAACAAATTAATAAACCCGAGAAAAACAAGAAGTGTGATCCCAATGGAACGCAAAACTTTGGAATAGCGATATTCATTTGCCGCAAGTGGTTTCATTGACGTCACTCTCCTCCTTTTTTTCTCAAATACTTTTCTTTATTCTATCACAAAAACGCGGATTTGTAAACAGATAAATCCGCGTTTTTTGCATTTTTTCATCAAATCAATTGAAGCGTTTGCAAAAGATAATCCGAAAATTCGCGTGCAGTTGCCCCGTCCCGATTTCCTGTAACGATAACCTTTTTCTCCTTTTCTGTGCAAATCTCCATTGCCTTAGCAAGCAAATCTGCCTTTGCGGTCAGCTGAATATGCCGAAGCATCATTTCCACTGCCTTGAAAAGGCTGGATGGATTAGCGTATTCTCCGATTCCTTCCTCAATCATGCGCGGCGCGCTTCCGTGAATTGCCTCAAACATTGCGTACCGGTCGCCGATATTGGCACTGCCGGCAGTTCCGACGCCGCCTTGGATCTGCGCCGCCTCGTCGGTGATAATATCGCCGTAGAGATTGGGAAGCAGAAACACCTGGAATTTGCTTCTGATCGCCGGATTGACGAGGTTTGCCGTCATGATATCAATATACCAATCTTCAGCCTCTATTGTTGGGTATTCCGCTGCAATTTCATGGCAAATTGCCGAGAAATTGCCATCGGTTTTCTTCATAATGTTTGCTTTTGTAACAATGGAAACGCTTGTTTTGCCGTTGTTTTTGGCATACTCAAACGCCGCGCGCGCAATTCGTCGCGTTCCTGCGTCGGTCGTGACCTTAAAATCCATGGCAAGTTTACCCGGAATTTCAACGCCTTTACTGCCGAGCACATATTCGCCTTCTGTATTTTCGCGGAAAAAGATCCAATCAATTCCCTCTTCCGGAACAGTCACCGGTCGGACATTGGCATAAAGATCCAGCTCTCGCCGAAGTGCGACATTGGCACTTTCCATACTGCCGCCCTTTGGCGTTGTTGTGGGTCCTTTGAGCAAAACATCGCATTTCTTGATTGCTGCAAGAGTATCCTTTGGAATTGCTTCACCCTTTGCAAGTCGATTTTCAATGGTCAACCCCTCAATATCGCAAAGTTCGATTTTACCGCTTTTGATTTCTTCCGACAAAAGTTGCTCCAAAAGCCGTTTTGCCTCACGCGTCAGAATGGGACCGATACCGTCGCCGGGGCAAATCCCGATCCGTATTGGTGAAAGCTTTGAAAAATCTTTAGCTGTTGCACCTTTTTCCATTGTATTCTGACGGACAAGCTGTTCTTCCAATAGTTTTTTAAACGCGGCGGTTGCCTGCTCGATTTGTTGTTCAAATCCGTTCATGTCGGGAGTCTCCTTTTTCAGTTTGAAGCCTTTGTATAGGCAAGCAGTCCGCCTGCAAGCAGAATTTCGCGCTGGCGGTCGGTATAGGAGCAAACAAGCGGAATCGTCTCGCCCGTTTTTTCATTTGTCAGCATGATTTTTCCTTCTTTCATGCCTTTTTTCAAATCATTCAGCGTCAAACAATCGCCTTGATTCAGTTTATCATAATCTGCCGGGTTTGAAAAAGTAAGCGGCAAAATACCGGCATTGATCAGGTTTGCGGCGTGAATGCGCGCAAAACTTTTTGCAATCACTGCGCGAACGCCGAGATAAAGCGGAACAAGCGCCGCGTGTTCACGCGAAGATCCCTGCCCGTAGTTTTCGCCGCCGACAACAAACCCGTTTCCTGCTGCTTTGGATCGTTCGGCAAAACTTTCATCGCAAACGGCGAAGCAGAATTTGGAAAGATATGGAATATTGGATCGATACGGCAGAATTTTGGATCCTGCCGGCATGATATGGTCGGTGGTGATATTATCGCCGACTTTCAATGTCAATTCGGCGGAAATCGACTCGTCCAGCGGCTTGGTTTTGGGGAACTCTTTGATATTCGGACCGCGCAAGACTTCAACCGTTTTTGCCTCTTCCGGTGTTGCAGGCGCTAAAACGGCGCTGTCGTCAATGCGGAATTGCTCCGGCAGAGAGACGACAGGAGCCTCGCCGAGAAGTCGCGGATCGGTAATTTCTCCAGTCAGAGCGGCGGCAACCGCCGTTTCGGGAGAAACAAGATAAACCTTTGCGTCGCGCGTGCCGCTTCGCCCTTCAAAATTGCGGTTGAAGGTGCGCAAACTTACGCCGCCGGAATTGGGCGAAAAGCCCATACCGATACAAGGACCGCAGGCACACTCCAAAAGCCGCGCGCCGCTGGCAAGAATATCCGAAAGCGCACCGCAGTCGGCAAGCATGGAAAGCACCTGCCGCGAGCCGGGCGACACCGAAACGCTGACGCTTGGGGCTACCGTTTTACCCTTAAGCATTGCCGCAACTTTTAAAAGATCAAGCAACGAGGAATTGGTGCAAGAACCGATACAAACCTGATCGACTTTCGTTCCTTTCAAGCTTTCGACCGTTACCACGTTATCCGGCATATGCGGACAAGCAATCAGCGGTTTGAGCGCGGAGAGATCAATTTCAATCACGCGGTCATACATCGCGTCGGGATCGGCGGAAATGGGCTGATAGTCTTTTTCTCTTCCCTGTGCTTTCAGAAATGCTTTTGTAATTTCGTCGGACGGGAAAATCGATGTTGTTGCGCCGAGCTCGGTGCCCATGTTGGTAATGGTGGCGCGCTCCGGCACCGAAAGCGTTTTGATCCCTTCTCCGCCCCATTCGATGATCGAACCAACGCCGCCTTTGACCGACAGAATTCGCAAAATCTCCAAACTGACATCCTTCGCCGTTACGAATGGGTTCAGCTTTCCGGTCAGGTTGACGCGGATCATGCGCGGCATGGTGATATAGTACGCACCGCCACCCATGGCAACGGCAACATCCAATCCCCCGGCGCCGAACGCAAGCATTCCGATTCCACCGCCGGTGGGCGTATGGCTATCCGAGCCGATCAGCGTTTTGCCCGGAACGCCGAAACGTTCCAAATGTACCTGATGGCAAATACCGTTACCAGGACGGGAGAAATAAATCCCGTGCTTTTTCGCAACCGTTTGAATATAACGATGGTCGTCGGCATTCTCAAAACCGGATTGCAATGTATTATGGTCAATGTAAGCAACGCTCTTTTCAGTACGAACACGATCAATGCCCATGGCTTCAAATTCCAGATACGCCATGGTACCGGTGGCATCCTGTGTTAATGTTTGGTCAATTTTCAGCGCGATTTCTTCGCCGGCTTTCATTGTACCGCCGACGAGGTGATTTTTGATGATCTTTTGTGCAAGTGTCAATCCCATAGTTTATTTGCCTCGATTCAAGATATGATTTGCCGCGTTAACGATATGTGCAACTGTATATTCCTCGGCTTTTACGCCGTCATGTGCGGCAATCGCCTCAAAAATAATGCGGTGCTCTTTTGCAGATTGAACCGCACGGCTTTCATTTTCCACCGACGCTTTACGGTATTTCTGTACCTTTTTATGCAGGGGCATTAAGGTATCATAGTAAACCGAGCTTCCGCTGAACCGATAAATGAGCCTATGAAACTGGCTATCATAGGTCTTGATATGATCGGCATCTTTGCGCGGCACGTAAAATTCCTGCAATTCCAGCGTTTCGCGCAATTCGGCAAGCTGTTCTTCGGTAATTCGTTCTGCCGCAAGACGAGAGGCAATCCCCTCGATCTTTTCGCGAATTTCAAAAATATCTGCAAGGTCTTCTTTCGTAACGCCGAGCACCAGAAATCCTTTTTGTGTAATATCGATCAAATGTTCCTGTTCCAGTCGATGAAGCGCTTCACGGATCGGTGTACGGCTGACGCCGAGGTCGCTGACCAGTTTCATTTCTGTGAGCAGCTCGCCGCGCTGATAAAATCCGGAAAGAATCTCGTTTTCCAACCGGTCAAAAACCCGCTCGGCAAGCGATATGGTTCTATGATCTGTATTCATTCTGATTTTCTCCTCTCATCAAAGGCGACGGAATCGACCGCCCGAAAGCGTTTCTATCTTTGCTTCCACTTCGCCGGTGGAAAGAGTGGTTTGTCTTCCATCCTCGTATTCCTTGTCGATCCATTCCTTAACGGCGAGAACAAGCGGATCATGCTTTTCCACCCGTTCGGATTCGGTCAGGCGGTAGTTCTCATTGATCCAGTAGGCAATGCCGGCAAGTCCAGAGGCTTTGCCGAGCATAACAGACGCCGATCGGTTTAGCAGTTTGCGCGTATCAAAAATGTTGTAAATTTCCTCGTCCTTCAAAAGTCCATCGGCATGAATACCGGCACGAGTAACGTTAAAGTTTCTGCCGACGAAAGGTGTCATGGGCGGAATATTATAGCCGATCTCTTTTTGGAAATACTCGGCAATTTCCGTAATAACGGTGGGATCCATACCGTCAAGAGAACCGCGCATGGACGCATACTCAAACACCATTGCTTCCAGCGGAATGTTACCCGTCCGTTCCCCGATTCCGAGAAGCGAACAGTTCACGCCCGAGGCACCATAGAGCCATGCTGTGGTCGCGTTGGTGACCGATTTATAAAAATCGTTGTGTCCGTGCCACTCCAGCATTTCGCTCGAAACGTCGGAATAATGCTGCAAACCGTAAATGATGCCCGGAACGCTGCGCGGAATGGCTACCTCCGGATATGGAATGCCGTATCCCATGGTATCGCAGGCGCGGATTCGTACCGGAATTTTTGCCTGCGCCGAAAGCTTCATCAGTTCATTCACAAACGGAACGACAAATCCGTAAAAATCCGCTCTTGTAATATCTTCCAAGTGGCAACGCGGCATCACATCGGCTTCGAAAGCTTCCGAAACGGCAGCAAGATAATGCTCCATGCACTGCCGACGGGTCATTTTCATCTTTTTAAAAATATGATAGTCACTGCAAGAAACAAGAATACCGGTTTCGCGTATGCCAAGGTCGCGCACAAGCTTAAAATCCTCTTTACTGGCACGAATCCAGGTGGTAATCTCCGGGAATTTGAGCCCGAGCTCTTGGCATTTTTGCACGGCTTCTCTGTCTTTTTTGCTGTAAACAAAAAACTCTGTTTGCCGAATGATACCATACGGACCGCCGAGACGGGACATCAATTTGTAGAGGTCAACGATCTGTTTAACCGAATACGGTTCGACCGACTGCTGACCGTCGCGGAACGAAGTATCGGTAATCCATATATCCTCCGGCATTCCGATCGGCACGCGCCGATGGTTGAATGCAACGCGCGGAACATCCTCATAAGGATAGACATCTCTATACAAATTGGGTTCTTCCACATCCTGCAAGGAATATTTAAACGTTTCCTGCTCCAAGAGATTTGTCTTTTGGGAAATTTCTAACATGGTGGTTGCTCCTATAATGTATTTGTGTATACAATTATACTGATATTTGCTTTTTTTGTCAATAGTTTTTGCATAATTTTATTGTTAAAATTTCAAAAAAAGGACTCGCAAACCGCTTTTTCGGTCTGCAAGCCCTTCGTTTTTGAAAGTTTTCAATAAAAACAATCAATATTCATTTTGACGTAGTTCAACATTCTGCTGCTGATATAGCCGGTATTCTTGTTCAAAAATTCTTTCATCTGCGGTCCGGGTTTGGGTTCGCTTTCCAAAATCAGGCGAAACGCACGAACGATTTTTTTCTCGCCGGCGCGCTCCAGCGACGCACAAATGATCCCAAGAGATTCGTCGGAAGCATTCGCAAGATAATTCCAGTAGGAAGAGTTGGGATCCTGCAAACCGAGATCGTAAAGCATTTTATAAGCGACCAGCGGTTTGAAAATTCCCCGATGACCGAACTTGCTGTTCCATTCCAACACATTGCCCGACCAAAGCATTTCGGGAGAATCGGCAAGCTCGTCGATAAAGTAGGTCATTCGTTCAAGGACTTTTTGCTGGGTGAGCTGTTCCGGCGGCAAATTTCGCTCGGTGATTCCATCATAAAGAAAGAAATTTTTATCATCTTTTCGGGAAATTCCCCAATAAAGCATGATCAACATAGAAAGAAGAAGCAAAAGAACGCCGACAATGATATGCAGTATTTTTTTATATCCGAGATTCTGCGCCGCAAGGATCAGCAAGACAATTGCCGCCGCCAAGCAAAGAACAGAAACGGTGATTAAAAAAATGCTGATCAACTTTTTGCTTTTCATGAAATCGTCCTTTCCTTTTTTCTTTTCCATTGTTTATTCTTTGAATTTTTCATTCACAAAATACCAACATGGATATTATATCATGGATTCAAATGCTTTGCAAGTCATTTTTTGTAAGAAAATTGTTTTCAAGATCTTGCCAAAACCGCGGCGATTTTTTCGGCGGCTTTTCCGTCACCGAAAACATCAGACGGATGGCTCATTTGCTCATAAAGTTCGGAATTCGGGCGCAAAAGCGCATTAACGGCGCAAACGATGCCATCCTCATGCGTTCCCGAAAGCAATAGGCACCCGGCGCGAACGCCTTCCATTCGTTCGGTAGAATAGCGCATTACGACGGTTGGGATTCCCAAAGATGTCACTTCCTCCTGGATGCCGCCGCTATCGGTCATCACCAGTCGGCATTTGGAAAGTAGCGCGTGGAAGCGTACGGGTCCCGGCGGATCGATCACACGGATCCGGTCGCACCCCTCCCAAACTCTTGCCGCTTCTCGCACTTTCGGATTAGAATGAAGCGGACAAATGGCAAAAACGTTTTCATGGCTTTCCACAATTCGCCGCAAAGCCCGGAACATTCCTGCCATCGGTTTTCCGAAATTTTCCCTTCGATGTGCCGTAAAAAGGATAGGAAACAACCTCGGCGGAAGGTCCCACTCAGGGGTGACCGGTCTGCTTTGCGAATATTTCAAAGCGTCGATTACGGTATTACCAACCAAAAAAATTCTCGATTCGTCGACTCCCTCATGTAAAAGATTCTGTTTTGCAAAAGCGGTGGGAACAAAATGATAGGTCGCCAACGGAGCAATGGCTCTGCGCTGCATTTCTTCCGGAAACGGAGATTTGATTTGATTCGTTCGCAGCCCTGCCTCGATATGTGCCACCGGGATCGATTCATAAAATGCGGCGAGTGCCCCGGCAAATGCGGTTGCGGTATCTCCCTGCACCATCACACAATCCGGTTTCGTTTGGCGGATCGCTTCGCCAAATCCCTTCATCAGTTTTGCAAGCAGTTCGGTCAGCGGCTGTCCGGGTTCCATAGAAGAAAACGATATCTGCGGCTCTACGCCGTAATCCCGAAGCGCCTCCTCCAACAATTCGGCGTGCTGTCCGGTAGAACAAACGATCGGTTCCATTTCCTTTTGGCGCAACGCCGGAAGGATTGGGCAAAGTTTAATGGCTTCCGGTCTGGTTCCAATGGCAATCAATATCCGTTTCATGATAATTCCTCCCAAATGAGTTTTTACCATTTTACGGACAAACCGCCTGTTTTAGAACAGATTTTATTCTGTGATTAAATCCCTTTTATCAAATATTTTTTATAAGATGCCTTTTTTATTAAATATTTTTTTAAATACCTTTGATCGTATCAAAACGTTAAATGCGCAGGCAAACCGTTTTGATAAACAAGATTCCGCTCTCCCTGAATCAAAGGTAACAACCAGCGGCAGAAAGAATCGGTGACCTGATTTCCCTCCGGAACGCAGAATTCGGGATTGACCCGACGAACACCGTTTGCGATTGCAGACGCCGGATGATGCTCAAATTGAACGGAATAGGTTTCTTCCGGAGAACGCACGATAGACATAACCTCACCGGAAATGCCATTGCAAGCCGCAGAAACCGCCGCCTTGCCGACACCTGCCGACTCGCTCAAATCGGTATCCGAGGCAAGATGCGCGGCACAACGCTGCGGCAGGCTCAATTCCAGCGAACGAACTTTGCAACCAATGGAATCACGCACGGCATACTCCAACACTTTTCCGACTCCTGCAAGATAGGCATGACCGAATTTATCGGTCGCTCCGCTTTGACTTCCCTCTCCCACATAGCGTCCATTTGCAAAACGAACGCCTTCGGAAACAGCAATAACAACATTTGGATGTTTTGCAAGCGCCTTTTTGACATCAATCAAGAATTTATCCAAATCAAAAACGCATTCGGGAAGATAGATATAATCAGGTTCCAATCCGCCTGCAAGTCTTCCAACAGCCGAAGCGGCTGTCAGCCATCCGGCGTCTCTTCCCATCAATTCCACAATGGTAACGGCAGGAATACGATAAACGGCGCAGTCGCGCAGAATTTCCTGCATGGTTGTAGCAATGTATTTTGCCGCGGAACCGTAGCCGGGCGTATGATCGCTCCCCAAAAGATCATTATCGATCGTCTTTGGAATGCCGATCGCCTTCATTTCATAGTCGCAGGTTTCCAAATATGCAGTCAATTTTGCAACGGTATCCATGGAATCGTTGCCTCCGATATAAAAGAAAAAACGAATATTATATTTTTTGAAAATCGTAATCAATCGCTCAAAAAAGCCGGGATCGTCCTGCGGTTTCGGCAATTTGAGCCGACAGGAACCCAACGCAGCTGCCGGTGTTTGTTCCAAAATGCGCAATTTTTCCTCGGAATTTGCAAAAAAAGCAGAAAGATCAATCAAATTTTCCTGCAAAAATCCTTCGATCCCATTCCGCATTCCATACAGTTTGGCAATATTTTTTCCCTTATTTTCCACAACGCCGCGAACAACGCCTGCAAGGGTGGCATTGATGGCGGCGGTTGGTCCTCCGCTCTGTCCCACGACGGCGTTTCCGAACAATTCTTTCATATCGATTTCCTTCCTTTTTTCATTTCTCGACAAATTTATTCTATCATTTTTTAAAATAAATGTCAACCGCAAAAAGGAAAAAGACAGGCAATTTCGGAAAAGGAAAAGCATATATTCTATCGTCTGTCATTTTTACATTCGGGAGGCGCACGATGTTTGCCTTGATTCTTTCCCTTCTGACGCGTATTACACACTTGATTCTCGGAATTTCAACGCCGCAAAAGTATCCGCCTCCTCTTTCCCACGAAGAGGAACACAATCTGTTTTTGCAAGCACGCGCCGGGAGCGAGGACGCGCGGCAAAAATTGATTCTGCACAATTTGCGTCTTGTATCCCATATTGTTCGGAAATATTATTCAACGGCAAAAAACGCGGAAGATCTTGTTTCCATCGGGTCGTTAGGTTTGGTAAAAGCGGTGGATAGTTTCCGCGTGGAAAACGGCGCTAAATTTACGACTTATGCGGCAAAATGCATTCAAAACGAGATTTTAATGTATTTTCGCGCACAAAAAAAGACGACAACAGAAGTTTCGCTTAACGAAACGATTGATGTTGACCGGGACGGAAATCCTTTAACCTATATTGACGTCATCAGCTGTGACGATGATATCGCCGAAATTGTTGACCGAAAAATGAAAACGGCAAAAATGCTTTCCTATATTGAGACGCTTTTGACTGAACGGGAAAGGCAGATTATTATTCTTCGTTACGGATTGGGAAACACAGCGCCACACGCACAAAGAGAGGTTGCCGCCATTCTCGGTATTTCTCGATCCTATGTTTCCAGGATTGAAAAATGCGCTTTGGAAAAATTGAAAAATGCTTTGGAATAATTGAAAAATGCTTTGGAATAATTGAAAAGCCTTGGAATAAAGCCTTGCGTCGGCTTTATTCCTTTTTTTATAAAAAAATAAAAAATGATAAAAAAAGATTGCAAAAAGAAGAAAAAAGAGATATAATAAAAAAGATTTCTTAATTTCTTCCAAAAAAAGGACGTATCCCATGAACGCTACAATGATAATTACCCTTGCTTTGATCCTTGTTTTTTTCTCGGTTATGATTTGGATTGGAATTCGTTCCAAAAAGCACGCCACCAGTGTGAATGGATTTGTTCTCGGCTCGCGCTCGGTTGGTCCATGGCTGAGTGCATTCGCTTTCGGCACTTCCTATTTCTCCGCCGTAATCTTTGTCGGTTATGCCGGACAGTTCGGCTGGCAGTTTGGTCTTGCCTCTACTTGGATTGGTCTTGGAAACGCATTCATCGGCTCTCTGCTTGCCTGGGTGATTTTAGGCAGACGGACGCGTATTATGACACAACACCTTTCCAGCAAGACGATGCCGGATTTCTTTGGCGCACGCTTTGAATCCAAACCGCTGAAAATTGCCGCCTCCGTTATTACCTTCGTATTTCTGATTCCCTATACGGCATCGCTTTACAATGGGCTTTCCCGTTTGTTTTCCATGGCGTTTTCCGGCGTTGACTATTCAGTTTGCGTAATCATAATGGCGGCGTTAACCGCTGTTTACGTCATGATCGGCGGCTATATGGCAACTGCGATTAACGATTTTATTCAGGGAATCATCATGATTGGCGGTATCGTTGCAGTTGTACTTGCCGTTTTGAATGACAACGGTGGTTTGCAAGCGGCAATTTCCTCGCTTGCAACTTCTGAAAACGGTGGTTGGGAATTTGCTTCCTTTTTCGGTCCGGAGCCGCTCTTCCTTTTGTTCGTCGTTCTTTTAACATCTTTGGGCACATGGGGACTCCCGCAGATGGTTGGAAAGTTCTACGCAATTAAAAACGAGGACTCCATCAAAAAAGGAACAGTTATTTCCACGCTCTTTGCCATTGTCGTTGCCGGCGGTTGTTACTTTTTGGGCGGTTTCGGACGTCTTTACAACGTTGACGTCAAAGCCGACGGGTTTGACGCGGTGATTCCTCAAATGCTTTCTACTCTGCCTCCGATTCTGATCGGAATTGTGATTGTTTTGGTTCTTTCCGCCTCGATGTCTACCCTTTCTTCGCTGGTTTTAACCAGTAGCTCCACTATTACGCTGGACTTTTTGGAACCTGTTTTCAAAAAGAACTTTTCGGAGAAAAAGAAAATGCTCCTGATGCGGCTCTTTATTCTTGTCTTTATTGTAATCTCCGCAGTGATTGCCATTGTGCAAGCAAACCACAAAATCTTGTTCATTGCGCAAATGATGGGCGTTTCGTGGGGCGCCCTTGCCGGCGCATTCCTTGCCCCGTTTCTATATGGCTTATACGGAAAAAAGACGACCAAAGCGGCTGTTGCTGTTTCTTTCGCTTTCGGCGTTGGAATGGAATTGATTCAACTGCTGGTTTCTCTTGGTGTGATTTCGGTTGCCGGAAACGCTTTCTTCGGCTTTATCTTAAAAAACTCGCTCTATTCAGGCGTTTTTGCCATGCTGGGCGGTCTTGTACTCGTTCCGCTCGTCAGCCTGTTTTCCCGGAAAACTTTGCCGAAAAATGTTGACAAAATGTTCTCCTGCTACCATACGGTACGCACGGTAGAAGTGACCGATTCGTTAGGCGACGACGGAGAGATCAAATAATCGTATCCTTTTTACAGTTAAAAATAAAAATTGAAAATAAAAAACCGTGAAACAAGTTAGCGCAGGTTCTATAGGGATTTTTTGAAAAAACAATCAAAAATCAAATACGGATTTGCGCTTTCAAAAGGTCTGCAAACCGGGGCTTGGAAAAGATCCAAGCCCCGGTTGTATTTTTTGCTTTTTTATCAGTTAATTGTTGCCGTTCCGTTCGTATAAACAGTAGTATAACCGCTGTAATTGTAGGCGTTGATATAAGAAATCGTTGTGCTGCCGACGGTAACGATATGGTTGCCGCTTGTAAGTCCTTTGGAATTGCTTTGTGTTTTGGTCATATTGCTCGTCACCGACCAGTTTCCTTCACCACCGGATCCGCCCGGTCTCCCGCCCGATCCGCCGAATTTGCCGCCGGAGCCGGGTGCGTTGCCGATAACGATGACGGTTCCGCCGGAGATGGAAACGGTGTTTGCCGCGTCCATCGGGCTTGACATTTCGCTGTTCGGTCCGCGCGTGATCAAAATACCGCCTGTAATTTTAATGCCGCCGTTGGAATCAATGCCGTCGCGGTCACCGTTTGGATTTACGGTCACGTCCAGTCGTCCACCCGAAATATTGATCTGACAAACCGTTTTCTGCTGGCTTTCGGTCAGATTGCTGTTGGTGGCGTTCACGCCGTCGTCCTGCGCGGTAATGGTGGTTGTGCCGCCGGAAATGTCGATTGTTTCTGCTTCGATGCCTTCATAGCTGGATTCGATCGTGATCACGGCGTTTCCTGCAATTTTGAGGTTGGTGTCGGCATGGATTCCGTCGTCGCTGGTGTTGATGGTCAAATTTCCGCCTGAGATGAACACCGAGCCGGAATTGGTGTGAATCGCGTCGTCCACCGTGTTGATATTGAATGTGCCGCCTTCAATTACAATGGCATATTGATCGCTTGCAACCGTCAATTCGTTCGCCTGCTCGGTATCGGTGGCAAGATAATAGTCGATCTCGCCGACTTTGATGCCTTTCACGCTTTCTTCCAAAACGGCGTAGGTCGAGCCCTTTCTGACACTATCCCTTGATACCTTTTGATGATTGGAAACATTGAACATTCCCTTTTCCTGATTCTCGGTGGCAACGTAGGAATTGTTCCAGGTCGGGGTGGTGGTCAGGTTGAAGGTGCCGGCTTTGATATAGACGAAGCTATCGGCTTGAATGGCGTCGCCGAGAACGGTGGTCGTGTAGATCGCGCCGTCCTCAATATAAACAAAGCCTTTGCCGTAGTCAAATTCGGGAGCGGCTTCCACGGCGTCGTAATCGCTCTCGGCGTGCAAAACGTCCTTGCCGCAACTCACGGCGTTGATCGTCATTCCATTCAGATAGATGGAGTCGGCGGTGACGGTGTGTTTGACTGCGGTGACGGTGATGGTTCCGCCAAGGCCGATAAAGGTCTGGTCGCAGGCAATTGCCGATTTTGTGGAGTTGATGGTCAGCGTTCCCGTACCGTTGATGACGAGGTTCTTTTTGCTGTCGATCACGTGCTTATCCTTTTCCTTGCTCCCAAGGCTGTTGGAAAGTGTGTTCGTGCCGATCAGCGTAATGGTAACGCTTGCTCCTTTTTTACAGGAAATTACATTGTCGTCTTCAACCGAAAGGGTAACATTTTCCAAGTAGATGTGAACGACCCCTGCATTTTTTGCAACGGTAATTGCCTGCGTCAGCGTGCCGGTGAAATAGTAGTTCCCGGCTTCTTCAATGGCATAAACGCCGGTGATGCAATCGGACGGAACTTCGACGTTCTTCTGGTCTTCGGTCATGCCTTCAGCCAGCGCCGTTGTTACCGCCGAGATCGACGCATAGGTTTCCGAGGTGTCGGCAATTTCGTTTTGACCGCTCTCGGTGTCTACATTTTCGGTTTGCCCGTCGGTTCCGCTGTTTTCCACAGAATAAGCCGGCGTAATTGCGCAAGCGGCAAGGGAAACAGACAGCATGAGCGCAAGAAGAATGATCAGATAATTCGCTAATTTTTTCATGGTGTTTTCTCCTTTGAAACAGGTTTGTTCTTTGAGCGTTTCTCTCTTGAACTGCCTATATGATAACCGACCAAACTTAAACGAACCTTAAAGCCGAAAAACTTTTTGAAAAAAATTTTGCCGCCTGAAAACCGAGCGGCAAAATCTTTCATTGTTTTTATTGGGAATTATGCTGGAAAGACCACAGTGATGAGAAATTCGTTTTCTTCCTGCAAGGTTGCAGTGATCTTCCCGCTATGCGCGGAGACAATCGCCTGTGCCATCGAAAGCCCGATGCCGTGGCCTCCCGTTTCGGAGTTGCGCGAGGGATCGGCGCGCCAAAAGCGATCAAACACATGGTGCAGGTCCTCCTCGGTGATTGGCGTCAGGCAAGGGTTGCCGACTCTCAGAATCAGTTTGCGCCCCTGCTTTTCCATGTTCAGCCGGATGGTGCTTCCCTCGGGAGAATATTTGAGTGCGTTGTCCAGAAGAATGGATACCAGTTGAGAGATCGACTTTTCGTTCCCGTGCAGGGACAGTTCCGGCTGAATTTGCAAAACAAGCTCCTTGTTTTGCAACTTTGCAAGCGTTTGGAAGGGCGCGGCGGTCTCGCGGACAATCTCCGACACCGGAAACTCGATCATCGACAGCGATTTTTGCGATTCTTCCATGCGGGCAAGATGGACGAGATCGCCCGTCAACCCCGAGAGCCGCTTGACCTGGTTTTCAATATCGTCCAAATATTCGTTTTCGCCATAGTCCATTTTCAAAAGATCCACGTCGGCGCCGATGATGGTGAGCGGCGTTTTGATCTCGTGTCCCGCGTCGGTAATAAACCGTTTTTGTTTTTCATAACTCTCGGCAACCGGACGAATGAATTTCCCTGCAAAGAAACAGATTAAAATCGCGGTGACCACATATCCCAAAAGAGAGATGCCGACGCTGAACATGGCAAAGTTGCGAAAAAGCGCAAGTTTGCGGCCACAGTCCAGGAAGGTGATGCGCGTGCCACCATTCTCGGTGACGCGAAGATAGCGGAAATCACCGACGAATCCGCTGTTACCGCTCTTTTTCATTGCAGATTCGGCATATTGCGCTGCAATTTCATTGTCAACGGCATAGATCCGGCTCGTATCGGTTGCCGTTATTTCCCCGTTTTCGTTCACAAAAACCGAAAAGAAACGACTTTCAAACGGAATTTCGGGCGACATTCCGGGCGGGAGCGGCTTGTCAAGCTCCAAATTTTCCGTTTCGGGCGGAAGGGCGCCGCCGCGGTCCTGCGGAAGCACCGTAAGTGTGCGATCCGCCTCCCTTACTACCTCGTTGTAATTCAGAATGTTCATCCCCGCAACAATGAACGCAAGCAGAACGAGCAGTGCTGAAAGTGCAAGAACAATATATTTGATTTTCAGCCGTTTGATCATAACGTTTCCTCCAATGAATACCCAACATTCCGGGACGCCTTGATTTGAATATCGGCGCCGAGGGCGGTGAGTTTTTTTCGCAAATAGGAAATATAGACCCAAACCACATTGAGTTCCGCCTCGGTATCATAGCCCCAAATTTTTTCCATAAACCGCTCGGCGGAAATCACGTGGTGCGGATTCGACATTAAGAATTCCATCATTTGAAATTCTTTGTTGGCAAGCCGGAAACTGCCGGTAGGAGAGGAGAGTTCATAGGTCGCCCTGTCTAATGTAATATTCCCCATGCGTAACTTGGTATCGGCAACCGTTTGGCTTCGCGTGATCGATCGGATGCGTGCAAGCAATTCCTTGGTGTCAAATGGCTTGCCGAGGTAATCGTTCGCGCCGCTGTCCAGTCCCAAAACCTTATCGTCCACTTCGGTTTTTGCCGTCAGCATCAGAACCGGCAGTTGACTGCCGGTCGCGCGGATTTTCTTCAATACGGTAATTCCGTCCATTTTCGGCATCATAATATCCAAAACAGCAACGTCGTAATTGCCGGACTGCAAATAAACGAGAGCATCCTCGCCGTTGTAAACTGCGTCTACCGAATAGTTGTTTTTTTGAAAAATGGCAACCAACGCACGCGACAGCGAACGCTCATCTTCTGCCAGTAAAATCCGCATAGCCTCATTCCTCCCTCGTTGTGCTTTTGCTTATTATAACGAGCCAAACTTAATTGTAGTTAAAAAGCAGCATAATGATCCGACTTTTGAACTGTTCTCCCATATAGTATAACAGACATATTCGTCTTTTTCAAGATAGGCAGTTCAACAATCTTTTTTAATCAATCAGGTTTCCCGGTTGTTTTTCATTCCCAAAATGCTGCGAAGTTGCACTTTCCTTTACCTGCTTTCAAAAATAAGCCAAATAAGTCCTGTACATTCCATCGGATTTTGGCAAGCACTGTAGAGTAAAAGAAAAGCGGAACAGGCGTGACTTACGTCACGCCTGTTCCTTGAACTGCCGCTTTACCGAAAAATTCACTATGGAACTAACGGTTTATTCCACGGTTTTTTATTCGTGATGAAAAATCATTTCAGTATAGGGTAAAATCTGAAATTCTTCTTTTTGATACAGGTGCATCGCCCCGGTATTTTCGGTTTCCACTTCCAGCTTGAGCAGGCAGTTTGAATACTTCTCTTTCACAAATTGAAAAAAGCTTGCACCGATTCCTTTGCCCCGATGAGGTTCGCAAATATAAATATCTTCAATCCAAACGCATGGCTTTCCATACTCGGTGGAAAAGCTTTTTGCAAGCATTGCATATCCGAAAATGTCGTCTTTTTCCGCGAACACGTATCCTTTCAAAAAGGGGTTGTTTTCATCCAAACAAGCGTCAATATCGCTTTGAAAAATTTCTCCTGATCCATTGCTCAAAACGGCAGGAGAAGAATAGAACTCACGCATCATTTTCAAAAGCGCAGAACGGTCATTTTCAGAAAGCAAACGAATTTCGATTGCCATTTTATCCTCCTTTTTTTCAGAAATCACGTCTACCCTTCAGGGCGTGCTGAAGCGTGATTTCATCAGCATATTCCAAATCGGCGCCGACGGGAATTCCGTATGCAAGACGGGTTACACGAATTTCAAACGGTTTGAGCAGTTTGGAAAGATACATTGCCGTAGCCTCTCCCTCTACCGTTGGATTGGTGGCAACAATGACCTCCTTGACTTCCCCACTGCCGACGCGCTCCAACAGCTCTTTGATTTTCAGCTTTTCGGGCGTAATGCCGTTGATTGGGGAAATCAGCCCATGTAACACATGATAGGTACCGCGGAATTCGCGCACTTTCTCCATGGCAAAAACGGTTTTGACATCGGTAACTACGCAAACAACCGAACGGTCGCGAGCAGGATCGGAGCAAACGGAGCAAATTTCCCGATCAGTCATGTTCTGACAAATCGGGCATAAATGAATCTTCTGTTTGGCATCAACCAACGTTCTTGCAAATTCTTCCGTTTCCTCATCCGACCATTCCAAAACAGAAAATGCCATTCGCATTGCCGATTTTCTTCCAACGCCCTGTAATCGACCAAACTGCTCGGCAAGGCGCTGCAAAGATTCAATGTATTCTGCCATAAATCACATCAATCCCGGAATGGACGGCATTTGACCGGTGATTTTGTTCATTTCCGCGCTGTTCGTATCATCGACGCGCTTGATTGCCTCGTTGACTGCGGCAACAAGAATATCCGAAAGCGTTTCGATATCGTCGGGATCGACGATCTCGGGCTTAAGGTCGATGGCAAGAATTTCGCGTTTGCCGTTGATTTTTACGTTGACAACACCGCCACCTGCCGAAATATCATATTCTTGTGCGTCCAATTCTTCCTGCTTTGCCGCCATATCCTCCTGTGCTTTTTGCACCTGACGGAGGAGCGCCTGCATATTTTGTCCGCCCCCGGCATTCTTTGGAATATTTGCTTTCATTTTTTGTTTCTCCTTTGTTTTTATTCGGAAAGGTCGTCGGCATCATCCGCCGCGTCCAAAATTTCATCAAACAAGTCGCTTTCCCTGCCGACAACAATTTCGACAAGCAATTGCGATTCGATTATCTCTCGTTTCAGAACGGTTGAAAGTGCGCCGCGCAAATCCTCTTTTCCGTTTCCGCTGAACGCCATATCCCGATCAAACGGCGAGGAAAAACGGATAAGAATTTTTCCATCTTCCAGCGTGAACGCCGACGCTTTTTTCATAAATCCGGCAATCATTGCATTTTTAAGGGAAACGCGTTCCACAACTTCTGCCCACTGCCGCAAAGGTCGCAGAACGCGCCTGCCGGACATCAATTCATCATAAGAAATCGGTTGTTCCGGTTCTGCCGGTTTAACCGAATCGTCGAATTTCTCCTCCGGAATTGCTTGCTTCGGTTCCAATTCTTTCTCTCTTTCCTTCGCTGCTTTTATTTCAGTTTTCTTCTCTTCTCTCGGTCTTTCGGCTGAAAATGCGCCCACGGCGATCAAATCCTCAATTTTTGCGATGCGAGAAAGAATTGCTTCGTTGGAAGTATCCAGCGTCGGCTCGCACATTCGCACCAGCGTCAACTCGGCTACGATCCGCTTAACGGCGTTCGCTTTTTGCATGGCGTATAGGGCGTCCTCCAGCAATTTACAATGGGCAAGCAACGTTTCTTTCGAAAACTTCCCGGCTGCCTCCGTTATTTGTTTGGTTTCGTAATCGGTCAAGTCCAGGTAGCTTGCGGCGCCGGACGTGGTTTTCACAACAAACATATCCCGGTAAACCGAAATTAAATCCTGCCAAAAAACGGCAAGATCCTTGGAGGATTGCACCACCTCGTCCACTTGCGAGAACAGCGCGTCAAAATCGGCGTTTGCAATGGCATTGACCGTTTTGAGCATAGCGTCTCTCCCTGTAACGCCGACCACGGCACCGACGACTTCGGACGTAATATTCCGGTTGCTTCCTGCGCAGAGTTCCAAAAGCGAAATGGCATCGCGCATTCCTCCTTGCGCCAGCTTGGAAAGAAGCCGCGCGGCATCCGGTTCCAGCGTCAATCCCTCTTGTTCGGCAATATAATTCAACCGCTTCATCAACTGTTCGGTGGAGATTCGTCTAAAATCAAACCGTTGGCAACGCGAAACAATGGTTGCAGGCAATTTATGAAGTTCAGTGGTTGCAAGGATAAAAACGACATGTTCGGGCGGTTCTTCCAATGTTTTTAGCAATGCGTTAAAAGCGCTTGCCGAGAGCATATGCACCTCGTCAATGATGTAGACGCGGTATTTAAGCGCACTCGGTGCATAAACAACCTCGTCCCGAATATCCCGAATATTCTCCACGCCGTTGTTGGACGCCGCGTCCATTTCCAAAATATCGGTGGTTGCCCCGGTTTCGATCATCCGGCAAGCTTCGCATTCTCCGCAGGGGTTTCCGCCCACTGGCCGCTCGCAGTTGACCACTTTTGCAAGGATCTTTGCACAGGTGGTTTTTCCCGTTCCGCGCGAACCGAAAAACAAATACGCATGACTGAAAGTCCCGTGCTCGGCTTCATATCGCAAAACCGACGTGATATGTTCCTGACCGTAAACATCGTCAAAAGTCTGCGGTCTCCATTTTCGATAAAACGCCTGATGCATATTGCTCCTCCGTTTCTGATCAAAATCAAAAGCCAACGATCTCCCAAAGGCTACCGTTGGCAATTCAGCGAAACAAGTTGACAGCAGAACCGGACTGCAAAACAAGACCATACACCCCAAAATCGAAACTCACTTCCGCGCGAGCTTCGCAATTCTCGCTCAAAACAGGCTTCCTTGCGGCACATCCAGCACTCCGCTTAATGCTGCTTGGTTCCCCACCTGACATGGTTCACGGAACCGAATTGCGCAAGACCCATTTCTCAACACGAAAAAGGCGTTTCATTCGCAAAAGCTTATTCCTCAAAAGGGGGATCCACCCCTGCTGCAGCGGGTTTCAGGTTCAGGGCTCCGCTAATTCCCCGGCTGGTATGGCCTCGTTTTGCAGTCTGATTCTGCACACTATTATTATAACAGATTATCAGAACATTTGCAAGGGATTTTTAAAATTTTTATTTTTTTCCGCAAAGCGATATTCCTAAATAACGTAATCGCTTCCTTCCGAGCCGTTTTTTGCCAGATCAGCAAGAGTGATCCCGTCAAAAAAAGAATTGACCAATTTGGAAAAATCCTTCCACATGGGAAGTGTTTTGCAACGATTGGAAATTGCGCATGGCGCGGAGTTTTTTTCAAGACAGGTGACCGGCGCAAGATCCCCCTCCGTCAACCGCAAAATTTCTCCTACGGTGTATGCTTCCGGGGAACGGGAAAGGCGGTATCCGCCGCCTTTTCCGTGCAATCCCTCCAACAGACCGGCTTTGGTTAAATCCGCCATGATCCCTTCCAGATATTTTTGCGAAATCTCCTGCCGCAAAGCAATTTCCTTAAGCGGAAGAAAAGTTTGATGATTGTGTTCCGCAAGGTCGATCATCACGCGCAAAGCGTATCTTCCTCTGGTCGAAATTTTCATGCAAAATCCTCTCTTTTAATCGGCAAATAACGGAGTGGAAAGATAACGATCGCCGGTATCCGGCAAAATAACGACAATGTTTTTTCCGGTATTTTCCGGCTTTTTTGCAAGCTCAATCGCCGCCCAAGCCGCCGCACCGGAAGAAATTCCGACAAGCACGCCTTCCTTTTTTCCGATCAATTTTCCGGTTGCAAAAGCGTCCTCGTTGGAAACGGCGATAATCTCATCGTAAACTTTGGTGTTCAACACGTCGGGGACAAAGCCTGCGCCGATCCCCTGAATTTTGTGCGGTCCCGGAACGCCGGTGGAAAGGACGGCAGAAGTTTTGGGTTCTACCGCCACGACCTTGATTTGCGGATTTTTGGATTTGAGATATTCGCCCGTGCCGGTAATGGTTCCGCCTGTACCGACGCCGGCAACGAAAATATCGACTTTTCCATCGGTATCCTCATAAATTTCCGGTCCTGTTGTTTTGTAGTGTATTTCAGGGTTTGCAGGGTTGACGAACTGTCCCGGAATAAAACTGTTCGGAATTTCGGCAGCAAGCTCGTCGGCTTTTGCAATTGCACCTTTCATCCCCTTTGTTCCGTCGGAAAGCACCAGTTCGGCGCCGTATGCCTTCATGAGTTGGCGGCGCTCCACCGACATGGTTTCTGGCATGACGATGATAATACGGTACCCTTTCGCTGCGGCAACTGCCGCAAGTCCAATGCCGGTATTGCCCGACGTGGGCTCAATGATAACCGATCCCGGTTTCAGCTTTCCCGACTGCTCGGCATCCTCGATCATTGCTTTTGCAATGCGATCCTTAATGGAGCCTGCCGGATTAAAATATTCCATCTTGGCATAAATTTTTGCCTTCAGATTAAGTTCTTTTTCCAGGTGCGTCAGCTCCAAAAGCGGTGTTTTTCCAATGAGTTGATCTGCGGAAGTATAAATGTTTGCCATATTCGTTTTCTCCTTTTTTTATCTAATGTTTATCGAATGGCTTTGAATCCTTTTTCAAGGTCTGCCAAAATATCGTTAATATGTTCGGTTCCGATCGAAAGTCGGACGGTATTGGGCTTGATTCCTGCTTTCAGCAATTCCTCCTCCGAAAGCTGCGAATGGGTTGTGGAAGCCGGATGAATGACGAGCGATTTAACATCGGCTACATTGGCAAGCAGACTGAACAGTTCCAAACTCTCGGTAAACTTTTTTGCCTGTTCTGCGCTTCCCTTGATCTCAAAAGTAAAGATAGAACCCGCTCCGTTCGGAAAATATTTTTGATAGAGTTCCTTTTGCTTTCCGCTTGCAAGCGAAGGATGGTTAACCTTTTCGACTTGCGGATGTTTTTTGAGAAATTCCACCACTTTTAAGGCGTTCTCCACATGGCGTTCCAGCCGCAAGGAAAGCGTTTCCAACCCCTGCAAAAGCAGAAACGAGTTAAAAGGCGAGATGGTTGCGCCCTGATCGCGCATCAGCGTTGTACGCAGTTTGACAATATAGGCAAGATTACCGCAAGCCGAAGAAAATACCACGCCATGATAGGACGGATTGGGTTTGGAAATTCCCGGGAATTTTTCGTTTTGCGCCCAGTCGAATTTGCCGCCGTCCACAACGACGCCGCCCATAACCGTTCCGTGTCCGCCAATGAACTTGGTTGCCGAATGTACAACGATATCTGCGCCATGTTCAATAGGACGGAGCAAAAATGGTGTTGCAAAGGTATTGTCCACAATGAGGGGAATGCCGTTTTTATGAGCAACCGCGGAAATTCCTTCAATGTCAATCAAATCAGCATTTGGATTGCCCATCGTTTCGGCGTAAAGCAGTTTGGTATTGGGCAGAATTGCTTTTGCAAAATTTTCAGGATCGGACGGATCCACAAAAGTGACCGAAAGACCCTGCTCTTTCAGGGTATTTGCAAAAAGATTGTAGGTTCCGCCGTACAGATTGGCGGAAGAAACGATATGGTCGCCGGCGGTTGCAATGTTTTGTATCGCATAGGTTATTGCCGCAGAGCCGGAAGCGGTTGCCAATGCCGCCGCGCCGCCTTCCAATGCGGCAATGCGCTTTTCAAAAACGTCGCTGGTGGGGTTCATCAACCGGGTATAGATGTTTCCACCTTCGGTTAGTCCGAAGCGCCCTGCCGCCTGAGCAGAATCCTTGAATACATACGAGGTGGTTGCATAAATCGGAACAGCACGCGCGTCGGTTGTGGGATCGGGCGTTTCCTGACCTGCATGAACTTGCAGGGTTTCAAATTGATAGTTTGCCATAAATTGCCTCCTGTTTAATCGAAAATGTGTAAAATACTGTAAAAAACCGTAAGATTTGATTAATTATATCTGACACATTCGACCGAAACGGAAGTTTTGGCGTAACAATTTCACAAAGATGGATTGCATTGCGTTCTTCTCCTATTAACCTATCTGTTTGGTAGGTTGATAGTATTGTAGCATAAAAAATCGAAATTGTCAATACTTTTTGGAAAGTTTTTTAAAATCTTTTTTTAAGAACAGCCGACCGCTACCGGTCGGCTGTTCTTTGAAAAGTCATCTTTCGTTTTCTGTTTTTCAGAAAATCTTCCCTTTTGATTGCATAATAGATCAAATCGCGCTCCATACCAAGATAGGTAAACTCTTTTTCAACGTAGTGGCTGTAAGTCATGCCGCATTTTTCCATAACACGTTTAGACGCTTCGTTGCCCGGAAAATAGGAAGCATACACTGTTTCCAATCCCCGTTCACAAAAACAATACTCCAAAAATCGTTCTGTCGCCTCGGTGACATATCCTTTATCCCAATATGCGGAGCCGATTCCATAGCCGATCTCGCAAGATGTCTCCTTCTTTTCGCAAATCAAGATGATACCGATCAGTTTACCCGTTTCCTTCAGCCGAATAGCAAAAAGGTCCGGAATGGAAAGGTTACGCGAAAAATCAAATGATTCCATATTCTCTTCATAATTACAGACAAACGTTTGGAGCACCTTTCGGTCATGCGAAATATTCTGAAAATAGTCGGCTTTATCGGTTTGTCGCAAAGTATCAATCAAAAGTCGTACTGTTTGCATTTTTCCTCCGCAAAAAATTCTTTCATTTGTGTTTATATTATAACAAAGGATTTTGCTTAATTCAAGTCAATTCAATAAGTCTATCGTTTTTTTGAAATTTTGATTTGTCGATTTCACTTATTTTTATTTTCTGTTTTATTTTACTATTTTTTATTAAAAAGTCTTAAGTCAAATATTTTTATCAAAAAATAAATTTTTTTATTGACATTTGGATATTTTTCTGTTATAATAGTCACGTTTGGGGCGTTAAAAACTGATTTTATAGAAAAAGGAGAAATAGATTTTATGGGAAAATACTTTGGAACCGACGGCTTTCGCGGCGAAGCAGGTGTTACGCTGACCAGTGAGCACGCATACAAAATCGGCAGATTTTTGGGTTGGTATTACTCAAAAGGCGGAAATCACCGCGTTCGCGCCGTCATCGGTAAGGATACGCGGCGCTCCAGTTATATGTTTGAGTATTCCATTGTTGCCGGACTGACCGCTTCCGGTGCCGACGCATATATGCTGCACGTAACGACCACTCCGAGCGTTTCCTTTGCCACGGCAAACGATGATTTTGATTTCGGCGTGATGATTTCGGCAAGTCACAATCCCTTTTCGGATAACGGCATTAAACTGGTTAACCGCCGCGGTGAAAAAATGGATGACGCGACGATCGAAAAAATAGAACTCTATTTGGATGGAAAGCTCGCCGATCTCGGCGTAACTACGCCCGATCTTCCCTTTGCAACCGGTGAAGCTCTTGGAGAAATTGTAGATTATGCCGCCGGGCGCAACCGCTATATCGGATATCTGATCTCTCTTTCCCGTTTCTCTTTCAAACCGTTT
The DNA here is from genome assembly GCA_015063325.1 of Oscillospiraceae bacterium. GTDB lineage: Bacteria > Bacillota > Clostridia > Oscillospirales > CAG-272 > UMGS1865. The sequence continues at coordinate 223,266 of SVUK01000017.1, read as the reverse complement.
CGCGTTGGATTGGACTGTGCAAACGGAAGCGCCTGGATGATTGCAAAAAGCGTTTTTGAAGCGCTTGGAGCAAAAGTTTCGCTGATCAACGCTTCTCCAGACGGTTTTAACATCAATCGCGGCGCCGGCTCCACGCATATCGGTGCGCTCTGCCGTCACGTTCAGGAAAACAATTTAGATATGGGATTTGCTTTTGACGGAGACGCAGACCGATGCATTGCCGTTGATGAGCACGGGGACGTGATCAACGGAGACCATATTCTTTATATTCTTGCCAACCGAATGAAGAGAAATGGTAAGCTGACAAACAATACCGTTGTTACAACGATCATGTCCAATATGGGACTTTATCGCGCGCTCTCTGCCGCCGGAATTGATTACGTTCAAACAACGGTTGGCGACCGTTACGTTTGGGAAAATATGGTTGAGACAGGCAACTGCCTCGGCGGCGAACAATCGGGGCATATTATTATGAGCAAATATGCGACAACCGGCGACGGAATTTTGACCGCAATTAAAGTGACGGAAGCGATGATCGATTCCAAACTTCCCCTTTCTAAGCTCGCCGAACCGGTTAAAATGTTGCCGCAGGTACTCAAAAACGTTCGTGTAGGCGATAAAGCCGCCGTTCGCAACAATGGCGCCGTGCAAGCCGCTGTCAAAGACGCTTCCGAAAAGCTGAACGGCACCGGTCGCGTTCTGCTGCGCGAAAGCGGAACAGAGCCTTTGATCCGCGTTATGGCGGAAGCGGATACCGAGGCAATTTGCGAAAAAATTGTTGATGAAATCGTTTCTGTGATCCGTCAAGAAGGTCTTGCACAGGATTGAAAGGAGTTTTCCATGGCATCATTTGAAGAACAACTGCGTGTAACAGCGCTTTACAAATATCCCGAGCATTCCATTGCTTACGACTATTTAGCTTCCTTTACCTACCCTTGGGAAGCGCTGGACGGACTTTCGGACTTTATTTATAAAATCGGCGAAACACTTTCCCCCGAAGAATACGATTCCCCTGCTTCCGGCATTTGGATTGCCAAAAGTGCTATGGTTGCCGAAAATGCATCTCTCAGCGCACCGCTGATTATTTGTCCGAACGCGCAAGTTCGGCAATGCGCATTCATTCGCGGTTCTGCCATCGTCGGCGAAAATGCGGTAGTCGGCAACTCAACCGAGCTGAAAAACTGCGTTTTATTTGACGGCGTTCAGGTTCCGCATTTCAACTATATCGGCGACGCAATCCTCGGCTACAAAGCGCATATGGGCGCCGGAGCAGTAACTTCAAATATCAAAAGTGACCGCACGAACGTAGCAATTCGTTTTGGCGAGGACGCTTTGGCAACCGGGCGCCGGAAATGCGGCGCCATGCTGGGCGATTTTGTTGAAGTCGGCTGCAACAGCGTTCTTAATCCCGGCACGGTGATCGGCGCGCACAGCACGGTTTATCCCCTTTCTTCCGTGCGCGGTTTCGTTCCCGAAGGGCACATCTTCAAATCGGCAACGCAAGTGATCGTCAAACGCGAACTTTAATCATCATTATTATTGTCATTATCATCAACATATTGGAAAGGTTAGGTATTTAAGTATGTGTGGAATTATCGGATATACCGGAACGGCAAACGCCATTCCGAAAATGATGAAGGGACTTTCGGTTCTGGAATACCGCGGTTATGATTCGGTTGGAATTGCGGCAGAACGGGATTCTCAAATTCAAATCGTAAAATGCAAGGGACGGATCGGCGCTTTGGAGGAAAAATTACGCGACCATCCAATTGAAGACTGCCACTGTGCCATCGGGCACACCCGTTGGGCTACGCATGGCGGTCCCTCCGACAAAAATGCGCATCCGCACCGTATTGGCGCTGTGACTTTGGTTCACAACGGGATTATTGAAAATTACAAAGATCTTCGCTCTTCTCTTGCGGCAAAAGGCGTCAACTTCCTTTCCGAAACCGACACGGAGGTTGCCGCGGCGCTGATCAACGATTGCTTTTTCCACTTAAGCGATCCGGTTGCCTCCATTCGCGAAGCGATTGAAATGATGAAAGGTGCATTTGCCTTCGGAATTCTGTTTGAAGGATATCCCGGAGAGGTTTTTGCCGTTCGGCGCGGCAGTCCATTGATTTTAGCGCACGGTTCCGACGGATACTATCTCGCATCGGATATGACTGCCCTCCTTCCCTTTACAAAAGAATACTATGCTTTGAAAGAAAACCAAATCGTTCGCCTCTCTTCGGGCGGCGCAAAAATCATTCTCTCCGACGGATCAAAAGTTACTCCGGAATGGAAAATTACGACGATGACGCCGGAATCGGCGCAAAAAGGCGGCTATTCGCATTTCATGCTTAAAGAGATTCATGAGCAACGCGAAGCCGCAGTTAAGTCGGTTTCCCCTCGAATTGACAAAAACGGATTGCCCGATTTTTCTTCGGACGGAATTGATAAAGACTTTTGGAAAAAAATCAAAGCAATTCAAATCGTTGCCTGCGGATCGGCAATGCACGCCGGTTTGGTCGGTCAGAGAATGCTCGAAGACCTTGCCAAAGTTCCGACGACCGTTCACATCGCCTCCGAATTCCGCTATCATCCGCCCATGTTGCCGGAAGGCTCACTGGTGGTTGTGATTTCCCAAAGCGGTGAAACCGCCGATACGCTTGCCGCTTTGCGCTATGCAAAAGAAAACGGTGTTCCAACGCTTGCCGTAGTCAACGCAGTGGAAACAACGATTGCAAGAGAAGCTGACCGACGGATTTACACCTTTGCGGGTCCCGAAATTGCAGTTGCCACCACAAAAGGTTACTGTACGCAGGCAACCGTTCTTTGGTTGATTGCCGCCGCGATTGCGCACACAACCGGAAAGCTTGACGACGCCCGGGCACGCAACATTACACAATCGCTCCTTAAAGATGTTCCTGCCGCGATTGAAAAAATGTTGAAGCTGGAAAATCAATATCACAAGATTGCTCGCAACCTGATTAATCACGAGCACGTTTTCTATATCGGACGTGGGATCGACTATGCTCTCTCTATGGAAGCGGCGCTGAAACTGAAGGAAATTTCCTATATTCACTGCGAAGCATATGCCGCCGGTGAATTGAAACACGGAACCATTTCGCTGATTGAGCCCGGAACGCCGGTCATTGCCATCTGCACCGAAAAAGAACTTTTTGAAAAGACCGAAAGCAATATTCGCGAAGTTCGCAGTCGTGGTGCGCAGGTCACTTTGATCTGCCGCGAAGATCTTGCGATTCCTGCAGACTCCGCAGACGAAATCGTTTCTCTTCCCACCGATTCAGACGAGGCAACCGTTTTTGCTGCAATACTTGCCATTCAGTATATCGCCTACGAGACCGCTCTTTTGTTGGGATGCGACATCGACCGTCCGCGAAACCTTGCAAAAAGCGTTACCGTAGAATAAAACCTTTTGTGAAAGTCTTGAAAAAGACGTTGTTTTATGATAAAATGGATTGAGCAATTTTGCTCAATCCATTTTTCTTGGGGGGAAAAGAAAATGCAAGCGAAAAAAATGCAGGAGATTCTGAATCGGTTTCTCAAAGCAGAAACAATCATCATCTCACGCCATGCCAGACCCGACGGAGACGCAGTTGGCTCCTCGCTCGGTCTTGCCGAAATTCTGCGCGTTTCCTTTCCCGAAAAACGGATCTTTGCAGACAATGAGGATTTTTACGACAGTCTTGCCTATCTTGGATCTGAGGGCGCCCATCCGACCGACGAGGACTATCAAAACGCAACGGTTGTTACCGTTGACTGTGCAACGGTCGATCGCATTTCCAACAAGCGCTATTCTATGGGGAGAGAATTGATTAAAATTGACCATCACGCAAATATGGATCCTTACGGAGACCTTCAATGGGTGGAAGCCGGTCGTTCCTCTACATGCGAAATGATTGTTGAATTTGCACTTTTCTTCCCGGAAAAGCTGACGATTAATCAAAAAGCCGCAACCTTGCTTTTCGCCGGCATGGTGACCGACTCGGGCAGATTCCGCTATCGGGAAACGGCGCCATCTACCCTTCGTTATGCCGCTGCAATGATGGAAAAAGGCGTTGATACCCAGTTTCTATACGCAAACATGTATTTGGAAGAACCTCGCATTTTACAATTCCACGCAGAGATTATTCGCAAAATTCAATACACAAAAAACGGCGTTGCATGGATTCACATCAGCCGCTCCTACCGCCGCCGCAAACACTTGACCATGCAGGAAGCGAGCGAGGTCAACAATCTGATGGAATCTACCAAGGGCAGTATGATTTGGCTTGCCTTTATAGAATGCGACGATAAAAGCATTCGTGTTCGTCTGCGTTCCCGTTTTGTAGAGATTCGGAACCTCGCCGAGCAATACGGAGGAGGCGGACATGCCTGCGCCTGCGGCGCAACGGTTTACTCCCCGGAAGAAGAGGCTAAACTGATTGCCGAAGCCGACAAAATGTTAGAAAAATTTAAAAAAGAACATCCGGATTTGTTTTAAGCAGATAAAAAATTGACCGGTTCCAAAACGGAACCGGTCAATTTTTTATCTCCAAAAATCAGAACGAGATCTTTACGAGAATCATCAATGCGGCAGAAACAACAACAAGCAGGATCGAGCCAATAATGGTCAATTTAGCCAAAACGGCATTTTTGTCCGCTCCCTTGTTTTTGCCAAAATAGGATTCCGAACCGCCGACAATGGTTCCGGAAAGTCCTTCTTCTTTCCCGGACTGCTTTGCAATCACGATGGAAAGGAAAATTGCAAGCGCAATAATCAAACCGCCGAGAATGTAAATCACTGCAGGGGGGATTGCTGTTAAAACACTCATAATCATTTTTTCATTCCTCCAAACCTAACGTATCTCTTGAAATTCATTTCAAAGAGATCCAATACCTCTACATTTTACCATATCAAAATAAAAATTGCAATAGATTTTTTCTATTTTTCTTATTTTTTTTGTAAATCTCATGACAAATCATTTGAAAATGCTGAATCAGTCGGCTTTTAATTCCACAATGGTAACGCCGCCGTCTCCTTCGCCGTACTGACCAATTCGGAAAGAGGCAACGCGACGATCCTTTTTGAGCCTCTGCCAAAGTGCATTTTTCAGGGCGCCGGTTCCCTTTCCGTGGATTAAACGAACCTTGGTAAAGCCACTGACGGTCGCTTCATCCAAATATTTATCCACCGCCTGCCAGCCTTCGTCGCCCAGCATTCCTCGCAAATCAATTTCATCCCGAAAATCACGGTTCACATGAACACGGAAATCAGACGCCGGCTTGGCTTTCCCCCCTTGGATCACCATTCCCTTTTCTTCAATCAACCGCAAATTATCCACTTTGGTTTTTGTTTTCAAAATTCCAGCCTGAACGGAAACGTTTCCGGCACGATCGGGAAGATCCAGCACAATTCCCTCTTTTCCGATGTTGATCAATTTCACGCGGTCTCCTTTTTTCAAAGGACGAGGCAAAACATACGCTTGATCGGCAGTTTCCTCGACCGGATCGACAACGTTCTCATTTTTCCGCAATTCGGCACGCACGGCACGGCGCGTTTCATCCAGCTCCTCATGCAATTTTCCTGCCGCCTCGGCTTTTTTTGCTTTTTCCAGTTGAGAAAAGATAAAATCGCTCGACGCACGCGCAGTTTGAAGCATTTGCTGTGCCTGCCGCTGTTTCTGTGCAATCTCCTTCTCTGCTTCTCTTCGCATTTGCGCAACGGCGCGCTCGCTATCGCGGCTTTTACGCTCGTATTCGGCGCGAATCCGTTCGGCTTCGGCACGATTTCTATCGGCTTCCAATCTTGCTTCTTCCAGTTTTCCGATAACTTCTTCAAACTGCTTTTGGTCGGTATTCAAATTTTGCTCGGCGCGATCAATAATCGCTTGCGGCAAACCGAGCTTTGCCGAAATTGCAAACGCGTTGGATTTTCCCGGTGTTCCGATGATGAGCCGATAGGTAGGTTTCAGCGTTTTGACATCAAACTCGCAGGAAGCGTTCAAGACCCCCGGCGTATTAAGCGCGTAGGTTTTCAGCTCGGTATAGTGCGTTGTTGCGGCGCTGACAGCACCGCTTTCACGCACCGATTCGATAATGGCAACGGCGAGCGCCGCACCTTCCACAGGATCGGTTCCGGCGCCAAGTTCATCGAACAGGCAAAGCGAACGCTCGCCGACCTGACCGACAATGGAAACGATATTGACCATGTGCGAGGAGAAGGTAGATAGCGATTGTTCGATGCTCTGTTCGTCGCCGATATCGGCAAGTACATGGTCAAACATGCGGATTTTGGAATCGGGTTCCGCAGGAATATGCAATCCGGATTGCGCCATCAACGTTAGCAATCCGATTGTTTTCAATGTTACGGTTTTTCCGCCGGTGTTCGGTCCCGTAATGATGAGGGTATCGCATTCTTTTCCCAATCGAATATTGATGGGAACAACCTTTTGGGAATCTATGAGCGGATGGCGCGCGCGGATCAAATCAATCTCTTCCCACGAAAGAATGGGTTCCGACGCTTTCATTTTAGCCGAAAGCTCGCCGCAGGCAAAACAAAAGGCAAGTTCGGTCAGGTTGGCATAATTGAGCCGGAGCGATTCCGCCGCAGAACCAACGTCTGCCGAAAGGGCGAACAAAATCTTTTCAATTTCATGCTCCTCTTTGGCGGAAAGCATTCGCAGTTCGTTATTAGCCTCTACGACCGCCATCGGCTCTACAAAAACGGTTGCGCCTGACGCGGAAGTATCGTGAATCAATCCTTTAACCTCGTTTTTACTTTCGACGCGCACCGGAACGACGTATCGCCCGTTTCGCATGGTAACGATGTTCTCCTGCAAGTATTTTGCATTGGAACCGCTGAGAAAATGTTGCAATGTATCTTTGATTCGATTTTGCGCCTCTCGGATCTTGCGACGGATTTCGGCAAGTTCGCGGCTTGCCTCGTCGGCAATCAGGTCTTCGGAAATGATCGACCGCGTAATTTTTTCTTCCAGCGTTCGATTTGGCAACAAGCGCTCAAACAACTCGTCAAGCGAGGTGGTAAACGTACGATTGATCTTATTATAATCGGCAACTGCACGCGCGGAATGAAAAACGCGCGCGACATCCAAAAGTTCACGCGGCGTCAGCATAGCTCCTTTTTCTGCACGTTCGCAAATGCCGTCCACCTCCCGGATTCCGCCGAACGGAGGCATTCCCTTTTCATCGGCAAGCCGCCGCGCATCCGTTGTATGCGAAAGTCTGCGCCGGATAACGACTTCGTCATCAGAGGGCATCAGACGCCCTGCAAATTCCTTTGCGCCCTCGGTAGGCGCGCAGTCGCGCAACATGGTGCAAATCTTATCAAATTCCAGCGTTGTAAGCACTCGGTTGGAAAATCCCATATTAGTTTCCTTCCTTTTTGCGCGGAACATCTCCTCGCATTTCATGATAGAAACGAAGCGATTCAAATCCGTGTCCAATATGTGACAGCAAATAAAGTTCCGTCAGTTTTGTAAATGCCTGCCAATCGTCTTCTTCGCTCAATTCAAATGCGAACAGGCGATTAAGCGGTGCGCTAATGCAATAGCGCACCGCCGCAACCGACGCTGCCGGCATACGAGAAAGGATTTCCGCTTCGCGCAGTTCATCGGCATAGGCTCCCGTTTTCACTGCTCCTCCTGCCCGGGAAAGACACTCCGGGCAAATCAAGGAACCGTTCATAACATCAAGATAAAACAAATGGCTCTGCGTCTTTTTGCAGGTGCGGCACCCCGAGAGATCGGGCGCATATCCGGAAAGCGCGGCCGCACGGATCTCGAACGCGCCTTTGATTTGTTTTTGCGGATAAAGATTGCGGCTGACGGCGTGAAGCGAATTAAGCGCAAGCCGCAAAAGATCTCCGGCAGGCTCTCCATCATCCGAAAGCTCGTATGCAACTTCACAAAAATATGCCGCAAGATTAAGCCGATCCAAATCTTCAGACAATCCGTAAAACGATTCGATAGCGTTTCCGCCTTTTAATATTTTGAAAGCACCGCGTTGATAAAACTCAAAATTGGCATACGTATAGAGCTGACTAACAGGGACCTGCGCTCCGCGCAATCCCCTTCCGCCTTTCGCAAGCAGGGTGATTCTCCCCTCGGCGGCTGTTAAAACCGTCAAATAGCGGTCATGGTCGCCCATATCCCTTGTCCGGATAATCAATCCGTCAATGCTCTCGTGCTGTGCCATACGTTCCTCTCAAAATCAATCTTCCGAAAAGCCGAAATCGGTAATACCGCGAAGGCTGTCGCGCCAGTTTTCTTTGACCTTAACCCAAAGATCAAGATATACTTTTGTTTCCAGCAGTTTTTCCAAGTCGGCACGCGCGTAGGACCCGATCCGTTTCAGGGTCTCTCCATCCTTACCGACCAAAATTCCTTTATGGGAAGCTTTCTCGCAAAAAATCTCGGCGCGGATACGAGTCACGCCCTCTTCCTCGCGGAATTCTTCGATTACGACGGCAATTCCGTGCGGAACCTCCCGGTCAATCGTCCGCAAAACCTTTTCACGAATCAGTTCCGCAGCAAGAGAACGCTGGGATTGATCGGTGATCATATCCTCGTCAAAGATCCATTCGTCTGCATGCAGGAATTTTGCGCATTCCTCCATCAATTCATCTACATATTTTCCTTTTTTTGCCGAAATGGGAACAACGGCTGCAAAAGGATGTGCCGCGGCATATGCCGTAATTGTTTCGGCAAGCTTTTCGCGCCGGCAAAGATCCACCTTATTCAGCGCCAAAATGACCGGTGTTTCATTTTGAGCAAGGTTTTTGAGAATGCGCAATTCGATTTCGCCGGGGGCAAAGGATGCATCCGCAACCAAAATGACCGCGTCGGCATCCAGCATGGCGTTATTTGCCGTTTTGACCATGTAATCGCCGAGCGAATTGGTTGCCTGAAAGATACCGGGGGTATCCAAAAAAACAAACTGATCCTCGCCGCGCGTTTCAATTCCCAAAATACGATGGCGTGTGGTTTGCGGTTTGGAAGAAACAATTGCAATTTTTTCTCCCAAAATATGATTCAGCAAGGTCGATTTGCCCACGTTCGGTCTGCCGACGATGGCAAAATATCCGATTTGTTTCATGTAAACTTCCTCTCGCTTTGTTTTGACCGTTTCGATTATTTCGTTTGATTACTGCGAAACGGCAAGTCCCATTCCGGCAAGAATCTCGCTTTGGCGGCGGCGCATATCGTCCTCATCCTCTTTGCTCGTTTCATGGTCGTATCCCAAAAGATGAAGCATGGAATGCACGCAAAGGAACGCCGCTTCGCGCTCAAAGGAATGCCCGTACTCATCCGCTTGCTTTTTCGCCTGCTCCAAAGAAATAACGATATCGCCCAACATTCCGATAAGCTCGTCCACAGGCGGCTCCTCGCTCTCCCCTTCGTAATCGAACAGCGGAAAAGAAAGAACGTCGGTGGAGCGGTCGATCCCACGGAATTTTTTGTTCAATTCCCGAATTTTTTCGTTGTCTGTAAAGGTTACAGATACTTCCACCGGATTTTCGTACTGCTCATAATCCAACGTTGCGGCAACGGCGGAACGCACAAGCATTTTAAGCCGATAGGTGACCGGAAGTTTCTCTTGATCGTTTTCAAAGTCAATTTTCATGTTCATTTTTCTTTCCATGTTCTTCCCCTCTTTTCTCCCGTTTCCGGAGTCTTTTTGGCGCGGTAGCGTTTGGATTCGCGCTCTTCTTCGCGCCTTACCAACTCACGGTCGTATTTTTCGTATGCGCGAATAATCTTTTGCACCAGCCGATGGCGAACAACATCTCGCTCGTTGAATTGATGGATGGCAATATCGTCGATTCCATCCAAAATTTTAACGGCAACCGAAAGCCCACTCTTCTGTCCGCGACCAAGGTCGGTTTGCGTCAGATCTCCTGTAACGACCGCCTTGGAATTGAATCCAAAGCGCGTTAGAAACATTTTCATCTGCTCCGGCGTGGCGTTCTGCGCCTCATCCAAAATGATAAAAGAATCGTCCAACGTCCTGCCGCGCATATAGGCGAGCGGAGCAATTTCGATGGTTCCCTTTTCCACCAGTTTTTGATAGGTTTCAACCCCAAGCATTTCGTAAAGCGCATCGTAAAGAGGGCGCAAATAGGGGTCAATTTTGCTTTGCAAATCGCCCGGCAAAAAGCCGAGTTTCTCACCTGCTTCGATCGCTGGGCGCGTTAAAATAACGCGGCTGACCTGCTTTTCACGCAGTGCCTTGACAGCCATGGCGACTGCAAGAAAGGTCTTTCCTGTTCCGGCAGGACCAACACCGAAAGTAACCGTGTTTTTCCGAATGGCGTCTACATATTGCTTCTGCCCTACCGTTTTTGCTTTGATCGGTTTTCCTCGCGCCGTGACGCAAATACAATCGTCCCCCAGCTCGTGCAGTTCGTTTCCCTGACCGGAAACGATCATCTCCATCGCGTATTGCACACTCTGTTCGGGAATCTCGTCGGTCTTTTTGGCGAGCTCGCGCAAATATGCCACGCACTGAACCGCCGCGCTGACGCGATCTTCGTCGTCGCCTTCCACCAGAATGGAATCGCCGTCACCATCAGCACGATTGCGAAGCGTGACGCCGAAGTGCGACTCGATCATGGAAGCATTGGAATCAAAACTCCCGAAGATTTTTGCGGTTGCATCCGGTTGTTCGATTTTAACGATTTTACGAACCATAAACATCCTTTCCGCCGTATTCAACCTTCATTAACGTCAAATTCGCGCTGTACGGCAATGTCCTCTACACATACCAAATGACATTTCAAAACAAGTGTTTCTTCCCCGATTTCTGTTTGGATTCTCTTTTCCAACATTTGAACATTCGGAGAAAGCGCAGAGAGCTGTGCGTTTAATTGTTCAAACGCCTCTTCCAGTGCCTCTTCTGCCGTTCGTGAAACGGTTTTTAACGAATACGGGCGATAGACCGTTTGGGAGAACGATACGGGAAGATCGTGAAGCCCCAGCCAGTCTTTTCCTGTTGTTACCTCTATTATATCACAGGAATCGTGTTCTTTTCTACTGTTTTTAAAAAAATTCAGGGAAAATTTAAAAAAACAAAATTCGATTTCCCCTCGAATCGGCTGTTCATATACTTTTTCTTCATAAAAAAGCGGAATCTCAATTTTCAGTTCGCGTTCGGTACGGGCAAGCACCCGTCCGGCGGCGCGCGTATAACGGTATCCGACCGTTTGGCTGTCGTAAATACCGCTGACCAAAAGATCCCCCTCGCGGACCGGATCTCCTACTTTAACCGTTGCATTTCCGCGATAAAGTTCCAACTCCACAATTTGACCGTCACGATCGGCAACAAGATTGGCAGGATGATTATTTTTTTCGGGAATCGGCACACGCTCGGTAACCTGAACATCAACAACAGTTCCGTTCAGATAAATGGCTATCCAAGAGAGGGTTGACGCGCGAAGCAGCGTTTGGGTCTCGATTTTCCCGAAATTCAGGTGCGGCAGATAACTTCCAACCTCCAATCCTTCCTCCGCCAAAACGGCACGGATCTCGCCCGTTGTGACTCGATCATTTCCGGTAACGCGGATTGACCATACGAATTTCTGCGAAAAAATCAGCAAAAAAACGGCGCAAAGAATACCGGCAAGCAATCCTTTCCGCCGAAAAATACCAAACAAAAAGTGCGGAAATCCACCCGTTCCGCATTGAATCGGAATCCCCTTTTGTTTACAGGCGCGTACCAGTCGTCTGCCCGAAAACAATCCAATTCGAAAGTGAATTTCCCCGTTCTCTGACGTTTTAAAATCGGAAAGCGTTAAATTTGCCTGCAGGCAAAGATCCAACAATGCGGCAGCGTGCGACGAATCGGTTTGAAAGCTCCGGTAACCGAATAAAAACAACGGAAAGCTCAAGAGTGCCCCTCCTTCTGATTTTCTTCAAAAGAAACGGAACGAATCCGTCCCTCCACAGTCGTACTTCCAACGGCAAAAGACACGCACCGTAAATCCTTTCCAGACACGCGCACGCTTCTTTTGCCAAGCAGAATTCGAATTTCATCGGGTTCATAGGAAAGAATCTTTCGACAACCGCGAATGACCGCGCGCCGATTGCCGTAAATCATGATGACATCAGAAAGTTCTTCTCCTCCGAATGCACGCCCAACACGAGAAGAAAAGGATTCTTTTTTCCCCATATTTCTTTCTCCCTCCCATCCGGTTGCATAAAAAACGTTTTTTCACATACAGATGGAACCGGACAGAACAGTTTATGCCGGAGGTTTTTTGAAGATGACTTTACAGCCGACAAAGAAAAAAAGAATAACCGGAATTCTGATTCGGGACAGATTAAAACATTTTCCGCTGATTGCTTTTGCAGTTCTTTTTTTGATGCTATTTTTTCTCAAAAATTCGATGCTTGCAAAAAATGCCGTACTGACGGGTCTGCATCGCGCGGCAACCGTCGTTTTGCCATCGGTATTTCCGTTTTTGGTACTTTCCGATCTATTGGTTTCGGTTGGCGGACTTCCATGCAAAATCAGCGGTTGGCTCTCGCCCGTTTTGCGGCTGCCACCCTCGGCTTGTACTGCTGTTCTTTTCGGATGGATTTGCGGTTTTCCGATCGGCGCCGTTTGCATTGCAAAAGAAGTTGAGGGAAATCGTTTATCGCAGAATGACGCCGAGCGCGCGGTCGCCGCGGCAAGCGTTCCGTCTCCTGCGTTTCTCGTTGGTGTAGTTGGAAACGGATTATTCCAAAATATCTCCGTTGGGATTGTTCTTTGGTTTTTTTGCGTTTTTTCCGCGGCATTCGTTTGCGCATTCAGCGAAAAAAAGAAACAAAAAAATAGAAAAGTACCGCAAAATTCGACGTTTCAGGGTTCAATCCCGTTTATGAAAGCGCTGACCGGTGCAATTCGCAGCTCAGCCGGCGTTTCGCTGAATCTTTGCGCATTTGTCACCTTTTTCTCGGTTTTGATCGCGGCGGTGGAATCGATAACCGTCGCTTTTGGAATTCCTTCTTTTTTTTCATCTGCCATTGCCGCCCTATTGGAACTTTCGAACGGAATTCTATCGTCAACGGCAATTTCAACGCCCTTTCTACTCCCTTTTTGCGCCGCGACTTGCGGATGGGCAGGATTTTCCGTTCATTTTCAAATTTTCTCGGTTTGCGAAAAAATGCACCTCAATCTCGGAAAATATTTGCTTGCTAAAGGATTTCAAAGCGCTGTTTGTTTTTTCCTTGCATGGATTTGGCAATTTTTCAGATAAAAAACGCATTCCGAAGAATGCGTTTTTGATATACTATAGGTCATTTTTTCCGTCGATTCAAAACGGTGCGGTAACCGCTGCTTCCGTAATTCAGGCAACGGCTGACGCGACTGATGGTTGCCGTACTGGCACCGGTTGCTTTTGAAATTTCTTGATAGTTCTCTCCGGTATCCAAAAGAACTGCAACCGAATAGCGCTGAACAAGATCCTGCAGTTCTCGAATCGAACAAATGTCATCCAAAAAAGCACTGCATTCTTCCTCGGTTTTTAAAGACAAGATCGCATGGCAAAGCTCGGCTTTTGCCTTCGGGTTTACGATTTCCATCATTCTTCCCCTTTATCGTTCATTCCGGGTTCACTGATATTTTATCACACTAAAGTGTTAAAGTCAATAGGTTTTATAAAAAAAGACGTGCACTGCACGTCTTTTTTATCAAATGACAAATTGGAATACGCAAAATGCCGTATAAAGCGAGAGGAGCAAAATCCCCTGCCAGCGCGCCAGCTTGCCGCGAATCAGCGTTGGAACCGTCAAAATCAACATTACGACGAGCATCAGCGGAATATCGACGATCAGCGAAGTATTCATACCGTTTACCACAGTTTCTGCCGGAACGGCAAAGGGTTTGAGGGTAATGGATAGTCCGCTGACAAGAACGATATTGACCAGGTTTGCACCAATGATATTGCCGAGCGACAACGCGCTGTGCCCTTTTGCAAGGGCGGTGATCGCCGTGACGAGTTCGGGTAGCGAGGTCCCGAGCGCAACGAAGATGAGCGCAATCACCTTTTGCGGAACGCCAAGCTCGTTGGAAATGCCGATCCCGTTATCCACAAGCAGTTTTGCGCCAACGGCAATGCAGGCGGCACCAAGAACCAGAAAAACGATCTCTTTGATCAAATCAAGCTTTTTCTTTTTCGGGTCGTCGTTTTCCTGCTTTTCTTGCGGCTCCGACGGCTTGTCCGCGCCCTCTTCTGGAAGTGTGGGAATCGGATCCTTCTTTGCGGCAAAAACCGAAAGGATCATATAAACGACAAAAATCGCCAGCAAACCGATGCCCAATGGGCGAGTAAATTCACCTGCAAAGTAAGCGGTTGCACAATATAGAATTGCCGACGAAAAGAAAAAGATAACAGGCAAACGCAAACTTTTACGATTGATTTTTCCCGGACGGATGGCAATGGTAATGGCGGAAATCAACGCGGTATTGCAAATGATGGAACCGATGGCGTTGCCATAGGAAATATCCGATTCTCCCTGAATTGCCGAAATGGAAGAGACCATGACCTCCGGCAGGGTTGTCCCGATAGCGACAATCGTAGCGCCAATGAGAATTTCGGAAAGATGGAAACGCCGGGCAATACCAACCGAACCATCCACAAACCAATCTCCCCCTTTGATCAACAGTACCAAACCGAGAAGAAACAGCAAAATGTACTGAACCACAAAACAAACCTCCTTTTATTTCAACAAAAGTCCCTTGATAAAAATTTCAATTCCGATGATTACAAGAATTGCGCCTCCCAAAACGGAAGCACGCCAGGAAAGCCATGTTCCGAACTTGCGCCCGAGCAAAACGCCGGCAATACAGATAAAAAAGGTGGTAACGGCTATCAAAACAGCGGCAATCAGTGCGGCAAGCCAATCGTATTCGGCAATTGTAAATCCGACAGAAAGCGCGTCAATTGAAGTGGCAATTCCTTGTAAAAGTAACAACCGAATTCCCAGTTTGCGCCCAAATTCCGTTTCATCCTCCGGTTTTGCACGGTCACGAATTCCTTCTGCAATCATTTTTCCACCGATGAAAAGAAGCAAAGCAAGCGCAATCCACGGCACAAATTTTCGAAATGCCATAAATTTCTCTATCGCGAGATGGACAAACGCCCAGCCGATCAGCGGCATGGCGGCTTGAAATGCGCCGAAAGTACCGGTAATCAAAAAAACACGATGGCGGCGCATTCCCGGCTCGTTCATCCCGTTGGCAAGCGACACCGAAAAAGCGTCCATTGCCAAACCGACGCCAAGCAAAATGCTGTTTAAGAAAAACATGAAGTTCAAATTCACAATCAAATATTCCTTCTAAAAAAATAAATCCGCGCATCGGTACCGACAGCGGATCGTCTCTTGATAGGATTCTCCGCATCACCCATGGCAACGCGTGAGTCTTGCAATGAAGGGCAAGCCAGACGCCGCATCCGGCGCCGGGTATGTTGGCTTACCTCTGCGGCGCACCGCAGTTGCTACTCCCCCAAGCGTTTTCTATTATATCATATCCTTTCTTCGTTGTCAATATGTTTCGGACAATCTATAAAAAGACAAAATAGTATCTAACCTGAAAGAAGGCGCCTGCCAACGGCAAGCGCCTTCTTTTAGAAGAAACAATAAGTCAAAACGACTGGTATCCGCACTTTGTGCAAACGCCATATCCATTAAACGAGTGATTCTGTAAATAAAAAGCACTGCACGAATGACAAAGCACCTGATGGTAGGTGGGATCATTCTCAAGGGAATAATAACTACCTGTAGAAGCCGATGAATGCGTATGCACATGAGTTACAACCTTCATCCCCCAAATATCCTGCGTTGTAACATAATTTGTTTCAACATAAGTATCATACATGATATTCGTGGATTGCGGTACGTGATAAATGCCATATTCTTTTCATTTTGTCACCTCTTCAAATGCAATTCCAAATGCCTCTGACGGCTCCATTCCAGCCACAAGAAGTTGTTTGTTATTTTCATTAACGCAATTGTTTTGAAGCAAAGTGACCAATTTATCGCTTACCTTATCATATCCATGTAACAAATAATCGTTTGAATGAGAAAGCGCAAGTATATAATCACAGAAGTTTTCGTATTTTACAATGCTTTTGCTCTTTTGAGAATCTCTCATCATAAAATAATACTCTTCGCCCACTTTAAAAGGATCAGAATCTATATAAGAATGCCAAATACTTTCGCATTTCTCGGTGTACACTTCAACCGTTTTGGAATCCGGAAGAGGTTTTTCAGAAGAAGCATAAAAAACCTCATCAAATTCAATTGTTAAAATGCTGCCGTAACTCGTATCACTTCCATAGATTTCATGATCATACCCGTATTTGATTTCCCGAATATCCAAAATTTTTCCTTTGGCAATCAAATCGCATATGCCGAGCAAATCAAAATCATCAAAACTCTTAAGAAGAGCGTAAGAAGTTTTATGAACATTTTCTACCGCAGGATCAATTACTTGAACATTCACTTCACCGTTGTCGATATGATATGACAACGTGTCCCAATTTGAATTGACAAAGATTTTGCTTTCAGAATAAGCGTTGTCATATACTTTTCCGGAACATGAAGAAAGAAGAATAACCAAAATCGCCAATAAAGAAATAAAAGCCGTTTTTTTCATTGTCCTCTCTCCTTGTTTAAATTTTTCTATAAAATATGAAAACACACAGAATTGCCGCAATAGGATCAACTTGCACAATTGTGGTTTTTCTGTGTATTTTCATTATAGCATTTTAACCAAATTTTGTCAATACTCTTTTTGTTATTATTTAACGACTTTTCTCGGCAAATAATCTTTCTTTTCGCCATTGAATTATCCGGCGAAAAGCCACCTTACTTCTTCACTCTTCACGATTCCCTTTTCCCTGCACCAAAAATTCCGCGAAGAGTGAAAAGTGAAGAGTGAAAAGTGAAAAGTGAAAAAGTAAAAATCCCGCACAAATGCGCGGGATTTTTGGTGCCGGTGGTGGGACTCGAACCCACACGACCTTGCGGACAACAGATTTTGAGTCTGTCTCGTCTGCCAATTCCGACACACCGGCAAATCGTTTTATCGGAACGATCCTTATTATAGCATATTTTTTCCCCCTTGTCAAGTGCTTTTTTCGTTCCTTTTTCAATTT
Organism: Oscillospiraceae bacterium; assembly: GCA_015063325.1. Taxonomy (GTDB): domain Bacteria; phylum Bacillota; class Clostridia; order Oscillospirales; family CAG-272; genus UMGS1865. The sequence goes on along the minus strand of SVUK01000017.1, from coordinate 206,117 downwards.
GTTTTGCTCTTTTTTTGCCTTGACATTCTTTTTTTCTTATGGTATGATAAAATAGTAGGATTCTTTGGGAGGTTGAAAGAAGATGAAGGGGTTGAAAACGGTTTATATTTGCACCGAATGCGAATACAAAACGGCAAAATGGATGGGCAAATGCCCCAACTGCGGCGCATGGAACTCTTTTGCCGAAGATGTGGAAGAGGCGGTTCCTGCCCCAACTGCGACAGCACCCAAACGCGTCAGCATGGTCTCCACGGGAAACGACAATCGGGCAACCGGCTTTTCCGATTTGAAAATTCCCGATTATATGCGCCAAAAAACGGGACTTTACGAACTTGACCGCGTTTTGGGAGGCGGATTGGTACTCGGTTCGGTCGTTCTTCTTTCCGGTGAACCGGGAATCGGAAAATCCACGCTTCTTATGCAAATCTGCGATGTGCTCGGCTCCTCCCGGCGCGTTCTCTATGTTTCCGGAGAAGAATCGGGCGGACAGCTCAAACTACGCGCCAAACGGCTGGGTGTGTTGGGAACAAATCTTTTTATCTTAACCGAAACGAATATTGAAAATATTCTGTGCGAGATTGACCGCGTCAAACCGGACGTTGTGATCGTTGATTCCATTCAAACCATTTATTCCGCCTCGGTCAATTCCACGCCCGGAAGCGTTGCGCAGGTCCGCGAAACCGCCCTTTCTTTTATCAACAAGGCAAAAAACGACGGTATTTCTATTCTGATGGTTGGACACGTGAACAAAGAAGGAAGCATTGCAGGTCCAAAGGTTTTGGAACATATGGTGGACGCCGTTCTATATTTTGAAGGTGAACGCCAGCAGGCTTACCGCGTGATTCGTGCTATGAAAAATCGCTACGGCTCCACCAACGAAATCGGCGTTTTTGAAATGTCTGATAAAGGACTTTTGGAGGTGGACAACCCCTCGGAAATGCTACTGGCAGGTCGACCGAAAAATATTTCGGGGAACTGCGCCGTTTGCACTTTGGAAGGTACACGCCCCTTGATTGCCGAAATTCAAGCGCTTGTTACGCCGACGGCTTTTCCTGCTCCGCGCCGTACCACAAACGGAATTGACTACAACCGAATGTGCCTGATTATTGCCGTTTTGGAAAAACGCCTGGGATTGAAATTTTATCAAAATGACGTCTACTTGAACGTTATCGGCGGTTTGCACATTGACGAACCGGCATCCGATCTTTCGGTTGCCATGGCGTTAATTTCCTCGGTGACAAACCGTGTAATTCCGGACGATCTGATCGCCATTGGGGAACTTGGTCTTGCCGGAGAATGCCGCGCAGTTGCAAATTTGGAACAGCGCGTAAAAGAAGCTGCGCGCCTTGGTTTTACAAAAGCTGTTATACCCGAACGGAATATTGAAAAACGCAAGCCGGAAATTCCCGGAATCAAGCTGATTCCCATTAAAGGAATTTATCAAACCCTACAGCTTTTGAAAGAACAGGAATAAAATATTATTGAAAAGTCCGCACGCGATTGCGTGCGGACTTTTTTACTGTTTTTTTGTTGTTATCTCGGTATCATCGGTGGTGATTATTTTGCATTGAACCAGTTGTCGGCTGTATGAATTTCGACAGTGAGCGGTACGGCGTAATGAACGACATTTTCCATTTCTTCTTTTAAAATTCGTTCAGCCTCGGCGGAACAGGATTCGTTCGCTTCGATGAGCAGTTCATCATGCACCTGCAAAATCAGCCGCGCATCCAATCCGCTTTCCTTCAGTTTGCGATGCACGCGGATCATGGAAAGCTTGATCAGATCGGCGGCGGTTCCCTGAATGGGACTATTCATTGCGACGCGCTCGCCGAATTTTTGGAGCATTTTATTCTTGCCGGAAAGCTCGGGAATATAGCGGCGACGACCGAACAATGTGGTCACATACCCGGTTTCATACGCTTCTGCAATCGTGCGCTTGAGATAGGCGTCCACTTTCGGAAATCCGGCAAGATACTGGTCAATATACGCTTTCGCCTGCGCACGGGAAACACCGATGTCATCGGCAAGCGAATAAGCCCCGATGCCATACAGAATGCCGAAATTGACAGCTTTCGCCTTTTTGCGCATTTCGGGTGTGACAGCTTCCTTTGGAACGCCGAACACGGTGGCGGCAGTGGTCGTATGCACGTCGACACCCGAATTGAAGGCGCGGATCATATTCTCATCCCCCGAAATATGAGCGAGCAGGCGCAACTCGATCTGTGAATAGTCGGCGTCGATCAGGCGGTAGCCCTCTGCCGGCAGAAAATAGCGGCGCAGTTCCCTGCCGAGTTCGGTACGGATGGGAATGTTTTGCAAATTTGGCTCGGTCGAGGAAAGACGACCGGTTGCCGTTCCGGTCTGTTTAAAAGTAGTATGCACGCGCCCATTTTCATCCGCAACCTTCAAAAGTCCGTCGGTATAGGTGCTTTTGAGTTTGGTGACCTGCCGGTAGTCGAGAATATCCTGCACGACGGGGTGATAGGGGCGCAGTTTTTCCAGAATTTCGGCATTGGTGGAATATCCGGTTTTGGTCTTTTTATCGTACGGCAGGTGTAGCGTTTCAAAGAGCACCTCGCCGAGCTGTTTGGGCGATTGGATGTTGAAGGTTTTGCCCGCTTGCAGATAGATTTGCGCTTCCAGCGCCGCGGCGACCTGGGAAAGCTGTTCTCCAAACCGGGCAATGCCCTCGCGATCCACCAAAAATCCGACCTTTTCCATGTCGGCAAGGACTTCGGCAAGCGGCATTTCAATCGTTTCCATCAACTCCGACTGACCGCTTTCCTCCAGCCGTTTTTGCAGGATGGGATAGAGCCGCAGAAAATAGGCGACACGCGGAGCGGTATCGCTTGGCACTTCCTGTAGATAATCAACGGTTAAAACGCTCAGCTCATACTTTGCCTTTGCCGAATTGCAAAGGTAGGCGGCAAGCATCAAATCAAATACGTTCAGCTTTCGCAAATCCGCATATTTTTCTTGCTTATAAAAGGATTTTGCATCATATACAACGACCGTTTTCCCGGTAAAAAGCGGAAAAAGCTGGGAAAACGGAACCGCGGTTTTATAAACGGCGTTTTCTACGACAAGATAGAAAATGCCGTTTTCTTCGTCGATCCCGACGACAGATTCATTCTGCAAAAGATCGGCGAGTTCCTCCAATGTCCGCGAAACGACCTCGATCTTTTCGGCAGTTTTTACCACCGGCGCCTCGTTGTCGAAGAAACGCTTGAGGAAAGCGGAAAACTCCAGCCGCAAAAAAAGCTCATAAAGTGCCGATCGATCCACTTCGCGTTTCAAATCATTAAATTTTTCTGTGAGTGGGACTTCCCGGCAAATGCGCGCAAGAGCAAGCGAAAGATAAGCGCTCTCTTTTCCCTCTTCCATTTTCCGCAGTGCCGCAGGTTTGAGTCCGGCGGTTTCGAGATTGGCATAAACGGCATCCAGTGTTCCGAATTTTGCAATCAAATCCAACGCCGTCTTTTCGCCTATCCCAGGAACACCCGGAATTTTGTCCGAAGAATCACCCATGATCGCTTTAACGTCAACAAAAGAAGACGCCGGAACGCCGTACTTTTCCAAAAACGCCCGTTCATCAACCTCCTCCGTCTCCCGGTTGGTTGCCAAAAGCACATGAACGCCGGGCGAGATGAGCTGCAAAGCGTCGCGGTCACCGGTCATCAGATAGGCTTCGACCCCTTCTTTTTCCGACCATGCGGCAAGCGTGCCGAGAATGTCGTCAGCTTCATATCCTTCCAGTTCCAGTACGCGGAAGCCGAGCGCACGGAACAAATCCTTTGCGACCGGCAGTTGTTTTGCAAGTTCCTCCGGCATGGGACGTCGACCTTCTTTATAATGCTCATACATCTTATGCCGAAAAGTCGGCGCTTTCAGGTCGAATGCAACTGCACAATAATCCGGGCGGAGCGTTTCGACCTGCCGGGTGACCATTGTCACAATACCGTAGAGTGCGTTCGTCGGAAAACCTTCCTGATTGGAAAGCGGACGAACGCCGTAAAAAGCGCGGTTCAATATACTGTTTCCGTCAACAGCGAGCAGTTTTTGTTTCATTTGGCGTTCCTCCGATCTTTTTTGAATTATTCTTCCTCGTTTTTCTGTTTTTCACGCAGAACGGTTTGCTCGTAAAGCTGGTAGTACCGTCCCTTTTGGGCAATGAGCTCCTCGTGCGTTCCCATCTCGCAGATTTTGCCGTGGGAAAGGACGATAATTCGGTCGGCGCCGCGAATGGTGGAAAGTCGATGCGCAACCACCAGCATGGTTCCAATGGTCATCATCTTTTCCAGTGATTGCTGAATGAGCTGCTCAGTCTCAGTATCAATATTCGCCGTAGCTTCATCCAAAATCATAATTTCCGGACGGTGCAGAACGGTACGCGCAAAGGAGAGCAGCTGCCGCTGTCCTGCCGAGAAGTTGTTTCCGCGCTCGCGCACCTCTTCGTCCAATCCGTTTTTAAGCTTGCTTAAAAAGGAATCAGCGTTGACAAAGCGACAAGCTTCCAACAACTGCTCGTCGGTAAACGATTCCTCGCGCAAAGCAAGATTGGAGCGAATCGTTCCGGAAAAGAGGAAAACATCCTGCAACATTTGCCCCATATGGCGGCGCAGGCAGGAAACTTTATAGCGGCGGATATTGATTCCGTCCAAAAGGATCTCACCTTTTTGTATATCATAGTTACGGCAGAGCAAGGAAAGAATGGTGGTCTTTCCCGATCCGGTGGAGCCGACAAAGGCAACTGTTTCTCCGGCGTTGATATGGAAAGAAACGTCCTGTAAAACCCATTCGCCGGGGACATAGGAAAACCAAACGTTGCGGAATTCGATTTCACCGCGGATGTGTTCGGGATCAATTGCGTCCGGTTCGTCAACGATATCGGGTTTCATTGCCATAATAGACTGAATTTTTTCCGCCGATGCAAGTGCCGATTGCAGGCGGTTAAACTGCTCGGCAAGATTTTGAATCGGGTTAAAGAAAGTTCCAATGAAAAAATAGAATGTAACCACAATTCCGGAATTGATCTCTTTGCCAAAAAGCGTTGTTCCTTTAATATATCCGCGCGCGCCCAAATAGAGCATACAAAGCACCGACGCAATATACAGCATATAAACGATGGGGCGGAAGACGGCAAAGACCATGATCTCGTCTCGCCGCGCGCGCCAAAGGCTGCGGTTCTTCCCTTCAAATTCCTCTTGTTTGCGTTTTTCCCGGTTGAAAATTTGAATGATTTTCATTCCGGAAAGATGCTCGGAAAGGAAAGTGTTGATATCGGTGGTTCCGTCCTTGACCCGACGATGCGCCCGACGGGAGAATTTTCGGAAAATGAAGGAGAACAGCGCGATAAACGGTGCAAAGCAAAGCACCATCAAAGCAAGCTCCACGTTTACAATAAACATTGCAACCGTGACGCCGAGGATAACAAAAAAGTTTTTGATCAGATTGACCAAAATGTTGGAAAACAGGCGCGAAATCGCCTCAGAATCGTTGGCAACGCGCGTTACCAGTTTACCAACCGGAATACTGTTGATTTGTGCATGAGAAAGACTTTCGATATGTTTGAAAGTATCCTCACGGATTTCGGAAAGAATCTTCTGCCCGAGTTTTTGCAGAATGACCATTTCCAGATACAAACAGATAACCGAAACGGCAAGAATGCCGGCAAAAACAGCAACACGGCTGTAAAGCTGCGGCAAAGAAAAGCCTTCGGTTTTTAAAACTTCCTCAATTTCGCCGATTACGATGGGAGAAAGAACGTCATACGCCGTAGAAAGCAACATGATAAACAGCACGCCAACAAACGTCTTCCAATGCGGCTTTGCATAGCGCAACAGGTTGCGGATAATCTCGCGGTCACTCATATGACGATCAAAACCGATTCCTGCTTTGTCGTCGTGAATAATCATGTACGCGATGATAAAAATGGCGGAAAACAGCCCGACGATTCCGCCGACTACCAGGATGGGATACCACTCAAACATTGTCCGTATCCTCCTTGTGCTCTTCTTCCATTGACTGCGCCGCCACCATCTTTTGATACGGCTTGCAGGTGCGCATCAGCTCCTCGTGGGAACCGACGGCAACAACCTCGCCGTTATCAATCAATAGAATGCGATCCATATCCTCAACGGTACTGATCCGGTGCGCGATCAGAATGGTTGTTTTTCCCTTTCTGGTCTTGTGCAAATTGTCAAGAATCGTTTTCTCGGTACTAACGTCTACCGCAGAAACAGAATCGTCCAAAATCAATATCGGCGCGTTCTTCATCAGCGCGCGAGCAATGGAAATGCGTTGTTTCTGTCCGCCCGAAACGGTAACGCCGCGCTCACCGAGAATGGTTTGGTATTTTTCCGAGAATTCGGAAATGTTTTCGTCAACGTCTGCAAGAATCGCCGAGGATTGCACAAGCCCAGCATCGTCCGTATCGGAAGCAAAAGCGATGTTATTGGCAATGGAATCGCTAAACAAAAAGTTATCCTGCGGAACGTAGGCGGCGTTTTCACGAACGGTTTTAATTGGGATGGTATTGACATCTCTCCCATCCAAAAACAGCGTGCCGTCCGGCAAATTAAAAGTGCGCAAAATTAGATCGGCAATTGTGGATTTCCCTGCACCCGTTCTTCCGATGATACCGAGACTTTCGCCGGCGGAGATATGAAAAGATATATTTTTCAGCGCGTCATAATCCGCGCCCGGATAACGGAAGGTCAAATTGCGGAATTCGATCTCGCCGTTCAGCGTTTGAATATCGTTCGAAACCGTATCAGAATCTTTAACGTCAACAGGTGCCTCCAGCAATGTACCGATCCGTTTGAGCGACGCTTTTCCGCGCGCACGCATTCCAATCAGTTCGGAAACAGCCATAAACGGCCAAACGACCGCACTGAAATAACCGATGAACTCCAGCAGTTGTCCGGCATTGAAAACGCCCTGATAGACGAGATAGCCGCCGAAGCCGAGAATGATGCCGGTCACCGATTCCACAAACAAAAAAATCAGTGCCTCCAAAAGTGCTTCCGATTTGGTAAAATCAACATTGGCGTCCTCGTTTTTTTGATTGAGCTTGCGGAAAGCAAGCAGTTCTTTTGCCTCTTTGACGAAGGCTTTGATAACAGACAGACCCGAAAAGTTTTCCTGTACGAAATCCGAAATATCCGAGTATGTTTGCTGGCGTTTATCCCATTTTTTCTCCATACGCATGCCGATGATGATCGCGATAGCAAGCAGAATTCCCATTGGGATCATGCAAAGAATGGTCAGCCACCCGTGCATCCGCGCCATTTTCACAATGGAGATGGTGCCGAGAAAACCGGCGTCAAAGGTCATCAGAATCCCCATTTCGAAACATTCGGTAATGGTATCCAAATCATTGGTAAACAACGACATCAGGTCTCCGACCTTATTGACCTGATAATATTGATGGGAAAGGTCTTTGCAATGGTCAAACATTCTGCTGCGCAGATCACGCTCCACGCGTGTTCCAGTTCCGAACAGGCAGACGCGCCAAAGAAAACGTCCGGTAACCATGACCAAAATGACAATGATCAACGGTCGGCAAACACGATCCAGCAGAAACGCCATATCAAACGGAACTTCAATTCCGTCTACCGGAACCGATCCGGTATTCATTCCGATGATCACATCACGGTATAACTCCGGCACAATCAACTGAAAATAGTCGACCAGCAACAGCGAAACGCAGCCGAGAAGGATCAACAGAAAATATTTCAGATAGTAACGGTTGATATGCTTTCCGAACAGCAAACGGTACTCACCTCTTTTCCAAACTGAAAAAAAACGATTAATTTTGAGAAATCCAGTTTTGAATCTTCTCAACGAGGAAGGGCGCGGAGAGTTTTGCCGCGTCCCAAACGGTCTCCCCTGCTTCGGGCACGACAAAGGCATTCTCCAGCGCGATGGAGTGGAGCGGATAGTCAGCAAACGCCGGCATTTCACGCAAAGCGGCGGAAAACTGCATTCCAAAGCCGCCCTCGCGGATCTCCTCCTCCAGAAAAACGATTCTGCAAGGCTTTTGCGGCAATCGTTTTGCCAGTCGCCCGGCAACCTCCCGGCAGGGGGCGATCTGCTCCATGAGCAAAATTGCGACAGACAGACCCTTGCTTTGCAGTTCTTTTTTGGCAAGCATTGCCTGCGAGACGATCCGCCCATGGGTGACGATCACAACATCGGGATTTTCCGGCAGTGCTTCATCGGCGCGGATATGGTCGGCGACCGGTGCAGGATCGGCATAGAAACGCGATACGATTTCGGGGTCCTCTTTCCCGTTCGGGTAACGGACCGCCGCCGCACCGCCCGAATAGAACGCCTCGTTCATGCACTCGTAAAGCGCGGAAAGGGCGATCGGCGTATAAATCCGCAAATTCGGGACCTGTGAAAGGAAGGCAACGTCAAATACGCCCGCGTGCGTCGGTCCGTCCCCGGGGTTGAGCCCGGCGCGGTCAACGAAGAGCACCACGGGGAGATTCTGCAAAGAAACATCGTGGATCAAATTGTCGTAGGCGCGCTGTAAAAAAGTGGAATAGACCGCAACCGCCGGTTTCATCCCGTTTGCGGCAAGTCCTGCGGCAAAGGTCACCGCGTGCTCCTCGGCAATTCCAACGTCGTAAAACCGTCTGGGATGCGATTTATGGAAGTGCTCCAGTCCGGTTCCGTCCGCCATTGCCGCCGTGATGGCACAAATCTGAAGATCGGTATCCGCCATTTCGGAAAGGCGAATGCCCATCGCTTCCGAAAAAGAGACGCCAGTCTTGTCCCCGGCGGTCGCCGGCGACATTCCGTGGAAACGGTCGGGCGTTTTTTCGGCAGGAGAATAGCCCTTCCCCTTTTGCGTTTTCAAATGAATGATACAGCTCGATCTGCAATCCTTTGCCTCGCGGAGCAAGCGTTCGACCACTTCTTCTCGGTTTCCGTCCGCCGGCCCCATATAGAACAGTCCGAGGTCCTCGAAAATATTGCTCCCGAAAACGGCCGCCTTCATGCCGCGCTTGAAATGCAGCAGGCGTTTGAAAATCCATTTTCCGATCAGTGGGATCATGCGGAAAAAGCGACCGAAAAAGTTTTTGGTTTTGATGTAGCCGCGGCTGGCGCGCAGCTTGGAAAGGCTTTTTGCAAATTTGCCGTTGTTTTTGGAAATGGACATTTCGTTCTCGTTCAGAATAATGATCAAACGAAGTCCGCTTTTACAGTTGTTGAGCGCCTCGTGGATCATTCCGCCGGTATAGGCGCCGTCGCCGAGAACGCAAACGGTATAGGCATCCGAATGCTGCAAAAGGTCCGCCTCGGCAAACCCGAGTGCGGCAGAAAGCGAGGTGGAGCTATGTCCGGTTCCGAAAGCGTCATGTTCACTTTCGGAACGCTTGGGAAATCCCGAAATACCGCCGCTTTGACGAATGGTCGAAAAGACGTCGCGCCGACCGGTCAGAAGCTTATGAACATAGCATTGATGCCCGACGTCAAAGATGATATGATCCTTTGGCGAGTTGAAGACACGGTGAATTGCCAACGTCAATTCTACAACGCCGAGGTTGGATGCAAGGTGCCCTCCGTTTTCGGAAATCTGCTCAATCAGATAGCTCCGAATCTCCTCGCAAAGCGGTTTGATCTCCTTTGCGGGAAGCGCTTTCAGATCCTCCGGGGAGTTGACCTTGGAAAGCAAAGGATAGGTTGTTTCAAAATCGGGTTTCTGCAAATCCATGTCAATCTCCTTTCTATAAAATCTCTTTGTATTATATCATATCTAACAGAATTTGTCAATCTCTCTTTTTGACTTTCCGGCAGTTTTCCAAAGTGCAAAAAAGCTTGATTTTTTGAGAAAAAGCAAGATTTTCTTCTCTTTTTGGCTTCTATTTGTCATCCGCGATCCATTTTTGACTTTCTTTGACTTTGACTTTCTTTGACTTTCATGGTATCATGAATGCGAAAAAGGAAAAAAGCAAAAAAGGAGCACCGATTATGTTAACCGATTCGATTGCAAAAATGATTGAAGAAATGCTGAACGAGGCAAACGGAACCTTGGAATTACAGCGCAATGAACTGGCAGGACGCCTTGGCTGCGTTCCGAGTCAAATCAGCTACGTCATCGCTTCCCGTTTTACCCCTGAGCGCGGATATATGATTGAATCGCGGCGCGGCGGTGGCGGTTGCATTCGGATAATTCGCAAGCAGCTCGAAAGAAACGAATATATGATGCACTTTTTCTGCGCCGTTGGAAATTCCATTGACGAAGCCGAAACATTTGCCTATTTGCGAAATTTGGCAGATCACGAGCTGATCAGTCCGCGAGAATTTCACATTGCCGTTGCGGCAACCTCCAATGCCGCTCTTTCCGAAATTCCGCCTGAACGACGGAATTCGATACGCGCCTCGGTTTTCAAACAAATTCTGCTCTCGCTGATGGGCGTTTAGGTCCCGAAACAAACCAAAAATTCGAATCCGCCCGAAATTGCGACAAATTTTGCAAAGGACAGGCAGTATACTATCAATAAACAAAATACAATCTTGCCGAAAGGCAAATAAAAGAAAGGATGATGAATCATGCTTTGCGAAAAATGCAAAAAAAGAACGGCAACCGTTTTTTATAATGAAAATATCAACGGAAAAACCCGTTCGTATTCCCTTTGCGGTGAATGCGCCGCAGAACTTCGCGAAAAAGGAGAATTACAGGATATTACCTCAATGATCGGCAGCTTTGCCGATCCGTTCGCTTCCCTTCATAACGATCTGTTCGGCAGTTTTTTCGGCATTCCGGCAAGAATATCCTCCGGAAGCGATAAAACCTGCCCCGATTGCGGAACGACTTTTCGGGAAATTGCGAAAAACGGAAAAGTAGGATGTCCCAGTTGTTATTCCACCTTTGCGGACGAGCTTTCGGGGCTGATTCAGTCGGTACATGGAACCACAGCGCATATCGGCAACGTTCCTGCGCGCCATCGCGTAAAACAAGAGCGCGCCGAGAAATTGAATTCCCTGAAAGAGGCAATGCAAACCGCTATTGAAAATGAAGAATTTGAAAAAGCCGCTGCACTGCGAGACGAAATCCGCAAGCTGGAAAACGAAAACGGAAAGGAGGCAATCTGATCATGGCATGGTACAATACAACCGGAAAAGCATCGGACACGGTGATTAGTTCTCGCGTCCGTCTTGCAAGAAATTTGGTTGGCTATCCCTTTGACGGAAAGCTGGATCCTTCCGCCGCAAACGAGATCATAGAAAAGGTCAGCGTTCCGCTGGAAGCCGCCGGATTTCGCAAGATCAATTTTGCCGATATTTCTCAAATAATGGCAACCTCCTATGTGGAGCGCCACTATGTCAGCCCCGAATTTGCGACCAAAACCTCTCCGCGCGCCCTGCTCCTGCAGGAGAACGGCGGAATCGCCGTGATGGTGGGCGAAGAGGACCATTTGCGGATCCAAAGTATTCTTCCGGGACTTTCATTAAAGGAAGCATACGAAAATGCGCGCCGCGTGGAAAAGCGCCTGGACGAAGATTTTGACTTTGCCTACAGCGAACAGCTCGGCTACCTGACGCATTGCCCCACCAATCTCGGAACCGGAATGCGCGCTTCCGTAATGATGTTTCTCCCTGCCCTGACCGCCGGCGGATACATGGATTCGCTTGCCGCACAACTTTCCAAAATCGGCTTGACCGTTCGCGGACTGTTCGGTGAAGGAAGCGGCGCCGCCGGATGTATGTATCAAATTTCCAATCAAATCACGCTCGGTATTTCCGAAGAGGAAATTTTGAAAAAAATGAGTGACGCCATCTCGCAGGTCAGCGACAGCGAGAGGAAGCTGCGCTCCGAGATTACCGGCGAAGCAATGGAGCAGCTGACCGACCGCATTCGCCGTTCCGAAGGGATTTTGCGCTATGCCTACCGAATGTCAACCTCCGAATTTTTGAAGTTGTTTGCCGACATTCGATTTGGAATCGCGCTCGGAATCGTTACCGATATCACCTACGAACAGCTCGGCACCCTTTTGGTGGAACTGATGCCGGCAACATTGACGCTTGCATGCGAAAATGCTCCGAAAAACGAAGCCACAAGAGATCGCTGCCGCTGTCAAAAAATTCAAAACATTCTGAATCCGTCAGCGGAATAATTTGTTTGAATCCTTCTGCAGAATACTCTATTTAAATCTATCTTATCTACGAAAAAAATTCGCATGAATCGATCTGCGAAAAATTTCCAAAAAGACTGCTATCACAGAAAGGTGTGATGACCTATGACCAATCGCTTTACCCAAAAAGCACAAAACGTTTTGAACTATGCGCTCCGTTCTGCTTCGGCAATGGGACATACCTACATTGGTTCGGAGCATTTACTGCTTGGTCTTTTGACCGAAAACTCAGGCGTTGCGGCGCATTATCTGACCGAGCGCGGCGCCAACGCCGAAAAAATTAAACGCGCCATTGAAGAAATGGCAGGAATCGGCTCTCCCACTCCCCTGTCGGCATCGGATATGACGCCACGCACCAAAAATATTATTGAAGCCTCGCTTTACGAATCGCAACGAAACGGACAGGATTATATTGGAACCGAACATTTACTGCTTGCCCTTTTAAACGAGGAAGATTGCGTTGCAGTACGAATTTTGGAAAATTTGGGCGTTTCGATTAACGAACTGCGTCAGGACCTTCTTGCATTCCTCGGTTCTTCTCCGGCAAACCGCGAAGAAACAGACCGCACTTCACGGTTTGGAGGTTCCGAAAATCGTTCCTCTGCCGGCTCCGATTCTGCACCGACTTTGAAAAATTTCGGCAGAGATTTGACCGCTCTTGCAAAGGAAGGAAAAATTGACCCCGTAATCGGCAGAGAAAGCGAAACTGAACGAGTCATTCAAATTCTTTCCAGACGTACAAAAAACAACCCCTGCCTGATCGGCGAGCCGGGCGTTGGCAAAACTGCCGTTGTTGAAGGACTTGCCGAACGAATCGTTGCAGGAAACGTACCCGAAAATTTGCGTTCTAAGAGCATTTTCACATTGGATATTGCCTCCATGATCGCCGGAGCAAAGTATCGCGGAGAATTTGAGGAGCGCTTTAAAAACGTGATGGAAGAGGTTCGCAAAAATCCGAATCTGATTCTCTTTATCGACGAAATTCATACTCTGATCGGTGCAGGTGCCGCTGAAGGGGCCGTTGACGCGGCAAATATTATTAAGCCTGCGCTTGCAAGAGGAGAAATGCAGGTTATTGGTGCCACGACCATTGCCGAATACCGCAAGCACATTGAAAAAGACGCCGCCCTAGAACGTCGTTTTCAATCGGTCATGGTGGGAGAACCGAGTAAAGAAGAAGCCGTTCAGATTTTGAAAGGACTGCGCGACAAATATGAAGCGCACCACAAATTGAAAATTTCCGATGAAGCGATTGAAGCGGCAGTCAATCTTTCGGCACGCTATATCGCCGATCGATTTTTGCCTGATAAAGCCATCGACCTGATTGACGAAGCGGCGTCGCGCCTGAGGATTTCGGCGCACACTTCCCCCGAAGATTTGAAAGAAATGGAACAAAAATTGCAATCCCTTGCCCATGAAAAAGAGGAAGCCATTTCGGCACAGGATTTTGAAGCCGCCGCAAATTTACGCGATGAAGAACAAAAGCTGAAAGCCGAATACGACTCCAAAAAAGGTGAATGGGAGCGCACAAAAACCGATAAAGATCTTTCGGTCGGCGAAAGTGATATTGCCGATATTGTAACGCAATGGACAGGCATTCCCGTCAATCGCCTTTTGGAAGAGGAAAGCGAAAAGCTTCTTCACTTGGACGAACTGCTCAAAGCGCGCGTGATTGGACAGGATGAAGCCATTACAGCCGTCAGCCGGGCAATCCGCCGCGGCAGAATGGGACTCAAAGACCCGAAACGTCCGGTTGGCTCTTTCATTTTCATGGGACCAACCGGCATTGGAAAAACCGAACTTGCCAAAGCGCTTGCCGAGGTTATGTTCGGAGACAGTGCGGCAATGATCCGACTGGATATGTCCGAGTACATGGAAAAGCACAGCGTTTCCAAGCTGATCGGGTCGCCTCCCGGCTATGTCGGCTATGAGGAAGGCGGACAACTGACCGAGCGCATCCGCCGGCGCCCCTATTCAGTCGTATTGTTTGACGAGATCGAAAAAGCACATCCCGACGTATTCAATATCCTTTTGCAGGTTCTTGAAGACGGTGTTCTGACTGATTCGCAAGGTCGGCACGTGGATTTCCGCAATACCATTCTGATTCTGACATCCAACGTTGGCGCTTCGGAGCTTACCGGTACCAAATCGTTGGGATTCACTTCAGGAAAATCAACCGAAAACGAGGAAAAAGCGCGCCGCGACCACATGATGAATGCCCTCAAAGGCACCTTCCGCCCTGAATTTCTTAACCGAATCGACGATATTATCATCTTCAACGGTTTAGGACAAAAAGATATTGAAGAAATTGCCCTGTTAATGCTCGAAGATGTGACGAAACGAATCGAAGAAATCGGCATTCACATCCGGTTTGAGGCAAGCGTTCCCGAACTTCTTGCAAAGGAAGGCTTTGATCCTGTTTACGGTGCCCGTCCGCTGCGCCGCGCCGTTGTCCGCTTAGTAGAGGATGCCGTTTCCACCGAGATTCTGGAAGGCAGACTTCACGCCGGCGATTCCGTGTTTGCAAAAGCCGAGGACGGCAAACTTGTTTTTACAAAAGAATAATCAAAAATTCCCTTCCGATCATATCCTGTCAATACAACACAGGATACCGGAAGGGAGTTTTTTATGAAAACTTTGGGGTATTATAACGGATCGATTGCAGAATTGGATTGTTTGACGATTCCGGTTTTAGACCGTGCCTGCTACTTTGGAGATGGCGTTTATGACGTCACTTATAGCAGGAATTACCGCGTTTTTGCCATACAGGAGCATCTTTTGCGGCTGTTTCAAAGTGCCGATATCGTTGGAATTCGACCGCGGATTTCACCAAAGGAGCTATCCATGCTCATTTGTTCTCTTCTGCGGCGAATGCACACCGGAGAAAATCGAATTTACATCCAATTTTCACGCGGAACAGGTGCAAGAAACCACATATTTCCGCAAAATAGCTCCCCCAATCTTTTGATTATGATGGAACCGGCAACGCTGCGCGATCCCTACAAATCCATGAAATGTATCACTCGCCCGGATACTCGTTTTTATCATTGCAACGTAAAATCCCTCAACCTTTTGCCAAACGTTTTGGCAAGCGAGGCTGCTGCACGTTCGGGCGCTGACGAATGTATTCTGCTCCGCGGCGAAATCGTTACCGAATGCGCGCATTCCAATCTTTTTCTCTTCAAAAGCGGCAGAATGCTTACCCATCCAGCCGACGAACAAATCTACGCCGGCACCGGACGCGCGCACCTGATGAATCTTTGCCGAACGGTTGGGATTCCGGTGGAGGAACAATACTTCTCCATTGCGGAATTGAAAAAAGCGGATGAGGTACTTGTAACATCGGCTTCTGTCCTTTGCGCGCCGGTAACAGAGCTGAACGGTGTTTCAATCGGCAAAAAAGCGCAAGAAACAGTTCGTGCTTTGCAGGACGCTTTATTAAAGCAATTTTACGATGCAACAAACCTATAACTCTACCGAAATTTTTATGAAAAAGTGCAGCGGAATTTTTCTCCGCCGCACTTTTTCTTTGCAGGGTTCATTCGTATTCCTGATATAGAAATTCGCCATTGTGGTATTCGAACTCGTATTCTTTATGAAGCCGATACAGTTCGGCGATATCTTCATCCGATAAATATCCATATTGGTATGCTTCTTGCAGTTGATAAACCGTTCCGTTTTTCTCAACGTTGATAGCAAACGAGCCGGAATGAATGAATTTATAACCTGCGACCTCCTGTATGCTGTTCACGCAGCATTGCCCCTGAATCATCCAAACGCGGCAACCGCTGAAAGTTCCGTAATTCACCGTTTCCGATCCGATAGGACTTCTGCCGTATTCCGATGGAGCATTTGCAGTTGCCCTTTCCTGAAGATCCTGATCGGTCATTCCGGCGCTTTTTTCATCAAAGTCAGAATTTGAATTTTCCGTCTTCTGATCAGCTATTGCTTCGTTGCTTGCTTTTCCGACAGATTTTCCGATGGGACTGTTCACAACGATAAGCGCGATGCAACAGCAAACGGCAATTGACGCACAGAGCGATAAAGAAACCGCCAATCGTTTGTAAAAAGCCGCTTTTTTCTCTTTTTTTTCATTCATTTGACGACGAATTTCGGATTTGTATTCGGATAAATCTTTCATAAGTAGGATTTTCCCTCCTCTCCCAAAATGATGCGCAATTCTTGCTTTGCGCGGTAGATCAGGTTATAGACCTGTTTTTTGGTTTTTTTCATCACTTTTGCGGACTCTTCAAAATTCATGTTTTCAAAGAATATGAGGTGAACCGCCAATTGCAAGTCTCCCGGTAATTTTTCGATTGCAGAATGAACGACGCGGCTCCTCTCATCGGCAAGAACAAGCTCCTCCAGCCGCTTACCGTCATCGGCGATTTCCTCTTCCATCTCGCAAAAATCAACCGTTGAAATGCGTTTTCGGCGTTTGAGATAATTCAATGCTTTGCTCTTTCCAATCATAAAAACATAGGTTTTAAGAGACGCTCGGAAATTATATCGCTTTCGATTAACAAAAAGATCGGACATGGTATCCATTGCAACATCTTCTGCCGCAAAGGTATCATGAAGGTATCCGTTGAGGAAAAACACGAGCGGATAAAACAAAGAATCAACGATCTCGTCGAACGCGTTTTCATCTCCTTCCAAAAAACGGCGGTAGCTACTTGCGCCGTTATCCATTCGGTCACCCCCTCCGAAAAGATCACGTCTGATCCTTTCATCCATTATACAATCAAAATTGAAAATTTACTTATGAAAATCCTTTTTTATATTTTGCTTTTTTGACTTGACAAAAAAAGACCCTCTTATGGGTCTTTTTTTTACGCCTGTTGAGATTTGTTATACGCTGCGCGTACGGCTTTTGCAAGCTGATCGGCGCAAGAGGTGGGGCGCATACCGCAGGTATTCCCCGACAAATATTGCTCAATCTTTTCTACAGTCCAGCCGTCCACAAGCTTTGCAATGGCTTTCAAATTGCCGTTACACCCACCCAAAAAGACGATATTGGTAACAACATTACCGTTTAGATCAAAACTGATGACTTTGGAACAGGTCATTTCTGTTTGATAATCGTATCGCATGGATTGAAACACTCCCTTTCCCTTTTTAAAGATCAACGGCGCACGGCTTTTGCCGTGCGCCGCTTTTTTTGATTATTCCTCTGCAGGAGCTTCTTCAGCGGCGGTTTCCTCAACAGGAGCCTCCTCGGTTGCCTGCTCTTCAGTTTCTTCATCTTCCATCAAAGCGCGGATGGAGAGGCTGACCTTATGATTCTCGTCGTCAATGTCAACGATCTTAGCGTCAACGCTTTGTCCAACTTCCAAAACCTCGCCCGGGTTCCCGATGCGCTTGGTAGAAATACGGGAAATGTGGATCAGACCGTCCACACCGTCAACAATCTCGGCAAATGCGCCAAACGGTTGCAGATTAACGATTTTCACAGTTGCAACATCACCAACGGCATAGCGAGCCTTGAAAATGTTCCAAGGGTTATCCGCCTCGGTCTTGTAGCCGAGGGAAATACGCTTCTTTTCAGGATCAAAGCTCTTAACAAAAACGTTGATCTTATCCCCGACCGAAACGACCTTGGAAGGATCGCTGATGCGTTTCCAAGAGAGTTCGGAAACATGAACCATGCCGTCAACCCCACAACCGAGATCAACGAATGCACCGTATGAAGTCAGACTTCTGACGGTTCCCTCGTAGGTCTTGCCAACTTCAATGGAAGACCAGAACTCGTTTGCCTGCGCGCGTTTCTCCTCGCGCAAAACCTGACGAATGGATCCGATGGCTTTTTTGCCCTGCGGCTTAATCTCGATGACGCGGAACTTAACGGTTGTTCCAACAAGTTCGTTCAAATCGCCTTCCTTCGGAACACCGGTTTGAGAGGCAGGGACAAAAACGCGGTTTGCGTCAACAAAAATGACGACTCCGCCGCGAACTGCCTCGGCAACTCTTCCTTCCAAAATCGTTTTTTCTTCGCAGGCTGCGACGATGTTTTGCCAGTTGCGGTCAGCGTCCACTCTCTTTTTCGAGAGTTCGGCAACGCCCTCCACATCGCTGACGCGGATGACGAAAGCTTCAACTTTGTCACCCTTTTTGAAGGTTTCGGTCAACTTGAGTGCAGGATCGTCAGAAATCTGATCCGCTTTGATGTAGCCGGTAACGCTGGTGCCGAGGTCGAGTTGCAACTCATTGTCGGTTACTTGCGTAACGGTTCCGATAACGACGTCTCCTGTATTTAAAGTTGAGCACTGCTCTTCAAGCATTTGTTCGAAATTTTCATTCATTTCGCTCATGGTTTGATATACCTCCTCTATTTCCTTGCGCGGCGTTGAAGCGCCTGCAACAATTCCGATCTTTTGGGCACCTTCAAAGGCACCGGTATCCAGCGCGGCAGCTTCTGTGATCCATATGGTTTTTTCACAGTTTGCCTTACAGATTTGATACAATTTGGCGGTATTGGAGCTTTCCCTGCCGCCGATGACGATCATCCCGTCACAAAGAGCGGAAAGAGAGCTTGCCTCATTCTGTCTTTGTTCAGTAACACTACATATTGTATCAAAAATGACCGCATTTGTATATAGATTTTTGATAATTTGTTGACTTTTTTCCCAATTGACCAAATTCAAGGTCGTTTGTGCCGCCATGAGAGGCGTTTTTTTGGTGATTTTGCCAAGGGGGGTATTTTTTAGTGTCTCGAAAAGTTCTTCATCGGACGAAAAAACATATTTTTCCCCTTCAAAATAGCTCATAATCCCAACGACTTCAGGATGATTCGCGGCGCCGATCAAGAAGAAAACGTTCTCCGAACTGCTGTTCTCTTTTGCAATTTTATGTATCTTTTTAACATAAGGACAGGTACAATCCAAAACCCGAAAAAAAGGATTCCTTGCAACACATTGATCCAAACTTTCCTGAATTTCGCGAGAGCATCCATGCGCGCGAATCAGAATCGTTACCGGATGATCGGCACTTGCCTTTTTTGCAAGTTCGGAGATTTCCGCTTCGGTAATCATGCGAACCCCTTGTTTTTTCAGGCGCTCGTTATATCCCTCGTTGTGGATCAACTGTCCGAGCGTACAAACCGTCTCGCCCGGAAGGGCATTTGCAAGCGCTTCTTCCAATCGATCGGTTGCTCGCTGTACGCCGAAACAAAATCCGGCGTGTTCCGCAAGAATCACCGACGGCTTTTTTGCGGTATTTTCCATCATTTTTTTCGTTTTGAAAGAGCAATCGTCTCAATTTTTGCAACACACTCATCAATCGTTAAATCCGAGCTATCCAACAAAACGGCATCCGGCGCGGCAACGGCAGGGGCAATGGTGCGCGTGCTGTCGTTATGGTCACGGCGGCGCATATCCTCAAGAACGCTTTCGTAGGAGGGTTCCATTCCCTTCTCCTTCAGCTCCAACCAGCGGCGTTTTGCGCGGCATTCGTCGTTTGCAGTCAAAAAGATTTTCACATTGGCATTGGGAAGGATCACGGTTCCGATATCTCGACCGTCCATCACCACATCGTTTTTTTCCGCAATCCGGCGCTGGGTATCCAAAAGAAAAGCTCGAACGGCAGGAATTGCCGAAACGGCGGACGCGTACATGGAAATTTCCGGTGTGCGAATCTGATTTCCCGTCGCTTCCCCGTTTAGGTAAACCTGCTGTGTGCCGTCGGCGTCGTAACGCAATTCCAGCGAAATCTCGGGAAGCAGATTTTCAACACCCACGGCATTCCGGGGGTCTACACCTTTTCTTTGCGTATAAAGTCCGATAGCTCGGTAAAGCGCACCGGTATCGACATAAATCAAGTTCATTTTTGCGGCAAGCGCTTTGGCTACGGTTGATTTTCCGGCTCCGCTCGGTCCGTCCAATGCAATTTGAAAGCTCATATTCAATTCCTTCTTTCTTGGAATGTGTGATCAGTCGCTCCAAGCACCGCTTGCTGCATTTTCGCCGGCAAGATTGGCTGTGGAGAATGCAATTTGAAGATTGAATCCGCCGGTATAGGCGTCAACGTCCAGAATCTCTCCTGCAAAATACAGTCCTTTGATGATACGAGACTCCATGGTTTTCGGATTAACTTCGGCGATATTCACACCGCCGCGCGTAATAATCGCCTCGCTGATGGGGCGCAGCCCGGCAAGCGGAACACGAAAACATTTGAATTGCGCCAAAATGATTTTTCGTTCCTCCCGGGTGATGGAATTCACTTTTTTCTGCGGATCAATTCCGGTCAGGCGCACGAACGGTTCAATCATTTTTTGCGGAAGAAGATCTCCCAGTGCATTCACAAAATCTCGATTTTTGTATTTGGTAAAATCCGAAAGCAGCCGCTCGTCCAGTTTTTCGGGCGAAAGTGCCGGTTTGAGATCCATTTGCGCTTCATATTTTCCGGGCACAATGTTTGATAGATGCGCCGATGCAGACAAGATCGTCGGACCGGAAAGTCCGAAATGTGTAAACAGCAGTTCCCCAAAATCTTCGTAAACCGACTTTCCGCTTGCAATTTCAACAATGTGCAAAGAAATGTTTCTCAAGGAAAGTCCCTGCATTTGCGCACACAAACTTCCCGATTCAACAATGGGAACAAGGGAGGGGCGAATGGGGCTAAGGGAATGTCCCATCTCTTTTGCCATGCGGTAACCGTCCCCATCCGATCCCGTTCCGGGATAGGATTTTCCGCCTGTGGCAAGAATGACAGCGTCGGCATTCAAATCCCCTTCGGCAGTCCGGATGCCGGTCACGTTTCCATTCTCTTGCAAAATCGACTGTACTCTGGTATGCAGAATGGTCACGCCTAAAGCGCGGCATCGATCGACAAGCGCATTGGCAATATCGTCGGCGCGATCGGAAACCGGAAACACGCGATTTCCGCGCTCAACTTTCAGCGGAACGCCGAGGCCCTCAAAAAAAGCCATCGTATCCGTCTGATCCATTGCGGCAAGCGCCGTATACAGAAAGCGCGGATTGGTTGGAACATTGGCAAGAAATTCGTCGCGCGAGCATTGATTGGTCAGATTGCACCGCCCTTTTCCGGTGATTCGAAGTTTTTTCCCCAAGCGTTCATTTCGCTCTGCAATAAAAACCTGCGCCCCGTTTTCCGAGGCGCGGATTGCCGCCATCATACCGGCGGCACCGCCGCCGATAACAATGACAGAAGGACGATCAGGTATTCTTTTTATCGTAAACATCGTAACGATCCCAAATTTCTTCCAGCTCGCGCAAACGGCGGTCAAGCTCTTCCTGTTTGCGGCGGGAGAGCGCAACGATCATGGCGTTGATGATACTCATGGGAGCGACGAGCGAATCTACAAAGGACGCCATATCGCTCTGCGCGGTAAGAAGCTGGTCGGCAAGAGGGGCAAGCGGTGAATGCGCGCTATCGGTCAAAGCAATGACATTCGCGCCCTTGGTTTTTGCATATTCCGCCGCGTTGATCACGCGTTTGGAATACCGAGGAAAACTGATTGCGATCATCACGTCTCCCGGGTGAATCTCCAAAAGCTGTTCAAATAATTCGCTGCCGGAGGTGGATTGCACAAGCTTTACGCGATCGAAAATCATGCGCAGATAATAGTTGAGAAATCCGGCAAGATACGAGGATGAGCGAACGCCGACAATATAAATTTTATCTGCTCCGATGATCTTTTCAATCGCTTCCTTAAAAAAAGTTTGATTAGTCTGCTCAATCGTTTTGCGAATTCGATCGGCATCCGAAATAAGAACCTTTTCCAGAATATTTGCATTTCCAAGCAGTTGGTTGGTCACTTCCATTCGCTGGAAAGAGGTCAAGCGGTTGCGCATGAGCGCCTGCAAAGAATTCTGAAAATCCGGATATCCGTCAAATCCAAGTTCAATGGCAAACCGGACAACGGTCGATTCGGAAACGCCGACGATCTCGCTGAGTTTGGACGCCGTGATGTATGCGGCTTTCTCGTATTGTTCCAAAATATAGGTTGCAATTCGTTTTTGCCCTTTAGAAAACGTGGGCATTTGCTCTTCGATCTGTTTCAGAAGATCCGAATTCATGGCGATTCCTCCTAAAAACGCAGATATCGTTAATATTTACCTTTATATATTATAACACAAACTGCATAATTGTCAATGGATTTTTTCAAAATGAATATTGATTCAAAAAATCTCCCACCACAGGTAGGATTGAAAAATGCCTGCGGCGAGAGATTTTGCTTTTTTATTTTGAGTTGATTAGGCATTCAAAAAAGATTCTTTACAAGAGTTCAGACTTCAAAAACGCCAAGCGTCAACTCGATCTCGGTGGGAGTTGTCTCTCCGTTTTTATAAATCACCACTTTCACTTTATCACCGCGTTTATAGGAATAAAGACGTTCGATCAATTCGTCGCTTTCCTTTACGTCTTTTCCATCAAACGAAACGATAATATCACCAATCTGCAAAAGTCCGTTTGCGCCGTATGGACTGACAGATGAAACCAAAACTCCGTCCTTGGGTGCTTCAATAAGCTGCTCCTCCATCAATTTTTCGCCTTTTTTGATTGTGACAACGGAAATACCGATTTGGGGACGCTTGCGCATTAAGCCTGCCTTGACGGGATCTACACGCTTGAGATTGATAATCCCCTCGATGATCTGCTTAGCGCCGTTTCCGGGAATGGCATAACCGATTCCTTCATCAAAAATGGTAACGGTTTCGTTGGTTTCAGAAGCAATGACGCGATAAACCTGTTTTCTCGCAATGATACCGATTACTTCACCCTGATCGTTACAAAGCAATCCGCCCGAGTTGCCCGGGTTGACCGCCGCATCTGTTTGAAGCATTTGCAGTTCGGCAATTTCTACGCTTTCCGTCATCAGTATTTTGCGATTGACAGAAGATATGATTCCCTGCGTAACCGTCCATTCGGCATCTGCGCCTGCAGGATTTCCGATTGCAATGGCAGTATCGCCGACGCGGAGCGCGTCCGAGTTTCCAAACGTTACGGTCGGATATCCGTGTCCGTCAATTTTCAAAACGGCAATATCGCACTCTGCGTTAAAGCCGATCAATCTTGCATCCTTTTTTTCATTGGAACCATACAACTTGATCTTAATGGTATCCGTATCCTCAACCACATGGTAATTGGTAACGATCAGTCCATTCTCCCCAACGAAAAATCCGCTGCCATAGGAGCCGGTTGCTCCTTTTGTTGCAGTGATTAAAACGGTGGCAGGTAAAAGTTTTTCTGCAATTTTTACCGTACCGGGAGTTTCCGGCTTCGGCGTTAAATAATCGCGAAAAGCAAGGACTCCGATCAAAAGTCCGATCACGATCAAAAACGCGCAGGAAATGATGCCGAAAAATGCAAGACGACTCTTTTTCCCTTCCTTTTTGTGCCGCACGGTTTCGTCAAACTGTCGCTGTGCACCGTAATCCCAACGATAAACGACGGTTGGCTCAACAATTGGCGGTGCCGTCAGCTCTTCCTGCACAGAAGAATCCGCCGGCGGTTCCTCCTGCGATTGTTCTTCAGTTGTCGCTTCAGCTGTCTCTTCGGGTGTCTCTTCGACAATTTCTTTGGTCAGTTTTTCTGTAATTTCTTCGCTTTTTCCCTTTTCGAATGGATCCGTTGGTTGGTTCTCAACTTCGATGGTGGGAACATCTGTTTCCGGCGGTTGTTCAACGACCGTTTTCTCATTTGCTTCCACAGGAGCCGATTCCTGCGGCGCTTGATTCATTTCTTCCGAAACCGATTCTTGCAGCTCGGTTTCGTTCGCTTCCGGCTTCAGATTTTTTTCTTCGTCCATTCACTGGCTCCTTTCCAAAATCATTTATTAAACGATTTTGCTTTCTGCCGATTTCATTTCAATCTCGATAATCAAAAATTGGCTGTGACCACGCACGATTGCCCTCGGTATCGATCAAGGTCACGCGCGCATAACTGCCTTCGACGAGCAATCCGAGGTTAAACTCGGCGCTTGTTAAAGTTTCCTCTCCCTTTTGTGGGTAGGCGGCAAAACCTTTGCGCGCGCCGGTGTTGACCATGATCTTTCTGACCGGAGAACACTCCACGCGCAGTTTGCCGTCTTCCAATTCAATGGATTCAAAGGTCGGTCCGGTGGAAGCGTAGCATTTGCCCTCCTCCAACGCTTTGACAACCGATTCCTGCGTCAGCTCATCCGCCTGAATAACGGTAAAACCGCCGAATGAATCGCTCCAATGGGAATCAAGCGGTGCCTCATTGTGATTATCGTCCGAAGCTGTTGCTACCCATTTAACGCCTGCGCGGAGCAGTTCGTCCCAAAGCTGGGTATCAAATTCATCGTATCCGGCAACGAAGTTTCCGTGGTTGTAAATTTCCAGCATGGTCACGTTTTGCAGCGGGAGATAATCCTTTGCAGTTTGGAGCGACCAGACAGGGTGATTGATTTGGGTGATGTAGCCCGCTTTTGCATATTCGTTGATGACATCGGGCATATTCTCATAGGTCCGCTCAAAGGTCTCGCCGCCGATGTGCGCCTGCGTGCGACGCAGTTCCTCCACCAGTTTGCCGTGGCGGATATGCTTGGGATTATAGCACGGAATGGCGGTCTGCCCGCTCTTGCGCGGATAGAAATTGATGTGGAAGCACTCCTTTTTGGGGTAGCCGTCCGGCTTATAAACGTCGATTTCCGAGCCGATCATGGCAAGGAAGTTTTCGTCGTTGAGATTGCAGTGATCGTACATAACGTTATGATCGGTAAAGGCGACGATCTGATACCCTTTTTCCTTATAGATTTTTTTTGCTTCTTCGGGCGTCAGAACACCGTCCGAATAAGTGGTATGGCTATGCAAATTGGCTTTGAATTTGTTTCCCGTTTTGGAAAAATAAACTTTTTTCATAGATTCTCCTTTAAATCCCACAATAATCCGTTTTTTATAAAAACATGAGGATAATATTTTATTTCAATATATTATTATATCAAAAAAAGAAAAAAAGTCAAGAGTTTGCAAAAGCCTTTCCGAACGTTTTGGACGGATTTTTGAAAAAAAGAAAAAAAGCTCTTGACACAGAAAGAAAAATCGTGTATAATTGCAAAGGATGTTGTGCCAATCCTTTGGTTTTGGTTTACAACAAATTGTTCGATACCGCGAAGGGGGGGAGAAAGATGGCAGAAATTCGAGTCAAAGAAGGCGAATCTTTGGATAGCGCTCTTCGTCGCTTTAAGCGTGCAACCGCCCGTTCCGGTGTTCTCGCGGAGCTCCGCAAAAGAGAGCATTACGAAAAGCCGAGCGTAAAGCGCAAAAAGAAATCCGAAGCAGCAAGAAAGCGCAAATATAAATAAGCCTTTCAAAGCGGAATGGGGCGAACCAACCGGTTCGCCCCATTCCGCTTTCTTTTTGCTTTTTTATTTCGCATTTATTTTGCTTTTCGCTGATGTTCACAAAGTTCACAAAGTTCGCATTCCGCGCATTTTGGCGCACGCGCAGAACAAACGTCCCTTCCGAACTGCACGATGCGATGGCAAAAATCGCTCCGAATTTCCATTGGAAGCAGTTCGTCCATCAAAAGTTCCACTTTGTGCGGATCCTTGAGCGTTTCGGGATACATTCCGAAACGACCGCAAATGCGAATACAATGGGTGTCCGCAACCGTTCCGCCTGTATGATAAACATCGCCCAAAAGCAGATTTGCCACTTTACGCCCCACACCGGGAAGCTTTAGCAATTCCTCCATACTGTCCGGCAAGACGCCGCCGTATTCCTCAGTCAACATCCGGCAGGCATCTTTGATATTTTGCGCCTTAACATGAAACAGTCCGCAGGGGCGAACGATCTCTTCAATTTTGGAAAGATCCCCTTCTCCGAGCGCTTTTGCCGTTGGAAACACGGAAAACAACTCGCGGCAGACGATATTGACTCGCGCGTCGGTACACTGTGCCGAAAGACGCCCCATGACCAACAGTTTCCATGGTTCGCCGTCCCATTCCAGCGCGCAAAGCGCCTCGGGATAGCGTTTTTCCAACAGTTTGGCAATCTCTGCCATGCGTTCTCTTTTTTGCTGTTTGATCATTGCTTTACAAAATCCTTAACAGTATCTAAAAATGGATAATACGGTTGCAATGCTGTTTGGACGGATTTCCAAATGAATTCAAGTTTTTCCTCCGTCAAGCTTGCAAGATCGGTATACTCCGGTGCTTCCGGCAGACCGGGTTCATTTTCGCAAACAGTGACTCGAACGATGGGCAATATAATTGATTTTCCATCAACGGTGACTGCAAAATCGGATATGGTGTGAACATCTTCTTCCCGACTGTAATTTACAGTGGCATGAATATTTTTTGTTTCCGGAATAAAGCCTTCCGTCTTTTTCATGATCGTAAGGCTGAATTCGGCTTGACCGATTTCATCAGGAATAACACATTGTGCGGAAATGCCCATAATATTCGCTTGTGGCAGGAACATTCCATTATATTGGAATACCGTTTTATATCCGTTTTCCGTTTGCTCGCCGGAAAGACGCACAAGTTCGCCCAAAATCGGAAGTTTGAACGAAAGCGCAAAAGCTTTCGTTCCATTGCCGGGTTGATCTCCGAGTTCCAAAACAAAAGTCAACGGAAGGTCTGCAACAGAAATCGACGCCTCTGTCCGCACGATCAGATCATCGGTATCGAGAAACACCGACAACTGCGCCGGAATGTTTGACAAAAGCGTTTTTGCACTCTTTACAAAAGCAAGCAAATCGTCGATCGAAATATCCGAAAAATTCTCCGGAAGCGACGGAAATTCCACATCCGGAAGCAATTCCCCGATGGAGGAATTCTGCAAAAGTTTCATTGCCGAAAGAAAATAAGAATAGACACGAATGATTTCATCGCTCGTCTCCTTCCCGGTTTCAAGCGCGGTTTCCAGTGATTCAATCCACGTTGATAAATCAATGTCGGGCAATGTAATTGTCAAACAGGTTGTAGAAATTGTTTTACCAAGCGTAGAAACCTGTTTCTCTTCCGCGACGATTTCAAGACGTTCCTCCGCGTAGGTAAGAACGCTTTCCTGAAGGTCTTGAATTGCCGATATAGGATCAAAAGCGTCAAATCCGGAAAAGCCGCCGCTTGCAGACAACGCCAGGAGCATGGGAAGAATTTGCGCCACCGTTTCATTCTCCCAAACGCTTGCCGGAATGTTTTGGATCAGAGTTAACAGCAAGGTCTGCAAGTCGATTCCATATGCATTGTCCGGCAGTGCGCTGCTTTGCAGAACAAGCGCATTCGGCGCATCGATGGTATTACACCATACCGATGCATTAAATGCATCGTCATTTGCCCCGAGCTGCAAATTCAGTGCACCGGCGTTTTTCTTCATCCAAATTTTCGACGAAAAATCGGGAATTTTTTGGAAAACGGGATCCGATTCGGGATCATTTTGATAAAGCACCTCAACAGAGCCGCCTTCAGTGACGTTTTTCAATGCCGTAAAGAAAGGATGTTCGGTTGCTTCGCCGGACAGTGCAGAAATTGTTTTTTCTATCGCTGTTCCCAATTTTTGATATAACTCAGCGGCAGACGTTCTTTCATTCGGGTCGTCATTTGAGGCATCTGTCGGATCATCTGTCGGATCATCTGTCGGATCATCCGTGGGAACGTCAGTCGGATCTTTGGCAGGATCATCAATCGGATTGTCGATTGAAGTTGAATCATCCTGCTTTTCGGTTTCATTTTGCTTTTGCGGTTCGTTTTGCTCTTCGGGTGTTTCAACGGGTAAGAGATTCTTTTCTTCCTTTTTGCCGCAGGCACTTATTAAAAACACCGAGAGCAGCATGGAAAGGCAAAGCAAAAATGCAAAAACGCGCTGTTTCATAGTTCGGTCCTCCTTGTGTCTTATATTTTCGTCAATCTTGCGTAGGAACCCATTAGTTTTTTTGTCCCGGCACGGTCAAATGCAATTTCATATAGAATATCGGCGCCCATCGGTTTGACAGAAAGAATCTCCCCTTCTCCGAAGGTCGCGTGTTTAACGCGGTCACCGGTTGCAAAAACGGTTGCCGCGAACATTTGATCATTTGCACCAAAATCACGGACCGTCTTTTTCTCAAGCGGTTGATAAGTATTGTCATGATAATACGTTCGCGGACGTTGCGGCGATGGAGAAACGGTATCCCAAACCCGATAGCCGCGGTCGCGCTCAAAAGATTCTCTTCGTTCGCCTTCCACCTGGATCAATGCTTTCGGAATTTCCTTGAGAAAACGCGATTCCGGATTGATACAGGTTCTCCCATAGAACAGCCGCATGGAAGTACGGAGCAGGAAAAGTTCTTTCTTTGCACGAGTCAAAGCAACGTAAGCAAGCCTGCGCTCCTCTTCCAGCTCGGCGTTTCCTCCGTCAATAGACTGTTGACTCGGAAAGATTCCTTCCTCCATTCCCGGCAGAATGACCACCGGAAATTCCAATCCTTTGGCGCTGTGAATGGTCATCAGCACTGCGGCATCGGCATTCTCATCATACCGATCGACATCGGCAACCAGCGCTGCCTCTTCCAAAAATCCGCCCAGCGTTGGCTGTTCGTTTTCCTCCATGTATTCAATGATCTGCGACTTGAGTTCATCCAGGTTTTCCAACCGTTCAGCTTCTGGAGCACCTTTGGCAATCCACATTTGCCGATAGCCGGTCAAATCAAGTACGCGGTCATAGAAAACGTCCAAAGAAAGCGTTTCCAAGTCTGAAGTTAATTGATTGATCGTTGCCGCAAAAGATTCCAACGCGTTTCTTGCATTTCCGAGGGCGGCGTAATCGGCGGCGTGATTGATGACGTCAAACTGCGAACAGCCGACCTCTGCGGCAATCATTGCAATAATTTCAGCCGTTTTGGCACCAATCTTGCGCGCAGGCTTATTCAGGATTCTGGAAAGGCGCAGATTATCGTCATGGTTAAAAATCAACTGCAAATACGCTATGGCGTCACGAATTTCCTCGCGATCGGCAAAGCGCGTGCCACCCAAAATTCGATAAGGAATTGCGCTTCTTGCAAACGCTTTTTCCAAGCTCTGCGATTGCGCATTCATCCGGTACAAAACGGCAAAATCACGATATTTAGCCGCACCGCGCGCAACTTTTTTTGAAATGATGTCCACTACACGGCGAGATTCCTCGTTTTGATCGTCGCAAAGGACAACATGAATTTTTTCTCCGCTTCCCTCCGCTGTCCAAAGCGTTTTTCCCATCCGGCTTTCATTTTTCGCGATAACGGCGTTTGCCGCATCCAAAATATTTTGCGTGGAACGGTAATTTTGTTCCAGCTTAATGACCTTCGCACCGGAAAATGCACGATCAAAAGAGAGAATATTTTCAATGGTGGCTCCGCGGAACTTATAAATACTCTGATCATCGTCGCCGACCACCATCAAATTGCCGTATCCGCCGGCGAGCAGACGCGTCAATTCAAACTGCGCTGGGTTGGTATCCTGATATTCGTCCACACAAACATATTTAAAACGGCGTTGATAAGCGTCACGTACATCTGCGTGATTCTGCAAAAGGCGAACAGTCTGCAGGATCAAATCGTCAAAATCCAGAGCGTTGGATTCGCGCAACAAATCTTGATAAGCTGCGTAAATACGCGCAACCTGTTTGAGTCGAAAATCGTCGTTTTCCACTTCCAGTGAAAACTCTTCCGGCGAAAGCATTCTGTCTTTCGCACGGCTGATTAAATTCATAACGCCTTTGACCGGCAGTACCTTTTCGTCGATGCGACAACGGTCCATGGCTTCCAGCATTGCTTTTTTGGAATCGTCCGAATCGTAAATGGTAAAGTTCGGACGATATCCAAGTAATTCCCCATGGCGCCGCAGAATACGTACGCAAACCGAATGGAAGGTTCCTGCCCATATTTCGTTCGCCGCTTCCGGATTTTCGGAAAACAGCGAGGCAATTCGCGCCTTGATCTCGCTGGCGGCTTTATTGGTAAACGTAATGGCGAGCACACGGTATGGGTTGCATGGCATTTCTGCAAATTGCAAAAGCGTTTGTTCCAGTTCTTCCTGTGAGGAAATATGTATTGTACGCAGCTGTTCCACCTGTTCGCGCGTGACGTCCGGCGGAACGAATTCGCTGAAATAGGCGTTGCCGTAACGGATCAAAAACGCGATCCGCCGCACGAGAACGGTGGTCTTTCCGCTCCCTGCTCCGGCAAGCACCAAAAGCGGTCCGTTGACGGTATAGACCGCCTCGCGCTGGCGTTCGTTCAAAGACGCATAAGCGCGGTCAAACAGCGCGCGCTTTGCGGCAAGATATTCAATACCCAGTTGATTCATGTAAAAATCCTTTTTTATTTACTTTTTTTCAAGCGCAGTAAGATAGGTTTGTTTCATAAACAGCGCGTCTTCTGCCTGCGTTCCGGCAGACTCACAAATGATGCGCGGCGCGACACCCTCGCGTACAATCGCTTCGGCAAGCGGCTCAAATTCCGGTCCAAAGGTCGTATCCGCAAAAGTCAGATGCTTTTTCTCCCCTGCCGCAGTATATTCGATTTTAGAAAAATGACAGTGCAAATTTTGGGCAAAGCGATCGCCCAAAGTATTTGCAATAGTATCAAACACGCGGCGATAATCGTCAACGGTGGAAAATGCACCGCCAATCGCGCGTGCGTTCAAATGCCCGAAATCAACGACGGGCGCATAAATCGGCGCAGTTTTGCACTGCTCCAGCACCTCTTCCAATGTTCCGAGCTGGTTAATTTTTCCCATGGTTTCGATCCCAAGCGCGGCACAGGGATTTTCCCCGACTGCTGCGGCAACCTTTTCCAATGTATCGCGCGAAAGGCGCATGGCTTCTTCACGCGTTATTTTGGCGGCACTGCCGCTATGGATGACAACGGTATCTGCCCCGAGCAATTCTGCCGCCCAAAGTGATTTTTGAATGTACTCAATGCTTTTCAGCCTTTTTTCTTCTTCAACACCGGAAAGCGAGATAAAATAAGGCGCATGGATTGACATTGCAATTCCGTGTTCCTTCGCTTTTTCTCCAATGGCACGAAGTGTTGTTTCACTGCCGGCAACGCCGTTTCCGGCTTCGTATTCGTAAGCGTCCAGTCCCTTTGCGGAAAGCCACCCGGGCGCCTGCAACGTGGATTTCATTTTCTCGCGGAAGAACCAATCTCCGTTTCCGCCCGGTCCAAACAATGCTTTCATGGTTGCTCCTTCTTCACAGGCGTGAATTCTGCTTTCAGCTTGTCCACCGCCGCTTTGTATTCCTCTTTTGTACAAATGATCCGAACGGCGGCAAGTAAGGCGCCCGGCGTCATTCCCGGCGGAAGTCCGAGCGATTCTGCAAAAGTGTCTCGCCGTGAACGGCTTTCGGTCCCCCCGGTCAAACCGTCCAAATAAAAATCGGTTTTTGTAATTTCCGCTCTTTGAATCGGTTCTTTTCCCTCTGCAAACGGAAAAAACAACCGCCGCAAAAGGTCACGCTCCATGCCTTCAACCCCTAAAACACCCTCGGCGGACGGGGTTGTTTTGCGTTTTTCAACGCCGTGAATTCGCGGAACATACAACGGAATCAATCGATCCGGCGGAATGACTGAAGAAAGGTACCCACGGATCACTTTTCCTGCACCATCGCTGTCGGTCAGAATGATGAGCGGCGTTTTTTTTGCAAGCGCGCGAAAAAACGCCTGTTTTTCGGTTTTTTTAAAAATTCCAAACCCTTCGGTGGTCAAAATTGTTCCGCTGATCACCGACTCCAAGCGCAGTTTATCGTATTTTCCTTCTACGATGACGGGATAAGCCACCGTCAGTTTGGTTTCATTCTTCATTTTACAAAATACCTGACAAGTACCGCCGCACCCAAAAGAATCCGATAGATTCCAAACGGCACGAAGGTATGTTTTTTTACAAAATCGGTTAAAAACCGAATTACGACCAAAGAGACGAGAAAAGACGCAAGTGTTCCGACTGCTAAAAGCGCCCAACCGATGGAAGGCATAGAAAATCCTGTTTCCTTCATTGTTTGAAAAAAACCGATCGTTTTGACTGCACCGGCTCCGAACATAACGGGAATCGCCATAAAAAAGGAGAATTCCGCCGCCGCGCTCCGCGCGCCGCCCAAAAGACTTGCGCCGAGAATGGTAGATCCGGAGCGCGACGTTCCCGGGATGAGGGAGAGCACCTGAAAAAGTCCGATGCCGGTCGCCGTTTTTGCAGTGATCCCTTCGGTGGAATCCCATTTCGGCATTCGATTATTCCGATAGCGCTCCAATAGTAAAAACGCAATACCATAAAGGATGAGTGCAACAGCAACAACAAAACCGTTATAAAACCAACCGTCCAAATCCTTTCCCGTCAGTTTTTCCAGCGCTTGATCGCCTAAAATCCCAACAACAGCCGCCGGAACGGAAGCCAGCAAAACCTTTCCCCAAAGTTGGAAAGCAACGCGTTTTTCCCGTTTTGTTTTGCCCTTTCCAAACGGAAACAATCGCCCGAAAAACAGAGCGACGACCGCTAAAACCGCGCCGATCTGTACAACAACTTCAAACAGTTCCCAAAAGGAGTCTAAAACTGCCTGATCCGCGCAAAAACGAAACGGCAGAAATTCAGAAAGGAGAATCAAATGCCCCGTGGAACTAATGGGTAGCCACTCGGTGATCCCCTCCAAAATGCCATAAAATAACGCTTTTAACCATTCGATTGCCGCCATTGAAAGACCTCTTTCCGAAAACGGTCAAATGTCGGATGGGCGAACCTCCAATCCTCTTGCAACACCGGCGCGCAGAATATCGCCTTCCCCAACTGCAAACGGCACACGACACCAATAGATCATGGAGGGGTGCGGCGTTGCCGAAAGAATGCTTCCGTCCGGTGCATAAAGCTCATTGACTGCAAAAGGCATTCCGATCTTTCCCGGCGTGACTAATTCCGCCGTTTCACCAACAGAAACTTTGTTGCGCTGGATGAATCGATACAGCCGACCGTTTTCATTCATTTCCGGGATCCCACATTGGCGCAGGACCGCCATTTCTTCTTCATGATATTCGGTGGCTGTGGAAAAATATGCTTTTTCGCGCAAATATCCGCAGGTAGAAACGACTTGCGGCTGATCCATGGGTTCGGAAAAGAAGAATCCCGTTCCATACTCGCGGTGGGAAACGCTTTCCAGCTCGTTTTTCCAAGCCGGATCGTAGCGATATCCTTTCGGATCACGCAAATAAGTATCAATCGCCATTCGATAAGCGTTGGTAACGACTGCGGTATAGTACGCGCTCTTCATGCGCCCCTCGATTTTAAAAGAGACCGCACCCGATTCCATCAACTCCGGAATATGCTCAATCATACAAAGATCTTTCGACGACATAATGAATGTGCCAAGCTCGTTCTGTTCAATGCCCAGCGGCGTATCCGGTCGCTTTTCTTCAATTATTTTATAGTTCCAGCGGCATGGTTGCGTACAAGTGCCGCGGTTGCCATCCCTGCCGCCCATTGCGTTGGCAAGCAGGCATCGACCGCTGTAGGAAATGCACATGGAACCATGGACAAACACTTCCAGTTCGACTTTCGGATCCAGTTTCGCGCGGATCTCCCGAATCTCAGCAAGCGTAAGCTCCCTTGCAAGCACCAGCCGTTTGGCGCCCATTGCCGCATAGGCGTTTGCCGCGGCAGAAGAAACGATAGACGTCTGGGTGGAAATGTGAATTTCCATTTCCGGCAACAGTTCACGCACAGTGGCAAACGTTCCGAGGTCGGCAACGATCATGGCATCAATGCCTGCCCCCGAAAGCTCTGCGAGAAATCGGCGCAAAGCCGGATACTCATCTTCATGCGGCATGGTGTTAACCGTCAGATACAGCTTCTTCCCTCTCTCGTGGACATATTCAACGGCACGGTAAATTTCTTCCACAGTAAAGTTATCCGCTGCCGAACGCATTCCGAACGCTTTTCCGGCAAGATAGACCGCATCCGCGCCGAATCGGATCGCCGCCGTCAATTTTTCAAAATTGCCGGCAGGCGATAGCAATTCTACTTTCATCATTTACGGGGTCAAACGGTTCGGACCGCGGAAGAGGAATTCGGCTTCCTTGATGGACATTCCGAGGAACAGCATGGTCAAGCGGTCAATGCCAAGACCAAAACCACCGTGCGGTGGGCAACCGTAACGGAAGAATTGGAGATAGAATTCCACGTCTTTCCCAAGTCCCTTTTCGTCGGCTTGCGCTTTGAGAATCTCGTAACGGTGCTCGCGGACGGCACCGGTGGTAATCTCGCATCCGCGCCAAATCAAGTCGTATCCCATCGGAACGCCGCGTTCGTCGCGCATATGGTAGAAGGCACGTTCTTTGGCGTCATAATCGGTCACGAACAGGAACTCACTTCCGTATTTTTCCATAGAGAACTGCGCGCAAAGGTGTTCTGCATCGGTTGTCAGATCGCCTTTTGCATCGTCTGAGACTTTATAACCGTAACGCGCTTCCAGCTCAGCATAAAGATCTGCCAGCTTGATGCGTGGGAACGGGACGGTTGGAACAACGATTTGTTTGCCAAACAGTTTCTCAACCTCTTTACCGTAAGCGGCGGCAACTTTGCCGAACGCATAGGTAAGCAGTTCTTCCTCCATGTGCATTACCTCCTCGGCGGAATGAACGTAGGAAAACTCAAGATCAAAGCCGGTAAATTCGGTTGCGTGCTTATTGGTATAGGATTTTTCGGCGCGAAAGACCGGACCGGTTTCAAAAATACGATCCAATCCCGAAGCCATTGCCATTTGTTTGTAGAACTGCGGAGACTGCGCAAGATAAGCTTTTGTATCAAAATACTTGACCTCGAATACATCCGATCCGGATTCGCTCGCCGCACCGATAAGTTTCGGCGTATGAATCTCCACAAATCCGCGCTGAATCAAAAATTCGCGCATGGAAGCGGTCAGAAGCGTTTGCAATTTGAGCATAAGTTGATTGCGATCTCGGCGCAAATCGATCCAGCGGAAGTCCATTTTGGAGTCGATCTCGGAATCGTCCTTGATGGGGAGCGCCTCGGCAATCGATTCGATCTCCATCTCCTCCGGCAGAATCTCAATGCCGCCGAGTTTGACATATTCGTTGGCAACGGCGGTTCCGGTAATGGTAACGACCGAATGAATGGTCAAGGCATCCACCTTTTCTGCAAGCGCCGGAAACTTTTCTTTTTCCAGCGTGACCTGCATTTTGCCGGTGATATCCTTAATGACCAAAAACGCCATGGTGCGCTTATTGCGCAAATTTTCAACAAAGCCGGCAATTTTCACCTTTTCGCCTGCTTTGACGTTTGCAATGTATGTTCTTTCCATGTTTCAAAATCCTTTCCTTGTTTCAATAATCAAATGGCATTTCCCTGCGCGTCAAAAAGCGGCAGTTTTTCCAAATAGATCAAATCTTTTCTCTCCTGCGCATCCCCTTCGGCAAGAATGGTCATTCTGCCGCAAATCACGCCGCCGGCTTCCTCAACCAACTGTTCCATGGCACGAAGCGACTCGCCGGTGGAGATAACATCGTCAACAATCAAAATCTTCTTCCCCTTCATAATGGCGGCGTCGGCAGTATCCAAATAGAGGTGTTGCTCCTTTGCGGTCGTAATCGAACGGACTTTCACGTCCAACACACCGGTCATATAAAGTTTGGGAGCCTTTCGCGCCAAAAAATACTTTTGGTTACCGGCAAGACGCGCCATTTCATGCACCAGCGGAATGCCCTTTGCCTCAGCAGAAATCAGATAATCGTATTCCGGCGCACGCGCGAGAAGTTCCTTTGCGCAGGCAGTAGTCAATTCAGGATCTCCGAAAATAACAAACCCGGCAATTTGTAGTTTGTCGTTGAGAGGGCAAATGGGCAAATCGCGCTCACACCCTGCAATGTTCATGTGATAGTACTTTTGTTCCATGACGATTCCTCTTTTCTATTCTATAATGAAAGTTTTCTATTCCATAATGATAGTTAATGATAGTTTTCTATTCGATCGAAAATCAAGTTTCAAAATTCGGTGCGGATGTGTTCGACCGTCTTTCCGGCAATCGCTTCCTCAACAAGGTCCCAAAACGGCAACCGGTTTTGCTGTTCCAAAACGCCTTCCATGGTCGGTCTGGTTTTGGGATGCCGCGGAGTAAAAACGGTGCAACAATCCTCATATGGCTGAATGGAAGTTTCAAAAGTGCCGATTTTACGTGCCACTTGAACGATCTCTTCCTTATCTAAACCAATACATGGACGGAAAACCGGAATTTCGGCAAGCGGATCGACAACACCGATCGCCTGCATCGTCTGCGAGGCAACTTGTCCAAGGCTTTCCCCGGTCACAAGTCCGCCGCAATCCTCATCTTTTGCAATTTTGTTTGCGATTGCCATCATATAACGGCGCAAAATGAGCGTGAAGTAATCTTCCTCGCAATTCTTAACCAACTCCTCCTGAATATGCGTTAAAGAAACGACATGCAGTCGAATGCTTCCGGCATATTGCGCAACCAAACGCGCGAGTTCAAAAACTTTCTCTCTTGCGCGCTCGCTGGTATAGGGAAAGGATTCGAAATGGACTGCCTCGATCTGCACACCGCGTTTGGCAATCATATATCCGGCAACAGGCGAATCGATTCCTCCGGAAAGCAGGAGCAGCGCTTTTCCGTTTGTTCCCACCGGCATACCGCCGGCGCCTTTGAACTGACCTGCATGCAGATAAGCACCGAACTCGCGAATTTCAACGTGAACCACAATCTCGGGATTGTGAACATCTACTTTCAGTTTTGGATTTTCCGAGAGCAGGTAACCACCAACTTCGCGAGAAAGCTCAATGGAATTGAGCGGAAATCGCTTATCCGAACGCTTTCCTTCAACTTTAAAAGTCTTAACGCCGGACAAAAACTGCGGCAGATATTCGCGCGCGGTACGCTCGATGCTTTCCATATTCTTTTCGCAAACCGCGCAACGGCTGACGCCGACAATACCGAATACTTTAAGGACCGTTTCAAACAGTCCCTCCAAATCTGCATTTTCGTCCTGCGGCTCGATCACAACGGTACTTTGCGAAGGTGTAACCGTAAATTTTCCAAAATGCCTTGCACGAAAACGAATGGATTTGCAAAGAATATCCTCAAAATATTTCCGATTCGCGCCTTTGAGAACGATCTCACCATATTTGCACAACAGTATTTCTTTCATGGCTCGATATCCTCCACACTCGAATCTTCCGTCGACACATCGTCGGCAATCGGCTCGGCGTTCCGGTAAGCCTCCAAAACCTCTTTGGCTTGCTCGACGATCGTTTTCGGAACAAAAACGTCGGTCCCGTACATGGTAAAACCGGTGATGATTCGCACCGAGCTTCCGCTTCCGCGCTCGCGGATCATATAAGGAATCTTTTCCCCTTCCAAAACACTGCGGAGAATGGAAAGTTCTACGTTATCGTAAACGGTGGTCAACAATTCCAAGTCCTCATCAAACTTGGCAGGACCGTCTAATCCGAACAAAAAATCCTTCATGATTTTTCCTCGTTTTCTCAATCTTCATAATAGTGCGGGAAAAGCGCTTCCCAAACTTTTGCACAGGCAATGGTATCGGCAATGGATGTATGCGCAACGCCATCCCACGAGAGCCCGAGCGTTTCCATGGCGTCGGTCAGCGACAAGTGTGTAAGTTCCGGATGATGTTCCTGCACGTAGCGATTGTATTCAATGGCGGCGCATTTGGTCTTGCGGCGCAGTTTCTGCCGTTCCGCTTCGGTTTCGTAGATGTATTTGATATGACTGTAGTCGGTTGCAATGCCGTAGGCAATAATCGCGTCGGCTCCGGCAAACAACCGCTTAATCTCGGGCGTTAAATCCTTCAAAAAAGGTGCGTCAACCACCATTTCGGGAGTAATGCCGTGAATCTTTTCGGTTTCCCTCCATTTGCGCTTATGCGTCGGGCGAACAAGGGTATCCATCAAAATTTTGCCCGTGCCGTCGGTAACGGAAATGGAAAGAATCTCATCGTGATCATAAACACCGGTAAGTTCTAAATCGAAAAAGAGTGTTTTTTCACGCTTGGCATGATAGTAAGCGTTACGATAGGCGTCGCCCTCAATGCGGCGTTGCTCCATTTCTTTTTCGTAGCAAGCGCGGCAAAGCTTATGGCGATAGCGAATATCTTTTCCGCACTTAACGCAAGGAAGCGGTTGACGAATTGCCTCGGATTTATCGTAAAAATAGATGATACTGCGATCAAATCGCTTTGTATAGCCAACCGGTGCGGCAACTACATCATAATGCATTTGCGCAAGCCGTTCCTTCGTATAATAATTAAGCGCAGCGGCACGCTTGGTACTCATACGCCCGATGACTTTGCCGTCCTCCAGCTCTATTGGCTCCACAAGCGGCTCTGCCGGACGTTGATACCAGTTTTCGGGCGGCGCTTCGCGCACATGGCGCGGATCATAATAGTATATTACCGTTCCGTCCGCCGAGAGCACCTGCGCAACGGGCGGTTTTTGTGCTTCCAGATGCATGGTTTCAAGCAGTTCGCCCGAAAGATAATGCCTGGATTCCGCCTGTTCGGCGGTCAATACGGGAATTTGCGTTGGGTCTTCCAAAGGTTCCTCCAATTCTACCGCCGAAACCGTCCGCTCTGCCATCGGCGTGCCGAAAGGATTGGTTCCCTCGCGGCGGCAACGGCTGCCGGTTTTTCGGTCGGTGTCCCCGGTCAACGGGAAAAATTCATAAAATGCAAACTACGGTTTTAATCGTCGCAGTTCTCCCAGTTGTGGTAAACATCCATCACGTCGTCATCCTCTTCCAATTTTTCAATCAGGAGAGACATGAATTTGATATCATCCTCATTCGTCAAAGTAACGTAATTGGAAGCCTGTTTGGTCTTTTCGGCGGAAAGAATTTCGTAACCGGCTTTTGCAAGGTCTTCCTGAATGGAATAAACGTCGTCCGGCTCGGTGGTAACAACGAACACTTCCCCGTCAGACTTGAAATCCGACGCGCCTGCTTCCAGCGCCTTTTCCATCAGTTCGTCCTCGTTGATATCGCCATCCTCGTTGTTGACGACGATCTCGCCGACATCTGTAAAAAGATATCCCACGCAACCGGTTTGACCCATGTTGCCGTGATATTTGGAAAAGTAGGCGCGCACATTTCCTGCAGTGCGGTTGCGGTTGTCGGTGGTAGCGTTGACGATGACGGCAATGCCGGCAGGACCGTATCCTTCATAGGAAACTTCCTCATAGTTTTCGCCCGAAGACCCCATTGCCTTTTTGATGCAACGCTCAATATTGTCATTGGGAACGTTGTTGGCTTTTGCCTTCTGGATCAGATCACGCAGTTTGGAGTTGGAGTTCGGATCTCCGCCGCCCTCTTTAACTGCAACGGTGATCTCTTTGCCGATTTTGGTAAAAATTTTACCTCTTGCGGCGTCGGTCTTTTCTTTTTTGTGCTTGATGTTTGCCCATTTGCTATGTCCGGACATAATAAAAATTCTCCCTTCGGTAGATTAAACTTTTTCGGTACGGCGCAAACAGATCAGATCAAAGGCATTGCCAAGCACCGTTTTGGCAGCCGCTGTCAGATTCAAGCGCGACGCTCGCACGGCAGGATCATCCGCCGTGTGGATCGGGCAATTATGATAGAAGCGGTTGAATGCCGCCGCAACATCCAAAATAAAGCGTGTGACAATACTGGGTTCATAATCGTCAATGGCATTGCAAACGCGCTCTCCGAAGCGGCAAAGCGTTTTGACAAGCGCCGCCTCTTCCTCGCAGGTGATCCGAATCGTTTTTCCATCGTTTCCACCGGCTTTTGCAAGCACCGAGCAGGCGCGCGCATAAGTATATTGAACATAAGGACCGGTATTGCCGTCAAAATTGAGCGCCTCGTCCATCGTAAAGTTGATATCTTTCATGCGATTATTGGAAAGATAATAGAATACAATGGCACCAACACCAACTGCCTCGGCGATCTCGTCGTCGTTTTCGGCGATCTGTCCCTTTTCGCGGCGAATTTCGCGCACTTTTTCAATGGCACGCTCAAAAAGATCTCGCAAAAGCACAACGTTTCCGGTACGGGTTGCAAGCTTCTCGCCCCCGAGCGAAACAGTGCCGTAAGGAACATGCACGAGTTCATTGTACCAAGGATATCCCATCAACTCCACGACTTTGAACCATTGGGCAAAGTGAAGCGACTGTTGGGCGCTTGTAACGTAGACAGCTTTATCAAAATGGTAGTTCTCTTTACGATAAACGGCGGCGGCAATGTCCCTCGTTGGATACAGCGTCGATCCGTCGCGTTTCAGAATCAAACAAGGCGGCATATTATAATCGGAAAGATCGACAATCGAAGCGCCGTCGTCAATTTTGAGCAATCCCATTTGACGTAGCTTTTCGATTTGCGCCGGCATTTTATCGGTGTAAAAACTTTCACCAAGATAGGAATCAAAGGTGATACCGAGCTGTTTGTAGGTCTTTTCATATTCTTTCAGGCTGATGTCAACAAACCAGCGCCAAAGGGCAAGATTTTCCTCATCTCCGGTCTCCAGTTTATGGAATTCAGCGCGCGCGGCGTCGGCAAGATCGTCGCGCGGAGCGATCCCCTGCTCGGGGTCGCCTTTGATCTCGTTGTTGATTCGGACGTAGAGTGAAACCAGCTTGTCGATGCCGCCCTCTTCAACCTCTTCTCGATTGCTCCAAAGACGGAAGGCAAGAATCAGCTTGCCGAATTGTGTACCCCAGTCGCCGAGATAGTTGATACCAAAGCAATCATACCCGGCAAACTCGTGCAGTTTACGAATGGAATGTCCGATAACGGTGGTACCCAAATGCCCGATATGGAACGGCTTTGCAACGTTGGGAGAGGAATAGTCGAGAACGACCTTTTTCCCTTTGCCGAAGGTTTGCTTTCCGTAATCCTCTCCTTTTTGGAGGATTTCGGGAACAACATCGCTTTCCAAATACTCGTTAGAAACGGTAAAATTGAGATAACCGTTGACAGCAGACGTAGCGCCGATGGCGCGGTCTTTGACAATTCCGGCAAGGGTTTGTGCAATTTGCACCGGGGAGCGGCGCAGCACTTTGCTCAACCGGAAGCACGGAAATGCAAGGTCCCCCATATTGGAATCGGGCGGATATTCCAGCAGTCCGGCAACTTCCGCGGCGGTCAGACCGTGGTCAGGATTGATGGAATCCACTCCGGAAAGAATGGCGTCCGCCACTCGTTTTTTAATGGTTTGCATAATTTAATTTCCTTTATTTACAATCTGGTTTGATTTCTATTTTTGCGTAAAATCTCCGACTTTTGCTTCCAAAAAACGCAAAAGTACCGCAGAATTCAAAAGAAGCTGTGCGCCGCGTTTGCCGGAGCTGACGGTGATTTCCGAAAAATTCCGGGCGGTTTCGGCAACGTAGGTTGGGAATTTTTTCTTCATTCCGATCGGCGAAACGCCGCCGCGAATATAACCGGTCAGCGCAAGCAGATCCTTGACATGCACCATTTCGATCTTTTTATTTCCGGTCAGGACGGCGGCGCGACGAAGGTCGATTTCTTCGTTTACCGGAATACAAAACACAAGGTATCCGGTTTTATCCCCTTTTGCGACCAGCGTTTTGAACATTTGTTCGGGCGGAAAGCCAAGCGTCTTTGCAATATGCATTCCCGAAAGGTCGGATTCGTCCACCTCATATTCCAAAATCTGATACGGGATTTTTGCGGCGTCCAGCATTCGCATGGCGTTTGTTTTGTTCATCGGGTTCCCTCTTTCCGGTATTCTTCAATCATTTCGCGTGCGGCTTCGCGCTGGGCGTCGGTGATATGGATACCTCCGAGAATCCGCGCAATCTCTTCCACACGCTCGTCAGCGGTCAATTTCCGGACCTTGGTTTCGCTTCTTCCCTCGCGTTCGGTTTTGCTGACTTGATAATGCGTATCGGCAAGCGATGCAATTTGCGCGCTGTGCGTTACGCACAAAACCTGCGCATTTTTTGCGGTTTGCAAAAGTTTGATGCCGATTTTTCGCGAAGTTTTTCCCGAAATACCGGTGTCAATCTCATCAAATACCACCGTTCCGGCGCCGTCACGATCGTTAATGACAGAGCGAATGGACAACATAATTCGGGAAAGTTCGCCGCCCGACGCAATTTTTGTCATGGGCAGCAAAGGTTCTCCCGGATTGGAGGCAATCAGAAATTCCGCTTCGTCCGTTCCGTTTTCATTTGGTTCGCAGGGGGAAAGCGCGATATCAAACCGCACCTTCGGCATATCCAGAAACGCAAGCGTTTCGGTAACTTGTTCGGTAATCGCTCGAACGGCGTTTTTCCGCTTTTCATGGAGAATACCGGCAAGTTTTTCGGTTTCCTTCCGCAGGCGGTTGCATTCGATTTCCAGCTCCTCGCGCCGGTCGTCGGAGCAATCGATCAATTCCAATTCCTCCGCCGCGCGGCTCCGAAACGCAAGAATCTCCGCAATGGACGATCCATACTTCCTTTTGAGCTTTGCAATGGCTTCCAGTCGCGATTCCAAACGGTCAATGCGCGCAGTTGGATCCTCAATATCGTTATCTGCGAAAGAAAGCACGGTTTCCGAAATATCGGTCAGTTCGCTTTCCACGCGCGAAAGCCGGTCCGCCAGCTCCCCGGCACCGTCCACGATTCCCGAAAGCGCGGAAATGGCGCTTCCAGCGCGGCGGACGAGCGCCGCGGCGTTGATCTTTTCCCCACCGCTCAAAGCGCGGTAGGCAAGATCGGCATTCTGATTGAGTTTTTCCAGGTTCAACAGGCGGTCGCGCTCTTTCTCCGCCGCCTCTTCTTCCCCTTCGCGCAGTTTGAGCGCGTCAATATCGGCAATTTGATACAGAAGCATTTCCTTTCGGCGAAGCGTTTCGGCAGTATCAGCCGAAAGCGCCGCAAGCTTGGATTCCAGCTCCCGATAGGCGTGGTAAACCCCACGGTAGGTTTTCAGCTCGGCGTCCGGCTTGCAATAGGAATCCACCAGAGAAAGATGCCCTGATTTTTGCAACAGTTTTTGACTATCCGACTGCCCGTGAATACTGACGAGCATTCCGGCAACTTTTTTCTGCATTGCCTGCGTAACGATCTGCCCGTTCATACGCGTTTGCGATTTGCCGTCGGCAAACAGCGTTTTTTGCAAAAGCAGAACGCCGTCCTCGCAGGAGATTCCCATTTCCGAAAGCTCTGTAATTACCGGTTCGGAAATGGATTCAAAAACAGCGCTGACGATTGCCCTGCTCTCTCCCGTTCGCACAAGTTCCCTTGAAACACGATTGCCGAGGAGAAGATTCAAACTGTCGATCAGCAACGATTTTCCTGCACCGGTTTCCCCGGTCAGCGCCGAAAAGCCGGAATGGAAATCGACATTCACCTGCCGGATAACGGCAATATTTTCAATTTGGAGAGACGTTAGCATCAGATATTTTTCAAAAGATCGTGCACCTGTTTTGCAAGCGCATCGGCGCTTTCACTATCAACGGTAAGCACGAAAATGGTATCGTCGCCTGCGATACAGCCGAGGATCTGATGTAATTTCATGTGGTCGATCCCTGCGGCAACTGCCGAAGCAAGACCCGGATAGGTTTTGAGCACCGTGATGTTTCCTGAATTGTTGACGCTGACGATCGAATCCATCAGCGCGGCACTGAATTTGACGCTTGGGGTATCCTCAATTCTTCTGGGAAGAACATAGCGATAGCGCCCCTTTCCGGTTGTCATTTTGGCAATCTTCAACTCACGGATATCGCGCGAGATGGTTGCTTGGGTCACTTCGTAGCCGTTTTCGCGAAGTTTTTCAATCAGCTCTTCCTGCGTTTCGATCTCATAACGGGAGATCAGATCCAAAAGTTTTTCCTGTCTGTTTTTTTTCATCGTTCCATTCTCCATTTCAAAAATGTGCTTCTCGCATTTTGCGGCAGAATTTTTGGTAAAATCCGTTCTGCTTGAATCGGATCAGCTTGGTAATTTGCTCGGATTTGGTAATTCGGACAGTTTGGTTACGGTAAACTTCAAAGTTCATGCGTCCGTCCACCGTTAAAAACAGCATCTTTTCCCGTACGCAAACGTTCTTGATCTCCAGCGTAGACGCATCGGAAAAAATCAGCGGACGCGCGGCAAAAGAATGCGGACAAATGGGAGTTACGCAGAATGCCGGAACAGCCGGATCCACAATGGCACCGCCTGCCGACATGGAATAGGCGGTCGATCCGGTCGGCGTTGCAACGATCAATCCGTCGGCACGATAGGTAGTGACAGGCGAACCGTTCTCGGAAAGCGAAAGATCAATGATGCGCGAGATTGAACCGTTGGAAATGGTTGCGTCGTTGAGCGCATGGCAGAATGAGCGCGGCTCTCCACGCTCTGAAAGCAGCTCCACACGAAGCATGGCGCGCGTTTCAATCCAAAAATCGTCATTAATCAAGCGCGGCAGATAGGAAAGCTCGTTTAAATCCAGCTCCGCCATGAAACCGAGTCTTCCGAGGTTGACGCCTAAAATCGGTTTATTGCAAACCGACGCTCGTCTTGCCGTTTCCAGAAT
The DNA here is from genome assembly GCA_015063325.1 of Oscillospiraceae bacterium. Taxonomy (GTDB): domain Bacteria; phylum Bacillota; class Clostridia; order Oscillospirales; family CAG-272; genus UMGS1865. Next base: position 161,509 of record SVUK01000017.1, on the reverse strand, counting down.
GGTTCCATCCCCTCCCAAAACAATCAATGCGTCGGCTTCCTCGTAAAGCGCGTCCATGGGTAGGTATTGAAAGCTATCCCGATGGATGCCGGCGCGGATCAGCTTTTCGCGGTTGAAAGCGGCAATCAAAATCTCTCCGCCGGCTTCCTCCAGCCGATCGGCGACCTGTCGCGCCGCCTGCACCTTTTCATAAAAATTAAAATTGGTCAATAGTGCGAATTTACGCATTTTTTATTCCCCCTTTATCGGGTTGTATCACTTGGCGGATCCGGGTTTCGTCCACGGTCGACGCCCCCTGCTCCATGGAAAGACAAATAAGAAATTCACGGTTTCCGTCGCCGCCGAAAATCGGAGACGGAATTAAACCGCAAGACGTCATTCCTGCCTTCTTTCCGGCTTCCGCCACCCGTTCAATTGCCGCTTTATGAGCAGCCGGGTCCTTGACGATTCCGCCCTTTCCGATCGCCGCTCTTCCAACCTCAAATTGCGGCTTGACCAGGCAAACCGCCTTGCCGCCAGGCAAAAGCAATGAAGGAAACAAAGGAATCAAATAGGTGGCTGAAATAAACGAAACATCCATTACGATTATGGAAACGCGGCCGCCGATTTGCTTTTCGGTCAAATATCTTGCATTGCAGTGCTCAATAGATTTCACACGCGGATCCTCGCGCAGCTTTTTTGCGAGCTGACCGCTTCCCGAATCCACCGCGCAAACGCTTCTGGCACCGTGCTGTAATAAACAGTCGGTAAAGCCGCCGGTCGAAGCGCCGATATCCAATGCCGAAAGACCGGAAACGTCGATCTGAAAGGCGTTCAGCGCCGCTTCCAACTTCAGTCCGCCGCGCCCGACATACGGCATCGTATCCAAAATCTTAATTTCTGCGCCGGGTAAAATCTCCTGCGAAGGTTTTTCAATCGGTTTCCCGTCCGAAAAAGCAACACCCTCCTCAATCCATTTTTTGGCACGTTCTCGGCTGGGCGCATACCCGTTTTCGACGAGGTAAACGTCTGCCCTCATTTTTGAAAGGCAGAAAACGGCAACAGGGAGAGCAAAAGCGCACAAGTTACACCGATTGCAAACCCGACGGCAACCTGCGCCACCGTATGACCCAACGAGGTCTTAAATAGTTTTCCGTCATCAGGCGCCGGCTCTCGTTCCTCTTCCACCATGCGATTGAGAAAGCGTGCATGCCGCTCGGACTCAAAACGAACAGCGGTTGCATCGGTCATGATGACGAGCGCAAAAAGTCCCGAAATCACAGGAAGCGGCGAGGCAAGCCCATAGGTTATAATCAATGATGTCGTCAGCGAAACGGTGGCGGCAGTATGGGCGCTCGGCATTCCGCCGGAGCCGCACAGAATCGTAAAAAAACTGCGGCGGTTTTTTTTGATCAATCCAATGATAATTTTTGCCGTTTGCGCAATCAGCCAAGCGGAAAGCGTGCTCCAAAACCAATAATTCTTTAAAAGATCCATCTTTGTTATCCCCTGTTATTTTTTCCTCGTCGCAAGCCATTTGGCAAGCGCAACTAAGGTTTCATTTTCTTTAAATGTACGAATGGCATCGATTGCTTCCGCCGTCAGGCGGTCGGCATAGAACTGCGCCTCATCAACGCTATAGAAAGAAAGAAACGTATTTTTTTCGTGTTCCTGATCCGCTCCGGTTTTTTTCCCAAGCATTTTCTCGTCTCCGGTCACATCCAAAAGATCGTCCACAATCTGAAATGCCAAACCGATCTTTTCGGCGTAAAGGATCACCTTTTCCATTGCGCTGTCGTTCGGCGTTACTCCTGCGGCAAGCGCACCGAGAACACAGGACGCATTGATCAGCGCACCGGTTTTTAAAGAATGCAGTTTCAAAAGCTCCTCGGGCGAGAGTTTCCGTCTCTCCCCTTCGATATCCATAACTTGTCCGCCGATCATACCGTATCTTCCTGCATTGGCTGCAAGATATGCGGTCGCCATGGTTGCAACCTCCGGCGCAACATCGGTATTGGTCGCCGCAACTTCAAAGGCACCTGTCAAGAGTGCGTCGCCTGCCAACAGCGCGATTGCATCACCGAACACCTTGTGATTGGTCGGTTTTCCGCGGCGCAGATCATCGTCATCCATACACGGAAGATCGTCATGGATGAGTGAATAGGTGTGAATCATTTCCACAGCTGCGGCAAACGGAAGCGCGGACGCCTCCCGACCGCCGAACAGACGGCAGAACTCCAAAACGAGCGTTGGCCGAATTCGTTTTCCGCCTGCAAAAAGGCTGTATCGTTCCGCGTCCAGCAAAATCTTCAAATCCGGATCTTCCGCATAAATGCCCTGCAAAAAATGTTCGGTCATCGTTGCGTTACGATCTAAAATTAACTGTAATGTTTCCCCGGTCATTCTTCGTCCCCCCCACCGTCTGCGTCAATCAATGCGGCGGTTCCGTCCGGCTGCAAGGAAACAACTTTCATTTTCTGTTCGGCGGCGTCCAATGCTTTTGTGCATTCACGCACCAAACCGATTCCTTCCTCGTATAATTTCAGCGACGCGTCCAATCCGTCGTTTCCGCCGTCCAAGCGACGAACAATCTCTTCCAAACGAGCAAGGGAGGATTCAAAATCCGCCTTTTTCTTTTTTTCTGCCATTGGTCTCTCCTTTTTTCAGAAGATATTACTTAATTTTCTTTGCTTTTTTCGATTTTCCGAAAACAAACAGCGTATCGTCATCCCGGAAAACGTAGTCCGCATCCGGCACGAGAATGGTTTGCATGTTTTTCACCGCAATCACGTTAAGCTCGTATTTTTTTCGAATGTGAGAATCACGCAAAGCTTTTCCAACCCATTCCTTTTGAACGGCAATTTCAAAAACGCTGTATTCATCCGAAATTTCAAACACATCCAAAAGATTGGAAGCACTGCATTTAACGGCAATTTTATTTGCAATATCCTTTTGCGGATAAACAGTTTCATCCGCTCCCGCCATTTTCAAAAACTTGGATTGCAGTTCGCTTGAGGCACGGGAAACAATGTACTTTGCTTTATATTCGCGCAGTTTTGAAGTAATTTCCAAAGCGGTTTGAAAATCCTTTCCCACCGAAACCACGCAAACGTCGAAAGACGAAACGCCGATATCTCTCAAAACGGCATCCTTGGTACAATCCGCGATAAATGCATTTTCAAAATCCTCGGAAAGCACATTGATCAGATCTTTGTTCATGTCGATCACGCAAACGCTTGCCTTCAGCTCCAAAAGCCGATATGCCAAATGCTTGCCGAATTCGCTCATTCCGATAATCAATACCGATCTCATCCTACCAATACCTTCCCTTCCGGTTTTTGTACAATGGAATTATTTTTGTCCTTCAAAAGCAGATCAAACAGCGTCAACGCACCCAAACGCCCAATATACATCAAAAAAGTGATGATGATCTTCGTCGGGATCATGGCGTTTTCGGTCAATCCGAGCGAAAGTCCAACCGTTCCGATTGCCGAAATAACTTCAAACACAATTTGTGTAACATCAAACGGCTCATAAAATCCGATGATTAAAGTTGCAATCAGTATGATGGAAAGATACGCAATAATCAGCGATACCGCTTGATTGACAATCTTATAGCCGACGCGCCGTTTGAACATTACGATATGCTCCTGTCTTCTTGCAGAAGCAAACAATGTTGCCATAACGACGACAACTGTCGTCACCTTGACGCCGCCGGCAGTAGAGCCGGAATTTCCGCCGATCAGCATTAAAACGTCGGTCAGCAACTGACCGCTTGGAGATAGTTTGGTCAGATCCACGGTATAAAATCCTGCTGTACGCGGAGATACCGACAGAAACAGCGAATTCACAATTTTATCGCCAAACGCCATACCGGCATAGTTGGATTTCAAACCGAAATCGGTAAATTCGAACAGGAAATACAGCAAGGCAGGGATCAAAATCAGACAGAACGTGGCAATCAGCACAATTTTCGTATGCAGTTGATATTTGGAAAATTTGAATTTGCAATCCAGGATATCTCCCCATACGAGAAAGCCGAGTCCACCGATCACAACCAAAAACATGATCGTAAACAAAACAACGGGATCGGATGCAAACCGTGAAAGAGAGCCGGTTCCGAAAACATCAAATCCGGCGTTGCAATAAGCGGAAATTGAATGAAAAATACCCAAATAAATTGCTCGTGTACCGTATTCCTTCCAAAGCGCCGCCGCAAGAATTGCGGCGCCTGTTCCCTCAAAAATCAGAGTACCGATGATAATCCGTTTGATCAGCGTCGGAATACTGGAAATATTATAACTTCCGGCGGACTGCATCATCACCGTTCGGTTATAAATTCCGATATTTCGTTTAAACATCATAAAAAGCAACGTGATAACCGTCATAAATCCGAGACCGCCGATTTGAATCAAACAAAGAATCACAATCTGCCCGAACAGCGTAAAATGTGCGGCAGTATCAAATGCGGTCAATCCGGTCACACAGGTGGCGCTGGTCGCCGTCAGGATCGCGTCAACAATCGGGGTCGAACCCGTTTTAGATGCGATTGGCAAAAGCAACAGTCCGCTTCCGATCAGCACAGTGATAAAATACCCCAATGAAAGCAACGCAACCACCGGCATATTTTTATGAACTCTTTTCAGTTTCATGGAATCTCCAATCAAAAATTAAGCCAAAAAATCAAATCAAAGCATTCGTCGATCGAACGACTACGTCTGCAACACCATCCGAAAAACGAACGGTAAGTTTATCCTCAGGGCACAGCGTTTGAACCGAGGAAACGACGGCCCCCTCCTTTTCCACTTCCGCATATCCTCGGGAAAGGACTTTAAGCGGATTCAGTCCTTCCAATTTCGCGGCTATACGCGAAAGATCGCTTTGTTTTCCCGAAAAATACAACTGCCAATATTGCGCAAGGCGCCGTTCCATATCGGCAACATGCATCCGAAATGAATCCAAAAGTGATTCCGGTTTGGAAAGCGCACGGGAACCAATCAATTGATTGAGGTATCTTCGCTCCCCCTCCACCTTGATGCGCATTCGGCGCTCCATTCCGGCGGCATAGGCGGACAGCGTCCGTTTCAGCTCCTGCGCATCGGGAACGGCAAGCTCTGCCGCGGCCGATGGAGTCGGCGCGCGCAGATCGGCAACAAAATCACAAATGGTAAAATCCACCTCGTGTCCAACGGCAGAAATAACGGGTATAGTGCAATCGGCAATCACCCGGGCAAGCAATTCATCGTTGAACGCCCAAAGATCCTCGGCTGATCCACCGCCGCGCCCAATAATAATCACGTCCGCAAGCCCGAAATTCTGAAAGAACAACACACCCGAGGCAAGCTGCTCGGCGGCACCTTCCCCCTGCACGAGCGACGGATACAGCAAAATCTGTGCGAACGGAAAACGACGGGAAAGAATATTGCGGATATCGCGTATTGCCGCACCCGTCGGCGAAGTGATAATACCGATGCGCGCAGGAAATTTCGGGATCGGCTTTTTCCGCTCTGCGTCAAACAATCCCTCGGCTTCCAATCTGCGGCGAAGTTGTTCAAACTGAAGCGCAAGAATCCCTGCGCCGTCCGGCTGAATCTCGTTCACGTAAATTTGATACTGTCCACCGGCGGAATAGACCGAAACGCGACCGCTGACGATCACTTTCATTCCGTCCTCCGGCACGAATGTCAATCTTGCCGCCTGCGTGCGGAACATAACCGCTCGAATCTGCCCTTCCGGATCTTTCAGCGTAAAATAGAAATGTCCCGATCGGGGCGCGGAAAAATTGGAGATCTCCCCTCGCACCAGAATACCGGACAAAAGTTCATCCGAATCCATCCGCATTCGCAAATACTCGTTCAGCTGAAAAACCGAAAGCGGCTCCCGATCCATTCGCATGGGATTTTCTCCTTTCCATCGTAATCTCCAAACCCTAAATATCTTTTTCTTTTAAAAATGTTCTTCTGCTTGTATTAAATTAAAAATGTTCTTCTGCAAAGAAGCGCGATTCCGGCGGCATTGTCGGCAGAAAACTCTGGATTTGCAAAATAGGTTTCCTTTCTTTTGCTTAAACGGCTTTGCAAAAAACGATTGCTCATCACACCGCCGGCATAAACGATGGGGAGACCGGGATAGCGTTCATCGGCGCCCTTCGTCATTTTTTCCAATGTTTTTGCCAAAAATTCCAATACAAATGCGCTGACCAGCGCCCGATCCCCGGTTTGTGTCCAAAGCTTGCCGGCAAGGTTTTCCAATCCGGAAAGATGACAATCAATTCCTTTTACAGAAACACGCACCGGAGGCAACTCACCGGTATAAGTAGCGGCAAATTGCTCCATCTCTTTGCCACAGGGAAATTTCAATCCCATCATAACACCGATCCGGTCAATCGCCTGCCCGGCATGCAAATCGGCTCCACCACCGAGAACGGAAACCGAAAATCCGACTTCCGCCGGTTGAACGTGAAGCACTTCGGTTGTTCCGCCCGAAACGTGAAACGCAAGAAGTTCGCGGTTGGTCAAATCCGTTTTTCCTGCCGAATAAAGCGCCGCCATGATATGCCCCTCTTGATGGGCAAAGCGGTAAACAGGCAGGTCGATCGGTGCCGCAAACGACTGTGCCGCCGCAATTCCCGAAAGAAAACACGGCATATAGGAACCGGCGCATCTGCGCGGACTTTCCGAAACGCCAACGGCAAGAATCTCTTTTCCACGAATGGTCTCGCGCAATTGTTGCATAGCGACCGGGAGATTTTTCACATGGGCAAAAACCGCGTCACTCTGCCGAAGACCGCGTTCACCCTCTGCAACCGGAAGCGGAATACGAACATTTGCAAATACATTGCCTTCCCCGTCGCAAGCGGCACAGGAAGTGGTATAGTTGCTGGTATCAATTCCGACAAAACAGGTATTCATTCCCTTGTTCCAAGTTCGTTTTTAACGCTGTTCAAAATACCGTTGACAAACGCTTTTGCCTTTTCCTCGTCGTATTTTTTGGTCAGTTCGACCGCCTCGTTGATAGAAACGCGAACCGGAATATCCGGACAGTTCAGCATTTCATAAACCGAAAGGCGCAAAATGTTCCGGGTAACAGGAGCAATCCGATCCATCGACCAGCCTTTGGAATATTTGGAAATATAGCCATCGATTTCGGCTTTTTTCTCCAAAACCCCGAAATAAACCTTTGAAAGATACTCGTCGGCAACGATCTCGCGGTCTTCCATTGCCAGCTGATAAATCTCCTCGGGCGTTTTTTGCATTTGAAATTCGGTTTCAAAAAGCAGTCCCAACGCCTGCTCTCTGGATTCACGTCTTGAAATTTGAGCCATTGGAAGGTCCTTTCCGTTTTTCTTTCGAATTTTCTCAAAAGAAGTCCCTTTTATATAATTCATATCTATTATACTATTTCAAAAATATTTGTCAAGCAAAAAATGAATATTTCTTCTTTTTTATACATTTTTTCCGAAAAATTGCCGGAATTGAAGCCTGAAAAAGACAAATACTGAATGAAAGCAAACAAATTGAGGAAAGTAAAATGAAATTAACGCGATTGACAGGCTGTATAATTTTGGTTCTCTCCATCCTTTTTATTTTTCCGATTTCTCTCTCTGCCGCGGCTTCAAAAGAAAAGAAAACGGATTGGAGCCGAATTTATTTTCTCGGCGAGTCCACAACCGCACACTTGCGGCGCCGCGGAACACAACTGGGGCAATATGCAAAAACAAATGTCATCGCCCCCGATTCGGGAACCTTGATGCTCTCTTCCCGAACGCTCTCACAAACAGTCAGAAAAGTGGGATCAAAAGAAAAAATCAGCATTTCGGAAATGCTGAAAGAGGAACAACCGCCCGTGCTGATCCTTTCATTCGGTCTCAACGGGATCGTCGGATTTCACAAAAGCGAAAACAGGTATTTGAAAGCTTACGAAAACTTAATAAAGGAAATTCATGAAATAACACCGGATACCCGGTTAGTTTTGCAAACGGTCTACCCCGTTGCAAAAGAACAGCAACAATGGAAGTTTTCTGTCTCGCCGGAACAACTCAACTTATGGATTGATTCGCTCAATAACCGACTTGCCGAATTCTCTGCCGACGAGGACATTCAGCTTTTGGATACCGCCGTGTTTCTCAAAGACGAATCGGGTTTTTTAAAACCGGAATTTTCGGCAGACGGCATTCATTTGACAAGCGCCGGATACGAGGTGATCTTGCGTAAAATTGCAGAAAATACGGAGAAATGGAACAGATGAAAAAACGTTTTTTTACAGTACTTTTCGCATTGTTTTTGTTATTTCCCTCCTGTGGAGGTCCTGATTATCGAAACGATCTCTCTGCCGAGGAGCTTTCAAAAAAATGCGCGAGAGAATTGAATTTCCAAGATTTTGCATTGGAAGGCAGCGATGCGTTTCCGAAAGAAAACAGACCCGGACTTGCTCCGGACGTTTCGGTTTGCTATTCGACGAACGGAAACAATTTGGACGAAATCTGCATTTGGAAAGCCACCGGCGAAAAGCCTCGCCAGGTTGCCTCCTTCCTTGCTGATTCCCTGTTTGAACGGTATGAGGAAAACGAATCTTTCTATCAATCCTATATCCCGGAAGAATTACCGAAGTTGCGCGATGCCGAAGTGCGTGTTTACGGAAATTACGTCGTTTATGCAGTACTATCTCCGGAACAGAAAAAAGCGTTCTTCCAATTTCTTGAAAAAACGCTCGCAAAAGAGGAAAAGCCGACTGTTTAAGTCGGCTTTCTTTTTTTATTGATTTAACAATTTTTCAATCGCCGCGATACGCACGCAAACGGTCAGCACCTGCATGGCAACGCGGAGTTCTTCTTCCGGCGGACAGGTGGGCGCGATGCGGATATTGCTATCCTGCGGGTCTTTGCAATAGGGGTAGGTCGCGCCCACGTTGGTAAGCTTGACGCCTGCCTCTTTGCAGAGCGTATAGGCGCGTTTGGCGCACCCCTCCATGACATACAGGCTGACGAAATAGCCACCGGCAGGATTGGTCCAATGCGCAATGCCAAGATCTCCGAGGTCACGCTCCAATGCGCCCAAAACAATTTGGAATTTGGGACGGATCAGATCGGCAAGGAGCATCATGTGCATTTTGATATTCTCGGCACTGCCGTCAAAATACCGGACGTGGCGCAGTTGGTTGATCTTATCAAATCCGATGGTCTGCGCGCCGATGATTGGCATAATCTGCGCAAGGTTTTCGCGCGAAGCTGCCATGATGGCAACGCCGGAACCGGGAAACGTAATTTTCGAGGTCGACGCAAAATAGAATACGCGGTTGGGATTCCCTGCCTTATTGCAGGCGTCAAAAATATCGGCAAGCGTATCCGAACGATTGGAATAAAGATCGTGGATCGCGTAGGCGTTGTCCCAAAAAATGCGAAAATCCTTTGCCGCCGTTTTCATAGTGCCGAACCGCGCCACAGTTTCATCCGAATAGGTAATACCGTCCGGGTTGGAATACTTTGGACAGCACCAAATACCTTTGATTTGTGAATCAGCTGCGACAAGTCGCTCCACTTCATCCATGTCGGGTCCCGTAGGCGTCATGGCAACCGGGATCATCTCAATCCCAAGAGACTCGCAAATGCCGAAATGGCGGTCATATCCCGGTGCAGGACAAAGGAAGCGAACAACCGGCTCGCGGCACCATGGACGGTCACTGTCGCAAACACCGTAAAGAAGCGCGCGCGCAACGGCGTCGTACATCAAGTTGAGCGAAGAGTTCCCTCCGATAAAGAGATTATCTTCGCGCAATCCCAGCAGTTCCGCAAACATCCGCTTCGCTTCGGGAATACCGTCCAAAACGCCGTAGTTCCGGCAATCAAATCCGCCCTCGGAACGGCAGTCGGTGGAAGAAACGATGCAGTTCAGCATTCCGCGCAACATATCCAATTGCTTTGCACCCGGTTTGCCGCGCGAAAGGTCCAAAGAGAGATTTTTCGCTTTGAAATTTTGATATTCAGTTTGCAAGGCGGAAAGTTCTTTTTGCAAGTCTTCCCGTTTCCAGTTTGCATAATTCATATCGTTTGTTGCCCTCAAAAAATGGATTCAACCGATAACAGAGTATGTAACATCGGCTTTTACGGTCACTTTGCGTGATCTTCTTTCAATCTTTCCTGACCTGAACAGTATAGCACTTCTTTTTTCAAATTGCAATAGCTTTTGCAAAAATATTTCTTCAAAATTGCAAAAAAAGAAGGATTTATTCTTCTTTTTTCCAAAATCCGGCGGCAAGGTCTGCAAGTTCGCGAGCATCATTTGCATAAACAATGCAGCTCCAATGTTCCGGCATCAGGGAACGGTAGCGCGGCTCCGCCCAACGGTCATCCGCCAAAATAATAACGCCGCGATCGGTCTCGCTCCGAATCACTCGTCCTGCCGCCTGCAAAACGCGATTCATACCGGGATAGGTATAGGCATAGTCATATCCGCTTTCTCTCGTGGATTCATAGTAGTCGCGCAGAATGTTGCGTTCATCTGAAAGTCCCGGCAATCCAACACCGACCACCACCGCTCCGATCAAACGACCGCCCGGAAGATCAACCCCTTCGGAGAATGATCCGCCCAGCACGCAAAATCCGACGCGCAGCTTTCCGTCATCAACAAACGCGTTCAAAAAGGCGTCCTTCGCCTCCGCGCTCATACCGCGCGTTTGCAGAACGGTTGTAACCTGCGGATATTTTTTGACAAACGCTTCGTAAACTTTTTCCATATAGTCGTAGGACGGGAAATAAACGATATAATTTCCCTGCTTTGCCGAAGCGGTTGCCGCAATGACGCCTACCAATTTGCGAATCGATTTTTCGCGATCCTCAAATCGCACACTCAATCCGGTAACAGCAGCAAGACAGAGATTTTCGGTTGGGTAGGGAGAAGGAAGCGCAATTTTGATTGCCTTTTTGCCGCCGCCTAAAATATCGGCAAAATAATCCAACGGCGTAAGCGTCGCAGAAAACAGCACCGCCGAATGGGAAAGCGAAAGTTTTTCCGAAAGGATCTCAGAAGGATCCAAACAAATCAATCGAACCGAGGTATCGCCGCCCTGAACCGTAATATAAGAAAGGAACCGCTCGTCAAAGTATGGCTGGATCGCTTCCATGCGGCGGAGCGGCGCCAAAAACTGCACCAGCGGCGCTTCGGCTTCGTCCTCCGGGTGCTTGCGCAGCCAATCGTCCGCCCATGCGCGGCAGTCGGTGGCCGCCTTGGAAAGTCCTGGGAGCGCGCCGTGATAGAGCGAATATCCCTGCTCTTCCCCTTCCTCGTTTTTGCAAAGGGTATCGCGGCAGAGCGATTTGAATTTGCGAAGCGTATCCAGATATTCTTTCAGGTGCTTCCATTCCTTTTCGGGCTCCGCCGGGTGCGTTTCGGTCAGGATTTGGAGCAGTTCCTCTCCTTTTTGAAGGGACAAGACCACCGAATACATCTCGGAGGCGCGGTTTGCAAGGTTGTGAGCTTCATCGATCAGAAAAACGAAGTTGCCCGAAAGGCGCGCGTCTTCCTCAAAATACCGGCGCAGATACACCATCGGATCAAACACGTAATTGTAATCGCAAATGAGAATATCGCAGAATTCGGAAAGCTCCAGCTGGAATTCGTAGGGGCAGATTCCGGCGCGATTTGCCGCTTCCAGAATCGTTTTGCGCGGATACCCGTTCTGCTCGCGCAAAAGATTGCAGACGGCATCCGGGCATTTTTCATAGAATCCGCGCAGGCGCGGACACTTTTCGGGATTGCAATGGCGGCTGATGCCGGCAGGATCGTTCTTCGCTTCGAGATTCACGCAAAGATGTTCCCTTGCCGAAAAATGCACCGTTCGCAGATTGGCACCGGCGCCAAAAAGGTCGCCACAGGCGCGGTAGGCTTCGCGCGCGGCGGCGGTTTTCGCCGTCAGATAGAAAATGCGGTCGCAATGCCCCTCCCCCATGGCGCGCACGGCTGGAAAGAGCGCCGAAATGGTTTTGCCGATCCCGGTTGGCGCCTGCAAAAACAGGCGTTTGCCGCGTTTGATATCGCGGTAGCATTCCGAAAGCATCATTTTCTGCGCCGGACGAACGTTTGCATAAGGAAATCGAACAGTTTTCATCGTCGGCAACCGCATTTCGTACCGCTCCTCCAATACGGCGGCGCGGTATTCGATTTTAGAGAGCAGATTCAGACAATATTCGGTCAGTTCCGCGGCGGTAAACAATTGATGAAAGGATTTACTTTCCCCATCCTCAACCCGGATCAGCGTTCGGCGAACGCAAACCGACGAAAGATTATTTTTTTGAAGATATAACCACGCCGTCAAATTTGCCTGCGCGGTATGATAGGCGTCCGGTTCGGGGAAGCGTTTGCCGAGAATGGATTTGATCTCCTCAACGATCGTCGGCGTTCCCTGACGAACAACGTCGGCGCGCCCGGCAATCTCGTAAAGGCGATCGTGGAAGGATATCGTTACCGAAAGCGAAACTTCGGCAAGATCGTCTGCCGAAAGGGATGCTTGAATCGCTTTGTGCGCCGTTTTTCCCTGCTCCATGCGTTCGGGGGAAGCGCCGCCGGCGCGCAGGTCGGAACGGTTTTGAAAATGCAACAGATCGCAGATTTCCCGAACCGAAAGATGAATTTGCTTTTTTTCGAATTGATACTGCACGCCGGAACACCTCCCTTCCGTTTCTCATAAACTGATAATATTATAACATATTCACTTTCCAAAATCAAGAGAAAGCACCGATTCCACAGGAAAATTACCATTATTTTAGGGGTTCCATTTTTCCATAGAACAGAATATAATAAAATTCAGAGAGCCGATAAGCGGAAAGGAGATTTGCCTTGGAACTGATACGCATCAACGACCGAAAATTGAAAATCATGCTGACGCCTTCGGATATGACCCATTTTGAAATGAACGCCCAGCGGCTGGGGGAAGATACCGAACAAATGCGAAAATCCTTCCGGATGTTGATGAAGGAAGTTCGCCGGAAAATTGATTTTGAGCTGGATGATCGCCGTGTTTCGGTACAATATTTTCCGTCGCGCGAGGGCGGATGCGAAATGTTCGTCAGCTGCAGTTTGAAAGAGGATAAAAAGCGAGCGCTTGCCATTCTGCCCGAATCGCTTTTGCCGATCAAACAGCAAGAAAAAAATGATCAATACAGCCGAGAAATTGTTTATAAGATCCCAGGCATGGAGGATCTTCTCGGCGTTTGCAACCGCCTGCAAAGGGGAAACTTTAAAGGAAAAAGCTTCGCCTACCGGGACGAGCGAAACGGATATTATCTGCATTTGATTTTTCAAACGAAATCCCCCTTCTCCTTGCCGGAGGAGATTGCTTTTCTTTCGGAATACGGAATCCCCTGCAACGTTGCGCAAACAAAAATCTACATCTCGGAGCATGCAAAACTCGTTTCCGAAAAGGCAGTGGAGGAACTTTCCGCGCTCGCATAAAAAACAGGCAAAGAAGTCCGTTCGTTTTTGCGAACGGACTTCTTTGCTTAATTTTATCGAAAATGTTCCGCCGTTTCGGTGGTCAAAAGATTATAAACGGAATAAACGATCAAAACCGCGTCGGGGTCGAATTGGGTTACCGTTTCGGAAATATTCGTAAAGTCTTTTTTCGGAGAGGACAAATTGAATAAAATCAGATCAAAATGACGGGCAAGAAAAGGCGCAAGCGAATTGGCAAAACTATCTTTAAAAATGAGAAGTTTCGGTCGATTTTTTCCCTCTTTTTCAATTCTTACCATATCGTGCGTACCGTCCAAAAACAGCTCGTATCCGATCTCTTCTTTTGGCAAAACGGTGTAAAATCCGTCGAGCGGCTTGCCGTCCGCAGTAACGGTATACTCCGTTTCATCCGCTCCGTACCAAACCGCAATCGGCTCTTTTTGTATCCATTGCATTTCTCCGCGCGAACGGTAAGTTCCACCGAAACCACCGGTAACAATCTCTTCCCGAAAATATTCTCTCGGCAAAATTTCATGTTCCAAATTGAATTGTTTCATCACTTCGCAATAGGCATAATAAGCGCCCAATGCTGTCCAATGATGGTCGGTGCGGAAAACGACGGCTTCCCCACTTTTGTATTTTTCCTGCAAAACGGGTTCGACGTCGGCAAAACGGATGCCGGAAAGGGATTCCGTTAGAATTTGCCGAATTGCTTTTCCTGTAACGTCGGGATAATCAAACGACGATTCCGCAACGTCTAAATTTCTGCTTGGAAAAAGAAAAACGGTTGGCAGATTCACATTTTCGTCAACGCGTGTGATTCCGGCGCAGGAGGACAATAGCCGCGCTTCATCGATGCGATCAATTTGCGTGTCACTGCCCCCATCAAAATCCCATCTTGCCAACTGTCCGTCCGCGCCGAGCAGAATGCCGTTGTTTTGCCTTTGACCTGAAAGAATCGTGACAATCGATTTAACCCCGACAAACCCTTCTCGCAAGGGGAATTGATCGGCAAACCACGCGTCAATCTCTGCGGTCAATTTTCCCGAAAGGAGCTTGGAAAAACTAAATTTCGGCGTTTGTTGCAAAGCGCGCTTTTCAGATTGCGAAAACGGATTTTGCGGCAAAACGAAAAACAAAATGGCAAGAAGCGCTAAAATGACGCAAAACAAAAGAACGATCGTTCGATCGGGACGCATAAAAAACCCTCCTTTCGACTCAAAATTGAAAATATTCAAACGGACTGAAGGAACGCGCCACCAAAAAAGCGGTTGACAGAAGAAGCACAAACGCGCAAAATGCAGGGCGCAAAACTCCAAACCGTTTTTTTCGTTTGAGAACTGCGGAAAAAATCCGTTTCGGTAACGGCGTTGCACAAAAAGCTGCAATCAGTAAGAGCGGAAACAAAGTTTTCCAATGATAAAAATCCAGCGCGTCGCCAAGTCCGCAATTCACGCCGAATAAACATCCGAGCGTTTGCCAAACAACCGCAAGATTTTGCTCGGAAAATAGCAAAAAGCCCAAAAATACCGCAAAAACCGTTAAAAAGCGGCGCAAAAAGCGCGGAAGAATATCCAAAACATCTTTTAATAAAAAGCGTTCGAGCAACAATAAGACCAAAAAATAAACGCCCCACAAGAGAAAATTCCAATCGGCGCCGTGCCAAAATCCGGTCAAAAGCCAAACGATTGCAAGATTGCGTACCTGTCTCCATTTTCCCTTTCGGTTGCCACCGAGCGGAATATAAACGTACTCGCGGAACCACGAAGAAAGTGTGATATGCCAGCGCCGCCAAAAATCCGAAATACTTGTTGCAATATATGGATAATTGAAGTTTTCGGGAAACCGAAAACCGAACATTCGTCCAAGCCCAATCGCCATATCCGAATATCCCGAAAAATCGAAATAGAGGTGAAAGGCGTAAAAAATGACCTGTCCCCATGCGGCAAGCGCGCTCGGCGAACGGGCGAGCGATTCCCGAAAATAAAGATATCCGGAGGCAAGCGGATCGCCGAGCAATACCTTTTTGGAAAGCCCTATGCAAAAACGTTCAACACCGGCGGCAAAATCCGAAACCGTCTCCCTTCTTTCCTGCAGTTCGGCGGCAATTTCGCGGTAGCGGACGATCGGTCCGGCAATGAGTTGCGGAAAAAGAGAAACATAGGTGCCGAAGCGCACGTAATTGCGCTGGAGTTCGGCATTTCCGCGGTAAAGATCAAGGGTATAGGAAAGAATTTGAAAGGTGTAAAAGGAAATGCCAATGGGCAGGCGCAAACCAAGAAGCGGAAGATTCCAGAACGGCAGATGCGAAAGGTTTGCGGCGGTAAAATCGTAGTATTTGAAAAAAAAGAGCGATAAAAGACTGACCGAAACCGAAAGAAGCGTCCAAAAACGGGCGCGACGGGGATTCTCAACGCGGTATTTGGCAATGGAAAATCCAAATGCATACGCCGCCGAAAAGGAAAAGACCATCAACAGCACATATTTCGGCTCACCCCAACCGTAAAAGAGGAGACTGAATACCAAAAGGACAAGATTTCGAAAACGCCTGGGCACCAAATAATAAACGAGCAAAACGAGCGGCAAAAAGGCATACAAAAACACCAAAGACGAAAAAACCATGCCGCCACCTCTCTTTTTTTTAAACTTCCCCACTCTTCAGTTTTTTCAAAAATGATGAAGATATGCATTGACAAGTTACAAAAGATACGGTAAAGCGAGATTTACAACCTTGACAAACCGCCGGAAAGGTGCTATACTGTAAAGGCTGTCAAGAAAAAATCAAATCACAAAGGAGATTGAAAAACATGAAAAAACCAGCAATTCTGATCCTCGCTTTGCTTTTGTGCGTTGCGACCTTTGCTTCCTGCGGCATTTTGGACAATATTGAAGTTACCGGAACGTCCGAAATCTCGGCTGACTCCAAAGAGGACAGTCTTTCCCTTCTCAACGGCTATTTTGAGGATTCCCTCAAAAACGCAAACGTCGTTGCTACCGCTACGGGTGACGGCGAGGTGATTTATGTGGAATCCCTCCTTGGCAACAAGAGCTTCCTTGACTACCAGTCAACCGGTACGAAAATGTATTGCTTTGTGGACGGCGACAAATACATTGTTGCAACCTCCTCGGAGGAAAGCGGCTTCTACACCACCGATAGGAAAACCTACGACAACAACTGCCCCTACTTTATGAACAATATCAAAATTTTGGAAATGGTTCCCGAAGAAGGCACCACCTTTACCTGTACGGTGAAAACCGAGGAGAAGAACAAGGAATCCACCTCTACTTTGACATTTGAAGTCGCGGCAAACGGTGCTTCCATCAAGATTACCGCAACCGCAAAGAACGGCATGGTGCAAACCGTTACCTTCACCAACGCCGACGCGACCTCCGAAACCCCGCGCACCACCGAACTTGCCTTTGCCTACGGCAACGCAAGCGTAACCCTGCCCGATATTTCCGACTGGACAAATATGGACGGCTGGAATGACGATCAGCCCGAAGGCGAAGAAACGGAAGAATAAACCGATTCCTCTATAATAAAAGACCTCCGACGAATGGAGCTTTCCTTTCGTCGGAGGTCTTTTTTATCCAATCAGTCAAATCTGTGCCAAAAAGTCGGTCCCGAACCGCTGTGTTAGAAAATCGCAAAGCACCAGCGCGGTCACGCTGTCCACCACCACGCGCGCGCGGTGGACGATGGCAGGATCGTGTCTTCCCATCCCTTTTTGCAACTCGTTTTCCATGGTTTGCAAATTGATACTCGCCTGCGGAACCGAAATGGTGGGCGTTGGGCGGATAACGCTGCGGAACAAAATCGGCATCCCGTTGGTAATGCCCCCGTTAATTCCTCCGCTATGGTTGGAAAGATGCGTGACCTTGCCGTTTTCAATGTGCAAAGGATCGTTTGCCTCGCTTCCGCGCATTCTTGCAAAGCCGAAGCCCTCGCCAAACTCAATTCCCTTAACCGCCGGTATTCCGAACAGCGCGCGTGAAAGAACACCCTCCACGCTGTCGAACCACGGTTCTCCAATCCCTGCCGGAACGCCCGTAACCACTGTTTCCAGCGTTCCGCCAACACTGTCGCCGTCCTCCGCCGCGGCAAGAATCTCCTCTTTCATCCGCTCGGCAATACGTTCGTCCAGTACCGGAAAAGCAAGCTCGCTCAGCAGATCGGCGTCGGCAACCAAATCCTCAAACGGTCGATCTTCCAGTCCGGCAAGCGCGCGAATATGTGTTCCGATATAAATATCGTTATCCTGCAAAGCGGAAACGGCAATAGCGCCTGCCGCAACCAATGGAGCCGTCAATCGACCCGAAAAATGTCCGCCGCCGCGCGGATCCTGAAAGCCGTGGTATTTGCATTGCGCGGTATAGTCGGCATGCCCGGGGCGCACCATGCCCGTTGGATAATCGCCGCTTCGGGTATCCGCATTGGGAATCAGAATACAAATGGGCGTTCCTGTCGTTTTTCCTTGATAAACACCGCTGACGATTCGAAATTCGTCGCTTTCCACGCGCGGCGTGGAAATGGCTCCGTGGGGACGGCGCAAAGAAAGCTGATGGCAGATAAAATCTTCATCCACCGGAATTCCCGGCGCAAGTCCTTCCAGCACCGCGCCGATCTCTTTCCCGTGGCTCTCGCCGAAAAGCGTCAGTTTAACAGCGGTTCCAAAGGTATTCATCCCGTTTTCCTGCCTTTCTGTTTATCGTAATTTGATTGTTATTTTAAGCCGTAAGATTCCGCCAGCTTTCGGAATGCCGGAAGCGACTTTTCAATTTGCGCGGTGGAAACACAATAGGATACGCGAACGTAACCGGGACATCCGAAGGAATCACTGGGCACAAGCAAAAGCTCCATTCCCTTTGCGCGCTCGGCAAACGCGTTGGCATCCGGCTCGGGCGATTTAACAAAAAGGTAGAACGCGCCGTCCGGCTCCACCACGGTAAATCCGCAGGCACGCAATCCGGTTGTCAAAAGTTCGCGGTTCTTTTTATAAATCGAAAAATCAGCGGTCAATCCCAAACATTTGGGAACAAGAAACTGGAACAGCGCCGGCGCACAAACAAATCCAAGCGCACGTCCGGCGCCGCAGACTGCGGCGTAAACGTCGTTCGCGTCTTCGGCTTTGGGCGAAATGAGCACGTAACCGATGCGCTCACCCGGCAAAGAGAGCGATTTGCTGAACGAATAGCAAACCAGCGTGTTGTTATAATACCTCGTCAAATACGGAACCGCCTCATTGCCCCAAACCAGCTCGCGGTAGGGTTCGTCCGAGATCAGATAGATCGGGTTGCCAAACTCTTTTTCTTTTGCCGAAAGAATGGCGGCAATTTTTTGAATGCCCGATTCGGGAATCACAGCTCCGGTTGGATTGTTGGGCGAATTGATAAGCAATACTCGCGTCTTTTCACCGATCGCCGCCTCCAGCGCGGAATAATCCGGCTGAAACGTTTCGGGATCGCAGGCAACCGGAACAACTTTTGCGCCTGTACGCTCCACGAAAACACGGTACTCCGGGAAAAACGGAGCCGGCAAAACAACTTCGTCTCCGGGGTTGAGTAAAGCGGTCAACGAGCAAGTCAGAGCCGCCGCCGCGCCGGCAGTCAGATAGATGAGATTTGCGTCTACTTCGGCTTGATAGGTACGGTTGAGATAGTCGGCAATCGACGCGCGCACACCGGGATCCCCCTGCGCAGAAGTATAACCATGGAGCGCAACCGGATCGGTAGTCTCCAAAAGGCGGATAAGCTCCTTTTGCACCGCATCCGGTGCCGGGACGCTGGGGTTTCCGATGCTGAAATCAAAAACGTTTTCGGCGCCGATTTCCGCTTTGCGGCGTTTGCCGTATTCAAACAATTCCCGGATCGCCGAGCGATGCGAACCGAGTTTTTTCATAGAATCATTCACTGTATTTCCCTCCTTGTGGGGCAAGCCTACCTTTATTATACACATTTGAACGTCAAAGTCAAGAAAAAAACTTTGATTATCGAATTTTTGCAACTTTCGGCATTTCAAAATGCAAAACCGCACCGTTTGAAGCAGTGCGGTTTTCATTTTATTTGTATTTTATCTGTATTCCGAATTCTTGCGAGGCGATTTGAGCGCATTTAATGCCTCTAAAAAGGTATCGATGTCCTTAAACTCACGATAAACCGAGGCAAAGCGAACGTAAGAGACCTCGTCAAGCGCTTTCAACCGATTCATAACCATTTCGCCAAGCTCGCCGGAGGTAACCTCCATACGGAAATTGTTTTGCAGTTCGCTTTCAATCTCGGAAACGAGCGCAACGGCGTCCACCGGTCGTTTTTGCGTTGCCTTCAGTACGCCGGAAAGCAATTTCTGCCGATCGAAAAGCTCCTTTTGCCCACTTTTTTTAACCACGATGATCTGCGTGGATTCCACAGTTTCAAACGTGGTAAACCGTTTATGGCAGAACAGACACTCGCGGCGGCGGCGGATGCTGTTTTCATCCTCGACCGGTCGGGAGTCGATAACCTTGTCCTCGGTATGACCGCAGTAGGGGCATTTCATACGTTTTACTTCCCTTCAAAACAATATTTTGTGTTCCTTGAATTGATTATACCATAGATATCAGATTTTGTAAAGCGTTTTTTCTGTATTTTCGTTTTGAACTTTCAGATCGGCAACGACCTCCGAAAGCGTGCACGGGGTAACGCCGCCGTCCCGAATCAACTGGTAACAACGGGCGGCAAAGGATGGATCTGTCCCCAACGCGGCTTCTGCTGTCTCGTTCCCATATTTTACGGATACGTAAAACTGTAATGTGGAAAGATCCTGCCAAAAAAGATTATGAAGCTGCAATCCTTCGTAGAAAACGGTCTCCTCAATTAAGACATGTCTTTTTTCCAATGATTTCATTATTCGTTTCCTTTCGTTTGAATCTGTTTTCTTTCGGTTCCCTTCGCGCTTTTTCGAGCGCTTACAACTCTATTATAGCAAACCGAAAATCAGGAAAATCCAAATAAAAAATGCCATCATTTGTTAATTTTGAATATAAAAAAATCAACTTTTCATTTCTTATAACTGGTATTTTTGGATATTTCTACTATATTTGGTTTTTTTATACTTTTTTTCCAGTATTTATTTTTTTTTAAAGGAAAATTGGAAAAAACTTGCCCTTGATTTTTTGTATAATCAAGCTTAAAATAGAGTCAGAAAGACAAAAAACATACCTTTTACTGCATTTTCAAAAAAATATTCATTTTATCCCTTTTGCATAAACAGTCGCATATTGAAAGGAATTTGAGACTATGAAACGCAATCGTTTGATTTACATCCCGGGGCGCTCGGCGCTTTTGTTTTTACGGCTGGCACTTCCGCTGGTCGTTTTGGAAGGCATTGCAATCCTGATCTCCTATCTGATCGACCGACAAAAAGATATTCTCCTTGCCTTTGATACCTGGTCGGGAGCAATATATGATTATCTTGCCGCGATTCTGGTTGCCGTACTGCTCGCCATCGTTGCCGACGCGGTGGAAATGGAACAAAAAAAGCGAAACAAAGATTGAAAAAAGGGGTCGCACAATGCGATCCCATTTTTTCAATTATGCTGAATAGCGCATCACTGCCGAGAGCAGTTCTGCCGCCATTCCGCGTGTGAGATTGGCAAGGGGAGAAACGTTTCCGTCTGTCGAAGTCATAATCCCCAAGGAGCCGAGCGTTAAAACAGCGTCCTGCGCCCAAACGGGAATTTGAAGCGTATCCGAGAAAGTGGGAATGCTTTGGGGAACCGGCTGTGCTTGGAGTAATTTTTCCAAAATGACTGCCGCCTCGGCGCGTGTGACCGGTTTTTGCGGCGCAAAGCAATCGGGATTTTCATCGTTGGCAAAAGCCGAAAGAATTTCGAGTTTTTCTGCCGCCGCAACAACGCCTTTCATCGTTGCCGGAATCTGATCGTCGTCGGCAAAAGTCGTCCTTTCGCAATCCGGAACTTCCGAAATACCGACGGCATTCATTGCCATTGTCAGAAAATCAATCCGGCTAACCTCTTCCTGTGGACGGAAATAGTATTTGCCCCCCACCTGAACACCGCTCATAACGCCTGCCGAAGTCACTGCAATAGACGCGACCGCCTGCTCTTTGGAAATATCCACGTACTGAATCGACGTTCCGGCGACCTCAACGCGCAGATTGACTTTTTCGGTACAGCTGTAATTGCCGTAGGAATCCCGTGCAACATAGGAAAACGAATCGCTTCCGACATATCCTTTGGACGGACGATAAACATAGGTTCCCTTTTGGGCGTCCGTCAGAAGAACGCTTCCCTTGTGCGGAAAGGTCACAATCTCATAGCGCAAATCGTCACCATCGGGATCAACCGCGCAAAGTGTACCGTATTGATCAACATCACGGAAGGTCATACCGTTCAGCGAAAGCGTTGAGGCAACGCCTACACCGGGCGCAGAGTTCGCTTTCGTCCGGTAGGAGAGATTGCAGGTTACCGGCAGATTTCCGCCGTTGACGGTAAAAGTGAACGAAGCGCGCATAACGGCTTCATTTGCAGGATGGAAGGAAACCGCAGAAAGCGTTGCCGCAGAAACGCTTTGTCCGGCACCGATACGGGAAGAGCCGAGAAGCAATTCTCCCTCGGCGCTGGATGGAACACTGCGGAATGTGAGATAACGAACCTCGGAAAGATTCATTCCTTTTTCAAAATCATCGGCAGAAAAAGGAATATCATTGCCCACCATTCCCGAAACGGCAACATCCATTCCGGCGCCCACAACAGCAACTCCCTGCGATAGAATCGCTTTTTCCGAAGCCGCGCTTCCGGAAATCGGGAGAGCACAAAATACCAACAAACATGAAAGTAAAACGAGAATTGTTTTAAAAACGGGTTTCACAAAACCGCACCGCCTTTCCGATTTTTGTTTTAAATTTATGCTTATGGAAAAAAAAATAGAACCGTTCGATCAGAGCCACAAAATATGACTTCACTTTTTTGAAAAAAATTCAAAAAAAGGCTTGCATTATTGGAAAAGATATGATATAATACAGTCTGCTGTATCATGTTTTGCCCCGGCGCAATCGTTTTTTGCGGCGGTGAAGCGTTTAGTAGGAGGTGTCAAAAATGGCAAAATGCTGCATTTGCGGTAAAGGAGTTGTGTTCGGTCAGAACGTTTCCCACTCCCACCGGAAAACAAACAGAACCTGGAAACCCAATATTCGCAAAATCAGACTCGACGGCGAGAAAGCGATCAATGTTTGCTCCCGTTGCCTTCGCACCCTGAGAAAAGCCTAATTCGGGTGCAGATAAAGATATGCGGCAGGCACCCAAGACGTGTCCTGCCCTTTCTTTTTTCGCAAAAATTAGGAGATAAAAAAGGATAGCAGTTATGGAAATTGAAAAGCAGTTACGTATCAACGCGCTTGCCAAAAAGCAGAAAGCCGAAGGACTGACCCCAGAGGAAGCTGCCGAACAAAAGGCTTTGCGCGAGGAATATCTTGCCGAATTTCGAGCCAATTTGAAAAACACACTGGATCATACCGTTGTGCAAGAGCCGGACGGAAATAAAATTCCGCTGAACGCATTTCGAAAAAAATAATTTTGCAAGTTTGAAAAAATACTTTACAAAATTCTGTACAAATGTTATAATAACTACAATATAGTGAAGAAAAAACGGAAACGGAGGTTGAAAATATGAATTGGAATTTGCCAATCGCATCCTCCTCCGTTGCCGAAACCGAAATGATCGGCGCAAAAATCGCCGAAGTCATGCTCGCCGACCGATCTCTGCCACCCTTTGTGGCGCTTTACGGGGATCTCGGCGTTGGCAAGACAGCGTTTGTACGCGGATTTGTTTCGGTCATTGCTCCTTCATCGATCGTCCGTTCCCCAACCTTTGCGTTGGTGCGCGAATATCCTGCGTTTCCCCGTTCGGTCTTTCATTTTGATTTTTACAGAATCGAAAGCGAGGAAGATCTGATCTCCATCGGATTTGACGATTATCTTGCGCGCGGCGGTATCTGCCTTTGCGAATGGAGCGAAAATATCAAGGATTTTTTACCCGAACATCGCTTGGAGATCACCATCGCAAAAGACGACCTCTCCCTGCCCGATCACAGGATCATTACCGTTTTGCAAAGGGGGAAGAAAGCATGATTGTTTTGGCACTGGAAAGTTCGGCAATCGCGGCTTCGGTCGCTCTGCAAAAAGATGACCGCCTGCTGGCGGAAATGACCTTAAACCGCGGAAACACGCACAGCGAAAATCTGCTCCCCATGGTAGAATCTTTGCTTTCTCGGTTGGATTTAACAATTGACAACATTGATCTGTTTGCCGTTTCGGTTGGTCCGGGATCGTTTACAGGCGTAAGAATCGGCGTTGCAACCGTCAAAGGGCTGGCGTTTGGAAAAGGCAAACCGTGCGTCGGGGTTTCCACATTAGAAGCGCTTGCTGAAAATCTTGCCTTTCTTTCGGACAGCTTGATTTGTCCGGTGATGAATGCACGCAGAAATCAGGTTTATACCGCGCTTTTCCGCGGAAAAAATTGCCTATTGCCCGATTCGGCAATCTCAGTAGAAGAACTGGAAAACATTCTTTCCGCCTATTCCGAACCGGTTCTGTTTGTCGGCGACGGCTATGATCTTGTTACGTCGCAAATCGAGCACCCCTATCTTCCTGTGTCCGAACGGCTTCGGTTGCAAAGCGCCGCTTCGGTTGCTTCTGTTGCTCTACGCAAGACGGCTGAAGGAAAATCACTTACCGACGCACGGCTCTCTCCCGTTTACCTGCGCCCTTCGCAGGCGGAGCGGACGCGTGCCGAAAAAATGAAACAACAAGCTGAAAAATAATCATCCAAATATTGTAATCAATACCGAAACAGATACCGAAAGGAATTTTGAAAAATGGAAAAAAAGATCACCATTGGTTCCGACCATGCAGGATATGCCTTAAAGATGAAAATCATTCCCCACCTGAAGGAACTTGGCTGGGATGTGATTGACGTTGGAACCGACAGCGAAGCAAGCTGCGATTATCCTGTTTTTGCCGACGCTGTTTGTAAAAGTATCCAAAACGGTACAACCAAACTCGGCATTCTGATTTGCGGAACCGGCATCGGAATGTCAATGGCGGCAAACAAACACCGCGGCATTCGCGCCGCCGCCTGCTCCGATGTCTTCAGCGCCCGTTTGACGCGCGCGCACAACGACGCAAACGTCCTTTGCTTCGGCGAGCGTGTAGTCGGCTACGGCGTTGCTTGCGATTTGGTAGACGCTTTCCTTTCCACCGAATTTGAAGGCGGAAAACATCAGCGCCGCGTCGATTTGTTCATGCAGTTGGAAAAGACCGAATTCTGATTTTCCCAAAAAAGGAGAGGCTTATGAAAAAAGCGATTAAAGGCGCGACAGAAGTCTTAAACCTTTATCAAAACCTGACTGTAAAAAACTATACCACAGCGCTCATTCTTGCGGCAGGCGCTTCTTCGCGCATGGGTTCGCAGATTTCCAAACAGTTTTTGGAGGTTGACGGCGTTCCGGTTCTCGCGCGGTCGCTCCAAGCCTATGAGCAATGTCCTCTGATCCGCGAGATCGTAGTCGTTGCCCGTCCGCAAGACCAACAAATCGTTTTGGATTTGATCGACCAATATGAAATTTCCAAATGCAAAACGGTCGTTTCCGGCGGAGCCGACCGCGCGGAATCGGCACGCAACGGATTGAACGCGGTAAGCACCAATACGAAATTCATTGCCGTTGCCGACGGTGCCCGTTGCCTGACAACGCCGATGCAAATCGCGCGCGTTTGTCTATGTGCCTATAAAAACAAGGCGGCGTCCGCCGGATATCCCATTACCGATACCGTTAAACGTACCGGGGCGCTCGGCAATGTAAAAGAGACCGTGAATCGCGAAAATCTATGGGCAGTGCAAACACCGCAGGTCTTTGCCTTTCCCCTCTATACCGCCGCTACTGCACGCGCGCAGGCGGACAACTTTTCCCCCACAGATGACAACGGACTGATCGAACATATGGGATACGGCGTTCGTCTTGTGGACTGCGGAAAGGAAAATATTAAAATCACAATGCCTGCCGATATACGCCTTGCAGAAGCAATTCTTGCCGCACGCAAAAAGGAGGACAACGATGAGTGATTTCCGAATCGGACATGGATATGACGTTCATCGGCTGGTCAAGGATCGACGTTTGATCCTCGGAGGCGTAGAAATCCCCTATCCGCAAGGACTGCTCGGGCATAGCGACGCCGACGTCCTGACCCATTCCATCATGGATTCTCTCTTGGGCGCCGCCGCACTCGGAGATATCGGACATCTGTTTCCCGATTCCGACGCCGCATGGGAAGGCGCCGACAGCCTTGCGCTTGCACAAAAAGTTTCCAATTTACTGTACGAGAACGGCTGGAAGATCGGAAATATTGACGCAACAATTTTGGCACAGGCACCGAAAATGGCGCCGCACATTCCGAGAATGCGCGAAAAGATCGCCGTCGCACTTGGCGTTTCGATCGACCGCATCAGCGTGAAAGCCACCACAGAAGAAGGACTGGGATTCACGGGAGAGGGACTTGGAATTGCCGCCCACGCGGTCTCTTTGATCTTTAAAACATAAAAAATGCGGAGCAACCCAAACCGGGGCCGCTCCGCTATGAAAAAGCATATCCCTGCCGATCCGTTTTTCCCGTACGACCGTCTTTTTCCCCGTCTACACCGGCGGTCTATGCGCTCTTTCACGACAGAATATGACAAACATTGCGATTCTGTTCCCACCGAATTCTTTTTCAGGAGGAAGATACTATGACTCACATTGCTCCTTCCCTGCTCGCGGCAGATTTTGCCAATCTAGAAGAATGCGTCAAACGGGTAACCGATGCAGGTGCAACCTACCTTCACTTGGACGTAATGGACGGAATTTTTGTTCCGAATATCAGCTTTGGCGCACCTGTCATTGCTTCTCTGCGCAAAAAAAGCAATCTCTGCTTTGACGTTCACCTGATGATCAAAGAACCCCTCCGCTATATTGACGCCTTCACAAAAGCCGGCGCCGATATTATCACCTTCCATTTGGAAAGTTGCAAAGACCCCGACGCCGTTATCGAGGCGATTCATGCACGCGACCTGAAATGCGGTCTGGCGATTTCACCTGCAACTCCGGTGGAAAAAATATTGCCCTTCCTTTCCAAAATTGAAATGGCTTTGGTAATGACAGTAGTTCCCGGGTTCGGCGGACAGGCGTTTATGCCGAAATGCTTGGATAAAGTTCGTGTCATTCGGCGTATTGCCGAACGCGACGGATTAAAACTGGATATTGAAGTGGACGGTGGAATCAACGAGGAAAACGTTGGGTTGACAACCGCCGCCGGCGCAAACATTATTGTTTCCGGCTCTACCATTTTCCGCTCCAAACGCCCAAAGCTGACGATTACGAAAATGCTGAAGGCGGCAAAGGACAACCCCTTTCGCGGATAAATAAAAAAAGATCCTCCTGCAGAAATATTTCTGCAGGAGGATCTTTTTATTCGGCTTTTTGATTTCCGCTTTCAAATAAGCATTCTTCAATTTGAGCCTCGGTCAAGCGCAGGGCAAGAGAAAGCTCAGTGTACAAAAACTTTTTTGCCTCCTCGCCAAAGGTTCGTTCGGTTTCCGAAAGCTTAATCGGTTTGGAATTTTCGCCGATGCGTGCGGCGCGTTCCCGAACCGTTTTGATCACGCGAAACCATTCGCCCGGTTGATACTTACGCATTGCCTCTTGATAATTACTCCGAAGGATTTTGGCGTCCGGCGCTTCAATTGTTTCAACGCCGCTCGCTTCATTCAAGAAACGCTCTGCTTCCTCCGCCGTTAAGATTGGACGCAAAAAAACGGTCGTGCAATCGGTTGGAAGGTAGGAAATGCCGTTTGCATCGTGTAAAGAGCGCAAAATGTAATACGTTCTGTCCTCCGGCATTCCCGGAAGCGGCGCACGCTGGATATCCTCTACGCGGCAAATTCCGCCGGAGGCATAAAAAACAAAATCCCCTTTTGCAAACATCGCTTTTCCTCCTTTCCAAAAATCAAAAATGCAAAACTGCGGTTCTTACTAATATTATATCACAAAAAATCCCATTTTTTTCAACTTTTGCAAAAAAAATTGCAAAAAACCAAAAAAAGTCTGCGAAACCGTTTGATTACCGCAGACTTTTTAATCATTTAAGCAGGGTCCTCTTCTTCATCGGCTTTTGCGTTTTGTTCCAGCTGCGCTTGCAGCATCATATCCTTCACTTTCATCAACCGCGTGGTATTGCCTCGGTCGTTTTCATCCAGCTTCATCCGAATGGAACGGATGATTTGCAGGTACTGCGGCATCAGAATGTATTCGAGAGCGTTGACACGCCGACGAGTACGTTCAATCTCCTCGGCAAGGAGCTGTGCCGTTTTTTCCAGTTCCGCCATACGCAAAAGGTCTTCCAAAATCCCGTTCAGAGCGCGCAAAGCCGAATCCAATTCACCGGAAGTAAACGCCATACCGTAGTTGTAATGGTCGGAATTTCCTTCCGCGTGAATGTGCAAATGAAAAACGGGAACGTTCACGCTCATCAAATTGCGAGAATCAACCTCAAGCGATCCTTCTTTTTTGGGATAGATCAATGCTTCCTGCAACATTTTGGGGTTACTGACGGCACCTGCAACCGTAAAACCGCCGTAAACCTCCTGCAAAGCCGATTCTACGCGCTCACGCAATGCCTTATCTTCCCGGACGACATCCAGAAACTGGCGCATCAGCTCATCGCGCTTATCCTTGAGCAACTTATGTCCTCTGCGCGCGGTCTGATAACGTTTTTGATAACTTTTCATCTCCATGCGCGTAGGGTTTACCCGTATTTCCGCCATGTCATCCTCCTTTCCGAACGCAAGCCTTCATCAATTATTGTTCTGCGTTCTGTTTCCAATATTTATCTAAAAATTCCGGTTTGATCCGCTTCATTTCACTGCGCGGCAGGATGGTTAGCAGTTTCCAACCAAGATTCAGCGTTTCCTCAAT
This sequence comes from Oscillospiraceae bacterium, assembly GCA_015063325.1. Taxonomy (GTDB): domain Bacteria; phylum Bacillota; class Clostridia; order Oscillospirales; family CAG-272; genus UMGS1865. The sequence goes on along the minus strand of SVUK01000017.1, from coordinate 133,084 downwards.
GGAACGGTTCTCATAGAACCCTTGATTGATATATTCTGCCTCAAATGCGTCGGCGAATTTTGCATACAAACGGTCAACCGGAGAAAGAGCCGCTTCGCCAAGCACCACCATAAGCTCTCTCGCTTCCTTTCCGCGTGCATAAGCGGAAAAGAGCTGGTTCATGGTGTTTGCATGGTCCTCGCGCGTTTTTCCGGCGCCGATTCCTTTATCCTTCAAACGGGAAAGCGACGGCAAAACGTCTACCGGCGGCAGGTATCCTTTACGGTAAAGCTCGCGCGAAAGAATGATCTGTCCCTCGGTGATATACCCTGTCAAATCGGGAATAGGGTGGGTCTTATCGTCTTCCGGCATAGTCAAAATCGGAATCATGGTAATGGAACCATCGGACCCCATTTTGCGCCCTGCTCTTTCATAAAGAGTAGCAAGGTCAGTATAAAGGTATCCGGGATAGCCGCGGCGGCCCGGAACCTCTTTCCGAGCGGCGGAGACTTCGCGCAGAGCCTCGGCATAGTTGGTAATGTCGGTCATGATAACCAACACGTGCATATTGCACTCAAACGCCAAATACTCGGCTGCTGTAAGTGCCATACGCGGCGTAGAAATACGCTCGATGGCGGCGTCCGACGCCAAGTTGATAAACAGCACGGTACGATCCAATGCACCGGTCTTGCGGAAATCGGAAATGAAGAAGTCAGCTTCTTCAAAGGTAATACCAATCGCGGCAAAAACAACGGCAAACTTCTCGTTGCTGCCCAACACCTTTGCCTGACGAGCGATTTGCGCGGCAAGGTTGGCATGCGGCAAACCCGATCCGGAAAAGATGGGCAATTTCTGTCCGCGAACAAGGGTGTTCAAACCGTCAATGCTCGAAACGCCGGTTTGAATGAACTCGGAGGGATAGTACCGCGCGGCAGGGTTGATCGGCGTGCCGTTGATGTCCAACGACTTATCAGGGATCAGTTTTGCGCCGCCGTCGATCGGCTCGCCCATACCGTTGAAAACACGGCCGAGCATATTTGCCGATACGGGCAATTCCACGCCGTGCCCCGAAAAACGCACCTTGCTGCTGGAAAGGTTCAATCCTGCGGCAGATTCGAACAGCTGGACCAACACATTTTTCCCGTTTACTTCCAGCACGCGGCAACGCCGAACTTCCCCGTTCGGCAGTTCAATTTCACCCAATTCATCGTATTTAACGCCTTCAACTTGACGCACCAGCATCAGCGGTCCGGCGACTTCTTCGATGGTTCTGTATTCTCTCATCATAATCAGTTGTCCTCCCGTGCGCTCTTGATCAGGCGATCCATTTCGGCGGTGATTTGCGCTTCAATTGCGGCAAACTCGGTTTTGAACTCGCTTTCGGGAATCGATTTTGCACGGCCGATACTCTCATGTACCGGAAGACCGGCAATATCCTCAATATCGGCTCCGGCTTCAATGGCGCGTTTGCCCTCGTCGGCAAACAGGAAGATCAGCCGCAGCATGGCGTGCTGTTTTTCCAGCGAAGTATAGCTGTCAACGTCCACGAATGCGTTTTGCTGTAAAAAGTCCTCGCGAATAGACTGCGCAATATCCAATTTCAGGCGATCTTCTGCCGAAAGCGCGTCCATACCGACAAGCTTGACAATTTCCTGCAAATCGGCTTCCTCTTGCAACACGCGCAGGCAACGATCAACAAGCGACGTCCAATCCTTTGCCACATGCTCGGAAAACCATTCTTCCAAACGCTCGCGGTAGAGCGAATAGGATGTCAGCCAGTTAATTGCCGGGAAATGGCGACGATAAGCAAGCGACGAATCCAATCCCCAGAAAACTTTAACAATCCGCAGGGTTGCCTGCGTAACCGGTTCGGAAATATCGCCGCCCTGCGGAGAGACCGCACCAATCGCCGAAAGCGCACCGATGCGCCCATCCTCACCCAGGCAGACCACCTTTCCGGCGCGTTCATAGAACTGCGCAAGACGAGAGGTCAGATAAGCCGGATAACCTTCTTCACCCGGCATTTCCTCCAAACGTCCGGACATTTCGCGCAGCGCCTCTGCCCAACGAGAGGTAGAATCGGCAATAACGGCAACCGAATACCCCATATCGCGGAAGTACTCGGCAATGGTAATGCCCGTATAAATAGAGGCCTCACGCGCGGCAACCGGCATATCCGAGGTATTCGCAATCAAAACAGTGCGTTCCATCAACGATTTTCCGGTACGAGGGTCGGTGAGTTCCGGGAACTCGCGCAAAACGTCGGTCATCTCGTTTCCGCGTTCGCCGCATCCGATATAAACAACCAAATCTACGTCGCTCCACTTGGCAAGCTGGTGCTGAACCACCGTTTTCCCCGAGCCGAACGGTCCGGGAACGCAAGCGGTTCCGCCCTTTGCAATCGGGAACAACGCGTCAATCGGGCGCTGACCGGTGATCATAGGGTCGACCGGAGGCAGTTTTTCCCGATAGGGACGCGAAACACGTACCGGCCACTTTTGCATAAGAGTAATCTCCTGCTCGGTTCCGTCTGCAAGTTTCAAATGCCCAATCGCATCGGTAACGGTATAGTCGCCATCCGAAAGATCGACGATGGTTCCGGAGGTTTTCGGCGGCACAAGAATTTTATGCAGAACGACCTCGTTCTCCTGCACCGTTCCGTAAACATCGCCCGGACCAACCTTGTCGCCCTTCTTTTTTGCCGGCACAAAATGCCAGACCTTGCTGCGGTCCAGCGCTTTTTCGTCAATGCCGCGGATCAGATTGGAACCATACTTGACGCGCATGGTTTCCAGGGGGCGTTGAATCCCGTCAAAAATATTGGTTAAAAGCCCGGGACCGAGTTCTACCGAAAGAGGGGATCCCGTGGACACCACGCGGTCACCGCGCCCAAGTCCTGCAGTTTCTTCATAGACTTGAATCGACGCGCGATCCCCGTGCATTTCAATAATTTCACCGATCAGCCGATTTTCGCCGACGTGAACGACGTCGAACAGATTGGCCTCTCTCATTCCTTCGGCAATGACCAGAGGTCCTGATACTTTGCGAATTTTTCCTTCGACCATTTTCAGGTTATTTCCTTTCTTCATTTTCCGTTTGCGCCGACTCGTTATTCTTGAAGAGAATATCCGCTCCAACAGCGCGTTCCACCGCCTGACGCAGATTGTTCATTCCATAACCGGAAGACCCTCCCGGAGCCGGAATGGAAATGATAGCAGGCAGGGGCAAATCCCGATATTTTGCCGTTTCTTCTTCCATCTTTTCGGCATAATCCTCTGTTAAAAAGATCACGCCGTATTCCTGAGAACGCGCCATGGAATGCAGTTCTTTTGTCGCCTCGGAAACCGAGGAAACCTCATGAACCGAAAATCCAAGCGCCATAAAACCGAGAACGGCGTCCCGATTTCCGATAATTCCGATTTTATAATTCATTCAAGCGGATCCTTTCTCCGATGATTTTCGGGGATAACCCGGCTTCCACACCTGCCAAAACGATTCGCAAATTGCGCACCTCGTATTCTACCGTTGCAAGATAGGAAAGAAGCACTTCCTCTCCGAAAACGTTCCATTTTGCCTGACGAACCGAGAGGATCCAAAAGTTATCCGCCGCACGCTCGATTTCGGTCAAAGTAGCCGAGCTGTCCAATCCGTTTGCAAAAGAGGAATAATCGGTCCTTTCAACTGCTTCCCAAAAGGAAGCTTCCCCCTCCGAATAAACAGTTTCAAAAAACGGCTTTTCCAGTTCGCCGCCGTCAATAAAAGCGTCGGCAAGCATCAATCTGCCAACTTCCCCGTTTCTCATTCGCAACAGGCGCAAGCAGGTAAGCAGATTGGTCAGATCAATTTTTTTTGCAACAATACCGTGTGCAAAGCGGTTTTTGCCGGCGTCGGCAAGCATAGCCGCATAGCAGGCGCGGTCTAAAATCAAATCAACCCATTGGGGATTGCTCGTCTTTGCAAACGCGTCACACGCCTCACGCGCTGCGGTTGCAAAAGGTTCGTCCAAGGTCTCATATTCGTTCTTTTCGGCACATTCCACAACGGTTTTTACCGAGAAATTGCCAAAATCAAACAGCATCGGGGCAGGATTTACACCGCGTTTGACGCACTTGATTGCCGCCTTAATATTATTGCAGTCGTATTGCCAGCGAAAAATGCGCGCAAAATCGGCGTTTTCTGTTCCTTCCTGAACTTCGGAATATGCTTTTTGCAACCGTGCAAGAAGGGTTTCTTCGCGCAAAAATGCACCTGTTTCGGAATCTCGCTTAACGTCAACGCCATATTCGGAAAGCAGATCCACGCATTTTTCAATTCCGGGCGACGCCATCAAACGCTCCAGTTTTTCGCGCCCGATCAGTCCGTTTTCCAAAGCGCTGATCCGCGCACAGGCAAACAGATAATCTTCCATCTTTGTCCGCCTTTCCCGTCAATTCTTTTCGTCGGCGAAAAGAATACGGCTGACATCGGTTTCCAATTCGCGCCGCAACAGCGAAAACAGCATTTCAAAAGAACAGTTGGATTCCACTTCCCCATACCGCAAAACTGCGCCGCCACGGATGTTGACAGCATCCTCTGCGAGTACGATTTTTTTCAAATTTTCCGCACTGATTTTTCCGGAAAGACTTTTGCGAACTCCCTCAAGCACATTTTCCCCAATCGCTTTCCGATCGGCGGAATTGAGCAAAATTTCACATTTTTCGGCAACCTCTTCTTCCTCGGCTCCGTAAAGTTTCAAATTCTTCTCTTCAGTTGCAAACAGTTCTTCAATCGCCGCAGAAAGCAATCCTACCACAAGTTGGGTATACTCGGTCTGCGGTTTCTTTTCAATTTCTTCAAATGCGTCGTGGAAAACCGATTCGATCAACTCGCTCCGCTTTTCGCCTACCAAATTTCTTCCGACCATCGCTGCAGAAGATTTGGCACGTGCCAACAAATCGCTGGTTTTCTGTTCAATTTCGCGAGCGTTCGCCGCGCGAATTCCGGCGGCTTTCTCCTCGTATCCGGCAAGAATACGGTCGCAATCCGCCTGTGCCTCGGCAAGAATCTCGTCCGATTGCTCTTTCGCCGCGGCAAGAATTTTATCCGTAATTCGATTCAATCCGTTTGTAGCCAACGGTTTTTCTCCTTTCCGTTTTGCTTTTTCGATTGCCTTCTCCGATTGGATTATGCAAACAGAATGAGCAACAGCGAAACAAGAACCGCGAAAATGGCGTAGGTTTCAACCAAAGAAGCGGAAATGATTGCTTTACCGGTCGCTTCGGGACGTTTGGCAAGCACTTTGATACCTGCGGCGGCAACTTCACCCTGCTTGATTGCGGAAACAAGACCGCCGAACGCAATGGGAAGCGAAGCGACAAAATAGTAAGCACCCTGGGAAAGAGTCACTTCTGCGGCACCGCCGCCAAGCAAACCAATTTTGAAAATGATCATAAACGAAGTAACCAGACCGTAAATACCCTGCGTCATGGGAAGCGCCTGCAACAGAAACGCTTTACCGAATTTGTTGGGGTCTTCGCTGATCAGTCCGCTGGTCGCTTTGGCAACCAGGTTAACGCCCTTTGCAGAGCCAATGCCGGCAAACAATGTTGCAAAAGCCGCGCCGAGAAGCGCGAGGTTCGTACCCGTAAAAATATTTTCCCAAATGTTCATGATAAAAATCTCCTTTTTGCTTTTTGTTATATAAAATTTAATTTGAGCCTTCGGTCATATCTTCCGAATATTCCTCCGTCGGAAGCGCGGGGTTGAACGGCTCGCCGCCGTCCTCATAGAACTTGCCGAAAAATTCAATATATTGAAGTCTTGCGGCGTGGACGAATGTGCCAAGAATATTGATGGCAATATTGAGTCCGTGTCCGAGGATCAGAATAATGAGCATCAGTAAAAATCCAATCGGTCCGGTCGTCCCCATAGCAGTGATCATATTGATGACCTTTGCAATAACGCCGGCAACCATGCCGAGCGCAAGAATACGCGAATAGGAAAGCAAATCCGACGCGTAGCTGATCAGACCGTAAAGACCTCCCAACCCTTTGATAAGCCATTGGAAGAAGGATTTTTGACCAACGCCGTTGAGTAACAGAATCATCGCCGCACCGGCAATAGAGACCCACTGCGCAACGCCGGACGGAATCAATCCCGGCTTGGCAATACCGACAACGAGCATTCCCAGCCCTGCAAACAGCACCCAGTAAGGCAGAATGGTGCAAATCGCCTCCAACGCATGTTTTTCTTTGCAAAGGACGACGAATTTGATTGCCATGCCGGCAATAATATGAATTGCTCCAACACCGAGCGAGAGAACCAAAAACGTCATGGGATCGTCCAAGGGGTTGAACCACAGCCCCGACGCAAAAATATGCCCGGCGGTAGAGTTGATTGCATTCGGCGCAACTTGTTCCATAATTGCAACCGGCAAATTTCCGAACCATCCGCCGAAAATGGCACCCATCAGCGCGCTGGAAATTCCGCAAAAGCCGAACATCATCAGCATTCGTTTCATCGACGCACGCGGATTCAGGATCTTGATTCCTGCAAAGCAAAGCACCGAGAGAAGCAATCCATATCCGAAGTCGGCAAACATCAATCCGAAAATAATCATGTAGAAGATACTCATGATAAAAGTCGGATCAAACGTGCCGTAACGCGGATAGGAATACATTCCGATCACCCACTCAAAGTTTGCGGCAAACCAATTGTTGCGGAGCAAAACCGGTGGCTCGTCCTCAGGCGTCGGATCCTCGGTCTCATAGGCACATTCAAAGGCATCCAGCGCCTCGGCAACCGTTTTTTCCATACTTGCCGGAACCCAACCGTCCAAAATGACGCAGTGTTCGGTTTGTGCAAGCCGTTGTTTCAATTCCGCGGCGGTACGGTTGGTTTCTTCAATATCCGAAAGGATCTCAACGTCGTCCTTCCCCTCGGCAAGTTTTGCAAACCGTTCTTCGTTTTGACGGAATTGCTGCTCCAATCCGGCAATCTCTTTGGTCAGGCGAGCCTGTAATTCTCTTGCCGTCGTTTCCTTTTTTGGAAGATCCACTTTTTGGAATCCCTTGCCGACAAGAAACGTATTGATTTCATTTTCCTCTGCGCGCAAAAATGTCAGCGCGAAGTAAATTCCCGTTTCGTCGGTTTTTACCGGCTCACCGGCAATCCCGGCTTCATCAAGTTGCGACTGAAGCAGAACAGAATCGACCGTTGGCGGAAAGGTTCCGAGAATCGTGATCGTTTTTTGCGTTCCCGGATCGTTCAAAAGCGTTTCGTAACCGATCCACGGAGAAAGCGCTTCACAGAGCGAGCGAAGTTCTCCCTGCCGCGCCTCGTTTTCCTTCTGGCTGTTTTGAAGTTCCAAAGTCCTTCCGGCAAGCTCAAGCGCCGCGGCGGCTCGTCCGCTATTTACGAATTGCTCGCGATTGACGTGTAAAACGCGACGGGCAAGTCCTTTTTTTCTGCAATACTTTGCAAGAATGGGAATTGCCTGACGAATTTGCAACAAATTTCGGTTGATCTGTGCCAGCTCGGATTCCGCCTTCAAATAGGGCAAAACCTCTTCCCCACGTTCGGAGTCGGCTTGGCGGACCTCCACACAGCGCAAATTCATAAGCTTGCGAACAATTCGGTCAGCATCCTTTCGGAAGGCAAAAACGGTCAGCCTTTTCATTTTGCTTACCGACATTTTGCTTCCAAACCTCCGATCACAATTTGTTTCGCCCGTTCGGTTTTTGGTTTTGCCGATTCCAAAACGGCGTCGGCTTCGGTTTGCGCATCCTTCATGGATTGCTCGGCGAAATTTTCCGCCTGCGCCTTTGCTTTCGCCAAAGCCGCTTGCAAATCTTTCGCCGCTTGCTCTTCGGCAGCTTCGCAAACCTTTTGCCCTTTTGCTTCCGCTTCGGCGCGCAAAGACGCAGCTTTTGCCTGCGCCTCGGCAACAACGCGGTCAGCTTGGGCTTCGGCCTCCCGAATCTTTTCCATAATTTCTTTTGACATTCGTTTACCCATGCCTTTCTATGGTCGGATCAAATATCAAGACTTGTCCGTTTCCAAAGGTTTTGAGATTATCAAAAATATAACAAAGTTATTATAACATATAGATTTATATTTTGCAAGTCTTTTTCTTCATTTTTTCATTTTTCTGTTTTTGAAATAGGAATTTTATGCTCCATAAACGGCGTTTTGGAATCCGGATTCCGAAAAAGAATCAAATTTCCGTTCAAAAAATAGCAACCGTCCGGTCGAAATCCTTTTTTTCTTGTAATCTTTTGCTTGCCGAAAAGGCGCAAAGTAAGATTATTCGGGAGAATCGTTTGTTCTCTGCTGTTCCAAACCTGGGCAGAACGGCGGACCGTACGTTCATTCCCATGTGAGAGCGTAGACTCACATACAACGGCAAAATAGTCGGTATTCTCATAAATCGGTCCACCGCACAAACGAAAACGATATGGCAAAAAGCGAGATTTTGACCACAGATCCGGCAATTCAGAATATTCTTTTTTTGCATTTTCAAAAAGGATTTCCTCGCTCCACCGGATACCGGCTTCCGCCATCTTTTGATAAAAAATACCTACCTTTGTATATTCTTTCGGGATTTGAAATTCGATCTCGCATTTCGCCAAAATACGATAATCCTCTTTAACAACCGTACCGGTACGAAAGCATTCCAGTTCCATCGTTTGCTCCCCTTTCAAAAGACTTTTATATTATCTATTCAGGGGATGTACTTTTTATGAAATTAATGAAAAAGTGCAAGAAACAGAATCCTTCTTGCAAAAAAACCGCCTTTCGGCGGTTTTTTTCAAATTTAAAACAAATTCAAATGAGCAAGACGCGCTTTCAAAACTTCAAATGTTTGGTCACTGATAATATGTTCCATCCTGCAGGCGTCATCGGTTGCGGTTTCACGATCAACACCGAGATAGCACAAAATCTCGGTCAGAACGCGGTGACGTTCATAGATTTTTTTTGCAACCTCCAACCCAACCTCTGTCAGTTTAAGAGATCCTTTTTCATCCAATTTCAAATATCCGCCGTCCTCCAGCAGGTGAATTGCCCGGCTGACGCTCGGTTTGCTGAATCCCATATATTCGCAAACGTCAATCGAACGAACAATCCCCTTCTTTTCGGACAGCACCAATATGGATTCCAGATACATTTCGCCGGATTCCTGTAACTGCATATCTTCAAACTCCTTTTATCTGCTCCGATTGCCGGAGCGTAAATGTTGCGAGAAATTACTTTCTGCTGAGCTTCATCTCATCCGAATCGGCAGCATTGCGGTTGACCTCTTCGGGTTCACGGAAAGTGGGAACGACCTGCTTAACCACCGCCTTGATTTCTGCGGCGTTAACCTGTCCCTGCGTCTCTTTGACAACGCGCGACAACAGATTCAGTTTTGCTTGCAATTCTTCGCGCGTAAGCGGCTGATCACGTTCAATAAAGATCAGATTATTCTCGGTCTTGTCCAAATTTTCGGATTTCATCAAAAGCTCTTCGTAAAGCTTTTCGCCGGGACGCAGACCGATTTCTTTGATTTCAATATCCTGATTGGGTACAAATCCGGAAAGACGAATCATGTTGACGGCAAGATCATAAATCGGAACCGGCTTGCCCATATCCAAAACAAAGAGTTCTCCGCTTTTCGCCATAGCGCCGGCTTGCATCACCAACTGGCTCGCCTCCGGAATGGTCATGAAATACCGAATGATACGCCGATCGGTAATGGTAACGGGACCGCCCTGTTCAATCTGTTTGCGGAACAGCGGAATTACCGAGCCATTGGATCCGAGCACATTGCCGAAACGAACCGCTGCAAACGCAGTTTTGCTGTCCTTGCGGCATTGCACAACCATTTCGCAAAGACGTTTGGAAGCTCCCATGATATTGGTGGGGTTGACTGCTTTGTCGGTCGAAACCAGAATAAACTTCTGAACGCCGTATTTCTCTGCCATATCGGCGGTATTGTTGGTTCCGAAAACATTGTTTTTAATTGCTTCGCAGGGATTGTTTTCCATCAAAGGGACGTGTTTGTGCGCCGCGGCGTGGAATACAATCTCCGGGCGAAGTTCATTAAATACCGCCTCCATACGTTCGCGGTCGCGAACCGAGGCAATCACAACGCGCAAATCCAACTTGTTTCCATATTGGAAGGAAAGCTCCTGTTGAATGTCGTAAGCATTGTTTTCATAAATGTCCAAAATAATCAGGCGTTTAGGCTCGCAAGCCGCAATCTGCCGGCAGAGTTCGCTGCCGATAGAGCCTCCGCCACCGGTGACCATGACGACCTTTCCGGTGTAAAACGCACGCGCCTCACCTTCCAAAAAGTGAATGGACTTACGGAACAACAAATCCTCAATGCTGAATTCGCGCAATTTACGCGGACCTGCCTTTTCGCCCATATCGCGCATTTCGGAATCATAAATTTTGATCTTGCAGGCAGTACGGCTGTAAAAATGGTAAAGGTTCGCCGCTTTCGCGTCTTCCAAACCGGTTACTGCAATGAAAATCTCGGCAACGCCCTGCTCGCGGATCAAATCCAGCACAGCGTCATTTTCGGGATATACTTTAAGGTTTGCCACATAGCTGCCAACCTTGGAACCGTCTGTATCGATAAAGAACAACGGTTTATAGTTGGAGTATCTGCCGGAAAGCAGTTCGTGCGCCAAAGAATATCCAACCTGTCCTGCGCCGACGATGGCAACGGGAATGCGGTTGGAGGGAACTTTTTTCTCATTTGACGCGTCGCGGATCCCATCAATATACTTATAAACGATTCGGTAGACAAACCGGGAAACGAGCGTCAAAATGGCGTTAAGCGAAGCAACAACGATAAACAGCCAAATGCTCGGATCCGAATCAATGAAAAGTCTTGCAAGAATTACTTTGCAGGTGATAGCGCCGAAAATACCGCCGAGCGTGTCCGAAATCACCAGCATCAGCAAAGAATTGGTATTTGTATATCTCCAAACCTTAAAATATGTTCCGGTCACAATTCGAACGAGCAAAATCCACGCAAGCAAAACCGCACAGCAAATCAAAAAATGATTGACCGGAGTGGGCTGAATACTCGCGTCTAAATTGGTCGTTAAATAATACAGCGCCGCGACCACCGAAAAGCAGAAGATATCAAAAAGAAACAACAGCATTTTGCGGTATCGCATACGTAATGGCTTTTTCAACATGATTCTATCCTTCTTTTTTAACGAGTTATTTTTTAAGAAATAATATTCTCAGCTCATTATACCATTATTGTATCCTTTTGTCAAGATTATTTTTCCTATCCCGCCTCCCTATCACCTTCTCTTCGACATTTGCACCAGCAATTCACACAGCGCCGCATAGGAAATGCCAATCGTTTCCGCCTCTTTGGGAAACAGACTGGTTTGCGTCATTCCCGGCAGCGTATTGCCCTCCAAACACCACAGATTTTCTTTCTCGTCCAGCAAAAAATCAAACCTTGCATAATCGCGCAGACGCAGAGCACCAAAAGCACTCAGCGCGTAGGCTTTCAGTTTTGCCGACGCCTTTTCGGAAAGATTTGCCGGACAAATTTCAATCGTTTTTCCGTTGTACTTATTTTGATAATCGTAAATACCTTCGGGCGGAAGAATCTCCACAGGCGGTAAAACACGTTCTCCCAAAACACCGATGGTCAATTCTCGTCCCCGAATCATTTTTTCGATGACAAGATAACGACAAAACGTCTTTGCGCTTTTCAATGCCCGGTTGAATTCTTTTTCGTCATTCGCAAAAAAAACGCCGACGCTGGAGCCGCCGTTCGCAGGCTTGACAACACAGGGATAACCAACCGTCTCCACCGGTTTGGAAAAAGAACCGTTTTCAGCGTCATACAACGTCCAGTCCGGCGTCGGAACCCCTGCGGCGCAAAACAGTCGTTTGGAAAGATCTTTGTCCATGGCAAGCATACTGCCAACCGCGTCGCTCCCGGTATAGGAAATTCCGTAGCAGTCCAAAAGCGCCTGCAAAGTTCCGTTTTCACCGATTCCGCCGTGCAGCGCAAGAAAAACGATGTCCGCCATCCGGCAGATTTGAATAACGTTTTCGCCAATCGAATGAAAAGCAGAAGTATCCACGAAATCAATCGATTTGAAGTCCTTAAAATCAAACCCGGCATTTCGTGTAAAAAGGATTTCCGGATCATCCGGAAGATCAGAAAAACCGCGGCAAAGGTCAAGAAGCAAAACCATGTGTCCGTTTTCCCTCAGCGCTTTGGCAATTCGCGCGCCGGAGGAAAGCGAAACCGCCCGTTCGGTACTGTTGCCGCCGGTCAAGACAACAATCTTCATAGCCACCTCCAATAGCAAAAAAATGAGAGGACGCCGACAATGCGGTTCCTCTCATGCAGTATATGAAAAAGCGGTCAATTCTGTTTTTGCAAGAACGCAACGCGGTCGTTTCCGCCGTAATCGCGCAGAATCCGGCAATCAAAAGCACCGGCATTTGCAAGCGCTTGAATTTCAATTGCCTGATCAAAACCAATCTCAAACAGACAAAAACCATCCGGCAATAGACAGCCTTTTGCAATCGAAATCAATTTGCGGTAAAAGATCAAGCCATCCTCCCCGCCGTCAAGCGCCATACGCGGCTCATTCTGCACCTCCAAAGACAGCCCGGCGAGATCGCTTGTGCGGATATAGGGCGGATTGGATATAAGCGCCGAAGGGATCGGCAAACCGGCATTCCAAACGCTTGGAAGATCAACAAGCAAATCGGCTTTTTTGAGAATCAAACGGTCGCTCACACCGTTGCGTGCGGCATTTTCGGCGGCAATCGCAAGCGCATCGTCCGAAAAATCCACTGCAACGGCAGTTGCGTCAGGGCGCTCACAAAGAATTGAAACGGCAATACAACCGCTCCCGGTGCAAAGATCGGCAAAAAAAGCATTTTTCGGGAGTCTGCGAATCGCTTCTTCCACCAAAATTTCGGTATCTGAACGCGGAATCAGGCAACCGGGAGAAACCCGGTAGGTTTGACGATAAAATTGCCATTCGCCCAGCAGGTATTGAAGCGGATACCGCGCGGCACGCCGTTCAACTGCCGAAATCAACTCCGGGGACGAAAACCGATGTTCACGATTTGCCAAGACCTGCTCTTTTGAAAAACCGCAAAAATGTTCGATTAGCAAAAATGCGTCCCATTCTGCATTCTCAATACCGGCGCACTGCAGTTTTTCAACAATTTCCCGATAGGTCACGGCAATTTTCTCCCTTTCCTGCAAATTTCCCTATTATCCTATCACAAATTGTATGGAAAATCAAGAGGGGCTCGTTTTTCCTTTCCTTATTAAAAGTCAAAAGCACAAAAAATTTTTAAAATCCCTTGTAAAATGCCGATTTCCATGATATACTATCCTTGTAAGAAAATAAAAAGGGAGGGTTTGTAAAATGAAAGAAAGAAAATCCTGCATTCCTGCAATTTTATCCTTTTTGCTTGTTCTCGGAGCAATTGCCGCAATCGGTTGCATTCTTTACAACAAGATTGTGAAAAAGAAATTGCAAGCCGAAGAAGCCGACCTTTTAGAAGGTGATGAGGAAACCGACAACGACGAAGTAGAAGACCTTTCCGAAATCGTCGACGGTGAAGAAGCATAAATGACCTCCGAAAAAAACGGCTGTACGCCGTTTTTTTCTGCAAATTTTAAACGAAAGGCAGTGTTAAACCGATGGGACGATACAGAAGAGATCGCATCAACGAAGAAATGCGAAAAGAAATGATGAACATTCTGCGCGGAGTCAAGGATCCTCGCGTGCAGGACGCTTTTTTGAGCGTGACAGCCGCCGAAGTCTCCCCCGACTTGAAATATGCGAAAATCTACTATTCTTTTTTGTCCGGCGATGAAAAAGAGGTACAGCAGGGATTGAAAGCGGCAAGCGGATATATTCGCCGCGAGCTTGCCCGTACCCTCAATTTGCGCATTACCCCCGAGCTTTCTTTCCATCGCGATACTTCAATCGCCTACGGCGCACATATCGCCTCTATTTTGAACAACTTGGAAATTTCCGAACCGGACGAGGACGAAGACCAACCGGATAACCCCTGATTATTCCATTTTTTGGAAAAAATTTCCACGTTTTATTGGCAAAATTGAATAAGATTCTCCCGATCGGTGCATGATGGAATCAAACGCCTATTGGGAGGATTTTTTATGAAAGCATCGATTGCAGCAATATTGATCGTAGTCTCATTGTTTTTATTCGTCGGATTGTTCCCTGTTCATGGGGAGGAAGAAATATACGATTCAGTCGTCCGATTGCATATTTTGGCAAACTCAGATTCCGAGGAAGATCAAGCGATTAAATTAAAAGTACGGGACGCAATTTTGGATGTCACTGCACCTCTGTTGGAAAATTGCAAGGATAAGGACGAGGCAGAAACAATTTTGCGCGCCCACCTTTCTGAACTGACGCAAACGGCAAAATCTGTATTGGAAACAGAAGGAAGCACTGACGCCGTGACCATTGAATTTGACTGGGAAGAATATCCGGAGCGAACATATGATAGCTTCTGCTTTCCTGCCGGCTCCTATCTTTCCATGCGCGTACTGATCGGAGAAGCCGAAGGGCACAACTGGTGGTGCTGTCTGTTTCCGCCCATCTGCCGCGCGGCGGCAACCGTTTCAAAAGAAGAAGCCGAGGATACTTTTATTTCGGTCGGATTAACTCCCAGCCAATATAAGATCATTACCGAAAATGACAAACCGGTTTACAAAGTGCGCTTCAAAATTTTGGAAATTTTTAAAAGAAAATGAAAAAATCCGCGTCCAAAGTGACGCGGATTTTTTCTATTTTAAAATTCCGGCAAGCGGAGTCAGATCAACAAGAAGTCCTGCGAGCAATCCAACGGCAAACAGAATAGCAAAAATGCGGAAAGAATCGCGCACAGGGCGATTGTTTCGGAAGAGGACGAGCAAGCCGACCCCTGCATTAACCAACAAACCGGAAAGCAGTGCGCCAACGCTCAAAACACCTTCCAAATAGAGTTCCGTCAGCACAACGCTGGAAGCACAGTTTGGAATCAGACCCACAATCGCCGAAAGCAGATTGGCAAGAATCGGGCGCGTTCCGACAAGAGCCGCAAGCCGCTCCTCCCCAACAAAATGGACCACGGTATTCAAAAGAAACGTTACGATCAAAAGGAATACCACAATCCGCAGTGTGTGCTTAAGCGCAGAAAGTGCAATATGGTCACCGCATTGACAGTGCTCGCGTTCGCAAATATCCTCAATTTTTGTTTCTTCTGCAACCGGATGTTTCCTGCAAAAAATACGGGCAATCAAATCGATCAGAAACCCGGCAAGAATACCAACAACCATCTTGGAAAGCAAAAGTTTCCAGGGAAAAACCCCATGGGAAATCATAATGGGCAACATTTCGTCCGAGGTGGATAGAAATACAGCAATTAACGTTCCGGTCGTAATCAATCGACCGGCATAAAGTTCGCTTGCCGCCGCCGAGAAACCGCATTGCGGCACCAATCCGAGCAAGCCGCCGAAAAACGGTGCAATTTTGCCGGATTTGGCAAGCAAACGCTCGGTTTTTCCTCCTGCATGGTGTTCCAAGAACTCCATAAATAAATAGGCAAGAAAGAGAAACGGCAATAGTTTTACCACGTCCAAAAGGGTATCCAAAATGACGTCGATCATGCTCTCTCCCCCTTCCGACAATCGGCGCAAACGCCGTATAAAAGGGATTGTCCGCAATCAATAGAGAAGCCGTGCTCCTTCAAAAGGTGTGCCGCAAATCCGGCTGAATCGCCGCAAGCCAAATGTTCAATTTTACCGCAAATTGTGCATTTTGCGTGAAAATGATTGCGGCAATCGCAGGCGTCTCCAACGTACTGATAGCGAATCTTTGCAGTTTCCTCATCGCGGAATTTGCGAACGACATCATTCGCGCAAAGCTCGGTCAAATGACGGTAAACGCTACTCTGCGCCGCTTTTCCGCCGTGAACCGCCCGGCAGATCTCCTCGGCGGTAAAATGCTGATCCGGATTTTGGGAAAGAAAAGAAACAAGCCGTTCTCTCCCCTCCGTTTTGTATTGTTTCATAGGAATTCCTTTTCTTTTTTGAGAATCGTTCTCATTTTCAAACATAGGGTATTGTATCATATACAAATTGATTTGTCAATACAATTTGAGAACTTTTCTTAATTTTAGGCAATAAAAAGAGAACCACGCGGCTTTTTCCTTGCGGTTCTCATTTTTTCAGTTATTTCAGCTGATAGCCTGCATCGGCGATCGCTTTTTCAAAAACGGCGCGGTCGGTGGGCGCGGTCAGCGTTACCACGGCTGTTCCCGTCTTGTGACTGACCTCGGCACTTTCGACCGTTGGAAGAGCTTCCAACGCCTGTTTGACGTGCATTTCGCAGTGTGGACACATCATCCCTTCAATTTTTAAAGTTTCTTTCATTTGTTCTTCCCTCTTTTCTCTTTTTCCTTTTTCCGCTTTTGGGTGAATCCTGATCAAATTCAAGCGCAAAGCGTTCATAACCACGCAAAAACTGGAAAGCGACATTGCCGCCGCACCGAACATGGGATTGAGTAGCCAACCTTGCCAAGCATACCAAACACCTGCCGCCAAAGGAATACCGATTACGTTATAAAAGAACGCCCAAAACAAATTTTCTTTGATATTGCGAAGCGTCTTTTTGCCAATGCAAATCGCCGCAGGAACGTCCGAAAGCCGACTTTGTACCAGCACGACGTCCGCAGCGTCAATGGCAATATCCGTTCCTGCTCCAATGGCAAAACCAACGTCCGCGGCAGTCAACGCAGGCGCGTCGTTAATCCCATCACCCACCATTGCAACCTTTTCTCCCTCGGCTTGCAATTTGCCAACGACTTCGGCTTTTTGGTCGGGCAATACCTCGGCAATCACCTCGTCAATCCCAACCTGTTTTGCAATGGCATTTGCCGTTTGAAAATTGTCACCGGTCAAAAGAACGACGCGTAGTCCCGATTTTTTCAATCGTGCAATCGCATCTGCGCTCTCTTGTTTGGGAATATCCGCAACGGCAATGATACCGGCGGCATTCGTTCCCTTTGCAAAGAAAAGAGGCGTTTTCCCTTCTTTTGCAAAACTTTCGGATTTGAAAAGCAACTGTTCGGAGAATGGGGCATGTGCTGTAACTGTCTTTTGATTTCCTCCCAAAATCGTTGCCTCGCCCAAAGTCGCAGTCACACCGCTTCCGGCAAGCGCAGTAAATTGAGAAACCTCCGGAACCGAAATTTCGCGCCGCTCAACCTCTTCCATAATTGCTTTTGCAAGAGGATGTTCGCTTTTTGATTCCAAAGCACCTGCAAGCAAAAGCAATTCCTCTTCGGAAACGCCATCTGCCGGCAAAAGATCGGTCACGGTCGGGTTTCCGGTCGTCACGGTTCCGGTTTTATCCAAAACAACCGTCGTAACTCGTCCGGTACTTTCCAACGCAGTCGCCGTTTTGAATAAAATACCGTTCCTTGCCCCAATACCACTGCCCACCATAATTGCTACCGGCGTTGCAAGCCCCAAAGCGCAGGGACAACTAATCACCAAAACCGCAATGGCACGGGCAAGCGCAAATCCGGGCGTTTGACGAACGATCAGCCAAATCAAAAGCGTAACAAGCGAAATCAGCAAAACAGCCGGAACGAAAACACCCGAAACACGGTCCGCTGTTTTTGCAATGGGAGCTTTGGTTGCCGACGCGTCGCTGACCATTTGAATGATTTTGGAAAGTGCGGTATCCTCGCCGACCTTGGTCGCCCGACATTTGAGATACCCGGAATTGTTGATGGTCGCCGCAAAAACACGATCGTTCGCCATTTTATCAATCGGCAGACTCTCACCGGTCAAAGCAGATTCGTCAACAGCTCCGTTTCCCTCTAAAACAATACCGTCCACCGGGATTTTCCCACCCGGACGAACGAGAAAAATATCGTCCACACGGACTTCGGTTACGGGAACCTCAATTTCCTTTCCATCGCGTAACAAAATTGCCGTTTGAGGGGCAAGCTCCATCAATCCGCGCAGTGCATTTGTGGTTCTCCCCTTTGCCTTCGCTTCCAAAAGTTTGCCAAGGGTAATCAAAGTCAAGATCATCCCTGCCGATTCAAAATAGAATTCGTGCAAATACGCGTGGGCGGCGGCATGATCCCCTGCGGCAATTTTACCCGAAAGGGCAAATAACGCATAGACGCTGTATCCGAAAGCCGCAAGCGCACCGAGCGAAACGAGCGTATCCATATTGGGCGCACGATGAAGAACACCACGAAAACCGCTGATAAAAAACTTTTGGTTGACAACCATAATCGCCGCCGAAAGGAGCAACTGCAAAATACCAACGGCAACCGGGTTATGCTCCAATCCAAACGGCAAATACCATCCCCACATGGAATGCCCCATGGAAAAATACATCAAAGGAATCAAAAACACAAGCGAAACAATCAATCTGCGAAGCAAAAGTAGGCTTTCCCTATCGGAAAGGGTTTCCCCTTTGCGAATCGTCTGCTGCTCTTTTCCTTTTTGTCTTGCGCCGTATCCTGCCGCTTCCACAGCGGCAATGATCTCCTCTGGCTTTGCCGTTCCTTCCACACCCATGGAATTGGTCAAAAGACTAACCGAGCAAGAGGTTACACCATCGACAGCCGAAACAGCTTTTTCAACCCTTGCCGAACAAGCGGCGCAACTCATTCCCGTTACTTGATATTGTTGCATCCATACTCCTCCCTTCCGCGGTTAGCTTTTGCTAATTTCACCTTTAAAATGCAACCATGACCCAAATGAGTCATGGTTGCGTTTTTTCATTATTTGGATTTTTTACTGTCTTGCTGTTTTTCAGCTTGCTCTTTTCCGTTTTGTTGTTGATTACCCGCATTCTCGTTTGCCGCTTTCGCATAACTCGAATAGGATTTATAACGGTTGTAGTAGCCGTACTTGTAGTAACGATAATAGTGACTGTATCTGGTGTACCCTTCCGTACGCTCGGGATGAACGTCGGTGACAACATAACCGAAGATCTTTGCATTCTTGCTGGTGATAGTTTCGGTGGTATCGCGCAGAATGCGGCTGTCCGTATAACCGGAACGAACAACATAGATATAACCGGAAATCATATCCGAAACTGCGAACATATCAGCAACTTCACCAACCGGCGGCAGGTCAATCAGAATATAGTCGTATTCGGTCTTCCACTTTGCAAGCATTTCCTTCATGCGTGGGCTGGAAAGAAGATCGATCGGGTTGGGAGGAAGCGTTCCTGCAGTGATCACATCCAAGCGGTCAAAAGAATGCTTCAAATCCGCATCATTAAGTTCCATACCGGCAATCAAATTGCTCAAACCGATTTTATTTTGAAGGGCAAAAATCTTATGAAGCATCGGGCGGCGCAAGTCACCGTCCACCAAAAGAACTTTTTTATCGTACAAGTTGGAAAGCGAAACGGCAAGGTTTGCCATTACGAAACTTTTACCACTGCCGGCAATAGAGGAAGCAACGCCGATAATGCAGCCCTTTTCTCCTGCGGCGCAGAAAGTAACGTTCGTTCTCAGTTCGTGGAACCCTTCCTGAATGCGGAACGGCGCCTTTTCGCGAAGAATCAGCTTCTGATCCACGTGCGTTCCGAGCATATCCGCCTTGTGTTGCGCTCTGCGACCCCATTTCTTTTCATCGTTCAAAGTCCAGTGCTCAATCGAACCGATAACAGAATATTTGGGAGAAATCGCTTTGATATCCGCCGCGGAATAAACAGTGGTATTCATAATAACGATCAGCAGGAAAATACCGTAAATGGCAACCGCAACAAAAACGGTAATGAAAAGCGGATACCGGTAAATATCGGAACGGCTGTTTTCGCTCTTGAAAATACTATCAGTAAAACCGGTTTCAGAAACCGAGTTCTGCAAATTCAAAGATTTGGACTGATGCGCATACGACAAAGCGTCCGGCTGATTGTTGATGTCGTCGCAGAACCGGGGAACCCACTCTTCAAGCGACTGAGCAACCAAAAATATTTTCTTCTTATCGGTGCCCGAAACCTTCACACTCAACATTGCGCCATCGTTGGAGGCGGAAATCATTCTCCTTATGGTATTCGGAGAAATGAACTGATCCTTTTGCGTAACCGGCGTCGTCTTTCGGTCCGTAGCAATTTGGTTATTCAAAAGCTCCTCCAAAAGATTCAGATCGGTTCCGCCGCTCGTTGCATTGATAATATCTCTAACAATCGTGGAAACATTATCCGAGTTCTTTCTGACTTCAATGTCGGCGCTGATAATTCCGGCAAGCTTATTATTGTCCGTAATAACCGTAGCAAGCTGCTCCGCCATGGAAGCCGCGCCGTCGATCTGACCGGCAGAATAAAGCGAGGTCGTTGACGCAACATTGGAAATATAAAACTTAGAGGTAACCGAATAAGACGGAACGAAATTCTTATTGAAATACCAAAGCGAAAGCCCTCCCGCCAATACCGCGCCAATCAGCATCCAGTACCAGCACCGCTTGAATACATCCCACAAAAGACGCAGCGAAATACCGGACTGATTGCCTTCATTTACGTTTACTTCATTGTTTTCCATTGGTTTCTTCCTTTTCTTTTAACAATAAGTGTGCTATAAATAACCGATTCTATTGTATCATAGAAAGCATTATTTGTCAACACAATTCTCGGAAAAAAGCGAAAATTCATTCTCCAACCATGGAGAGATAGAGTTGTTTTCCCCTGCCGTACTGCGCCTCGTTTGCAGCTTTTCCCAAAACGGTGGGTTTTCCCAACAAAAGGTAAACCGGTTCGTCTTTCGGAAAAATCGCACCGATCGTTTTCTCAAATTGGCGATAAAAAGCCGTTTCCTGCAAAACTACCGCAATACCGTCAACCGCTCCTGCCGGCAGCTTTTCCCCGAAAGTTTCGGAAAGCGGCACCGCGCGTTCGGATAAGCGCGACGATTCATAAACGAACGAACTGACAAGCCAAATTGAGCATTCCCCGGTGTTGAGATAATTGTTCAGGTCCCGTTCGGCGTCAGCACTTCCGATCAGCGTTGTCCCGTCCGAAAAGATAGAAAAAGTGACCAGTGCGACCGCCTTTTTCCCGTCTTTATCGTAGTCCTGCGCCAGCGTTTCACCAAGCGCCTGCGTTAAGGACTCGCGCTCTTCACCGCTCAGGATTTTTTCACCGGCATAAACGAAAAGCGCGTCGCTTTTTTCCCGATTTGCACATTGCACAACACAAACAGTCACTGTAAACAAAACGAACAATCCGATCAGAATATGCCATTTGTAATGATACCAAAGATTATCCAACCATTTGAAAAATTTGGAATTTTGGGCAGGATTCGGGGGATTTTGAATGGGTTCTTGCGGATTCCGATTCATATCACTTTTCTATTTTTGAAATCGCTGTCAATCAAGCGTTCGTTCTGCCAACCTTCAGAACCTTGATGCGAACAACGCCGTTGGGTGTTTCAATTTCCTTCTCGTCCCCCTCGCGCATATCGATCAACCCTGCGCCGATGGGAGAAAGATCGGAAATTTTTCCAACCAAAGGATCTGCTTCGTTGGAGCCGACCAGCGAATAGGTAATTTCTCCGCCGAAAGTATAGTCATAAACCTTAACGGTAGAACCGAGACTGACTTTACTGGTATCAATCGTGGATTCGTCCTGAATCTCTGCATTTTCAATCAGTTCTTCCAACTCTCTGATACGTGCCTCGTTCATTCCCTGTTCGTTTCTTGCGGCGTCGTATTCCGAGTTCTCAGAAAGGTCTCCGAAAGAGCGCGCTACAGCGATATCGTTTTTGATTTTCTCGCGCAATTCACCTTTCCGATAGTTCAATTCATTCAAAAGTTCCTGGTAACCCTGTTGGGTATAAAGCGTTTTCTTTCCTCTTGCCATGGTTTGTTTCTCCTTGTTTGTTTTATTTGAAATCCGTTTTTCCGGATCTTTGCGCCCTTATGATAAGTCTAATTTTCCAAATCTTAGTACCCGTATGATAAATTTGGTTTTTCGGATCTTTGTACATGTATTATGAATTTGTTTTGGCAACCAAATCATTCACAGCCGCCTGTAATTGCAAATCCTGCTCCCAAAGGAGCTCTTCCGCCGACGTTTCGCAAAATTCATCGGAAAGAGCAATTTCGTTTGCCGGCAAATATCCGATTTCCTGGTAGGTTGTTCCGTCAAAAACAAAACATTGATATACAGTAAAACAAATGTATCCTTTAAAATTCTTGAACGGGGCTTCCATCGTTGTTTGGGCAATCCATTTCCCGGCGGTTTTCTGCCCAAAAGATTCGGCAACTCCGCATTTTGAGAGAACTGCTGTAAAAAGCTCCGCCGCGCTGATGGTATTTTCATTGCAAAGAATCGCGAAATGCAAATTTGGATCACGATATTGCCCGATCTGCTCCTCGGCTACAGTACAGCCTTCTTTCTCACCCGTATAACTATAGGGAGCGCAAATGACCGGCACCAACGATTCATCCGACCGTTTTTCATAATAAATGGTTTCTCCGTTCTCCATAAAATTGGAAAGAACGGCACGCAAAGCAATCATGCTTCCGCCGGGGTTGTCGCGAACGTCAAAAATAAAATTCGTTGCTCCGTTCGCTCGACAGGCTTCCATCGTCCGGCAAAACTGCGCCGGCATGCCGAAAGAAAAATTGCGAATACGAATGACAGCAACACCCGGAACATCCTCCAAGCAATACCCCGTTACAGCGTCTGCCTGAACCGTTTGCCTGCGGCAAAAAATTTCCCGAACCGCATTTCCGGAAAGAATCCGCAAAGCAACTTCTGTTCCTTCCTCGCCGCTGATCGAAAGAATGGCTTTATCGTATCCGCCGAATTCGGCGATTCCCTGCAATTCGCCGGCAGTATTTCCGATTGCAATGATCCATTCGCCGACCGTTAGTCCGGATTGCTCCGCAGGAGAACCGGCGAAAACCGATTTCACCAACAAAGCGAGCGTTTCATTCCCTTCATACAGGACGGTTGTGCGGTCAAGCGTAACGCCGATTCCCACCGTCTGCCCGGAGAGTTGCGCATTCCGAACGCGATATTCTTCCTCGGTATAATATGCGGCGTAACGATCGCCGCTCTTTTCTTTGTAAAGATCAAAAACAGACTTCAAAAACTCTTCGGTTTCCAGTTCGGCGCCGAAAAGCGACCGATCGCGTAGAATAGATTCCAAAACGGCAAGGTTTTCCACCTTTTGCTCTTCTTCCCGTTGTTTCTGCTCTTCCTCTATTTTCTTTTGTTCTTCAATGGTCCGCAGATCGCGCTTGCGCTGCGCGTCGGTTGCAAGAACATAGGTCAAAAGGACGGCAAAAATCAGCAGAATTGCCGTTAAAGCAAGACACGCCGGAATCCAGAACTTTGCAGATTTTTTGAACTGTTCCCGTTCGTCTGCCGAAGCGGTTTGCACTTCCTTTTTTTCCGGTTCCATAACTCTCCTTTTTTCGTCAAATTCCGAAAAATCAACAGACAAGCGAAATGCACCTCGTTTGCAATAAGGTGCATTTCGCTCCAATCAATCCAAAAACGGATCAGAATTTAATTGGTTTGGAATTCAGATATTTCTTGACCATCAGCGCCACCTTAAAGGTAATGGCGTGTTCAAATTCGCGCAGATCCAATCCGGTCAGTTTGCGAATCTTCTCCAAGCGGTAGACCAAGGTATTGCGGTGGACAAACAGCTTGCGCGAGGTTTCGGAAACGTTAAGATTATTCTCAAAGAAGCATTGAATGGTAAGAAGCGTTTCGCGGTCAAGCGACTCCAGGCTTCCCCGTTTGAAAACCTCCTGCAAAAACATTTCGCAAAGGGTCGTTGGGAGCTGATAAATCAAACGCCCGATGCCAAGGTTTTCGTAACTCAAAATATTCTTTTCAGTCTCAAAAACTTTTCCAACATCCAGAGCGACCTGCGCTTCCTTATAGGCTCTTGCAAGATCCTTGATATTGTCCACAACGGTGGAAATACCGATGGAAACCTTGGTATAGAACTCGGTAGAAAGCGTATCGGCAATGTTGGTTGCAATTTTCTCCATCTCACGGCTGTCTGTTCCGGGCTTAATATATTTGACCAGTACAATATCGTGTTCGCCGACGCTGATTACGTAGTCCTTTGCCTTATCCGGGAACATATTCTGCAGCATTTCAAAAGGCATCATATCGGTCTTGCCGAAGAATTTGATCAAAAAGACCACACGGGATTCCTCGGTATTGAAATGTAACTCTTTGGATTTGATATAAATATCACTGGGGAGAATGTTGTCCAAAATAATATTCTTGATGAACGAACCTTTATCGTACTTCTCATCGTACAAATTTTTAATGTTTCCGAGCGAGATAGCGAGCAGCTTGGACATCTTTTCCGCCATTTTATCCTCGCCTTCCACAAAGACGATATAGTCGGATTTCAGTCCGCCCGTCAGCGCGCGATAGGTATATCCGTCAATCGCGGTCACGTCACCGGCAAAACTGAGTGCTTCCCGAACACCTTGCTTGACCTCGCCGATGCGAACCAGCTCGGAACAGGAAATGACGACGCCGGTCTCGTCAATGACACCGATCACGCGGTCAATCGCATCCTTCATTTGGTGAATGACGCCCTGAAACAATTTGTTAGACATAACATTTCTCCTCTTTCATTCATGGAAATGTAAAAAACTGACTATATTTTACACGAAAATTTGTCTTTTTTCAATAGGTTTTTCAATATTTTTCCTAATTTTTTTTATTTTTTTCATACAATGTGCCGAATCAAGCATCGGCAGACCTAACAAAAAAGTCCCACTCAGGTCAATTCCAGCTCAGCGCAAAGCATCGATAGCGCAACAACCGGTGCTGTTTCAGTTCGCAAAATGCGCTTTCCGAGCCCCACAGGAATCCATCCGTTCTCTTTTGCGGCGGCGGCTTCCGCCTCCGAAAATCCGCCTTCGCTTCCAATCAAAATCGCAATGGTCGGCTTTTGCGGCAACATCGGACGGTTCCGCCTCAAAACGACAGGCAACGGAATCGTTCCTTCCCCTTCATAACAAAACAACGCCAGGTCAACCCGGCTTGCTTCCGACAAAATCGATTGAAAAGTACGCGCCGACGCAACAACCGGCAAAATACCTCGTCCGCATTGTTTTGCCGCTTCCACGGCAATGCGGTTCTGCCGCTCTGCTTTCTTTTCCCCTTTTTCCTCCCGGATACGAACAATCGAACGTTCGCTTTCAAATGGCACGATCCGGCAAACGCCGCATTCAACCGATTTTTGAATGATCAAATCAAACTTTTCCCCTTTGGGAAGTCCTTGATACAAAAGCGCAGTATAGGGAGGCTCGGTTTGCGTCACACTTTCACGATCCACTCTTGCCAACACGCGATCTGGAAGAAATTCTGTCAGAATGCAATCGTAGTCGGTTCCCATACAGTCGCAAACGGTGATATGTTCCCCTGCCGCCATACGCAAAGCACGGGAAAGATGATGGGCATCCTCACCCGTAATGGTAACGACCCCATTTTGAATTTGCTCTTTTTCCACAAAAAAACGTGGCATTTTCGCATTCTCCTTGCTCTTTTTTTGGGAGATTGTCTTTATTATATATCAGATTGACCAATTTGTCAAGCGCTTTTTTGTAGAAAATGACAAAGCCGCGCAATTTTCAATCGCGCGGCAAAAATAAAATCTTTAATTTCTCAAGAAGATGCGGAAGGTCAAAACCAAAAGATAGAAAAGCCATACGTCATGAAGCACAAAGATCCAACCGGCAAACCTGCTGACGCGAAAAAAAGAAACAGTTGTCAGAATCGCAAGTGCAAGAGAGAGCAAAGATTGCAACAGCGAAAGGAGTACCAATCCCCCAACGAACAAAAGCGGATACCAACAAAGCTCCACCGCCGCCGTCAGAACGAACAGCATACCGCCCTTGTATTTTTCCGCCATACAGCAGGACGGTCGAAATCCCAACACAAATCCTGCGGCGCAACCAATGATAAAAAATGCAATCGCCTGCAAAAGCGTAAACAACCATACCGGCGGAATCAGGTCCGAAATTCCGAGCTCCAGCATGATCCGATAAGGAGCGCCGCACAGAACGCGTACAAAAACGAAGCACAGCAAGGTCAGAACACCGACGATCAAGGTCAAAATCAGGCTGGTTTGCGCCGTCTCCTGCGAAATCCATGCGCGCGCCGTCATTTTCCATTTCTTTTTCCCAAACATATTTCCTCCAAAGCCGCTCGACGGGTTTTGGAATCAATTTATGTCGGGAATTGAAATATTATTCTTCATCCACCTCATTCGGCTCTTCCTCAAAATTTGAATCTGAATGTGAAAAGAAAAATTTCGGAAAGAGCCGCTCAATATCCCAAGGGGTAAGATATTCAATCGTATGCCCCCTACAGGAACGGTTATATGGCGTTTGAGTGGCGCTCCGACCGCAGTAATCCGGAAGTGATGCTTCAAAATAAGCCTCGGCGGAATTCGGGTTTGTTGCAATGATTTTCGGATCTCCTCGCCAAACATATTGCGCGTCCGATACGGTCACTTGCACCGGAAAATGTCGCACAACGCGAATCAGCGCCGCCCGTTTGGAATCCCCGACCGGGCAATCCGCGCCGCATACGCCGCCCGATGGATTGACCGATACCGGAACATGGCAATCGCAAACGGCGGTCGGCTCGGTTCCGCTAACAAACCAGCCTGTCTCGTTTCGACTGCCGCGCGGATCCATTGCGCAAAAGGATCCCACACGGCAACCGGAATCCTTGCAATAGGCACATTGGATTAAATTTTGTGGAACGCGAAAAATCGTTTGCCCTTGCCGCATGGTAACAAGTCTGTGCATCACCGTGTTCCATACCGAAAGGCACGGGTTGCTTCCTTTGATGGGTTCAGGATATTCAAATCCGCACCAAACACCGCAAATTAAATCCGGCGTATAACCGATAAACCAACGATCGTTGTGCTCAGACGTCGTTCCCGTCTTTCCGGCGCATTCGCAGATTTTGTCGAGCGAGACTGAAGTCGACGTACCGTGCTGAATAACCCCTTGCAAAAGTTTTGTCATAATAGCGGCGTTTTCCTCGCTCATCACCTGCTCGGCGCCGTCCTCACGCGAAAGAAGAATTTTTCCGTTTGCGTCAACAACCCGATAGTAGGAGCGATACGGATGATATACGCCTCCGTCGGCAAAAACAGTATATGCCGTCGTAATCTCGCGCAAGGTAACGCCGTAGTGCATCTGCCCTAACGCGAGCGCGGCAGAATTGGTATCATTCATCTCTTCCCCTTCCAAAAGCGAATCAACATGAAACCGATCCTTTGCAAAACGGAACGCATTCTCCGCACCAACGTCCTGCAAAACACGAACGGCAACGGTATTTACCGAATGGGCAACTGCATACGGAATAGTGGTAAGTCCACGATAAACGCCGCTGGCATTGCGAGGCCAAGCGCGATTTGAAGCGCCTTTAAACTCAACCGGAACATCGTCGTAAACGCTCGCCCAAGTAATCACGCCGGATTCCAATGCCGGACCGTAAACAGTCAGCGGCTTAATGACAGACCCCGGAGCGCGCTTCGTTTGCGTTGCAAAATTCTGAAGGCGGTTTGCCGTCTTTTCTCCAACGGCACCGGCAACGCCTAAAATATCACCCGTTTTGGGATCAATCACAATCAGCGCCGACTGCGCCGATTCTCCTTTTTCATTTTTTGGCATTTGGACTGCGGCACGGTAATAGTTCTCCACTTCCTTCTGAATATCCTCATCCATTGCAACGTCAATCCGCAAACCGCCGGCAAGAACTTTTTGCGATGCCGCCGCACGGCTGATACCATATTGGGCGGCAAGATCGGTAACAACGTCGTCAACCACCATGTCCAAATACCAGGAACGAATCGGCTCGGTGTAAGCGGTCTTCTGTTTTTCAACAATTCCCAGCGGTTCCGAAACGGCAGTTTGATAGGTTTCTTCGCTGATATATCCCTGTTTTTGCATTTCCGAAAGGATCAAATTGCGGCGCTCAATGGTATGATCGGGATATTTTGTGGGATGATAATAGGAAGGATTATTTGTTATCGCGGCAAGCGTTGCGCATTCGGAAAGCGTAAGTTCCGCTGCAGATTTACCGAAAAAATGCTCGGCGCCAACGGCAATTCCCACACAGCCGTCCGAAAGAGGCAATAAATTAAGATAGCGCTCTAAAATTTCTGTTTTATCCAAATTCCGTTCCAAATCTCGAGCAAAGAAAACTTCCTGCAATTTACGATGAACGGTAATTTCATTCTCTCCCGTCAGGTTTTTCACCAACTGCTGCGTAATGGTGGAAGCGCCGAACCGTTTGGAAAAGCCCAACACATAATTCAGACCCGCCGCCGCAGTACGATACCAATCCACTCCGCGATGATCGAAAAAGCGCTTGTCCTCAATAGCAACAACCGCGCGGATCATATTGTCCGGAATTTCCGAATAGGAAAGATAATTCGATTTTGTTTCAGCAACACCGGGTTGATCGATCATTTCCTCGGTTCCAATGCGATTGGCTCGATCGGTAAAATGAAATTGATAAAAAACGGGAGGTGCGGTGGATTCTTCCACATGCGCCAACAAATCCAAAGAAACGCCGGAAGCAAAGGTTCGCTCTGCCCAAACTCCCAGTGCGGTTACCAAAATTGCAAACAGCAACAACAAAATACAAATCGCACCCAAAAAGAAACGCCGGAACGATTTCGTCTTTTCTCTCATTTCCCGTTTCTCCTTTCGCTTTTTTCTTTTTTCATCTTTCCCGTTTCGGCTGAATATCATTCCCGACTTGCGGAAATGCTATTGTGGTAAAAACGGAAAAAGTTGAATAAAAGGAGCAAAAAAATGGGATTCGGAAAACTATTCATTTTACTTTTTTGTGCTGTTTTTGTCGTCGTCTTCTTTTCCGCAAAGGGAAAGATCAGCGACCTGAACGAAAAGACCAACGAGTTGAAAACCGCCGTACAGCAAACCGCTTCAACCCTGAATGAATGGAAAGATCGTATTTTCAATCCACCTGCGGTCGCAACGCAAACCACACCGGAACCTTCTCCAACGGACGATCCGTTGCTTGACAATTTGTCGGCTGATGAAAAAAACGGACAAACAACCGAAGAGGCAGCGGATTTTTCCTGCATTCTGCGAACAAGTGACGGAAAGATCGGAATTTTCACCACTGACGGTTATTTGATCCGAACACTGAATGTTGACCTTCGTACCCTTCCGGAAAGCGATCTTAGCGCATTGGAAGCAGGAATTTCCATTCTTTCGCGCGCGGAACTTTTGGAACGAATTGAAGATTTTGGCGGATAAAAGAGAAAGAGGAGCGAACTTTTTAGTTCGCTCCTCTTTCTTTCGAAACAGAAAACTTTTCAGTTGCGAGATTCCTCTAAATTTTTGGAAAGTTTTGCCTGCTCTGCAACAAAACTGCTTGCCTCTTTCTTTTCGCTCGGTTGCGTTTTGGTATCGGTTGCTTCGAGCTGGCTGATCGTAACCTGTGGGAACGGAATGTTGATACCGTTTTCGTCGAACATAATTTTGAGCTCACGGTTCAGGGCACGCTGAACGATATATAAGTCTTCCTCTTTACAAGCGGCGGTAAAGAGGAGATCAACGCTGGATTCCGCCAATTTATCAACGCCCTTGTAATAGGGACCTTCCTGAATTTGCGGAATTGCTTCGCGAATACGATCCAAATTCTTTTTGATAATCAGTTCCGCCTGCGGAATCGGCATTCCATACTCAATGGAGATATACGCTTTTGCAATCGAAAGATCCTTTGTTTGGTTGATCACAGTGGAAATAGCACTGTTGTTAACAATTTTGACGTTTCCGCCGGCATCCTTAATCTTGGTCGTGCGAACGCCGATCTCCTCAACCGTTCCGCGCCAACCGTCGATCACAACAATATCGCCAACCTGGTATTCCCCTTCAAAAACAATGGAAATACCGGCAAGAATATCGGCAATCATGCTCTGCGCGCCAAGTCCGACGATCAAACCCAAAATACCAGCGCTTGCCAACAGCGCGCGCGTATCAACGCCCCATGCGCCCAAAATCAGGAATACGGCAATGATAGCGATTAAGTATTTCAGAAAACTGATGACCAATGTAGTAATGGTCATTCCTCGTTTGCTGCGCGACAAGATCTTTTTCAAAAGCATACTGACCAAAAAATTCAGCAGGTACGCAATAGTAATAATTTGAATGGTCTTAATAAGAGCCGGAATTTTTTGATACATTGTATTCAGCGCCACATTCGACGAGATATTCTTGTAAAAGACCGAATTTACGCCGTAAATATACCCGGAAAGGGCAAACGCCGCAACGGTAATCATGCAAAACAAAAGCGCAACAATCAAAAAAGCTACGTTAATTTGTTTCTTCTCTTTCATTTTTTCATCCTCCAAATATTAGTACTGCCAATCAAGCTTTTCAAAATCGGATTCCGATATTTGATAACGATAAATGCCGATCGTTTCCCAATCGTTATACACATTCATTTCCAATTTGACTGCGTAAATACCCGATTCCGAAATGGTTATATCCTCAAAAAAGCCCGTAACAAATGCATTTCCGTCCTCATCCGGATAAAATTCCGGATAGCTCCAACCGATCGGCTCCATATCCTCAATCGACTCATCTGTTTCGGTAAACATCGAAACTTCAAAATTGAGCGGCATATCCGGCTCAATTAAAATTCCGTCGATCGGAATACTATAATAAATCATTCCGTCAATAATGGAAAAATACTCGTTGTCCGTTTCCGGGAACTGTTCTTTCACCCCTTGCGTGGTAATAAAGAAAGACAGAATTTCCTCCTGATTTCTCAACAGCCGGATCTCGTATTCGGTTCCGGATTGCAAATCGTGGAATTCACCAACCAAATAAGGGTTCTCCATCGACAAATCGGAGGTGCCGCCTTCTTGAAAAGCGTCCCCATTTTCAAAAAGCAAGAGCATAAAGAAATCATTTTCCCCAAATTCCGAAATCGGAATGGAATAGAAAATGGAATCTTCTGTGGAAGTAAACTCCGGCTCGGGGATCGATTCTTCCCACGAAAGCGTCCAAACGATCTGTTCAATGACAATCTGCTCGACATCGGATTCCGGGTTCTTGACCAACTGTACGGTATATTCGGTATCCGGCATCAAATTGTAGAATTCGCCGGAAATATACGGTTCCTCCGCAGAAATATCTTCCACATCATTTTGGGTGAACAACCTGCCGCCTTGCAACAGCCGGACAACAAAATAATCGTTTTGCAGAAAATTGGAAACCGAAAAAGAATAAAAAATCATCGATTCAAACGATTGATAATCAAACGCCGCCATTGTCGGATCGGCAGTGTCGGGGTTCTCGTGAGGTTCGTCCTGCCATGGTTCCTCTTGTTTTGCGGTACGAATCTTTTGTTTATAAATCGTCCAACTTCCGTAGAACACTTCAAAGGTGTAATCGATATCCGGTTTTAGATCGCGCACTTCACCGAAAGCAAATAGCCGTCTTTGTTTTTCGGGATTCTCATCTTCGTTCTGCGAATCATGTTCCCGTTCGAGCTGTACCGGCTCGCGGCGATGCTCAAAATCATTATAAATTTCTACCGCAAGCTCTTCAGCGCCATCCGTGTAGCCGTCCAACTCCATAGAATACCAAACGGCGTTCTCGGAAGTTTCTATGTATGCATCCCGAACCGTAACATCGGAAAAGCCAACAATACCAACCGTTTCGGCGGTCACAATGGCGGCAACTGCAACGGTTGCCGAAACCAACATTTTATGAAAAAATGCGGCATTTTTATTCTCTTTTTTCTTTTTTGACGGTCCTCCATCCGTAAAGAACTCGCGCGTATCGCTCTGTTCCGAAACGGTTAAAGTTGAAGGCACTTGATTGTCAAATTCCGAATAGGAGGAAAATTCACCGCCCACCGCGCCCGTTTCGTTGACGCTTTGCATCTCATTCTGTTCTTTGTTCAAGTAAAAAATCCTCCTTTCAAATCGATAATTCAAATTTATTCTATCATATTTTCCTTAATTTGCAATACTTTTTCTCAAAAAAATGAAAAATGAGGAAGGTCCGTTTGCAAAACGGACTTTCCTCCGGTTTTATTCCTTTATTCCGCCCAACCGAGCGAACGCTCCACGGCGCGATGCCAGCCGCGCAAAAGTACCTCGCGTTTTTCGGCAGACATTTGCGGTTCAAATGTGCGTTCTGCGCTCCAACAAGCACGAATTTCGTCAAGATCGGAATAGAATCCAACGCCTAAACCTGCAAGGTACGCGGCGCCAAGCGCCGTTGTTTCCACACAAGCCGGTCTGGTAATTTTTAATCCCAATACATCCGACTGAAAAGCAAGCAGAAAATTATTTGAAGAAGCGCCGCCGTCCACTTTGACCGAGCGAATCGGAAACGGAGTGTCCTGTTGCATTGCCTCAAGAACATCCACCGTTTGGTAAGCCATTGCTTCCAGTGCCGCCCGAACAATATGTTCCGGCTTCACGCCGCGCGTCAAACCCTGAATGGTTCCGCGAGCGTAGGCGTCCCAATAAGGAGCACCCAAACCAACAAACGCAGGAACAAGATAGACGCCGGCGGAATTCTCCACCGAAGTTGCCATCGCTTCGGTATCCCTTGCATGACGGAACAATTTGAGTCCATCGCGCAGCCATTGAATGGTGGCGCCGCACATAAAAACCGAACCTTCCAGCACATATTTCGTTTCATTTCCGATCTTCCATCCAACGGTAGTAAGCAAACCTTTGGTAGAAGCGACGGGTTGATTGCCCGTATTCATCAGCAAAAAGCCGCCGGTTCCGTATGTATTTTTAACGTCGCCGGCTTCAAAACAGCATTGACCGAACAACGCCGCCTGCTGATCTCCTGCAACCCCGGCAACCGGAATTTCTCCGCCGAAAAGATGCGGATCGGTCATTCCAAAAGGTCCGGAAGACGGTTTGACCTCCGGAAGCATCGACGCGGGAATGTTGAAAATTCGCAACAGTTCTTCATCCCATTGCATGGTATGGATATTGAATAGCAACGTTCGCGCGGCATTGGATGGATCGGTTGCATGAACGCGGCCGCCCGTCAAATGCCAAATCAGCCAACAATCAATCGTACCGAAAAGCAACCCCCCTTTTTCGGCGCGTGCTCTTGCTTCGGGAACATTGTCCAAAATCCACGCCAGTTTCGACGCCGAAAAATAAGGGTCTGCCAAAAGTCCGGTGCGCTCCCGGATCTCTTTTTCAATCCCATTCAGTTTCAAAGCGGAGCAAAAATCCGCCGTACGGCGACACTGCCAAACAATGGCATGATAAATGGGTTTCCCTGTTGTTTTGTCCCAAACAACCACCGTCTCGCGCTGATTGGTAATACCGATGGCGGCAATTTCCTCCGCCTCTGCGCTGCACCGCTGCATTGCTTCAACGGCAACGCCCATCTGCGAAGCCCAGATTTCAGTTGCGTCATGCTCCACCCAGCCATCCTGAGGATAATACTGTTTAAATTCACGATGAACTTCCGAGCAGATTTTGCCATCGCGGTCAAACAGAATACAACGGGAACTTGTCGTTCCCTGGTCCAGTGCCATCAAATATTTTTTCTTCATGGTTTGTCATCCTTTCGGTCAGATTGCTCCGATTTTTTGGGCTTGTTCATTCCATTCAATGGTAAAAACTCCGGCGGCACTCTGCAATTCGCCGCAAAGCGCGCAAAGTGTTCCAAAGCGCATATTGTTTCCGTCGTGATCCACATTCGCAGCTTTTGCCGCCTGCATTACAAACGGCTGAATAACAGTTGATAAAAATACTTCGATTCTCGCGGAAAAATCTTTTGCCGCGGCACAAATCATTTTCCCCTTTGCACCGATTTCTTCCGCTCTTGTTGCAATTTTTGTCTGAGGCAAAACAGACTCCAAAAAGGCAAAGCGCGAGGGGTCAAACAAATCGGGGAGCAAAAAAGGATCCAATTTGAGTATCACCCCATCAAGCACCGCCTCGGTTGTACGCACGCACTCAAACAGACGATCCAACGGGAGCAGAAATTCCGTCCCGTTTCCAACGCCGAATACACTTTGCGGCAAATTTTCCGCAAAAGATTTTGCCTCCGGTGCAAGCTTTTCGGTCGCCGCAACTGCAATTTTAAAGCATTCTGCCAAGCAAAGCTTCCAATCCGCAATTTTTTTTGCCTGTTTCAACAACGCCTCTTCTGCCGCTTGAAGGGTCTGTTTGGGGTTTTGCAACAGTTGCCTGCGTATTTTTTCTTCCTCCGGGAAGAAAACGAAAGAGGACTGTTGCAAAGAGGAGTTTGCCACAGTCCTGCTTTCGAGATCCTTATCGGATTTCGACATTGACTCTTTTTCCGCTGCCTGCGGATGCCGCTTTGATGACGGAACGAATCGCTTTTGCGATCTTGCCGTGCTTACCGATAACCATCCCCATATCGTCCGGCGCTACAGTGAGCGTCAAGGTGATGGAACGGTCGTCCTCATCTCTGGTCACGAATACATCGTCCGGAGAGTCTACGATTGCTTTTGCGACATCGGCAAGGGTTTTTTCCAAATCAGCCATAGCGATGCCCTCTCGGAAAATCAGTCAACAATGCCGCTCTTCTTCAGCAGCGATTTGACAGTTTCCGTAGGCTGAGCGCCGTTGGCGATCCATTTCTTTGCTTTCTCGGCGTCAATTTTGATTTCAGCCGGCTCGATAAGCGGATTGTAATATCCGATCTCCTCAATGAAACGACCGTCTCTCGGGGAGCGGCTGTCCGCCACGATTACGCGATAAAAAGGAGCCTTTTTGGCGCCGATTCTTCTCAATCTCATTTTTACTGCCATTGTTTTTTCCTCCAAAAAAATAGATGTTAAAATTTATAAATGAACGGTTCAGAATGGCATTTTCATTCTGCCGAGCATTCTCTTTGCCTGTTTGCCGTTGCCGGAAAATTGCTTCATCATTTTGAGCATCTGATCAAATTGCTTCAACAGCTTATTCACATCCTCAACCGATGTTCCCGATCCTGCTGCAATCCGTTTTTTACGGGAAGCATTGATGATTTCGGGGAAGGTACGCTCACGCATCGTCATGGATTGTACGATTGCTTCCGTGCGTGCCAGTTCCTTTTCGTCAATTTTGACGTCTTTCATTGCTCCGCGGTTCATTCCCGGAATCATGCCCATCAGCTGATCCAAATTCCCCATTTTTCTCAGCTGCGACATTTGCGCCAAATAGTCGTCCAACGTAAAAGTTTGTTTTCGAATCTTTTCTTCCAGCGCCGCCGCCTGTTTCTCGTCAAACGCTTGCTGGGCCTTGTCAATCAGCGTCAGTACGTCACCCATACCGAGGATGCGGGAAGCCATCCGGTCGGGATAGAACGGCTCGATAGCGTCCATCTTTTCGCCCGTACCAACAAACTTGATGGGTTTGCCTGTAACATAACGAATGGAAAGCGCCGCACCGCCGCGCGTGTCTCCGTCCAGTTTTGTCAGGATCACGCCTGTAATATCCAACAGATTGTTGAATGTTTCGGCAACGTTGACCGATTCCTGACCGATCATGGCGTCCACTGTTAAAAGAATCTCGGTGGGATTGACAGCTTTTTTAATATTTTGCAATTCCTCCATCAGTGCTTCATCGATCTGCAACCGTCCTGCGGTATCGATAAACACCATATCAAATCCCTTTTGCTCGGCATACTTGACGCCTTGCTTGGCAATTTCGACCGGAGAGACTTTATCGCCCAGCGAAAAAACCGGAATCTCCAGCTTTTCGCCAATGACTTCGAGCTGTTTGATTGCCGCCGGACGATAAACGTCACCGGCGACCAAAAGTGGGCGCTTGCCCTGCTTTTTATACATTCCGGCAAGTTTGCCGGCGTGCGTTGTTTTACCGGCGCCCTGTAAACCAACCATCATAATAATTGTGGGAGGCTTGGGAGCAATGGTCAATTTGGATTGCGACCCACCCATAAGAGCGGTGAGCTCCTCATTAACGATTTTAACCACCTGCTGTGCCGGAAGCAAAGATTCCAACACCTCGGCTCCAACGGCGCGCTCCGAAACGATTTTGACAAAATCGCGTACAACCTTGAAGTTGACATCGGCTTCCAGAAGAGCGAGTTTGATCTCGCGCATTCCCGATTTGACGTCGGCTTCAGTCAGTTTTCCTTTATTGCGAAAACGCTTGAATGCGTTGCTTAATTTTTCTCCAAGACTTTCAAACAAAGCGGATTCCCCTTTCCGCGGTCAACGAACCGCATCTGCGAGTTCCTTTGCCGCCTGATGTACCTCGCCCTCGGGCGCATTCCGATCCAAAAGCTCCAAAAGCCGCCCGGCGCATTCCTGCGTTTTACGAAAACGTTCGGCAAGCCCCAATTTTTCCTCTAAAAAACGAAGCTCCTCCCCTGCTTTGCTGATCAGTTCGCGCACAGCCTGACGGCTGATGCCCAACTCGGCAGCAATTTCGGCAAGCGAAAGATCGTCGTTATAATAATAATCCAGCACCGTGCGCTTCCGCTCGGAAAGCACTTCCCCGTAAAAATCGAGCAAATATCCGATTTTCAGGTCTTTCTCAAACATCTTCGCACCTCAAAAAAGCTGTAAAGCGATTTGCTTTACAGCTATTGTATCACATTTCATTAGATT
Source organism: Oscillospiraceae bacterium (assembly GCA_015063325.1). Lineage (GTDB taxonomy): Bacteria > Bacillota > Clostridia > Oscillospirales > CAG-272 > UMGS1865. Next base: position 96,470 of record SVUK01000017.1, on the reverse strand, counting down.
TGTCAAGCCCTTTTTCGGATTTTTTTCGATTGGGGAAAAATTTATCCGAAAGTCCGGTCAAAAGATTGGCAAGTGGGCGGAATAACAGCGGAAATACAACGGCGTTGCAAACGATTTGCACAACGTAGAACCAAATGCCGCGCCAATAGTAAACGGCAAACCGGTACCAAAAATTTTTGAGAAAGCCGGTGAACAATCCAACGTCCACAAGGCTGGTCAAAACGCCAAACCAAATGGTCAGCAAAACGGCGACCGCCGTCAAAAGAAAACGGTTTTTGATCCCTCGTTTTCGCAAGAACAAAAACACGATGGCAACGAACGGCCAATAAAGATAGTAGGATAAAACCCACGTATTAAATCCGTAAATCAGCGGCTCGATGGAAACGAACACCACCGTAGAAAGCACGCCATACCAACCGAAGCAATAACCGAACAACGCGCAAAGCAGGGTGACTCCCTCCACATTCGGGATCGCCGCCAGCGCGAGTTTGACCGCCTCGATGAGCGCAGCGCAGATTCCGACCAGGGCAACCCGGAAAATGGCGCCGCGCGCAAACGAAGTTTTCTGATTCATCAATAGGAAGAAAGGGCGATGTAGTAAATCGCGTCTGCCTGAATGGTCATGGAAGAAGCGCCAAGGCCGGAGGTAACGACTTTGGTTCCCTTATAATCTTTTTCCACCGCATACTCGGTAACATCAAAATCCTTTTCCACAGAGGTCAGGAGCGTGATAAACCCGTTGGTAATCGATGCGGAATCCAAAGTAAGAATTTTGGTCAAAAATGCGCCATAGCCGGTATCGTTGGATTCATAGGTAAGTCCTTCGTTGGCTTTCAGATAATCCAAAACCGACATCAGTCCGTTCTCAACCGTTCCGAGCTTGTCCAGATCCACGGTATAAACGGTCTCCGGCTCGGTGGCAACGACCACGGTGCAGTAGCCGTTTACATTTTGTTTTTTGCAGGCAACCAGCGGAAGAAGAACCATGCAAAGAACGAGAAGCAGGGTTAAAACTCTTGCTGCATTTTTCATGCGTTTCATTTTCTTTTCTCCTTGTTTTTGAAAAATGAAAAATCTATCGAAATTCCGGTACGCAGAAAAAAGCCTCTTTCAAATTCCAAATTTGAAAGAGGGAACGCCGAAAAAAGCAGACCCCTGCCCTGTGGGTTCCACCTTCTCCGCGATCCGCACTCCCCATTGCCCGGAAATACCGATCTGATTCTGACGACCCGGCAGGTCTTCCGACTTGCGGAGCGAAAGCCGCTCCTCATTCGCCATTGGCGAATTTTCTTACGGTAATGACTGTTGCCTCGGATTTTCACCGAAATTTCCCTGTTAATCAGCCGGCTGTCTTTGCTGAACCCAAGGGTCGCGTATTCAATTTTGGTTTTTACCCGTTTATTTTACCATAATTTGCCGCAAAATGCAAGCGTTTCGGGAAAAATCAGAAGAAAATGGTTTTGGGCGCACCGCCAAAGGTAAAAACGGTGGCTTTGCCCGACTCCAGCGTGAAAATTTCGGTGTTTCCGTCACCGGCGGCGTACATGGCTTTCAGTTCGGGATAGGCGTCCAGCATATGCGCCTGCGCTTCCACGCGTGCGTCCTCTTTGACGGTTGCCTCCACACGGATCCATTTTCCGTTTTCAAACGCGCAAATCTCAATTTTCGGGTTTGCGTGCATCTGACGGGAAACGTCCTTGCATTTGCCGGTTTGAATCGCCAGTTTGCCGTCAAAAATATCAATCGTTCCAAACGGGCGAACTCGCGGCTGATCTCCCTCAACGGTTGCCAGATAGTAGGTTCCGCAGGATTTGAGAAACTCGTAAATTTCGTTCATGGTTCTTCTCCTCTATTCTGTAAATTTGCTTGCTTGTTCAGCATCCAAAGCAATTTGTTTTTTTAATGTCTCTATGCTTTCAAATGTCTTTTCAGGGCGCAAAAACTGCAAGAATTCGACCGTCAATGTTTTTCCGTAAAGATCACCCTCATAATCAAGAAGATAGGTCTCGCAGTTGACTGCGGTCGAAGGTACGTCAACAGTTGGGTGATTGCCCACATTGCTGACGCCACGATACCATTTGCCATCCAAAAAGCAGTCGGTCGCATAAACGCCGTGTCGCGGAACGGCTGCAAAGGGGGAAAATTCCTGATTGGCGGTCGGAAATCCGAGCTTTCGCCCAAGCTCTTTTCCGTGTTTAACGGGTCCTTTCAACGTAAACGGACGTCCTAAAAGACGTGCGGCTTCAGAAACCTTTCCTTCCCGGATTGCTGTGCGGATACGCGTGGAGCTGACGGGGGCACCGTCAATCTCTACCGCCGGGCAAACCGAAACCGGTGCGCCAAGCAATCGGGAAAGATCTTCCGCCGTTCCGGCGGCGCCCTTTCCAAAGCGATAATTGAAGCCGCATACCGCCGCTGTGCAATGGCATTGGTTTGCCAAAATTTCTTTTGCAAAGACTTCCGGAGAAAGCGCGCGCAAATCGGCAAAATCTGCATAAATAACAAATTCCAAACCTGCTTTCGCAAAAAGTTCCGTTCGCTCCTCGGCAGAATTCAAATGTTCAACAGGACGTTGGAAAAGCAAATCGGAGGAATGCTCCCAAAAGCAGAACGCGCCGCAAAGAACATCCGTGCCAAGCGTTTTTCTGATCCGAATGGATTCGCGAATCAGCGCCAGATGTCCGGGATGAACGCCGTCAAAGTTTCCAAGGCAAAGAATTGTCTTGTACGGAATCGGCATTTCCTTGCCTGTCAGCAGCGAAATGCAGGTCAATTTGACCGGTTGCACTATGAGATTCCTCCTTTCCATTTCAAAGTTGATTCAAAAGTTCTTTTTGCTCTTTGGAAATACGATAACTGTCTTTTGCTTTTCGCACCGCCATTTTGCGGATTTTTGGATCCAGCGCACCGGAACGGAAAAACGGCAAAATCTCGTCCGGTCGCTTGACAAGCGCGGTTGCAAAATACCACGCAATCATCATTTGCAGGTAATATTCCTCGGTTTGAAACGCCGCAAGCCGCTCCGGATCGTTCGGAAGAAAATCATCGCCGAGAAATTCGACCATCAGGGTTTTGATTGCAAAACGGACAACATAGACATGCGGCGAAGAAAGCCAGCGATCGATTTCTTTCCGCAATTCGACATGGTTTTTGCGAAAACATTTTGGGGAAAGCGAATCGCAGGTCGCCCAGTTGTCCACATACGGTAAAAACGTGTCCAACGCGGCAATCGTTTGGGCATAATCACTCATTTGCTCTATCAAAAAAGCATGGAGATTGTTCTCTTCAAAATAGGTATGCGGCAATTCCTTTAAAAATGAGATTGCCCCGTCCGTTTGAGAAAAGGATTTTGCAAATGCACGCAATCGCGGCGTCCGAATACCGATCACCGTTTCGGGATTGACGGTTGGCATGAGGGATACTTGAAATTTGCGGTATGGAAGATCCTGCAAAGAAAAAAGCGCGGCTTGCAAATCGGAAAGACGCGGCAATCCTTCCCTTTGAATTTTTTCCAAAACGGTTTCGTCCGCCGGGCAGAACGAATATTGCCCAATCTCTTCCGGAAGAATCCAACGAATGTCGTTATGTTCCAGTTTTTTCGGTATTTCACCGTCCGGCAAAATCGTTTGAAAAAGGGAGAGTCGAATGGTTAAATCCGGGTATTCATGAACTACCGAAATAAACGGTAACCCAATGCAAACGGAAACGCCTAACTCCTCCCTGCATTCGCGCGCAAGCGCCTGCCGAGGCGTTTCTCCCGGTTCAATCTTGCCGCCTACGAACTCCCAAAGCAGTCCGCGCGCTTTGTTTGCCGGTCTTTGACAAATCATCATTTCGGTTTGCCCGTTTCGATTCCGCAAAATCAACGCCGCAACAACATCTATCATCCCATTTTACCTCGTTAATGGTTCGCTGATTACTATTTTATCACAAATTGTAGAAAAAAACAATATTTTTGGAAAGAAATGCTATAATAATGGCACCTTTAAAAGGAGGATAACATACATGAAAACACTCGGCAACATTATCTGGTTCCTGTTCGGCGGACTTCTTTCCGCAATCAGCTGGTTCCTCGCGGGCGTTCTTTGGTGCATCACCATCATCGGTATTCCGTTTGGCAAACAGTGCTTCAAAATTGCGGGACTGGTGCTCTTCCCCTTTGGAAAAGTGGTAAAGACCGACTTTGGCAAGCACCCGATCGCAAACATCATCTGGATCATCTTTGGCGGACTCGGATTTGCCATCAGCTACATCGTTCTCGGCGTGATCTACTGCATCACCATCATCGGTATTCCGTTTGGCAAGCAGTGCTTCAAACTTGCAACGTTGGGTCTGATCCCCTTCGGCGCCACCGTCGAATCCGCACAGTAATAATAAACGAGATAAAAACAGCCGACCGGATTCCGGTCGGCTGTTTTTTGTTTGCGCATCAGTTCTCTTCAGCAGGCTTTTCTTCTGCTTTGGGAGCAGCTTTTTTGCGCGTAGTAGTTTTCTTGGGAGCCTCAGCAGCTTCTGCAGGAGCGGCTTTCTTGGCTGCCGGCTTCTTTGCCGCAGGTTTCTTTGCGGCAGGAGCAACTTTCTTCTCCTCGGTTGCGTCCTTATCAATCAGGCGAACGATTGCCATTTCGGCTGCGTCACCTCTGCGAGCACCGAGCTTGAAGATTTGCGTATAACCGCCGTTGCGCTTTGCATATCCGGGAGCGATTTCGTTGAACAGTTTGCTGACAACATCCTCCTTGGTGATATAAGCAAGTGCGGCACGACGACTGGCAAGGGTGTTTTTCTTGCCGAGCGTAATCATTTTTTCCGCCATGGAACGAACTTCCTTCGCTCTGGTAAGCGTCGTTTCGATCTGTCCGTTCTCTAAGAGCAGGGTAACCATTCCGCGAAGCATTGCAATGCGGTGCGCGGTCGGTCTGCCGAGTTTTCTTGTTCCGGGCATTTTATGTCCCTCCTTCTGCGTTATACAAATCAGTATTCAATGCGATTGTTTTGAAGATTAATCTTCTTCTCTTTTCAGGTCGAGTCCCAACGAGTGGAGCTTTTGAATAACCTCTTCCAGAGATTTTTTGCCGAGGTTGCGGACTTTGATCATATCCTCCTCGGTGCGGTTGGTCAAATCTTCGACCGTGTCAATGCCGGCACGTTTCAAGCAGTTGAAAGAACGAACCGACATGTCAAGTTCCTCAATGGTCATCTCAAGAACCCGTTCTCTTTGGGTTTCTTGGCGTTCGATCATCACCTTCTGCCCCTTCGTTTCCTCGGAGAGGTTTACAAAGAGGTTGAGATGCTCGTTGAGAATCTTGGCTCCAAGCGAAACAGCGTCTCTTGCCGAGATGGTTCCGTTGGTGAGCACTTCCAGCGTGAGTTTATCGTAGTCGGTAATGTTACCGACACGGGTGTTATCAACCGTGTATTTCACATTATAGACCGGTGTAAAGATCGAATCGGTATAAATGGTACCGATCGGCGCGGATGCTGATCCGCCGAGCGCCATGCCGGCTTCCAGTTTGTTCCGCTCCTGCGAAACATAGCCGCGTCCGTTTGCAAACGTCAGTTCCATGTAGAAACGCTCACCCTCGCCAACCGTTGCAATATGGTGGTCTGGATTGAGAATTTCGATATCGGAATCCGCCTTGATATCTCCGGCGGTAACGTCGCGTTCACCGGTAACGTCGATTACGACAGTTTTGGGACCTTGGCAAAACAGTTTTGCCGTAATGCCCTTGACATTCAGAACGATTTCGGTAACGTCTTCCTTGACGCCGGGAATCGTAGAGAACTCATGCAGAACACCGTCAATTTTGATACTGGTAACCGCAACTCCGGGCAGCGAGCTAAGCAGAATCCGACGCATCGAGTTGCCGATGGTAATTCCGTAGCCGCGTTCCAGCGGTTCCAGCACGAAGATGCCATGGGTATGGTCATCATTCAAATCCTGCGTTGTAATGACTGGCTTTTCGATCTCTATCTCATTCATTCCAAATATCCTCCTATAATTGATTTGTGGTCAGTGTGCGTTTTTCGATACGGACTGCTTCCAAGTGCATCCGCATCGCGGGCGCGGGAGATTACTTGGAATAAAGTTCGACGATCAGCTGTTCATTGAAGTCAAAGTCAACGTCTTCTCTCTCGGGAAGCGCAACGACTTTTGCGGTAAATGCTTCCGCATTCACATCAAGCCACTTCGGAGCGGTGTGCGTAGCGGCAGCTTCTGCCAACGCTTTAAACTTTTCGGAAGAGCGGCTGGTTTCCTTTACGGTGATCACATCGCCTGCCTTTACGATCAGGGACGGGATGTTGACCTTTTTGCCGTTAAGAGTGAAATGTCCGTGCAGGACGAGCTGACGAGCCTCCTTATGAGAAGCGGCAAAGCCCATTCTGTAAACAACATTGTCCAGTCTTCTTTCCAAAAGGCAGATCAGGTTTTCACCGGTCATACCTTCTTTGCGATCAGCTTCTTCAAAATAGTTTACGAACTGCTTTTCCAGAACGCCGTAATACCGTCTGGTCTTCTGCTTTTCGCGCAGCTGCATTCCGTATTCTCTTACTTTTTTGTTTGCAGCGCCGTGCTGTCCGGGAACGGTGCTTCTGCGGTCAAGCGCGCATTTGCCGCTTGTGCAGCGATCACCCTTGAGGAACAGTTTTGTGCCTTCTCTGCGGCAGAGTCTGCAAACGGGACCTGTATATCTTGCCATGTTTTTTTACCTCCACCAAAAATTAAACGCGTCTACGCTTCGGCGGTCTGCAACCGTTGTGCGGAATGGGTGTAACATCCTTGATCATGGTGATTTGCAAACCAACAGTTTCCAGTGCGCGAATCGCGGATTCACGCCCCTGACCGGGACCTTTTACAAATACTTCAACCGATTTCAAGCCATGTTCCATTGCTGCTTTTGCGGCAGTTTCGGATGCGGACTGCGCGGCGAATGCAGTGGATTTTCTGGAACCCTTAAATCCGAGTTCACCGGCAGATGCCCAAGAGATCGCATTGCCATTCACATCGGAAATGGTAACGATCGTGTTATTGAAAGTTGTCTGAATATGAACGGCGCCTTTTTCAATATTTTTTCTTTCGCGGCGTTTTTTCACAACTTTCTTGGTAGTTGCTGCTTTTGCCATTTTCAGATTCCACTCCTTTACTTCTTCTTGTTTGCAATGGTCTTTGCGGGACCTTTGCGAGTTCTTGCATTCGTTTTGGTTCTCTGTCCACGCACGGGAAGTCCTTTTCTGTGACGGATGCCGCGGTAGCAGTTGATTTCCACCATACGTTTGATGTTCATCGCAACATCACGGCGGAGATCACCTTCAACGGTGTAAGAATTTTCGATCTCATCACGAAGCTTTGCAACTTCGTCCTCGGTCAAATCCTTTGCACGGGTATCGGGATTGACACCGGTTTTTGCAAGGATATCGTTTGCGCTCTTGCGTCCGATCCCGTAAATATAGGTCAGAGCGATTTCAACGCGCTTGTTATTCGGGATATCAACACCAGCAATACGAGCCATTTCTTAACTCACCTTTCTGTTGAAATTTCGGCTTTTCCGGTTCTTTTGCTCAACCCTGTCTCTGCTTGTGCTTGGGGTTTTCGCAAATGACCATAATTTTGCCTTTTCTTTTGATGATCTTGCATTTATCGCAGATCTTTTTCACGGATGGTTTCACTTTCATTGTGTCGTTACCATTCCTTTCTCGCGTTATTTTGCGCGCCAGGTAATGCGTCCTTTGGTCAGGTCGTAAACCGAAACCTCAACCGTTACGCGATCTCCCGGCAGAATTCTGATATAGTTCATGCGAAGTTTGCCCGAAATATGGGCGGTGACAATATGCCCATTGGGCAATTTCACCTTGAAGTTGGCGTTGGGCAGAGCCTCAACGACAGTACCTTCAAATTCGATCACGTCATCTTTCTGTGCCAGAATAATCCCCTCCAATCCATTCAGAAGTCTTGTTCCACTTGCGTCAGAATCAGAACACCGTCGCTTGTCAGCGCAATCGTGTTTTCATAGTGTGCCGAAAGCTTTCCGTCGGCGGTTTTCACCGTCCATCCGTCGGGCAGTTCGCGCACGTCTTCTCTGCCAACATTCACCATCGGTTCGATTGCAATGGTCATCCCGGCGCAAAGCCGAATGCCTCTGCCTGCCGTTCCGTAATTGGGAACGTCGGGCGGTTCGTGCATATCTGTCCCGATCCCATGACCGACATAGCGTTTGACGGTAGAAAAACCGTTCGCCACAACATATCCGTCAATAGCGGCGCCAATATCACCCAAACGGTTTCCGACCTTGACCTGCTCTACCCCTTTGAAGAAACTTGTTCTTGTCACTTCAATCAGTTTTTGCGCCTCGGCGCTCACCGTTCCAACCGGAATGGTTCTTGCCGAATCGCCAACATAGCCGCGGTAGGTAGCACCGGTGTCAATCTTGACGATATCGCCCTCCTTAAGCACCTTCTTTTTGGAAGGAATGCCATGGATGACCTCATCGTTTACGCTGATACAAGCGCTTGCCGGAAAGCCGCCGTACCCCAAAAAGGTGGGCACAGCTCCGCATTTTTCGATATACCGGCGAATTGCTTCGTCGATCTCATAGGTCGTGATTCCGGGGCGGACCATATCACGGGCAAGCAAAAGCGCTTCTCCCGTGATACGGCCTGCGTCCTTCATCAGAGTGATCTGTTGAGAATTCTTTAAGTGGATCATTGCTTACGCCTCATAGGGACGAAGCGCCTCGAACACAAGACGAGTTGTGTCCGCAACCTCTTCCTGTCCTTGCACGGTCGCGAGATTGCCTTTTTTGGCGTAGAAAGCCTTCAGGGGCTCGGTTTGTGCATGGAAGGTTTCCAGTCTGCTCTTGACGGTTTCTGCGGCGTCATCGGCACGCACGTAAAGCGCCTGACCGCATTTGTCGCAAATTCCCTCTTTTGCAGGTGCTTTGTAAAGCACGTGGTAAGATGCTCCGCACGGGCAGACGCGACGTCCGCTCATGCGTTCAATGATCTTTTCATCCGGAACTTCGATGGAAAGCACAACGTCGATCTTTACGCCCATAGCGTCCAGCGCCTCCGCCTGAGGGATTGAGCGCGGAAAGCCATCGAGAATAAAGCCGTTTTTGCAGGCATCGGAGCCGAGATAGTCTTTGATGATTCCGATTACAACTTCGTCCGGAACCAGCTTGCCGGCGTCGATATACGACTTTGCGGCTTTGCCGAGTTCGGTTCCGTTTTTGATTGCCGCACGGAGAATATCACCCGTAGCAATCGCAGGAATGTTGTATTTTTCGGAAATGTTTGCAGATTGGGTTCCTTTTCCCGCTCCGGGTGCTCCAAGTAAAATAATTTTCATGTGGAGTTGGTTCCTTTCTGCAATCAATTATCCAAGAAACCCTTGTAGTTCCGCATCGACATTTGCGCTTCGAGCTGCTGTGCGGTCTCCAGTGCAACACCAACGAGAATCAGCAACGAAGAACCGCCGAATGTGGCAAGTCTTGCGAAATCCGGAACGGTTGCACCGATAATCATCGGAACACCGGCAACCAAAATCAGGAAGAATGCGCCAAGCGTGGTAATACGGTTCAGGATCTTCTTGATATAATCCGAGGTCGGTTTACCGGGGCGAATACCCGGAACCGAGCCGCCCTGACTTCTGATATTGTTCGATACTTCTACAGGATTGAAAGAAATCATAATGTAGAAATAAGAGAACAACCAAATCAGAACAATATAGGAAATGATATAAATAGGTGTTCCGCTATCCAACCAGTTTTGAACGAAGGTTTGGAAACCGCCGCCCGTAAAATTAGCAATGGTGGGAAGGATGGAAACGATGGAGCTTGCAAAGATGATGGGCATAACACCTGCCATGTTGAGCTTAAGCGGCAGATTGCTGTTTTGTCCGCCATACATTTTGCGTCCGACCACGCGTTTGGCATATTGAATCGGAATTCTTCTTTCCGAATTGGTAAACCAAACGATAAAGCCGATCAATGCAGCAAAAACGACCACAAAGATAACGACTTCGGTAATACCGATGGCAAGTTCGCCGCCGGTTTTCCATTGCTGCTGGCTGGTAATCTCATCATAGTTGGAAGACATCATCAGGTTGCGCAGTTCGGTAATCATCGTAGCTGCACGGGAAATGATGTTTGCGAACAGGATGATAGAAATACCGTTGCCGATTCCGTAATCATTGATGCGCTCAGCAAGCCACATAATGATCGAAGCACCGGCACAGAATGCCGCAACCATGGTCACCATGCCGAAATAGTACATTGCTTTGTTTGCCTCTTTATCAATCAGCAACAAGCCGTAACTTTCGAGCAATTTCACATATCCGTAAGCAGTGATCAAAGCAAGGACGACCGTTACGATACGCGTGATCTGGTTGATCTTCTTTTTGCCTTCCTCGCCCTGTTTGGAAAGCCGCTCCAATGCAGGAATGGCAATCGTCAAGAGCTGGATGACGATAGATGCGGTGATATACGGCGAAACCGAAAGCGCGAACAGGGTTGCCTGCTCAAATGCACCGCCCGAGAACAGGCTGAGCATTCCGAAAACGCCTGCAGTCAGCTCTTGGGTGTGCGTCTGGCTGACGATTGCGTCAACATTGACAAACGGAACGAACAGGTTTGCACCAATGCGGTAAAGGAGAATGATCATCAGGGTAAAGAGCATTTTTTTCCGGAGATCCGGGATTTTCCACGCGTTCTTAAACGTCTGAAACATCCTTATACCTCCTCTGCCTTGCCGCCTGCTGCCTCAATCTTCTCTTTGGCAGATGCCGAGAATGCCGCTGCCTTCACTGTCAGTTTCTTGGTCAATTCGCCTTTTCCGAGAATCTTAACACCATCCATCGGCTTGCGGATCACTTTAGCCGCGAGCAGAACGTCGATGTCGATGACGGAATCGTTGACAAACTTTTCAAGATCGCCGACATTCACGGTTGCATAGTTAATAGCGAAATGGTTTTTGAAGCCTCTCTTCGGGTGGGTTCTGTAAATCGGGAACTGTCCGCCCTCAAATCCGGGACGAACACCGCCGCCGGAGCGCGCGTTTTGTCCTTTATGACCCTTGCCTGCGGTTTTTCCGTTGCCGGATCCGGGACCTCTGCCCTTGCGCCATGCGGCTTTCGCCGAACCGGGCGCAGGAGAAAGTTCATGAAGTTTCATTCTGCCTTTCCTCCTTTAGCGTTTTCTTTCACGTCCTCAACGCTCACAAGGTGAGCAAGAACGCGAATTTTGCCGCCCAGGACGGCGTCGTTTTTTTGTACCGTGCTATCGCCGATCTTACAAAGACCCAGCGTTTTCGCGGTTGCCTTCTGCTTGGGCAGAGCGGCGATCAAGCTTTTGGTCAGGGTGACCTTTACGAAAGTCTCTTTTGCTTTTTTCATGGTCGTTTACCCCCTTATGCCTTCTTGACCTGATCCGCAGGGATATCGCGGATCTTAGCGACCTGCTCGATGGTACGCAGTTCCTTCAAACCTTCCATCGTTGCTTTTACAACGTTGGTCGGGTTGTTGGAGCGCAGGCACTTTGCGCGAATGTTCTTAATGCCTGCGGCTTCCAGAACCATACGCACTTTGCCGCCTGCAATGATACCGGTACCGGGAGCGGCAGGCTTAAGAAGCACTTTGCCGGCTCCGTAAACGCCGATCACTTCGTGCGGAATGGAAGTACCCTTCAAGGATACCGCCACCATATTCTTTTTTGCGTCCTCAATTCCCTTGCGGATTGCTTCGGGAACTTCGGCAGCTTTTCCAAGGCCAACGCCAACGTGGCCTGCTTGGTCACCAACGACCATCAACGCGGCAAACCGGGCAATACGACCGCCCTTGACCGTTTTAGAAACACGGTTCAAGAAGATCAGTTGCTCTTTCAGGTCATGCTCAGCGGGATTGAATTTTTCTGACATTGTTTTTCCTCCAATTTGTTCAATAAAATGATTGAACAGTGTATAAACCGGAAAATCAGAACTTCAGGCCGCCCTCGCGAGCGCCTTCAGCCAGTTCCGATACACGTCCGTGATACAGATAGCCACCGCGGTCGAAAACGACTTCGGTAATGCCTTCTGCGATCGCCTTCTGAGCAATCTGTTTGCCGATCTCTCTTGCAGCAGCCTTGTTGCCGCCGTTTTCGGTAAAGGCTTTTCCGAAAGTGGAAGCGCTTGCCAGGGTTACGCCCTTGACGTCGTCAATGATCTGTGCGCTGATGTTCGCGTTGGAACGATACACAGCCAGACGCGGACGCTCCGCAGTACCGGAGATTTTTGCTCTGACCCGTTTGTGTCTCTTCAGACGGGCTTTGTTTGCATCTTTTCTGGTTACCATGTCACTTCACTCCTTTCTATTATTTGCCCTTGCCGGCTTTACCGGCCTTGCGGCGGATATATTCGCCTGCATACTTCACACCCTTGCCGTGATAGGGTTCGGGCGGACGTTTGCCGCGAATCACTGCAGCGGTTTGACCAACCATCTGTTTGTCGATACCCTTTACGATGATCGTGTTGGGGTCCGGTACATCAAAGGTAATGCCGTTCTCTTCAGTCAGGCAGTATTTTGCCTGCGGAAGTCCGGTGGAAACCAGCGAGTGACCAAGGTACAGCTGGATGGTTTTGCCCTGCTTAACAACCTTGTAACCAACGCCGACGATCTCCAGTTTCTTGGAGAATCCTTCGGAAACGCCGACTACCATGTTGTGCAGCAGTGCGCGAGTGAGTCCATGAAGACTCCGATCTTCTTTTTCGTCCGTAGGACGGGAAATAATCACTTCAGCACCTTCAACCTTGATGGTCATACGGGGGCTGAAGGTTTGGGTCAGGGTCCCGAGTTTGCCTTTGACGGTAACAACATTGCCTTCGGCAACATCAACCGTAACGCCGGCAGGGATCGCAATGGGCATTCTTCCGATTCTTGACATTTTCAGTTACCTCCCATTCCGATTACCATACGAAAGCAAGAACTTCGCCGCCAACATTCAGTTCGCGTGCTTTCTTGCCCGTCATGATACCCTTGGATGTGGAAACGATCGCAATGCCGAGTCCGTTCATTACGCTGGGCATATCCTCGCAACCTGCATAGATCCGCAGACCGGGTTTGGATACGCGGCGGATACCGCGAATGACCTTGCCCTTGCCGGGGAGATATTTCAACGTTACGCGAATGGTTCCCTGCTTGCCGTCTTCGACGACCTGATAGGATTTGACATACCCTTCCTCAACGAGGATTTGGGCGATCGCTTTTTTCATGTTGGATGCCGGAATGTCTACCGTCGGATGTTTCGCGTCGTTCGCGTTCCGAATTCTGGTAAGCATATCGGCAATTACGTCTGACATTTGCATTTCAATTTTCCTCCTGATGCAAGTTTCATTTTTCTTGCTGCCCTTTTTGGGGCGGCGTATCGGCGGTTAAATCCAACTGCGCTTTGGCTGGTCTTGATTTCCTGCCGATAGGTGGGGGTGCGGATTACCAGGATGCCTTCTTTACGCCCGGAATCTGACCTTTGTAGGCAAGCGTGCGGAAGCAAATACGGCAAATGCCGAATTTGCGAAGATAGGCATGGGGACGTCCGCAGATTTTGCAGCGGTTATATTCTCTGGTGGAGAATTTTTGTTCCTTCTGCTGTTTGAGGATCATGGATTTCTTTGCCATCGTCTTTACCTCCCTGATTATTTCGCGAACGGAGCGCCGAACAGCGTCAGCAGCTCGCGTGCTTCTTCATCGGTGTTTGCCGTTGTAACGAAGCAGATATCCATGCCGCGGATCTTTTCAACCTTATCGTATTCGATTTCGGGGAAGATCAGCTGCTCCTTCAAACCGAGCGCGTAGTTGCCTCTTCCGTCAAACGCGTTGGGGTTAATTCCCTTAAAGTCGCGTACTTTCGGAAGTGCGAAGTTGAACAGACGATCCATAAACTCATACATTCTGTCGCCGCGCAAAGTTACTTTTGCACCGATCTTCATACCCTGACGGATTTTGAAGTTTGCAACCGATTTCTTTGCAGTGGTGGGAATGGCTTTCTGACCGGTGATAATTGCCAAATCAGCAAGAACCGCGTCCAGAGCCTTGGAGTTGTCCTTTGCGTCACCGACGCCGACGTTGACAACGATTTTGTCAAGCTTCGGAATCTGCATAACGCTCTTGTAGGTGTACTTTTTCATGAGTGCGGGAGCAATCTCGGCTTTATAAAGGTCTTTTAATCTTGCCATGGTCGTTTCCCTCCTCAATTGAATTTGGCGCCGCATTTGGTGCAAACGCGGGTCTTTTTGCCATCTGCGATTTCAACTTTTACGCGAACGCCTTTTTTGCAGGCGGGGCAGTAAAGCGCCACTTTGCTGGCGTAGATGGCGCCTTCGGCGTCAACAATGCCGCCGCTCTCGCCTTGACGGCGAGGTTTTACGTGCTTGTGAATCATGTTAGCACCCTTTACGAGTACTTTTCCTTCCGCAGGGGAAGTTGCAATTACTTCGCCGATAACGCCCTTGTCATCTCCGGAGAGAACCACAACGGTATCGCCTTTTTTAATGTGCAAATTTGCCATTGTTTGTTACCTCCTCAAAGTACTTCCGGCGCCAAAGAAAGAATCTTCAAATACTCTTTCTCGCGGAGTTCTCTTGCGACCGGCCCAAAGATACGGGTTCCGCGAGGAGTCTTGTCTTCACGGATGATGACCGCCGCATTCTCATCAAATTTGATATAAGAGCCGTCGGCTCTCTTTACGCCATGCACGGTACGAACAACGACCGCTTTCACGACTTCGCCTTTTTTGACGACGCCGCCCGGAGCAGCTTTCTTGACCGCGCAGACAACAATGTCACCGATATTGGCATATCTTCTGCCCGTACCGCCAAGGACTCTGATGCACATCAGTTCCTTTGCGCCCGTGTTATCGGCAACTTTCATTAAACTTTGTTGCTGAATCACTTTCTTTTCCTCCTACTGATTCAATACGCTACGACGTATTTACTATTCGTGATTAAGTGAATAACTTCATTCATTGCACGGGCAAGATTATTTTGCCTTCTCAATGATTTCGACAACGCGCCATCTCTTGGTTTTGGAGAGCGGTCTGGTTTCCATGAGGCGGACTCTGTCGCCAACGCCGCAGGCGTTTTCATCATCCTGTGCGTGCAGTTTGAGAGTTCTCTTCACGATTTTGCCGTAAAGCGGATGTTTTACGTTATCCTGAACGGCAACCACAACGGTTTTGTCCATCTTATCGCTGACGACGATACCGACGCGGGTTTTTCTCAATGCTCTTTCTTCTGCCATGGCTGATTATGCCTCCTTCTTCATTTCCTGAAGAACCGTCATGACACGCGCGATGTCGTGTTTCACCTCGGTCAATTTATGAGGGTTGTCAAGTTGATTGATCGCGTGCTGGAACCGGAGATTGAACAGCTCGGTTTTGAGCTCTTTCAATTTAGCTTCCAATTCGCCAACAGACATTTTTCTAAGTTCTGCTGCTTTCATCGGCTTAACCCTCCTTTACTTCGGACGTTTTGGTAACAAACTTGGTCTTGATGGGAAGTTTGTGCCCTGCAAGACGCATTGCTTCCTTTGCAACCTCTTCGGAAACACCGTCCATCTCGAACAGAATTCTGCCCGGTTTCACAACCGCTACCCAATATTCGGGCGAACCTTTACCCGAACCCATACGCGTTTCGGCAGGCTTTTCGGTAATCGGCTTATCCGGGAAAATTTTAATCCAAACCTGACCGCCACGGCGGATATAACGCGTCATAGCGATACGGGCTGCTTCAATCTGGTTGCTGGTGATCCATGCGGGCTCCAAAGCCGCCAATCCGAACGAACCGTTGCTGATGGTGGTTCCGCGGGAGGCCTTGCCCTTCATTCTGCCGCGCTGAACGCGACGGAATTTAACTCTTTTCGGCATTAACATTATTTTGCGCCTCCTTCTTTCGGAGTTCTTTCGCGGCGTTCTCCGCCTTCGCGGCGAGGAGCACCGGTTCTTTGACCGTCGCGGCGTCCGCCGTCACGGCGATCACCTCTCGGTCCGCGATTGTCACGGCGATCACCACCGCGACGATCGTCTCTGCGATCTCTTCTGGGGCTACCGGGTCTGTTGACCTCGTTCAAAATTTCACCCTTGTAGATCCAAACCTTAACGCCGATTTTACCGTAAGTGGTATTTGCTTCCGCAAAACCGTACTCAATGTCGGCGCGCAGGGTTTGCAGCGGAATGGTGCCTTCGTGGTAGTGCTCGCTTCTTGCGATATCGGCACCGGCAAGACGACCTCCGCAGTTGACCTTAATTCCGCGTGCGCCAAGGCGCATGGTGTTCCGAATCGCCATTTTCATAGCGCGGCGGAAAGCAACGCGGTTTTCGATCTGTTTTGCAATGTTCTCGGCAACGAGCTGGGCGTCCAAATCGGGTTGACGGATCTCAACAACGTTGAGAGCGACCGGCATACCAACCATTTTTTCCAGCTGCAGACGATACTTTTCGATTTCGGAACCACCGCGACCGATAACCATACCCGGTTTAGCGCAGTTCACGAAAACGCGAACTCTGTGACCGTCGCGTTCAATCTCGATTTTGGAGATTCCTGCGTCGTAAAGAGTCGTTTTGAGATACTTTCTGACGTTGTAGTCGGAAACAAGCGTATCGCCGAAGACTTCATCTTTTGCGAACCATCTCGAATCCCAGTTTTTAATCACGCCCACGCGCAAACCGTGGGGATTTACTTTCTGTCCCATTCTCTTGTTTCCTCCTTTCAGTCTCTCTCTTTAACCGCCATGGTAACATGGCTGGTTCTTTTCAGGATGCGGTCAGCGCTTCCCTTTGCGCGCGGCATAATCCGTTTCAGGGTCGGACCGGCGGTAACGAAGCACTCGGAGATATAAAGTTTAGATGCATCCATTTGGAAATTGTTTTCCGCATTTGCAATCGCGCTGTTCAACAGCTTGATCAAAAGTTCCGAAGCGGCTCTCGGTTTGTTTTTCAGAATTCCCATAGCGGCGGCAACATCCTTGCCACGGATCAGATCAAGAACGATCTGTACCTTGCGTGGGGAAATTCTTGCATATTTCAAATATGCTCTTGCTTCCATGTTGAAATGAACCTCCCTTTACAATTACTTACCGTTGTTGGATGTTTTGGAACCTGCATGACCTTTAAAGGTGCGCGTAGGTGCAAATTCGCCGAGCTTGTGACCAACCATATCTTCGGTGATATACACCGGAATGTGTTTTTTACCGTCGTGAACGGCAATGGTGTGTCCGACAAATTCGGGGAAAATGGTGGACGCGCGAGACCAGGTCTTCAGGACCTTCTTTTCGCCGTTGGCATTCATCGCTTCAATGCGAGTGAAGAGTTTCTCTTCAACGAAAGGTGCTTTTTTACTGCTTCTGCTCATTTTACATTCCCTCCTTATTTCGCATTTCTACGTTTCACGATGAACTTGTTGGTGCGAGCCTTCTTGTTCCGGGTCTTATAACCGAGAGCAGGCTTGCCCCAAGGAGTTACCGGACCGGGGTGACCGATCGGGGACTTACCTTCACCACCACCATGAGGGTGATCGCAGGGGTTCATAACCGAACCGCGAACGGTGGGACGGATACCCTTGTGTCTGGTCTTACCGGCTTTACCAACCTTCACCGTGTCATGTTCGACATTGCCGATCTGACCGATGGTGGCTTTGCAGTCCAAACGGATGAAGCGAACTTCCCCGGAAGGAAGACGGATCTGTGCCATGCCGTTGTCCTCTTTGGAGATCAACTGCGCCATAGCGCCGGCGGAGCGAACGAGCTGAGCGCCCTTGCCGGGATAGATCTCGATGTTGTTGATCACGGTACCAACCGGAATATTGGCGATCGGCAGCGTGTTGCCGGGCTTGATATCCGCTTCGGGACCGGAATAGATCACGTCGCCGGTCTTCAGACCTTCGGGAGCGATCACATAGCTCTTGTTGCCTTCCGTATCCTGGAGCAGTGCGATATAAGCGGTTCTGTTCGGATCGTATTCGATTCCGAGAACCGTGTTCGCATTCGGATTTTGACGTTTGAAGTCGATGATACGATATTTGATCTTATTTCCGCCGCCGCGATGACGAACGGTGATGCGACCGTAGCTGTTGCGTCCGGAATGCTTCTTTTTAATAGCGATCAAACTTTTCTCCGGAGAGAATTTGGTAATCTCCTCAAAGGAAGGAACGCTCATGTTCCGTCTTGCCGGAGTTGTTGGATTATACTTTACCGTAGGCATTTCGATTCCCTCCTACATTAGTTCAGACCTTCAAAGAACTCGATCTCGCCCGAATCAGGAGTCAAAGTAACAACCGCTTTCTTCCAAGCGGAAGTATATCCCGAGTGAACGCCGAGTCTTTTCGGCTTTTTCTTCATGTTGATAGTGCGAACGCTTGCAACCTTGATTTTGCTGGATGCGAAGACTTCCTCAATCGCCTTGGCAATTTCGGGTTTGGTTGCGTCTTTGGCAACTTCAAACACATAGGTCTTCTTTTGCAGAAGATCCATTGCCTCTTCGGTGATGATCGGTCTGATGATAATATCCTGAGCGAATTTCATCACGCATACACCTCCTCAAGTTTCTTCACTGCTTCAACAGTCAGAACAACCTTGCGAGCCTTGAGCACCTCATAAACGTTGAGGGTGCCGACCTGCGTGGTCTCAACCTTGGGAATGTTGTTGCAGCTTCTGATCACGTTCTTGTCGTTGCTGTCAAGCACAACCAGCGTGCTGAGAGCTCTGGTCGCTTCGCGCGTTTCGGTTCCGTGCTCCACCTGACCGTCCTTGACCGCAATGGTCTTGTAGGTTTTGGTGTAGGTTTCTTCAAAGCCAAGTGCCTTGAACATGGAAACCATAGTCTTGGTGGAAGGCTTTTCCACTTTCAGGCTGTCAATCACGACGAGGTCGCCGTTTGCAACCTTATCCGAAAGTGCGCTGAACAGCGCGAGCTTGCGAACCTTCTTATTCAGGGACAGGCGGTAATCTCTGGGCTTCGGACCGAGAGCAACACCACCGTGCGTCCACTGAGGAGAACGAGTGGAACCCTGACGGGCTCTGCCGGTCCCCTTTTGCCTCCACGGTTTTTTACCGCCGCCGGAAACCTCGGTGCGCGTCAGCGTGGATTGGGTACCCTGTCTTTGATTCATCAGATAAGCTCTGACCGCGGCATGGAGAACAGCACTGTTGACATCTGCGCCGAAGATTTTGTCATTCAGCATCAGCTCATCGACTGCCTTGCCGGACATATTTACGATTTTTACGACTGGCATTGTTGTTTTCCTCCTTCCGATCAGGCTTTCACGGAATCGCGGACGAACACGATCCCGTTTTTCGCGCCGGGAATCGCGCCCTTGACCGCAATCAAGTTCTTTTCGGCGTCAATCTTCACAACCTCAAGGTTGAGGATCGTCACCTGTTCGTTACCGTATTGTCCAGCCATCTTCTTGTTTTTGTAAACACGAGAAGGCGTGGAGTTTGCACCCATAGAACCAACCTCGCGGTGAATCGGACCAACGCCGTGCGTCGAGCAGAGGGTGTGGTGATTCCAGCGTTTCACAGCGCCGGTAAATCCGCGGCCTTTGGTCATACCGGTCACATCAACCTTTTCGCCGGCGGCGAAGGTTTCAACCGTGATCAAATCGCCGACGTTTGCAGAGCAATCGTCCAAGCGGAATTCTTTGAGGTGTTTCTTCATCGGAACGCCTGCAGCAGCGAAGTGTCCCTTTTCAGCTTTGGTAAGGTGCTTTTCCTTCACTTCTTCAAATCCAAGTTGAAGAGCGTTGTAGCCGTCGTTTTCGACGGTCTTTTTCTGTGCGACTACGCACGGGCCGGCTTCGATAACCGTTACCGGAATGACGTTGCCTTTTTCATCAAAGATCTGCGTCATACCGAGTTTCTTACCGATAATACCCTTTTTCATTTTCTTTCCTCCTGTAAATTATTGGTTGACGCACCTGCGCCAACATGACTTACAAAGTTGCCGATCGTCTCGCGGGGTTGCACGAGGCTCGACTGTTGTCTTTGTGCCGCTTTCGTCGCGGATTAAAGTTGCTTGATAAGAAACCGTTTTTTACAGTTTAACTTCAATCTCAACGCCGGCGGGAAGTTCTACGTTCATCAGCGCATCAACAACCTTCTGCGAGGGTTTGATGATGTCGATCAGTCTCTTGTGCGTGCGGTATTCAAACTGCTCGCGGCTGTCCTTATTGACGTGAACAGAGCGAAGGATCGTAATAATCTCGCGCTCGGTAGGCAGCGGAATCGGTCCCGAATACTCGGCGCCGTTGCGCTGTGCAACCTCAACAATTTTCTTTGCCGCAGTGTCAATCAGAACGTGATCGTAGCTCTTGAGTCTGACTCTGATTTTTTCTTTAATCGCCATTTTGTTGTGCCTCCTTATCAGATTTCGCTTGTCGCGGAAGCCCTTTATATAATAAAAGGAAACGAACAGCCGCGAACCGCGTGTTTGGCAAGGTCGGCATTTCCTTTAACACTGTTCCGTGCGTTTCTTTTATCCCCTGAAAAATACGGAGTTTGTTCCGGCATCAGCATCTGCCGGCACAAATTCCGGGGGATCTCAAAGAAACGTCAGAGAGCTTCGCCGCACGTTTGCGACGTTTTGAAGTGTCTCAGTGCATACCTTTTCGCCCGGTTAACGGACATACTCTGCGAAAATTCCCTTTCGGAGCGTCCCCCGAAAGCAACCTCTCGCTTCATCGCATATCAAGCTTTAATATTATAACAAAAGAATGCGAATTTGTCAATAATTTCATATTGTTATAAACATAGAACTTTTCGCATTGTTTTTGCATTTTTTTATTCAATATATACAAAAATGCTGCTAAAATAAAAAAAGGCAACCATATTTTCAGCAAAAATTCAATTACAAATTAAAAATTTTACGAATCAACGGCTCAAAAATATGTTTTTTCTATATACACGCGTCCGTGCGTTTCTTATAATAACACAAAAATATGAAGAAAATTTGAACAAATAGCAAATTGTCACAATTTGTTCATTTTTTTAAGCAAAATGTGTGATATAATAATATAATAATGAAACAAACAAAGCAATAACTATGAAATCAAATAAAATTAACAACGAAGAAGGAATGTTTTCTATGAAAAGATCCCGTCTGTTTTTGCTTTTTCTGATTGCCGCACCCCTTTTGGCATTGGCAGGAACCGTTTTTCTGCTGGTTGCTTATGCAACGGCGTTCGATCCTTCGGTTTCCCGTTATTTTGCTTCCGGCAATGCCCTGCCCACCGTAGCGGCAATCCTGCTCCTTCTCGCGGTCGCCTGCGGAATCGTCGGTGCAATCCTCGCTAAAAGAGAGCCGGATTCTTTGACCGCCGCACCGGTTCCCTCCAGAGCCGCGCTTTTTGCGGCGTTCGGCGCACTCGCATCAGCTGTTTGGCTTTTGATTGCCGGAAAAGTACTGATCGGCGTACTGACGTTGCTTTCATCCGTCTTTTTCACTCTCTGTGCCTGCACCGTTGCAAAAATGTACGGTAAAGTTCTCCTTTGGAGCGGCTTTTCTGCCATCGCGGCAACCATCGCTCATAACGCCACTATTTATTTTGATATGTCGGTGGAAATGAACGCACCAACAAAAATTTTAATGCAAATGGCGCTTCTTGCCGCAATGCTCTATATCACAGCGGAATGCCGTCTGCTCACAAAACGGTTTGATCGTCTCCTAATCCCGATCTTAACCGTTCTTTGCACAGCCCTTTGTTTCAGCGCCGGATCAGTCGGGCTTTACCTCTTCTTCACGAAAAAAGAAACGCAGGCGCTTTATGTTGCCGCCGCCCCCTTCTTAATCGGCGTCGGACTTTTTGCTTGCTTCCGGCTTTTGCAAATGCTGATACCGGCAAAAAAAATTGAGGATCAGCCTGTCGCCGAGTCTCCCAAAGCCCCCGAAAGGGAGGAAAGCGACGTATGAACGCCAACACACGCATTCAATGGCTCCATAAACGGCTGATCAACAAAAGCTACCCCAATGCGCGGCGGCTCGCCGAACGATTTCACATCTCGCCCAGGCAAGCGCAAAGGGACATCGATTTTTTGAAAAAAAAGATGGGCGCGCCGATTGAATACGACGCAGCACGACGCGGATTCTACTATACCGAACCGTTCCAATTGCCCCTTCTTCTAACATCGGATAACGACGACATCTATCTGCCCGGAATTGCTGACGTGCAAAACGCCGAAGACCTTGCCGCCTCAGAATCCATTATCCAAATGCAAATCCCCTATACGGCAACGCTGGAACTTTTCGATCGGCTTACTATTATGGAGCTAACGCCTTACATCACCGAACGGCTTGGAAAAGGACAATTTGCTTGCGAATTTCACAGCATTGAAAAGTTTCTCGGTTCACTAATCTCCCTGCAAGCTGATTTTCGCGTGATTGAGCCGGAATGGCTCCGCGAGCGCCTTATTGCCTCCGCCGAACGCATTTTGAAGAATCAGAAAGATTAAAATAGAATTTAGTCTTATTCTAAATGTATTTGTGTAAAGAACAGCATTGTCAATCAACTGTGACAATGCTGTTCTTTCCTTTTAATTAAGTTAAAGAAGTCCGCTTCTTGGCAAAACATAAAACCAAAGAACAAGTCCGCCGATTCCCGAAATGAGGCTGATAAAATAAGCCAAGCCCGAACCTTTCGGTTTATATCCGTATGTTTTGATAAATTGGATTTTCTTCCACCAAGAAACCAAGCCCAGAATACCTGGAATTACTACGGTTGGAAAAGTTAAAAGACTGAAAAGAATGGACTTTTTGAACCATTTGGTATCTTTCTCTTCCAGACTCTTAGCGTATTCGCCGCTTGGATTCATCCGCTTGGCATATTCCTCAGTAATGCTTTTCAGGGTTTCATCGTCGGCTTCAGCTTTTTTATAACTCGGTGCCGAAAGAATTTCTCCCAAAGGTCCAGAAACGACTGTAAGCATCATAATTGTTCTTCCACTAAAAACTTCAGTAATTCCGTATTGATCGGCAACACTGTTTCCAAGGGTTCCGTCAGTAACCAAATTCAAAAGTGCCTTTCCTGCCTCCCTCATATCCGATTGATTGGAAAAAGTGAGATGATGCGTTCCGGGTGAAACCTCAATAATCAAATCGTCAGAAAGGTGCGTTTCATTTCTACCGTCGATTTTCAAGTATCCCCCCGCAGTCTTTTCCCCTTGTAGCTCTACTACAATAAATGCCATTTTCTTTCTCCTTCTTTTTTATTTTTTTGATATGTAACAAAATGTTACATAAATCATTGTAACACAATGTTACAATAAAGTCAATAGGAGAAAGGGGTTTTTTTGATGATTGGCTTAAAACAAATTCGGAAAAAGAAAAAATTGAGCCAGTTGAAAGTGGCAATGGATCTTTCCATCAGCCGCGAAGCGCTCTCCTATTATGAAAACGACAAGCGCTCCCCCGACGTTCCTATGCTGTTGTTGCTTTCCGACTATTTTGACGTTTCGATTGACTATTTGATTCGCGGCAAGGAATTTACCCCGAAAAATAAATTTTAATTTTCCGTTACTATTTTCAAAAAAAGTATTGACAACTCCGTTTCCTTATGATATAATATCCCCGTTATCCGAAGACAGCAGGTTCCGGTAAAAGCTCAGCTTATCCTGCCGAGGAGCGATTTGAATACCCGTATGCAATCGCGTGCGGAATGCGTTTGAATCTTTCTTCTCGGCAAAAAACAGGCTTGCCGGAGGAAAGATTTTTTATTTTCCACTTTACACAGGAGGAGAAACAAAATGCCCAGCAATTCCATTCTGGCTCAAAAGCAAAAGATCGTTGCTGATCTTGCCGAGCAGATCAAGAATTCCGCCGCCGGCGTTCTGGTCAACTACCAGGGCATCACGGTAGATAAAGATACTGCCATGCGCAAGGCGCTTCGCAACGCGGGTGTGAAATACGTTGTTATGAAGAACACCCTGACCGGCAGAGCTTGCGATGAAGTTGGCTACGGAGAACTGAAACAGCATTTGAGCGGTATGACGGCAATCGCCATCAGCGAGAAGGATCCCGTTGTTGCCGCAAAGGTGCTCAAGGAGTATGCCGAGAAGATCGAATCCTTCCAGATTCTCGCCGGCTACGTAGACGGAAACGTCATCGACGCAAATTCCGTCAAGGCGCTTGCCGAGATTCCCTCGAAGGAAACGCTTATCGCAAAGTTCCTTGGTTCCATCCGTTCGCCCCTTTACAGCTTTGCTTACGCTTTGCAGGCGGTCGTGGATAAAGGCGGCGAAGCCGCTCCCGAAGCCGCACCTGCAGAAGCAACCGCCGAGGCTCCTGCCGAAGCATAATCAACCGAATGCGGAGTGGTTCTCCGCCGGTCCCGACACCGCTTGTCGAAAAAAGACTAATCTAACAAAAAATTTTGGAGGTATTTTACAATGGCATCCGAAAAGATTACAAACATTCTGGAAGAGATCAAATCCCTTACCATTCTGGAACTCTCCGACCTGGTAAAGGCTGTTGAGGAAGAGTTTGGCGTATCCGCCGCTGCTCCCGTCGGCGTTGTTGCCGCTGCAGGCGCTGCTCCGGCTGCCGCTGCTGAAGAGAAAACCGAGTTCGACGTTATTCTTGCTAACTTCGGCGCTAAGAAGCTGGACGTTATCAAAGTCGTTCGCGAGATCACCGGTTTGGGTCTGAAAGACGCAAAAGACCTGGTTGAAGCTGCTCCGAAGGCAATCAAAGAAGGCGTTTCCAAGGACGAGGCCGACAAGGTCAAAGCCGCTCTCGAAGAAGCAGGCGCATCCGTCGAAATCAAATAATTTCGCCTCAATTCAACATCTGTCCTACGATAACAGACCGCCGACCGCCGGAAAATTCCGACGGTCGGTGGTCTTTTTTACACTTTTACAGCGATTTTCAAATTTTTTTAAAAAATGTATTGACAAAAGGGGCATAGTTTGGTATAATATCAAAGGTCGGTGAGAAACCGATTTGCTGGTATGGCTCAGTCGGTAGAG
Organism: Oscillospiraceae bacterium; assembly: GCA_015063325.1. Classification (GTDB taxonomy): domain Bacteria; phylum Bacillota; class Clostridia; order Oscillospirales; family CAG-272; genus UMGS1865. The sequence goes on along the minus strand of SVUK01000017.1, from coordinate 71,497 downwards.
CACGTCATTGGTAATGACGAGGTCATCAGTTCGATTCTGATTACCAGCTCCAGAAAGAAACCTGATTTGCCCTGCAAATCAGGTTTCTTTCAGTTATATTCGCCGCCCCCGGGGCCCCCGCCGAATTGCGAACAGCAATTCGTGTGGTAGGGTCTGCGAGTGATATTGCTTCGCAGTGATATTCGGCTACGCCGAGTGATATTGCGCTCCGCGCAGTTTGAAAGGCGAATATAATATCACTTTGCGGCAACGCCGCAAAATATCACTGTGCCGTAAGGCACAATATCACTGCCGCCAAAGGCGGCAATTTCACTTAAAAAAGCACAGCATATGTATTATGCGCTTAACCAAAAAAGGCATTCGCAAAAGCGAATGCCTTTTTTGGCGTTTTTTATTTCAGCACCGGGGGATATGCGCCGCTTTGGTGAAGTTTCGCAAGTTCTTCCACCACCGCCGCGCGGTCTTCCTGATAGGTCAAACCAAACCAGCGGTCGGGCGAGGCTTCCGCCCTTACCTGAAGCTTCCCTGCCTTTAGCAAATCGTCCACCATAATCGGAAGCAGACATTCGGCTTTCAGTTCGTCCGGCGAAAGTCCTTTCAAAAAGGTTTCAAAGTAGGATTGCATCACAGGAACAAATGCAGGGTGAAATCCCCAAATGTTCATGGAAACCACCTCGTCAGCGCTCAAAATACCACTATCCGAAAGAATGCTGCCGTCGGGCGCATAGTGAATGTTTTTTGTCTCAACAACCGTTTGCAGAAGTCCGGATGCAATTCTGCAAACGCCGCGCGTCACACCGCCGTTGGGGCTCATGGTATTGCCGAGGATATAAGGCACCATTGCGCCGTCCCCCGCGCTCTTCGATGAGCCGAGCATAGAAACAAGAATACGATAGGCTTCCTTTCCGTAGTAGTCGTCGGCGTTGACGGTGGCAAAGGGAGAATCGAGGAATTCTTTTGCCGCAAGCACGGCATGCACCGTTCCGAACGGCTTTTGACGATCCGCCGGGATTTTGTAGAACGCGGGAATGGTAGAATAATCCTGCACGGCATAGTCAAACTTAACGCCGGGATATTTCCCTGTAAACTTGGATTTAACATTCTCTACCATTTCGGCTTTGAGAATGAAAACAATATGGTCAAATCCTGCCGAAATAGCGTCAAAAATGGAATACTCCATCAAAAATTCGCCGTTCGGACCAACGCCGGAAATTTGCTTGTTGCCGCCGAAACGACTGCCGAGTCCGCCTGCGAGTACGACAAGGGTTGCTTTGCTCATAAGATCAAACCTCCTTTTCGTTTATTAACATTTATTCAATCGTCAACCGGATAACAAGAATCAAAAAAAGCCGGGCGGCACAAAGCGCCGCGATAAGAACGGGGATTCAGAACCCAAACACGCGCAACATCTTCCAAACGCGATTCTGCACTGCGGCGCGTGTTCTTCCTATCCTTGCGGATAGGAGAGGGGCTGAATCGTACCGATTCAGCAAAAAGCCGGGCGGCACAAAGCGCCGCGATAAGAACGGGGATTCAGAACCCAAACACGCGCAACATCTTCCAAACGCGATTCTGCACTGCGGCGCGTGCTCTTCCTATCCTTGCGGATAGGAGAGGGATTGAATCGTATCGATTCAGCAAAAAGCCGGGCGGCACAAAGCGCCGCGATAAGAACGGGGATTCAGAACCCAAACACGCGCAACATTTGCAAAATGCTTTTCTTCACTGCGGCGCGTGTTCTTCCTATCCTTGCGGATAGGAGAGGAGCTGAATCGTACCGATTCAGCAAAAAGCCGGGCGGTGCTTTGCGCCGCCCGGCTTTTTGGTGGAGCGTAGGGGATTCGAACCCCTGACCCCAACACTGCCAGTGTTGTGCGCTCCCAACTGCGCTAACGCCCCGTTTTGTTGCTGGAGCTGGTGATAAGACTTGAACTTACGACCTGCTGATTACGAATCAGCTGCACTACCGACTGTGCTACACCAGCATCACGGCAACATGATTATTATATCGGATTTTAAACGATTTGTCAACATTTTTTTGAAAAAAACTCTTTTTTAACTTTTCAATCGAAAAAACCTTGACAAAAAATCCATTTATGCTATAATAAAGAGGCACACGGGCTTGTAGCTCAGTTGGGAGAGCGCTGCGTTCGCAACGCAGAGGTCATGGGTTCGACTCCCACCAGGTCCACCAAAATGGGAGATGGGTCGCAATACGACCCATCTCCCATTTTGACGAAACTTACGATTCAACCCATCTCCTATCCGCAAGGATAGGAAGAACACGCGCCGCAGTGAAGAAAAGTATTTTGCAAATGTTGCGCGTGTTTGGGCCCTGACTCCCACCAGGTCCACCAAAAAATTCCGTTCACTCATGTGAACGGAATTTTTTACTCTTCACTCTTCACTCTTCACTTTTCGCTTCCCCCGGCGTAAACGAAAATCGGGTAAAAGTGAATAGCGAAAAGTAAAAATGAAATACTGCGAATGAAAGAAAAACAATAAATTTTAAGCGTGTTTGAAAGTCGAATTTTTTTCTGTATTGATAATTCCTTTGCCTATAGCGTTTTATCCGAATTATTCGGACAAACTGAAATCCTGGTCGTATTGAACGACTACGGAATATCCTTCGTTCAAGCGCTCGGTTTCTTCTTTGATCTTACAAATGGTTTCCTCCGGTTCGGAATCGTCAAACGATACGACCAAATCATAACTGATCTCCTTTTTCTCCTCGTCCACATAAAAGCCGTGTATCTGCAAAACGGTGGGATATTGCTTAAGGATATCCAGGATACTTCCGAGCTTCTTTTTTGATACTTCATCGGATTGATTTTCCGCATAAATACCAACCGTCATGATCGTGTTGTATTTATAATACAAAAGCATGGAAATATTTCTTTCAATTACCTGTATTTCCTTTGCCGTTAAACTTTCGTTTACGCCGATATGAACCGAACCGATATTTTTATTATGACCGTAACTGTTTAAAATCAGATCATAACAGCCGCAAACTCCGTCGATTTTGTTAATTTCTTCTTTGATGGCAACAACATACTCTCTTTCAAAGCGATCACCAATCATTGACGACAAGGATTCCTTCATCACACCGAAACCGCTTTTTAAAATGAACAAACCGATAAAGATGCCCAAATATCCCTCGACATACACGCCGGCAAACTTTGCAACAATCATGCCGATCAGGGTCGCCGTAGAAAGAATCGAATCGAAAAGTGCGTCCATTCCCGAGGCTTTCAAGGCTTCGCTTTCAATTTTCTGACCTTTCTTTCTGAAAAACAATCCAATCGCAACCTTGACAACAATTGCAACGGCGATAATAATCATAGAATAGGTTTCAAATGACGGCATAGATCCGTTTTGGAAATGGTCGATGATGGATTGTATCGACTCATACACTGCCATACCGCCGGCAAACAAAATCAAAACAGCGATCAGCGTGGAGGTCATATACTCGATTCGCCCGTATCCGTAGGGGTGCTTTTTATCCGCTCTTTTTGCGGAGAGTTTCGTCCCGATGATCGTAATAATGCTCGAAAGCGCGTCGGTAAAGTTGTTGACAGCGTCCATAATAATCGAAACGGAGCCTGCAATAATACCAACAAAAGCTTTAAAAACAACTAAAAACACGTTTCCAACGATCCCGATGAAACTCGTTTTAATAATTTCTTTTTCTCTATTGATCGTTTCCATAATAAAATTACGCCTGATTGAATTTTGATTTCGGTTGTTTGCATCTCGGACATTTCCAATCGTCCGGCAGGTCTTCAAACGCCACACCATCATGTTCGGCAGGATCGTAAACATATCCGCAAATGGAGCACACATATTTGCCGCTTGCTTTTTTCTCGGAAAAATCAACTTCGGCAAAAGCAGTGGGCACGGGATGGTCCAAATCCATCACGCGACGGGCTTCCAGATTTTCGTAGCCCTGCGGTGTATGCGTTCCGCAATAGACCGTCGGGTGATTTTTGACAAATTCTCTGACTCTGTCAAATGTTTCTCTTGCGGCGGCAAGGTCCTCAAACACGACCGACAGTTTGTTTTCATAAAGCGCTTCGTCCACATAAGTAATATCGCCGTGCAACATATAGAAAAGACCGTCGTTTTCCACGATTACGATACTGTTGCCGTTCGTATGCCCTTTGGCTTTGATCAAATAAACACCGTCTGTGATTTTTTGACTTTCGGGAAAATTGTAATATGCGCCGTCGGTAAATTTGACGGGAACGATATTGGCAATTCCTTTCAATTCTTCGGCGGCAGTTTCCTCTTCGTTGACGTAAATCTTTGCGTTCGGAAAAGATTTCAGTTCGCCCGAATGGTCGGCGTGCTTGTGCGTGAGCAGTATTTTGGATACCTGTTCCGGTTTGTAACCAAGTGCTCGAAAGGCATCCATATAGGTGCAAATATCTTTGCCGGTATAGGCAAGCGATTGCTCATTCGGCGTTTCCTCTGGCGTTCCGATTGGGAAACCCGTGTCAACGAGGATCACTTCGTCCCCCGTGTCAATCAGGTAATTCTGTAAACTGCCCCGATAACGCACGGCAGGATCGAATTGATCCATCCCTTCTTCACCCCCAAAGGCAAAAGGCTGGGTATAAAAACCGTCTTTTCTGAATTTGACTGCTTTGATAATCATTTGTTCCAATCTCCTTGTAATAATTTATTCAATAAGATTTTGAATTGCATAAATTCCTCATCCGTAAGCCAATGTTCATCTGCAAGCGTTTTGGGAACATTGATTGCCTTTTCTTTCAGCTTTCTGCCTTCATCTGTAAGACTGATCACAATATTGCGCTTGTCGATTTCGGATTTGTTAATCGTAATAAATCCTTTTTTTTGCAAGCTCTTCAAAAGATCCGTCAATGTATTGGCTTGCAGATACAATGCTTTGACCAAATCCTTTTCATTAACGGTTTTCTTTTCCCAAAGAACCATCATCGTAACATATTGCGTATAGGTAAGATTTAATTCCTTTAATAAAGGCTGATATCTGCGCAATATCTTATTCGCAACCGCATAGGTCGGAAAACAGACTTGATTTTCAAGCAACAATAATGAATAATCTTCGCTCATATTACCCTCCTTTTTTAAATTATATCGTATCCGATATAATTTGTCAAGTAGTTCAAGCGCTTTTTTAAAAATTTTTTTTAAAAATATAAAGATTTTCAAACTATAAAAGAATAAAAAATGAAATGTGATTCAACTCACAAAAGATATTTGTTCTCCCCTTGCAATTTGAGATGGAATATGCTATACTATCTTCGTCGGCTTCCGGTAGCCGATAACGTGAGTTCGAAACCATCCTCACGTAAAACAAAACTAAGGAGAAATATTTTATGAAAACCAAAACCAAACTGAGCATTTTGTTCATCGTACAAGCAGGGGTCATTGCCGCGCTCTACGTTGTTTTGACCTTTCTTTCCCATCTTGCAGGACTTGACAGCGGCGTAATCCAGGTGCGCATTTCCGAAGCGCTCTGTATTCTTTCTGCCTTTACTCCGGCTGCAATTCCAGGCTTGACCATTGGCTGTTTCCTTTCAAATTTGATAAACGGGTGCGTTTGGCAGGATATTCTGTTCGGAACGCTTGCAACCTTTTTGGGAGCTCTGCTCGGCTATCTTCTGCGTAAAGTTTCGGTATGGCTCGTCCCCGTTCCAACGGTATTGGCAAACGCTTTGATTGTTCCTTTCGTGTTGGTATATGCCTATGGCGTACCGGACGCTTGGTGGTTCTGCTTTTTGACGGTGGGAGCCGGCGAGTTGATTGCCGCGTTCGCTTTGGGCATGATTCTCTACTTTGCCGCACGCAAACCACTCGAAAAGGTATTGAGTTTGCGATATTAAACGCTGAATATCAGATTATAGATAAAAATTAAAAAAGGAGGGCGCGTATGAAACCGATTCCCCTTTCGCCGGGAGCAGATTTTGCCATCCGTCGGTTGGAATCCCTCGGCTACGAATGCTATGCCGTGGGCGGTTGCGTGCGCGACAGTCTGCTCGGCAAATCCCCAAACGACTGGGATCTGACTACAAGCGCAACCCCCTCCGAAATGATTTCGGCGTTTTCCGATTTCCGCGTGATTGAAACCGGAGCAAAACACGGAACAATAACAGTTCTTTATCAAAAAGAGCCGCTCGAAATCACCACTTTTCGCAAGGACGGTGCCTATGCCGATCATCGACACCCCACCGTTGTCACCTTTTCCAAAACGGTGGAGGATGATCTTTCGCGCCGCGATTTTACCGTCAATGCCATGGCATATCACCCCGAAAAAGGCTTGATCGACCTCTTTGACGGGCAAAAAGATCTGAAAAACGGTGTCATTCGCTGTGTTGGGAACGCCGATATACGCTTTCACGAGGATGGATTGCGGATTCTACGCGCCGTGCGCTTTGCCTCGGCACTCGGATTTGAATTGGAAGAAAACACCGCACATGCTGCCCGGAACTGCGCTTTTTTACTCGATGGAATTGCCAAAGAGCGAATTCGCATCGAATGGAGCAAACTGCTCCTCGGAAAAAAGCCGACGGTGATTTTGCAAAACTACCCGGAAATATTTTTGGTTTTTTTGCCGGAAATCTTCCCCATCACGCAGCGAACGCTCGATTTTTTGGAACATGCGCCGCTGGATCTTCCCCTGCGGCTCTCCTTGCTGTTCGACTCGGAAGAAAACGCAAAAAGCGCTCTTCTGCGCCTGCGATACGATAACGACACGCAGGAAAAAACGGTTTCCCTGATCAAATTGCAAAAAACGCCGCTTGATTCCACCGAGGTCGGTTTACGCCGCCTTCTCCGAAATACTCCTGCCGAAACGGTTGACCGTTATTTAGCGGTTTTGGAATGTAAAGGGATCGATACACACACGGCAAAAGCCGCATTGCAAACGATTGTTTCGCGCGGCGACTGCGTTTCCCTTTCAACGCTCGCAGTAAGCGGAAATGACCTGATCGCCCTCGGAATTCCAGCCGGAAAACGGGTGGGAGCCGTTCTGGAAGCCCTGCTCGACCGCGTGATCGACGGCAGTTTGCCAAATGAAAAAAACGCTCTTTTAACAGCGTTAAAAACGGAAAAAACTTAAAAAAACAGGGACTGTTTTTCAGTCCCTGCTTCTCTATGCGGATTTACGCCATTTTTTCCGGTAGTTTTTTGCCACCCAAAATATGAAAATGCAAATGTTTGACGCTTTGGCAACCGTCCTCGCCGCAGTTGGAAATGACGCGGTAGCCGTTTTTCAATCCTTCGGCGGCGGCAATCTTGGGAATTGCCTCAAAAATGGCGGCAACAAATTTGCTGTTCTCGTTATTCACTCCATCCATGCTCGGAATGTGAATTTTAGGAATGACCAACACATGAACCGGAGCCATCGGGTTAATGTCGCGGAAAGCGCAAACGTTTTCATTCTCGTAAACTTTTGTCGAAGAAATGCTTCCTTCAATGATTTTACAGAAAATACAGTCCATTTTTGTTCTCCTTTTTCCCTTTTTTTTCCTTAATTATACCCTTTTTTTCTGTTTTGTCAATTCATTTTCGGGGGATATTTTTCCTGTTTTTTTGTTTTTTCTTATTTTTCTGTTTCCTGTTTTTCTGTTTTTCTGTTTTGTATATTGTTTTTTTTGGAAAGGAGCGCCGATGATAGAAAAATTATTCGATTTACCCGACATTTGGGAGCGACTTAACGCCGAAAAACGTCCCATTTTGCTTTGGGGAACCGGCAACGGCGCCGATAAGATTCTAGACGTTTGCGAAGCGCGGAGCATTCTGATCAGCGGTATTTTTGCCAGCGACGGGTTCGTGCGAAACCGGGATTTTCGGGGCTTCCCCGTTACGTCATGGGCTGATGCAAAAAAGCGGTTCTGCAAGGAAAAACCGGTTGTGCTGATGGCGTTCGGTTCCTCCCGTCCGGAAGTATTGGAAAATGCAAAACGCATTGCAAGCGAAGCAACGCTTCTCGCGCCGGATGTTCCCTCATTCGGCGAAGGACTGTTCACCCGTGCGTTTGCAAATGAACACCGCGACGAAATTTTTGTAGCACGTGAACTCCTTTCCGACGAGGAATCCAAACGAATTTTTGATCTTGTTCTTACCTACAAGTGGACGGGTGACATCGCTTATTTATTGAAAGCAGTCAGCGACCCGGACGAAATTTCAAAGAATATTTTGCGTCCCGAAACGATCCGCACCTATGCCGATTTGGGTGCATATACAGGCGATACCATTCAAAAGCTTGCACAGGTTGCGCCGAATCTTACAAAGGTGTTTGCGTTGGAACCCGATCCGCGCAACTACCGCAAGCTTGCCGCCTTTGCCGAAACGGAAACACGTTTTTCCATTGATCCGATCGAAGCTGCGGCGTGGAACGCCGAAACCGAGCTGCTGTTCGACGGTAGCGGCAACCGCAATTCGGGTGCGCTTTCAAACCGCTCGGCGGCGTTAGAAACTCGTCCGGCAAAAATTCGTCCGGTACGCGCTTTGCCTTTGGACGATTTTGTTGCATCATCTCCGGTCGATTTTATCAAATACGACGTAGAAGGCTCGGAGCGCGAGGCGCTGGAAGGCTCTTGCAAAACCATTTTGCACAGTTTTCCGAAGCTGATGGTATCGGTTTATCACCGGGTAGACGACTTTTTTGCCCTGCCCCTCTTTGTAAAAGAATTCTTCCCTGCTTACAACCGTTTCTATCTGCGTCGGGACGCCGGCATTCCTGCTTGGGATTTGAATTTTTGGGCTGTAAAAGAATAAACGAAAAGGGGATCACATTATGGCAAGTATGGAGAACACAACCCTTTGCTACCTGGAACGCGGCGAGGAATATCTGCTTTTGCACCGCACAAAAAAGGAAAACGACCTGAACCACGATAAATGGATGGGGGTTGGCGGTCATTTTGAAGAAGGCGAAAGCCCCGAGGACTGCATGAAGCGCGAGGTTTGGGAAGAAACGGGACTGACTGTTACCGCCTACCGCTATCGTGGAATTGTCACCTTCGTTTCGGACGGTTACTCCGAATATATGCACCTGTTTACCGCGAACGAATGGAGCGGAGCTGAACGAGTTTGCGACGAAGGCGATTTGCAATGGATGAACAAAAAGACGTTTGCCGCGCTTCCCATGTGGGAGGGAGACAAAATCTTTTTGGAACTTTTGGAGAAAGATATTCCCTTTTTTTCTCTAAAACTCGTTTATGAAAAAGAGTGTTTAATGCAAGCCGTTTTGAACGGAAACTCCATTGATTTCTAAAAATCGGGCGCGGTAATCGCGCCCGATTTTTTTACAATTTTTTCGCTCTTTTTCTACAAATATTTTTCCAAATCATATAAATTCATTGACAAATATATAAAATAAATATATAATGGAAATGTACGTCTATATGCTGCAACGAATCTGCGGCAATCAAAATTACAGAAAGGAAGCAAAGACTTATGGCTTTTTCTCTTCACGGGGTTCACGTCCCCCATAGAAAGAACACTGCCGGCAAACCGTGGTTACAGTTGTGTCCTGTTGACGCTCCGATTACAATTCCCATGTCCATGCATATCGGCGCGCCTGCAAAACCGGTCGTAGCTGTTGGTGATCTTGTCAAAGTCGGCACCCTGATTGCCGAAGCAGGCGGAGCAGTTTCGGCTCCCGTTCATTCCTCCGTGTCCGGCAAGGTGACCAAAATAACCGATTTTCTCCTCTCCGACGGGCGCACCGTTCCTGCCGTTGTGATCGAATCCGACGGCGAAATGACGCCCGACGAAAGCATTGCGCCCCCAACGATTGATTCGCGCGAATCTTTTATTGAGGCGGTCAAGAATTCCGGCATTGTCGGTTTGGGCGGCGCAGGCTTCCCTACCCACTTCAAACTGAACGCCGATCCTGCTAAAATCGACTATCTGATCATCAACGGCGCCGAGTGCGAACCCTATGTGACCAGCGACACGCTGACCATGGAAAAACGAGGCGACGATATGAAAGTCGCTTTGGAAGCTATGAAAAAATGGCTTGGCATCAAGCGCATCATTATCGGCATTGAGAACAACAAGAAAAAAGCCATTGAGAAAATGAAGGAGCTGATGGCGAAAGTCGGCACCGACTGCACCGCGGAAGTTAAAATTCTTCCTCCCGTTTATCCGCAGGGCGGCGAAAAGGTGCTGATCTACCACACCACCGGCAGAGTTGTTCCGGCAGGAAAACTGCCGATTGACGCCGGCTGTATTGTGATCAACTGCACCACGCTCGCTTCTATCGGCGCATATCTGCAAACAGGAATGCCGCTGGTGGAAAAATGCGTGACGGTGGACGGCGGCGCGGTAAAGGAGCCGAAAAACCTGCTTGTTCCCATCGGTACGCCGATATCGAAACTGTTTGAAGCCTGCGGCGGATTTACCGCAGAGCCGGCAAAGGTTGTTTACGGCGGTCCGATGATGGGCATTACCGTTCCCGATCTTTCCGCGCCGATCCTCAAAAACACCAACGCCATTTTGGCATTGACTGAAAAAGAGATCAAAACGCCCAAAACCACCAACTGCATTCGCTGCGGCTCCTGCACCAACACCTGTCCCTTCGGCATCAACCCTGCCGATATTGCACGCGCTTATCAAAAGAAGGACGCCGACGCGCTGAAGAAGCTGGAGCTGATGTCCTGCATGGAATGCGGCTGTTGCAGTTTCATTTGCCCGGCAAACCGCCCCTTGGTGCAAACCAACCGGTTGGCAAAAGTCTTTTTGAAAGAAGAAATGACAAAGGAGGGTAAAAAATAATGGAAAAACAATTAACGCTTGCCTCCTCTCCGCATATTCACAGCGGCAGGAGCACCTCCCGTATCATGCTGGACGTGATCCTTGCCCTTTGCCCTGCGGCAATCGCCGGTGTGGTCATCTTCGGCTGGCGCGCTCTGTTGGTGCTGGCGGTCACGGTTGTTTCCTGCGTTGCGTTTGAGGCTCTTTTCAATTTGATTGTGAAAAAAGAACAGACGATCGGCGATTTCAGCGCAGTCGTTACCGGACTTCTTCTTGGCATGAACCTGCCGGCAAACATTCCGATTTGGCAATGCGTGATCGGCGCGCTGTTTGCAATGGTGATCGTCAAAGGATTGTTCGGCGGTCTGGGCAACAACCCGGTCAACCCGGCAATCACCGCCCGTGTGTTCATGCTGGTCGCCTTCGGTTCCATGACCAAAGCGGCGTTCCCCACCATTGTGGATAGCGTTGCAGGCGCAACGCCGCTGGCACTGGGAACGGGTCAGACCCCCTACACGCTCCTGGACCTCTTTTTGGGTACCACCGGCGGCGCGATTGGCGAAACCTGCGCCGCGGCATTGCTCCTCGGCGGTATATACCTCATCATCCGCCGCGTGATCACCTGGCAGATTCCCGTTGCGTTCATTGGCACGGTGTTCGTTTGCTCCTTCTTTATGGAAGGATTCAATATGCTCGCCGCGCTTTCCCTGATCCTTTCGGGCGGTCTTTTCATCGGTGCGATCTTTATGGCGACCGACTACGTGACCAGCCCGGTAACGGCGTGGGGCAAGATCATCTTTGGTGTGGGAGCCGGTTTGATCACCTTTTTGATCCGCTATTTCGGCACCTACCCGGAGGGTGTTTCGTTCGCAATTCTGTTTATGAACATTCTGACCCCCTACATCAACTCCTGGACAAAGCATAAAGTTTTCGGAACGGGAGGGGAAAAACAATGAAAAAATCGTTATCCAGCATTCTCTCTCTAGTCGGCATTTGCGCGGTGATGGCAATTCTGCTTGCGCTGACCAACTATTTCACAGCCCCTGTAATCAAAAAGAATCAGGAAGCTGCCGCTAACAAGGCATTATATGAAGTGATGCCGAACGGCGGAAGCTTTGAAAAAATGGATCTTTCCGCTTTTACGCTTCCCAAAACCGTTACCGCCGCTTCAAAAGCGGAAAACGGCGGATATGTCATTACGTTGGTCACAACCGGATTTGACAAAGGACTGACGATTATGTGCGGTGTGGACGCAAACGGCGTTGTAACCGGTGCCGTTTGCTTGGAATCGAATGAAACGCTGGGACATGAGAAGACCTACGGCGCAAACTTTACCGGTAAAAATGCCGAAACAGTTGACACGATTGCTCTCGTTTCCGGTGCAACAAAGACCACAACCGCATACAAAAACGCCGTCAAAGACGCGCTGAATGCGGCAATTATTCTGGGCGGCGGTTCGGTGGATATTCGCACCCCCGAGGAAATCCTTGCGGAAAATCTTTCCGCCGCGCTCCCCGCAGGGGAAGGCAAGTTTACCAAACTGTTCCTTGTGGAAGTGATTGCAGGCGTTGACACGGTTTACACCGCCGACAACGGCGCAGGATTCGTTTATGTGATCGGTGAGGACTTCTACGGTGTTCCCACCGGCGCAACAAGCGAAAACGAAACCGTTGCCGCGGCGCACGCCATTCTTTCGGCTTCGGAAATGGAAGAGATTGATCTTACCGCCTATGAAGGTCTATCCAAGCGACTCAAAAAGGCAACCAGAACCGCTACCGGAAACTTTGTTTTGGAAGTGGAAGGCGCAGGGTACGGAATAGAAGGTTACAGAGAAGAATATAGCCATCCCTCGGGCGAATACATTCTGGTTCGCGTTTCCATTACGCCGGACGGAACGATTATCGATACTCTGACGGCTTATCAGGCGGAGTCCGTCGGCATTGGCGACGCTTGCGCGAAGGAATCCTTCTACGGTCAGTTTGACGGCAAAACCGAAGAAACCTACCGCGAGATCGACGCGATCTCCGGCGCAACTTACACCACCAACGGATACCTCAAAGCGATTGAAAACGCCTTTAAAGCGGTGAAAATTCTGAAAGGAGGAGCGGAACAATGAAAAAGAACGGCAATTTATCAATCCTCCTGAAAGGACTCTTAAAAGAAAATCCCGTGTTCGTTCTCATCCTCGGCACCTGCCCCACGCTGGCGACGACCACCAACGTCAAAGGCGCCTTTGGTATGGGTATTGCGGCGCTTGCCGTTCTGGTTTGCTCCAACATTCTCATTTCCCTGCTCCGCAAGATCATTCCCGACAGCGTTCGCATTCCCTGCTACATTGTGGTGATTGCCGGATTTGTTACCATTGTGCAAATGATTGTTCAGGCATTCCTGCCCGAACTTTACGAAATGTTGGGCGTTTATCTGCCCCTCATTACCGTTAACTGCATTATTCTTGGACGTGCCGAAATGTTTGCCGGTAAAAACAACGTTGGCAAATCGGCGCTCGACGGTATTGGAATGGGTCTTGGTTTTACCATTGCCCTTCTTGCAATGTCCACCATTCGCGAGGTGTTTGGCGCCGCCTCCTTTGCCGGAATCGCCATTCCCTTCCTGGAGCCTTACAAAATTGAATTTTTGGTCAAGGCGCCCGGCGGTATGCTGGTTTACGGCTGTCTGATCGCGCTGGTCTACGTCATTACGCGCGGAAAAGCACCCTTGAAAAAGAGCTTTTCCTGCGCAGGTTGCCCCAATGCGGCCACCTGCCAAACAGGTTCTTGCGAAGCTCCTGCCGAAGCTGTTGCAAAAGCTCCTGCCGCTGAAATTGAGAAAGGAGGCGCTCAATAATGTTTAAAACTTTAATGATCATTCTTCTTTCCTCGGTTTTGGTTAACAACTATGTTCTCTCCCGATTCCTTGGGATTTGCCCCTTTTTGGGCGTTTCCAAAAAGCTGAACCAGGCAACCGGCATGGGCATTGCCGTTACCGCAGTCATGCTTCTTGCAACGGCGGTGACTTGGCCGATCCAGTATTTTCTGCTTGACAAAGTCGGTCTTGGCTATATGCAGACCATCGTATTCATTTTGGTCATTGCTTCGCTCGTGCAAATGCTGGAATTGTTGCTTAAGCGCTTCATTCCGGCGCTGCACAGAGGTTTAGGCGTCTATCTGCCTCTCATTACCACCAACTGCGCCGTGCTGGGCGTTGCCATTAACAACATTACCGACGGCTACAATTTCCTTGAATCCATGGTCAGCTCTTTGGGCGTTGGGCTTGGTTTTCTGCTTGCTATGGTCCTCTTCTCCGGACTGCGTTCGCGCATTGAGGAGAGCAGTATTCCGAAGCCCTTCCGCGGTCTTGCCTCCACGCTGATTGCCGCATCCTTTATCTCTCTTGCTTTTATGGGATTTGCCGGAATCGTGGATAAAATTTTCGCATAAGGAGGCGCAGATATGGTAATTGATATTTTAATTGCATTCGGCGTTGTTGCCGGAGTTGCGCTCATCCTTGGCATTTCGCTTGCCCTTGTCTCCCATTTCTTTGCCGCAAAAGAGAACGAAAAAGTGAAAGCTGTTCGCGCCTGTCTGCCGGGCGTGAACTGCGGTGCCTGCGGTTTTAAGGGCTGCGACGACTACGCCGCCGCCGTTGCCGAAGGCTCGGCAAAACCCAACCTTTGCGTTCCGGGTGCCGAAACGACGGCACAGGAATTGAGCGCTGTCCTCGGAATTGAGGTCGAAACGCCCGAAGACGTGGTCGCTTTCGTTCATTGCAACGGCAACTGCGAGGCAACAACAAGAAAAGCCGATTACTCCGGCATTCCCACCTGCAAAGCCGCCGCAATGGTGTATGCAGGTCCGGACGCCTGCCGCTTCGGGTGCATTGGTCTTGGAGACTGTGCCGCCGCATGCCCTGCCGGTGCGATTTGTCTGAAAGACGGAATTGCTCATATTGATACCGAGCGCTGTCTTGGCTGCGGACTTTGCCAAACCATTTGCCCCAAGCATTTGATTTCGATGATTCCTCAGGAAACCACCGACGTCGTCATGTGCAACAACCAGGAAAAAGGCGCCGACGCGCGCAAGAATTGCAAAAACGCCTGCATTGGCTGCAAAAAATGCGAAAAGGTTTGCCCCAACGGTGCGGTAACTGTGGAAAACAATCTTGCAAAGATTGATTACTCCAAATGTGTTGGTTGTGGTGCCTGCGCCGAAGCTTGCCCGACCGGCTGCATGAAACGCGTAATCTTCCCGGATATTCCCGAAGGGGTTGACCCACGCGAGATCATTAAAGACGCAAACAAATAAATTTATGGATCTAACGAAAGAAACGCCGAAACCGGAAGAAAAAAAGAAACGCAAACTGCGGAACGATCTGATCCTGATCGGCGTTCTGCTGGTTGTTCTCGTGCTCGTGGGGCTTGCCTTTTGGCTGTTCCGCGGCACAGGGGACACCGTGATCGTGGAGGTGGACGGCAAAGTTTTCGGCACCTATTCCCTCTCCAAAAATCAAACGGTGGAAATTCACACCGGGGAAGGCGGAAAAGAACTGAACTTGCTGGTCATTAAGGACGGCAGAGCTTTTGTGGAAACCGCCACCTGCCGCGACGGTATTTGCGCCGCGCACGCCCCCATCTCCCGAGAAGGAGAAAGCATTGTCTGCCTGCCGCACAAAGTAGTCATTACCGTTAAACGCTCCGAAAACAAGGTTTCTGAAGAAAATGTACCCGATATTATAACGTAAGGGAGAATGGCATGAAAAAAAGAACGCAAAAGCTTGCCCTTTTGGGACTCTTTACCGCCATTGCCATGGTACTTGCCTATGTGGAAGTGCTGCTCCCCCCTCTGTTTTCAGCGGTACCGGGAATCAAACTTGGATTGCCGAACATCATTATCATTTTTGTTCTGTATCGTATGGGCATTAAGGAAGCCGCGGCGGTCTCCCTCGTTCGCATGGTGGCTGTGGCGCTGCTGTTCGGCAATCCGATGACCTTCGCCTACAGTCTTGCAGGCGGCGTTTTGAGCCTTGCCACCATGGCAATTCTGCGTAAATTGGATTTTTTCTCCATCATCGGCGTGAGCGTGACAGGTGGCGTTCTCCACAATGTTGGGCAAATTCTGCTTGCCATGTTCGTTTTGCGAACGGCAGAACTCGGCTATTACCTCATCGTTCTTTCGATCACCGGCACTATTGCCGGCATTTTCATCGGACTTTGCGGCTGGCTTGCCGTAAAACGAGTCAAATGGAGTTAGACAAAAGCCGAGAATGTCTAACGAGAGATATTGACATTTTTTTGTCAATCCGTTGACAAAACTTCCAAATCATGGTATAATTAAGATTGCAAAATCCAAAATATATTTTTTAAAGGAGAAAACACATGAAAAAGTTACTCAGCATTGTTCTTGCAATTCTCATGGTAGTTTCCGTTCTGGCACTCGTTGCCTGCAAAGGAAACACCACCCCCGAAGCTCCCAAAACCCTGAAATTCGGTATGGGCGTTGCTGTTTCCACAAAAGCTTCCAACGCTACCCCCGCCAACGAAGAAGAGGAAATTGCTGCAAAAGACGGCTCCTGCGAGGTGGATTCCACCGTTGCTGTGATCACCGTTGACGCCGACGGTAAGGTTGTTGCCTGCAAAATCGACTCCGCGCAAATCAAGGGCTCTTGGACTGTTGCCGGCGTTGCAAACGAAACCACCGATTTCCGCACCAAACTGGAAAAAGGCAACGACTACGGCATGAGCAAAACCGGCAAAAAAGAATGGTTTGAGCAAGCCGCCGCGTTTGAAGGCGTTGTTGTTGGCAAAACCCTTGCCGAAATCAAAGCGCTGGTTGCCGAAGGCGGCAAGGGCGTTGAGGCCGTTACCACCGCAGGTTGCACCATTACCATTTCCGATTTTGTAAAAGCCATTGATAAAGCGTTCGCAAATCTTGCCGACTCCAATGCGACCGCCGCTTCTACCCTGAAACTGGGTCTGGCGACCGAGCAGGAGAAGCAGGATAACGCAGTTGCCGCAAACGAGGAAGAGGAAATTGCTGCAAAAGACGGCACGATTGAGTTTGACACCACCATTTTTGCCGCCGCCGTTGACGCAAACGGAAAGGTTGTTGCCGTTGATACCGACTGCACGCAGGTCAAATTCACCTTTGACGCTGCCGGTGCTTCCACCTTTACGGCTACCGAAGTCGCCACCAAACGCGAAAGAGGCAACGATTACGGTATGAGCAAGATTGGCAAAAAAGAGTGGTTCGAGCAGGCAGACGCATTTGAAACCCAGTGCCTTGGCAAGACCGCCGCTGAAATCGTAGCGCTTGTCGGCACGGACGGAAAGGGTGTTGAAGCCGTTCAGACCGCGGGATGCACCATTACCGCTTCCGGTTTTGCAGCCGCCGCCGCAAAGATTGCCCCTGCAAAATAATTTTGCAAAACAAATAAAAATGGGAGGCATTGCCTCCCATTTTTGCTATAAGGAAGGATCAATGAAAAAAAGAATTTTGATCGTTTTGGCGGCGGGGTTGCTGCTTTGTTCTTCCCTTCTGCTTTCCGCTTGCAAAAAAACGCCCGCGCTTCAAAAATACTCCGATTACAATTTTGACTATTTTGACACCGTTTCCGCCATTACCGGCTATGCCGAAAGTCGGGAAGTATTTGACGAAATTGCAAAAAGTGTTTTTGCCGAGCTGGAAGAATACCATCGTCTCTACACCATCTATCATCGCTATGAAGGACTGGAAAATCTGCGCACCATCAACGAACTGAAAGACGGCGTACACCGTACGGTAACCGTTGACCGGCGCGTGATTGACCTGCTCCTTTACGCAAAAGAGCTTTATACCCTGACGGGCGGAAAAATGAACGTTGCCATGGGGAGCGTGCTTTCGATTTGGCACGACTACCGCACCGAGGGAATAGACGACCCCGCAAACGCCGAACTGCCGCCGATGGAACGTTTGATTGCCGCCGCAGAGCACACCGACATTGCAAACCTTGTAATTGACGAAGACGCTTGTACGGTAACCTTGACCGATCCCAAAATGAAACTGGACGTTGGCGCGATTGCCAAGGGCTACGCCGTGGAAATGGTGGCGCAAAGCTTGGAAAAGCGCGGCATTACGGGCTATTGCCTGAATGTGGGCGGCAATGTGCGCACCATTGGCGCAAAGCCGGACGGCAAGGGCTGGACGGTGGGGCTGGAAGACCCGCTGGGCGGCGACGACTATATTGCCTACCTTTCGCTCACCGGGCAATCGCTGGTGACCAGCGGCTCCTACCAACGCTACTATCTTGTGGACGGAAAAGCATACCACCACATTATCGACCCCGCAACGCTGATGCCCGCCGAAGGATTCGTTGCGGTTTCCATCCTCACCCCCCATTCCGGGCGCGGCGACGGGCTTTCCACCGCTCTGTTTTGTATGCCGATTGAAGAGGGAATTTCGCTTGTGGAATCACTTCCCGATACCGAAGCGCAATGGGTATTCCCTGACGGCTCAAAACGCGCGTCAAGCGGCTGGGCAAATTATACTGTTACGCTGTAAAAGCAAAAAGAGAAACGGACTTCCCTTTTTTCGGAAAGTCCGCTTCTCTTTTTTACTTGACGTATTCAAATTCATAGTCGTAAATGTTGACGGTGTCGCCATCCTTGCAACCTTTTTCCTCCAGCGCTTCAAACACGCCGCTACGCTGCAAAACGCGCTGGAAAAAGTTCATGGACTCGTAGTCATTCGGGTTGATCTGCCCCATCAGATTCAAGAGCCACTCGCCCTCCACATAATAGGTATCATTTTCACGGCGGATCTTTGTCTCCTTGCCGCCGCCGACGTAAGCGTCCTCCGGATCGTATTCGCGCTCATAAACCTTCATAGGCGGCAATTCGCGCAAAAGTTCGGCTGTACGTGCAATCAACGCGTCCAGCCCCTCTCCGGTCGCGGCAGAAACATAGAAAAGTTCCCATCCATTGACCTCGACAAAATGCTCAAACGCAGGAATATCCACAACTTCCCGGTCCAGCGCATCCACTTTATTGGCAACGATGATTTGCGGACGGGATGCAAGCTCGGGGCTGTATTTATCCAACTCCACGTTAATCATTTCCACTTCGTCAACGGGATCTCTCCCCTCAAAGCAGGAAATGTCCACAACATGCCAAAGCAAGCGGCAACGGTCGATGTGCCGCAGGAAAGCGTGCCCGAGTCCGGCACCCTCGGCGGCTCCCTCGATGAGCCCCGGAATATCCGCCGCAACAAATCCGGCGTCGCCTCCGGTGCGCACCACGCCCAGGTTTGGCGAAAGCGTTGTGAAATGGTAGTCGGCTACCTTGGGCTTTGCCGCCGAGATGCGCGCGAGAATGGAGGATTTGCCCACGCTCGGATAGCCGCAGATACCGACGTCGGCCAGCATTTTCAGCTCCAGCAGGACGGTTTTCTCCTCACCTTTGGTGCCGCTCTTTGCAAACATTGGCACCTGGCGCGTAGCCGTTGCAAACCGGCGATTGCCCCAACCGCCGCGACCGCCGCGGCAGGCAAGATAATCGGCGCCGCCGTCCTCGGACATGTCGTGAATGACTTTTCCGCTCTCGGCGTCGCGGATCAGCGTTCCGGGCGGAACGGGAATGATCAGATCCTCGCCGTTTGCGCCGTGGAATTTGGCGCCGCTCCCGTCGCCGCCGCGTTTTGCCGCAAAATGGTGCTTATAGCGGAAGGCGAGCAGGGTGTTGGTGCCCTCGTCCACGCGGAAGATCACGTTTCCGCCGCGTCCGCCGTCGCCCCCGTCGGGACCGCCGGCGGCAACGTATTTTTCGCGCCGGAAGGAAACGGCTCCGTTGCCGCCGTCCCCTGCGCGAATTTCAATTTTTGCATGATCGACAAACATGAATGGTAAATCCTTTCAAAAAAGGTTATTGCGGATCTTCCCCTTTTTGGCGAATGACCAGTTTGATGGGCGTTCCCTCAAAGCCGAAGGTCTCACGCAGGCAGTTTTCGATAAACCGCTGATAGGAGAAATGGAAGAGCTCCGCGTTGTTGCAGAAGATGACGAAGGTGGGCGGTGCGACGGCGGTTTGCGTCATATAGTAGATCTTCAGCCGGCGCCCCTTATCCGACGGCGGCTGGACGCGCGTGACGGCGTCGTTGAGCACGTCGTTGAGCATTCCGGTCGTGACCCGTTGGGTGGACTGCCCGAACACCGCGTTGATCTTTTCATACAGGGTTTGCACGCGCTGTCCGGTCTTTGCCGAAACATAGACGATTGGTGCGTAGGGCATATAAGCAAGGGCGGTGCGGATTTTGTTGTTGAACTCGTTGACGGTGCTGTTGTCCTTCTCCACCAAGTCCCATTTATTAACAACGATGATGGATGCCTTGCCTGCCTCGTGGGCAATACCGGCAATTTTCTCGTCCTGCTCGGTAATGCCGACCGTAGCGTCGATCATAATTAAGCAAACGTCGGCTCGCTCAACCGCCATGTGGGCGCGCAGAACGCTGAAATGCTCTACCCGATCGTCGATTTTGGATTGACGGCGAATTCCTGCGGTGTCAATAAAGGTATACCGACCGCTCTCGTTTTCCACCACAGTATCAATCGCATCGCGCGTGGTTCCGGCAATATCCGAAACAATCAGGCGGTTTTCCCCAAGCATTTTGTTAATGATGGAGGATTTTCCTGCGTTTGGTTTGCCGATGACGGCTACGCGAATGCCGTCCGGCTCCTCTTCCTCGTCCTGCCAATCTCCCAAAGCCTTCAGCGCGGCGTCCAAAATATCGCCTGAACCGCTTCCATGCAGGCTGGATAGGGCGATTGGTTCCTGATCGAAACCGAGCTCGTAAAACTCGTAAAATTCCATCGGCGCACCGCCGATCGAATCACATTTGTTGATACAGGGGATGATCGGTTTGCCGCTCTTCTTGAGCATGATGGCAATATCGTGATCGTTGGCGGTAACGCCGGTTCGAACATCGCACATAAACAAAATGACATCTGCGGTGTCAATAGCAATCTGTGCCTGCAATTTCATTTGCGAAAGGATGATATCGTCGCTTTTCGGCTCAATGCCGCCCGTATCGATAACCACCAATTTGCGCCCTCTCCACTCGGTCTCGCCGTAAATACGGTCCCGTGTGACTCCCGGCGTATCCTCTACGATGGCGCGGCGCTCGCCGATGAGTTTATTGAACAGGGTGCTTTTCCCCACATTCGGTCTGCCGACAATGGCAAGGATCGGTTTTGACATTCTGGAATTCCCCTCCTCTCTTTCTGATTTTACTCTTCCTGATTTTACTCTTCCTAATTTTACTCTTCTTGATTTTGTTCTTCTTTTATTTTTCTATTCCTCCGGGCAACCCAATACCGCCCGGATAAACGCCCTGCCCTCGCCGCGGCTGGCGCGGACGGGAACCTTCAGCTTTTGCGAAAGGACGACAGGCGTCATATCGTCCAAAAAGATGTCTTCGTCGGCTTTGAGCATGGTTTCAGGATAGAGAAGCTCGTCGCCCAAATCTTTTCCCGTCAGCTGTTCGCAAAGATCAACGCCGGTTAAAAGCCCCGAAACGGTTACTGTTTCCCCGAAAAAGTGATTGATAATCCGATAAACATGGATCGTTAACCCCGGAACACGCGCGGAAAGCCGCTCTGCCATGTTTGCAATCTGTTCGTAGGCGGCAACGCCGGTGGCAATGGATACCGTGCGCGGCGGTTGATAATCGGCAAGCAGTTCTTGCAGATCCTCCATTTCAAAATCAAACTCGGCGGCAAGTGACGTCAGCATGCCAACGCCGTTTTCCAGCTGGGAAAAATCCTCGTAATAGTCTTCATCCGGCAACGGAAGCTCGGCTTTGAGGTAAAGCTCGTCCGCGCAATAGAACAGGCGCGTACCGTATTTTTGCAAACACTGCTCGCCGAAAGCGTTGACCTGCCGGATCACTTTTGCCGCTTCCTCTTTGTTAAAAAGTTCCAACGGATAAAGTCGCTCGCGGAATTTGGTCACGCCCACCGGGACAATGGCGCAGGAACGCAACGCAGGATAAAGCGCGGCAAGATCGCGCATGGAACGATCCAGTTCTTCCCCGTCGTTCAGTCCCTTGCAAAGCACGATTTGCGTACACATGGAAAGCTCCGCTTGCGCAAACTTTTGCAAATAAGCAAGCACCTCTCCGGCTCGTTTATTGCCCATCATTTTAACGCGCAGTTCGGGATTGGTGGTATGTACCGAAATATTGATTGGGGAAATGCGCATTTTGATCAGCCGCTCCACATCCCGATCCTTGAGATTGGTCAGGGTTACGTAATTTCCGTGCAAAAAGGAAAGACGATCGTCGTCATCCTTGAAATAGAGCGTTTTTCGCATTCCGGGAGGCAGTTGATCGACAAAACAAAAAACACATTTGTTGGCGCAACTGTGTTTTTGATCCATCAGCGGCGTTGCGAACTCCAGCCCGATATCATCGTACTCCCCTTTGCGAAATCGCAATTCGTAGGGGGTTCTATCACGCTCCATACAAAGCGCAATTTCGGTATCGGTCAGATAGAATCGATAATCCAGCACATCGCGGATCTCATTCCCGTTCACGGATACCAAAATATCCCCCGGAACGATTCCCTGCGCCTCGGCAATACTACCGGCAAGAACCGATTCGACGCGAACCATACCCTTCCCCCTCCTTTCCGAAAAAGCTATGCAAGGCTGCCGCGTTCCCAACGGAAAGCGACAGCCTTTTTTTAATCAAATAAAGTCGTCTACGGTTGCGTCCTCATCCACATCGATTTCCCGGCGCAGGGACTCCGGCTTTGCGCCGCGTTCCTCGCTCCGGTTGAGAACGCCGTTGATGCGGCGGCTGGCAACAGCGGCATCGTCGTCGTCAAACATCTGATCCACCACAACGCGTCTACGCGCGCGGCGTTCCGGCTCATAGGCAAGCAAAATACCCGCCGTCAATCCGGCAACGGCCCCGAGCAGCATTCCTACCCCGGCATGCTGTTCCTCTTTCTTGCGCGAAAGGTATGCCACCATGGGAACGAACGAGGCTGTGATCAATGCGCCTCCTGCAATGGCAAACATCAATTTTTCGTTTTTCTTTTTCATGTGGCAGAACCGCCTTTCTTATTTTTTTCCTTCCTGTGCGGAAGTCATTTTCAAATATGCGTTGATAAAGCCGTCCAAATCTCCGTCCATCACACCCTGCACATTACCGGTCTCGTATCCGGTACGGGTATCCTTTACCAGCGTATAGGGCATAAACACATAGGAACGGATCTGCGCGCCCCACTCGATATTGGTTTTGTTCCCTTGAATTTCCTCGATGGTTTCCAACCGCTCGCGCAGTTTGATCTCCATCAATTTTGCCTTTAACATATGGAGCGCGGTTTCCTTGTTTTGCAACTGCGAACGTTCGGTTTGACAACCGACAACAATTCCGGTTGGTTTATGGACGATGCGGATTGCCGAGTCGGTCTTGTTGATATGCTGACCACCGGCACCGCTGGATCGATGGGCGGTGATTTCCAAATCTTCCTCACGCAAAACGACTTTATCCACGTCCTCAAACTCGGGCATGACCTCGATGGAAGCAAAGGATGTCTGGCGACGTCCGTTTGCATCAAACGGAGAAACGCGCACCAATCGATGGACGCCGTTTTCGCTCTTCAGGTATCCGTAGGCGTTGAGCCCTTCGACCATGATGGTTGCGCTCTTGATGCCTGCGCCGTCGCCATCCAACCAGTCGGTCAAGCGAACGTTAAAACCGCTCTTCTCTGCCCAACGCGTAATCATACGGTAAAGCATTTGCGCCCAGTCCTGCGCCTCGGTACCGCCTGCACCGGGATGGAAAGATACAATGGCGTTGCTTTTGTCGTATTCTCCGGAAAGCAATACCTCAATGCGGCGATGCTCCTCCTCGGCGGCAATGGCAGCCACTTCGCCCTGCACTTCATCAACAAAAGATTCGTCGTTTTCCTCAATCGCCATTTCGCAAAGGGCGAACGCATCCTCCAATCGGGCGCAGAGCTTTTCGTAGCCCTCGATTTTATCCTGTGCCTGTTTGATCGCCTGCAACGTTTTTGAAGAGTTTTCGGTACTGTTCCAAAAGGTTGGATCCAGCGTTTGCGCCTCCAGATCCTTCAGGTTGGCGCGCGTCTCTTCAATGCGCAACGACTTGCCCAATTCCACAAGATCGGCGCGCATTGCCGTCAGTTGGCGTTTGGCTTCTTCCAATGCAACTATCAAATGAATACCTCCGGCGCACTCGGCGCACATACTTTTTGTAGTCTATCTAAAATAGTATATCACAAAAAACGGTTTCTGACAAGTCAAAACCTGCAAATTTTCCCTGATTTTCCGTCTTTTACGCTTCGGAGAGCAAAATCGTCATCTTTCCGCTTGCCGAAATTCCGGTTTCGGGAGGCAGAAGATAGCTGCTTCCCCTTGTGACGGGATAGGAACTTCCGCCGCAAAACAGTTTCCCCTTCCCTTGCACGCAAAGCAGATGGAAGACGCCTCGTTTTTCCGGCAGATCGGTTTTTTTGGTGATTTCCATTCGCTCCACGCAAAACTGCGGACAAACGGCAAGAACCGTTTTTCGGTCCGCTTCCGGCTTGCTTTGATAACGCAAATTCTCCACCTCTTCCGCCGTGAACGGGCGAACGACGTCCAAAGCCTTTTCAACGTGTAATTCGCGCGGTTTACCGTCCTTTCCGAGACGGTTATAGTCCCAAATTCGATAGGTTAGATCGCAGTTCTGCTGAATTTCGGCGAGCAGAATCCCTTTGCCAATGGCGTGCGGCATTCCGGCAGGGATAAAATAGGTCTCCCCCGCGTGCACGCGGATATGGTTCAGCACCAATTCGGTCTTCCCTGCACGAACGGCGTTTGCAAAATCCGCCCGGGAAACGCCCTCGCGCAAGCCCATAATCAATTCCGAGCCTTCGTCGGCTTCCAGAATATGCCACATCTCGGTTTTTCCGCGATCATTCTCCACGCGCGACGCATAGGCATCGTCCGGATGCACCTGCACCGAAAGATTTTCCTTCGCATCCAACAGCTTGACAAGCAACGGAAAATCGGTTTCCTGCGCGCCGTACTGCGCAATCACCTCGCCGATCCGTTTCCCTGCCCATTCGCCGTTTGCAATGGTATTTTGCTCGGCTTTGCGGACCGAAAGCACCCATGCCTCGCCGATCGTCGGCGCTTGCGAGGGAATCTTCCATTCCGAGAGCAGTCGGGTTCCGCCCCAAATGGGCGATTTTGTGACGGGCTCCAGCAAAAGCGGATAGGGTTTCATCTTGGAAATTCGCTCCTTATAAGAAAATCATTTCCTTTTTTATTTTAGCAGATTTACATTGGATTGTCAAGCGTTTTCAGGTGGAACGGGCATGCAAAAAGCGTCATATTCTGTCAATAGAAGTCGCGGAAAAAACTTCCTTTCTCAAATTGCGAAACAAACGCTTATCCACTTCCATGTTTGGGAATAATAGGGATACCGCAAATCAATTTTTTAAAAACAGTTTTTTTTGAAATCAGAAAGGTTTGGATGAAAAAATGATGACTACTTCTATTCGGCGCGGAGATATTTACTATGCAGATCTCAGTCCGGTCGTGGGCTCCGAGCAGGGCGGACTACGTCCGGTGTTAATTATTCAAAACGATATCGGCAATCGCTATAGTCCTACAGTCATTGCCGCTGCAATTACTTCCCGGCTTTCCAAAACGCACCTCCCCACGCACATTGATATTTACGCCGAACAGGTGGGGCTTGCAAAAGATTCGGTGATTCTTTTGGAGCAGGTGCGAACGTTGGATAAACGCCGTTTGCGCGATAAAATGGGTCATCTCGACCCTTTAACGATGAACGAGGTGAATACAGCCATTGCGATTAGTTTCGGCTTAGGAGACGCACAGGAAGATGCTGCGGCACGCGCACACCTGCGCGAAGCGCATACCCGTTTTGCCGCCTCGATCGGCGAAGATACACCGGAAAGACTGCCGGGGATTTCGTAAGTTTTTTTATTGATAAAAGCAAATAGCGGCAACTTGGTCTTGCTGACCATCTTTTTGTCGCACAGATGTTTCTTTTGCCGAACGCAAGCGTAATACCGATAAATGGGACCTTTTGAACTTGTGCCTGCCTGCGCGACCATCATTGCACCGCACTTGCCGCAAAAGAGTTTTGTCGTAAGCAAGTAATCCTCGTCCGCTGTATGCCTTGCCGGAGCGTGGGCGTTCTTGGCAATTTCTATCTGAACGGCGTTAAATAGTTTTTCCGAGATAATTGCGGGAACGCCGTTCTCGATTTTAATGCCCGAATTCGTAGAAGAATCCGACTTCAAAAAATTTGCTCAAAAATGATTGTGCAAAATTAACACAAACGATAAAAAAATAAGCCCAACTTTCAGTCAAAATAGACTAAAAATTGAGCTTATTTGGTCTGAGTGACACGACTTGAACGTGCGGCCTCTACCACCCCAAGGTAGCGCGCTACCAACTGCGCCACACCCAGATGCGGATCGGTTTTTCGTCGGATTTTCGTTTTGAAAAGCCCTTGATTCACCGAACGCTTTGATATTATAGCACATTCTTTTCCTCTTGTCAATACCTCCGCAAAAGTTTTTTCTTTCAGAACAAATTTCTTGAATTCTCTATGGAAGCGCAACATTGGAATTTCGCATTTGAATTTGTTTTGCTGCCTTATGTTATCCTAAATACACACTTTTTTTATCCCTTCCCTTCTTCATCTCTTGGCAGGCGGTCGGCAATCGTTTGCAAAAACAGTGGGCACTCCAGCCGCAACATCAAATCCAAATCCAGTTTTTTTCCGTCAGTCATTGTGATCGTTCGGTCGGTTTCGTTAAGATATTTCAGATTTCCCTCCACTGTTATAAATGCGCCGCCCTCCTTTTTTTCATCCTTTCGAAAGCAGATGGCTGTAATATATGGTCTTTCGGAAAGGTGCTCTTTGAGAAATTGCATTCGCTCGTTGAGCATTTTTATTTGCTCCTCGTCCGGACCGGAAAAAGAATCGGTCAGGCGCGCTGTTTCGGCAATTTCGTCCTCAAATCCGGTCAGTGCGGCAAACGGTGCAAACTGTGCGGCGCGGTCGTGCAAACTCATTTTGGGTCTTCCGGGAATCGGACGGTAAGGGATTTTTAACAAATCGGCATACGGATTATCTTTCTCATTCACGCTTTATGTCCTCCGATCTGGCGGTTGCGCTCCTTTGTGGTAGCTCCCTCCTCAAAATTCATTCCTTTCAAAATTGCGTTTTTTCCAAAGCGATGATGGATTTCCAAAATGGTTTTTTGCAAATTTTTTTCCATTTCCAGCTCTTCCGCCTGTCGTTTTTGTGCATCTGCCTCTGCGCCGTAGTCGGTAAACATATCCAACTGTTCGGCGCTTGGTTCCGCGATGGGGGCGCTTCCTTCGGGAAGCACATGATTTGCAACAATATAGATCCGCCGGACAAGCAGATTCGGATTGGCAATTTGCTCGTAAAGTTCGGTCACTTTTTCCAAAATAATTTTGGTGGAGGACGTACGGAACGGGAGGTTGATTGAACCATGCGACTCTTTTGGCGTCTCCCTGCCGTAACGATCGGCAACAACGGCGCCGCGATAGGCTTTTCGTCGCGCAGGATCGGTCAGATTTTCCACGTCATAGCAAACCGTCAAAACCATCTGATCGGTATCCAATCCCTTTTCCACCAAATCCAAAACAAGCAGATCAGTCATTTCCCGAACGATCAATCTTCCCTTTTCATAAGAATATGGGATGGATAAAACCTGCCCGAGGCTAAGGCTGTGATTTTCGGGGCGGTAGGATTTAATATCGGCAATGGTACAGGGTTCAATACCCCACGCATGATCGATTAGCAGTTCGGCATTAATGCCGAACAGATTAAACAGGCGGTCGGCATTGTAAAAATCGTTTTTGGAACCAACTGAGCAACGCGCAACATCCCCCATGGTATACAGTCCGATTTCAGCAAGTCGACGTGCATGTCCGGGTCCGATCCTCCAAAAATCGGTAATGGGCTTATGCGCCCAAAGTTCCGCGCGATAAGAATCCTCGTCCAACTCTGCAAGTCGGACGCCGTCCTTGTCGGCAGGAATCCTTTTTGCAATAATATCCATGGCAATTTTGGCGAGATAAAGATTTGTTCCGATTCCGGCGGTAGCAGTAATCCCCGTTTTTTGAAGGACCTCTCGAATCATTCGCATGGTCAGTTCGCGCGCCGAAAGGTGCAACACCGGAAGATAGGGAGTCAAATCCAGAAACACCTCATCCACCGAATAAACGTGCATATCCTCGGGAGCGACAAACTGCAAATAGACCTCATAAACCCGTGTGCTGATCTTCATATAATGCGCCATTTGCGGTGGGGCGACAATAAAATCAATGGCGAGCGAAGGATTCTTTTTCAGTTCGGCAGCGGACGACGATTTTCCAATCAATTTACCGTTTGGCGCCTTCCGGCGACGTTCGGCGTTTGCCGCTTTGACGCGCTCCAAAACCTCAAACAGGCGCGCGCGACCGGGGATCCCGTAGGCTTTGAGCGCAGGGGAAACGGCAAGGCAGATGGTTTTTTCGGTGCGCTTGTCGTCGGCAACGACCAAAAGCGCATCCAACGGATCCAGCCCTCGATCCACACATTCCACAGAGGCATAAAAGGATTTTAGGTCAATTGCTGCATACTGTTTCCGTTCCATTTTTCCCTGCCCCTTTCCGAAAATTCGTTCTGTTTTCATTTTAGCATAGTCTTTGCGGAAATGCAAGAAAAAATACCGACAGGTAACGATAAAACGCCCGATGAAAAAATCCATCGGGCGTTTAGATGTTCGGTTAAAAAATCATTTTACCATCTGAGAAAGCAAATCTTTTGCCGCACCGAGTGCATCGGTAACTTTGGCAATATCCTTGCCGCCTGCCATGGCATTATCGGGGCGTCCGCCGCCCTTACCGCCGGTAATTGCGGCAACTGCGCCGACCAGTTTTCCGGCATGGGCACCGGATTCGGTCGCTTTCTTTCCTGCAACGCAAAGGAACTGCACCGCTCCCTCACGGCGAACAGCAAGAAGCGCCACAACATCGTCATAGCGCGCCTTGATCTCGTCTCCCAGGGTGCGTGCGGCGTCAACGGCGGTTTCCCCGAGGTCGGCGGTGACCAGTTTGACAGCATCGACCGAAACGGCATTTGCCATCAGGTCGTCCAGCTTGGAAGCCGCCATTTTCGCATTGAGCGCATCCAACTCCTTCTTCATTGTTCCGATTTCGGCGTACAGCTGCGCGGCGCGCGTTGCAAGGTCGCTCGGTTTTTGCACCTTAAGCGCCTTGGTAGCGTCGGCAAGCAGAGTGTTTTTCTCCGCCAGCAGTTTGAGCACGCCTTCGCCGGTGGTTGCCTCAATACGACGTACGCCTGCGGCGACCGAAGACTCGGAAAGGATTTTGAACAATCCGATGCGCGCGGTGTTATCGACATGGGTTCCGCCGCAAAACTCAATGGAATGCTCGCCCATGCGGACAACGCGAACGATTTTGCCATATTTTTCGCCAAACAGAGCGGTTGCACCCAGCTTTTTGGCTTCGTCGATCGGCATTTCGGTCATTGAGCCTGCCGCTGCAGCAAAAATATCCTCGTTGACCAATTTCTCCACTTTTGCGATTTCCTCTGCTGTCAGCGGTGCAAAATGGGTAAAGTCAAAGCGACAAACGGTGTCCGAAACGTAGGAGCCCGCCTGCTCCACATGGTTGCCCAGCACGCGTCGAAGCGCGCTTTGCAAGAGGTGCGCCGCCGAGTGATTCCGCATGATGGCGGCACGTCGATTGGCGTCGACCTCGGTTTTCACTACGTCTCCGGTATGGAAAGTCCCTTCGGAAACGGAGCACAGGTGCAGATAGATACCGTCGGTCTTTTTGGTGTCCAAAACATTCAGCACTGCGCCGTGGCAGGTGATAACACCGGTATCGCCGATTTGACCGCCGCCCTCGCCGTAGAAAGGTGTCTTATCCAAAATCACGGTGCATTCACCCTCGCTGACCGAATCGACCGGGGCATCCTCGGCAAGAATGGCAAGGATCATGCCGCTATCGCTCGTTGCGGTATAACCGGTAAAGTTGGTTTTTGGGAGGTCGGCAAACAGGGTTTTCGCCGTTCCCGACCATCCGCTGATATTGGCGCGCGCCTCGCGTGCACGAACCTTCTGCTCTTTCATCAGCGTTTCAAATTCGCCCTCGTCGATCTCCAATCCTGCCTCGGCGGCGATTTCGCGCGTCAGGTCAATGGGGAAACCGAAAGTATCGTAGAGCTTGAAAACGTCTTTTCCGGCAAGGGTGGTCTTCCCTGCCTTTTTTGCATCCTCGATCAGCCCAGAGAGAATGGAAAGTCCGGAATCGATGGTTGCGTCGAACCGCTCCTCCTCCATGGCGATGACCTTAAGGATATAGGTTTTCTTTTCGGCAAGTTCGGGGTAAGCGTCCTTCGATTCGCCAATGGCAACCTCGCAAAGTTCGGGAAGGAAGGAACGGTTGATGCCCAGCAACTTGCCATGGCGGCAAGCGCGGCGCAAAATACGGCGCAACACATAGCCGCGCCCCTCATTGGAAGGAATGACGCCGTCAGAAATCATAAAGGTTGCCGAACGGATATGATCGGTGACCACGCGGATGGAAATATCGTCCTTCACATCTTTTCCGTACTCTTTTTTTGCAATGGAGCAAACAGTATCCAAAATTTTGCGAACCGTATCTACCTCAAACAGGTTGTCCACTCCCTGCATGACGCAGGCAAGGCGTTCCAATCCCATACCGGTATCAATGTTCTTTTGCGCCAGTTCGGTATAAGTACCGTCGCCCATATTGTTGAACTGAGAGAAGACGTTATTCCAAATTTCCATATAGCGGTCGCAATCGCAGCCGGGTTTGCAATCCGGTTTGCCGCAACCGTACTTTTCGCCGCGGTCAAAGTAAATTTCCGAGCAGGGTCCGCAAGGACCGGTGCCATGCTCCCAAAAGTTATCCTCTTTGCCGAGACGGACGACATGGGCAGGATCAACCCCCACCTTTTTGACCCAAATATCATAGGCTTCGTCATCTTCCTTGTAAATCGACGGCCAAAGCAGATTTTCGGGGATCTCCAGCGTTTTGGTCAAAAACTCCCAAGCCCACGGAATGGCGTCCTCCTTGAAATAATCGCCGAAGGAGAAGTTGCCCAGCATTTCAAAAAAGGTGCCGTGGCGCGCCGTATGCCCAACGCGCTCCAAATCCGGTGTACGGATGCACTTCTGGCAGGTGGTCACGCGGTGGCGCGGCGGTTCCTCCTCGCCGGTGAAGAATTTTTTCATGGGCGCCATGCCCGAGTTGATCAAAAGAAGCGATTTGTCGTTGATAGGAACGAGCGGAAAAGAAGGCAAGCGAAGGTGCCCCTTGGATTCAAAGAAAGAAAGATACTTTTCGCGCAGTTCGTTCAAGCCTGTCCATTTCATGGTTCAAAAATTCCTTTCGGGACCGGGGTTGCCGATCCAAAACATAGATAACAGAATTATAACATAGAAACCCGGAACTGTCAATCGTTCGGGGACAATTTTTCAAGAAAATTGTCCCCGAAGGTATTCAGAACAGCGGCGCAAAGAGTTGCAGCACCGCGTTTTTCAAACGGGTAAACCAACCCAGCTTGAAATTCTCTTTGGTAATCTCCTGCGAGACCTCAAAAATGCCGTCAAAATCCTTTTTGATCTCGGCAATACAAGGGGTCTTATAAAGCGTCGCGCCGCATTCGTAGTGGTGCGTCAGGCTTCGATAGTCAAGATTGATCGTTCCCACAAACGCCGCCACATCGTCCGACACCAGCATTTTGGCATGGACAAATCCGGGCGTGTACTCGTAAATGCGAACCCCTGCATCCATCAAAAAGCGGTAGTTGGAGCGCGTAATACCGAATACCGTTTTCTTATCGGGAATATGCGGCGTGACAATGCGGACATCCACGCCACGCTGTGCGGCGGAGCGGATCGCCATGGTGAGCTCGTGATCGATGATGAGATAAGGCGTTGTGATATAAGCATACCGTTTCGCCGCGCCGAGCATGTTGATATAGTTTCCTTCGCCGATCTGTTCCTGATAGTAGGGCTTTGGACCGTCGCCGAAAACATGAATATACCCTCCGCCGGGGAACTGCTTATGGTCGGTGATATAGTATTTTTCAAAGTCGGTCTGCTTCTTCGCCATAATATCGTAGGACTGCAAAAAGAGGGTGGTCAGGTTGTTAACGGCGCTTCCCTCAATGCGCAGGGCGGTGTCCTTCCAGTGCCCCAGGCGGTGGTTTTCGTTGATATACTCGTCGCCGAGATTCAAGCCTCCGGTAAAGCCAACCTTGCCGTCAATGACGGTGATTTTGCGGTGGTCGCGGTTGTTGAACACGCCCGACATGGCAGGGCGGAAAGGGCTGAATTTATACGCCTTGATGCCCTCTTTGCGCAGTTTGCGGCAGTAGCCCGAGCGCAGCATGGTGATGCAGCCGATGTCGTCGTACATAAGCCGGACTTCCACGCCGGCGGCGGCTTTCTCCTTGAGGATTTTGTGAACGCTCGTCCACATCACGCCGGGGTCGATGATGAAATACTCCATAAAAATAAACTTTTCGGCTTTTTGGAGCTCCTCCAAAAGGTCCTTCCACCAAAGCTCGCCGAGCGGATAGAATTTGACGTCGTTATCCAGCCGACCGTTGAGGTGCGAGGTGCGCGAAAGGTAGTTGCCAACGCCGCGGTAGCCGCCCAAAAATTCGTCTTGCGCTTCCCGTTCCCCGTCGGTCAGACCCACATAGGGGGCGGCTTGCTCTTTGGTGTGGTTGAGCGAGCGGTGCTCCTTCTTTTTCATCTTGCGGTGGGCAAAGAAAAAATAGAGGAGCGCGCCGAACACCGGCAAGCCGAGCACCAGCACGATCCAAGGCAGTTTGAACTCCGGCGTTTCCCTGCGGTTGACAATGGAGAAGAAAAGCACAAGAATGGATACCGCATAAACGACCTGCACCCACGGCAAAAGATAGGCAAACAGCTCGTAGAAGATGGAAAGCAACAGCCAGATAAAAAGGACCTGAAGAATCAATAATTGTGCCAAAAAGAAAAACCGGCTGAACAGCAGTTTGAAAATTTTGGTGATTTTTTTCATGCGCGTTTCTCCTTCCAACCAGATGTGGGATCGCTTTTTCTGCTTTTATTGTACCGTATTTCGACAGATTTGTCAAGATTGGGACGGAAAGAAGGTAGACCTTGAGGGGGTAAATCAATGTGTTCGCCTCATCCACCGCGCAAGCGCGGTCCCCCTTCCCCTGCGAGGGGAAGGCAAATAAACCGATTTTTTGCAAGCAAAATTTTTATCTGTCTAATGCTTTTCATATAGCTTTATTTTCGTTTTTTATTTGAAAATCATTTTGTTTTTTTCGCTCGAAGTAGTGACTTGTCTGCCTTCCCCTCGCAGGGGAAGGGGGACCATCGTAGATGGTGGATGAGGCGAGAAAACCGGGGCGGCAAACGCCGCCCCAATGATAAGCTTATTTTATTCCTTGATAAACATTTATTTTTACATTCCGGTTGTTTTTTTGAAAAGAATATCCTTGATTGCACATACAGCACATTTTAAATTTTACGTATAAAGAGCCGGATGGTGTTTTATCCCAAAAATAGCCAAATATTTTGCGTTCGCTACAGGCAAAGTTTTTTTCGTTTACCTTTATACCCATTTTGATAACTTGCCCCAAAGAGAGATTATTAAAAAGCCCTTTATGACAGGAATCACAGTATAATCGAATATTTTGATTTGTTTGAACAAGCGTTGCGCCACAATCGATACATATTTCCTTTGCAACATCAACAAAGGGCGCTCTTCTTTCCCCCCGCCATTTTAAAATAACTACATCTTCACAATCTAAAAATCCACTAAACGAAATATACTTTTCTAATGTTTTGCTTTTAACAAATGTTGCAAAACATCTTCTGCCGCTTTTTTCAAGATATTCTTTTAATAATTTACTACTTGGCTTCTTTTTAACAAATTCATTTATTGCGTTTCTAACTTCGAGGTAAAAACTTGAATCAAAAGATTTATTATTCAACCGGTGCAAAAAAGACAAAAGCAAACGATGATACTTTTTCAAATCCTCATCTATTTTCACTTGAAGTTCATTCTCATTTACACCATCCTTTGATTTTTTTAACGCATTAGTGCAATCATGCCGTATTCCTTTAAATACAGACTCTGCTATATATGCAATCACGTCAAAATGAGCGCTCAAAATGCCAAAATCGGTAAGCACATATATTTCCGAAAAATTCACACCAAAAAAATCGGTTATAATCTTGCCAAAATCACTATCATCATAATTCTTTTTTCAAAATGGACTTCACTATTTGCCAAACATGCATTCATAAGATTTAGTATTTGACTACCTCCACAAAAGGAAGGGAAAGAAACACTTTTTCCTATTCCGATTATTTGTGTAAAATATTTTCCCTCATTTGATTCGCCTTCCGAGTAATACCATTTCATTATCAATTTTTGCATTTTTTATCTTCCTTTTTATTTTTCCCGGTTAGGGTATAAATTTAAATTCCCCTCGCCGCCGGGCGATCCGGCGGCAAGGGGGTGAAGAAAATTTGCTCCAAATGTTATGCCGAAAAATTCAAGTCATTCAGGATCAAAGCTGAATTTGCAAAGCTGGAACAATACCCATGCATTGATCGGTATACTGATAAAAATCCTGACCACTGCCCGAAACATAATAAACCTCGCCACAATTTATATGGGATGGAGAGCGTAGCCACCATCTGGCAAAAATAAGATTGCCTTCCCCGTCAAGTAACTCTGATCCTTGTACCCCCGCATAATATGTAGCCATCTTTTGGCGGGCAACATCTTTACTATCAAAATCGTCGTCAAACCCATATGCATCGTTAGTTACGTCGCTACGAGATAGCAAAAATACTTTATCATTTGTGTCATTGCCAGCATTTTTGTTATCTGGAAAACCATCATAGCTATGCATGTAGGTACTCTTTGCACTGTTATCTACTGCTGTTATTTCAATCAATGCCTTTTCCAAGTCACTAAACGCCGTTTCATAGAATACCTCATTCAGCCAAATGCGAATGTCGCTGTATTCATAGTTGCATGAGTAAACTTTTTTCTCGTTAATTGTGCGGGTACCTCTTTCGTGTTCATAATGGTAGCAATCAATAATGTTTTCGCACAGAATCAGAGCTGTGCCTTCATCTTCGGAAAGGATCCGCCATTTTATCGGCTCATACCGAAACCAGTAAACATGTTTATTTATATATCCATTATCATCTTGTAAAGAATACTCGCTACTACTCTCGTAACTCGAGGTTTGCTTTTGACGATAGGCAGTAAAGAACACGCCGCGATAGGTTTCGCCGTTTAGCGTGATATCCTGATACCACATAAACCATCTGAAGTTGTGAAAGTCATAGAGGTAGGGAATCCAATTTTGCGCATCGCTTGCCGTTGGAAAATCGCCGGCTTGTTTATTTAATATGTTTTTCAGCGCGCTATCTGTCACTTCGCTTTGCGGATAGGACCCAAACAAAATATAGTCGCCATTGTCGTCCTCATTGCCGTTTGCATCAATACGAATGTAGCCTTTTTCTTCTGGCATCAAAATTGGAATAATCAAATCGGCAATCTCGTTATAATTCTCATCAAAATCTTTTCCACAGCGAGAACAATGATAGTGCCCTTTTGCACCTTCTGTTGTACAGGTTGCCGGCACTTCGTTAATCCACTCGCCGTAGCTATGCCCTACGGCGCGAATCTCCTCGGTGACAGTTTCGCCGCATTCGGTGCAGATTTTATGCCGTCTGCCCGCCGTGGTGCAGGTCGCCGCTTGATCCACAATCCAATCACCGTAGTTATGCGTATGCGGGGTGTCCGGGGTGGCATTTCCCATTTTTCCATAGGTCAGCACTACACCATAGCCATCCGGATCGTATTGGCAACCGTCTACGTAATATTGGCAAAGCGTTAAAACGTCCAACATATTGATATTGCCGCTGCCATCTAC
Source organism: Oscillospiraceae bacterium (assembly GCA_015063325.1). Lineage (GTDB taxonomy): Bacteria > Bacillota > Clostridia > Oscillospirales > CAG-272 > UMGS1865. Next base: position 35,708 of record SVUK01000017.1, on the reverse strand, counting down.
ATCTCCGGCGTTTTCATTGATCGTTACGGCATATCCTTCCGGATCGTACTTGCAACCGTCTACATAGTACTGGCACAAGGACAGAACGTCCAGCATATTGATAATCCCGTTGCCATCCACATCTCCGGGGATGTAATCAATGACCGTAACAATACCGTTGACCGAATTAATCTCAATGGTATTTCTATTCTCGTCTAGCACATCTCCACTTGCAAAGGAAGCCGAGATCGCGCATTCGGTATTTCCGGCAAGCGACTCGTCCACCTCAAACTGCAAATTTAAGATGATACCATCCTCGGTAACATTCTCCGTACCGATCCAAGCAAAGCGACAGGAACCGGTAATGCCGCCGTTCTTTAACTTTGCAGGAGGGGTAAACATCAATTCCGAAAAGGCTTCCCCGTTTTGGGCTTTTACAAGCTTCAAGCCTTCGTCAAAACTAAGGGTAAAGCCCATAGAAGCAATACCGGGGTTGTTGCTGATGGAAACTGCTACTTCGACCGTGGTACCGACTCTCGCGGTTACGCTCTCAACTTCAACGGTTGCCGTATCGGTGGTCGTTCCGAATACTTGAAGCGTCAAAGTCAAAGCAATTAAGCTCACCAGCAGAAGAAACGCTACAATCTTTTTCATTTTGTTTTCTCCTTATTATTTTAGTTCACCGTAATATGTCCTGTTCCGGCAACGATGGTAAACGGCGTTTTATCTCCGTCCACCGTTCCACCGTCATCCGGATTGGATACGATAACGTCATACGTTTTACTTCCTGCATCATCAAGAATTTGAAAAGTTAACGTTAACACGGTTCCATCCGTTATTTCATCCGGTAGATCGGTTGCATACCAGCTTGCGGTACACCCGCTCTTTTTGTTTTTCGGAGCAGTAAACATATAGTCGGTAAAATCGGAACCATTTGAAACCTTTGTCAAAGTCATCGCGTTGGAATCATACGCAATCGTCAATGCCATGGTTAAGAATCCGGGGTTGTTTTCCAGCGAAACCGCAACCTTTACGGTGCTTCCGGCACTTGCAGTTTTGTTTTCAACTACAAGATTTGGCTCGGTGGAAACCGAAACTGTTTCAAACTTAGCCGTGTAGGTTTCGGCTTTTACAGGTGCGGTAAGGGTCAGCTCGGCGGTGGTTCCAACATTTTCGCCAGCGCTGTTTTCCCAGCGGGCGAACGGAATATCGTTGGAAGTTGCCGGTGCTTTTAATTGAACCTGTTCACCCTCATGGTAAAGACCTTTGGTGGTCCCATCGGCAAGCGTTCCGTTTTCTACCTTGATTTGGTAATAGGTCGCATTTGCCAGCCGATCCAACCGATAGCCAAAATATTTCTGCGCGGTGGCGCCGTAGTTGAGGATATCGGTCACCAGCTCGCCCAGCGTTGCCGTGCCGTCCGAAAGAACAGTGGTGCTTCCTTTTTTGTTGTAGCAATACTGCAACACACTGTATTTATCCAAAGCGCTGTAGGTCACTTCGTCCCCGACTTTGACATAGGATACCGCGTAGATATCGGTTGTCATCATCTTGGCGGCGACGTAGGGAAAGACATACTTTGCATAGGTCTTGCCGCTGATGGTTTCGGTGCCTTTCTGCTTGAGCTGATACTGCTTGTTCTCCAAGGTGTAGCTCTCCTGCTCGCCGTACCAGCAGAGAACGCCGACCTCGGCACCCTCTGGCGCGGTCTGGTCGACATAATAGATAATTTGAACGCTGTCGTCCAGCGAGAGGTTATGCCCGGCGATGGTGGTTTCCGGCGTTTCGTCAGCGTTGGCAACAAAAACAACGCCAAGCAAGGCCGCCAAGCAAACCACGGACAAAACGAGCAATAAAATCTTCTTTTTCATTTGTTTTTTTCTCCTTTTTTATAGTTTTTTGAGTTTCATGTCCGGGTCAAGTTCGCTACTTCCGGGGGAAGTGGTTAAAATATCCTGCATACAAATCAAAATTGGCAGAATTTCCGGCGGTTGGTAGTCTTTTTTCATGTGTTTCGTTCGTCTCCTTCCTTCCTGAAAAATAAAAAAGTGCGCCTACCGAAGCAGACGCACCAAAAACGCAAACTCCGATAGTCGCCAAACTAACTGAATCAAGCAAGGACTTCTATATCCACGCTTTCTACATGGAATTTGCATTTTATCAAATTCGTTGTAGAAAGACAAAAAAGGACAAAACTATCCCTATAGACATAGAAATAGCCCTTGCATTTTTGATATTCAGCTAGTTTGGCAGTTTCAGTATAACCGATATTTGCACTTTTGTCAACAATTTTTTCCAAATTTATATAGAAAACCCGGGAACGGCGGTTTGCCGTTCCCGGGTTTTCTTTGTTTGTTTTCAATTTTATCTTCATCAATACATTCCGCCCATGCCGCCGGGTGCCGCAGGCGCAGCTGCCGGTTCGGGCTCCTTCTTGTCGGCAACGACCGACTCGGTGGTCAGAATGACCGAGGCGATGGAAGCCGCGTTTTGCAGCGCGCAACGGGTGACTTTGGTCGGGTCGACGATTCCGCTTGCGACCATATCGCAGTAGGTTTCGTTGTAGGCGTCAAAGCCGTAGCCGACCTTGCCGCTGTTCATGATCTTATCCACGATCACGCCGCCGTCAAAACCAGCGTTTGCGGCAATCTGGCGCACCGGCTCCTCCAGCGCTTTGAGGACGATGCGAACGCCTGTTTTTTCGTCGCCGTCCACAGTGTCGACCAGCTTTGCGACCTCGGGAATGACGTTGAGGTAAGCCGTTCCGCCGCCTGCGACAATTCCCTCCTCCACTGCCGCCTTGGTTGCGTTGAGCGCGTCCTCGATGCGGAGTTTCTTCTCTTTCATCTCCGCCTCGGTTGCCGCGCCGACCTTGATAACGGCAACACCGCCGGCGAGTTTGGCAAGCCGCTCTTGCAGTTTTTCGCGGTCGAAATCGGAGGTCGTCTCCTCGATCGCTGTGCGGATTTGGTTGACGCGCGCTTTGATGGCGTCGGGATCGCCCGAGCCGCCAACGATGATGGTGTGCTCCTTGTTGACCTTGACCTGGCGCGCATGACCGAGCATATCAACGGTGGTGTCTTTCAGCTCCAGACCAACCTCGCTGGAAATGACCTGACCGCCCGTCAGAATGGCGATGTCCTGCAGCATTTCCTTGCGGCGGTCACCGAATCCGGGCGCCTTGACAGCAACGCAGTTGAACACGCCGCGCAGTTTGTTGAGCACCAATGTGGTCAGCGCCTCGCCCTCAACGTCCTCGGCGATGATGAGCAGTTTTTTGCCCGACTGGACGATTTGCTCCAAGAGGGGCAAAATTTCCTGAATGTTGGAGATTTTTTTATCGGTGATGAGCAGGAAAGCGTCGTCGATGACGGCTTCCATTTTATCCATATCGGTTGCCATGTAGGGCGAGAGGTAGCCACGGTCGAACTGCATACCTTCCACAACCTCGGAATAGGTATCCGCCGACTTGGATTCCTCGATGGTGATGACGCCATCCGCCGTGACCTTCTCCATAGCGTCGGCAATCAGCTGACCGATGACCTCGTCGCCTGCCGAAATGGTGCCGACACGGGCAATATCAGCCGATCCGTTGACCTTTTTGGAGTTGGCAACCAAAGCCGAAACCGCCGCGTCAACCGCTTTCTTCATGCCTTTGCGAACGACCATCGGATTGGCTCCGGCGGTCACGTTCTTCATGCCCTCGCGCACGAACGCCTGCGCCAAAAGCGTTGCGGTCGTCGTGCCGTCACCGGCGGCATCATTCGTCTTGGTTGCAACCTCTTTGACGAGTTGCGCGCCCATGTTTTCGGCTTCGTTTTCCAGTTCAATCTCCTTGGCGATGGTCACGCCGTCGTTAGTGATGAGCGGAGAACCGTATTTTTTATCCAACACCACGTTTCTGCCCTTGGGACCAAGCGTGATTTTAACGGTGTCCGCCAGCTGATCGACGCCGCGGACAAGCGCATTGCGCGCTTCCATTCCGTAAAGAATTTCTTTTGCCATAATGTATTTCCCCTTTCTTATTCAACCACAGCGAGAATATCGCTCTGCTTGACGATGGTATATTCTACTCCGTCCATTTTAACCTCGGTGCCGGAATATTTGCTGGTAATCACTTTATCGCCCACTTTGACTTCCATGGGGATGAGTTTGCCGTCATCGGTATGTGCACCCGGTCCAACGGCTACAACCTCTGCCACCTGCGGCTTTTCCTGCGCCGACGCGGTGAGAAAAATGCCGGTTTTGGTTTTTTCTTCGGCTTCTACGAGTTTGACGACCACGCGGTCGCCCAACGGTTTGATGTTCATGAAACAATCCTCCTTTTTCGATTGAAAATCGTCTTTTTCGACGAGATTTTAGCACTTGAGACCTCCGAGTGCTAACTCTATTCTATATTCTACCCTATTTGGAAAAAAAATCAAGTGTTTTTTTCAATAATTCACATACTGTTCATAATTTTTATAAATACTGTGCAACAAAAAAGAAATGGGTGATAATTTTTTGTTTGATCGAAAAAAATTGACAAATAATTAGAAAAAACTATTGACAAAAAAATATCCGTGTGCTATAATACTAAAGCATGATTCACGGCGGGATAGCTCAGCTGGCTAGAGCAACCGGTTCATACCCGGTAGGTCATGGGTTCAAATCCAATTCCCGCTACCAACGGCCCGTTGGTCAAGAGGTTAAGACACCGCCCTTTCACGGCAGTAACAGCAGTTCGATTCTGCTACGGGTCACCAAAAGACAACCTATCCGAACTATCCCACGCGTTCGTTTTCTCGCATGGCATTTTCGGACTTCTGATTTTCAGAAACAAAAGCGGCAGCCATTGATTTGGCTGCCGCTTTTGTCATTCGCTTAAAAAAGTTTCAATCGCTTTCTTTACAACCTGCGCCTGCGATACCCCGGTTTCTTTGCACTTCTCTTTGAATTGCGCGACGAGATCTTTCGGTAGCATTGCCATTACGGGCGAATACACCTTGCTGTTGTAGCGGTTTTTACCATGGATGAGGTTTTAGTTTTTCTCTTTTGTTCTTCCATTGCTACCTCCGAAAATCCGTTTAATGATGTCTATAAAAATCAAGATAGCATTTGCACCGATAGCAATACGCAGAGGAATGTTCAAACCGAGCAACGCCGCCATAATCAAAAGGACGCATAAAGTGATCAAGCAAATTTTTTTCATACCTTTTTTGCAATTTTCCTTCGTTTTCCTTTTTTCAGAACATGGACTGCGTTTGAATATACGCTTTGACGTCTTCCTCTGTTTGGCAAATATCCTTTGGGATTTTGAAGGTTGCTTCAACTGCGCCGCTTTTCCAAACGACAGACCAACCGTTTTTGGTTTCGTTTACAACATACTGTTTTCCGTTCTTTTCTACGATCATTTTTTCTCTCCCTTTTTAGATAGATTATGTGGTTGTATCCATTATACCGAATTATTTTATCGTCGTCAACCGCTTCGGCGGTTTTCTTTTTCAGGTAAAAATATCGTTACCTTTTTTTGCTTTTGTATCGGCAATTACACCGAAAAACTTTTCTTCTATAAAATGATACTCTATAATTTTCCAGCCATTATCATTTTATATGAAAACAGGTCGCACGGAATTATCCGCACGACCTGTCGAATGAAATATTTTATATGATGATTGTTCCGATTTTGAACGTAGTCGCGGGTTCAAAACCTGTTTTTATAGAAAAAACGCCAAATGTCAGCAGTCAAAATTGAAGATTACACAAGACCACCGTTTTGCTTGAAAACCACAAAATATAGCAAAAACCACAAGATACGGAAACCATATCTTGTGGTTTTTGTTGTGCGTAGCATTTTCGTACTACTTAGATGGGATACTAGTACGAAAATGCTACACTCGTTTTCTAGTACCTTCCTCAATTCTAAAAGTATTATACCACAAAAACCACAGATTGTAAACGAAAAGGAACCTGCAATAGCACATTAAACAGAATGAGCTCGATATAATCTCGAGCTCATTCTGCTATAACTTAATATTTTATTCTGTCTAAACTTCTGAATTTAATCCGGTTTAAAAACAAATTAAAATTTAAAAATTGATCGTATAATAATCCAAAATGCATCAACAAGATATCCCAAAAGAAATACAACCCAGGAAATTACTGTCGCAATTGCGATTACAATGCTTGTACCGATAGGCAACATACAAAGCAATCCGATTGAGAACAAAGAGACCGGAGAAAACCAACGCCGCAGCTTTGCGTGCTGCCGGAAATTATGTACAAATTGAGCGGTATTTCTCCAAACGGTCTTCACCCATACTCCCCATTGCGCAAAAAAGGTTTTGATTACAATACCAAGATCTCCAATCTTTCGTTTCCCTTTGAATCGGTAACAGCTTGGGAAAAATGAAAGAGGTATACTCAATATTAAATGTTTTGTCCCAACGAACATTATGATAATTAAACATACCCCCATCATGAGGCACAAAAGAGCGGCAGAAAGAAGGATGGTAAAAGAGAGAAAGATTAACAAAAACAGTGCGCTTGCAGCTAACAATATACCTAACACACTAATGCCGCACAATATAACTGCAATGGCAACCATCAAATACATCCATTTTGTAAAAGAAAGCCATCTTTTCACAGTGAATTTTTGAAAAAAGTTCTTTGCAAAAGCCACATCGTTATATAAAGAGTACTTTGAAATGCAAATATAAAAATAACCTGTTTTTTTCAGAAATACTATAAATGCGCTCCCATTAAATGCTTGACAACTCATATCCTTTATTGTTTGCGGAAATGCTTTAAGAAGTGCAAAAATTGCACAAATCAAACCAATGATGGCACCCAGAATCAAAAAGCCGATCAAAATAATGGTCCCAAAATAAATTGCACAAACAATCAGAAATGCAATAACAACCAAAAACGCCAGCAATGAACCCAAACATCCCCCAGACATACCGAGCGGAGATCCGCCTTGGCGGTTGGAATAAAAAAACATAATAACTTGCTCCTTTCTAATGCCTGCGCGAATTGTTTCAAGTCCTATAATTTTTTAAACATAAATTTCATCAACGGAATTCTGCCATATAATGGCATGGTAATCGCCTTCCCCTTTGCCGCATGAACAATTCCCAAAATGGAAAAGATCGGGAAAGCAAGTAGCCCTGGGAAAAGGAGAATAAAGAAGATAACTGTCAATACTATTGGTAAAAATCCAGAAGTACAAAGGAAATTAAACAAAATATAATAAACAATAAATACGATTATGTTTAACAACGCCTGACAAAAATGAAACATTGCAAACTTTGACTTTCTGCCGAGAAAAATAGAAATCAAAATCAACGGACCAATATAGGAAAGCACCGCTAATTTCTTATTTTCAGCGATATCCTGCGGATCATAATCAATTGTGAAGTTGTCCGTACGAAACAGATGACGAATTCGGCTCCAAAATGACGGCGTGACCGAATGAGAAGCTGTCTGCTGTTGAGAGTTGCTATTGGCGTTGTTGTTTTGTCCTTGGGCGGCACGAGCATATTGATTCCCACAGTTCGGGCATGTTGCCATCCCGTCTGGAATAAATGTGCGGCAATTAGAACAGTACGGCATTTAAAAACTCCTTTTAGTAATAAGTCAATGTAACATGAAACTTTGACTGTCTGGCTTCTATTTTTACATTTACTCTAATTTGACAATTGTTGACCTGATCGGTAATGATGGACATAATCATTTGAGATAGTTTGTTTGAATCATATTGTGGAATGTTCAATATAAAATTGCAAGATGTTTCTCTTTTCTTTAAACACTCGGCAAAATACTGATTTAAATCATACAATCTTGAAAATGTTTTACTTCCAACGGCCTCCATGTCTCGGGAACATACCGGATAAAAGGCACGATCCCAGCTATAACATCCGTCCCGGGCTTTCGTTTCATCCGAACAGTTAATATGATAATACAATAAAGGTTCCTTCTTTTGGAAGTTTGCGCCAAGCATTGCTGTTGTGTCTACATGATAATATTGATTATCAAAACAAACAATATTCCAGGCATGCGGACTTCTTATACCCGTTTGGGGATCCGCAGCATATCCGGCAACATAAGTACACCAAACGCCAAGTATATTCATGGCAAATTGAAATGTTCTCGCAAAACCGCTACATTGCGCGCGGTGATTAAATAGAACAGAAGCAATATTCTGATTATACATATTATCAATCATGTAATCTGACAGCATTACAATATCATGTGCCACCTGTAATTCACGATCTAACAGCGTTTTATTGCCTTCGCGCAACAGATTTATTTTAAAGTTTTCTATTTCAGTATTGATTTTCTTTTGCTCAGCTGCGTTATATAAATAGATAAACTCTAATGTATAGCTATTGTTTTGATAGGCCATGGATAATTGAGGAGAAATATTATATTGCTCAGGATGATCATGCAAAACACTTTCAAAAATCCCTTGAAAAACATTAGCACCAAGAGATGTCTGTACTGTCAGATTTGATCTTTGCGCACAAACAGCACGATATATTTGCCCATATATGTTTTGTTCATCTCTATTTAATTTGCTTTTATAAAATTCGACCATTTTATGCCTCTATCAATATCATTCAAAAACCTCTTTTTTCAGGCTCACCACGTAATTGATAAAAGATCGAACCGCTCCATAAATCACTCCGGGGGTAAACAGAACCAGCAAAACCCATTTCCAATATTTTACAAAGAACCAGAATATGGAAATAAAAACTCCACTGATGACAAACCATACCATTTTGAGAATAATGATCACCACAGCAACCACTACATATACAAGGAATCCAACAATAACGGCTGCGCCTGTTGTGAGTACTGCTACTAAAACCGAGCAAATCACTCTAAAAATAATCGAATCAATGTCAAACTTAATTAAGTAGAAAATAGTTGCGGCAATGAACACACCAACAAATACGATAATTGACGTGGGGCCAGCCACTTTTCCGGTCACAAAATTCACATAATTTGTGTAAAAATGGTAATCCTGAACCTTGAGATAGTTAACCAACCCTACACCGAGACAGGCCAATATATAAAGTCCCAGCAGTATGAGAATATTGGATACAACTGCAACAAAATATCCGTCTGTACTGAAATTTTCTTGCCTCTTCTTTTTTCTGATTAAAAAAATCAGGAATTCAATCAGCGTTGCCGCTAAAAATGCTACAAACACCCAAATTAAATTGGCATCAACAAAATCAACCACTGAACTGAAATATTTCATTCTTATGTCCTCTTTTTTAAGAATTCATTTCCAAATATCCGGCAAAACAATGGACTTGTTCATTTTACCAATCATCCAAAGCAATGGCTTTTCTACGTCAATCGGGTCAAATTTTCCCGCTCCGGAATTTGAACCGGTTGCAGAGCAAGTAAAATACTGTATTTCACTAAATTTGCTTTTCACCGTATTGATAAAACTGCTTTCGCCGTATTCCAATAAAAATTGTTCGCACAAAGCATTGGAAGCATTACAATAATCAACGGAATTGTTTTTCATATACTGCCGAATTGCAGCATCTCCCAACTTATCCTTCAGCGTCGGAATATCACACTTGGAGAAAACAATTGCCAATGTTTTTTTAATGGTGTCTTTTGCCTTGATATGATACAAGCTCTCCATCGTATTGATCAGACCGCTTAATACATCTCCTATTAGTTGCGTGCTTCCGTTTAAGCTTGCATAATCAGAATCGGATAATGTTTTTTTCAACTCCTGATTAAACTCTGCGATAGAAAGTGGATCGATCACTACGATCAAACCGTCGGCGAATCGATACCCCTGCTGCTTTGTCATTGAATCCTGATTGGTAAAAATCTCGCCGGCTATATCGCAAACGGAAATTAAATTGCTGACTTTTGTTTCTTTGGTTGCTAAATAGAAATTATAGTATTTGAATGATAGATCGCCTGTTTTCTGTGGGAATACACCGCTATTGAGACGCTTGATGTTTTCTTCATATGCATCTCCGGGAACTGGTTGATATTGATATTTCAACCCAAGCGTGGGAGCTTTTTTCTCAATTTGATCAATTGCTGTATTAATAAAACAGGTTTTTCCGGAGTTTGCGCCGCCCACAACCGGGATCAACAGGCTCTTGTGTACTCCCTTGATAGCCGGAGATTGACAATGAGGGCAAAGAGAGTCGAGTTTTTGACGGCCATTGAAAAAAGTAGTCGGTAATTTCGCTCCACAGTTACACGTCCGCTTAAAAATACCGTATTTGCTCGGAACCAATCGATAATGCAGGGCTTGGCAAGAAGGGCAAATATAAATTGGCAGAGTGAATTTTCTTTCGCATCCGGGATTATAGCAGTTTGTAGTAATTCCCTTTAATAAAAGATAGATTGTATCCATTCCGCGTAATAAGACAAATCCAAGGTACACGGCTGTCATCAAAATAAACAGCAATACAATATGTATCAGGGAAAAAATTGCGGTAAACAACGTTCCAAACACGCTGATACTGGCTAAAATAGCAACTTTTAGAAACGTAAGGCAAATTGAGCGGTAGATGTTGCGTTTAGACCACGATTTTTTTAACTGGATTGCCGCTTCTTTTATTTTTGCAATATTTTTTTTCCAGGACGTTCGAATTGTATGCCACAAGTCAGAATAACTTTCGCCAAAGAAATAGCTGATCTTGGCAGGTTCTTTAATTTTACTTCTTTTTGCCATGACTATCCTTTTCCTTTTTATCTTTTTCTACTGAAAACAAACCAAACATTTTTTCAAAGAATCCTATATTATTTGCGTTAAAATCTTTGATATATTTTTTCATCCGCATGGAATGAGCGTTTTTTTCAAATGCGTTTTCCAGTTCATCAAACACTTCATTACGTTTCCCTTTTCCAAGAGATTTCAAATAATCCTCTATGATCTCCCAGAACCGATTGCGAAATTCACCCTTACTTTCAAACAAATAGCAAAAATATAAATACAAATTTTCATTTGTTTGTGTCTGATTCGATCGCAGTGATTTTTTGAGCAAACTAAAAAATGTTTCTTTACATCTTTCAAATGGTTTCAGGAATTTTTCAACAATTTGTTGTTCGGTTATTCCTTCATCCGCTGATTGATAAACCTCATACATTGAGATGATTACATGATCCAGATGTGCATCAAGAAATTCTTCCGCAAATTCGATAGATAAATTCTCATCCAAGCAGAGCAAACTGCCATTCTTTTTTACCTTGGAAACCAGCAGAGAAACGGGATTGGGTTTTCTCTTTGCTGCCTCGGTAAACAATGCCCCTTCCCAAAGCAATTGGAGCCGCTCCTTATCTTTTAAGCCGACAACATCATTTGCTGCCCGGATTTTTTTCATCAATGCTAAATCACCACAACCATTTTTCTCCAAAAAAAGTATGGTTTTTGTATTCCCGTTGAACACAGCATATTGAGCAATCGAAAACAAAGGGGCATCCTCCGGCATAGGTTCGCCATAATCGAGCAACTGATGGTACAAATAAATTCCGAGATTGACTTGCTCTTTATCCGAAAGAGATCGCAGAAATTGCAACACTTTTTCATTGAAGATCGTACGCGCATGCTTTGCTACATCGGCAGAATATTGAACAGCGATATTTTTGCGGTAACCGGTAATCAATTCTTCCTTGGAGCGGAGAGGTTCACTTTTATATTTCAAAAGATTTATTTCGTCGATAAAATCTTTTGCTGACGGGAGTGCTTGTGCATACTGATTGACCGCCTTACACAAATCCGACTGCTCCGCAGACCACGTCATATATGCATTCATACATTTATCTCTCATTTCCGTTGAAACGGCAATGATGCGACACAATAAATCACAAAACACCTCGGCAGATACAAGGCTTAATTTTAAATAAGTAACCGAAAATTCCTCATTTTGGCAGAAATCTTCCAGGTTATTTTCCACACTTTGATAAACATTTTTCCAAAGCTCTTCAGATACTTTTTTGCATTGACGCAAAATAAAACTTACATTCTCTATAGAACGTTTTTGCACTTGCTTTGAAAAAATTGAAATTACTTTTTCTGCGACAGCACGACGATTAGATTCTTTGCACATCGAATAAACGCTGATCAAAATATAGCACAAAAAAATGTCAGCTTTGGTGTTATTTTTCTCTTCCAGATGTGCAATAACAACCGCTTTTGCCACAAAGCGAACCGCTTCATCCCAAGCACACGGGCATTGAGTAACAATTTCTTTGCAAAGGTCAAAGGCAGGAGCTTCACTTTGCAATTTCATGTCAAGGTAAGCCAATAACAATGCCTCTTTTTCTTCCGCAGAAAGCCCGGGGAACAATGCTCGCAAAATTGCAATGGATTGTTCGCTGTTTACAAACAATGCGCCATTGCAGAACGCGCGACAAATTTGGGCAAAGATATTGGAAAGATCGTCCGGATTTGCATTTTGAATCGTGCGAATATACTCCTGTAATTCGTCCAGGGATTCAACAGAACTCAAATCTCCGGCTTTAATCATAAGCAATTTTATTGCCTTGTCGCAATCCGAAAGATGGTACTTGAGCATTTGTTCTTCTGTTTTTTGAGCAAACAGTACACCGTTTTCATATTGATTTAACAGCTGATCGCAGACTAACCTGCAATAATTTCCGGCTTCTACTGTCGGACACGCGGCTTGCGCATCTATCTTAATAGTGTTATTCATATAGGTCTGTTGACCATAGGTTACAACATTAAGTTTGGGCAATATACAAGCCATGGTAAGCAGTTCGGATCTCGTTACAACATACGTGCTGAAAAAGAACTTCTTCAGTAAATTTCGTGGCATTATAATCGAAAGGACCTGAAGCCAGATCGGCAGCAGTTTGCTTTCTTCTGTAAAATCAATGTGTTTATTTTGAGTAACCGCATCAATTGACGCTTGAGACAAATTTTTTAATGTATTAATTCTATCATTTTGATTGAAAAAGGCGCTGAAAATGTCGGCCGATAAAACTGTATCCGGGTTTCGCAAGTCCACCTGTGGCAAACTATCCGGCGCCTTCTCCGCATTCAATTCTTCTTCTGTTAATCTGCATCTGAAAATATCAGCATTAATAAAGCGCGCGGGAATCAAATCTCCAATGTCGGAAAGTACATATGCATGGAGCATATAATTCCCCCATCGATTTGTATAATCCTGCCCAATATAACAGGACTGCGCAATACAATATCTTCCGCTTTTCAAACGAAAGAAAGCGAAGTTTTTGGGGAAAAGCTGTTCAATTTCCTCCTGTGTGGGAGTGTACGGAAGACCTGCCGGTGCCTGATATCTCATAACAGATAAAATATCATTTGTTTCGTCATTGGTAATATCCAAAGATTGGGCATATACCATATATCCTTTGTTGGGAGAATTCCCGTTCTTCCAGGATGTATAGATTAATTGACTGGCCAACATATTTCTGTTTCCTTTCCCGAATTAAATCGTTTTGATGTATTTGTTAAGCGAAAGAAGCCACAACAACGGATCCAAAACTCTGATCGGATTCGGTTGCCCTGACAATTGAACGCCGTTTACCGGGTTCTCTCCCAAGGCAGAAACGCCGAAAAACGCATGCTTTGAAAACTCCTTAAGTAATTGCATGATATAATCTTCCAAGAAGTTTTCAAGCAAAGCCTCAATTTCTTCGTTGGTGTTTTCAAAATCACTTTTTACAAATGCACCATTAGAAATATGTTCAGATTGTTTTCTTAAATTACTGTCTTCCGGCAGAACATCGTTTCGCGCTAATACATCCATTTTAGTAAAGGCAAGGGCAATCGGAATATCAATACATCCTTTGATTTTTTTACGCTCACGAATAATTGTAATCACGCGCTGTAAAATATCGGTTGTATCGCTGTTTTTTTCAGGCAATTCCACTTTCCCGTTTAACTTTTCACGTACAGTGGGCAATTGCAATGGATCTAATAAAACAATAATACCGTTGGCATTTGCAATATATTGGTTGTTCTGTAGCATTGTGTTTTCCTGATCCAAATTTTCGCCTGCGGTATCATAAAGAGATAATGTGATGGAATTTTTGATTCGATAGGATTTTGATTTTGTATCAAAAAAGTCAATCGAATAGATTAATGGAAAAGTATCTCCGCTATCGGTACCTTTAACTGTGGTTGAATACTCATAAAGCGGTTTGTAATAGGATGTCTGATACATATCATTTGTCTGCTGATTGCAGAAAATCAAAGAACAATCCATATTCCGGGCCATTTTTTTCTTGATTTCGTTAATCAAAACCGCAATATAATTGGATTTTCCGGACTGCTTTGCACCGATCAATGCAATAGAAAAAGTATTTCCACAAGCTCTTTCCGGTATTTCCAACAATCTACCGTTTTGACTTTTTGATGGACAAAAGCGAGATAGATTAGCATTATCACATTTAAGACATTTTCCGATATACTTGATTGGGATGGTTCCATCAGCATTTTTAGGAAAATCAAATTTACAGGTTTTTGTGGAACCCGGAATATTATAGGAACAAGTATAAACACAATCCTTTTGCCCATGCTGTTCATAACAATACGGGCAAATAAATTTATCGCTATTAAACATGGCATCCTCCAATTAACAAACTGTCAAATAATTATGAGAACGATCGGATCTAAAGAAATAAATACATTGATTTTCTGCGAGATCCTTAAATACATTCGGTAAATAAATTCGCTCTTGTTCTTGTGTTGTTGTATAACTTGTACTTTGATTGTTTCCCCAGTTTCTGCTGGAAGAACCCCTCCCGTTCCAATAGTCCCAGGCAGACGATCTGTTTCCACCGCGAGATGTTCCAGAAGTTTGTGTAGTTGAAATCTTCTGCTTTTCATATGTACCGAAAAATTCGGAACAAAAATCCTGGTTTTTATTGGACTGCTGCTGGAAGAAGAATAAACTATCCGCCTTATCGACAAATACATTGGTTTTTTCAACTAAAGAAGCAACATCCATAATCGAATAAACCATATGGCATCTTCCGGATGTCATAAGCAATTTGTCAAATCCGGCCTTCATCAATGTGTCATTTGGAATTTCATCTGTGAAAACCGCTACACTATTGATATTTGCTTTGTTATAATCAATTTTACAAATGCGGTCTGTTAACAGGGAGAGCAACAGTTCTGACTCTTCTTTACGAGTAGAAAAATCCAAACTGATTTCAAAAACTTTACCCGATCGCAAAACAGACTCAATTGACTGATTGCCTGACAAAATAAAACCAACATTATTATTAGAAAAATCATAAAAGTAAGATTCCAGAATACTGATATCCTGCCTTACGCTATCAAAAAAACGTTCGGTCATGCTCTTTTCCGCCTCGGGAATATTTGCATGGGCATTAATATCTTCCAGTTCCTCAATATTATAACGAACCAGCTCGTTTAATTTTATCGGATGCCCCGATATTTTGAGCAAATGTACCATTTTTGAAAGATATTGCTTAAATTTCATTTTAAACGTAGGCTCAAATTCAATATATCTGTTTAAAATACTAAAAAGCAATTCCACGGTTTGCGCTTCATTTAAAAATGCAAACGGATCAAACTGTTCCGTAAATGCACCGTCGCTAATATCTACTCCGTATACGGACATTTGGCTTGAAACGACATTTGGCACCGCCGCAAAGCCTGTGTTAGCTTCTCTCAAAATAATACATCCATCGCCTTGATTCAAAACACTGATAGCATAATTTCTGAAAATACTGCTTTTGCCAAGCGGAGAATTGCCCGACAGTAACACATTACCCAACGAAGTATCAATCGAAATATAATTTGTCTGAGATGCTACTGCCCTATTTTTGCCGAATAAATTACCGAAAAGTCCCATTGCTGCCTCCGTAAATTATGGTTTTTTTGAAATATACTCTTGAAAACGAAACACAAACGGTTCCGAACTATTTAGCATAACCACTGCTTGTCCCAATACCAGGTTCGAGACATCCCAATCTTCAATCACATTGCCTGATTCCAAAGATTCATGAACTGTTGTTGTTTTATAAATTGTTTTCTTGCGATTGGTTCCGGCTCGTTCCTTGATATATTTCCTAGTAGAAAAATCATTGACTTTGAACGCAAATTGGTTCAAAAAACCAGAAAAAATGTTCATTGCCATGTTTTCATTATAGGCATCAATAATTTGATCAACATTTTGGATTCCAATCATAAACTTGATACCAAGACTTCTACCAAAGTTCACCGCATCATCTATATGCTTTAAGTTGGGCAACAATTTGAATTCATCTACGGCAAAAAAGACATTCCCATCACTCTTATCCCGGCACAGCGCCTCCTTGATTGCCAAATCA
This sequence comes from Oscillospiraceae bacterium, assembly GCA_015063325.1. GTDB lineage: Bacteria > Bacillota > Clostridia > Oscillospirales > CAG-272 > UMGS1865. Next base: position 19,412 of record SVUK01000017.1, on the reverse strand, counting down.
AATAACAAAGTATAAATCGGAGAAAGCATTGCCCCAATACCAATGTCATACTCGATAAATATTCTTTTTCCTCCTTTTCGCCGAACCAAATTGCGAATGGAAAGCGTACCTGTTTTTGAAAAATTACCAATCAATACCGCCCGCATAACCTGTTGAATTTCGGCGATTACACCAAGCGCCTGTTCCTGAGCTTTCAACGGAATATAACTCTTCATAGCTTCGTATTGGGGATATAAGCTTAAAAGATCCAGCAGATCCTCATGGGAGACCGACTTAAAAAAGTCAGATAAAGTTTTATTGTCTGCTTTCAGCTTTACCTTCATTTTTATAAAATGATACAGCACCGCAGAAACAATATCTTTTGCTGCATTAGAGAAAAATGGATCGTTGCCGGATTTCAATCGGTCGGCAAAAAAAGTATTTGCAATTTCCATTACATTCTCTTCCAAATGTTCATCATCCGCTACTTCGTTCAGAACATTCCAATAATCTGTACCCATAGCTCCGCAGGCGGTTTTATCATTGCTGATTACAATATCTCCCGGTTTATAAAACTCCTTGTAAAAATCGCCCTTCGTATCAAAAATAATCATCACATCATTTGGTGTCAACTGTGGAGAAATTGTGCTGATGATTTGATTGAATGTATTCGTTTTACCGGAACCGATTCCACCTACCAGTAAAAGATGCTGACCTAATAATTTTTCGCTCAACACAAAGTTATCCGGCAAACCTTCCGCGTTTGTTCCGTTGAATTGAATATTGATTGGGCGCATATTATTGCGATCCGGATTTTGTCTTTTCTTAGCATTATCTGGGACTCTCGTATGTAATTCCTGCCCCTCAATAACCGTGACTTTTGCGTGATCAATCATCACTTTTCTCCTATTTTTGATACATTAATTAAAAAGCAAGTTGTTTCAGATTTCAGGATCTCCTAAAGCCTCAATGATCTGCTCTGTGTTATCGGTTACAAACTCCCTGACATCCGGCTCATCCAATCGATATGCAGCCTGAAGAAACGCTCTTCCGATAGAGGCGTTGCCGGCAAAAGCTTCTACTTCTTCATTTGCCAAAACAAGACCGACGTCATGCACGATACTTGGCATAAACATTTGCGCACCTTTTGCATACCAATACATCATTCGATTTAGATTTTGCTTCACTCCAACTCCGTTACGATACTGGATACCCAAATTTGACATTGCTTTTGCATTACCGCCGAGCGAAGCCATTAAATACCAAAATGCACTTTCTAAATAATCCGGTTCCCCCACTTCTCCGTTATAAACGGAAACGCCGTAATTATATTGCGCATTTACATTTCCTTCAATTGCGGAAGCATAAAACGATGCCCCTGCGCTGGCATAGTCTTTCATCGCAACGTACTTTAGCGCATCTGCATAAAACTGTTCCGCTTTTTGCTGATCAAATAATTTTTCAACGAGTTCGTTGCAAGTTTCAAAATACTGGCTTTGACTGTCGACATACTCTTTATAACGAAAGTTCGGCATTTTAGGAGCAATAAGAAATTTTGCCCGATAAACTCTGAAAATAAGTGTTTCATAAAACTCCGCAAATACCGTATTTGCACAGGCTGCATATTCGGACTTTAACATTTGAATATCGTCGTCAAAATTGCCGGATAGTTTTTCCAAGATAGCGTCGGAAAAAAAGCAATCTAACATACTCATGAGTTTAATCTCCTTTTCTATAACTTTTGCTTGGCTGTTTTTCTTCAAAGAAAGCCTGATATCGATTGCTTGAATTGGCACAATTAATTGTCACATTAATTTCTCTCGACATATCGACCCCATTGTTCGCTCATTGAAAGCATTCATCTATTTGCTTTTCCGTTGTTGGATGTCTTAAATCGCGAAGCACATAATCCACAATTCCATCAATATCTTCCGGTTGCATACAGGTTTGATTGGCTATTAATTCCAATCCTGTACGTTGAACAGACTTTGCATAAGAAGCAGACCAAATGGCCCACGAAAGTTTAAATAAATTTGGCCGCATCTTTACAGGTAATAAACATCTGAAATAAATCGCTCCACTATCATCCAATATTATTTTCAGCACGCAACCGTATTTCCCAAGGTATATAGGCAGAGCCAAATAACAATTTTTTTCATATTGAATACATTTGCTGTTCAACTTTGCCTCTGCAAGATCTTTTAAAACAATCCATGCTGTATCAATATCAAATTTCTTTTGTTTTTTTTGAAAGCCAAAAAGCATTTTTACCCCCTCCTGTTGTGAAAAATTATAAACTCAGACCAGAAGTGCAATGGTCTTCCAATAGTTCTACAAAAACTTCAGACGTTAAATAGTCAAGCGTCTGCTTCAGCAAAATGTCAATATATTTTTCATCGGTAATATAATTTGCATGAAAAAAGACAAATTCATTTTCCTTCTTTTTTACTGCGAAAAAATTACACACACTATTAAACGAGCTAAACTTATCTTCCGGGAGTGAAAGCCCAATCGGTTTATAATCTATAAATAATGCCTGTTGATATGAGCTGAAAAAAATATTTAATGAAGCAGGAATATTATTTATTTTAGAAACATTGAGAGTTAGTTTGCCTGCATCCTCGTCATAGCTTTCAAATTCGACCGCGGCTCCTTTAAATAAATCTTTCCCCTTTTTTAACTGATGAATAATTTTATTTGTGTTCATTATCAAGACTCCTTTATCAATAATTTTTCTTTTCCCCGCATTCGGAGCACTTTTTAACAAAAAGCCCTTTAAAACGCCCTCCGCAATATACGCACCGCCCATCTCTTTGCCGCTGATATGTAACAACACTTTTAATATCATTAAAAATCACGGTGCCATTGCAATTGCATTGCTCGTATATGTTTTGTCCACAACAATAAATCTTTCCGTTTGCTGAAATAGCGACGATATTATTTGGTCCATAATCAAGAGCAATAATATCATTGCAATTCGCGATTTCATCGCCGGTACACCAACTACTACTAGCAGGGTAGTCTTCGGAAAAAAGGACCGTTCCATCGTTTTTTAAGCCAGCAGCGGTCAATCCACCTCCTGCAATTTGAACAATATTTGTCCATTCAGAAACATATTTTGCTTCTTTTCCTGTACATACAACGGTACCATCTTTTTTCAATCCAAATACGCATATAGAACCATCCAATATGCCAATTATATCTTTCCACTCGGACACGACCTTTTCTTCTTCGTCTAAATTGCCGGCAGCCAAAACAGTTCCGTCCTTTTTTAATCCAAACACGGTATTACCGCCGTCAACATTGTCGTGAATAATAACTTGAACAATGTCTCTCCATGCCTCAACCTCCATAACAGTTCCTTTTATTGGATAAACACGTCCGTTTTCCAGCAAAACATATACAGGAGCATTTACAAACATATTATTCATGGAAAAGAATCTTGCATAAATGATTTGCTTAATGTTCGCCGTACTTAAAAATTCTTTGATTGATGGCGGAATCATTTCATCACATTGTTTAGAATAAAGGATTTCCCCGTCTTGCCGAATTGCAATTAGCGAACTTGATCCCGGAAAGACTTTTTTTACGCGAATTCCTTCAAAATTTTTGATTTCGCTATTTCCGGCTACACAAATTGTGCCATCAAATTTAACTCCAAGGGTATAGCCATCTCCTGCAAAAACATATGAAATGTCTTTCCAGTCATTTATATCACATTCACCGTTTTCATTTTCCCCAAATGCAACCACTGTTCCTTTTTTGCGTTCGTTCAAAACAATATGACTGTAACCAACGGAAATAATCTTTTTGTCCTCACTTAAAGACCGGTATAATTTATTGTTTTCTTCGACATTTGAAATATTCATAACCTATCTCCTTTTATTTATAATACTGACTTTGACTATTGACATCCTTTTTATAACGAAGCCTTATATTTTTATTTCAATAATCGAAGTTAAATCTTTTTTGCCATTGGTTTTTTAAGCCGATAAATGCTCTTTTTTTCCATTGAACCCGAAGACTTTTTGCCTTGTTAAGCCTGACGTTTTTAACGTGTATCCATTCTTCATCATAATGCGGAGTAAACCGCTTAAAATCAAGAATGATTTTCAAAGGATCTTCATCTAGCCATTCATTATCAACACTAAAGCAAATGTCGGCATACAAGCCGTTTAAATCTTCTTCTGTGGCTTCTTCTGAGCTCGCCCGGTTTTGTGCCAACGTTAATTCTATAACGTTTTTATCGTTTTTTCTATAGCGCAAATCAATGATTCCTTCGCTGCTTTTTTCGCCTTGGATCAAAGCGCCACGACAGGCAATATTAATGATTGAATGCTGATGACCGATTTCTAAAAAAAGTCCCCTTGAATAATCCAATCTAAAAGGACTATTTGAATTTGCCGCATTGTTTTTAAAGTGATCCTTATCCGTAAATTCGTTTGCAATTAAAGCAGCACCCATAGCAATAATCGTATCATGTTCATACGTGTAAATAACTTTATTGTATTCGCTCTTCACCCGCTTGGCAACCTGCGGCATATAGGTAGAACCGCCTACCAGAATGATTTCATCAACTTCATCAATCGAGCGATTTTCTTTTGCAAACATTTCGTTGGCAAGCGAAATCGTCTTTTGCAGCAAGTGCTCGGTAATGCTGTCAAAGGTATCTCTCGTAATCTCAATCAACTGTTTCTCACCGTTGAATTCAACTTTCATCTTGACCGATTCTTTTGAGGTAAGCCTTTTTTTGTTTCTTTCGGCATCAATAGAAAGATTTGCCCAGCATTCTGGATCAAGTCTCATTTCATCGGGATCTGCTCCAGTAGCCCTGCAAAATTCATCCACAACATATTTGATCAACGCATCGTCCCAGTCTTTGCCGCCCAGGAACGGATCGCCGTTAGAAGCAACGACATCAACTTTCTGCTGACCGTCTACAAAATTGATTTTCAAAAGCGTACAATTAAAAGTACCCCCGAGGTCATAAATCAAAATCGTTTTATCCGTGTCAATATGCCGGATATAAGTATAGGCAACTGCCGCTGCCGTTGGCTCGTCGACAATGCTGCAAACGTTCAGATCCGCGACCTTTGCCGCTTCCAGTGTGGCTGCCTTTGCAATTGTTCCAAAGTAAGCCGGGCAAGTAATTACACACCCCTCGATCGGCTCACCCATATACGTCTCTGCATCTTCCTTCAGTTTGCGCAAAATAATTGACGAAATAACAGTCGGAGAATAATCGTTCCCCATAATATTGACCATGTAGTCATTCGTCCCCATCTGCGACTTAATGCACTCCACCAGATTATCCGGAGCAAACGCGGCGGAAGGTCTTGCCGATTCACCAACGACCGCCGTTGACCCGTCGGTATCAAAAAATACAACAGACGGTGTAGTGTTGGTTCCTTCCTGATTTCTGACAACTATCAATTCACCCTTTTCATTTGCAAAACTTATACAGGAATATAAAGTACCTAAATCAATGCCTACGCTCTTTCCCATATGCTCAATCCACCTTTCATTTTGACCAATTATCGATGTTTCCGCGCCAGCAATGACTTCGCGCTTTTGAATGATCTATTGCACCTGTTTTCCATTTTGCGTTCTTTCACTATCACATTGAATGATTGCTATACATTTTTGAATGATTGTTTTTCGATCAGGATTTTTCTACCATTATTGAGGAAAAGATGCTCTAATATTAAAAAGCTCCCACTTTTTCAACGTCTGTATCCGCCATATTTTTGTTCGTTCGAATTCGCTTGCTGGTTCATTTTCGCAAGGTCCTGACGCTTCTCTTCCTCCAGCTTTTTGCAATCTTCTTTATATTTGTCATCTAATTGGTTAATCTTACTATTATACTCTTTATCGGATATTTGCTTTTTGTCGTGCATATCTTCACACTTATTTCGTTCCGATGACCATTCCTTAAACAACCGATCTTCTTTTTGCTTGTATTTTTCTCCATATTCTTCCGGTGTCATTGTATATTCATCTCCTTTTGTTTATTTTTTGTTTATTCCATTTCATCCAACAAACGATTATATTCCGCAAATACAGCAGTAGTAATTTCTTCGTCTAAAACGATTTCAAATTTGTCTTCATTATTTGCGCCTTTTGAAACATGGAATACCAACGCATCGTCCTCATCCATGCCGTCTATCAATTCTACCGGATGTAAAATTGCATAGAAATTACCCTTATATGCAATTCCGGCAACCTCTTCAAAATCTACTTCTTCGCCATCTGCGTTCAGTAAAGTGATAATATCTCCCATGTCCTCATCATCCTGATCCAAATAATGATCGTCGTATGCCATGATGTCTCTCCTTTTGTTTTAGAAAATTTTATATATATGATTCAATTGATAAAATTCATTTTAGCGGCCAAGATATGGTTGATATCCCATTTCTTGTTCTTTTCTATACTCCTGTTCATCTTGTTTCTTAACCTCTGCATTCCTTTCTTGACGTTCTTCTTCATGCAACTTTTTACAATCTTCCTTATATTTGTCATCTAATTGGTTGATCTTATCATTATACTCTTTATCGGATATTTGCTTTTTGTCGTGCATATCTTCATACTTGTTTCGTTCCGATGACCATTCCTTAAATAACCGATCTTCTTTTTCCTTATATTTTGCAGTGATTTCTTCTTGTGTCATTGCGCATATATCTCCTTTTTTCAAAATATAATTTTCAGAATGTAAATTTATAGATCAATATTGCACAACGCTTTCACCTATTCCGCCAATTTCCTCCCTGGTTATATACCACGGCAGGTTTATTTTCAACCCGATTTTGCTTTGCTTCCGCTGAATTAAGCTTATATTGTTCTTTTGCGCTTTTAACATCGCCTTTCATATAGGTTTCTTCTTGCTTTTTTGCAAGATCGTTTTTGTATTGCGCTTTAATACTGCTATAGTCACTTCCCCGGTAAGAACAGGCAAATGTTCTGTTTCCATTCTCAACCTTGCTAAAATTCACGCCACGAATGTTATTATTTTTATCAACAAAAACACGATCCGCTTCCATTTTCCCTTCCTTTCCAAAGCGTGGATCTTTGAAATTATTCTTGTTGTCGTATAACTCAGCGCCGCCTGCTCCCACGATTTGTCTTTCATGTGAACTATCGACGCCATAACTGTCACACCCCATTGATTGATCTGTTAATTGCTCTTTGGAATAATAATAATCGCTCATTCTTTTTTCTCCTTAAAATCCAAATTTGCTCTTTCTATCGCTTTGAGAAGAATTATCGCTATCTTTAGGTTGCGTATTCTTCAATCCAAAACGCTCTTTGTTTTGAGAAACCGGGGTATTACTTGAGGCCGTTGATGCGGAGACTTTAACTCCAAAACGATTGGTTTGACCTGCAAACAGGTTTCGATTGCTTTCCTGTGTATTTTGATACTGCGGATCTGACAGCAAAACAAGCGGAACACAGTTTTTTTGAAGATAAACTTCATTATCAACATCAAAAAATCCTGTTTTTTGATTGCGATACGTTCCGCTATGCGCCGGCAGATACTCCATACAGCACTCTAAAAACTGAACACAACCGCTATTTCCATCAATTTCCGGACTTACGAACTGCGCGACAAAATTCGGCATTAAATTCAACTTCAAGATGTAGTCTTGCTCTGTAATAGACCAATCCCTTGATCCTTTTCCCTGACAGATTTTTTTCTTCTCTTCCAAATATGCAAGCGCAACAGCGCGCCGCCTTATCATATTCCATTCGCTTTTATTCATAAGGATTCCTTTTGATAATAAATACTGAAAGGTTGAAGGATTTCTTCGTCTACCAAATCCAACGCAGCGTTAACTTCCTGATTTAGCCAAACCGAAAAGTTGCTCCATTGAGCAACGCACTGATGCTCAGTGACGCTGAATTGCGTGATTGTCGGCGATCCGTCGGTATTAAAACAATAAAAATCGCCAAAGCTTGCAACAGAAAACACCGCCTTATCATCCGGCAATTCCGCAAATTTGCGAGCCATTGACGAATTATAAATTCGAAAAGAACCCAAGCGGACACGATAATGATCCTCAAAATATTTGGTAGAAAGAAACATGGTATCGAACAAATAACCGCCGTTGAACAGCTTATACCATGCACGTACTTGATTTGGGATTGAATCAAACAAATTGCGGAAATTATTATATTCCACACCAGTAGCAGGGCAAAACAAAGAATAATCAGAATAAGAATCCAATTTTTTCAGGATAATTTTCAAATTGTTATCTTCGCATCTGGCGATTGCATTTGCATATCGTCCCATTTATCTGCCTCTTCCTCTTTCTTCTGCTTCACTCAGAAGAAATTTTTCTGAAATTCTTCCATCCGGCAAAGCCTGCTGCTCATTGATTTTTTCCCGCAATGCCGGATAGGTCAGTTTTAAAAGCATAAGTTGTCGGTCAATTCCCAAAAGGCTTAAATTTTCCTCAACGTAAAATTTACGCAGCTTCAGCAAATCGTCCAATATCAGATGTAAAACAATAATCTCTAAGTCATGATTCGGGCGCTGTTTTGCTTTTTTTCGACGGCGGCGCGATTCCTCTAAAACTTTCTTTTTGCTTTTTATTTTGTATCTTTGACGCTCCGGCTTCTTTTGTGAAAGTCTGCTACGGAGATATACATATAATTGTAAAGAAATCTCCGGGTCATTTTGCATTAACTGCTGCGGATCAATAAAAAGCCCGTTTGCATTGTCGAATATAGCCATTTGACCATCCGGACATTCTCCAAAAGTTACATTCACTTCATGATCGAGCAGGTTTGCCGTAAAAAGAATCAATTGCTCTCTTTCTTTTAAGGAGAGTTGGCGAAATATGTCTTCATGAAAAGCTCGTAAATAATAGCACTTTTTTTCAGATGCATCTGATACGACCGTTGTAAAAACCATTCGCCAAATCTCCTTTTTTAATTTTGTTAAATCTTTATTACCGGCTTGAGCTGGATATGTTTTTCCGAATCGCTGTGGAAAAACAATGCAATTTTATCTTTCATGCTGTTTGCTCTTTCTACCTTCTGTTCTACCGAATAGTAATATCCCGATTTCAAGAACTTCTTTTTAAGCTGTCCGGAAGGAACGGTTGCTATAACCACACCATTGTTTTTGCTCAAAGGCTTCGGATATCCGATAACCAAATCAATCTCCGGCAATTCCAGCGGAACATCCGCCTTAAAATCGATTTTTGTTTTGTAAGGTGCGCTTGTAGAAACAGTATATGTAAGGGCATACTGTACAACTGTTTTTTCTCTATTATCAATCACTTCCGGCAACGGCGTCGGTCTGGAATAAAAAACATTCCCGCCCTCATTAAATTCGGCAAAAAGTGTAATATAATGAATACCCGGTTTGAGCGATATGTAAAGGCCCTTCTCGTTGCGGAAAGTATCCGCAGTGCAAGTCCGTTTGTCACTTGATTTCTCGATGCTTTGAACAAAAGAATCCGGACTGATTACCGCAATCAAATTACGAGCATTTGCGTTCAGCGCACCTTCAATCATAACGCTGTCGTTTTTGCTGATTGCGGTAATGCTTTCAATACCAACGACAGAATTGATGAGAATCGGTTGAGACATAACATAAAGTTGCTCATTAGCAATAACAGGATAGAGCCACAGAATACTTGCTTCCGGAATGGTAAAATAGAGTTTATTGCCGGAAATTACAGAAACATTAATTTCTTGCAAATCACGACATTTTTGGGCAAAGTTAGACAAATCATCCGCCTCTCCAAAAGCAAATTCGATATTTTTAGATGAGGTGTATAATTTGACAGTGCCATTATTCGGTTGATCGCAAGTAAAATGGAATTCATTCGCCGTTCCTGCGGATGTAATTGCAATATTCTGCAGCAAGCACGGCAACCGAAACCTAGTATAAGAAACCTTTATACCCTTGGAATACTCTTCTTTTCCGAGATATTCATATTTGCAAATAACCAGGTAACTGTTTTTATCATCCGTAAGATCTGTGTCATGAAAGCCGTTCAGATTACTCCCGGCAAGCTGAACGCCGTCTTCTTTCACAGAAGGCGGAATTACTCCCACCCGTTTATAAACCTCAATCGCTTTTACATTATCCGGTGCTTGCCATGTTGCTTTAATGGAATCGCCTACTTTTTCTTGGTGGATGTTTTTAACATCCATAAAAAGCACTGAAGCATCTTTCGTTACTGAAACAGACGACACAACCCCACCGCGAACCGCAAATATGCCATAATAATATGCGGTTGCAGATACACAAGAAACATCTTCAAAAGTGTTAATGGAAAGATCTTTTTCCATTATGTCTCCGTCATCAACATTGGTTGGAGCAGAGCCGATTTTGCGAATTACCGTATAAGTAATCGCGTTTTGGTCTCCTGTAACCTGCCAATCCAGTTTGACAGAATTTCGCACAATATGCGCAACAACATTGCAAGGGGCCTTTGGAGGATAGCTTTTGAGAATTTGAATCGCGGCAGGAAAATCGCAACAGACTTCCAATGCTTTGCTGGCATATACTACCGCCTGTGTTTCATCATTTGACTGCAATGCCTTTTGCGCAACGTCCACCATTTGTTGCGAATTTTTTAATGCAGATTCAATTTTATCGTCAAATGTTTTTGTGTTATAAGTCGGGTCTTCATTTTTCAGCTGTTTAATAAGTTGCTGTGCTTCGAAAAAGGCTTTATTGACAATTAAACGCTGCAATTCCTTAACATATTTTTCGTTGATTTTGTCACGGGCAGCGTCATCTTTCTTTTTCTTTTCCAGTTGCTCTTTGGCTGTATGAATGGCCTTGCTGGTAAAAGAATCCGGAAACTGCTCATAACCCGGAACAATGTTTTCCAACTGGTTCAATACTTTGGCAATTTCCACTTCCGATGCCGAAGGCGTTTTGAGAATTGTTCCAAACTCCTTCAGCGCAATATCAAATTGCTGCTGGTTTTGAGGCGCAATACCGCATTTGGGACAAGCTTGACTGATAGAAACAAACGCCATGGGTTCACCGCAGTTCCAGCACTTGATTTCCAGCGGCTTGCCGCAGTTTGGACAAACCCTACTCCCTTGTTGGGAAATAAAAGACTTTCCACATTCCGGATAGGGGCAAACTTGAATTTTAATTTTAGCAGTGGATTCTCGCGAAATTTTCAGATATGTCATATAAGCATATAGTTCTTTTTCCGCTTCTTCGGGAGAAAGTCCTGCCTGTGCACGCAAAGCATCAATACATTCTATGAATACTTTATCGTTGATTGTTGATAAGCCACTACTCGAAAAATTGTTTAAAACATCCCATACTCTTACTTTTGTTTTCCGATAAACATCATATTCCTTGCGCGCCGCATCCGATTTGAATACAACTTTACCAATACCTGTTAGATCCATGCCCCCTTTTGATTTCGCGTCGGTTGCTTTTTTTGAAAATTCGGTATAAAGAGCCTCTTGTTTGGCAAGTAATTCGGATGTCGTAGCAGTTTCCGGCAATCCAGAAAAATCATATAAATCTTTTTTGCCCACCGTGCGCAAATGATCTTCCATTTTCTTAAAGTTGGCAAAGGCAATTTCACGCTTAACGCCAACAACCTTTTTCAGCTCTACCCCTTGCGAAAGCAACCCTGCAATACCTTCTAAGATCTCTTTATCAGTTACGTAAAACCTCTTTGCAAGTTCAGAAATCTTTATATCCTCAATATAGCCGCTTTGGCAAAGGGACTCTGCCATTTTAATTGCGCGCGCCAAATAAAATTTTTTCGCCGCCTCCGCTTCCTGTTTTCGTCCGCCGCTTTTGGGAGTGTATGAAAAACTTCCGTCCGATGCTTGACCATAAACGGCATCATTTAACATGATTTCGTTAATGTCATCTTTTAATTCGTTTAAGCGGGTAGAGGTAGCTGTAACAGTTCTTGTAAAGCTTTTTCTCTTTTCGTTGAGTGCGTCCTCAATTTTCTTAACATTTGTCTCCGTAGGCTCAATATTAAAAGCAATAAAATAATTCAGATCCGGGTTCTGCAATTCTTCATTGGTTCTGATTTTTGAAACGGCCATAAATACATCCTCGATTTAGTAAATTAGTTGAGTTGAAAATATCTCATGTAAGCGTACAATTCTTCTTCAGCATCCTCTTTTGAAAGTCCTGCTAAAGTTTGCAAAGCATCTATGCATTGATTGCGGACCCGGTCGTTGATCATTTCTACTCCAAAGCTAGAAAAAGCTTCGAAAACATCCCAGACCTTGGCTTTTGTTTTGCGGAAAACATCATATTCTTTTCTCGCAGTCTCTGAATGAAATACAACCTTTGCAATGCCTGACAAATCCATAGTCGCTTTGGAATAAGAACTTGCTATTGTTTTGTCAGCTTCTGCATAAATGGTGTTTTGTTTCTCAAATAAAACAATTGTTGCAGAATTGTCAGAAAGACCTGAAAATTCATATAAATCTTCTTTGTGAAGATATCGCAGAAAAGGTTCCAGTTTTTTCATTGTGCTAAACGGAACTTCTCTCTTTATACCAGAAGCCTGTTCCTGTTCCACATGCATTGTGCTAAGCGGAACTTCTCTCTTTATGCCGGAAAATTTTATCAGTTCCACATCTTGTACAAGCTGATCCGCAATACCGATTAAAATCTCCTTGCTTGTTACAAAGAAAAGTTAGGCAATTTCGGATATTTTTTCATCCTCAATATAGCCCCTTAAGCAGAGCAATCGTGCAATTTTAATTGCGCGTTCTAAATTATTTTTTTTGTAACTGTTGCTTCTTGTATTCGGCCGCAACACCTCGGAATATATATAATATTCCCATCAGAATTCATGCTGCGAAAAGCATCATTTAACATCACCTGATCAATATCATTTTTCAATTCCATCAGGCGAATAGAAATAGGAGTAGTAACAGATCTTACAAACATTTTTCTCTTATCGTTGAGCACATCTTCAATTTTTTTGACGTTTGTCTCTGAAGGATCAATATTAAAAGCAATAAAATAATTCAGATCCGGGTTCTGCATTTCTTCATTGGTTCTAATTTTTGAAACGGCCATAAATGTTTCCTCTGGTTATTCTTGCTAAAATGAAATGATTTTGCTATTTTACAAAATAAACGCAAGCACAAGAGATGCAATCGCCAAAGCGCCCATCAGGAAAACAAAAATCAAGCACGAAGCGATTCCCTTTTGGGGATTCTTCAAAAATTGAGAACGATACTCCTGCCGCTCTTTTTTTGTCTTGATAGCAATGACAATTTGTGCAATTAAAATGGCAATCGTTGTAATAATGCTAAAAACATGACCGCGCATCTTAATAGCGAAGAATACTGCCAATGCCGAAAGAAGCAGGCATCCAATTTTGCCAAATATATTGATTCGTTTTGCAGTGTCACCTTTTTTCAACAACGCAGGATTATCGGGATAGTTAAGTACAGAATATCCGTTCTGTAAATTATAACACAACTGATATTCTTTTCCTTTAAATGGTACAAACAACACCAATACCGGCACCAAAAAGGCAGAAACGCTCCAATTTTTTGACTGGAAAGAAGTACAGTATTTAGGAAGTGACTTTTCGATAACCTCTGTTAACGCTCCCTTCATTCCCTCATAAGTAAACAAATTTTGGGAATTGAAAATCGGATATGGAATACTTGCCGGGTCCGTTAATGTTGCATAGGTTCCATTTCCGGAATATTGCGTGATACGTAAACCGCTCGGTGAGCCGGAAGTGCTGGCAAAATCCGAAATTCTTGTAGATTTAATTGATCCATTGATAACAAAATCCACATCAAGGTCATAATGATAAAGGATACATGCGCGCATTGCAATCTCTTTCGATTCCAATGTCAACTTAGATACAACTTCAGCAAACTCAGGATCTGCGGCTTTAGTATCTTTTACCGCTTTAATCAACTGTTGCAGTGCAGTCTCCCGGCTGATTTGCTCCTTGAACAGCCCGATCTCCTTGCAAAATGAAAGATATTGAAGATCAATTTTCATAAATATTACTCCTTATTTTGATTTACCCTTTTAATTTATCCTAAACTAATATTCTCTTTTCCTTCGGTAATCGCCTGAGCAATAGAAGAGAACGAGCTTTGAACATTATTCAAGTCGGTTTTAAGCGCAGCCTCGCTGGAAGAAGCAATTTTACGCAAAAATGCCTCATTTGCTTCGGCAATTCCGATAGCAACAATTTCAATTCCCTTTGCTTTAAGACGATCCGCAGCAATGATGGCCGCGTCCGGATGAAACCACTCTCCATCCGTCAGCACGACGATATAATTTCTTTCATCCAATGGCCCAAAGTTGGAATCAAGCGTGGAAAACGGTTCCTCGGTGCCCCCATTTGCTTTGGATGTAACTTGTCGGATTGCATCCGAAATTTCTCGCTGATTGTTGGTTGGATAGGTAACAATATTGGTATAATTGTTGAAAGACACAACCCCAATTTTACTGCAAGTCAAATCAATGCCTTCCAAAAAACTTCTTGCAGCTTTCTCTACTTGTCCCATTGATCCGGACATACTGCCGGAAGCATCCACAACAATATAAATCGTAGATTGTACCTTGACTTCCTGCATTTTTGGTGTCTCGTCTATCCACGACATATCTTCCGGGACAGCGGTTTTGGTTACGCGCAGTTTTTTCCCTGTTTTTCTTTGCACAGCGGATACTTCTACCATTCCGTTTTCGTTATAGGCATAAGAAATATCTACAACAGTTTCTTTTTCACTTTGCGGATCAATGTCGTCAATAATATATTTGCCGAGAATATAGTTATCGCTCGGCGTAACACTTTCGCCCTGGAGGATATAAACCTCAATTTCGCCATCGCCATTTCTGCGGCTGGGAATCTTAAACGGCCGTTGCATTACAGATGGAACACGCTCGTTTTTGGGCAAGATAATCGTATTAACATACCGGCTTTTATCTTCAGATACCGAAAGCATTCCTAAGCTATGTGCTGTTACATCTTGAATACTGTCTGCGCATAACGAAAATTTCGGGCGTGCCGTTCCTCCGCTTGCGCCAGGTGCCTGTGGACCTCCCAACGACATGGTAATCGTTTTTTCGGTGCAGAGTGCCGCCTGAATGGCTGCTCCTCTTGCCACAACGGTATCAACATCTACTCCTGTTACAGGCTTTTTGCCGTATTCCCGAAGGATCATCTCGCGCACTTGCGGCATTCGCGTAGAGCCACCGACAAGAACAATCTCATCTATTCCGCTGCAATCCGTGGCTTCTCCAATATCTCTCAAGCATTGGCTGACCAAAAACTGTGTTTTTCCCAAAACAGGGCTGGTTTCTTCATCAAACCATTCTCTTGTAACCTCATAATGCCCCACATATCCCTGACAGGTTACTGTTGCAGTTACTTTGGGCATTTGTGTCAGCTTTTTCTTTATATTCTCTGCTTCAACCTGCAATTCGTTGTCTGCATCCGGATAATCCGAAATCGTTACCCCGAATTCATCGGAAAAGCAATCGATCAGGTAGTTTTTAAGAACCATATCCCAATCCTTGCCGCCCAATTGATGGTCGCCATCTGTCCCCAGCACTTGAACCGAAGCTCCGGATACCTTGGCTACAGTAACGTCAAACGTTCCACCGCCAAGATCATATACCATCACCTTTTTATCGGCTCCGCCCGTTAATCCATACGAAATAATTGCAGCCGTTGGCTCATTGATAATCTTTAGTACTTTTAAGCCTGCTTTTTCCCCGGCACGCAAGGTTGCCGCTCTTTGCGCATCATTAAAATATGCCGGGACCGTGATAACCGCGCCATCAATTTTAACCTGATTGGTTTGCTCGATATCTTTCACCAATTCGCGTAAAAAATATGCGGACAAATCTTCCGAATTACATTCTTTTCCATCTAATATGATAGAATAATTAGCATTGCCCATTAAAGATTTGTAGAAGGATGCGGTGCCTTCGTTGCCCATCCCCTGCATTTCTTTTGCTTCAGCACCAATGATGACTTTTCCATTCTCTAAACACACAACAGAGGGTGTTGTGTCGCTGCCAAAGCTATTTTTTAATATTGTTGTTGTTCCGGTAGTCTTGTTAAATGTTGCGACTGCCGAATATGTTGTGCCAAGATCAATCCCTACTGTTATTCCCATTTACGGTCCTCCTAAAAAAGCAATGCTTTCAAATAAAATCGATAACCCGATATTTCTCTGTTTTTTACATTGTCCTGCAACCACGATATCCGCCCAAATAAATTGGACGGATATCGCAAGTTTTCGTATTAACCAAGCTGAAGTTTTCTTGCCTGGCTTACGCCTTCTGTTGTTGCGCCGCCGGTAGTCGGATCAAATACAAGCTCTGTAACAATGCCTGCCGCAACCGTTTTGATTGCCAAAATACCGCTCATATTCAAATCAAATACAACGGTAACCGGCGTATGAGGATCCAAACCTTGCGGAACATTCAAAGGTCCGGAATAAACGTCATAGGACTCTTCATACTCCACTATATCCTCTTTGCTATCCGTTTCACAAACGGTAATATGTGTAGCTGTACCAATAGCAAGAGGCATAATACCGTCGTTTGATCCGGTGCAGGGTTTCGCGGTTCCTACTTTAAGCAAATTCAAAATCAGGTGTTTATGCTCATTTTCGTCAAAAATTTTGACACCATAACTCTTGTTGATAATATCTTCAACCACAATTTCCTGACCATCAGGACGTTTGATCGTGAATCCCTGGTTTTCATTGCCTGCATCAGGAACAGTTCCTCCACTTTGTGCGTCGCCTGCATTTTGCGCAGTTGCGCTTGGATCACCATCGTCATACGCATAGGAAAATGCCGCCATCAAAGCAGCTCCTTTTGCGACTGCTTCATTCGGCTCAAACTGTGCCAACGGCTTGCCATAGGTAGCTTCCAGACACTTTGCAACCTGCGGCATATAGGTAGAACCGCCTACCAGAATGATTTCATCAACTTCATCAATCGAGCGATTTTCTTTTGCAAACATTGCGTTAACAAGCGAAATCGTCTTTTGCAGCAAGGGCTCGGTAACACTGTCAAAGGTATCTCTCGTAATCTCAATCAACTGTTTTTCGCCGTTGAATTCAGCTTTCATCTTGACCGATTCTCTTGCCGTGAGCATTTTTTTGTTTTTTTCAGCATCAATGGAAAGACTCACCTTGCATTCCGGATCATTTTTCATCTCATCAGGATCTGCTCCCGTAATCCGGCAAAACTCTTCCACAACATATTCGATCAACGCATCATCCCAGTCTTTGCCGCCCAGGAACGGATCGCCGTTAGAAGCAACGACATTAACTTTCTGCTGACCGTCTACAAAATTGATTTTCAAAAGCGTACAGTCAAACGTGCCGCCGCCAAGGTCATAAATCAAAACTGTTTTATCCGTGTCAATATGCCGGATATAAGTATAGGCAAATGCCGCTGCCGTCGGCTCGTTGATAATGCTGTACACATTCAGATCTGCAGCCTTTGCCGCTTCCAGTGTGGCTGCCTTTGCAATTGTTCCGAAGTAAGCCGGGCAAGTAATTACACACCCCTCGATCGGCTCGCCCATATGCGCCTCGGCATCCTCCTTCAGTTTGCGCAAAATAATTGACGAAATAGCAGTCGGAGAATAATCGTTCCCCATAATATTGATCGTGTAATCCTTCGTCCCCATTTGCGATTTGATACGCTCCACCAGATTATCCGGAGCAAACGCGGCGGAAGGTCTTGCATTTTCGCCAACAACGACCGTTGACCCGTCGGTATCAAAAAATACAACAGACGGTGTAGTGTTGTTCCCTTCCTGATTTCTTACAACTTCCAATCCGCCGTTTTCGTTCAGATAGGAAACGCAAGAATACGTGGTACCCAAATCAATTCCAACTTTTTTTCCCATTTTGTTTGCACAACCTTTCTTTTTTATTTTTATTTTTATTTTTTATTTTTTCGTTTTTACATTTTGAAGTCTTAGATACGGTACACAACAACTTTTGCCGGCTGAATTACTCTTTCGCCTTTTACGTAGCAATCAGAGCAGAATTGAGCAATCTTCTTGTCCTTTTCTGCTTCTTCTGAATCAACTTTGACCATCTTAATGATTTTATGGTATCTCGGATCATACAAATCATCAATATTGCTGCGAATGCGGATTTCGTAAGACAGCAACAACTGTTCAAGACTTTCCGTGGCAAATTGATAGGTTTGCCGATACAAGTTTTCCACTTCCTCGTCTGTCAGCGCAGTAACCATTTCCTGCGATTGCTTTTCAAAATATTGTTTCAGTCGAATCACCTTGACGAAGAGAGGAATCGACAACAATCCATCGGTTATCTTTTGCTGCTTTTTCAAATCATCGTTTTGTAAACGAATTGCCTGTGCAAGCATATTGCTTCCCTGCAAAACAACGGTTTCAATATTTTTCTGAATCGTTTGAAAAGCTTCGTACAAGGTTTCCAAAGAAGATACCGGCGAAATCGGGATTATCTCCGGCATTGGATCAATTGCTACCTCTTTGATCTTGTTGCAACCCGGTTCCCGGTCAAAATCCTCTTTCGGAAAAATCACTTGCCCATTGTAGAAATACTTACCATCCTCTATTTCAACATCGTAAGTCTGCAAAATGTTTTCTACCTGTTCCACAGAATAAGCGACATATTGCTTTTGCTTTTCTGCCGGCAGTTGATATTTATCCAAATTTTCCAAAGATGTTTTGCAATCCTCGCGCAAAGAAATTAAATCGCCCAGCAAAGGCATTGTCAGCTTGTTATAATAGTCATCCTTATATTTTTGCAACTCTTTATTGATATTATAAATTGCATCATCTTTTTCTTTGAGATTTCGCAACGCCCGCAAAAAATCGTTTTCGCAAGAAACAACTTTGGCAGATAGTTCTTCCCATTGTTCCTGCGAAAGCAAGGATGTCACTTTGCATTCTTCTTCAGGCACCTGCTCTGCTACCTCTTCCGCACCTTCCGATTCCGGCAATGGCTCTTCTTCTGCAACTGGCTCCGCAATTTGCACTTCATCGAACATACAGTATTGAATATTGTTATCGCAAAAATAAGCTTCCGCTTTTTTAGAAAAGCTTTTATTAACGACAAGAACGATCGTATTTTCATATCGCGGCAGGTCTTTTAGATCAACGCAATCAATCCATTCCGGTAACTCGTCTTCGTCCAGAATGTTTTCAGAGCAAACGCTTATTACATTCAATGTATCCAGCAGCTTTTCCCCGAGAGCCTGAGAAATATTCCGGTTGCTCCCATACAAAATTACATTATCTCCCTGATTCAGTATCATTTTTTTCTCCTTTCAAAGTAAGCTATATGATTTATGCATTCTATTAGCTGCAATTCAAAATAGTTTTGCACTATTCTAATACACAACGTTTCTGAAGTTAAATTTTCGGCATCTTTTGCATTCATCACAAGCCGGTCATAAAGTATCTACCTTTATG
>SVUK01000024.1 GCA_015063325.1 Oscillospiraceae bacterium | reverse complement strand
GCGGATCGGGCCGGCAACGTAGGCAGCGCCTGCGGTGTAGTTGGCGGTTCCATTTTCCGGAACAGCGGTGTGCGCGGGAACATTGCTCGAATCGTATGCAAAGTTCAACGTCATACCCGAGGTGGTGTTGCCGCCGGTGGTATTTGCGCCATGATAAGCCGAGCCGACTTTGATGGAAGAACCGTCGTTGTCCGGGCCAATGCGGTGACCGCCGACATACAGGTTGGTAAAGTTGAAGATATAGCCGGAGGAGCCGCTTTCCATTGCGTTATACTGGCTGGCGTAGGTGCCGGCAGTAAAGCTCGTCTTGGAGCCGGTGGTGTAACGGGTGACCAGGTTTGTAATATTGAAGGTCTTGGTATCCGAACCGTTGCTACCGTCATCGGCAAAGATGAGCGGGGTTTTGACACAGTCGATCGCATCCAGACCATCAATGTTCATGGTCATGGCACCCGAGTTATCCTCGTGAACGTTGATCAGGTTATCATCGGCACGGAAGACGTAGATGTCTTTCAGCGTGCCGTTGAAACCGTACTGCGGATAAACTGCCGCGCAGGTGGTACCGATGGTGATGTTCTCGTAATAGTGACCGGTGAGAGAACCGCCCGTCATAACCAGCGCGTTATCGCCGTTATAAACGAAGCAGTTGGTGACCTTGTGGTTACCGGTGATCATAAATCCGTCGGTGGACATTTCGGTGGAAAGGAGCTTGACGTTGTTGATGCCGTTGCCGCTTTCCTGCGCAACCAAAACGTTGAAGTTACGAGCGTCCAGAACCTTAACGTCCTCCATGCGGAAGCCGTAGGAATACACGTTTACAACCGCTTTCATGGCGGCGTAGCTCTTGGTGCTGCCGCTGTCATCGTAGCAGTCGGTCAATGTGAGTGACGTCCAATCTCTGGGGTCGGAAATGCTGTAATCCGAGTTCGGATCCAGAATGGCGCCGCGGCCGTAGATCTTGGAGCCGTAGCCGCTGTTATCGCCTTGGTCGACACGGGAGATGAAGATGCGCTTTTTGAGAACGGCGCCGGGAGCAAGATAAATCTTGGTGTTTCTCTTGTGGACGACCATAACCGTGTTGTTGGTGCCAACATAGGAAACCAAGCCGTCGGGAGCTGTGATGACGCTGTCGCCTTCTACATAGACAACGTTTGATGCGCCCTTGGTGGGAATATCGGTTTCGGGCGCGTCGGCAAACACCGCAAGTGCAGTTTTGTAGTCGTCATCCAGAATGACGACGAACTGCGTGGGTTTATCCAGCGTTACCGAAATGGTTCCGTTGCTATACGAGGTTGCAAAGCCCTTGGAAGTGGGGCTGACAACATAGGAAGTGAACTTTTTGTTGACCTTGATGTTCACCGTTACCTTCTCGAACGCGAAAGCGAATTCACAGAAACGGCGGTTGGAATCCATAACGCCGAGCGAACGGGAGGAGCTATTATTGCTGTCATACATCGAATATCCTGCCGTCTGGTTGTAAACCTTCAGCGATTGGTTCTTGCTTCCCTGCGCAACGCTGACGCTGTAAAGTCCGTCCTGCGCGATGCAAGAGGGATAATCGGGATATTTGGTCAAAACGCTGAGCTTATCGCCGCTAAAAACGATATCGGTACCAACTTCAGCAGATTTCTCTAAAACTTCGTTGATAAACGCGGGAATTACACCGCCCTTATCGGCAATAGCTTGCGCAACATACTGAATGGAACGTTTTTCGGCACTGCCGCTGTTGGAATAGGTGTAGGTGCCACCATTATCAACGTAAGCCTTTACAACGATATTCGTTTCGTAGTAGCTTGCAGGAATGTCAAGCTGAACGACTGCGAAATAGTAATAATCGCTGTCGTAGGTAAGTCCGATGGCTTCGATACTTCCCTGTCCCATCAGTTTTTTAGCAGGAACCTTACTTACCATAGAGGTATCTTTGGTAATGGATTCGCCGTAAGAGATGGAGGATTCGGGAATCAAAAGAAATCCGAAATTGGCGCTCTCGCCGAAGGTCAGCGTAATGCTACCCGTTTTCTTGATTCTGCCAATAAAGCGGAGTCCTTGGTTCCCCTCGGTGCGAATAGACGCACCGAGGACTTCGGGAACCTGCGCTTCGTCTGCGCTGACAGGAATGATCAGCGAGGCAAGAAGCATAGTAAGAATCAATAAAATGCTTAAAAATCTTTTCATTTTATTTATATTCCTCCTTTGAGATTAGTCGCCAAAGAAATCGTTATAGCATGCAACCGTCGCGTTGCCGAGCGCGCTGCCCGCATAGGGGATTGCAACAAGCTCTCCGTCCGCTCTAGTTACCGCGTCGATGTTCTTAACAACCAGGTTGACCGTGTAAGCGCCGCTTTCGGCTCTGTACTTTGCCGCGTAAATCTTATAAACCGCGCCGGTGTTCTTGCCGACCAGGGTGTTGATGGTGGAATAGCTCGCTTCATCGCCGCCCAGTTGATCATAAACCAACTTGCTCATCAAGAAGATACCGAAGTTTGCGCTGGTGGATCCGCCGCCGGTGCAAACCGTCTTATTATAGAAGGTAGCAATGAAGCGAATGCCGGTTCCGTCGTCTTCGTCGTAGGCAACGGCAATGGCTTCCATACCGCCAACGATTGCGTCGGTATTGTCTTCGCCGTTGGTTGCGTAAACACCGTTGAGGTAACCGATTTCACCGGGAACGAACTTGGTTTCATCCGAGCCGGGAACTGCGGTGAACATATAGAAAGGCGTGTAGGTCACGTCGGAGCCGATGGTGTAGGAGGAACCGGAGTTGACCTGGCCGATGATCTGACCAACGGAAATGTTGGTAGCAGACCAAGCCTTGGAGCGGTTGAAGCTGATCTTACCGCCGGAGGAGGTGTTGGTAATGGTCAGCGAACCGGTGTTGAGGTAACCGAAGATGCCGCCGATCTTTTCGTAATAACTGGTGCTGCCGTTATCGTTGACGTTGATGTTACCCGAGAAGTTGGTGTTGGAAATGGTGATGACCTTGGTGCTGCCGTTGTTGTTGTTACCGTCGAACGCCATAATGCCTGCGTGGCCGTTTGCGGCGTTGGCGCAGTTGATGGTGCCGGAGTACTCGCAGCGGTTGATGGTCAGGTCTGCGCTGGTGTTGTGCAGAATGAATCCAACCAGACCGCCGACGTAGCTAACGCCGCCTGCCCACGCACCGGTGCTCGGGTTCATACCGTTCTTGGTGGTAATGTTGACCGAGGAGTGAACGTCCTGAATGAGGACGGTGCCCGAAATGGCGTTGGCAACCGAGCCATAGTGGGAAAAGTTGCCCTGGTAGCAGTTGTGAATGAGCATCGAGCCGGTCAGGTTAAAGTCTTTGACAATGGCGCCATCGCCCAGGTTGCCGAACAGACCGCCCTGCATATCCTTGTTGTCTTCGGTGCCGATCAACTCGGTGGTCATGTTGGAAATGGTGTAGCCGTGGCCGTCAAAGGTGCCCTTGAAGACGTTGCTGCCAACGCTGGAAGTGCTGGAAGCGCGGCCGATCTCCTGCCATTCCACACCCAGCAGGTTGATGTCGGAGGTCAGGTTGACGGTCTTGCCGGAATAGTTCTTGCCGGCGTTGACGTAATCGCGGAAGGTGAGGAACTCGGCAGTGGTGCTGATGGAGAAATCATCATATCTATCATAATACTCTACGTAGAGCGTTTCGGGAACTTCACCAAAGGTGGTAACGATGCCTGCCGGGCAAGCAATGTAGCCCTCGGCCTTGTTCCACTTGGCGGCATTGGAGAATGTCGAAGTGCCCAGGGCGTAGAAGCCGACCGTATCCTTTGCAACCACATTGGTGGAGGATGCCGCCGTGCCGCTTGCAAGCGCCGGAGCGTCGCCCGTCAGGTTTCCGCGATTGAATGCGTTATAGTAGAAGTTGGTCATATTCAGCTCGGTAATACCGTCGATCTTACCGATGTGACCAATGTTACTGCCGGAGCCGTGATTTCTGCTGTTGGTAATCTTACCGGTGGAAATCACGTCGGAAACGTTCACGGTTACCGCATAACTATCGCTATCGTTGGTAGAGCCTTTCGCATAACCGATCAAAACGCCGTCGCTAACGTCGTAGCCATTGTTCAGCCAGATCTGACCGGCGGCAACCGAGTTGGTAATGTTGATTTCCAGTGTTCTTCCGTTTGCCTGGTTGTTGCCGGTGTAGCCGACGAAGCCGCCGCTGGAATAAACTGCGGCACCGCCGTTGATGACGCCGTCCCAGAGGCAGGAGTCAAAGTTGACGGTCAAGGGTTTTACAACACCATTGCTGTTCTGATGGCGGAAGAAGCCGATGAAACCGCTCAAATAGTATGCCGGGGAATTTGCCGTAACGTTGATGCGCACGGTGGACCAGCAGTTCAGAATGTTGATGGTTCCGCCATTGCCGGTAAGGTTGCCGTCCACAGCCGAAATCAAACCGCCAACATAGCCTTTTTCACCGCTGGTAACCGTTACGGCAATGGTTCCGGTAACATGGACGTTCTGAATGGTGACCGTTCCGCTTGCCGGTGTGCGGACGAAGTCGAACAGACCGCCGTTACCGTCCGGGTTGGTGAGGGACTGCGTAATGGTGACGGTGTGTCCCTGTCCGTTAAAATTGCCGGAGAAGGGCTTGGAGCTGGTTGCACCGATGCGACCGTTCAGGTCAACGTCCGCCGTCAGTTTCACCGTCTTGCCTTCATAGGTCTTTCCGCTGTTGACAGCCGCCGCAAAGGAAGCCATTGCCTCGTCGGTGCCGATTTCAAATTCATCATATATATCATAAGCGGTGACTTCAAAAGCGGAAGGAAGACCAAAGGTATCCACAATGCCCTGCGGGCAGGGGAGCTGGTCGGTGCCGAGATTCCATTTTGCAGGAGTTGTAAAGTTGGCAGAAGTCAGCTCGTAAATGCCGGCAGTCGTTTTTGCAACAACATTTGTGGAGGATGCCGCCGTGCCGCTGGCAAGTGCAGGAGCGTTGCCCGTCAGGTTTCCGCGACCAAATGCGTTGTAGTAGAAGTTGGTCATATTCAGCTCAGTAATACCGTCGATCTTACCGATATGACCGATGTTACTGCCGGAGCCGTGATT
>SVUK01000016.1 GCA_015063325.1 Oscillospiraceae bacterium | reverse complement strand
GTGTAGTAAGTCGAAACGTCCACATATTTCAGAACGATTACGGTATCTGCCGTCGGAATATACTCGGCAATGTTGATCTCCACATTGTTCACATAATAGCGGAGCTCCCAATCGTGGGTTTCATCGGGTTCTTCTACCGTAGGAACGTTTGCGAGTCCGTAGCCGTCCTGTACCGTTTCAGAACCGATTTCCTCTTCCTCGTATTCATACGTGACCGTGTAGTAAGTCGAAACATCTACATAGACCAGCGTGATGGTCACGTCAGCGGTCGGAATGTACTCCTCGATGTTCTCGATCTCGTCTTCTCCGACGTAGTAGCGGAGCTCCCAATCGTGGGTTTGATCCGGCAGATCGGGATCAACAGGAACTTCGGCAAGGTTGTAACCGTCCAAAACTTCCTCTGTACCGATTTCGTTTCCTTCATATTGATAAGAAACGGTGAAATACTCCAAATAGAACGGATAAAGCTTTTGATCCTGTTTAATCGACGTTACCTGAACGCCGTCTTCGCCCGGCTGATCCATCCAGTAGAAGGGTTCAAATCCCTCCACTTTGGGCAGCAGGACGATCTTGGGATCAATCTTGCCGGGCAGGAAGCAGGTAAACCACTTGCTTCCGTCCTTTTTATAGAAGTCGGTCCGATAGAGCCCACCGTTAAAGTTGACGGTGACATGAGAGCCGAAGTAGAAATTGCCGGTCGGCAGGAGCGCGAGCGCATATTCTTTCAGGTCGTCGTCCAACGGGCGAATTCTTTCGGCAAGCTGCAAAATGCGGCTGGAAAGGTTGTCAAGGCTGAGCGAGCCGCGCGTTTGCGTTGCCGAGAAGGTGCTGTCACCTTTGTAGAACTGAAGCAACGAGGTCGACGCAATTCTGGAAATCAGACCGTCCGGAATGTAGGAAAGGATGCGCGCCAGCGTTTCGTTCTGCGGCTGGTAGGAAGGATCGAGCAAACGCCCAATGAGATTGCAAACCTTTTGATAAGCGCCGGAAAGATGGTTTTCGGCATAGGTCAGCGCGCTTTGATAGATTTCGGAAACCGTTTTTTCGGAATAGAACTTGCTCACAAAATCCTTGTTCAGCTGAGCGCTTGCATATCTGACCATTGCCTCAATCGGGTTGTAGTCAATATAGTCTTGCAAGACTTGTTGAGCCGTAACGCCTTCAAAGAACTTGCCGATGAACGGAACCGATCTTGCGCGCTCAATCAATCTCTGCGCATACTCGTTTTCGTCAAGCACCTTTGCAACCTTTTCCAGCGAGGCTCTCAGGTCGGTGCCGAATTTTTCGGAAGCCTGTTCCAAAAGCACTGCAATGGTAGAAAGATCGTCGCGGCGGAACTGGTCCAAAATGTTGTCCAGCGTGGAAATATTATCCAAATCGATATGCAGGTTTGTGTATTCCTGCACCTTGTTGAGCAGCGACTGCACCTTGCCGATGTTGAAAATGCGCTCATAGAGGTCGCAAATATCAAAATCACGCAAACCGGCAATGACCTCCGAAAGCGGAAGCTGGGCAAGTGCTTCGGCAATTTCCGCACCGTCCATGCTCTCCATTGCGAGCAGTTTCTGCCGCAGGTTGGCGATTGCCTCGCTGTCGCCCTCCTCCAGGATGTAGCGGTAGAAGTCGGTAACGAAAGCGGGAATGTTCAAGGTCAGATCAAAGAAGTTGTTGGTTTTCTCCAGCTTGATGTAGCGGTCCAGCACTCTGCCGGCGCGGCGGATGACGTCGATATTGCCCTCCACCTGCAAAGCAAGGTTAATATCTTTCTCTTTTACAACCGGGTTGCCGCCCTGATCGGTCTGAACGGTTTCATAAATCATTCTGAAATTGAATGCCGTCAACAGACCGTCAAAGTCATCCGAGCCGATCTCCTCAAATTTGGGAATGATCGACCAAATTGCGGTGACAATGGCATTAAAATCAAAGTTGAGGTGTCCGTATCTGGGATTGCCGAACTCTTCCGATCTTGCCGCAATTTCATAGCCGTCCAGCAAAATCCGGTGAATGCGGATATCGCCGCATTGCAGCGAGAGCATGACCAACTTGTTGAATTGCTCGTCGGAAAGAGCTTCCAAAATTTCGCTCATATTGTCGCCGAGCTCTTCGCCCAGGACTTTGGTTTCCACCTGACGGAGCAGATCGCCCATCTTATCGGACTGACCCTCCAAAAGGTTGAAAATGGTCTCGAAATCGATGAAATTCTGCAACGGCTGACCGCTGTCATGAATGGCGTTCATGATGCTTTGGGTCGAAATCACGGCGCCGTCGCGCAGGATGGTGGCAAAGGATTCGCCTTCCTTCAAAATTGCCGGCAGGTTGGAAAGACTGCCGCCCAACAGCAAATCCACAAGCGAGGAAACGTTAATGTAGATATACTGACCGCCGACATTTGTAAGCGCCAGGTCGATCAGGCTGTTGTAGCCGTAGATTTCGGTGGAAAGGAACTGCTGAATGCCGCCGTAGCTGTTTACGATCTCCATCAGATCGGAAATTGCAAACCGGGAAGCGTAATCGTTCAGCTTTGAGCGCAGGTAAGGACCGATATTGGCGTCCGCCATCAGTTTGCCGACGTCCACAGAGGCAACCTCCGCCAGCTGAATGTTCACGCCGGGATCATCCAACGCGCGGAGAACAGCGTCCGCCAGATTGGTAAAATCGTAATAGGTCGAATTGTTCAAGAAGAGCTGCAAAACTTCATCGGTGATGTTCAATCTTCCCTCGCCGAGCAGTTTTTCCGCCAACGCGGCAACCCCCTTGGAGGTAAGCACCTGGTTCAAAAGCGCGTAGAGCTTTTCGGAAACATAGTACTCGCCGTTGTTCAAAATGGTTTGAATCTGCGCCGAGGTGATTGTCAAGCGATTGTTTGCGAGGAGGTAGTCGATCAGTGCCGTTTTGCCGATAGCGGTGATTGCTGCGGTCAGCGCGCTGTAAAGCTTTGTTGCGTCGTAATACTCGCTGTGTTCCAAAACGGCTTGAATATCCGAGGGGGTGATGGTCAGACGATTCTGTTGCAACAGGCGCTCCAGCATTGCCATTTTGCCGGCTTCGGTGATCGCCTCATTCATCACGGCATAAAGCTTTGCCTCGTCGTAATTTTCAGAATTATCCAAAAGCGCCTGCACCTGCTCGGCGGTGGGCTGCGTACCGTATTCTTGATACAGCGCCAGTTTTCCGCTGTTTGTAATTGCCGATTTTACGGTTTCTTCGTTGTAGTATACAGGATTCTCGGAGAGCACCTGCATCACTTGTTCGGGGGTGGGGTTGAAGCCGAGGTATTGCATCAAGCGCGCTTTACCGGCTGCAGTAATTGCGGTCTTCAGTACTTCCCCGTCATAGTACTCGGCGTTGCCCTGAATCGTGGAAATAATGACCGAGACATCGGGCATGGTGCCATAGGCGGTGAAAAGCGCAAGCTCGCCGGCTTCGGTGATTGCGGCAGGCAGTTTTGTTGCGTCGTAATAGCTCGCGTCGTTAGGAACCACAGCAAGAACCTGTTCAACGGTGGGGTTCGTGGTGTGGTATGCGTTCCAAATCGCCATTTTACCGGCGGTAGTGATTGCTTCAATCACCTTTGAGGTATCGTAATAGCTGTCGCTCTGACCCAAAACGGCAAAAATCTGCTCGGGGGTAGGCGCAAAGCCGACGGCTTCTGCCAGCGCAAGCTTGCCGGCAGGGGTAATTGCCGATTTCAGCGTTTCAAGATCGTAATAAGCGTCGCCGCCCTCTTCGGAGAAAACGGCAAACGCATCGGCGGCAGTGGGAGAAATTCCGCTGATTTCAAACAGACGCGCCAAACCGGCGGTGGTAATCGCCGATTTCATAATATCCGCGTCGTAATACTCCGGGTGCCCCGAGAAAACGTCGATGATCTGCGCCGGGGTAGGATTGAAACCGGTTGCCGTTACAATGGCGAGCATTCCGGCTTCGGTCAAGAAGTTCTTTTCGGGATCGCCAACCGCCTCTACGATCACATCGGTATCCAAATAGTCAGGATCGGAAAGAATGAAGGCTGCGTCCTCCGCCGAGATGGTAATTTGGCTGTTCAGCAGGTCCTGAAGCTTTGCCATACCGGCATCGGTCAAAAAGTTATTTTCGCTGTCTTTGAGCGCGTCAATAATTGCGCTGATGTTCAGATAGCTCTCGTTGCCGAGAATAAACGTCACGTCGTCTGCCGTAATCGTCAGGTTTTCGGCAAGCATTGCTTCCAAAGCCGCCGTACCGGCGTCGGTCAGGAAGTAGTTTTCGTTATTTTTATCTTTGAGCGCTTCGATAATCACGCTGAGGTTGAGATATTCGGAATCGCCGAGAATAAATTCGACGTCGTCCGCCGTAATCTCAATCTGATTTTTCAAAAGCTCGGCAAGCTTTGCCATGCCGGCTTCGGTGATGATCGGTTTTGTGGGATCTTCGGGCGCGGTAATGCGCTGGATCATCGAAGCCTTAAAGGTGGGATTCGAGTTCAAAAGCGCTTTTACCTTGTCAACCTTGACCTCGTAAGCGTCGTCGGGAACACTATACCCTTTTGCAATCACGTCGGCAAGAACGTCGGCAAGCAGGGTGGTATCCATTTCGATCAACTCTTTGACAATACCGTTGACCTTTTCGAGCTTGTTGGGATCGGTCGTGGTGGTATCCAAAAGGTCGGCAATTCCGAGGGGATTGCCGTCGTTGTCCTTCAGGGTGCCGTCCAGCCCGGCGATAACGGCGTTAACATAGCCGTCAAAGTCGGAGAAGATCTTCTGCTTTTCCTCAAAGGAAAGCGCGATAAACTTTTGGCGGATCTTAGAAAAGTCGACGTATTGATACAGGTTTGCATAGTTGATGCTGATATTCAAATCCAACACCGCGCCGGTATTGATTGCCGTTTCAAAGCCCTCCAACCCGGAAATAATCGAAATCACGTTTGCAATCGTATCACGAACGTTTCCTTCGTCGTCGATATCGTCGGGGCCGGGATTGTCCGGGTCGATCGTACGGGTTGCCGAAGCAATGATTCTGTCAACATCCACCAATTCCAAAACGGCATGGGTGCCGCCGAGCGTTTCGACCAATCGCCCAAGTCCGTTTTTATTGGTTTCGTCATACATGATAATACTCAGAATCGCGTCGAACGGAACGATTTCCATAATATCGGAAAGGGTAATCAGGTCGCCCTCCATCTCCAGCAGCTCGCCCAGCTTTTCTTTCAAAGCGTCGGTATCGCCGATGGCGCTCAGGATATCCATGATCGCCTGCGTGGAAAGGGTGACTGTAATGCTGCCGTCCTTTCCTACGCCGATATCATCCTCGTAGCGCGGTGTAACAATTTCTCTCGGATCCGGCTCGGAGTCCACATCGTTTGCAAACACCGCAAACGGGAAAGCCGAAAAGACCATCGTCACCGAAAGAATGACAACCAGAATCTTTTGAAACAGCTTCATGAATCTTACCTCGTTTCTGTTATTTTCGGAAATGTCCTTTGTTGCATTTCCATTTTTAAGACAAATATATAAGATATCATACCATTTTTTGCGCTGTTTGTCAAGTCTTTTTCTTTAATATATTTTATTGGTTTTCTATCTTTTTGGAAATTCCGGGAAGAAAAAGAAAAGCCTTCCCAAAAAGGAAGGGGAGGAAGGTTCGCGCCTGCGGCGCGAAAGAAGGTAGTGGAGCTTTGCTCCACACCTCACCCTCTTTTTTGAAAAAAAGAGGGGCAAAAAACTTTATAAACAAGGGCTTAAAACAAGCCCCATCCGGAGCGGTGCAGAAAGCCGGTTCTAAAAACTCCGAAAATTCCCTTTTTCGGAGTTTTTAGAAGAGGGAAGAGCGCGAGAGGGGAGGAACCTTTTTCCAAAAAGGTTCCTCCCCTCTCGCGGCCTTCTCACCCCTTAATCTTCTTCCAATACTCAGCGGCGGCGAGTTCGGTTTTGTTTTCGCCGGGGTGGTAGTAGGTATGGTCATCGGGAATATCGAGGGGAAGGTAGCGTTGGTTGACGTAATGGTTGGGAAAGTCGTGCGGATACTGATAGCCCTTATAGAAAGGGCTTTGCAGGTAGACGGGGATATCGACGCCCAGACCTGCGTTAACGTCCGCCATCGCCGCTTCGATGGCGCGGTTTGCCGAGTTGGATTTGGGAGAGGTGGCAAGCAGAACGGCGGCGTTGGCGAGTGGAATTTGCGCTTCGGGCATTCCGAGGCGCAAAGCTGTTTCACAGCAAGCGTGAGTGACTACGGCTGCCATGGGATAGGCAAGTCCGATATCCTCGTTCGCCATCACCATCAGGCGGCGGCAAGCCGAGAGCAATTCTCCTTGCGAGAGCAGTTTGGCAAGATAGAAGACCGCCGCGTCGGGATCGGAACCGCGCACCGACTTTTGCAGGCAGGAGAGCAGATCGTAGTGCGTGTCGTCCGAGCGACCCATCACACCGCCCTGAAAGCTCTCCACATCGGCGGCGGTAATCTCCCCGTCGGCGGCATAATAGGCGTTTTCAAAGAGGATAATCGCATGGCGCACATCGCCTGCCGCGGCGGCGGCAATTTTGCGCTTGACCCCATCGGAAATCGTTTTTTTCTGCCCCGTCTCGCCGTCAAGATAGGTTTTGGCGCGGTCGAGAACCGGGAACATCGCCTCCGGGGATACCGACTTGAACTCAAATACCGAAGCGCGCGAAAGAAGCGCGTTGTAAAGAACATAGTAGGGGTTGTCGGCGGTCGAAGCAATCAGCGTAATCCGCCCGTCCTCCACATATTCGAGGAGGGACTGCTGCTGGCGGCGGTTAAAATACTGAATTTCGTCCAAATAGAGCAAAATGCCGCCGGCGCCGAACAGGTTTCCCGTCTCCTCCACAACCGCCTTCACATCCGAGAGCGAGGCGGTTGTGGCATTCAGCTTACGGAATACCATGCCCGAAGCGTTTGCAAGAATGGTCGCCGCAGTCGTTTTTCCGGTACCCGGAGGTCCGTAAAAGATCATGTTGGTCATCCGCCCGTTCGCCAACATTCGGCGAATCACGCCCTTGTCGCCGAACAGATGATCCTGACCGACAATCTCGTCAATGGTGGTCGGGCGGAGCAGATCCGCCAGCTGCGCGTTTTTCATGCAAAATCCTCCCCGTCGTCCGCCGTTGCTCTGCGGACGGCTCTTCTTTTCCGTTATAAATTCCATTATAAACCATTCGGGAAAGAATTGCAAGATCTTTTGCCGCTTTGCGGCAAAATTCGGCTCCGTCAGGTGCCGGAATTGTCCCCAAAGCGGCGGCGGAAGGCGGATTTTCCGCACCCATGTCGGCAGAAAAGAGGGGAATGCCTGCGCTTTGACAAAACGCCGAAAGCTTGGGGTCACCACCCGAAAGACAAACGCAGCGCGCCCCGACGCGCACCGAAAGGATTAACGGGTGGAGCCGCGAGGAAAGCACGATTTGTGCCGATCGAAACAACGCCGCCGCCTCGCTGACGTCACGGGGGACATATAAAATGCCGCCGAACCGCGCTTGCAGTCGCCGCGCGGAAGATTCGTCCCGAACCGGATCACAAAGGAGAAAAATCGGATAAAAACCCGCAAACGAACCGCGCAAAAATTCTGCAAGACCCTTTGTTGAAGCACCGCCGCAAGGGCAAACGCAGAGGAATTGCTTTTTCAAATCCCCCACCAGCCGAGCAACCAAATAAGCCGAGCGCAAGGGGGGCGGCTCGGGCAACAGAAAGGCGGAATCGGCGCCTACCGTCAAACGCGGATTTTTCAAGCCCATTTCCCGGGCAAGCGCCGCCGAAAGCTCGTCGCGCAAAAAAATTGCAGCGCATTTTTCCAGCTCATTTTTGACCGATCGACGCGCACGCAAGCCGGAAATCGCGCCCAGTCCCCCAAGCACCACCGTCCGACAGCCGCAAAGACGCGCCAGCCGCAACAGGAAAAGGTAATAAAAGAGCGAACGCCGCCCGGTACGGTTTTGCAAAAGCGTTCCGCCGCCCGAAACAAAAAGATCGGCGCAAAAAAGCGAGAATATGAGCGAAAACGGATTCATTCGGTGTACGCAACGAACGCCGAAACGAGCGGCGTCCCGGCGCGGCCGCCCCGAAAGCACCGTAACCGAACGCGGCAAAATCCCGTTTTGCCAAAGCCCTTCCAAAATCCCCTGCAAAATTGCGTCGTCCCCCAAATTTCCGCACCCGGCATAACCGCCGATCACAATATAGGGCAGTTTTTTTCGTTTTTTAATCATTTCAAATATGCTCCTTTTCCGCGGTGCCAAAGCAGTTTCCGATAGACTCGTTCGGTCTCTTCCACCGCCGATTTCGCCGAAAAATTTTTGCGCGCCCAACGTCTCGTTTCCTCCGCGTTCGCATGGCATAGGTCGGGATTTTGAAGCAGTCCTGCAAGGTCGCGAACCAATCTCTTTTCGGTCGCCGCAGGCAAGCCGCGGCAGGTAAAATTGGAGGCGGCAAGATCGGCGCGGTCGGGCGAAAGTAAACCGCCGTACCCCTCGTTGCCGCAAAGGAGAACCGCACAGCCGCAAAAGGAAGCTTCCAAAGCCGCGCGAGAAACGCCGACAAAAATTTTCGAGCGTCGGTAAAGAGCAATCAATTCGCGCTCCCCCTGCGGTCGGACAAGGCGGACCAACGGTTTTCCGGCAAGCAAATTTGTTTTCCCGGCAAGTTTGCAAAGGCGAGGCGCTTCGCTCCCCTGCCCGGCAATTGTAACGCAAAAGGGCGGAACCGTCTCCGACCCTTCCAAAATTTGCGCCGCACGGCAAAGCAACTCCGCCCCAAGAGAGCAGTCGGAATCGAGACGACTGACAAATAAAATTTCCAAAGGCTTATTGTTAAAATTTTCCTCAAAACATCCCTTTTTTGCCGAAAGGCTTCCTGTCTTATTTGGATCGATTTCTGTTTTTTCAAAGGGAATTTTCCTTTTCTTCGGAAAATCCTCTTTTTTTCCCGAAGGATTCTCCTTTTTTTCGAAAAAACCATCTTCCGGAGAATATAAATCTGCGTCAATCCCGTTTGGGATCACCGTGATCCGCTCGGCAGGCACGCGATAACGGTCGGCAAGATAGGCGCGCAGGTCCTCGGAAACGGCAATCGTCTCCTCGCCCCAAACGCTTAACAACCGAAAAATCCCGTCCGCGCGGAATTTGGCATGAGCCGTAACGACAAGCGGAGGTGTTTTTGCCGATTTTTTAATATACGGGTTGCAAAATTGCCGAGCAAGAAGCGCGGTCATTCGGGTGTGGGCATGGAGAATTTCATAGCCGTTTTTGCGAACTTCCTTTGACAAAATCCTCTTTGCCGCCCAAAATGCGAACGGGTTGTGCCCGATTTTCGGAACGGTGCGACAGTATACCCCTTCCCTTTCCAGACGATCGGCAATTTTGCCGCCGCAGGAAAAAAGTCCAACCTCGTGCCCGGATCGAAGCAGTTCGCGTGCAAGCGTCAGAATATGCGTTTCGGCGCCGCCGGACTCCATGCCGTCGGCAAGCAATAATACTTTCACGATTCGGAAATCTCCCTTGACTTTTTTTGGTTTCGTGATATAATAGATATAATAAACGCGATATAACAGATATACTAAATGCGATGGAATCGATACAGTAAAAGTGTCCTCAAAAAGTACCCGAAAAATTACGAAAATACTCCGAAAAACACCCGAAAAGCACCCCAAAAAACCGCTGAAATTTTTATCAAAAAACGGCGATTTTTGATGTTTTTAAAGATTAAAAAACCAAATATTCTAACAGAAACGGAGGAGACGGTATGAAAAAAATCCGGCTGATTGCGCTGGTTGGCGCAACGGCTTCGGGCAAGAGTGCCGCGGCGCTGGAGCTTGCGCGGCGGTTCGGCGGCGAAATTGTCTCCTGCGATTCGATGCAGGTTTACCGCGGCATGGATATTGCGACCGCAAAGCCGACGCTTGCCGAGCGCCGGGAAATTCCCCACCATCTGATCGACGTTGCCGAGCCCGACGCGCCCTACTCGGTCGCCTCCTACGTCTCCGACGCAGAAATCGCCGTCCGCGAGATTGCCGGGCGCGGAAAACTGCCGATTTTCTGCGGCGGAACCGGGTTATATTTAGACCGTTTTCTTTGCGGCGGTCTTCCGGCAACCACCCTTTCGGACGAAGTTTTACGCGCAGAGTTGCTTCGAGAAGCTGAAGAAAAAGGCGCCGATTTTCTGCACCAGGAGCTTGCGAAAGTCGATCCTGCAAGCGCCGCCGTCATTCATAAAAACAATGTTCGCCGCGTGGCACGCGCCCTTGAAATCTACCGCCTGACCGGAACGCCCAAAAGCGTTTGGGACGCGCAAACAAAAACTGCGGAATGCCGTTTTGACGCGCGCGTGATTCTTCTCGACCGTCCGCGCGAAGACCTTTACCGCAGGATCGATCTGCGCGTGGACCAAATGCTTGCGGCAGGACTTTTGGAAGAAACCGAAGCGCTGGATCGGCGCGGCGTTTTCGAAAAAAATTCCACCGCCGCCCAGGCAATCGGCTATAAAGAAATTCTCCCCTATCTGCACGGGGAATGCAATCTGCAAACGGCGGTTGAAACCCTGAAAACCGCCACCCGTCACTACGCGAAACGCCAGTTGACCTGGTTTTCGGCAAAGTCTTATGCGGAGGCACTGCCCGCCGACGACGTCGTCCCGGCGCTTTCAAAAATACTTTCGGAAGGAGAAACGCGCTAATGGATTTTTCTTATATGGATCGAAATTTTGCGGCAGTCCGCGAAAAAATGCAAGCCTCCTGTGAAAAAAGCGGAAATCCGGAGCCGCTTTTGGTTGCCGCCGTTAAATATACCGACGCGGTGCACATTGATTATCTGACCGGCACGCTCGGCGTGAAAAACATTGGGGAAAACCGCGTTCAACAGCTCCTTGAGCACTGGGAGACCATCCGCCGCGAGGGGGTCAGCTTTCATTTTATCGGAACCCTGCAATCCAACAAAGTCAAATATATCATCGACAAAGTAACGCTGATCCATTCGGTGGATTCGCTTTCTTTGGCAAAAGAAATTGACCGTCAGGCGGCAAAGCACGGAATCCGGATGGACATCCTCTGCGAAATCAACAGCGGCCGCGAGCCGAACAAAAGCGGCGTAATGCCCGAGGACGCGGCGGCGCTTTGCGAAGAGATTGCAAAACTGCCCCATTTGCGCCTGCGCGGATTTATGACCATGGCGCCGCACGCCGATAATCCCGAGGACGCACGAAAATTTTTCCGCGAAACTTTTCGTCGGGGGCTTGACATTTGGCAGAAAAAACTTCATAATATAGATAGACCCGTTTTTTCTATGGGTATGTCCGAAAGTTTCCCGGTTGCGATCGAAGAGGGGGCGACCATCGTCCGCGTTGGCAGATCCCTGTTCCGCGAGCCGGAAAACACCGATGAAGAAAGAAAATGACGTAAAGGAGATTGACTATGAACCTGCTCAAACGCTTTATTCGGGGAAACGACCCCATTGACGATCCTGTTGACGAAAACGACGAAAACGATTTTTTGGACGAGCAGGATTTTGACGATCCCGACATTGCCGCCGGAATTGCCGCCGTTGACTCCTCCGACCGCAAAAATCCCAACATTCGCCCCGCCGTTCCGATGGAGAAGGTCTCGCTGAAAATTATGACCCCTCGCTCCACCGCCGACGCCATTCCGGTTGCCGATTTGCTGAAAGACGGTTCCATCGTTCTTTTGGATATCAGCAATTTGGAAAAAGACCAGGCATACCGTTTGGTCGACTTTCTTGCCGGCGTTGCTTATGTGATTGGCGGCGAGATGACCAAAACCAACCGTAACACCATTATCATCTCCCCTGCCGGAGTGGATATTGCCGGGGTGATTCCCGATTTCGGCGGCGAAGAGGAAGAAGAAGAGGATTGATTTTTCCAAAAAACATTTGATTTTTGAAAAACCCCGACCCACCGGACGGGGTTTTTGCTTTGAAATTTATTTTTCTTTTTTGCAACCCGTATATGCGAAAATCACACTTTTTTTGCATAATTTTCGGCATTTTATCCTTGTTATTCTTATAAAAAGGAGAATCATATGGTTTATCTGTTTTTGGCAAACGGATTTGAAGAAATTGAGGCGCTTCTGCCCCTGGATCTTTTGCGCCGCGGCGGTGTGGAGGTGACCACCGTTGCCGTTGGCGGTTCGGATTTTGTCGTTGGCTCCCACGGAATTCCGGTTGGCGCCGACCTTCCCGAAACACTTTTCCGTGACAGCGCCCCCGAAGCGGTGATTTTGCCCGGCGGAATGCCCGGCGCAAAAAATTTGGACGCCTCGCGCACGGTGGACGCCGCCCTGCGCGTTACCGCCGCAAACGGCGGTTTGCTATGCGCCATTTGCGCCGCCCCGTTTGTTCTCGGCAAACGCGGTTATCTTTCGGGCAAGGAAGCAATCTGTTTTCCCGGATTTGAAGGCGAGCTTACAGGGGCAAGGATTTCTCAAAAGCGCGTAGTTCGCGACGGAAATATCATCACCGCCGCCGGAATGGGCGTTGCAATGGAATTCGGCTTGGAGATTCTCTGTGCCCTGCGCGGCAAAGAAACCGCCGAAAAGATTCGCAAAAGCATTCTTGCCGACTGACGGCTAAAATAAAATTTATAAACGGCTAAATTAAAAATGAACAAAAAATCCGAACCCGATCAAACCGCGAACAGGCTCTTTTTCGACATTCCGGAATCCAAACAAGAAAAAAAACGCCGGTTGCGAAAGATTTTGCTTGCCGAGCGCGACGCGCTTTCACTTGCCGAGCGAAGAGCGCTTGAAGATACCCTGTGTCAAAAAATCTCCTCCCTGCCCTGTTTTCTGTCGGCTTCCATGCTCCTTTTATACGATCCGATCGGCAGTGAAGCCAATCTTCTTTCGCTTGCAAAAATTGCCGAAACAAGGGGTGTTCCGGTCGGGTTTCCCGTTTGTCGGTCAAACCCGAAAGGTCTTATTTTTCGGCAGGCAGACGCGCAAACAGTATTTGAGCCGGGTGCATTCGGCATTCCCGTACCGCCTGAATCGGCGCGCGAGCTGACGCCCGACGAAAACGCCGTTTGCCTGCTCCCGGCGCTTGGATATGATCAAACCCTTGCCCGCCTTGGCTACGGCGGCGGTTATTACGACCGATTTTCGGTGCATTTTCCGGGCAAAAAAATCGGCGTTTGTGCCGAACGATTCCTCTGTGATACGGTTTTTGCCGAGCCGCATGACCTTTCGGTTGATCTTCTCGTAACCGAAAAGCGGATTTTGACGGCAAAATGACCCGTTTTTTCATATACGGGTTGCAAATTTTACCGGTTTTGACTGATTTTATAAGTTTTCCACAGTTTGTGGAAATTTGAAGGACGTATATGCAAAAATCAACTTTTTTAACGCCTGATCGAATGAAAAAAGGAGGGAAAAACGCATGAAAAACGAGCTGAAAACCTCGGTTGCCGTCATTGGCGCCGGGCACGCCGGCATTGAAGCGGCACTGGCAAGCGCGCGCATGGGCGTTGATACCGTTTTGTTCACCCTTTCGCTGGACAGCATTGCGAATATGCCCTGCAATCCCTCCATTGGCGGAACGGCGAAAGGACATCTTGTTTTCGAGATTGACGCTTTAGGCGGTGAAATGGGGTATGCCGCCGACCGGGTAACCCTCCAATCGCGCACGTTAAATATGGGCAAGGGTGCGGCTGTGCAAAGCAAGCGCGTTCAAGCCGACCGCCAAAAATACCACGCTTTAATGAAACAAACGTTGGAAAACACACCACACTTACGCGTGGTGCAAGCAGAGATTGTTTCTGTGCAAACAACTTCTTCACATAGTATCTCATCTAAACCGTTAGACGCCGGGACACCTCAACAAGATTGTGAATTATTTAACAATATAGATAATCAAGAAAAAGATACAGTAAAAGGCATTTTTGAGAACAGCACGCAAGGAAGCTCAAGCGAATTGGGCGTAAACAGACCGACCTACGCAGGACAAACGCAAACAAAATTAGACGAACTTGGTGGGAACAAACCGGTTTACAACGAGTCAACTGATGCGGAACAAGCGCATAATTCGGAAAGGGCTGACGCTTTGTTTCACGTGAAACAATTGCAAGAACCGGAGAATTTCTCGACAATGTTTCACGTGAAACATTCGGGCGATTTTTTCCCTCGCGTTTGCTCAGTCACCACCCGATTGGGTGAGGTTTGGAAATGCGAAGCCGTTGTTGTTGCTACGGGAACCTATTTAGACGGCGCCGTTTTTGTTGGAAACGTTAGCTATTCGGCAGGTCCGGACGGTTCTCTTCCGGCAAGTTTACTTTCACAGTCGCTTGCTGAAATCGGCGTTTCTCTTGTTCGTTTTAAAACAGGTACACCGGCTCGTATTCAACGCTCCTCGATTGATTTTTCCCAGCTGGAAGAGCAACCGGGCGAGGAAGAAATTCTTCCCTATTCTTATCGCACGCGCGAGGACGCGTTTATTGGAATGAAGCAAATTCCCTGCCATATTGTTTATACCAATGCCGAAACGCATCGGGTGATTCGCGAAAATATTACACGAAGCGCCATGTATTCGGGCAAAATTCATGGCACCGGTCCGCGTTATTGTCCTTCTATTGAAGATAAGCTCGTTCGATTTGTCGACAAGGACCGCCACCAGCTCTTTGTTGAACCGTTGGGCGAAAATACCAATGAAATGTATTTACAGGGCTTTTCTACCTCTCTCCCAACCGACGTTCAGCACGCAATGCTTCGCACGCTTCCAGGCTTTGAACACGCCGAAATTATGCGCTACGCCTATGCAATTGAGTATGATTGCGCAGATCCAACACAAATGGACGCATCTTTGGAGTTTAAATCCATTGGCGGATTGTTTGGCGCCGGACAGTTTAACGGCACATCGGGATATGAGGAAGCTGCCGCACAGGGCTTGGTTGCCGGAATTAACGCGGCGCGCAAAGTAAAAGGTTTAGATCCGATGATTCTTTCACGCACCGAAAGTTATATTGGAACGTTGATTGACGATTTGGTAACTAAAGGGACAAACGAGCCTTATCGAATGATGACTTCACGCTCGGAATATCGTCTTTTGCTTCGTCAGGACAATGCCGACGCGCGTCTGACGCCGATTGGATACAAAGCCGGTCTTGTCTCAAAGAAGCAATACGAGATCTTCCTGCAAAAGCAGGAGCGCATTGCAACTGAAAAAACACGTTTGGAATCGACCTATGTATCGCCCGAATCGGCAAACGATTTCCTGGAATCAATTGAAGAAACGGCACTTAAGTCCGGCGCTTCGCTTGCTGATTTATTACGCCGCCCGGCAGTAACCTATGAAAAGCTCAAAGAAATTGATTTGCAACGTCCAAATTTGGCGCGTATTGAGCGCATGACAGTAGAAAATGACATTAAATACGCCGGATACGTAACACGGCAGACCGCCGAAATCGCGCGCCAGCATAAGCTGGAAGAAAAAAAGCTTCCGCCCGATCTTTGCTACCGCGATATTAACGGTCTTCGCATTGAAGCGGCGCAAAAGCTGGAAAAAATAAGACCTTTAACGGTTGGACAGGCTTCGCGTATCAGCGGCGTAAATCCGGCAGACATTTCCGTGCTGCTGATTTACCTTGGCTTGCATTAAAAAAAGGATTGCTTCACATGAAACATATAAAAAAAAATTTTTAAACAAAACGTTTCACGTGAAACATTTATAAAAAAGCGAGAAATTGTTTTACGTGAAACAAAAAAGGAGTTTTTATGGATTATTCGACTTTTCAAGTCGATTTTATGCAGATATTGCAAAAAAACGGGCTGAATTTGTTTTGCAGGCAAGAAATAATAGAACAATTCTATCAATTTACAGAGTTGTTTCTTTCCGAAAATGCGAAGACAAATTTAAGCGCCATTCGCGCGCCGCGCGAAATAATTGCAAAGCACTTTGCCGACTGTCTGCTCGCCGTTGATATTCTTCCCGAAGGCGCAACAGTGTTAGATGTTGGGTGCGGCGGCGGATTCCCGTGCATTCCGTTTGCAATCGTTCGTCCGGATTTGCAAATTACGGCGATTGACAGCACGCAAAAAAAGATTGATTTTGTAAAAAAAGCCGCGAAAATTCTTGATTTAAAAAATCTCATGCCGATTTGCGGCAGAATTGAGGAAAAAAAGCAGGCGTATTTGCGCGAACGCTTTTCTGTTGTAACAAGTCGTGCGGTTGCAAACCTGCAGGTTCTTGCCGAGCTGACGCTTCCGTTTGTAAAAGTTGGCGGTTTTTTGCTCGCTTTAAAAGGCGCAAAGGGAAGCGAAGAGGCAGAAACCGCGCGTCAGGCAATCGTTAAGCTTGGCGGTTTGCAAAAAGCCGATTTGGAAAAAACACTTTACTGCCCAATGGTAGAGGCAGAAGAGCAGGGAAGTCTTGCAAAGCCGACGGAATGGATTGCAGAAGCGCGTCGCTTGATTTTAATTGAGAAAATTCAAAGCACGCCGAAAGAATATCCGCGCGCGTACGCCGCTATTTTAAAGCGCCCTCTATAAGCGGTTTGATTTATAACCTCATATTTTTTTAAAGGACCGCGATTTGCGGTCCTTTTTACAATTGTTTCACGTGAAACATTGCCGTTGTTTTTGGTCGAAAATACGCGCAAAAAGCCTTATTTTTTTGCAACGATTTCAAAAAAAAGACTTGCATTTTGTCGGCATCAATGTTATAATAAATAGGAAGAGACCGGCAAACGTTTGCCGGGGCATTTTGGGAAACGGAAAGCCGCATTTTGCCGATTTTTGCTTTCTTTTTGCCAAATTGCCGGCATTTTGTAAAGAAAGGACGTTTATTTATGGGAAAAATCATTTCGTTTGCAAACCAGAAGGGCGGTGTTGGAAAAACAACCTCCGCCGTGAACATTGCCGCATCGCTCGGCGTTCTTGGCTATCGCGTTCTTCTGATCGATCTTGACCCCCAGGGGAACGCGACCAGCGGACTTGGCGTTTTGAAAAAGAATTTGAAAAAAACCGTGTTTGACTTCTTGGTAGAGGACGCTCCTGCCGAAGAGGTGATTATTGAAACGCAATATCCCGGGCTTTCGCTGATCCCTACGCAAACCACCCTGGCACGCGCAGAATATGAGCTTGGCGCTACCGAGGGCGGCGAATACATCATGCGCACCAAGCTTGACCCTCTGCGCGAACAGTTTGACTACATTTTGATCGACTGCCCCCCTTCGCTGGGTATGCTGACCGTTAACGCCATGGCGTCCAGCGACGGCGTCGTGATCCCCATGCAGTGCGAGTTCTTTGCACTGGAAGGTCTTTCCCAGCTGGTATTTACCATCAGCCGCATTCGCACCCATTACAACAAGTCGCTCGCCGTTACCGGTATTCTGGTTACTATGTTCAACAGCCGTTTGCGCCACTCCGAGCTGGTCTTGGAAGAGCTGCGCAAGCACTATCCCGAAAAGCTGTTTGAAACCGCCATCACGCGCAACGTCAAGCTCTCCGAAGCCTCCGGAAACGGTATGCCCGTTTATCAATACGCAAAGCGCAGTAAGGGCGCGCAGGACTATTTGAACGTTGCAAAAGAGCTTTTGGAGCGCATTTAATCGTTTCAAAGCGTCAGTGAAACCGGAACATCCTTTTTTACTTATTTGGCTTTGGCGATAAACCGGAAAGTTCTTTTTTACTTGCTCGGCGATAAACCGGAAAGTTCTTTTTTACTTGCTCGGCGAAAAATGTCGAAAATATAAATTTTACCATAATTGGTATTTATTTACAGTTAACAGATTTTAGAAAGGAATCAAACGAGAATGGCAACGCAACGAGGATTGGGCCGTAATTTTTACGAGCTTTTAGATGATAACCGGATTTCCCACGAGAAATCCTCCGCCGCAACCATGCTGCGCGTTTCCGAGATCGAGCCGCGCAGCGATCAGCCGCGCAAAACCTTTGCGCGCGAGCCGCTGGAGGCTCTGGCGGCGTCGGTTTCGCAATTCGGCGTTCTGCAACCCATTGTGGTTCGCGAAAGTTCGCTTTTGCCGGGGACCTATGAAATTCTTGCCGGCGAACGCCGCTGGAGAGCCGCTAAAATGGCAGGTCTTTCCGAAATTCCGGCGGTTGTTCTGGACGGCGACGAATTAAAAGCCGCTCAGGTGTCGATTATAGAGAACGTACAGCGCGAAGATTTGAACCCTGTGGAAGAGGCGCTTGCCTACCAAGCGCTGATCGACAACTTTGGGCTGACGCAGGAATATGTGGCAAAGCAGGTTGGCAAAAGCCGCTCTGCTGTGGCGAATCTCTTGCGCCTTTTGGATCTTCCCGACGAGGCGCTGACCCTTTTGCGCGACGGTAAAATTTCTACCGGTCACGCGCGCGCCCTGCTCGGATTGAATGATCCCGAAGCGATTGTGCCTCTTGCCAACCGCATTGTGGAAAAAGACCTCTCGGTTCGCGATGTGGAACGCACCATTCGCCTTTTGAACTACGACAAAGAGGCAACCGAAAAAGAAGATTCCGCCGCCGTTCAGCGCAAAGTTTATATGAAGGATTTGGAGCACCGTGCAGTACAAAAGCTCGGTCGCCGCGTTCGCATTTTGAAAACCGCAAAAAAGAAGGTTGTAGAACTCGCCTACGCCGATGACGACGATCTTGCCGCTTTGCTTTCCTCCATTTGCGGATCCGATTTCTTTTCCGACGAAAGCAAGGAATAATCGGTTTTCATTTAGCCCCGAAAAGCTCGTTTTTTGCATATACGGGTTTGCAAATTCCTTGGCGGATTGCCGCCAACGAAAAATAGAAAAATTACAATTTAAAGTTTCATTTTTTGAATGAAAAATGCTGTTTTTTCAATACACGGTATCAAAATACTAACAATTCCATCCGGCGACGTCGGAAAAAAGAAAGAAGGCTTTATCTCATGATCGATTTAAAACTGATTAAAGAAAACCCTGAAGAAGTTATTGAACGTCTTGCAAAAAAGGGAAGAGACGCAAAAGAGGATGTGGAAGCGATTATTCGCCTGGATGCCGAGCGCCGCGCGCTGATCGCCGAAACAGAAGCAATCAAATCCGAGCAGAACAAAACCAACAAGCTCATTCCGCAATATAAAAAGGAGGGGAAGGACACCGCTCCCATCTTTGCCGAAATGAAGGAGCTGGGCGCAAAGTCCAAAGCCATTGACGAAAAGCTCCGCGAAGTGGAAACGCAACTGACCGGCTTTATGCTCGGTCTTCCCAACCTGCCCGATCCCGATCTTTTGGGCGGCGGCAAGGAGAACAACGTCCCCCTGCGCTATTTCGGCGAGCCTCGGAAATTTGACTTTGAGCCGAAAAATCACGTCGACCTCTGCACCGATCTCGGTCTGATCGACTACAAGCGCGGCGCAAAACTTTCGGGCAACGGCTTTTGGATCTATTCCGGTCTGGGCGCGCGCCTCGAATGGGCGATTCTCAACTATTTTATTGATTTCCATATCGGCAACGGCTACCAGTTCATGCTCGTTCCGCACATGCTCGGCTATGAATGCGGCTTGACCGCCGGACAGTTCCCCAAATTCCAGGACGAGGTCTACTGGCTGGAAACCGCCGAGGACGAACGCCGCCGCTTTATGCTTCCGACCGCTGAAACCGCTTTGGTCTCGCTCCATCGCGACGAGATTCTTTCGGAGGCGGATCTGCCCAAAAAGTATTTCAGCTATACCCCCTGCTTCCGCCGCGAGGCAGGCTCCTACCGCGCCGACGAACGCGGTATGGTTCGCGGTCACCAGTTCAACAAGGTGGAAATGGTGCAGTACACCCTGCCCGAAAAGAGCGACGAGGCATTTGAAGAGCTGGTCGGAAACGCCGAAAACCTGGTCAAAGGGCTGGGCTTCCATTTCCGCACCGTCAAACTCGCCGCCGGCGACTGCGCTTCCACCATGGCGCGGACCTATGACATTGAAATCAACATCCCCTCGATGAACGGTTATAAGGAAGTTTCCTCGGTTTCCAACGGGCGCGATTATCAGGCGCGCCGCGGTATGATCCGCGTCAAACGCGAAAACGGCAAAACCGAGTTCGTCCACACACTCAACG
Source organism: Oscillospiraceae bacterium (assembly GCA_015063325.1). Lineage (GTDB taxonomy): Bacteria > Bacillota > Clostridia > Oscillospirales > CAG-272 > UMGS1865. The sequence goes on along the minus strand of SVUK01000016.1, from coordinate 77,842 downwards.
GCTCCGGCCTTGCCACCAGCCGTATCTTCCCGGCATTGGTCGAACAAAACCAGAACGCCGACGGCTCTGTCACCGTCCCCGAAGTTCTGCGGAAATATTTGGGAATTGATGTGATTAAAAAGTGAGGGAAGGTCACGAGGGGGAGAGAACTTTTTTGCAAAAAAGTTCTCTCCCCCTCGCGCTCCCTCTCTTTCAAAAAACTCCCAAAAGGGGATTTTGGGAGTTTTTGAAAGCGGTTTTGTGAACTGCTCCGAGGATTGTTTGTTAATGTATAAAGTTTTTTGCCCCTCTTTTTTTCAAAAAAGAGGGTAGGGTTCGGGACGAAGTCCCGAGGTCTTATTTCGCGCTCCGCGCGAACCTTCCTTGCTTTTGCGCTTTTCTCGCCTCATCCACCACGCAAGCGCGGTCCCCCTTCCCCTGCGAGGGGAAGGCACAGAGCGCCGCCAGTGGGGAGAACAGCCAACCGCCGCCGGGGGCGGATAAAGGGCGGCTGTTCGAGTGGCAGTGGTCAAAACTGCGGAGCGAGTGCCACGAGCGATAAGCAGTTTTGGGGACCACAACAGGATGGATACAGCGAAGGTGCCTGAGTGGCAGCGGTTGAAATTTCTACGAGCAGCAATGCGAGCAAAAAGAAAGTTTGGGCACCGCAACAGGGGAAGGCATACAAAGCCATCACTTCGGATAAAGAAAGGCGAATAGGGCTAAAATCATTTTTGAATATTTAAGCAAATTTCAAACGAATAAGACAAATTAGAAAAGCAAAACTCTATTTGTAGAGAAACGCCTTATCTGCCTTCCCCTCGCAGGGGAAGGGGGACCGTGCTTGCACGGTGGATGAGGCGAAAACAATGATTTTCGCGCCTTTGGCGCGAACCTTCCTTGCTTCTCGTGATTTTTCGTCAAAGGAGGTTTTTCTCTTGATTGATTTTTCTTTGAACTATACCACCGTTTGGGAGCGGTTTTTGGAATGGTACAGCGGCTCTTGGGTCGACCGGGCGTTCTCTTTCCTCGGCGAGCGCGTTTTCGTTGTTGCCTTTGGGGAATACGAGAAAATTCCGCTTCCGCCCAATGCCGGAACCGTTGCGCGCAACTGGATTCTTTCCTTCCTGGTCGCCTTTTGGATTGCCGCCGTTACCATGGCGGTCGTCAAAGCGGTGCCCGGCGGCTTTATCCGCCGCATGCTTGCGCTCGGAGCAATTGACGCCGACCACGCCGTCACGCTTGCCGAGGTCGGCTACGGGCGCTCTGCCGCCGTTAAGCGCGACCTTGCCCACGGCGGCGCTCTTGCAAAACTGCTTTGCCGCGTCGGCGACTCCGAAAAAACGGTTGCCGGGACGCGCATTCCCTCGTCGGAGGATCCAGCCGACGAAAATGCCGGAGAACGTCGTCTTTCCCTTTGGGAGCGCCTGAAAGGCGGCAAAAAAATTGCACCCCCTGCGCCTGAAGCGACCGAAACGCCGGAATCTTCGGCAGTTGAAACATCGGAATCGTCGGCGACCGCCGCACCGGTCGATCAGATTTCCGCCGCGGCAGATTCCACCATGGCAGATTCCACCATGGCAGATTCTACCATGGCAGGTTCTACTATGGCAGGTTCCTCGCTTATCAATGAAAAAAAACCGGCAAATCAACCGCCGACGGCTCCGCTCGACTTTTCCTCCGACCGCTTCTACATTCCCGAAGAGCTCCGCGTTCGCGCCGAACTCCGGTTTGCAAAACGCGGCTCCGGAATTCTTTCCGCCATCCTTTCCATCGTTATTTCCACGCTTGCCGCATTCCTTGTCTGCAATCTCCTCCCCCTCCTTTTCCACCTCGGAAATAAGATTTTAGGGGGATGAGAGAGGGGAGAAGGTCGCGAGAGGGGAGGAACCTTTTGGGAAAAAAGGTTCCTCCCCTCTCGCGCTCTCCCCACTTCTAAAAACTTTTAGGGAGAAAGATATGCAGGGGGAGGAAACTTTTCTGCAGAAAAGTTTCCTCCCCCTCAAGGTCTTATCGATCTCTTATTCAAAATTCAAAACACCAACTGATTTTACAGTGGAAGGCAAAGCCGGGATCTCGGCAAGGTTCAAGTTTTGAAAAGCCTGGTCGCCGATGGTTTCAAGACCTTCTTCCAAAATCAGCGTTTCCACAGAAGTGCAGTTCAGGAAAGCGCCTTTTTCAACCGTTTTGATATAGCCGGGAATGTGAATTTCGGTCAACTCTTCGCAACCCTGGAAAGCGCTTTGGGGAATGACCGAGAGCGCCGAACGCGGTGCAAAGTTGACCTCTGCCATTCTTGTGCACTTATAGAACACGCCCATACCGAGTTCTGCCACGGCGGCAGGCAACGTCACGTCCCAAAGATTGCTGCATTCGGCAAACGCATACTGACCGATTGCTGTCAGCGTTTCGGGAAGAACGAGACGAGAGATTTCGGTATGCTGACGGAAAGCGCCGGCATCAATCTTGACAACCGTTTTTCCCGCAAGCGTTTGGGGCACGCAAACGGTGTGCGGCTCCAAATAGCGGACATAGGATTGATTTTCGGCGTCCGTGGCGGTCGTTTTCCCTTTTGTTTGGGAATAGAACGCGGTGATCATGACCGATTCGCTGTCAACGCTTTCAAAGCTGTAGCAATCGTAAATCACGTCGCTGCCGGCGGTTTGAACCTTGCCGTTTTCGTCCTTGCTTTCAATGCGTTCAAAGGTCGGAGCGACCGAATCGTCGGTTTGCAAATCGCTCTTCTTGCCGGAGCCGTTCTTTTTGCCGCAGGCGGCAAGCGCGGAAAGGATCATCAAAAGAGCAAGCAGGAGCGCGAAAGATTTTTTCATCATAGGTCGATTTCCTTTCAAAATGGAATACAGAATTATTGTATCATAATTTATAATAAAAGTCAATACATTGCCGGGGATTTGTTTTGCCCCGGATAAAAAGTTTTTGCACCAGCTTTTTTCAAAAAGCTGGTCAGGGGGTGGGGTGAAACCCCACGACCTTCTTTCGCGCCGCAGGCGCGAACAAAAAGCGCCGAAGGTTCGCGCGGAGCGCGAAAAAAGACCTTGAGGCTCCGCCTCAAACTCCGCCCTCTTTTTTGAAAAAAAGAGGGGCAAAAAACTTTTGGCATTGGGACGGGTGGGATTTTTCTTGACATTTTTCTTTCCGCATGCTACAATAACGGTAGAGTTTTTGCGCATGATGGCGCGGAAAAAGGAGATCGATTTATGCTTGCTTCGGTTTACAGCGCCGGAATTACCGGCATTGACGGATTTGCAGTCACGGTGGAGTGCAACCTCTCCCCTGCGGCAAACCAGCGTTTCGACATCGTCGGACTTCCTGACCTTGCCATTCGAGAGGCAAAGGAGCGCGTTTCGAGCGCGTTTGCAAACGCCGGCTATCGCTTTCCCGAAAAGAAAACCACCGTCAATCTCGCCCCTGCCGACCGCAAAAAGGAGGGCACCGGTTTTGACGCCGCTATTCTGACCGCCGTTTCGGTTTGTTCCGGCGTTTTAAGCGGTGTGGATTTCTCCAACAAGTGTATCATCGGCGAACTTTCGCTTTCCGGCGAACTTCGCCCGGTTAACGGCGTTCTCTGTATGTGCGCGGCGGCAAAGGACGCCGGTCTTTGCGAGGTCTATGTCCCGGTCGAAAACGCACCCGAAGCCGCGGCAGTGGAAGGCGTCTCGGTTTACGCCGTTCCAACCGTCAAAGCGCTCTTTGACCACCTGATGGGTAAGAAAAAACTGATTCCTATCCGCTCTGAAACGCCGTTTGACGCCGCAAGTCAAACCTATGCCGAGGACTTTTTCGACGTGCGCGGTCAGGGACTTGCCAAACGCGCTATGGAAATTGCCGCCGCCGGCGGACACAACATTCTGCTCATCGGTCCTCCCGGCACCGGAAAATCCATGCTTGCAAAACGCCTCCCCTCCATCCTGCCGCCCTTGACCTTTGCCGAAGCAATTGAAACCACCAAAATCCATTCGGTTGCCGGAATGCTTGCCGCCGGGCAATCGCTCCTCTTGCGCCGACCCTTCCGCGCACCGCATCACACCATGAGTCCGGTCAGTCTTGTCGGCGGCGGAGCCAATCCCACGCCGGGAGAGGTCTCTCTTGCGCATAACGGGGTGCTGTTTTTGGACGAGCTGCCCGAATTTCCAAAGGTCGTTACCGATTCGCTCCGCCAACCGCTGGAGGATCGAAAAGTGACCATCACGCGCGCTTCGGGAAGATTTACCTTCCCCTGTTCCTTTATGTTGGTTGCCGCAATGAACCCCTGCCGCTGCGGCTATTTCGGTCATCCGACCCATCCCTGCACCTGCAAACCCGGAGACGTTACGCGTTATCTTTCTCGCGTCAGCGGACCCTTGATGGATCGCATCGACATTCAAATCGAGCTTCCGTCGCTTCCCTATGAGACCATTTCAACCGAGGATGAAAAAGCCGAACGCTCAGAGACCATCCGCGCGCGCGTCAGTGCCGCCCGGGAGTTCGCTCGCGAACGCATGAAGGATCGTCCGGAGATTTTTTGCAATGCTCAGCTGGATCCTGCCGGCATTCATCGCTATTGCAAGGTGGACGCCGCCGCTTCGGCGCTTCTCAAAACCGCTTACGAGCGCCTGGGTTTGAGCGCGCGCGGCTATGATCGGGTCTTGCGCGTGGCGCGCACCATCGCCGATCTTGCCGAAAGCGAATCCATTCGCGCCGAGCATGTTGCCGAGGCAATCCAGCTCCGCTCGCTTGACCGTAAATATTGGCAGTGACGGGAAAATTCGACGCCGCCGATTTTTTCGGTAAATCTTCTTGACAGAGAACGGCGCGAATGTTATAATAAAATAGATAAAAATGTCATAATAGATAAATAGGGACATATAGAAATACGACAGCAATCAAACAAAACGGCGGTTTACGCATGAAAGGAGGAGAGATATGGCGTTTTTCGATATGCACACGCATTTTCTTTGCGGCGTTGACGACGGCGCAAAGGATGAACACGAATCGCATAAGCTCCTTCGCATGGCGTATGAGGATGGTACCAGGGCGATTTGTCTGACGCCTCATTTTAACCCCTATTTGTTCGGCGATACGTCCGCCGCCTCGGAGCGCGCGTTTGAGCGACTGCGCGAATATGCCGCCGAGGAATTTCCCGATTTGGAGCTTTATTTGGGGCACGAACTCGGATATTACGATTCCTGCCTTTCGGCGCTGGGCGAGGGGAGATGCCGCACCCTTTCGGGCAGCCGCTATCTGCTGGTCGATTTTCCTGCCGGCGTTCCTTTTTCCACTTTGCGGCAAGGCACCGATCGGCTTTTGCAAATGGGATATACCCCGGTTCTTGCACATGCCGAACGCTATCGCGCCCTGGGGTTCCATTTTAAATGGCTGTATGAGTTTGTCGCTTGCGGCGGACTGGTGCAGCTCAATGCCGGAAACGCCGTTGGCAATTTCGGAAAATTTGAGCAAAAACAGTTCAAAAAGATTGTTCAAGCCAATCTGGCGCATGTCGTTTCCTCGGACGGGCACAACGTTGAAACGCGCAAACCGCTTATGTCGGTCTGCCTGCCCGTGCTGGAAAATCTCGTCGGTCCCGAAACAATCCGCCGCCTGACCTGGGAGAACGCCCGGGCGATCGTTCACAACGAGCGGCTTTAAAAAATCGATCCCATCTCAAACCGGACAAGCAATTAAAGGAGCTTATCAGCCGGACAAGCAATTAAAGGAGTTTACCAATGGAAGAAAACAAAAAAGAACTGCCGGCAATTTCGTTTTCCGATCTGTTCATCGTTTTGCGGCGCTGCTGGATTTTTTTGCTGATTGCCGCGCTTCTTGTCGGAGGCGGAACGGCGTTCTACCTCTACTATACCCATACCGATGTCTATTCGGCAAACGCAACCCTTTTCGTTTTGCGTGAAACCGGAAAGCAATATACCGAAACCTCCGACGTTTCGATCGCAAACAACCTGATTTACGACGTTGCCGACACCGTTCTTTCCAACGACGTTTTGCAGGCGGCAATTACGGCGACCGGCTCCAAACAAACGGCAAAAAATCTTGCCGGAATGATCGAGGTCGACCCCATTCCGGAAGATACGCCTACGCATATCGTCAAATTCAAAGTCAAGAGCAACGACCCCAAGGAAGCGCAGGAGCTTGCCGCGGCGCTGGTGGATTGCGTTTGCGATAAGATGAGCGAGCTGTTCAACGGTGAAAAATACGTCAAGCCGTACGATTCCATTGTCCTGCCGACCTCGCCGTGCAATCCGGTCCGCGTGGTTTGTATTCCCCTGTCCGGCGCGGTTGCCGCAGTGCTCCTTTATTTCGTCTTTTTGCTTGTCTACCTGCTTGACGGCAGAGTGGATAACGAGGAAACACTCAAGCGCGAACTGAACGTGATCCTTTTGGGCGAGGTACCCAACCTTGCTGACGCTAAACGGATCTCGCAAAAAAAGAGCGGACGATACTATGCAACCTACTACGCGCAAAAGAAGGACGGTGAAGCAAAATGAAAACAGTGGAACTGCGATTTGACGAAAACCCCTATTTTGTGCGCGAAGCCTACAATTCCATCCGCGTCAACCTGCTTTTCAGCGGAGAGAATATCAAAACCATCGTTTTCACCAGCTGTCTTCCCAACGAGGGAAAAACCACGCTGACCCTGGAGCTTGCAAAGAACTTGGCGGAGACAGGCAAAAAGGTTCTGTTTTTGGACGCCGACCTGCGCAAATCGGTCACCGTCAGCCGCTATACCGACCGACCGGGCATGACCGGTCTTTCGCAGGTGCTTTCCGGACAGGCGCAAGCGGAGGAAGTTATTTTGCAAACGCAGATCCCGGGATTGCACGTGCTGTTTTCGGGGCCGTTTCCGCCCAACCCCACCGAGCTTTTGGGCGGCGGTGCGTTTGAAAAACTGTTGAATACGGTCGCACCGGAATATGATTTTGTTTTAATTGATACGTCTCCGCTCGGTTTGGTGGTGGACGCCGCCGTCATCGCCGAGCATTGCAACGGCGCCGTGATGGTGATCAACCGCGGCAAGGCGAAAACGCGGATGGCAAAAAGCGTTGCCGAACAGCTCCGCCGCAGCGGATGCCGCATTCTGGGCGCAATTTTTAACCATCCGTTCCGAACCCATCGCTATACCGGCGACCGTTACAGCTCTTACAGAGCCTACGGAAAGAAGCAGTGATATTTTCCCTTTCGGGGAGATGAAAGGTCGCGAGAGGGGGAAGAACTTTTTGCAAAAAGTTCTTCCCCCTCTCGCGCTCTCCTTTTTTTCAAAAACTCCACCCAAGAGTTGGAAGTTTTTGAAAAGGCTATGTTTTTCGCTCCGGGTGGAGATTGATCAAAACAATTGAAATGGAAAATCTCACTGCTTTTTGTCGTTCTTCATCCGGAGCGGTGCATAAAACCGCTTTCAAAAAAAACCAGCCTCTTCGGGTTGAAGTTTTTGGAAAGAGGGGAAGTTTGAGGGGGAGAAAACTTTTTTTCAAAAAGGTTTTCTCCCCCTCAAGGTCTCTCTAATTGTAAATAATTTGTGAATTTTTAGTAACCTATTGCATGGAAATGGCAGATATGTTATAATAATACTGTATATTTATATAGTTATATATTTAGAGATTATGAAAATAAAAATTGATCGTTTGGTCAGTTTTGGAAAGGGTGTGCAATGGCGGAAAGCGACTACATCCGGGAAATAACGGAAGTCTGGCAAGCGGTGAAAGAATCTTTCAAAGGCGAACTGCCGCAGGCAGGGATTGACCTTTGGTTCGGCGAAGTGGAAGTTTTGAGTTTTGACGGCTCGCATATTCAGCTTGGCACCGCTTCGGAAATGAAGCACCAAATTATTCAAAAGCGTTTTTTAGAGAAAATCCGCGCGTACTTTGAAGAGTTGCTCGGTTTTCCGGTTACGGTAGATCTCTCCTTTACCGGCAAACCGGTTGCTCCGCAGGATATTAAAATCATCGGTCGGGACGCGCCGGACGAGACTTCCGAAATCCCCTCCTACAATTTTGAATATACATTTGAAAACTTTATTGTGGGTGCGACGAACAAGTTTGCTCATGCCGCCTGCGTTGCCGTTGCAAACCATCCGGCAACCAACTATAATCCTCTCTTTATTTACGGAAACAGCGGATTGGGGAAAACGCACCTGCTTTACGCGACGATCAACCGTTTGCGGCAGAACAATCCGAAAACGCGGATCATTTACACCAAGGGCGAGGATTTTACCAATCAGATGATTTCCTGTATGCTCAAAAAGAAGAGCGAAGACGAAAATCCGATGGTGGAATTTCGCAACAAATATCGCAAGTGCGACGTGTTGCTCATTGATGACATTCAGTTTATTGCCGGGAAAGTAGCGACGCAGGAAGAGTTCTTCCACACCTTTAACGCGCTGTTTGAGGAGAAAAAGCAGATCATTCTGACCTCCGACCGACCGCCTCGCGAGATTAAGCCTTTGGAAGAACGTCTCAAAACGCGGTTTGAATGGGGTCTGATCGCCGATATTGAGCCGCCCGACTTGGAATTGCGGATTGCAATTATCAAATCGAAGGCGGACCAGGTGAATTTAAAGCTTCCCGACGAAGTTTTGGTTTTTCTTGCCGAGAATCTGCGGTCGAACATTCGGCAGCTGGAGGGGGCTATTAAAAAGCTGGGAGCCATTCAGTTGTTGCAGGGAAAAGAGATTACCATGGAAGTGGCGCAGGTTTGTCTTTCGGAATTTTTGGGAGACGCCGAGCCGGTGAGTGTGACGGTGGATAAAATTTTTTCCGCCATTACCGACCGAACGGGAATCTCAAAAGACGATATGGTTGGAAAGAAGCGCGAAAAATCGGTTGCTGAAGCGCGGCACCTTGCCGTTTATCTGATCCGGGAGATGACTGAAATGAGTTTTCCGAACATTGGAAAGCTATTTGACCGCGACCACTCGACGATTCTGACCTCTTACCAAAAAATTGCGCGCAAGGTTGCGACCGACTCCTCCTACGCTCTGGACCTCAACGAACTGAAACGCTCGATCGGTTAAAAAGTTTTTGGTCCAGCTTTTTCCAAAAAGCTGGTCAGGTGTGGGGACGAGCGCGACTGCCGCCTGTGGCGGAAGCAGGGAGCGCGAGGAGTGGCAGCGGTCGAAATTTCTGCGAGCAGCAATGCGAGCAAAAAGAAATTTCGGGCACCGCAACAGGAACGAAACCCACGACCTTCATTCGCGCCTTTGGCGCGAACCTTCCTTGCTTTTTGTTCGCGCGGAGCGCGAAAAGAAGGTCGTGGAGCTTTGCTCCACACCTCAACCGCTTTTTTGAAAAAAAGCGGTGCAAAAAACTTTTGTTCTTTTCCACACCTTTTTCAACACCTGTGGAAAAGTTGTGAAAAAGTGTGTTTGCAAGTTTGGAAACGCTGTTGGAAAAGTTTGCAAAAGCCCCTTTCGGAGCCGTTTCGTTCCTTTGGAAAGTTTTGGTGTCGGCAACTGTGGAAAAGTCAAAATCCGTCTTGAAAATCTTTTATTTTGTTCCTTTCTTTCGGATTTTTCCACCTTTTGGTTTTCCACTTTGCGTTTTGCTTTTCATTTTTTGTTTTTGTTTTCTCTGTTTTATCCGTCGGAAAGGAAAAATAGAAAAAAGTTTTCCACATTCGTCCACAGGTTTTCCTTTGGTTTTCCATCTGTTTTCCCGTTTTGGAACGTTTTGAAAAAACGCTTGGAAAGCCGCTTGACGGACTTGTCCACATTTTCCGCAGACTCTACTACTTTTACTTCTGTAAATTCTTCTATTCTCCTTTTCTTCTATGCGCAAAAGCGCAAATCATTGTTTTCGCCTCATCCACCATCTACGATGGTCCCCCTTCCCCTGCGAGGGGAAGGCAGACAAAGTCACTGTTTCGGATAAAAAGGTGAAATGATTTTCAAATGAAACGCAAAAACAAAATAGAACGAATTGAGCAAATAAAATCGTTACTTGCAGAGAATGGTGCTCTGTGCCTTCCCCTCGTAGGGGAAGGGGGACCGCGCTTGCGTGGTGGATGAGGCGAGAAAAGTGCGGAAGCAAGGAGAGTTCGCGCTGCGCGCGAAGGAAGGTCGTGGGGTTTCACCCCACCCCCTGACAAACTTTTTGAAAAAAGTTTGATCAAAAACTTTTAAAAGCTCGGCAAAAAACTTGAATTATTTTTTGAAGATACAATCAATTTCTATATAAGGAAGGAAAGAACACAATGAAAATCGTATTCAACCGAAAGAAGATTATGGAAGCCACCACTCCCTTGATGAACACGGTTTCCGGCAAATCTGCAATGACAGCTACCGAAGGTATTTTGATTGAAGCTTCTGCCGACGGTACCTGCATTTTGACCACATTCGATTCTGAAAAAGGTACGCGCCTTGCCGTTCAAGCCGAGGTCTTGGAAGCCGGCGCTTATATTCTCAACGCGCAAAAATTGACCCAAACCTTCCGCGTGATGGAGGGTGAAACTGTAACCCTGACCGTTTCCGAAAATCTTCAGGCTTCCATTGAGAGCGGTAAATCTGTTCACCGTATGAACGCGCTCGCCGCCTCCGATTACCCTGCCATTCCGCGCTTGGAAACCGAGGACGGTTTTGAGGTGAATCAAGCGGTCCTCAAAGAGATGATCGGCAAAGCGATGTTTGCAATGGCAAATAACGATCAGCGCGCCGTTCTCAACGGTTGTTATTTTAAAGTGACCGCCGATGAGCTCCTGCTCGTCTCCTGCGATAGCTTTAAACTTGCAAAATGCGGCGTTCGCACCACCGTTGAAAACCGTAACCGCGATGAATCTGAATTGAAATTTTCCTTCATCGTTCCTACCAAAACCGTCAATGAGCTTTATCGCATTCTGAAAGACGACGAGCGCGAAACCGTTCGCGTTTGCCTGAGCAGAAAGAATATTATTTTCCACTTTGACGATATGATCTTCTTCTCCCACCTGGTGGAAGGCATTTATATTGAATACGATCGCATCATCATTAAACAGCATCGCATTTTTGCCTCCTGCGACCGCGAGCGCCTGATCGCCGCTTTGGAGCGCGCCGCTTTGGTCACCGAGGAAAAGGTTGCCGGAAGCGTTCGTTCGCACGTCAAACTGCATTTTGAGGGCAAACTCCTCAAAATTTCGGCGGTTTCCACCCTCGGTTCCACCTACGACGAAATTGATATCGACCACGAGGGCGAAGACCTGCTCATCGCTTTCAACAACCGTTTCTTGATTGAAAGTTTGAAGGCTTCGAGCGCAAATCGCGTCAAAATCTCGCTTTCCACGCCGCTCACCAGCATTAACATTGAGCCGGCGGAAGATCTCGGCGCGCAGACAGAGCTGTTCATGCTCCTGCCCGTCCGTATGAAAGAGTGATCTTTCAAAAACAATCGCTTTAACAAGAAAAAAGGACTATGATTTGTCATCGCGTTCGCGTTCGGGATTTTCGGAATATTGAATTTGCCGACGTGAATTTTGATCCCGGCGTCAATCTTTTGGTCGGGAAAAACGCGCAGGGGAAAACCAACCTGCTGGAGGCGATTTTTTATGCCTCGGTGGGCAAGAGTTTTCGGACGTCCTCCGATGAGGAAATGATTCGTTTCGGCGCCGAACTGTTCGAAATTTCAATGGACTATTCGGACTCGGTCCGGGAGCAAAACCTGACCGTGCGCCTGCTCAAAGGTAAGCGCCGCAGAATTGAACACAACCGCGTGCGGCTTGCAAAGGTCTCGGACGCTTTGGGACTTTTTCGTACCGTGCTGTTCTGCCCGGAGCATCTTTCCATCGTGAAAGAAGGTCCCGGCGAGCGGCGGAACTTTTTGGACGTTGCCATTTCCCAGCTCTATCCTGCCTATTTGAAGAGTTTGCAAAATTATAACAAGATCCTCAAACAGCGCAACCAGCTTTTGCGAAACGCCGAGGAGGATCCCGGGACTTTTCGGGGAACGATTGAGCTTTGGTCGGCGGAGCTCGCCAAAGAGGCGGCGGCGCTTTCGGCAGATCGGTTAAAATACTGCAAGCGGCTGGATCCCGCCGTTCGGGAAATCTTTTCGGAAATGACCGACGGCAAAGAGAAGCCGGAAATTGTTTACGATCCTTCTCTTCACCGCGACCCGGAGGAATTTGCCGACCCTGCACAGACCGAAAAAGCCTATTTTGAAAAGCTGATGAACAACCACGAGCGAGAGATTGCCGCCGGAGCAACCCTTTGGGGAATCCACAAAGACGACGTTGCCATGAATCTGAACGGCAAACCGGCAAGAATGTTTGCTTCGCAAGGGCAACAGAGGTCTATGGCGCTGGCGGTCAAGCTGGCGGAGGGAAATCTTTGCGAGTCCATTTGCCGCGAAATGCCGGTCTATCTGCTTGACGACGTATTTTCCGAACTGGACGCGGCGCGGCGGAGCTATCTTGCCGAAAAGATTGTCGGGCGGCAGGTGATCATTACCGCCTGCGAGGAAAATCTTCCTGCGGCAGGGAAACTGATCCGCGTGGAGAACGGAGCCTATTTGCAATAAACGAAGCCGAAACCGTTGCAGAAACGATTTCGGATCACCAAAGATTGAAAGTTTTTGGCGCGCTTTTTTCAAAAAGCGCGAAGAAAGTTTTTTACCTCGCTTTTTTTCAAAAAAGCGAGGACCTTCTACGCGCGCGCGTGCGCGCGTGCGCGTGAGAACAAGTTTTTGATCCAACTTTTTACAAAAAGTTGGTCAGGTGTGGGTGAAACCCACGACCTTCTTTCGCGTCGCAGGCGCGAACAAAAAGCGCCGAAGGTTCGCGCGGAGCGCGAAAAGACCTCGGGACTTTGTTCCTGTTGCGGTGCCCGAAATTTCTTTTTGCTCGCATTACTGCTCGCAGAAATTTCGACCGCGGCCACTCCTCGCGCTCCCTGCTTCCGCCTCAGGCGGCAGTCGCGCTCGTCCCCCGAACCCTACCAGCTTTTTGAAAAAAGCTGGAGCAAAAACTTTCAAAAACTCGGCAAAAAACTTTGAAAAGGAGGCGGTCAAGTGTATCTTCACGCCGGAAACAATAAGAATTTGCGAACGAAAAATATCATCGGCATCTTTGACGCCGATACCGCTACCGTCTCTCCCGTGACCAAAAAGTATATCGCCGGCGCGCATGCCGAAGGTCGGGTGGAATTCGCCTCGGTAGAGCTGCCAAAATCCTTTGTGGTTTACCGCAACGAGCCGTCCCGTCAGGAACGCGTACGCTTCAGCTTTCGCCAAAAGAAACGCAAACCTGCGCCTAAAAGCGAGGTGCGCGTCTGCTTTTCTCAACTTTCGCCATCTTCCCTTGCCGGCAGAGCGGAAAATAAAATTTGAGAATAATCGTTATAAAAGAATTGTAAGAAATTGATATAAATCGTTATTAAAGAATCAGCTTTCCCATAAATGCAAAACAAACAAAGGAGATCGGAATGGAACAGAACGAGAAAAAACCGATGACCGAAACCGAAATCAAAAACGAGATGGAAACGGCAATCGAAACCGAAAACGCTATCTTCTCGGATACGCCCGGCGATACTCTTGACGAGCGCGCCGCAGAAAAACATGTTTACGATGAAAACCAAATCCAGGTCCTGGAAGGTCTGGAAGCCGTTCGCAAAAGACCGGGTATGTATATCGGGTCTACCTCGGCGCGCGGTTTGCACCATCTCGTCTACGAGATTGTGGACAACTCCATCGACGAGGCGCTTGCCGGACGTTGTGACCGTATTGAGGTCACCCTGCATCCTGATAACAGCGTTTCCGTCCGCGACGACGGTCGCGGTATTCCCAGCGGTATCCACCCGAAAATGGGGATTCCTACGTTGGAAGTCGTTTACACCGTTCTCCATGCAGGCGGTAAATTCGGCGGTGAGGGATACAAATATTCCGGCGGTCTTCACGGCGTTGGCGCCTCGGTTGTCAACGCGCTTTCCGAATGGGTGGAGATTGACAACTGCCACGAGGGTCGCCGCTATACCGAGCGGTTTGAGCGCGGCATTGTTGCCCGTCCCTTCCGCGATGAGGGTCCCACCGATCGCCACGGGCTTTACGTTCGTTTCAAACCCGACGCAACCGTGTTTGAGGAAGTTGTCTTCGATTACGATACCCTGTTGCGCCGTCTGCGCGAGCAGGCGTTTCTCAACGGCGGCGTAAACATCTCCCTGCGCGACGAGCGCGCTCCTTTGGAGGACGGTACCTACCGCGAGGACGACCTTCTCTACGAGGGCGGCATTCGCTCTTTTGTGGAGTACATCAACGCCCAAAAGGGAAGCGAGCTGATCCACCCCGATGTGATTTATATGAAGGCCTCCTCCGAAAACTGGGTCGCCGAGGTCGCCATGCAGTACAACGACAGCTACACCGAGGCGGTTTTGACCTTTGCAAACAACATCAACACCGTGGAGGGCGGCACGCACGAGGTCGGTTTCAAAACCGCGCTGACCAAAGTCTTTAACGATTATGGAAGAAAATACGGCATTCTCAAGGACAGCGACAAGAACCTTTCGGGCGAGGATGTACGCGAGGGGCTCTCTGCGGTCGTTTCTGTGAAGTTGACCGAGGCGCAGTTCGAGGGGCAGACCAAAGGCAAGCTGGGCAACAGCGAAATGCGCACCCACGTTTACAATCTGGTCGCCACCAAGCTCGCCGAATATTTGGAGGAAAATCCCACCGTTGGCAAAGCGGTCCTGGAAAAATCGCTTGCCGCCTACCGCGCTCGCGAGGCGGCGCGCAAAGCGCGCGAAGCAACCCGGCGCAAAGGTCTTTTGGAAGGTTCCACCCTGCCCGGCAAGCTCCGCGACTGCCAGGAAAAGAGCGCCGAGTTTACCGAGCTCTATCTTGTGGAGGGAGATTCCGCAGGCGGTTCCGCCATGCAGGGGCGCAACTCGCGCTATCAGGCCATCCTTCCCATGCGCGGCAAGGTGCTCAACGTGGAAAAAACGCGCTTGGATAAGGTCTACTCCAACCAAAGTCTGATCCCCATCATTCAGGCACTCGGCTGCGGAATCGGCGAGGAATTTGACCCTGCCAAGCTCCGCTACGGAAAGATCATCATCATGGCCGATGCCGACGTGGACGGTTCGCATATCCGCATTCTGCTTTTGACCTTCTTCTTCCGCCACATGAAACAGCTCATTGAGGACGGGCACATCTATTTTGCCCAGCCGCCACTCTATAAAATTTACCGCAAGGGCGCAAATTCCGCCGCCTCGGAGCGCTATGCCTTCTCGGACGAGGAACGCGACGCCATCATTGCCGAGATGGGCGGCAAAAACATTGAAGCCGACCGCTATAAAGGTCTTGGTGAAATGGATCCCGAACAGCTTTGGGAAACCACCATGGACCCGGCGCGCCGCACCATTCTGCGCGTGACGGTCGAGGACGCCATTGCCTGCGACGAAATGTTCTCCCTTTTGATGGGAGATAAGGTCGAGCCGCGCCGCGAATTCATCGAGCAGAACGCAAAGTTCGCCGAGAATTTGGACGTTTGATTCCCCCCATCCCTTTGCTTGAAAGGAGAACAGAGCCTTGGATAAGAGAAAAGAAAATGAACTTTCGCGCGAGGAAGAACTTGCGTTATTTGAAAAACAGAAAATTGTTGACGTTCACATGGAGCGCGAGGTCAAACGTTCGTTTATCGAGTATTCCATGTCGGTCATCATGGCGCGCGCCCTTCCCGACGTGCGCGACGGCTTAAAACCGGGTCAGCGC
Source organism: Oscillospiraceae bacterium (assembly GCA_015063325.1). Lineage (GTDB taxonomy): Bacteria > Bacillota > Clostridia > Oscillospirales > CAG-272 > UMGS1865. Next base: position 62,186 of record SVUK01000016.1, on the reverse strand, counting down.
CGCATTCTTTACGCGATGTGGGAGGACGGGTTGACCCATTCCAAACCTTTCCGCAAGTCGGCTACCACCGTTGGTAACGTGCTGGGTCGGTATCACCCACACGGCGACAGCTCGGTTTACGGTACGATGGTGCACATGGCGCAGGATTTTAATATGCGCTATACTTTGATCGAAGGGCACGGCAACTTCGGCTCGGTGGACGGTGATCCGCCTGCCGCATACCGTTACACTGAGGCGCGCATGGACAAGATCTCCGACGAGATGATGCGCGATATTGAAAAGAACGCCGTTCCCATGGTTCCCAACTTCGATAACCGTATGCAGGAGCCCTCTGTCCTTCCGGCGCGCTTTCCCAACCTTTTGGTCAACGGTTCCATGGGCATTGCCGTTGGTATGGCGACCAATATTCCGCCCCACAACCTGGGCGAGATCGTGGACGCGACGGTTTACCGCATGGATCACCCCGAATGCACGGTTGACGAGCTGATGGAGTTTGTGAAAGGTCCCGATTTCCCGACCCGTGCCATCATCTACGGCGTCAACGGGATTAAACAGGCGTACGCGACCGGTAAGGGGCACCTGATGGTGCGTGCGCGCGCCAATATTGAGGAAGAGGAGCGCCGGATCATCTTTACCGAAATCCCCTACGCCGTCAACAAGAGCCAGCTTTGCGAATCCATTGCAAACTGCGTCAAGGAAAAGAAGATCGACGGTCTGACCGACCTGCGCGACGAATCGGGCAGAGACGGTATGCGGATTGTTGTAGAATACCGCCGCGACGCCAATCCGCAAATCATTCTCAACCAGCTCTACCGCTACACCCAGCTGCAGGCGACCTTTGCCGTCAACCTGTTGGCGCTGGTCAAAAATGAGCCGAAGGTGCTGACTTTGCCGCAAATTTTGGATCACTATATTGCCCACCAGGAAGAGGTCATTCGCCGCCGCACGCAGTTCGATCTGGAAAAAGCCGAAGCGCGCGCCCACATTTTTGAAGGCTACAAGATTGCTTTGGACAACATTGACGACATTGTTGCCCTGATGAAGGCTTCCAAATCCATTCCCGACGCAAAAGCCGCCCTTTGCGAGCGCTACGGGCTTTCCGACGCGCAGGCGCAGGCGATTGCCGAGATGACCTTGGGTCGTTTGACCGGCTTGGAGCGCGAAAAGATTGAGGAAGAGCTTGCCCGCCTGGAGGCTCTAGTTGCCGAACTGCGCGGCATTCTTGCCGACGACGGCAAGGTGCGCGATATCATTAAAACCGAAATGACCGAGATCCGCGACAAGTATGCCGATCCGCGCCGCACCGAGATCGTTCAGGCGGAGCAGGAGATTGTTCTGGAGGATCTGATCGAGCGGCACGCTTGCGTGATCACGCTCACCAATGCCGGCTACATCAAGCGTCTGCCGGCGGATACCTACACCGCGCAAAACCGCGGCGGCAAGGGTATTATTGGAATGGGGACCAAGGAGGAGGACTTTATTGAAAAGGTTATTGCCATGAACAGTCATTCCTACCTCTTAATGTTTACCAACACCGGCAAGGTGCAAATGCGCAAAGCCTATATGATCCCCGAGGCAAGCCGCACCGCCAAGGGGCAGAATTTGGTCAACATTCTGGAGCTTTTGCCCGAGGAAAAAATTACCGCTGTGGTCGCTGTGGACGAATTTACCGACCACGAGTATCTGACCATGGTTACGCGCAGGGGCGTGATCAAAAAAACCCTGCTTTCCGATTTTGAATACCAGCGCAAAGGCGGCAAAATCGCCATTTCGCTGGACGAGGGCGACGAGCTCTTGTTCGTTACCCGTACTGACGGCGAGAGAGAGCTGATGCTTGCCACGCGCGGCGGTATTGCCGTTCGTTTTGCCGAAGCGCAGGTGCGCGCCATGGGTCGCACGGCGCGCGGCGTGCGCGGAATTTCTCTGCGCGACGGCGATGAGGTTGTCGGCGTGACCCTGGTGGAAGAGGGAAAGGAATTGCTCTGCGTTACCGAAAACGGTTTCGGCAAGCGCAGCCCGTTCGACGACTTCCGCTTGATGGCGCACCGCGGCGGCTACGGTATGAAGTGCTATAATGTCACCGAAAAGAGCGGCGCGCTCACCGGTATTGCCTCGGTGAACGATGATCTTGACCTGATGCTTATCACTACCGGCGGCACAATTATCCGCACCCCCGTTGCCGGAATTCCAACGCGTTCCCGTACCGCCGGCGGCGTCATCGTTATGCGCCTTGCCGACGATCAGAAACTTGTCAACTTTACCACTACCCCCCACGCCGAACCCGAAGAAGGAGAGGAAGGGGAGGAGTAAGGAGACCTTGAGGGGCGGGAAACCCTTTTTTGAAAAAAGAGGTTTCCCGCCCCTCAAACTCCCCACCCTTCCAAAAAAACTGGAAAAAGGGAAGAGAAGAAGTTCTTTTGCCTCGTTGGTTTGAAGTTTTTTGCCCCTCTTTTTTTCAAAAAAGAGGGTGAGGTGTGGAGCAAAGCTCCACGACCTTCCTTCGCGCGAAGCGCGGACCTTCCGTGCTTTTAATCCGCGTTTTTTTCGCCTCATCCACCGCTAACGCGGTCCCCCTTCCCCTGCGAGGGGAAGGCAGACAAAATCACCGCTTCGGACAAAGAAAAACAAAATAATTTTCAGATTAATTTGAGACATATAATGGCGTTTCAAAAAGGAAACATGTCAGAAAGATGAAATTCTATTTGCAGAGAAACGCTTTCTTTGCCTTCCCCTGTTGCGGTGCCCAAAATTTTGTAGCGCGGCGTTGCTCCGTGCTTTTAATCCGCGTTTTTTTCGCCTCATCCACCGCTAACGCGGTCCCCCTTCCCCTGCGAGGGGAAGGCAGACAAAATCTTCACTTCGGATAAAGAAAAACAAAATAATTTTCGGATTAATTTGAGACATATAATGGCGTTTCAAAAAGGAAACATGTCAGAAAGATGAAATTCTATTTGCAGAGAAACGCTTTCTTTGCCTTCCCCTGTTGCGGTGCCCAAAATTTTGTAGCGCGGCGTTGCCGCTTCAAAATTTTGACCGCTGTCACTCGGGCACAGAGCGCCGGCGGTGGGGGGGTGTACTGCAACAGGGGAAGCAGACAAAGTCTCCGCCTCGAATGAAGAAATGCAAAATGACTTCAAAACTATTTGGAAAATTTAGATAAGTTTCAAACAAATGAAACGAATCGGACAAACAATATCCCTATAATGAAAGAATCGCGTAATTTGCCTTCCCCTCGCAGGGGAAGGGGGACCGTGCTTGCACGGTGGATGAGGCGAGAAAACAAAATTATATGCTCGCGTGATGGACAGGGTGAAACTTTAATAAGGAAGAAAAATGAAAAAACAGTGCAATCCCAAATTGAAGGGCGTTGCCCAGCATTTGCGAAAAAACATGACCAAAGAAGAAAAGAAAATTTGGTATGATTTTTTGAAAAAATTACCAATCACCGTTCATCGCCAAAAGGTGATTGGTAATTATATCGTTGATTTTTACATTGCAGAAAAGCAACTTGTGATTGAAATAGACGGATTTCAACACGGAAAAGAAGAAAATAAAGAAAAAGACGTTACGAGAGATACCGTTTTGAAAGATTCCGGAATTTCTGTTTTGAGAATTACCAATTATGAAATTAACAACGATTTTGAAAGCGTTTGCAATCGGATATTAAAGGAAATTGGAATGTGCCAAATCCTAAATGTTGATGCGTGATTTTTGAAAAGGAGAATTATTATGCCGCGAAAAAGACGGGTTGCGTTTCTTTGCGTTTTGCTGGCGCTGATTTTGGCGGTGCCGGCGGTGTTTTGCGCGTGTTCAGGCGCGCCCACGGCGGAAGATTTGCGCGCCGATGTGATCGCTCTTTTGGAAGCCGCGCCCGAGATCAACGAGGTCTTTTTCGGCGCCGGGCTCCCCGTTTTTGACAGCTCTGCGCCCGAAAACGCCGACCTTTACCGCGAAGTTCCCGAATCGCTCTCGCTCTACGACGTGGTGGATGTGGAACATTCCAAATTTCAGTCGATTGAGCATATCAAAGCGGCTGCGCTTCGCGTTTATTCTTCGTCCTGCATTTCTCCTTTGTTTGCCGCCGCGTTCGAGGGCGTTTCGTCGGACGCAACCCCTTCTGCCGTTCTGGTCAGCAAACCCTATTTCGTCGAACAGGACGATCGGCTCTATCAGCTACGTCGCTCCGAGCTGGACCCCGATTTCGACGCCATTCGCGAGCGTTCCCTTGTCTTTGATTACAATTCGCTTACCGTCAACAGTCGCTCGTCCTCCAAAACCTCGGTCGTTTTGACCATCAAGGCGCACCTGCTCTCCGAGCCTTCCAAAACCGAAACCAAATCTTTCCGTCTCCTTTCTACCCCCACCGGTTGGAAGTTGAATAGCTGGGTTTTGTAAGGGGAGGGGGTAGACCTTGGGGGAGGGGAGAAACTTTTTTGCAAAAAGTTTCTCCCCTCCCCCAACCCCCTCTCTTTTTAAAACCTCCAACCAAGGGTTTGGAGTTTTTGAAAGCGGTTTTCTGCACGGCTCCGGATAGGATTTGTTTTCAGCCTTTATTTATAAAGTTTTTTGCCCAGCTTTTTTACAAAAAAGCTGGCGGAGTTTGAGGGGACGAGCGCGACTACCGCCCGTGGCGGAAGCAGGGAGCGCGAGGAGTGCAAATATTCGCTTTCGCGTAGCGAAACGCCGGTGTTCAGCCGGCGAGAATATTGCGTAGTGAGCCGTTTGCGGCGAACGTTGGCAGCGGTCGAAATTTCTGCGAGCAGCAATGCGAGCAAAAAGGAATTTCGGGCACCGCAACAGGAACAAAGCCTCAAGGTCTTTTTTCGCGCTTTGCGCGAACCTTCCTTGCTTTTCCATGTCTTTTTGTAACGAAAAATAATACGCGAGGGGAGCCTTTTTCAAAAGGGCTCCCCTCGCGTTTGTTTTTTTTGTAATTTTATTCTTCTTCTACAAAGTCTTTGATGAGGTGGTAGATCTCCTTATCGGAGGTGCAATAAACGTTGTCCCACTCCATGGTGTACATGGCGCCCAAGAGCGATTTGCCGTTGACGGTGAAGTTATCTCCATCGGTCAGGGTGATCTTTCCCGGGTAGGCGGACGCGATCTTGACGAAGTTGTTGACATCGGACAAGGTGTCGAGGCGAATCTTATATTTCATTGCTTTTTCATCCTTTCTTTTTTGGTTTCATGCAGAGATGGGGCGAATTATTTTCGCTTTTTGCGCGGTTTGCGATTGCCGAACAGCTTTTTGAAAATGGGACGCAGGAATTTTGGAGCTTTCCAAACGAGAACTTTCACCTTGGGATTCCTCCTTCCGAAAACCGAATGTTTTTCTTGCTCCCAGTTTATGAAGAAGGCGGAATTTTTGTGCAAAATTCAGGCAGGTGTGCTTTGCAGACGCGCAATGGCGGCGCGCAGGACGGTTTTGTCGTTTTCATGCGTCAGGCAGGATTCGGCTTTTTCGAGCGGCACCCATTCCACTTCGGCAATTTCGCCGACGCGCGGAATGATGGTGGTTTGCTCGGTGCGCGTTAAGAAATAGACGACTTCTTTTTGCACGCCGGGCATTGGGGAATAGTGGACCGTTTCGCGGAAGCCGGAATGGATTTGCACCTGCACGGCGGTTTCCTCGTAAACCTCGCGGATGGCGGTCATGATCTCGGTTTCGCCTGCCTCCATGTGCCCTTTTGGGAAGGAGCGGTGACCGCCGCGGCGATGCCGGATCATCAAAATATAATCCTTGCCGTCCTCGCCGCGCCGCAAAACCAGCGCGCCGCAGGATTTTTCATGTTTCATTGGCGGTTACCCCCTTCCTGATTTTTTCAAAAGTTTTTTGCCGAGCTTTTTTCTAAAAAAGCTCGTAGGGTTCGGGACGAAGTCCCGAGGTCTTTTCGCGCGAAGCGCGAACATTCCTTGCTTTACTGTTTTACTTCCTCCATGACGAAGGCTTCGAGGACGTCGCCGACTTTGATGTCGTTGAACTTTTCCAGTCCGACGCCGCATTCGTAGCCGGAGGCGACTTCTTTTACGTCGTCCTTGAACCGGCGCAGCGAGGAAATCTTATCCTCAAAAATCACAACGCCGTCACGCACCACGCGGATCTGCGATTGACGGGTGATCTTGCCGTCCTGAACATAGGAGCCGGCGATGGTGCCGATATTGGGAACATGAATGGTCTGACGTACCTCGGCATGCCCCAAAAGATTTTCGCGGAATTTGGGCGCAAGCATACCTTTCATTGCCGCCTCAATTTCCTCAATGCACTCGTAAATGACGCGGTAGGTGCGAATTTCCACGTTCTGCCGCTCGGCGCTATCCAGCGCCATCTTGTCGGGACGAACGTTAAATCCAACGATAATGGCGTTGGAAGCCGCCGCAAAGGTGACGTCTCCCTCGGTGATTCCGCCTGCCGCCGCGTGGATGACGCGGACCTTGACTTCCTCGTTGGAGAGCTTTTCAAGCGACTGCTTCACGGCTTCTACCGAACCGCCCACGTCGGCTTTGACGATGATATTCAAATTCTTGACGCCGTCCGAAATCTGGTCGAACAAATCATTCAGGCTGGCGCGCGCGTTGGCACGGAAGGAATCTTCCTTTACTTTATCGCGGCGCTGGTCGGCAAGCGTTCTTGCCATGCGCTCGTCTTCAACCGCCTGGAATTCGTCGCCCGAAGAGGGAACTTCGGCAAGTCCGGTAATCTCCACCGGCACCGAGGGCGCCGCTTCCTTCAGCGATTTTCCGTTGTGGTCGGTCATGGAACGCACGCGCCCGACTGCCGAACCGGCAATGATAATGTCGCCGGCGTGCAGGGTTCCGTTTTGTACCAGTACGGTTGCCACCGGACCGCGTCCGCGATCCAGCTTTGCTTCGATGACGATACCTTTGGCGCGGCGGTTGGGATTGGCTTTGAGCTCTTTGACGTCGGCTACCAGCAGAACGCTTTCCAAGAGGTCGTCAATTCCCTGACCGGTGAGCGCCGAGACGGGAACGCAGATCACGTCGCCGCCCCATTCCTCGGGTACCAGGTCGTATTTGGTGAGTTCCTGTTTGATATTTTCGGGGTTTGCTCCGGGTTTATCCATTTTGTTGATGGCAACAACAATGTCAATGCCGGCGGCTTTGGCATGGTTGATTGCCTCTACCGTTTGCGGCATGACGCCGTCGTCCGCCGCCACGACCAGAATGGCAATATCGGTTGCCATGGCGCCGCGCGCACGCATGGCGGTGAACGCCTCGTGTCCCGGCGTGTCAAGGAAGGTGATTTCTCTCCCTTTCACTTTTACGCGGTAGGCGCCGATGTGCTGGGTGATACCGCCTGCCTCGCCGGCGGTGACCTGCGTATGGCGAATGGCGTCCAAAATCGAGGTCTTGCCGTGGTCAACGTGACCCATAACGCAGACGACCGGAGCGCGAGAAACAAGATTTTCCTCGGCGTCGGCGGCGTCGTCAAAGAGTTTTTCCTCAATGCTGACCACCACTTCATGCGATGCGGTAACGCCGAATTCTTCGGCGACCAGCGCCGCATAGTCATATTCGATGACCTGGTTGACGGTGACCATCATGCCCATCATCATCAGTTTTTTCACAACTTCTCCTGCTGTGACCATCAGGCGCGAAGCAAGCTGACCGACCATAATCTCGTCGGGCAGTTCGATTGCCGTCGGGCGAACGGTTGTGGGCGCGCTCGGTGCGCCTTTTCCTTTTTTGCCGTGGGCAGGTTTGCCTTTACCGAACGGTTGAGCGCCGTTTTGCTGGTTGTTCTGCTTTTTCAGGCGTTGGTTGCCGCCGCGCAGATTTTGTTCGCGCTCGGAAACAAAGGAATCCAGGCGTTCGTCGTATTTGGAGAGGTTGACGTCCTCGGAGCCGCGCGTGTCTACCACGCGAGGACCTTTGCGCGTTCCGTCCGGATTGACGGCGGAAGACGCGCCGCGCACGATCTCTTTTGCTTTGAACGTATCCTTCGGACCGCTCGGAATATGATCGTCCTTATCTCCGCCCGGGCGCCGCTGGGATTGCTTTTTCTGCGGCGGACGCTGGTTGGGATTGCCGATACCGTAACCCGTTGCGCCGATGCCGGAGCCGAAGCCCGAACCCGGACGCTGCGAAAAACCGCCGGTGGGCGCCGGTCTTGCGGATTGCATTCCGTTTGCCGGGCGCTGTCCCTGCACGCCGGTCGGTCTTTGCGATTGCCCCTGTCCGTAACCCGGACGGGGAGATCCTGCGGCAAAACCGTTCTGCGGACGGGTTTGCGGAGCCTGCTGTGCCGGGCGAACCGGAGCCGGAGCAGACTTGGGGGCAGGAGTCGGCTTGAATTCCTCCATTTTGGGTGCCGGTTTGGATTGCTCTGCTTTTGAAGCCCCTGTTTTGGGAGCTTCTGCTTTTGGAGCTTCCGCTTTTTGCGTATCTGCCTTGGGAGCTTCCGCTTTTGGAGCAGGCGCCGATTTAGATTGTTCTGCTTTGGGCGCTTCTGCCTTGGCAGGCGCTTTGGAGTCTGCCGGTTTTGCGGCTTCGTTTTTTACAGGCGCGGCTGTTTCCGGCTCGGATTTGGTTTGTGCCGGCTTTTTCTCTTCGACCTGCGGCTCCTCCTTCTTTTCCTGTTTCGGCAACTTGGAGGGGATATAGGTCGCACCGTCCAGATAGGAGCCGATATCGGCGATTTGATTCTCCTTGGTCAGCGCGTCAAACAAAAGATCGAATTCGAGCGGTTCGAGCGCTTTTTGGGCGGTGACTTCATGTCCCATTTTCCCCAAAAGTTCGACCAAATCTTTTGCTTTTAAGCCAAGATCCTTTGCGAGTTTGTTGATTTTGAATTGCGTTTTCGTTTCTGCCATAGATCCTCCTCCGTTTATGCCGGACCGCAGATCCGGCAAAAAAGAATTGTCGTTTGTTCTTGTTTATTCGTGCCTTTCCGTTCGGGAGAGCACCAGTTTCCAAAGGCTTTCGTCGGTTACGGCAACGGCGGCGGTCTTCGCCCCTTTGCCAATGGCGGCGGAAAGGTCCTCGCCGCATTCGTCGATCAGGACAAGCGGTACGCCGTAGCTCGCGCATTTATCCGAAAGGCGTTTGGACGTATTTTCGGAAACATCTTTCGCCGCGAGCACACCGCATGGTTTTTTCTTTTCGCGCAAAGCGAGGCATACTGCGTCGGTCCCGATGATCAGCTTTCCTGCCTTGCGGCAGATTCCGATTGCGCCGAGCAGGGCACTATGCGTTTCCATCGGTTTCTTCCAATTCGCGCTCCAGCGCAAGATAAACTTCCTCCGGGATCGGAACGCCCAGCTCCTGACCGAGGCGGTTTGCCTTTTGCGCTTTGCGCAGGCAGGAGAGCTTGCGGCAAATATATGCCCCTCTCCCGTTCTTCCGCCCGGTAAAATCGAGCGAAATCTCCCCTTCCGGACTGCGCAGAACGCGAATCAGTTCGCTTTTCGGGAAATGCTCCCGGCATCCGCGGCATTGCCGCAAGGGAATCTTTTTTACCTTTTGTTCCATATCTTTTATTCTGCCTGGGTGGCGAGATCCTCTTCGGAAATGTCGCCTGCTTTAATGTCAATCTTGCAGCCGGTCAATCTTGCCGCCAACCGGGCGTTTTGCCCCTCTTTACCAATGGCGAGCGAGAGCTGATCCGGCTCTACGTAAACGCGGCAGGTGCGGTCGCCCGTCATGACCACGGCTTTGATTGCCGCCGGGGCAAGCGCCGCCGAAATATACTCTTCCGGTTCTTCGCTGTATTTTACAATATCAATCTTCTCGCCGCGCACCTCGTCAACAATGGTGCCGATACGCGCGCCGCGCGCACCGATGCAGGCGCCGACGGGGTCGACCTCGGGATCGCGCGAATAAACGGCGATTTTGGAACGTGAACCTGCTTCGCGAGCCACGCCTTTGATGATGACGATGCCATCGGCAATTTCGGGAATTTCCAATTCAAACAGGCGGCGGACAAGTCCCGGATGAATGCGGGAAAGCGTGACCAGCGGACCGCGGCTTTCACGGTTGACTTCCTGAACAAACACTTTAATCTGATCCCCTGCGTGGAAAAGTTCGCCCGGGATTTGCTCGTGCGCCGGCAGAACGGCAAAGCCGTTTCCGGTATCGACCACAACGTTTCCGGTGTCGGGATCGTAGCGGTGGACGATGGCGGTGATGATTTCCTCGTGTCTATTCTCATAAGCTTCCTGCGCGCGGCGACGTTCACCCTCGCGAATGCCCTGGATGATGACCGATTTTGCCGCTGCCGCCGAAAGACGCCGGAAATTCTTGGTTTTCAGGTCGATTTCCACCGTCATGCCGACTTTATATTTTTTGGCAATCTTTTTCGCGTCCTCCAAAGAGATTTGCGTTTCGGGATCCTCCACAACGTCAACCACCTCTTTTTGCTGCAGAAGTTTGACGTCCTTCTTTTCGGGGTCGATGAGAACGCGAACGTTGCTGTTGTTGCCGTATTCCTTTTTATAAGCGGAAATGAGCGCCGCCTCAATCTTTTCGATCATGTAGTCGGCGGGAATTCCTTTCTCTTTTTCCAGCAGTTCCAGCGCGGTGAAAAATTCTGAATTCATGTTTTGTGACCAATCCTTTCTGTCGTCTGTCTTTTTTATCGCAGGTTCAACTTTTTTATTAAAGTCTATTAAAGGTTTAAATTTTGAGGTTCAGTTTTAATTTCAGGTTCAATTATAAGGTTTGAACTTTTGAGTTTAAAATTTTTTTGGGGAGTAACTTTCGGGTTTTAATTTTCGGCGTCAAAGTCAAAAAGTGTTCTTGCCGCCGAGATTGCGGAACGGGGAATACACTTTTCACCGTTTCCGGCGTCCAAAAGGACGTTTCCGTCCTCGTCAAGCCCCAGGAGAGTGCCGACATAAACCTTTGCGCCGTCCAACGGGGCAAACAGGCGAAGCTCCGCCTTTTCACCCACCGAGGCGACAAAATGTTCGTCGGTGCGCAAATCGCGCTCAATGCCGGGGGAGCTGACCTCCAAGTGGTAGGCGCTTTCAATGGGGTCGGCGTCGTCCAAAACGGGGTCGATGGCGCGGTGGACGGTTTCGCAATCGTCGATGGTGATTCCGTTCGGCGAATCAATTGTTATGCGCAGAAAATAGTCGGCACCCTCTTTGACGTATTCCAGATCCCAAATGGAATACCCGAGAGATTCCACCACAGGTGTGATTGCCGCGCGTACCGCCGCAACGACCGAACCGCCGGAATGTTTTGCCATCGGTTTTTCCTCCGAATTTGAGAATTTCGGCGAAAACGGAAAATGCTAAAAAAGATGAGCGGGCTTTTGACCCACTCCTCATCCTCTCATTACCATTTCTACCATAGCATAGTATAGCACGCTCTTTTCGGTTTTGCAATAGTTTTTATTAAAATTTTATTAAAAATATTAGAAATAAAGTTTTTTGCCTCGCTTTTTTCAAAAAAAGCGAGTAGGGTTTGGGACGAAGTCCCAAGGTCTTTTCGCGCGGAGCGCGAACAAAAAGCAAGGAAGGTTCGCGCCGTTGGCGCGAAAGAAGGTCGTGGAGCTTTGCTCCTGTTGCGGTACCCGAAATTTCTATTGCTCGCATTACTGCTCGCAGAAATTTCGACCTGCTGCCAACGTTCGCCGCAAACGGCTCACTACGCAATATTCTCGCCGGCTGAACACCGGCGTTTCGCTTCGCGAAAGCGAATATTTGCACTCCTCGCGCTCCCTGCTTCCGCCACAGGCGGTGGTCGCGCTCGTCCCCACACCTCACCCTCTTTTTTGGAATAAAAGAACTTTTCTGCGAAAAGTGGCAAAAAACTTTATAAACAAGGGCTTAAAACAAACAATCTCCGGAGCGGTACAGAAAACCGCTTCCAAAAACTTCAAAAAGCCCCCTTTTTAAAGTTTTTGGAAGAGGAGAGAGCGCGAGAGGGGAGGAACCTTTTTCCAAAAAGGTTCCTCCCCTCTCGCGGCCTACCCCCTCTTATTCCCCTTCCTTCGGAAGCGGAGCGAGGGCTGCCATTTTGCGGATCAGACCGGAATCAAAGAGCTTTTCGGCGGTCTGGTTTGCAGGTTTATAGTTCTCATCGGGTTTATCGGTCGGTTTCAGTCCGAGCTGTTCGCCGCAGACTTTTTCGATCAGTTCCAGGGCGAATTTCAGTTTGCGGTCGCCGCGGATCTTCATCAAAGAAGGCGTTACTTCAAACTTCTTCTTTTCGGAAACGTCGATGGCGCCGTACTTGGTGCCTTCCAGCGTTTTGGGATCAATGGCGAGGTAGAGGTAAAGGGTCTTGCCGTTGGGAATAACCTTTGCGATTTGGTTGCGACCCTGGTTAAACGCCTCATAGTTCCAGCTCTTGCGCGCTTTTACGCCTTTGAAGCGGAGCAGTGCGTTTTTCACGGTGGAGTAATACTCGCCGATTTTGCCGTCGGCAAGGGCAAGTTTTGCAAGGTAGCTCTTGCGATAGCGGTAAACGACAACGCCTTCGCCTGCCTTTTCCTTCATGAGCATCATGCCGTATTCCTCGGGATTCTTCACGACATCGACATAGACGAGTCCGCGCAGGTTGGGAGCGGTTTCTTCCTCCTCCTCGGACTCTTCTGCTACCGCAACGGGAGCGAAAGCCTCTACGGCTTCCTCTTCCTTGGGCTCCTCTTCTTTCGGCTCCTCGTTTGTTTCTCCCAGCCGGTTCTTTTTGAACACCCAGCGACCAACGAAGAAGAGGAGGATGAGCAACAGGATGATAATCAGAATAATGATGAAAATGAGCCAGCCGAGGGGCAGTCCGCCGGCGGAATACTCAGGCGCGATGGAGATTGTCAGTGTTCCGACCGAGGCGGGAATATTGCTGATTTTGATGTAGCCGCGGCTTGCGGAGGTTGCGTAGCCAAGCGATTTGGCGGTGACGGGTTCTCCGTTTTCGTCATAGACGTAAACCGAGGTTTTGGGATCAATGGTACGGCAGCCGGCATGGTAGACGATTTCGGTCAGCGGAACGAGAACCGAGAATTTTTCGTCCTCGGCGGCGCCGACCATTTGAATTTGGAGGGCTTGCGCGTACTTCGTGCCATTGGGCATTTTCAAATTCTCGGCGACGGTAGCGGTAGCCGAAACCGAGGAGCTCAGACCGACCTTGTTTCCGTTTTCATCCAAATCGGCGGTCAAAAAGACGACAAACTGAGATTTGCCTTCCTTGTTCATCACGTCTACAATATCCATTTCGCGGTTGATGGTCAGCGTAGCCGACATCTGATTGACGCGAACCTCATTGGAATAGAAAACGTAATTTCCGGTGGGCAGGGTGGCAACGATTTCGTAGGTGCCGAATTCGGATGTGCCGTTAAATGCCTTTCCTTTGACGGAATAGGTAATCAAAGCGCGAACGTCAAAAGGCATTTCGGCTCCCCGATCGTCAACGCCGACAACCGGGATCATATACATGGTGGCGCCGTCGCCGGCAACCGTTTTACTCTCCATGAAAACGCCGTATTCCTTTGGCGCGATGACCACATTTTTGGTGTGCTCCAAGCCTTCGGCTTCGGCAAAGGAAGGATTGGTCAGAACGGCGGTCAGCGTGTATCCGTCGTCGTTCACGTTGCCGTATCCGGCAGGGTATTTCACCCGATAGATGTTGTAGTAGGCGTTTCCGTCAGCGTCGTAAGCAACCACGGACGCGGATTTTGCGTCGCCGTAAACGAGGTTGTCGGTGTTCTGCCATTCGAGGCGTGTGATGGTTACGCGGTCATCGGCGCTTGCCAGCAGGGCAATCGACCCGAAGAGAAGAACGGCGACCAACAACAGTGCGGCGATTCGGCAGACGGGGGTTTGAGAATGTTTCCGTTGCAGTTTCATTAGTTCTCGACCTTTCTATAAAAATTTTGGATTGAAAAACGATAGGGAAGTATGGAAAAAGCGGATTTTTTTGCGCGCCCCGTGCAGGAAAACGGCACAATACACCATTTTTTATACCATACCAAGGTTATTATATCATACAAAAAAAACAATGTCAACCGCTCCAACGCAATTTTTTTTGCGTTTTTTGACTTTTTGGAGCGAAAAAACGACAAAAAATTGAGCTTTGTGCGGACATGGTGTCGGTTTTTTGTTTTGTCAACTGTCAAAATTCGGGAACATCATGCAGGGTTCGACATAAACTGATAGCAGGGAAAGGGAAAACACACATCCCTTTGCCAATTTGCATGGAGGATTACCGGTTATGAATCAAAACTGCTTGTGCAATCTGCTCGATAACAACTGGATCTGGCTGATCATCTTGGCTCTGATCTTCGTTTGCAACTGCTGCAACGGCTGACGGTTGGATTGCCGGCGGCATTTTGCCGCCGGCAAGTGTAAGTGAAGAGTGAAGAGTGAAGAGTGAAGAGGTAGAAATTGCCCCGTGCAAAGCGCATGGGGCGATTTTTCTAATAAAATAAAAAAAATCGGAAAAAAGGTGGAAATGCAGAGCAATCTATGCTATAATAGTATGGAATATAAATGCAATAAAGGAAACCCGGTTTATGAAAGCGATTTTTTTGGATTTTGACGGCACGATTGCCGATACCATTCCGGTCCTGACCGAGGCAGTCAACGCTACCATGGAGGCACTCGGCTATCCCACGCACCACACGGTGAAGGATTTTATCAACCACGGGGCGCGCGAACTGATCCGCCGTGCCATGCCCGAAGAAGAGCGTGTTGATGAAAAAATCGACCGCGCCTTTGATCTTTACATCCAATGCTATCAAAAAGTTTACCTGCACACCGAAAAACCCTATGCCGGGATTCGGGAAGCGATTGCAAAAATTCGTCCGCACGCGCGCGTCGGAATCCTTTCCAACAAGCCGGACAAGATGACGCAGGGGCTTGCGCGTCAGCTCTTTCCGAACGGCGAAATAGACGCCGTTGTCGGCTACGAGGAGGGCAAACCGGGCAAGCCGGATCGCTATCTGCCCGAAAAACTCGCCGGACTTTTGGGCGTTTCTCTTTCGGATTGTCTGCTTGTGGGGGACAGCGACGTGGACGTTCAAACCGCGCAAAAAGCCGGCATAGCGTTTGTCGGCGCCGGGTGGGGCTTTATCGGCGCCAAGGCGCTGTATGCCGCCGGAGCCGAACGTGTTGCTCCGACGCCGGGTGACCTTTGGGATGAAATTGAAATGTTTTTACAGAAATGAAGGAGAGAAAAAATGATCACACTGGAACGCACACAAGTGATGAACCTTGAAAACGCTCTGCGCGGCGCGCGCAACCCGATGAACAGCTGGAACCGCACCGACAGCTCCTATGACGAGAACGGCGAATATATTCTTGGTCCCAACGATCTTGATCTTGCCGTCCGCCTTGCCAAAGCCGGCAGCGACCACCGCAAATATCTGCGCATGGTCTTCGTTTCTGTGGATATTACCGCGCCGCTTTACTGGTGGAAAGAATTTGACACCTACAAGGTAGGCACCGTTGCGAACTCCTGCTCCACCATGCACAAAATCCATGCCGCACCCTTTACACGGGACGATTTTTCCCACGACCGCATGGACGAAGGCGCGCTTTCCGTTCTGGACGCGGTGATCGCCTATCTGGAGTCCGAGCGTCAAAAATTCCTTGCCGACAAATCGGACAAGCAGGCTTGGCACAATATGATCCAAACGCTTCCGTCTTCCTATAATCAAATGCGCACCGTCACCCTGAACTACGAGGTGCTCACCAATATGTATTATGCAAGAAGAAACCATAAACTTGCCGAATGGCACACCCTTTGCGCTTGGATCGAATCCCTCCCCTACGCAAAAGAACTGATTTGCACCCATGATGATAACGACAAATAAAGCGAAACAAGAAATGTCGTCCTCTCCCAAAAGGGTGTTCTTGCCAAGCGAGGGCATATGGCTGTTTGCACTTTTGCTGATGGCGTTTTCGGTTTGTATGACCGTTGCGGCAGGATTGGGGGTTTCCATGATCGTTTGTCCGGCGTATCTTGTCAGCGAGAAGCTCTCGTTTCTGACCTTCGGGCAGGCGGAATACATCTTGCAGGGGATTTTATTCATCGGACTTTGTTTTGCGGTGCGGCGGTTTAAGCCGGTGTATCTTTCGGCGTTTCTTTCCTGTTTGATCTACGGATTTGTGTTGGATTTGTTTCAAAAATTCATACCGCTGTTCAACGTTGCAAAAACGCCGCCCGAAAGTTTGCATATCGCCGCGCGAATCGCACTTTTGATCGGCGGAATGACCTTGACGTCGCTTGCCGTCGCTCTCTTTTTCAAAGCCTATCTCTATCCGCAGGTCTACGACTTTTTCGTTAAAGCCATCGTAACGCGCTACAAACTGCGCGAGGGGTTGACCAAAACGATTTTTGACCTTTCGTTTTTGGCGTTGTCCTTTCTTTTGTCGTTTGCCCTGTTCGGCTCGCTGGTGGGCATTGGCTGGGGAACGCTTGCCATGGCGGTTTGCAACGGTACTCTGATCGGACTGTTCTCCAAACTGTTTGACCGCTTTTTCATCGCCAAACCCCTCTTCCCCAAATTTGCAAAATTGTTTGAGATTTAGGGGAGGGGAGGAAAGGTCGCGAGAGGGGGAAGAACTTTTTGCAAAAAGTTCTTCCCCCTCTCGCGCTCTCCCCTTTTTCAAAAACTTCCAAAAATTTTTTTGAAAGTTTTTGAAAATGATTTTGTTTTCTGCTCCGGGCGGAGATGGGTTGTGTTGTCAACAACTGAAAAGGAAATTATAAAAAAAGAGGGGCAAGCGTTGCCCCTCTTTTTTATGTTGCCCGGGTATCGGGCAGATCTTGTTAGTTCTTTTCGATCCGCTTGCTGATGCCTGCGAGAACAGCCGCCGCAAAGAGATTAAAGCCGAGGCGCTGGATGCCGGAAACAACGCCGTCAAGGAACCAGCCGAAGTCGTCGGCTCTCGCTGCGGAAACGATGCCGGAAATCGAATAGTAGACGAACGCCAGTACCCCAAGAGCGAGGAAAACGATGACGAGGATGGGGAGCAGTTTTACGAGGATGCCGGTAATGCCGAAGGACGTTTTTGCAGGGGTTTGATTCTGTTGATCCATGGGAAAAGTCTCCTTTATTATAATATTTTTTGGATTCCGCTTTTATTCTACAATATTTTGAAAAAGATGTCAACCGTTTTTTGCGAAAAAGCGGTTTTCAGTTTGCGGTCATGCGGTCGTAAAGGCGTTTGAGCGGCGTTTTCCAATAAAGGAGAAAGCCGAGCACCGCGCCGATGAGCGCTTGCAAAATTTCGTATGGCAATTTGACGACGGCGTACTCCGGCGTTGCGTAAATGAAGGCTCTGCCCAGCGAATAGCCGGTGACCATTACGATCGAGCCGAGCGCCAAACCGATAACGGAGGAGAGCCGCGGTCTTTTTTTAAGAATGTAACGCGCAAACAGCGAGATGAGTACCGCCTGCAAGCCGTGGGTGACGAGCGAAACGAACATGGGCAGCGGATAAAAGATCAGGTCGCCGAAAAACGCGCCGACGCCGCCGGCAACAAAGGCAAGAAAGGGGTCGAGCAAAAGCGCCGCGGTGCAAATGGCAACGTCGCAAAGGTAGAGATGTCCTCCGGGAACCGGAATGCTGAAGGAGCAGAGCGCAATGGTCAGCGCCATGAAAATTGCCGCAATGGTCAAGCGCGTCAGCGCCGAGCGACCGGTGATCTTGCTTTTCATTCCGAACCCCCCTTTTTTTCTTTTTTATGCCGCTATTCTACCATATTTCCCCGATTCTGTCAATATCTCTTTTCGACAATCTTTTTTAAGGAAAAAGTTTGCGGTTTGTAGAAAAGCAACCCTAAAAAAGAAAGGACAAAAACAATCCCCGAAAGCGCATTTCGGCGCCTCCGGGGTTCAATTCTATGCTTTTGGTTTTACGAAAACGACCGATTCGATGATCACGGGGTGAACCGGCGAGGTGGGAACGCGGTCTACACTGTTTGTGCCCTGTACAAGCTCTACCTCGGTGATCGCGTCCACGAATTCAATGCCGTTTACGACGATTCCGAACGAGGCGTACATTTTATCCAAAGACGTGCTCGCGGCGTCGTCATGGACGATGAAGAACTGGCAGGAGGCGCTGTCCATCGAATAGCTTCCGCGCGCCATCGAAATTACGCCGCGGTAATGCGAAAGGTTATTTTCAAAGCCGTTTTGTATGAATTCGCCTTTAATGTTGGTTCCAGAGCTTCCGGTTCCGTCTCCCTTCGGGTCGCCGCCCTGGATCATGAATCCCGGGTAGACGCGGTGGAAGGTCAGACCGTTATAAAAACCGGCGCCGACCAAGGATTTGAAATTTGCAACCGTTTCGGGTGCGACGTCGGGGAACAGGCGAATGTAAATGTCGCCCCGTTCATTCTTTCCGTCTTTGGTGGTATAGGAGACCGTCATGCGGACGAGGTCGGTCGCCGTTTCGGTGGGAACATAGGTTTCCGAAAGGTCGCCTTCGATTGGGGAAAGGTCGATTTCGTCGGCTTTCGGCGGACGGACGGGTGTAAGTGTTTCGTCGCTGCAGAAAACCGAGTAGTGACCAAGTCCGTAATCCCAAGCGGTGTATTTTTCAAGCAATTCCCACTCAGCAGTGGTGCCGTTGTAGTTAATTCCGGTCAGCGCCGTACAGCCGCTCAGGGCGGCGGTTCCGATGGTCAGAAGGCTGTGCGGCAGGTTGACGTTTACCAGCGCAGTGCAACGGTAAAAAGTATAGTCGTCGAGGTGCAAAAAGCCTTCCGGAATGGCAATTTCGGTCAGTGCGGTGCAGTCGGCGAACGCCGCGCAGGCAATCGCTTTCGCGTTCGAATGAATGGTGCAGGAAGTGATGAACTGCTCGTTTGCCTGAACCAGCACGACATAGGGGTTTTTCTCGTTGCCAAGGTATTTTGCGTTTTCATAAACGGTGTATTCCAGCGCGGTGCAGCCACGGAAGGCGATTTGGTTGACGCGCGTGACGCTATCGGGAATTGAAACGCGAGTAAGCGACGTACAGCCGTAGAATGCGCCCAACCCGATGGAGATCACTCCCTCCGGAATGGTCACGCTCGTGATGGCTTCGCACTGGAAGAAACCGGAAAGGCGAGAGCTTTCGAGCTGTTCGTCAAAGCCGATCGCCGTGACGCGGTCGCCTGCAGGCGAGGCGGAGGGAACGACGATCTCGGTATCGGTACAGCTGCCGATCGAGTCAAGATAGCAGGTGCCGTCGCCGTTGGAAACAAAGGAAAGCCCGGCGCTCGCGTTTTCCGAAACCGAAGAGTCCGGGGCGGAGGGGGATGGTTGCGGCGCCGCGCAGGACGAAACGAGCAGGGCGACCGAAAGAAAAATTGCAAAAATCAAAGCCGTTTTGCGCTTCATTGTTTTTTCTCCTTTGCTTTTCGGGACATGGAAAGAAATTTTTTATCAAAAATGAACCGTCTATTATTCTATCATCGTTCACCGGTTTTGTCAATTCCCCCCACTTTTTTGTAAAAAAGTGGGGCAAAAAACTTTATATATAAAGGCTTAGAGCAAACCATATCCGGAGCAGTGCAGAAAACCGCTTTCAAAAACTCCAACCTTTTTTGGTTGGAGTTTTTGAAAAGGGAGGGGGACGAGCGCGACCGCCGCCTGTGGCGGAAGCAGGGAGCGCGAGGAGTGCAAATATTCGCTTTCGCGTAGCGAAACGCCGGTGTTCAGCCGGCGAGAATATTGCGTAGTGAGCCGTTTGCGGCGAACGTTGGCAGCAGGTCAAAATTTTGAAGCGGCAACGCCGCGCCACAAAATTTTGGGAACCGCAACAGGATAGCGCGAGGGGAGGGGAAAACTTTTTGCAAAAAGTTTTCCCCTCCCCTCGCGACCTACCCCTTTTTCAAACCACCAAATACCGGATGCCCTTGAGCGAATCGGGGGAATCGGCGGCAGGGGCGGCAGGCAGTTCATTTTTTGCCGTCAGGGATGAAACGGGCGTATGGTAACGGGCGGCGACCGACCAAAGCGTATCGTCGGGCGCAGGATAACAAATGATCAGATTGGCGGCAGGCGCCGGAACCGGATTGCCTACGCGAAGCGAGACGAGCGCTTGCATTGGTTCGGTGGCGGAAAGCGAAAGTGCCACGGCAAGCTCGGCAACCGCCTGCAGACGATTTCCGTCTATTGTTGCTTTGATCGACACCGGTGTGACGACCGAATCGCTCCCGGTTGGAATTGTTTCGCCGTCGGCGGTCGACTCATAGCGGAACGGCAAATCAAATTCAGCGGTTGTATATTCGCCGTCCGGCTGTTGTGCCAGCACGCGGAAACGCAAATTTCCGGGCAGAATATAATTCCCGCGCGCAAGTTCGGGCGGCTGCGTTGTAACCTCGCCGGTTGCGTCGATTACGCGTGCGCCGGGACGAAGACCCACCTCGTCAAGCTCTTTTGTTGCCGAGAGCGAGCAATTTCCGCATTTGCAGACAAGATTTTGCATGGTGGGAAGCGCATTGTAGACCGGTTCGGTCAGCGCGGTGGTAGAATAGGCGTCACGGGTGAACGGGATTTCCTCGCGGCAGACGGCGCGCGCGCAAACCACAGCGGTCACGTCGCAAAGAATGCGGTTTTCCTCCACCGTAACGGCAATTTCGGAGCAGGATCCCCAAGCGTTTGCCGAGCAGTTGACGGTGACGCCGTCCATTGGAATTTCCACGGCAAAGGGAATCTTCCGCCGCAATTCCATTGGGATTGCCGCCGCAGGAAGGCAGTCCTCGGCACCCTCCGGCGAGGGAACGGGTTGCTCGGGGACGCAGAGAAGCGACACGAGAATTTCTCCGCGGCAGGCAACGACATCGCTTCCTGCCTGCGCTTCGGCAGGAAAGACCTCGCCCGAGGCGGAAATGACGCGCAGGGGAGCCTCGTTTGGATCAAGTGAAATTTCATCGGTCAGCGTAAAGGGTGCGCTTCTGCCGATTCGAACGCGCGAAGTCGGCATCATTCCCGAAAGGCGTTCCACGTCGTCGGGCGCATCCTCGGTGGTCACGCGGTCGGCATACATCCGAACCTGATTGCGTACGCGGCAGCGCGCCGTCAGCTTTCGGGGTGCCAAAACTCTGCCCGAAACGCCTTCTACGTCGGTTTTGACATCGCAGACAAGACCATCCGAAAGATCAAAATTGCCGTCCGCCTCAAAGGGGCAGGAAAGGCGGTAGTCCTCGCGCTTGGTTACGCACCAGATCGAGCCGTCCTCGGCGGCGTACAGCGCCTGAAATTCGACCGCGCCCGAAAGCTCCGCCGCCGATCCGCCGAGATATTGATCCACCGGCAAGGGAATGGCGCGCACGCGCAAAAGCCGCTTGATTTCCGGCTGATAATCGGGCAAAATAAATTCAACCGAAAGATCGGTCATAAATCCTTGGGAAAGCAGTTCACCCTGCATTTTTTGATTCGTTTGTTCCATCGTTCGTTCCTCCTTGTTTCTCCGCCGCGGCGGAAGCCTACCTCATTCTATGCGCGCCGGACGGCATTTATGTTTTTTTCTGCCGCCGCGAATGAAATTTACCGCTTTTGGGAAAAAATAAGGACGAACACTTTGCTATATCTTCATACCTTTCTATTGCTTTATTTGTTTTATTTATTAGTTTTATCTATTTGTTTTATTTATCCAATGTTTTATTTATTCAATACTCAAAAGGAAAAGATTTTATTCATCCAAAAGGAAAAGATTTTATTCATCCAAAAGGAAAAGATTTTATTCATCCAAAAGGAAAAGATTTTATTCATCCAAAAGGAAAAGATTTTATTTACCCGAAAGGAAAACCGCTTATGAATCAACCAACAAAAATCGCGCTCATCGTCGGCGGCTCGGTTACCGCAGGCGTTGCCATGATTGCCGCCGCCGTTGCCATTTGGAATAACCGACAGCTCAAATTGCTTCGCACCTACAAAAAAGCCGGAAAAATTCTCGGCCGTGTGGGCACCATCTTCCAATCCGTATCCGAAGCGATGGAATGAGGGGGAGGAATGCCGCGAGAGGGGAGGAACCTTTTTGAAAAAAGGTTCCTCCCCTCTCGCGGCTCTTTCATAGAGAAATACTTCAACTGTTCCACCTACCGCAAGAAAAGCAAACGTCTTTTATAGCATTGATTATTCAAAGCTAAATAATCTGAGAAAAATCAATCGTGCTATAAAAGAAAAATTTGCTCAAATAGCTTCCAACTACATGATATAAGTAGTAACAATTACTGCTGCTTTGCATAAAATCGCCAACTTTTCGGCATGCCTGACGACAGTGCTTCGGCATTCTCAGTAAAACCACAATTCAAAAAAGAATTTGTAACCCGAGATTATCTCGGATTGCAAATCCTTTTTGTTGCCCGTTTGAAAGCGCAATTTCTTATTTGATTTTGTTTTTTTCAAAAATCCCTATGGAACCTGCGCTTCCCCCAAGGTCTCCCTCCTAATTTCAATTATACGACGATTGACCAGCCGGAATTGCTTCCGGACGGGATGTAAATCGTTTCGAGTTCGTTATAGTTCTCGTCAAAATCCTTGCCGCAATGCGAGCAATGGTAATGTCCTTTCACGCCGTCCTCGTCTTTCGTTGCCGGTTGTTCGGGGATCCATTCGCCGAAATCATGCGCTTCGGGCGGAATGGTAAGATCGGTCAGCTCGTTCTTTTCTTCGTCAAAATCCTTGCCGCATTTTTCGCAATGGTAGTGTCCTTTTACACCGTTTTCGGCAGCGGTTGCCGGTTGTTCGGGGATCCATTCGCCGAAGGTATGGTTTTCAGCCGGAATTGTTTCTTGGCTGACGGTTACTTTTCCGCAGACCGAACAATGTTTGCCCTCGGTTTTTCCTTCTCCCTCGCAGGTGGGCGCAACGCTTGCGTCAACAACCTCGGTGTGTCCCTTTGCCGGAATGATCAGGTCGGCATTGGAAACCTCAACCTTTTCTGCGTTAAAATTCTTGCCGCAATGCGAGCAATGGTAATGTCCCTTTACGCCGGCGATTTCGCAGGTTGCCGAAAATTCGTCGATCCACTCGCCGAGCTGATGCTTTTCCGCGCACGCGCCGAGGATCAAAATGAATACCGTTGCAACGGCTAACAACATTGTAATTTTACGTTTCATAATCGTTTCTCCTTTTTTCGTTTGTTTTGCCCAAAAAAATGGACAAAACATTCCTTCTTTTCTTGCATTTTTTATTGTATCATATTCTTTCTTTTTTGTCAATGGAAAGTTTCAGGAATAAAAAGTTTCAGAAAAAAGAGCCGGAAAGAAAGATTCCTTTCGGCTCTTTGATTCAAATAAGGCAGAATCCAATTTAAAGTCTGTAACCCATTTCCGCCAGCGCCTGCTGCAACTGGGGCAGCCAAAGCAGCGTTGCGATAATGGAAAAAACGATGGAAAAAATGCTGACGACGATACCGGCAATGGCAAGTCCTTTGCCCGATCCGTATTCGCGCGCCTTTGCCAAACCGATAATGCTGAAAATCAGCCCCAAGAGGGAGGAGAAAAAGGCGAGAATCAAACCGACGATGGCAAAAATATTGGTGCGCGGCGGAGACGAGAGGTTGATCTGCTCTCCCCAGGCGTTCTGACTGTCGGTGGACGTTTGATAAGAACCGTTGGTTTGCGCGTTTTGTTCGTCGGGCTGTTGTTTTGCGCCGCAATAGGGACACCAAGCGGCGTTGCCGACATCTTTTCCGCAATGTCTGCAATACATGGGAAATCTCCTTTCAAATTTGAAATTTTCTTTAAGAACAGTTTAACAGAAAACGCGGCGGTTGTCAACTCTTTTTTTCGCAAAACGAACGTCAAAAAACGACGGTATCCAGCCGCGATAGCGCAACGCGCAAAATCGATCCGTCCAAGCAATGGAGGGTGAGCGACGAAGTATAATTATAGAAGATTGCCGAGGCGTCGTTCACAAACGTAACGGTCAGTTTGTCGCGCGAAAGTCCATGGTCTACGCTGATATAGCGCAGATAGAGCGGATTGAGCGCCGCCGCCTCGCCCGAAAGTGTGAAACAGGGAATTTCGGCGTCGGTCACCATTCCTTTGCAGAAGGAGCGGTTATCCCCGGCATAAAGCCGCGTACAGTGCAATGCTCGGGCAGAATCGAACGGTTCGGCGGGGGATGGGGCGTTTTTTATCATTGACCGGACGGCGGAGATCATTTGCGACCCGGTAACCAATGCAATCCCTTCGGATTCGGGGGGCAGATCAATATCGCACTCGGGATCGGCAAACACCACCATGCCCAAAGGGCGCTCCGAAAGACCGTAAAATCCTTTCATGGCGGTGAGAAAACGAGCTGTCGTCCGCACGGGACTGTTTAAATCCTTGCGCGTGCCGTCCGCTTTTTCCTGAAAGAAACGGTCTCCTGTCAGCGAAGCGGAAATCATCCCTTTCCAGTTTTTGACCTCCACCACCAAAGGGATTCCGTTTTGAACGACCAAAAAATCCTTTTCCAGGTACCCTTCGCCATGCGGAATAATGACATTGCGGATAACACAATCGAACGATTCGCGCAGTTTGCGGTAGATCGTCTCCTCGCCTGCGGCGCCGTAGGCTTCCATTTCGCCGGTAGAGGGCAGTTTTTTTGCAAACAGCCGACGAAACAAACGGGGCAAAAACGCTTGCGGCATGGGAACACCTCCTGTGCGAATCGATTTCTGTCGTTATTCTATCATATTTTATTGCCAAATGCAAGCAAAAATGCCCGCTTTTGAATGAAAAATTGAATGAAAAAGGAAAAAAACAAGACTTTTTGTCCGATTTGCACCTTTTTCTTATATTATAGGAAAAAATTTTCCAAAAAAACTTGACAAGCCGGGCAAGCTGTGTTATAATGGCTCTACCTCTGCGAGAGGGCTTTTTCTTTGCGCGCTGAAAACGGACGTAAATCGAACGCTCAACCGCGCACGGAAAACCGGCGCCGCGCCAACCCCGCAAAAGGGTCGCGCCGGACTTTCGGGAGGGAGGTACACAAATCAATATTATAGGAGGTGCCGCTAAATGGCCAATGATGCAAGAGTCAAAATTACTCTGGTTTGCTCCGAATGCAAGCAGAGAAACTATGACACGAAGAAAAACAAGAAAAATGACCCTGACAGATTGGAAATGAAGAAGTACTGCAAGTTTTGTCGCAAGCATACCCTTCATAAAGAATCCAAGTAATGCGGAGGTGACGAGATGAACTGGTTTTTGAATTTGAGCACGACTGCAAAGGTTTGGCTGATTATCGGAGCAGTTGCTCTGATCGCCGCCGTCGTTCTTTGCATCGTCTTTCGCAAGAAGATTGCAAAGTTCTTCCGCGTTTATAAAAGCGAGACCAAAAAAATCGTGTGGTTCCCTTGGGCGCAAACCAAAAAAAGCACGGTGCTCGTTTGGATCGTTCTGATCATCAGCGCGCTGGTGATTTGCCTGTTGGACTTGGGACTCGGGCGCGGACTTGTCGCAATTCTGAACAACATCCACTAAGGACTTGTTAAAATGAGCGATATCAATGAAATGAACGTTGGCGTGAGATGGTATGTGGCGCACACCTACTCCGGCTACGAAAACAAAGTAATGGCAAATCTGGAAAAGATCATTGAGAACCGCGGTCTCGGACATTTGATCTTCGATATCCGCATTCCCACCGACACCGTGATCGAAAAGAACGGCGACGAGGAAAAGGTGAAAGAAGAAAAGAAATGCCCCGGCTATGTGTTCATTAAAATGATTATGAACGAGGAGAGCTGGCACGCCGTGCGAAATATCACCGGCGTTACCGGATTCGTGGGACCGGGCTCCAGACCTACCCCCCTCTCGGACGCCGAAGTGGAAGCACTTTCCATTGAAGAGGCTCCGCAGGTGAAAGTCTCCTTTGCAGTCGGCGATGAGGTTAACATCGTGGACGGTTTGTTCGAGGGTATGAGCGGTGTGGTGCAATCCATTTCCGAAGACCTCAAAACCGTTACCGTGCTGGTCAAACGCGGCTCGCGCAATATGCCGGTGGAACTGGATATGAGCGCGGTCAAGTCGATCGGCTGACGCCCCCGGTCGGAAGGGTTATTCCGCCAAAATGCGTGGGAGGAAGAAAAATTTATTCAATTCTTCCGCAAAAAACCACATTGGAGGTTAGAAAACAACTATGGCAAAGAAAATTTTAGGCTATATCAAATTGCAGCTTCCTGCAGGCAAAGCAACTCCCCAGCCGCCGGTCGGTCCCGCCCTGGGTCAGTATGGCGTTGCAATTCCGGTTTTCACCAAGGAATTCAACGAAAGAACCAAAAATGATATCGGTTTGATCATTCCCGTGGTCATCACCGTTTATGCGGACCGCTCCTTCACCTTCATCACCAAAACGCCTCCGGCTCCGGTGCTGATCAAAAAGGCTTGCGGCATTGAAACCGCTTCGGATAAGCCGAACAAAACCAAAGTGGCAAAACTGACCAAAGAACAGGTCAAAAAGATTGCCGAAACCAAAATGCCCGACCTCAACGCCGCTTCTATTGAGGCTGCAATGAGCATGATCGCCGGTACCGCCCGTTCGATGGGTATTACCGTGGAAGACTGAAAGGAGGGCTTGAACAATGGCTAAATACGGAAAAAAATACGCTGACAGCGTAAAACTTTATGAAAAGAGCAAACAGTACGATCCTGCCGAGGCACTCGCCCTCGTTTGCCAAACTTCCAAGGCAAAATTCGATGAGACCATCGAAGTTCACGTTCGTCTGGGCGTCGACTCCCGTCATGCAGACCAGCAGGTCCGCGGCGCTGTCGTTCTTCCCAACGGAACCGGTAAGACCATTAAAACCCTCGTTTTCGCCAAAGGCGACAACGTTCAGAAAGCACTTGACGCAGGCGCCGACTATGTTGGCGGTGCGGAATACGCCGATAAGATCGTTCAGGAAAACTGGTTCGATTTTGACGTTGTCATCGCTTCTCCGGATATGATGGCTGTTATCGGTAAACTCGGTAAAGTTTTGGGTCCCAAGGGCTTGATGCCTTCTCCCAAAGCAGGAACCGTTACTCCCGACGTTGCTCGTGCCGTTACCGAGGCGAAAGCCGGTAAGATCGAGTACCGTTTGGATAAAACCAACATCATCCACTGCCCCATCGGCAAGGCTTCTTTCGGCGACGCAAAACTGAAAGAGAACTTTGATACCCTGCTCGGCGCCATCATCAAGGCAAAGCCGGCATCGGCAAAGGGACAGTATATCAAGAGCTGCGTCATCGCTTCTACTATGGGTCCCGGCATTAAAATCAACCAGGCAAAACTGAGCTGATCAAACAAAAGAATCAACAAAACTCGGGGAGAGAACGCCAAACGTTCTCTCCCCGAGTTTGTTAAAAAGTTTTTGATCCAACTTTTTACAAAAAGTTGGTAGGGTTCGGGGCAACGCCCCGAGGTCTTTTCGCGCCACAGGCGCGAATAAAAAGCATCGAAGGTTCGCGCGGAGCGCGAAGGAAGGTCGTGGAGCTTTGCTCCACACCTCACCCTCTTTTTTGAAAAAAAGAGGGGCAAAAAACTTTATACATTAAAGCAAATCCTATCCGGAGCAGTGCAGAAAGCCGCTTTCAAAAACTCCAACCCTTCCCGGTTGGAGTTTTTGAAAGGGGAGGGGAGCGCGAGGGGAGGGAGAAACTTTTTCCAAAAAGTTTCTCCCTCCCCTCGCGACTTTCTTCCTCTTACCCCTCCGCCACTTCCAAAATCCAAAGGCCGCCGGAGGCGGTGGAGATGGTGGCGAAGGGGTTTATGATCTCGTTTGAAACGGCGAACTGATGGGTTCGGTGCAGAGTTGCGTTTTGGAGCGGATAGCGGCACCCGGAAATCGTTACGCCGGTTGTGATTTTGTTTGCGGTGATCAGCGAAAGATAGCGAAAACGGTCGTCGCGCGCAATGGTAACGCTACCGGAAGCAAGGAAGCGTGCGCGGTTTTTGCCGTTTAGCATGATTGCAGGAATCCCCTTTCGGGCAAGCATTTCCAAAATGGCGAAATTGGAAAGCAGGTGATCGGGACGGGAGCCGAAACCGCCGACGATGAAAATTTCGGTTGCTCCGCGCTCCAGCGCGATCCGGACGGCGAGCTGTGTATCGGTTACATCCTTTTCGGCAGGAACGCGAATAATTTCCACCGATTCGGGAACATTTTGCGGTTCACCCAACGAATCAAAATCGCCGAGCAGGATATGAGGAACGATGCCGAGTTTTTGCGCGGTACGGTAGCCCGAATCGGCGGCAAGGATCAGATCCCCGGCGCGCGGGCGCTCGAAAACGAGCGTGGGGAAACATTCGCCGCCGGTATAGATGACGGCGCGCTTGGAAGTTTTTTCGTTACTCATTCCGTCTTTTCCTCCCGGGTGCGAATTTTATAGTTTCAATCTGGCAGAATCATCTCAAACGCTTCCAGCGCGCGGCGCTCGGACGCGGAGAGCTTGACCGGAATATTTTCGGATTCCGAATCCCAAATGCAGAGCGTTCCGTAGGCAGGCGCGGAATAGTCCTTGTCGCCCAGCCAGTAAACGTCTACAAAAATACCGTCGGTGTCATCCTCGATCCAAACGCCGTCAAAGGTATAGCGGAAATAGGTATAGAGCGCGGTCTCCTCGCGAATCGGTTCGGAGGAAGCAAAATAACGGTTGGAGGAGAGCGTTTCGGGGTTCAGGTTGTCGGTCTTGTCGGCTGGCGTGCGGTCGGTGGTTTGCAACAGGGTTACGTCAAAGTGAGTGCCCGTTTTTTCGGGAACGGCGTCCAGTCCCTTGTCCTCCGCCAAATGCTTGAGGGTGCTTTTGTTATAGCGGAAAAGGATTTGCACCTGCCCTGCCTGGGGGAAAAAGGTGCAGGAAACCACCGAAAAATAGCCGGAATTTTTTGCGCCGCGCGTGATGGACGCCTGCTCCTGCCGAAAGGCGGTCAAATTGCCGTCGGCGGCGGCGTAGGCGTTTGCGAGGACGTAATTCGGCTCGATAGATTTGACCTTTTTGGGAATGCCGGCGGAGCAGAACCGCCAAAAAATGATGCCGTTGACGCCCAGAATGAGCGCGAACAGCAACACGCGAAAGATGCGGCGCACAACGCGCGGCGCTCTTGCTCTTGCCATGGCGGTTCTCCTTTCTTTAAGTTTTTGATCCCTTTTTGCAACGCAAAAAGTTCTTTTATTCAAAAAGTTGGCAGAGTTTGAGGCAGAGCCTCAAGGTCTTATTTCGCGCTGAAAGCGCGAACAAAAAGCGCTGAAGGTTCGCGCGGAGCGCGAAGAAAGGTCGTGGAGCGTTGCTCCACACCTCACCCACTTTTTTGAAAAAAAGTGGGGCAAAAAACTTTTAATTATCTCAAATTTTTCAACAAATCCAGCGCGTTTTGCAGGATGATTTGCGCCGAGAGGGTGTCGATGACGCCCTTGCGGTTTTTGCCGCGCGTGTTCGTCTCGTTCAGGTAGCGCGTTGCCGAAACGGTAGTCAATCGCTCGTCCATCATGGCAACGCGAATTTCGGGGCATTTTGCGGCAACAAGCCCGGCAAACTCCCGGCACCTTGCGGCGCGGAATCCCTCGCTTCCGTCCATGTTGCGCGGAAGCCCCACCACAACGCAGGTCGCGCCCTTTTCGGCGGCGACTCCGGCAACGGCGGTCGCCGTTTTTTCAATGCCGCCGGGGCTGATATATCCGATGCCCGACGCCAAAAACCGCGAGGGGTCCGAAAGTGCAAGTCCCGTGCGTGTATCGCCGAAATCGACCCCGAGAATTCGTCCGGCGGTGTTTTTCAGCTCGGCAACTGTGCAAAGATCCATTCGTTCATCTCCCGATAAACTTCTTCTTTTCCGATCTCGTTGAGAATCTCGTGCCGCATTCCGGGGAACATCCGCAAGGTCACGTTTTTCATTCCGGCTTTCATCATGCGGTCGGCGACCGTGCGCGGTCCTTTTCCGAACGCGCCAACGGGATCTTCCTCGCCTGCCGTGACATAGCAGGGGAGGTCTTTGGGCAGTTTTTCCGCCCAATTTTTTTCGTTCGCCCAGGCGACCAGCGTAAACAGGTCGTGATAGGCGCGAACGGTAAAGGTGTAGGCGCAGAAGGGATCGGCGTTATATTTGTCAACGATCTTTCTGTCGTGAGTCAACCAAGAATTGACCGGCTCGTCTTTCCCTGTCATTTTATAATAGCCGGCAAAAGCAATGTTCTTAAGCAACTTGGAGCGGTGCCGCTCGCCGCGGAACGCCATAATGGTTTTTGCCAGGACCTTTCCGGCGCCGGCAGGCGCTTCGGGTCCCCCCGTACCGCAGATAATCGCCGCCCGGTAGGCGTCGCCGTGCCGCGCCAAAACTTCGCGTGCGATAAAGGAGCCCATGCTGTGGCCGAACAGAATGATTGGCAAATCGGGGTACTCGGCTTTCATTTTTTCAGTCAAAGCAAAGACGTCCTCCACCATAAAATCGGCGCCGCCGCCCGAAGCGGTAAAGCCGAGGTCATCAGCCGCGGGGGCGGTATTGCCATGCCCGAGGTGGTCGTGTCCGACAACGAGAATGCCGCCCTCGGCAAGCGTTTTGGCATAGTCCTCATATCTGCCGAAGTATTCGCACATTCCGTGCACAATTTGAAAAACGGCGCGCGGTTTTCCCACAGGGGCGATGCGGTAGCAGGCAAGTTCGGTCTTGCCGTCCTTGGATAACATACGGAACTGTTCCATGGCTCTCGACTCCTTTTTTATAAAGTTTTTTACCCAACTTTTTGCGTTGCAAAAAGTTTCTTTTTATCCAAAAAAGCGAGTAGGGTTCGGGGCAACGCCCCGAGGTCTTTTCGCGCTCCGCGCGAACCTGTGGTGCTTTTTGTTCGCGCCTGCGGCGCGAAGGAAGGTCAAGGGCTTTCCGGCTTTTTTGAAAAAAAGCCTCGGCAAAAAACTTTTAATCAAATGCGGTTGTGATTTCGTTCAGGGGCAGTTCGCGTTCCTCGCGTGCGGCAAGATTTTTGATTTTGGCAACGCCGCGCGCAAGCTCGTCGCCGCCCAGCACCACAAGATGCGTGCAGTCGGTCTTGACGGCGTACTCCAGCTGTTTGCCGAACTTCTTCTGCCCCAGATAGAGCGAGGTGTTGATCCCTGCGTCGCGCAGTCGCTCGGTCAGGGAAAGGTAGGTCTCGTAGGGAACGTCGTCAAACCGCGCGACCAGCACCTTGACGGCACTGCCAAAGGTCGCCGGGATCAGATTGTGACTGGTCAGGAAGTTCTCCAGCGTTACGTCGCCCATACCAAATCCCACGCCCGAAACCTTGGCGTTCTTGACAAACAGACCCACCAGATTGTCGTACCGTCCGCCGCCGAACATGGCGCGGTTGTTCTCCGGTGCGTTGTCAAAGACCTCAAAAACCGTGCCCGTGTAGTAGTCAAGTCCGCGGACAATGCCGAAATCGAATTTGCAGTAGCCGTCCAACCCGAGTTTTTCCAGCATTTGAAACAGCGCCAGCAATTCCTGCGCGCCTACAGAATCGGGGCAGAGCGCCGTCGCCTCGCGGACGGTCATTTCGTAGATCTTGTCAATGGCGGCAATCTTTTCCCCGGTCAGTCCCAGCGCCGTCAGGTCGCGTTCATAGACCTCGCGCGGCACCTTTGCCCGGCGGTCGATCACCTTGGAGATCGCCTTTGCGTCGGCACCCTCGCCGGTCACCGCGGCAATCACGTCGTTGAAAAAGCGGCGGTTGTTGACGCGCACGGTGAACATTTCCTCGGTTGCTCCAAAGGCGCGCAAAATGCGAATGGCGGCAAGAATGCACTCCAGGTCGGCTTCGTAGCCGTCGCACCCGAAAATATCCACGTTGAGCTGCCAAAATTCGCGCAAACGTCCGCGCTGGGTTGCCTCGTAGCGGTACATGTTCGGAAAGGAGAACCACTTCAAGGGAAAGGTCATTTCCCCGATCTTCGCCGCCACCATGCGCGCCACAGTGGGCGTCATTTCGGGGCGAATGGCAACATTTCTGCCGCCGCGGTCGGTGAAATTGTAGGTCTGTTTGCCGGCAAGCTCCTCGCCGCTTTTGGCGGCGTAAAGGTCGAGGGATTCCAGCATGGGACCGTTGTATTCTTCAAAGGCGGCATTTTCCAGCTCGCGGCGGATCACGCCGAAAAACCAGTTGCGCAAGCGCATTTCGGCAGGGTAAAAATCCCGCGTGCCTTTATAGGGTTGGGTGGAGAGTTTTTCGCTCATATTCGTTCCTTTCCTTCCGCCGTTTTTTGCGGCGGACGTTTCGGAAAAATCGCCCGACTTTCCCGAAAAAAGATTTCATTGCCTTTATTATAGCATTTCTCGCGGCGATTTTCAAGAACTCCGCGATATTTTTCCAAAGGAGCCGATCAGGAATGCGTGCGGTCGTAGAGCGCCTGAATTTCGGGCGGAAGATGATCCGGCAACAGTTCCTTTAACCGCTTCTCGTTCCCGTCCCGAATCG
This sequence comes from Oscillospiraceae bacterium, assembly GCA_015063325.1. Classification (GTDB taxonomy): domain Bacteria; phylum Bacillota; class Clostridia; order Oscillospirales; family CAG-272; genus UMGS1865. Next base: position 29,871 of record SVUK01000016.1, on the reverse strand, counting down.
CCGTTTCGTAGTACCAGCACTTGTATTTCAGCATATCCAGCGTCTTTTGGAGGCGTTCGATCTCCTCTTCCACAATTTCTTTTCTGGTATCAAACAGCTTTTTGCGTTCGGAATAGGTGGAGGCGCCCTCTTTGCACCACGCCATATACTGTTTGATCTCCTTGATCTCCAAGCCCGACTTTTTCAGGCATTCGATCACGCGCAGAGCCTCCAGCTCGCGCTCGCCGAATTTGCGAATGCCGGATTGCCGCTCCATATTCGGAAAAAGTCCTTCCTTGTCGTAGTAGCGCAGGGTGGAAACCGGCAGACCGAACAGTTTTGACACTTGCCCAATGGTGTACATAAAAATTTTTCCTCCTTTTTTGCAAAAAGCCTTGACATAAAGTCAAGTTTAGGGTTTATAATAGGATTGTACCACCAAAAGACGAAAAAATCAAGCCCTTTGAGGGAAGTTTTTCCCGTTGGCAGGGCGTAAAAGAAAGGAAAAATCATGAAAAAAACATTGATTGCATATTTTAGCGCAAGCGGAACGACGGCAACCGTTGCAAAGACAATGGCAGACGCCGTTGGCGCCGATTTGTTTGAAATTTTGCCCGAACAGCCCTACACCGCCGCCGATCTTGATTGGACGAACAAGCAGAGTCGTTCAACGCTGGAAATGAGAGATCCGACCTGTCGCCCGGCAATGGCAAACAAGCCGGACGTTTCGGGTTATGAAGTTGTTCTCGTCGGATTTCCGGTTTGGTGGTATCGCGAGCCGTCGATTGTGGATACCTTTTTGGAGAGCGCCGATTTTTCGGGAAAGATTTTGGTTCCGTTCTGCACCTCGGGCGGAAGCGGACTTGGCAGCACAGCGAAAAATTTCCAATCGCTCGCGCCCGGCGCAAAGGTGCTGGACGGCAAGCGGTTTTCCCCCTCTGCCGGCGCGGAGGAGCTGAGACGCTGGGTCTACGGCTTGGGAAAATTTTTTTCATAGTCGAAAAAACTTGAAAAATCGAAGGTTTTCGAGTAGAATAGAATCAAGCCAAGGAAAAAGGCGCTTTACAAGGAGGACTTTTCAGTGAACTATAGAATGCTTTCCCTTTTTGCTCTTCTTTTGGCGGTCGTGCTGCTGTTTTCGGCGTGCGGATTTTCCAAAACGCCGGACGAACAGGATCAACCCAAAACGCCGGGCGGACAAACCCCCGGTGATCAAACAAACCCCTCCGAAACGCCGGACGAGAGCGGCGACCCCGATTGGCAGGGCGGATTTTTTGAGCCGCTGACCGCCGAAGTCCGCGTTGGGCTTGCCGCGGTTTATACGCAAAAGCTGATCGCAACACAGGGTTTTGCCCCGGTCACCACGCACGGTACCGTTTACTATATTTCCTCGGTCAACGGCAAGGACTACAACGCCGGAACCTCGCCCAAAGCCCCTTGGCGGACGCTTGCAAACTGCTCGCGCGTCAAAGAGGGGGACACCATTCTGTTTGAATGCGGCAGCGTTTTCCGCCGGACGAAAAACGACTATTTCATTCGCGATCTTCCCAACCGGGTCACGCTTGCCACCTACGGCGAGGGCGCAAAACCGATTTTCTACGGTTCGATCAACGTTCCTGCCGAAAAGTGGATCCGCGTTTCCCAAAATTCGGATATTTACTATTTTGAAGATCGGTCGCTCAAACTCAATATTTACAATGACGTCGGCGCGATTGTGTTCGGCGATGGCGAGGCTTGGGGAATCAAAACCTTGCAAACCTTTTCCGATCCCGAAACCAAAAAGAATCCCGACGGCTACACTCTCGCGCTGGAGGGTGTGAGCAACGGGATTGAAACAAAGGATATTCCGAGCTATCCTTTCACCTCGGGACTTTCTTTGCAGGGCGACCTCTCCTTCTACCACGATTACAACGAAAAGCGCGTCTACCTCCTCTGCGAGGGCGGCAACCCGGCGGAGCGATTCGGCTCGGTGGAGCTTTCGCTTTCCATGTTCGCTTTCAGTATGCAAAATCCCGCTGCCGATATTACCGTTCTCAATTTGGATTTTCGCAACTTCGGCTCGCACGTTCTGCGCCCCATGAACTGCGAAAACTTTACCGTGAAAAACTGCGAATTCCGCTTTGTGGGCGGAGCGATTCAATCCGACTACGGCACATGGCGCAACTACTACACGCGCCTGGGCAACGCGGTGGAAAACTGGAATTCCTGCAACGGAATGCTGGTGGAAAACTGCTTCTTTGACCAAATTTACGATACCGCCGCGACCACGCAGTCCAATTCGGACGTCGTTTCCAAAAATATTGTCTATCGTAACAACGTCATGCAAAACGTTTGGTTCGGGATCGAGCTTTGGACGACGAGCAATGTGGAGTTTTCGGGTGTGGACGTTACCGGCAACTACTGCACGAAGATCGGCGAGGGCTTTACCACCCAGCGCCCGGACAAGATCGACCCCGGCACCACCTTCTCGGTTAACGCGTTTATCAAGGTCAGCGGCGGCCCCTACGATACGAAAGACGATTTCAGCGTCACGCACAACTACATTGACGGCACCAACGGCAAAATGCTGTTTTGCAACTATCCGAAAGGAACTTCCTACCCGAACGGCATCCTGTTTGACTACAACACCTACGTCGGCTCGACCGAGGTGGATTTTGCGCGCTTTTTCGGCAAGATGAACGGTACCACCTATGCCTACACCGAAAACGGCATTGCCGCCGTTTGGGCGCGCGGCATTGAGAAAAACGGAAAATTTTACTATCTGCCCTAAAAACGAAAGATTAAAAATTGTTTTTGAAAAACGGAAAATGAAATGATCTGCCCCGATCTCACGGTTTTGCTTTTTTCTCCTCTCTTTTTCCCGGAACGGCGCTTGCCGTTCCGGGTTTTCGTTCGCAGAGCTTCTGTTCGGCTCCCTTATGTGCAAACATTTGCCTTCGGCAAACGGGAGCTGGCGCTGAATGGCGCCTGAGGAATTGTAAAAAAGAAACGTTTTTTCTTGACTTTTTTATTCCAATATTATATAGTATTTATGCTATCTATTTTTCTCGTGAGGTACCGCCATGCGGCTGGATAAAATGCTTTCGGAATGCGGCGTTGCCTCGCGCAGTGAGGTCGCCCGCGCCTGCCGCAAGGGGCTTGTCCTTGTCAACGGAACTCCCGCCGCCAAGCCCGATTTGCAGGTGGACGAAACATCCGACAGTGTGATCTCCGGTTTGAAATGGTACGACGGCACCGACGTCGGCGTGACCCTCTCCATCGGCGCTTTCGAAACGGTTGCCGATACAACGCAAACAACGGTGAGCGTTGTCTTTGATTGAGTTCCAAAATTTCAACGTGCGCCGGGTTGCGGTAAACAATCGTCTTTCCCCCGCCGCGCCGGCTGTGGCGCTCCGCGCCTCAGCAACCGAAAAGAGCTCCGCATGTTTTGCGGTGCTCTTTTCTTTTCAACCGCCGAAAGGCGGTTGGCGCGGCGAAAGAAACGCTTTTGTCAAAATGTAAAAAAATAGGGGAAAAGGCGACTTGCTTTTCGTCGATTTGACGGTTGATTTTTGTCGGAATGTATGGTACAATAAGGATGGTAATTCAATCTGGATATCATTTTCGGTTTTTGGATTGAATCGCCGTTTTTCTTTTTTAAACCCCGGAGAAAGGAGAAAACTGCTCAATGAAACTGTTGGAAGATCGCATTTTGCGCGATGGAAAAATTTTCCCCGGCGATGTTTTAAAAGTAGATAGTTTCCTCAACCACCGCATTGACGTGGGATTTCTCTGCGAGATCGGAAAAGAGTTCCATAGACTGTATCAAAACGAAGGGGTCAACCTGATTCTGACCGTGGAAGCGAGCGGCATAGGAGTCGCCTGCCTTGCCGCGGCAGAATTCGGCTGCCCTGTTGTTTTTGCAAAGAAAAGCAAAACAATCAATATCGGCGACAACAACTGGTCTGCCGTTGCGCATTCCTACACGCACGGAACCGATAATACCCTGCTCGTATCCAAAGACTACCTGGGCAAACATGACCGGGTGCTGATTTTGGACGACTTCCTTGCAAACGGCTGCGCCGCAACTGCGCTTGCCGAAATTTGCAAGCAGGCAGGGGCAACGGTGGTCGGCATTGGAGCGGTGATTGAAAAAACATACCAAAAGGGTGGAGACACCCTGCGCAAACAAGGGTTCCGTGTAGAATCGCTTGCGCGCATCGCCTCCATGAGCCCGGAGGACGGAATCGAGTTCTGCTGAAAAGCAAAACTGCGCCCATCCCTCCGGCTTTCTTATTTCTCAAAAAGGACAAGTTAAAAAAAGGACAAGCTTTCAAAAAAAACAAGCGGTTTCTTTTCTATATCTGCTTTCTACATCTGTTTCCACATTCTTTTTTCATTGTATTGATTTGCCGCGGCATTGCCGCTGTAAATAAAAAAACACTTTTTAGGAGGAACATTCCAATGTTCAAAAAGATTCTTGCTCTTGCCCTGGCGCTCATGATGATCCTGGGCTGCGTTGCCGTTCTCGCTTCCTGCGGAAAGAAGACCGACACACCCGATAACACGGTTCCGGACCCCGATCCCGTTCCGCTTGCCGAGCTGAAAACCGCGCTCATCACCCTGCACGGTGACCAATCCACCTACGACAAAAACTTTATTGACGCTTTCAAGACCGCTTGCGCAAACAAGGGTCTGACCACTGAGCAGTATTCTATCGTGACCGACATTCCCGAAGGCGACCAATGCTACGACAAAGCCGCTGAATTCGCCGATGACGGTTATCAGCTCGTTTTCGCCGATTCCTTTGGTCATGAGCCCTATATGCTCAAAGCCGCAAAAGAATTTAAGAGCGTTCAGTTCTGCCATGCCACCGGCACCCAGGCGCACACCGCCGGCGTTGCCAACTTCCACGACGCGTTTGCTTCCATTTATGAGGGCCGCTACCTTGCCGGCGTTGCCGCAGGTCTGAAGCTTCTTGAGATGTACGACACCGATAATGACGGCGCCATTACCGATGACGAAGCAAAAATCGGTTACGTTGGCGCTTGGCCCTATGCCGAAGTCATTTCCGGTTACACCTCCTTCTTCCTCGGCGTGAAATCGGTTGTTTCCAACGCCACCATGCAGGTTCGCTACACCTCCTCCTGGTACGATGAAAAGGCCGAAAAGCAAACCGCTCTGGCTCTGATTGACGACGGCTGCAAGCTGATCTCCCAGCACGCCGACTCCATGGGCGCTCCCACCGCTTGCGAAGAAAGATCCATTCCCAACGTTTCCTACAACGGCGCTACCGGCACCAACACCTTTGTAATCGCCTCCAAAATCAACTGGGTTCCCTACTTCGAGTATGCGATTGACTGCGTCATCAACGGCAAGAAGATTTCCGCCGACTACACCGGCACCATTGGAACCGATTCGGTTCAAATCACCGCGCTCGGCACCGCCGCTGCCGAAGGCACCCAGGCAAAACTGGACGAAGTAAAGGCACAGCTCGTTTCCGGCGCCCTTAAAGTGTTTGATTGCTCTAAGTTCACCGTGAAAAACGCAAAGGCCGACACCTCCGCTTTCAGCAAGGCGTCCTTCATTACCATGGACGAAGAAGGCCACCTGACCGCTTACCTTGCAGACGTTGACGACGACGGCACCTACACCGGCGAGACCAACGTGATTAAGACCGAGGGCGGTATTACCTACTTTGCAGAGAGCGACGGCCGTTCCGCTCCTTACTTCGATATCATCATTGACGGTATCTCCATTGGCGCCGCTGTTGTTGTTGAAGAATAATCCCGCTAAAAAAACGAATGTTTGACAGTTTAGGGCTGCCGCCTTGTGCGGCAACCCTTCCTGTCATTTTTATGCCACTTCTATTGAAAGGAAAAAAGAAGCAAATGGCAAAGGAAGTTTTGATTGAATTTCAGAATATTACCAAAACCTTTGGAACGGTAATTGCAAACAACAATGTCTCCCTGCAAATTTTCAAAGGCGAAATTTTGTCCGTTTTGGGGGAGAACGGGTGCGGTAAAACCACCCTGATGAATATGCTTGCCGGCATTTACTATCCGGACGGAGGAAAAATCCTCATTGGCGGCAAGGAGGCGGTGATTCACTCGCCAAAAGCCGCATTCGGCTATAAGATCGGCATGATCCACCAACACTTCAAACTCATTGATGTCTTTACTGCCGCCGAAAACGTGGTCCTCGGTGTAAAAGACGGCGAAAAATACAACTTAAAATCTGTCAAAAAACGCATCGGCGAAATGTGCGACCGATACGGTTTCCATATAAATCCCGATCAAAAAATTTACGAAATGTCGGTTTCCGAAAAGCAAACGGTGGAAATTATCAAAGTTCTTTACCGCGGCGCCGATATTCTCATTTTGGACGAACCCACCGCCGTGCTCACCCCGCAGGAGATCGAAAAACTCTTCGCCGTCCTGCGCCGGATGCGCGACGACGGAAAGTCCATCATTATCATTACGCATAAACTGAACGAGGTCATGTCGATTTCCGACCGCGTTGCCGTCCTGCGCAAGGGCGAGCATATCGGAACGGTGAACACTTCTGAGACCAGCGAGCAGGCGCTGACCGAAATGATGGTGGGCAAAAAAATTGTGCTGAACATCGACCGCTCGGAGCCGCAAAATCCTGCCGACCGCTTGCTTGTGAAAGATCTGAACTGCACCGGCCCCGACGGCGTCAAGGTGCTGGATCACATTTCCTTCACCGCTCGCTCGGGCGAAATATTGGGCATTGCCGGCATTGCCGGAAGCGGTCAGCGCCAGCTTCTGGAAGCCATTGCGGGTCTTCAACACCTCGATTCGGGCGAGATCATCTTCAACCGCCCAAAAAAGAATTTGCCGGTTTCCTTCTTCCACAAGACTTTCAAGCAGATCGTCGCAATGGCGGCGGAAGGGAAGTTCCACTACGAGGACGGCACCCCGGTCGACCTTTCCGGCAAGAGCAAAAAGGAAATTCGTCAACTTGTGAACGATGGTAAAATCCTGTTCAATGAGGACGACGTGATGAACCTGCGCGACAAGACCCCCTTGCAGATCCGCGAACTTGGCGTTCGGCTTTCCTTTGTTCCCGAAGACCGCCTCGGCATGGGGCTTGTCGGCAACATGGATATCGTTGACAACATGATGCTGCGCAGTTACCGCAAGGGAAATTCGGTGCTGGTTGACCGCAAAAAGCCGCAGAATTTGGCGGATAAGATCGTCAAAGGGCTGGAGGTCGTCACCCCCGATTTGCACACTCCCGTTCGCCGGCTTTCGGGCGGCAACGTGCAAAAAGTGCTTGTCGGACGCGAGATTTCCTATGCTCCAAAGGTGCTTATGGCGGCATATCCCGTTCGCGGACTGGATATCAACTCCTCGTACCTGATTTACAATCTTTTGGATAAACAAAAGCGCGAAGGCGCGGCGGTCATTTTCGTTGGCGAGGATTTGGACGTGCTCCTCGGACTTTGCGACCGCATTCTCGTCATCAACTCCGGGCGCATTACCGGTATTGTGGACGCCCGTACCATTACCAAAGAGGAGGTTGGTCTTTTGATGACCAAGACCGATTCGGGAAAGGAGGAGAAAAATGGAACCGAAAACTGAAAAACACCTTTCGACCGATGAAAAAGCAATTTCGAAAAAGCGGTTGGAGCTTCCTTTCCATATTGTCAAGCGCTCCAATATAGCCCTTTGGAAAAAGATTTTGATTTACGCCGCCGCACTTGTTGGCGCGCTTCTCCTCTCGGCAATCATCTGCGTGGCGTTCAGCCCCAAAAGCGGGGGCAGTTCCAAAAACATTGGCGATTTTTTCAAATTCCTGTTTAACGGCGCGTTCGGCACCGAGCGCAAAACCTGGCTGTTCCTTTTGGAAATGGCGCTGCTCCTGGGCGTTTCCATGGCGCTCATTCCGGCTTTTAAAATGAAGTTTTGGAACCTGGGCGGCAACGGACAAATTTTAATGGGCTGTCTTTGCGCCTATGCCTGCTCCTACTGGCTGGGCGGCAAAATGCCGGACTGGCTTTTGCTGATCTTCATGTTTGTCACCGCTGTTGCGGCAGGTATTCTTTGGGCGCTGATTCCGGCAATTTTCAAGGCGGTTTTCAACACCAACGAAACGCTGTTTACCCTGATGATGAACTACATCGCCGTTGGAATTGTCCTCTATTTCCGCGCCGCGTGGATCAAAAACGGTTCCGGGCAGTATCCAACGCTCAAAGCCGGTATTCTTCCTGCGCTGGATCAATATAAGGCGCTTCTGACCGTTATTATTTTCGTCGTGCTGACGATTCTCATGTTCGTCTACCTGCGCTACAGCAAGCACGGCTATGAAATTTCGGTCGTTGGCGAGAGCGTCAACACCGCAAAATACGTCGGCATCAATGTCAAAGCGGTTATTATTCGCACTATGATTCTTTCGGGTGCCATTGCCGGATTGGTTGGTTTCTTCCTGATTGCGCGCACCGGCGCCGGCCTTTCGGATAACAGCCCCAACAACATGGGCTTTACCGCCATTATGACCTCCTGGCTGGCGTCCTTCAATCCGCTGCTCATGTTCTTAACCTGCTTCTTCATTGCCTTTATTAACAAGGGAATGATTCAGGTCAGCACCGGATTTAAATTTACCAACAACTCCATTGCCAATATTGTGGTAGGTCTGATCTACTTTTTCGTCATTGCCTGCGCCTTCTTCATCAACTACAAGATCGTTCCGCGTGATAAGAGCGGAAACAAACAGGATTTGGAAAAGAAGTTCGCAAACCAGATCAAGGGGGTGAAATAAATGTTCGTCAGCTTTTTAATTGGCGCCATTGCCATTGGAACCGTGCTTCTTTACGGGTGCCTGGGCGAAATGCTGATGGAAAAATCCGGGCATTTGAATTTGGGCATTCCCGGCATTATGTGTATGGGAACCGCCGGCGGCTGTTTGGGGATTGAACTTTATATGAACGGCCTTGCAAATCCCGAAAACGCCTCGTGGTTTTTGCTTATCCTCATCTCGATTCTCATGTCTATCCTCTTTTCGGTTGCCACCGGCGCCATTTACGGCTTTTTAACCGTTACCCTGCGCTGTAACCAGAATATTACCGGCCTTGCCGTTACCACCTTTGGCACCGGTCTTGCACAGTTTATTATGAGCTCCTATGTTTCCCGCAAGCTGTTTAATACCGCCGGCAAGATTATCTCCCGCGGGCTTGTGAACGACCCGAACGCAAACGGTTTTCTGCGCGTGTTCTTCTCGCACGGATTCTTCGTTTATTTTGCCATTGCGCTGGCAATCGTCTTTGCCGCCGTTCTCAAACGCACCCGCCTCGGCCTTCACCTGCGCGCCGTTGGCGAAAACCCCGCCGCCGCCGACGCCGACGGAATCAATGTGACCGCTTATAAATACGGTTCCATCTTCGTTGGCAGCGCCGTTGCCGGATTCGGCGGTCTTTTCTACACCATGGACTACTTAAAAGGCAGCTGGGAAAACGCCTCCACCATTGAGTCGTTCGGTTGGCTCGCCATTGCGTTGGTCATCTTTACTTTGTGGAAACCGAATATCAGTATTTTTGGCTCCATCCTCTTCGGCGGACTTTCCATTACCGCCTACGTTCTGAACGGCTCCAGCACCCAGAACGAGCTGCTCAAGCTTCTGCCGTATATCATTACCGTGGTGGTCCTTATCATCACGAGCATTCGCAAAAAACGCGAAAATCAACCGCCTGCCTCCCTCGGACTTTCGTATTTCAGAGAGGAGAGGTAAGGGGATAAGAACACAAGAGGGGAGAAACCTTGAAAAAAGGTTTCTCCCCTCTTGTGACCTTTCCCTCTCATCCTTTCGCTATTCCAAAACAACTGCGGTTTTTGGGGGAAGAACAAGATTGCATGGGAAGAGATTCGGTGGTTTTCCGGTATGGAGCAGGGTTGTGCGATAGTGTGCCGGAATGCGGAAATGAACCGACTTTGCCGAAAGGTTTGCGGCAACGAGCAGTTTTGCGGCGCCGGATTTGCCGGATGGTTTTCTGCCGCGTGCTTTGCGCTCGTAACAAACCGAACCATCGGGGCTATCGAGAAAGCGGAAAGTTCCGCCGTCCAGCGCCGGAGCGGAAGCGCGCAGAGCACCTAACCGACGGTAAAAAGCGCGCAGGGAGCGGTCGGGGTTGTTCCAGGGGTAGGGCATTCGGCAAAAGGGATCGTGGTAGCCCTCCAGACCGACTTCATCACCGTAATAAATCGACGGGACGCCGTAAACGGTGAATTGCAGCACGGCGGCAATCTTCAAAAGGGAAATCGCCTTTCGACGGTCATGCAAAGGGAGCCGACGGATGGAAAGTTCGGCATTGGAAAGTCCCTCGCCGTCGGAGGGATCCCCCAAAACGGTCAGAATGCGAGAGGTGTCATGGGTGCCGAGCAGGTTCATCAGGCAATCGCAAACTGCCGGCGGATAGGAGACGTAAAGCTCTGTCAGAGTCGATCGGAAAAAGGCACTGTCGCCCTGCAAAAGGAGCGCGAGAACGGCATTGCGGAAGGGATAGTTCATCACGCCGTCGAGCTGTCCGCCCCATAGATAGGGGCGCAAACTGCCGTAGGAAACCTTATCGGCGGCGTTCTCCCAAACCTCGCCCAAAATAAGGGGATCGGTTTTTCGTTCCGCACCTGCAGCTTTGACCGATCGGCGAAGCTCGTTCAAAAAGTCGTCGCAAAGCTCGTCGGCAACGTCCAGCCGCCAGCCGTCGGCGCCTGCGCGAATCCAACGGGCGGCAATGCCGTTCTTGCCGGTAAAGTAAGCGCGGCAGGACTTGTTTTGGTGGCAAAGGCGCGGCAGTATGGGAATGCCCCACCAGCTTTCATAGTCGTTTGGAAAATCCCGAAAAGTAAACCATTCATAATAGGGTGATTCCGGTGACTGGTATGCGCCGACGTCGGGATAGTTTCCGCGCCGGTTAAAGTAGCGGCTGTCATCGCCGGTATGATTGAAAACGCCATCCAGAACCACGCGGATCCCTTTTTTATGCGCGGCGGCAATCAATTCGGCAAACGCTTCATCTCCGCCCAAAAGGGAATCCACTTTTTCGTAGTCGCCGGTGTCGTAGCGATGGTTGGAGACCGATTCGAAAATCGGGGAAAGATAAAGAACGGTCACGCCGAGGTCGGCAAGATAATCCAGTTTTTCGGTAATACCGGCAAGGTTGCCGCCGAAGAAAAGATCGTTGGCAAGGGGATCTCCCGGCTTTTCCGCAAACTGCGGAATGCCGTTGTCCCAATCCTCTTCAAGCCGACCTGTGTGCAGTTTTCCGCAATTTTTTGCCCGGAAAAAGCGGTCGACAAAGATATGGTACATTGTGCCGCCCGAAAACCACGCAGGCGTTTTGAAGTCGGCGCGGTAGACCAGCATCCGAAAACGCCGGGCGTTGTGGTCGGAAAGGGAAAAGTGCAAATTATCGGTTGAGTTTGTAAACAGCGTCCGTGCGCCGCGCAAGATCAGAAATTCGTAGCGAAACAAGCCTCCCTCGGCAGGAGCGAGACGGTCGGTTTCCAGCGAAACGGTATAAAGATCCTGCCCGTGGTCGATTCCCGAAAAATCCAAGGGAAGGTCAACAGGGTCGGTCCCGTCGGCACCGAGGCGCAAAACCACTGCCGAAGCGCCCAGCGCGCGCGGAACGCGCACCGTAAAGGAGACGGCGTCGCCGCGGCGAAACGCGTTCTTTTCGGTTGGCTTTCCGTTTGCAAAGCAAAGGATTGTCGGCGTTTTACCGGCTTCAATTTTGTCAAACAGTTTGGGATACATGGGTAAAAAAGCGGCGCCGCCGCGCTCCTTTCCGCAAAAATTACAGAATCATTTTACCATAGAATACCCGAAAAGGCAATGCTTTTTTCGCTTTTGGGGCAAGGTTTTGAAAAAAACTTGATTTTTTGTGCACCGGGCAGTATAATAAGGAAAGAAACGATCGAAAAAGGAGACTTTATGAACCTTTGTGATACAAACGTTGTCCGCCGGCTGATGGCGAGCTACGGCATTTCTTTTCGGCATGAGTTCGGGCAGAATTTTCTGACCGATCCTTCGGTTATTGAGGAAATTGCCGCGGCGGCATACCCGACCGAAGATTGCACGATTTTGGAGATCGGACCGGGCATTGGGACTTTGACGCGCGCACTTTGCGAGCGATATCGGAAGGTAATCGCGCTGGAGATTGACCGCAACCTGATACCGATTTTGGACGAAACCCTTGCCGATTTTGACAACGTGACGGTAATCAACGCCGACGTGATGAAAACCGATCTTGCCGAATTGCTCGCGTCTGCGTTTGCGGAAGGGGCGGTGGCGGTTTGCGCCAATCTGCCGTACTATATCACCTCGCCGATCTTAATGAAATTGCTGGAATCCGATCTGCCGTTTTGGGGCGTGACGGTCATGGTGCAAAAAGAGTTTGCCGACCGTCTTTGCGCCGCGCCGGGAGGGAAGGAATACGGAGCTATCACCGTTTCCGCCGCCTATCGCGGAAGCGCGGAGAAGATTCTCAATGTTCCTGCCGACCGATTTTTGCCGGCGCCGAAGGTGGATTCCGCGGTGGCGCGTTTGCGCCTGTACGGAGATCGAAAACCGGTAGTTCCAAAGGACGAGGACTTGTTTTTCCGAACGGTGCGCGCCGCCTTCGGGCAGCGGCGGAAAACGCTTGCTAATGCGCTGACGGCAGGATTTCCCGAGCTTGGAAAACAGACCGTGACGACGCTTTTGGAAGAATTGAATCTGCCTGCCGACATTCGCGGCGAACGCCTTTCGGTGGAGCAGTTTGCAAATCTTTCAAACTTGATTTTGGAAAAACAAACGGAGAGTAAAAAAGAATAAAAAATCGGGGACAGCAATCGCTGTCCCCGATTTTTTTGGTTACTGACACAAAATATTACAAAATTGATCAGTCAGTTACCTTTCTATTAGAATGTCCATTCACCGATTGGTATTGCCTGATTCCGGAGTTGTTGTTTTTTTCATATCAAGAAAAAAATAACCATGAAATTGAGTCGCGCTGATATAATTATTTGTTGCGTTCGTCATTTGTTGTAATGATCCGCCAAATCGTTGAGCGCTTCCGTCAAAGTCTCCTCAAAAGTGGGGTGCGGACGCATTGCTTTCAACAGTTGTTCTGCAGTCATGTGGTTTGCGATTGCAGTAGAGATTTGAGAAATCATATCGGTTGCGTGTTCGCACATCAACTGCGCGCCCAAAATCTCATGCGTCTGCGTATTCGCAAGCACTTTCATAAACGCACGGTCGCCGCTCTCAATCAAGGTTTTTGCGTTGCTGTACATGGTCGCTTTGCCGACTGCCGCCGGAATTTCCCGTTCTTTGCATTCGGCTTCGGTCAAGCCAACGGAGGCAATTTCCGGTCGGCAATAGACGCACCCGGGAACGATCGACAGATCAACGTCATTCCGAACGCCGCAGAAGAGATCGACGCAAGCCGTTCCCTGTGCCGACGCGTAATGTGCAAGTTGAATTTTTGAAGAAACGTCGCCGATTGCAAAAATGCCGGGAATCGAGGTTTCAAACCGCTCGTTCACTTTAATTCGTTTCCCGTCCGTTTCCAGTGCTAATCCGTCGGCAAACAGACCGTCAAAATACGGTCTGCGCCCGATGCACAAGTCCGTTTTTTACGGACTTGTGCAACCTGAACTGCCCCAAATTGTGCTGTCCGCACAATTTGGGGCAGTTCAGGTTTTTCCTCCCTCCCTCTTACTCCAGCTCTTCCAATTCCTCATAAACTTCCATAAGCTGGGATTCGAGGGCAGAGCGAGCGGTATCGAGTTCGGCGGCGCGCGCGTAATCGGCGGCGGCAGAGCCGTAAAGCTCTTCTTCAACGGCGGCAATTTCATTTTCCAGCCTTTGCGCTTCTGCGTGCAGGCGTTCAAGTGCCGATTTGCGTTTGCGCTCGGCGGACGCCGACTGTTTTGCCTGCAGGTAGCGTTCCTTTTGCGATGGCGCAGGGACATCGGCAAGGGTGGGCGCGTCGGCATTCTGTTTTGTTTTGGATTCTTTTTCCGAAACGCCGGTGACCGCGCCGTTTTGGCGTGCGGCAATTTCGGCGCTCAAATCGGTAAATGCCGTTCCGAGGTGTTGCACAGGGAAGGAAAACAGATCTCCGAATCCCGAAAACGGCGGCTGAAAGAGAAGGATTCGCGTGGCGAGTTTTTCGATCAGATAGCGGTCATGCGAAACGACAAAAATAGTACCGTCAAAGGCGGAAAGCGCCTCTCCGAGCGCCTCGCGCGAGTCGATATCCAAATGGTTGGTCGGCTCGTCAAGCAAAAGAAAATTTTTTCGCGAAAGCATCAATTTCGCAAGCGTCAGCCGCGCGCGTTCGCCGCCCGAAAGAACCGAGACGGTGCGAAAAACCGCGTCCCCGGTGAAACGAAACAAGCCGAGTGTGGAGCGAATCTCTGTTTCGGTACGCGTGGGGTAGGCATTCCAAAGTTCATCCAAAACGGTGTTTTCGGGAGTCAGATTTTGGTTTTCCTGGTCGTAGTAGCCGATTTCCACATGGTAGCCGGGTTCGATCACGCCGCGCGAGGGCGGAAGCTTGCCCAAAAGAAGCTTGACCAGCGTAGATTTGCCGCAACCGTTGGGACCGACCACAAAAATCCGTTCCAAACGCTTAACGGTGAAGTTCAGGTCGGTAAACAGAGGCGCAGTATTGACGTAGCCGAAGGTAAGACCGCGCACCGAGAGGACGTCGTTGCCCGAGGCGCCTGCCGAGGTAAAGCGCATGGAGATCCCCTTGGCGTCGGCTTTGGGACGTTCGACGCGCTCCATTTTATCCAAAAGCTTTTGGCGGCTTTCGGCGGCAATAATGTTGCGCTCGCGGTTCCATGCCCTTTGCTGGGCAATATAGGCTTCCTGTCGGGCAATCTCGCGCTGTTGATTCTTCCAGTGGCGTTCGGCAATCTCGCGGTCAATGCGGCGCTGCTCCATCGAGGCGGTATAGCCGCCGGCATAGAGTTTTGCGCCGTGATGTTCGATATGCAGAGTCTTGGTGGTCACGCGGTCAAGAAAATAGCGGTCGTGGGAAACGGCAATAAAACATTTGGAATAGGATAAAAGGTAGTTTTCCAGCCAACCCATCGTCTCCACGTCGAGATGGTTAGTCGGTTCGTCCAAAAGGAGAAGATCGGGCTCGCGCACCAGCTGGACGGCGAGGGCGAGACGGGTACGCTGACCTCCCGAAAGCGAGCCGACGGTGCGTTTTCGCGTTTCTTCATCAAATCCGAGTTTGGCGAGTGTGGCGTCGGCACGGGAACGAAAGGTTAAGCCGCCCGAGGAAAGAAAGGATTCGTGCAGAGCGGTGTATTCGCGAATGATTTTATCATCGCCCGAGGAAAGGAGCGGTTCGAGTTCGGCAAGACGGCGCTCGGCGGCAAGCAGATCGGGAAAGGCGGCAAGCATCCGTCCGGAAAGGGTCAAATTCAAATCTCCCGCAAGAAAAGCGTCATCCTGCCGCAGAATGCCAATCGTTTTTTCACGCGAGAGATGGATTGAACCGGAAGTCGGCTCCATCTCGCCGCAAATCAGCTTGAGCAAGGTGGACTTTCCGCACCCGTTGACGCCGATGACGCCCAAGCGGTCGTTTTCGGCAACCGAAAAGGATACCTTTTCCAACACCACGTCGGTACCGAACGAAACCGAAACGTCGCTCGCGGTCAATAACAGCATGAAATCCACCCCTTTCAATTAAAGTATGATTCTAAAACGACCAAGATAAAAAGTTTTTTGCCTAACTTTTTGCAACGCAAAAAGTTTCTTTTATTTCAAAAAAGCGAGTAGGGTTCGGGACAAAGTCCCGAGGTCTTTTCGCGCAAAGCGCGAACAAAAAGCGAGGAAGGTTCGCGCCGTTGGCGCGAAAGAAGGTCGTGGGACTTCGTCCCACCCCCTACCAACTTTTGAAAAAGTTGGATCAAAACTTTATAAATAAAGGCTGAAAACAAACAATCTCCGGAGCGGTACAGAAAACCGCTTTCAAAAACTCTCAAAATCCCCTTTTGGGAGTTTTTTGAAAGAGAGGGAGCGCGAGGGGGAGAGAACTTTTTTGCAAAAAAGGTCTCTCCCCCTCGCGACCTTCCCCTCTTCAAAACCGCGTCTTTGCCTCTACGGCGATACCGAGAATGCGCGCTCTGCCGGTTTCAAAGTCCTCGGGGGAGAGGAGAATGGGGGAATAGTCATCGTTCTCGGGAGATAGGACGATCCGCCGCGTTTTTTTATCAAAGGAAAATCGTTTAACGGTGGCGCTGTCGCCGTCCACAAGGCAGGCAACGATATCGCCGTTTGCAGCGTACTGCTGTTTGCGAAACAGGACGTAAGTGCCGCTGACGATGCCGCAGTTTTTCATGCTGTCGCCGCAAACTTCCAAATAGAAATAGTCTTCTGCGTCCTCCACATCGGCAAACTCGTAGCCTATCAGCGTTTCGTCGGTGACGATGGGAGACCCTGCACGAATGACGCCGATGACCGGTACCATTTTGCGTGCCCGGGCGGTTTGGTAGAAGTTTTCCAGCGTACGGTTGCCGCTCTCGGTTCCCAGCAGTTCGTCCAACCCCACGCCAAAAAATGCCGCAATTCGAGAAAGTTTGTCGGCTTTTGGCATACTGCGCCCGTTTTTCCAGTCGGTAAAGGTGGAGGCGGCAATACCGGTTGCCTTGGAAACTTGATAAACCGTCGTTTCCTTTGCGCGTAAAAGCTCTTCAAACTTTGCGTATTCCATTCCTATTTTCCCCCAACTCCGCCGAAAAGGTGCGGTTTTTGTCGACCGATTTGTCCCCTTTTTACAAATAGGGAACGATAAATTCGTGCATTGCCCCAAATATTAAGGAAATGCGAAATAGTACTTGAAAATAATTCGGAAATGCGATATAATGGCTATGCTTGATAACAGTATACAGGCATTTTGTCGAAAAGTCAAGAGGACGCGCGAAAAATCCCGAAAAAATTTTTCCGTTTTTTTCTCCCTTGACGATCCGACCGAAAAAATGAAAAAAAGGATTAGAAAAAAGAAAG
Source organism: Oscillospiraceae bacterium (assembly GCA_015063325.1). GTDB lineage: Bacteria > Bacillota > Clostridia > Oscillospirales > CAG-272 > UMGS1865. The sequence continues at coordinate 12,882 of SVUK01000016.1, read as the reverse complement.
GAGAAATTCAAAAATGTGTCAATTTTGCAGGCAGCTGATCTGTCCACCGTTCTGCCCCAACGCAAGCGGAAACGATCAGGCTTACGGCGGCACGCAGTGCCGCAACTGCGGTTCGACGCTCTCCGAGGACGGGTTTCATTACCTCTCCCACGGAAAGCCGTACTGCCGCGAATGCATTGAAAACGCAAGCCCCGACGATTTGGTTCGGTTTTGCGAAACAACATGGGATGAATGGATTGAATCTATGGGGATCCTTCCGGCAATCAACGCGCCGAAGGTACATATCGGTGGCCGCTATGAATCATGAATCGAGTCGCCCGATCTTAACGTTGAAACGGACGCACCCGGAGCGGCAGGACGCGGAACAAAATCCCGTTCTTGCCGCCAACGAGCAGGCGCGCGCCGCTTTTGGACTGGAATTCTATTTTTCCGGCGATCCGCTTGCCGCGCTGGAACTGGATACTGTGACCGACGCTGATCTCGGAGATCTTACGCCCCTTTTTCCAAGTGATGAGGATCTTGCCGTTTTGCGCTCGGTTAAGCCGGATTACGTCCTGCCGTCGCTGGAGGAGCGCACTCGGCGGTTCCTTTCGGATTTTTTGCTTTGCTCGGCTTTGATTGAGTATCACGAGCGCGCGCGCAGAATGGATTGTGCCATTGGGATTTCCTCCAATCCGTGGGGGAACATTGATTACTGGCGCGCGCGCTGTCGTGCAGTGGTATCGCTGATCAATTCCATGCCGCCGGCGCGCGAAAAATCGCTTTTGACCTTGCGCTACCTCAACGGGCATTCGATCGAACAGTGCGCCGAATTGCTGAACGTCTCCCGGCGGACCGCCTACCGCATTCATAAAAAAGCAATCGCCGTCGCTTCCCGGATTCTTCTGAGAAGGAGGGGGAGGGGATAAGACCTCGGGGGAGGGGAAAACTTTTTGCAAAAAGTTTTCCCCTCCCCCAAGCCCCCAACCCTGTTGCGGTACCCGGAAATCGCTACGGGCGCATCCGCGCCGACCTCTATCAGCCTCTCTGCCAGCCTGTACTACATCAGTGCAAACGCGTTCTCGGGCACATCGCTCTCCGAAATCACCTTCCGCGGCACCATGGATGAATGGGAGGATATTACGATGGAAACCCTGCTGACCGACTGTTCCAATCTGACCGTTACCTGTGCCGATGGAAACGTTTACCACTATGTAAACGGCACCTGCGTTGATTGAATATTTTGCTATCAGATTTTCACATTCGCATGAAAAAAGAGCGCTTTCGTTTTGAAAAGCGCTCCTTTTTTCTTTTCGGGATTGATTTTTTTTGCGCTTTGTGGTAAAATAAAGAAAATATGAAATTACACGGGGAGTAGCTCCTATGAAAATGAAACGATTTGCCGTTTTGGCTTTGCTTTTGACCGTTGCCCTTTTGATTGTCGCCTGCGGCGGAAAAAAGCCGGAAAGCCGGGAAACACCCGTCGGTTCCGATGGGTTGAAATACTACACAAACGGCGAGGTAAAGAAGGGGACTTTTTCCGGGGAAGAACTGATAATTCCCGAAAAAGCGCCCGACGGCACCCCGGTTACCGGAATTGCGTCGTTTGGTTTTCTCGCGCTGGAAAACCTGAAAAAAGTGACGCTGCCGGATACGGTAACGGTGATTAATACCTCGGGGTTCCAAAGTTGTCCGGCGCTCTGTGAGGTCAGTTTGCCGGCAGGATTGAAAAAGATTTGCAACGGTGCCTTTGCCGTTTGCCATGCGCTTTCCGAAATCACCTTCCGCGGCACCATGGAGCAGTGGAACGCGGTGGAAAAGGAAAGCGGCTGGAATACCGACACGGTGATTGAAGCCGTTCACTGTTCCGACGGGACGATTGTCAGAAACTAAATGTCTCTCCCGTTGACTTTCCCCTTACCCTGTGGTAAAATAAATACAGTTCAAGCAAATAAAGGAGCATAAAAATGAAGCTGAAATGTCTGGTTCTGTTCGTTCTTGTTGCGGCAATGCTGTTTGCCGTTTCCTGCGGTAAAAAGCAGGGCGAAACCTCGGATGACTCCGGCAAAGAATCCATCGTTATTCCCGAGGGTTTGAATTTTGCCCCCATAGAGGGAAGCGACTTTTACGTTTTGGTGGAAGGACAGCATTATGAAGGGGAAGAACTTGTTATTCCGTCGGTCAATGCCGACGGGAAAATGGTCACCCAAATCGGCACGTTCGGTTTTTATAAACTGACCAATCTGAAAAAGGTCACCATTCCGTCCACCGTTGAAATCATCAATGCTTCCGCGTTTGAAGGCTGTACTTCCTTGACCGATATCGTCTTTCCCAACAGCGTGGAGCGCATCTTCCTTTCCGCATTCGAAGGTTGCACCGCACTTACTTCGGTCACCATTCCGAATTCGGTTTTCAGCATCGGATCGGACGCTTTTAAAGGCTGTACCGCACTTGCCGAAATCACCTATCAGGGAACCGTCGAACAGTGGCAAGCCTTTGAAAGATTCCGCTCTTCAACTTGGATCGACGAAAATAAATCTATCACCGTCCACTGTACCGACGGCGATTTGGTCGAGATGAGATAAGAGGGAAGACCTTGGGGGAGAGGAAAACTTTTTGCAAAAAGTTTTCCTCTCCCCCAAACCCTCTCTCCTTTCAAAAAACTTTAAAAAGAGTACTTTTTAAAGTTTTTGAAAGCGGCTTTCCTCACTGCTCCGAATCGGGTTTGCCCTAATCCCTTGTTTATAAAGTTTTTTGCCCAACTTTTTGCAATGCAAAAAGTTTTTTTATTTAAAAAAAGCCGGTAGGGTCCGGGACAACGTCCCGAGGTCTTTTTTTGCCGGGAATCTTTGGAAGCAGTCTCCCTATATTGACTTTCCCCCTAAAATATGATAAAATAAATTATCCATCCCTTATTAGAGGAAAGGAGCAGATCAAATGAAAACCGGAATCCGTCTTTTTGTTTGTATCTTTTTTATATTCGCCCTATTGCTTCCCGTATTCTCGGTTAGCACAGCCGGGCAGGATCTGCGCTATGACGACAACGGTGTTTCGGTTGCAACCATTTCGGCGGACGACCTTTTCGACCTCTTTTTTGCCGACGAAACGCCGCTGACCGACTTTGAGCGTTCCTATTTGCGCTCCGAAGATTCGCTTTCGTTTTCCTATTCGACCGCCGCGCTTCCCGATTCGCTCGTCTTTTGGAATTATGACGGTACCAAGGGAGAGCTGACCGTTTCCGCATCCGCCTTCCGCTACACCGCGCGCAACGGCGAGGAAGTGGTTTGGGTTCCGCAATCCATTCGCTTTGCGGATGGAGCCGAGCAGTTGCTTTCCAAAATCGGAAATCTTTATTCCTGCACGCGCGCTGACCTTTGGAATTCCGGATCGGTTGAGTTTACGGTGGACTACGCCTGGACGGTCGCGCTCTCGGCGGAAACCGCCGACGCGATCTTAACCGGCGCTTTCCCGGTTGCAAAAGAAATCCGCGACCGATTGGACGCTTACGAAATCGACCATGCCGAATGGGTAGAGCAAACGGTGCGCTACCAAGCCTATTGCGAGGTTTTGGAAACCTATGAAAAGGCGCACGCGCGCTGGGAACAGAAACAGCAGAATTACGAAAACTACCTTGCCGCCAAAGCCGCCTACGACGCAAGTGTGGTGGAATATCAAACGCTCTCTGCGGCATGGTCCGCCTACAACAACTACCGCCGTCTGCTTGCCGAATACACCGGCGCCATGGAGCAATACGGCTCCTATGCGCAGGTCATGCAAAAAATTGACAGCTGCCTTGCAATCATGGAAACCATGTTCATCGCCACCACCGACGAAAACTTCTGGTGCTTCTTCCCCAGCGTCATGGGCGAAACGGTGGACTCGGTGCTGGACAACAGCGGCGCCCTGATCGACGCCGGCGCGCCGAAAGCGTCCATCAATCTTGCAAAAAGAGCAACGCTTCTGCTTCGTCCGATCCTTGAAAAATACGACGAGGCGAGAAACGCCCAATACCAAACCGAATTTGAGAAAAAGCAAGCGCTGTATGCGGTCTATTGCGAAAACTACAACACCCTGCGCGTGCAGATGGGGAATTTGTACGACAGCATTCGCGCCATTTATGCATATTCGCCGGCGCAGACCGCAATGAAAACAAAATACCCCGAGAAAATCCCGCATTTTCGTCAGTTTCTGTCTCAGCTTTACATCCTGCAAGCGCTCCTCGACGATTTTGAAACGGTGAATCTCAATCTTCCGCTTCCGGGCGGAGACGGCAATCTGATCGTGGGCGATTTGGTTGAATCTGCGCTTCGTCCTTCCGATAATAACGATGCGGACCCGGTCGGCACTGCTTTTCCCACCGATTGGATTGAAGCGCCGCAGGCGCCTGCCGCTGTGGAAAAGCCGACGAAAGAGCTTCCCCCCGATCCATCTCTGTACGGCGCGCCCACGCCGGTGGAAGCCCCCGGCGCCGAGCCGGTCGCCCCTGAGGTTGTCGCCGCGCCCGGCACCGAGCCGGATTTTGAACCGCTCACCCCGGCGGAAGAGGCACTTCTTGCGCAATACGACGCCGGTCTTCTTCCCAATCGTGCGGCAAAGGGCAGGGGACAAACGCTTTCCTTTTCCAAATCCATTTCCAAAACGGCAACCTTTGAAAACAAACGCACCGTCGTTTTCTATAAAACCGACGGCTCCGAGCTGGAGCACCGCACGGTCGAATACGGTCAGTCGGTGCAAACGCCCCCCGTTCTCTCCGATTATCAAACCGAGCAGTATTCCTATACCTTCCTTGGGTGGATTCCCACCGGGAGCGGCGCTACTGAACCGCTTTTGCTTGATTCGATCCAAACCAATCTTTCGCTCTCTCCCCTCTTTGCCCGTGAAAAGAGAAGTTATTCGGTTACCTGGGAGCTTTGGGAGTCGTCGGTCACGAATTCGGTCGAATATGGCGAGCGCCCCGTTGCGCCCGATTCCCCCGTTCGCCCGGATGACGCAGCCAATTTCTATCGCTTTGCCGGCTGGTCGCAGGAAATTCTTCCGGTTACCGGCAACGTGACCTATACCGCCTTGTGGCAGGCATATCCGTTGTTCTGCCAAATCACTTGGGACCTTGGAAACGGCACTACAACCACCGAATCTTTCGCCTACGGAACGACGCCGCAGTATTTCGGTACGCCGACCAAAGATCCCGACGAACGCAATGTCTACACCTTCGCCGGCTGGTCGCCCGAACTTGTGCCGGCAACCGCAAACACAACTTATACCGCCCTTTGGTCGTCCTCGCCGCGGCTCTATACCGTAACCTGGGACGTGGACGGCGCGCAAACGTCGGTCTCGCTTCCCTACGGTGCGCTTCCGCAATTTGAAGGTACCCCGACCAAAGCACAGGACGCGCAATACACATATACCTTTATCGGCTGGAGCCCCGAAATTGTGCCGGTAAAATCCGCCGCTGTTTACACTGCCTTGTGGCAACCGGTGCGTCGTTTTTACACCGTGACATGGGACGTCGGGGACGGCAAACCGCTTTCCGAACTGCTCGCCTACGGTGATATGCCGCAGTATTCCGATACGCCGATCAAAGCTCCGGACGAACGCAATATTTATAACTTTACCGGCTGGTCGCCCAAACTTGTGCCGGTGACAGGGAACACTACCTATACCGCCCTTTGGGAACCATCGCCGCGCCCTTACACCGTGGTTTGGGATCTCGGCGGAACGAATCGGATAACCGAAACCTACCTTTACGGCGAAACGCCGCAGTTTGAGGGAACCCCCACCAAAGAACAGGACGAACGCAATACCTATACCTTTGCCGGCTGGTTGCCCGAAATTACGTCGGTAACCGCCAACGCAACCTACACCGCTATTTGGAATTCTTCGCCGCGGCTTTATACCGTAACCTGGAATGTAGACGGAGCGCAAACTTCGGTCTCGCTCCCCTACGGTGTTCTGCCTCAGTACGAGGGAACCCCCACCAAAGAGCCGGATGGGCAGAACGTTTATACCTTTGCCGGTTGGTCGCCCGAAATTGCCGAAGTAACTGCAAACGTAACCTACACGGCAATTTGGTCGTCCGGCGCGCGCCCCTACACGGTTGTTTGGGACCTCGGCGAAACGCGTTTTACCGAAACCTACCCCTACGGCGAAACGCCGCAGTTTGAGGGAACCCCGACCAAGCCGCAAGATGAACGTTTCACCTATACCTTTGCCGGCTGGTCTCCCGAGATTACGTCGGTAATCGCCAACGTAACCTACACCGCCCTTTGGGAACCCTCGCCGCGGCTCTATACCGTAACCTGGGACGTGGACGGAGCGCAAACTTCGGTCTCGCTCCCCTACGGCGCGCTTCCGCAGTTTGATGGAACGCCATCCAAACCGCAAAATGAACGTTACACCTATTCTTTCGCCGGTTGGTCGCCCGAAATCACATCGGTAACTGCAAACGCGACCTATACGGCGCTATGGGAACCTTCGCCGCGGCTCTATACCATCACATGGAGCGTGAACGGCACAACGACGTCCGAATCCATCCCCTACGGCTCCCTGCCGCAGTTCGACAGAACCCCGACCAAAGAACAGGACGAGCAGTTCACCTACACATTTACCGGCTGGAGTCCCGAACCGACCCTGGTGAAAGAGGATGCCGTTTATACCGCTCAATTCCAACCGATACGGCGTTTCTACACCGTGACATGGGACCTTTGGGACGGCAATTCGATTTCCGAGCTTTTCCCCTATGGTGCGTTGCCGCAATTTGAAGGAACCCCCACCCGGACGCAGGACGAACAGAACACCTATTCCTTTGCCGGCTGGTCGCCCGAAATCACAGAAGTAACCGGGGACGTTACCTATACCGCCGTTTGGTCGTCCGGCGCGCGCCCCTACACTGTGGTCTGGGCGCTCGGCACAAATCGAATCATCGAGACTTATGCGTTCGGCGAACTGCCGCAATTTGAGGGAACGCCGACGAAATTGCCCGACGAACGCTATACCTACACCTTTGCCGGTTGGTCGCCCGAAATTTCCTTTGTGACCGAAAATGCGACCTACACCGCAAAATGGAACGCTGCGCCGCGCCTTTACACTGTGACATGGGACCTCGGCGACGGTGTTATAACCGCCGAAACTTATGTTTACGGCGAGCTTCCGCATTATGACGGTATTCCTGCCAAGCCGCAGGATGAGCAAACGTCTTTCGTTTTCGCCGGTTGGTCGCCCGAAGTTTCGGTTGTCACCGATGACGTGACCTATGCCGCCGTATGGAAATCCGACGCGCGACTTTATACCGTGACATGGGACCTTGGTGACGGAAACTTTACAACCCAAATCTACGCATTCGGCGAACTTCCCAACTATGAAGGAACGCCAACTAAAGCGCCCGACGCGCAACGGACCTATTCTTTCGCCGGCTGGAGTCCCGAGATCGTCGCCGTGATCGAAGACGCGACCTACACCGCCGTTTGGGAAACTTCAACGCGGCTTTATACTGTAATTTGGGATGTTGACGGCATGCAAACCGCGGTCTCGCTTCCCTTCGGTGCGCTTCCCGAATATGAAGGAACGCCGACCAAAGACATTGACGAATTGTATTTTTACACCTTTACCGGCTGGTCGCCCGAATTGCGGGCGGTGACCGAAGACACTGTTTACATCGCGCGCTGGAAAGCGGCGCCGCGGTTCTATCTGACCACATGGGATCTCGGAAACGGGGAACCGATTCTTTCGCAGACCCCCAACGGCGAACTGCCGATCTTTGATCGAACGCCGACGCGCGAAAACGACGAGCTGTATTGCTATACCTTTGCCGGGTGGTCGCCGAAGCTTCTGCCTGCCACCGCCAATGCAACCTATACGGCGGTTTGGCAAAAATCGCCGCTGGTGAAAGACGCCGACGGAAATACCCACAATACCCAAACCACCGACGAGAGCGTAATTGTGGAGGTTGAACGGGATGAACTGGATTTGAAAAACGCCATTGACTTTGCCGCCGAGGATGGAAAAACGATTTCGCTGGAGCGCGAAACGGCAACCGTAACGTTGGATGCCGCCGCCCTAAAGGAAACGCTTCCCGAAATGGCGCGCGTTCAATGGACGGAAAATATCGAAGATCACAGTTTCCGGGTCGATTTTGCCGACGCTGAAGGAACCTTCCTGCAAACCGATCTTTCCTATCAGGTCTCCCTCTCCTACTCTGAAAATCAAATTCTGACCGTTTATGACGCCGACGGGGAAACCCTGAAAAAATTAACGCCCCAATCGGTGGATACTACCGCAAGGCTGGCAACCTATTCGATTTCTGTTGGCAAAACGGTGGTTTGCAAGCTTCAATACCGTTTGATTTACCAATGCGACGAGGAGTACTATTCTACACTGCCCGACTACGCCGAGAGCGGCGAGACGATTCTGCTTGACGTTGTTTGCGATTACGGATACGAATTTACAGGCGCAACGCTGGTGGATGAAAAGGGAACCGAGAGCGAGGTCGGAGCCTCCTTTACCATGCCCGCCGAATCCTTGACCGTCAAACTGCATATCACCCCCATCGTTTACCATATCGTGTTCGTTTGCAATGGGACCGTCCTTTCCGAAAGGGACTATGCGTTCGGCGAAACGATCGAACTTCCCGAGGATCCCACCCTGCCGGACGAAGGAGAAAACCGCTTTGTCTTCCGCGGATGGTCACCGCAGGTCAGCGAAACCGCAACCGGAGAGGCGCGTGAGCAGGTTTATGAGGCAAGTTTCTCAATCATCTCCAACCGTCCGCCCGAAATAATCGACACCGGGTTGTGGCAGTTCTTTGTTTCTCCGCTCTTCCTTGGCTCGGTAGCGGTTTTGATCGTTTTCATCGTTGCAGTCGTCTTGGTCGTCCGGTGGAGAATCAAGGTTCGCCGAAAGAAAAAGAAGGAGCAGGCGGAAGTCTCCGGAGATTCTGAAAAATCCGGGCAAAATGACGCCTGATGAATTTTGAAAATCAGTAAACCTACGAGTTTTCATATCGCCGCCCGGTGGAGGCGATATGAAAACAAGCGAGGGCGGTTCGGAAAATCCGAAACGCCCTCGCTTGCTTTATTTTTATTTTTTCTTCTCGTTTTTTCTTCCGAGGGTCAGTTTTTCTCGCGGAAAATGTCCAACGCGTTTTTCGTGCCGAAATAAACCACCGTTCTGTCCCGGCCGTACTCCAGCGGAGAAACGTATCCGTCAGCGGCTTTTGCCATCAAAGCAAACAACTCTGCGGAGGTTTCCAAACCTTTCTGCGCGTCTTCTTCGGTCTTGTAATAAACAATTTGCGCAAGCTCTTTTCCTTCAAGCGTTATTTTTTGTGCATAGACAGAGGCAAATGCGGTGCTTTCGGATTGTTCAACTTCATCGCCGGCTTCCACCGTGTACCCGGCTTCGTTGTAGCGTTGATAAAGAGTCTTAAAATCCATCAGCTCCGCCTTTGAACTGCAGGCGGCAAACGAAAGGGTCAGCAAAAACAACGCGAATAAAAGCGGTAAAATTCTTGATATTTTTTTCATCAGGAGGTCTCCTTTTTTATTTATCAAATTTGATTCAGAGTAGCAACAAAGGTTTAGACAACACAATTCAATTTATTATAGCATACCCCACCGCGGCTGTCAATAGGCGGAACAAAGGAGACTTTAAGTAAAAAAAGTTTAACCTGACTATTTCAAAAAAGCAGGCATGGTTCGGGGAGGTGGACCCACGATCCAAAAAAGAAAAAGTCGACAAAAGACGACTTTTTCTTTTGGCGGAAGCGGTGGGATTCGGTCTCGCGCCTCGACGGCGCTCGGTCTTCCGCGGCTCTGAAACGTCCACCGGACGTTTCATTCACTACCGCTCCCCTTCGAACCCCACCTGCAAAACAAAAAAGTCGTCAAAAGACGACTTTTTCTTTTGTGATACTAGTACGAAAATACTGCCTTTCAAAAAAAGATTTATCAGAAACGCAAGTATTATTTCGCCCCCTTGAAAATATGCTTCAATGTACGAATAGGATGAAATAGTCTGATTGCTACCTTCTCCCTAAAAAGAAATAAACAATGCGTAAAATAATAATGGCAGTAAGGATAAACCTTTTCAGCTTTTCCGCACCTCGGCACGTTTTTCTCGATTTCAAAAATGCCTAGCGAAGAAAATCTTTTAATTAGACGAGTTCCTTCCTTTAAAGGAAGTTCAGTAAGAAGATCCATCAAGTACTTTCTTGTTGAATAGATATATTTTCTTGTTCTATCCTTCAAAGAATCAGGATCTGTTTGATATTCTTCAACTAAGTAATTAATAATTTTACAGACAGAATCAATCCTCCTGCACTCTCGTTCCAGTTTGTTTCCCGCAAGGGTAAGAGAATCCGAATGTCTTCTCTGAAAATAAGTCGGAATATCAAGCGTTCCGGATCGTTTTGTATATTTAAGATAGTCAAAAACAAATAGAGTATCTTCACCAAAACTGATTTCCGATAAGTATCGAATATGGTTCTTTTCAATAATTTCTCTTCTAAAAAGTTTTTGTGTACAAGTTGTGCTCCGAATCTCCGTTGGCATCAATTCCCTACGTTTCTTCTTTCTATATTCGTCCTCCGTAAGTTCATCTTCAAAAAAATACGTTTTCAAGAAAAATATATCATTTTCGCTTTCAGATAAAATAGAACTTAATTCAGAGAGTATATTTTCCTGAATTAAATCGTCTGCATCGACGAACCAAATATAATCGCCTTTTGCCTGCTCAATACCTGTATTTCTCGCTGCCGAAACACCGCTGTTTTTTTGATGGATAAGCTTTATCTGGATATATTTTGCCGCATAGCCATCAAGAATTTCAGTGGTTTTATCAGTAGAACCGTCATCAATACAAATAATTTCGTAATCATTGGCAGGAATGTCTTGCTCCAAACATGAATCAAGGCATTCGCAAATGTATTTTTCACAGTTGTAAGCGGGTATTATAATTGAAAGCATCATAAAATTGACCTCCCGAGCGAATTTAATTGTTTTTCTTTCTTTTGTCTGCCAATCATTTTTTAGGGCCTACAGAAAACCTTTTGCCTGTTCTTTTAATGAGTTGTGTCAAAAAGACGAACTTCATTTGAAATACTGTTTTGAATGGCACGGGAATATTGCATTTTCTCGCTGTTTTCAAATATAGTCTGTTCACTGATCTAATAAAATTCAATCGTTTGAAATCGTAAAGTTTTACACAAGGGAGATAGTAGAACACCGTATCTGCAACATATCTCAAATATGAAGATTCGGTTTTGCAGATTTCTTTTTGTGGCAATTTCAATAAATAATTGAAAAATGCTTTCCAATTGCTTAATCGGTCGGTGTTATCTTGGAGAGATGCTAGTCTCCCGGAAATAGAGTCGCCTCTCAAAGTCCAATGGTATCCCACAACCGGTAAGAAAAGCACCGATGATATTTTATGGCAGAAAACCATAGAGAAAATGCTGTCTGCGTCTAGGCCGGTTGTGCCTAACATCCGTTGCTCAAAGAGAAGTTTGCTTTTATAACATTTAGATGTGTCTCTTGAAAAAAGAATGCTACAAATATCTGCATAATTTTCTTCAATCTCTTTTAACGAGGTGTTTTCCACATATATTTCTTCCGTAATACAATCCGCATAGCCAATTATTTGCTTGCTTTTTACTTGGGCTGTTCTAAAACACACAATATCCGGCTCTGTAGTAAGAACACGTTTTGCGATTTCTTCAAACAAGGTAGGATAAAGTTTATCGTCAGACCCCATCATTAAAAAGTACTTTCCGCGAATTTTATCTAGTCCGTACGAAATAGCAGTTGCATAGCCGCCGTTCTCTTTAGAAAATACTCGTATTCTCTGGTCTTTTTCTGCATAGGATTCTAAAATTTTGAATGTGTTGTCAACTGACCCATCATTTATAGCGATCAATTCCCAACCGGAGAATGTTTGTGCCAGAAGACTCTTTACAGCATCCTCTAAATATGGTTCAGAATTGTAACAAGGCATAATAACACTAAAAACACATTGTTGATCAAATTTCATACCGGCCTCCTCAAATCATTATTATTTATTATACTCTATATATAGACAATTGTCAAGGAGGCGAGCACAATTTACCATTATAAAGGGGTGATAATATGATTTCATACGAGCCACTTTATAAAACGTTGAAAGAAAAAAAGATTTCGACCTATAAACTCGTCAACACATTCAATGTCAGCCGGAGTTTGCTTGACCGATTAAAACATAACAAACCCATCAGCACGGTAACCTTGAATGATCTTTGCAGCTTTTTGGATTGTCGGGTGGAGGATATTTTGCTTTATATCAAAGATGAATAGCATAAGAAACCACGATTTTTTTGCGAGCCGTGTTTGTAAAGTACTCCTGTTCAATTACAAAAAGGCACTCCGATTTGGAGTGCCTTTTTGTATGGTGACCCATCAAGGTCTCTGAACCAATATGCACGGCGGTAGATAACAAACTTTTTTGCTATGGTATTTGCCGCGCATGGTTCCCTTTTTGCTGCCGCAAAAAGGGAGAAGGTTCTCGCCGTGTGGTTTTGGTGGAAGCGGTGGGATTCGGTCTCGCGCCTCGACGGCGCTCGGTCTTCCGCGGCTCTGAAACGTCCACCGGACGTTTCATTCACTACCGCTCCCCTTCGAACCCCACCTACAAAACAAAAAAGTCGTCAAAAGACGACTTTTTCTTTTGGCGGAAGCGGTGGGATTCGAACCCACGAGCCCTTGCGGGCTACCTGATTTCGAGTCAGGGCCGTTATGACCACTTCGATACGCTTCCGTATATAGTTAAACTCAACTTGTGAGAGTAACTCTGTTTTTCGATGGGACGGCCGGACCGTTATGATCCTGTTGCGGTTCCCGAAATTTAGTTGCTCGCTATTTGCTCGCCTAAATTTCGACC
>SVUK01000003.1 GCA_015063325.1 Oscillospiraceae bacterium | reverse complement strand
GACCGAGTGCTTGAACTGAAAAAGGAAAAGAAACAATCTTTCCTTTGCGGTTCTGCAAATTGTTGAGTTTCGCTTTAACTTTTCCGGAGCACATACTCCACACCTTTATTCGATTTTCTGTGGGCAGAATGTTCACAAAAGAACGCCAAAGGGATCTGCGCCTTTAGCTCAGCTGGTAGAGCAACTGACTCTTAATCAGTGGGTCCGGGGTTCGAGTCCCCGAAGGCGCACCATATCGGGTAGCAGTTTGTGCCCGATAGTCAGTGTTTTTAACGCAGAGGGTCCACCCGTTCCCATCCCGAACACGGAAGTTAAGCTCTGCAGTGGCAACAATACTTGGCTGGCGACGGCCCGGGAAAATAGCTCAACGCTGACACAAAAGAATAAGGATCGGAGGCAATCGCTCCCGATTCGAGTCGGTTATTTTAACGCAGAGGGTCCACCCGTTCCCATCCCGAACACGGAAGTTAAGCTCTGCAGTGGCAACAATACTTGGCTGGCGACGGCCCGGGAAGATCGCTCATAGCCGACACTTTTCAGGGGAAACCGAATACGTTTCCCCTGAACCCTTAAAAGGGGAAATGCACGGTTCACAATGGACTGGTGCAGAAAAACGAATATTCCTCCTTAGCTCAGTCGGGTTCGCGAAGCGAATGTGAGCACACTGACTGTTGTCGCCGATAGGCGACCGCAGGAAGGGCAATCGGAAATGCCTGATAAAAAGATTTCCGAAAAACTGAATATTCCTCCTTAGCTCAGTCGGTAGAGCACCTGACTGTTAATCAGGGTGTCACTGGTTCAAGTCCAGTAGGGGGAGCCAAAAGCAGGGGAGCGGATTTTCCGCTCCCCTGCTTTTGGTCTACCATCGGATCGATCTGTTCCATCCGAAGGATGGGGTCGGTTCGTAGCAAACGGCAAGCCGTTTGCGTGTGAAGAAAAGGCGGGCGTTGCCCGCCCTGTCGGGTAGAACATCTAAATAGCTGTCAGTGAATAAAAAATATGAATAATTTGCACGTTTATTCAAGGTTTTTGCATAGAAAAAGTTGGACAAAATGTTTCGTTTTATAGCTGTCATTTTGCGCTTTTTCGGAACCTGCAGGACTCGAACCCACACGCGGGTCTTCAAACGAGTTTTTGGAATTTGTTTTCTACGGCAATTCAAATATCTTGCACATCATGTATGTGAAGTGGAAGATATATCGAGAATTCGGTTTGCAGAGCGGGGAGAAACAGATTCCGCTATCAGGGGTAGCATTTTATCTTTTCCGTGGCGTTTGAGGTATCCGCAAAAGAGAACAACCGATGTAGCACAGCAAAGAAAATCCGCGATGGGTGTTGCCCATACGATTCCGAATGTGGGATACAAGTTGTTCAATATGAACATAAGCGGAATATCCAAAATGCCTTTTCGGAGCAACGCCAAAATCAAAGAATACAAACTGCGTCCAACTGCTTGAAAAAAGGAAATGACGGTATAAGCAAAAGCGGAAAAAGGCGCGCCCAGGCAGAGGATTTTCAAAAATTTCGCACCGTATATCAGCGAGTCGGAATTGCTTTGAATAAACAATCCGATCAGTTGTTTGTTCCAAAGCAGAGAGACGCCCATGCAAGATAGGGCAATGCCGAGCGAAATACTGCCGGATAAAAAAACGACTTTTTTCATCCGGGTACGGTTCCCGGAAGCGTAGTTATATCCGATCAACGGCAAAACGCCCTGTGTCATCCCGCGAACGACGCTGTGGGCAAGCATGTTGACTTTCTTGGCAACACCGATTCCGGCTTGCGCCGATGTTCCGGTTGCCACCATCAGATTATCTAAAATGGCATAAGAGATGTTTTCGCAAAGCGTCATCAAGCAGGCGGGGAAGCCAATGAGAACAATGTTTCTCGGAATGTCTGCATGAAACATGGTGCGCTTTGGCACGGCTGAAAAGATCATCCTTTTTCGGTTTTTCAAAATAATAAGGACATAATATAAAAGAGCGATTAAATTGGAAATCATGGTTGCAATGGCGGCACCCAACGCTTCGTTTCCCGCCGGCAGAACGACGAACATAAAAAGCGGATCCAAGATAACATTCAAAATACCGCCGATGGCGATTCCGAAGCTTGCATACGAAGATCGTCCTTCTGCCCGAAGCAAATGAGACAGCAAAGTGTTCATTGCCGTTGGCACTCCGCCTATCACAACCGTGACGATCATATACATTTTGGAATGATAATGTACGGAAGGATCGCTTCCCCCGAGCAGATCGACAAAGATGTCCAACATCAGGTAAGCACCGAGTGAATATAACAATGTTACGAAAAGGCAGCCCCACACAGCAAAACGGGAGGCGTCCGTCGCTTCTTTTTCTTTACGCTTTCCCAATGCTCGCGAGATTACACTGGCACCGCCGACACCAAACAGGTTGGAAATTGCCGACAAAAACATAAATGCCGGCATACAGACGGTCACAGCCGTAATCATAGCGTCGCTTTTTGCCATTCCGACAAAAAATGTATCGGCAATATTATAAATAACCAAAATAATCTGTCCGATGACAGACGGAAAAGCAAGGGATACAATGGCTTGCATGACCGGTTTTGTCTCGAACAGTTCTTTTTTCTTTTCAAAAGAAGACATTTTTTCCTCGCTACAATATAATTTTGTGGTCACAATTCCGAGTTTCTTAACTCGCGCCGAAACAGCATTTGATTCTGCTCGGCTTTTTCGTTCAATTTTGATTGCTGTGAGTTTGGTTTTCCTTGTTCGCATGGCTTTCGTTTTTGTTTTGCGTTGATTCTTGACACACGCTTTTATCATTGTGTGTCGGCTTCGTTTTTGAAAAAGGATTAGAGCATTCTTCATCGTGCGGAAGGTATAATCCCAACGCCGCCTGCATGGGTAATGAACGAAAAGGCGAATAGGAGTCATTTTCTTTATCTTTTTCAAACAACATATTTTCCTCCCTCCTATTGATTTTTTCTGTCAGGTGATATATAATATTATATTATGTAACGCCATAATGTCAAATTATAGTTTGTTGCATGCCTATAAAATTTATTTATATAGCGGGAGGCAGAGAGATGATTGATCCGAAAGTAAAAACTTTGTTGCAGATTTATGAAAAAGGAAGTTTTGTAAAAGCAGCGGAAGAACTCCACCTTACGCAACCTGCCGTAAGCCATCAGATCAAGCAGCTGGAAGAGGAACTCGGAGTCAAGATTTTCGAGCGGGCAAACGGGCGACTGCACCTGACAAACCAAGGGGAAGAGGTCATTAAGTGCGCAAAGAAAATTCAGGGGCTTTTTAAAAATTTGAAACAGGATTTATCTGACGGTCAAACATCCGTTCGGCACCTTACCATCGGCGTTACACATACTTCCGAAAGCAATTCCATTGCCGAGGCACTTGCAAAATACTGTGCTTCTCAAAAGCACTTGAACATAAAAATGATTACATCCAATATAAATAATCTTTATACGATGCTTCGTTCTTATGAGATTGATTTGGCGATTGTGGAAGGAAGAGTTGCCGATCCGAAGATCCGGTATGTCCTGCTGGATACCGATTATCTTGTGTTGGCTGTTTCCGTCAATCATCCGTTTGTTAATCGCAGCATGGTAACGCTCAATGAATTAAAAAAAGAACGTATGATCCTTCGTCTGCCGGAATCCGGTACACGAAATTTGTTTGTGGCTCATTTGGAAAGCAACAATACAAGCATCAACGAGTTCAACGTGATTCTGGAAGTGGATAATCTGGCAACCATCAAAGATCTTATTCGACGGGATTTCGGCGTTTCCGTGCTCCCGAAAAGCGTTTGCATGGATGAGTTAAAAAAGAAAAAGATCGTTGTATTGCCTATTGAAAATCTCAGTATGATACGAGAGATCAATATCGCTTACCCGGAGGACTTTACTCAAATGGGCGTTTTGAGAAGCATTGTGGACTCTTACAACGAGATATTGAAGATGTATAAATAATATCTTATCGGATGACAGCTGTTTTACGAGCTTGAGACATGATTAGTGACAAAATAGCTGTCACGAATAAAAAAGACGGATTTTATGCAAATCCGCCTTTTTTATTACATTTTTACTGTATATTACGATACATTCTATAATTTTTATGCATTTTTACATTTAGACATAATGATTACATTTTATAGCTGTCTTTTTTTAAAATTTTATATAATGTAGGACTTGAACTTACGACATTAGTATTTTTTTGAAAGTTTTTTTTGCTTTTCCCAAAATTTTTTTCATTTTCTATTATACTGGAATATGGATCAAGAACTTGGATATATGTTATATCATCCTGAAGAACGGGAAAAAGATCATATTATCACTTGTAGATTCTGAAATATGATAGCAAAAATGGGGGATGCTTTTTTTGATCCGTTCCTTTTTTTATGAATGGGCGTTGTCGTAAAGTTTGCGTATGTCGTCGGGGAGGCTATCGGGAATCAGTGCCTCTAACCTTACTTCGTTGCCGTCACGTATTGCAACGTCGTAATTCCAGCATTTGAAATTTAGCATATCAAGCGTTTTTTGAAGTTTTATCATTTCGCACTCGACGATTTTTTTACGCGACTCGAAAAGTTCTTTGCGCTCCTTATAAGTGCTTGCGCCTTCCACGCACCAAGCCATGAACTTTTTTATATCCTTTATTTCAAGTCCCGGCTTTTTTAAACACTCGATAACGTTAAGCGCTTCCATCTCTTTTTCTCCGAATGACTGCCTTTCGATATTAGGGAACAATCCCTCTTTATCGTAATAGCGCAGGGTGGAAATAGGCAAACCGAACATTTCGGATATTTGACCGATGGTATTAAAAAATTTTTCTCCTTTTTGCGTAAAAACTCTTGACATAAAGTCAGGTTTAGGTTTTATAATTATATTATATCATACGAAACGTTATAAATCAACTTAATTTTGCGAAATTATTACGGTGAAGCGACCGTATTTAAAGTTAGTTAGATAATAATCTTTATTGGCAATAAACTCTTTGGAGGCAAAAAATATGATGAAAACGGCTGAACTCAACCTTACTAAAGAATGGGATAAGACGTATAAAAAGGACGAAAGGGTAAACCATTCAAAGGTTACCTTTATCAATCGTTACGGTATTACGCTTGCGGCGGATATGTTTGTTCCGAAGAACGCAAAAGGGAAACTTGCGGCTATTGCGGTCTCGGGACCTTTCGGCGCGGTAAAGGAACAATGCAGCGGACTTTACGCGCAGGAGATGGCGACAAGAGGATTTTTGACTATCGCATTCGACCCGTCGTTTACGGGCGAGAGCGGCGGCGAGCCGAGATATATGGCTTCGCCCGATATAAACACAGAGGACTTTCAGGCGGCGGTGGACTTTTTGTCCGTTCAGCCGAACGTAGATCCCGAAAGGATAGGAATAATAGGTATTTGCGGTTGGGGCGGCTTAGCCGTAAACGCTGCGGCTCTCGATACCCGAATTAAAGCTACCGTCGCATCCACCATGTATGACATGACGAGGGTAAACGCCAACGGATATTTCGACAGCGAAAACAGTGAAAAGGCTCGTTACGAAAAGAAGGTAGCTTTGAATAAGCAACGCACTAAGGAATACGCCTCGGGCGAATACGAACTCGGCGGCGGCGTTATAGACCCTCTGCCCGAAAACGCTCCCGATTTCGTAAAGGATTACTATGCGTATTATAAGACTGATAGGGGTTATCATCCCCGTTCGCTCAACTCAAACGGCGGCTGGAACAAGACGGGCTGTATGTCGTTTATGAATATGCCTATTTTAAAATACAGTAACGAGATACGTTCCGCCGTTATGATAATGCACGGCGACAAGGCTCATTCCTTCTATTTCGGCAAGGACGCTTACGATAATATGATAAAGGATAATCCCTATTCGGACAATAAACAGCTTCTTGTAATAAAGGGCGCATCGCACACCGACCTTTACGACGGCGGCGAGGGTAAAGTTATCCCGTTTGATAAGTTGCAGACGTTCTTTGAAAAATACCTTAATTTATGAAGAGAATAAAATTTTTTGTTATAGCCGTTTTGCTTTTTGTTTCGTTCTGTGTTTCCGCCTGCGGCGTGGAAGAAAGTATTACGTATTCGGACACCGCAGAAGAAAATGCGGCGGAGGGGAATTACGATATGGAAAATACTTTAAAACTCAATATTGACGGAAAGAAAGTAGCGGTATCTTGGGAAGACAACGACAGCGTTTCCACATTAAAAAATCTTGCAAAAAACGGGGCTATAACCGTAAATATGTCAAGATACGGCGGATTCGAACAGGTGGGGTCACTCGGCGTAAACTTAAAAAGAGAGGACGAAAGAATAACGACGTCGCCCGGGGATATAGTTCTTTATTCGGGAAATCAGATAGTTATTTTTTACGGTTCCAACACGTGGGCGTATACGAGGTTGGGGAAAATAACGGATAAAACGCAAGCCGAATTATCCTCTCTTCTCGGCGAAAAAGACGTCAATATAATTATTACGTATGGAGAATAAAAAAATGAGTAAAATTCTTATAATATCTACAAGCCTTCGTTCGGGCAGCAATTCTGATATATTGGCGCAAGCCTTTTCAGGTGGAGCTAAGTCCGTGGGGCATGACGTGGAAACGGTATCTTTAAGGGGTAAAAACCTTTCCTTTTGCCGTGGCTGTCTTGCGTGCCAAAAGCTGGGGCATTGCGTAATAGACGACGACGCCAACGGGATAACCGACAAAATGGAGCAGGCGGACGTTATAGTATGGGCTACGCCCATCTATTATTACGAGATGAGCGGACAGATGAAAACCATGATAGACAGGGCTAATCCTCTCTATTCGAGGGATTATAAATTTAAGAAAGTTTACCTTCTTGCAACCGCTACGGAAAACGAGTCTTACGTCCCCGAGGGCGCAATGAAAGGCGTTCAGGGTTGGGTGGACTGTTTCGACGGGGTGGAGTTTGTTAAAACCCTGTTCGTAGGCGGCGTAACCTCGCCGAAGGAAATAGAGGGCAACGAAAACCTGTCAAAAGCTTACGCCCTCGGCGCAAGCGTATAGAGGACTTATAGTCATTATTTAAGCATATAAAAACAGTCGCTTTATATTCTTTCTCTTGAAGAACTTGTTGCAATCATAAGAGAAGCGAAAGAAAAGTTCGGGATAGAAGGCGTCACATATTCGGGAGGCGAACCTACGCTACAACAAAATCTTTCCGTCTTAACCGACAAAATACATGAGCTTGGACTCGGCGTTATTTCGTTTACCGGAAGAGAGTTTGAAGACGTGAAGAATATTTTAGGCAACTGCGACGTTATCTTGGACGGAAATTATAACGACTCTCGTCCCGAAACAAAAAGACGTTTGTTGGGTTCAACAAATCAACGGATAATATCTTTGACAAACAGATACGACGAAACATCATTGCAATGGTTTTTCTCAGACAAGAAGGAGATTGAAATCAACACCGGCAAAGCAGTCAGTTTCAATGGAGATCATTTCTAAAAGAGAAACATATTTATTTTGGGAAAATATAAGGGTGTTTTAGTCCAAAGATAGGGCATGAAGGAAAGCCATAATGCACTGGTGATTTAGCTAACAGTGCATAAAAAAGAGTAAGATATGCAATCTTGCTCTTTTTTATTCGTTATTTTTTGAATATTCCGTTCTTTCTGCAAATATTTATGCAGTCGAAAGTTGGGCAAAAATGTTTCGTTTGATAGCTGTCATTTTGGACTTTTTCCTATCTGTAGGTTTTGAACCGACGACATTGATTTTTGTACATTATTTCATTGTTTGTTTTTCCTAGAAAATTTACTCTTTTTCTATTTATTTGAATTATATTTTAAATTATGATATATAATATCAAGATATTATGATATCACTATTGGAGGGCACCAATGAACAAAACAAAAACGCTAACAGCGGCTAAAAAGGCGTTTTCTTTGCGATTGCCACCAGATACTTATAAAAAAGTGCGTGATAGAGTGCAAAAGGAAAAAAGACAAAGGTAATTATGCCTATAGCATACAGGTTGCATTTCCGTAGGGGGTGTAAAACCAGAAAAAGGTAGCCGATTGGCTGCTTTTTTCTTTTTTGGCATCTTTGAATTTACACTTTTCAACATGTGAAATACATTGACAATTGATTGAATATCAGTTATAATAAAAATATGAAAAGCGTGGAATCATGCGCCGGAGACGGCTTTTTTTTGCGTTTGGTATTTGCGGAGGTGGATAATATGAAAAACGAAAAAATTCCAAATCCGAACGTCATCTATCCGATAGCCGGATATGACAAAGAAATATACGTTAAACCCACAATTAAGAATTCCAATATCGATGTCGGAGATTTTACCTATATCGCAGATTTTGATTTTGAAAGCCATGTTACGTACCATTATGGTTGGAACGGGGACAAGCTTATTATCGGCAAGTTTTGTCAAATAGCGGCAGGCGTAGAATTTATTATGAACGGTGCGAATCATCAGATGAACGCGATTACAACATTCCCGTTTTATACGTTGGAGGGATGGAATATGGAGCCGCCCGAAAAAAGTGATCTTCCCATAAAGGGGGATACCGTTATTGGAAACGATGTTTGGATCGGGCAGAACGCAGTTATTCTACCCGGTGTTCATATCGGTGACGGTGCAATCATCGGCGCAAACAGCGTTGTTGGAAAAAATATAGCCCCCTATACGATTGCTGTCGGAAATCCCATAAAAGAAATACGGAGAAGGTTTGATGATGAAATGATTGAACTTTTGCTTCGTTTCAAATGGTGGGATAGGAGTATAGATGAGATAAACAGATTGATTCCGCTTTTAACATGCAGCGATATGGAAAAGGTCAAAAGGGAATTGAAGGCAATAGAATAAGCACGGAGAAAGAGATGGCTGAAAAAGACATGAAATATCTGAACAGCAACGAACCTTTTCGCACCGTTCAAATGCTTGGCGGCGCCTATGCAACCGTCGATACACCTGCAATTGTCGGCTTTTGCCACCACGCGGATCATAAGGGGATCGTTACGGTGACAATCATGAACGAGCATGATTGTATTGCCAAGGGCTGCCATTATTTTGAAAAATTTGAAGAATATCCGTTTTGGAAGCGATATCACCGCAAGCAGGAATTAAAGCAACTTTTTGCCGAAAAGAAAGCGCGCCGAAAAGAAGACGAGAAACGACATCTTAAAAATTTGCAAAAGCAGGAAACAGAACGGATGGAAACGGCTTATCGCTTTGCCGAAAAATTGGGAATTACAAACTTTAAAATTCTCGGCATTCGCAAAACCGATGATGGGTTTACAATTTTCTACGTCAGCGATTTGCCGGAGAACGATTGGTATCATTTTCGCGAGATTGCTTTTGCGATGAATAAGACCTATCGTAAAAAGTTTACCCTGAAGCACGCGAAGAATCCGGACGGAACGTATGCGACGATTTGAATGTATAAAATGCTTTCGTCGAAAAGCGACATTTTTAAATGATAAACCCCCAAAGGAGCAAAAAATGAAAAGGATTGTTTCTGTTTTATTGATTTTTATTTTTCTGTTTGTTCTGCTGTGCGGAACAGGATGCGCGTCCGCGGCGCAAAAGGAACGTATTGGAATTATTTCCGCTATGGACAACGAGATTTCCGTACTTCTCTCGGAAGCGAAGATCGACCGCGTGGATACGATCGGCGGCGTGGACTATCACGTAGGCACGCTTCACGGACAAGCGGTCGTTATTACAAGAGCAGGCATCGGAAAGGTGCGTGCCTCTTCCGGCGTAACCACCATGTTGAATACCTATAACATTTCCAAAGTCCTTTTTACAGGGATTGCCGGTGGCGTTACCGACGAAACGCAGGTGTTTGACGAGATTATTGCTACGCGTTTGGTGGAACATGATTACGGCAGAATTACAAACGATGGTTTTATTTGGACATCGGGAGATCCCGGCGCCGGAATTACGGAAGGACTTTACTACGAGTGCGATCCCACCCTTGTCGATCTTGCTTATCGGGCGGCGGTGGAAACGGTTGGCGCGGATCACGTTTTTAAGGGGACGATTGCAACGGGAGATCAGTTTATTGCATCGGAAACTTACGTAAAAAGCCTGCAAGAGGATTTTGACGCGATTGCCTGCGAAATGGAAGGCGCGTCGGTTGCCGTGGTGTGTATCAAATACGGAAAACCGTTTGTGGTGATTCGCGCACTCTCCGATAAGGCAGACGGAAACGCACATGAAACATATACCGATTTTGGCGACATTGCCGGCGCAAATTCCAGCCATATTCTGATCAGAATGCTGGAAATGATGGGGCAATAAAACGGAAAACGCGAAATGGCAGAATTAAAAACAATTCAAATTCAAAACGGCACAGTCGAGGTCGTCAAATTCGGAAGAGGGGAAGAGGCATTTGTCATTCTTCCCGGGCTTTCCTATGACGGTTTTTTTGAACAGGCGGAAGTAATCGAATCGGCATACCGCATTTTCACCGATCGATTCACCGTCTACTTGATCGACCGCAACAAAATGCCGCACATGGGGTACACCGTGCGAAATATTGCCGAAGATACGGCGGAGGTTATGGAGCAGTTAAAAATTGAAAACGCCTGTGTTTTCGGGGCGTCGCTCGGCGGTATGGCGGCGCAGGAGTTGGCAATCGGTTTTCCAAAACGGGTAAAAAAGCTTGTTCTCGGATCTACGCTTTCGCGAATGAATGCGGAGACCGAAGCCGTCCTGTCGCGCTGGGAATCCCTTGCGGCAAACGGAAAAATTGACGAGATGACCGCCGATTTTTATCAAACGATCTATTCAGCGGAAACGCTGAAACGATACGGCGAGGTCTTCTCCCAAATCAAAACGATTGCAACCAATGAAAAAACGACGCGTTTTCTGATCTATCTCAACGCCGGAAAAAGATTCGATGTTTTGGGGTCTCTCGGGCTAATCAAAGCGAAAACGCTGGTGATCTCGGCAGCCGGAGATCGAGTGACCACCGCCGCCGGGGCAAAAGAGACGGCAGAAGCGTTGGGGTGCGATTACTGCGAATATCCGAACTTTGGGCACGCAGTTTACGACGAAGCGCCCGACTATAAAAACAGAGTGTTTGACTTTTTGATCGGAGGATGATTTCTATCCTTCTTTTCAGAAAGAATACCAAATAAAAAAATCGCGTTTGCAGAGAATTGCAAACGCGACTTTTATACCTCTTGCAAAATGCGCGCTTTTGTGATACAATAAAAACGTCGATTTTTGAAGGAAAGGGAAAACGTATGGAACAAGCTCGCAAAATGGAAAAATCGCAGTGGCGCGGAATATGCTGTTTTTTGAGTTTGGAGAGCTTGTTTTTCTTTCTCTTCTTTTTCAGCGACCGGTATGGGCAAACTTTGTTGCTTCCTTCCACCGTTTGGAAATTTTTTGTAATCGCAGGCGCGTTTTGCTATGTAGCGCTGGAGTTTTCATCCACAAATCAGGATGATCCGCTTTTCCGCCGTCGGTTCCTTTTGGTTCCGGCAATGCTGTTTACGCTTATCAGCGACGTTTTTTTACTCGTTTTGGAGGATCATTACACACTCGGCGTATGTACCTTTTTTGCGGCGCAAATTTTCCATGCTTTGCAGATTCGGCGAAGCAAAAAACAAGCCGTCATCAGCTTTTCGTTGCGATTCGGCGCTACTTTTGTGGCGCTTGCTGTTTTAGGCCCCCTGAAGTTATTTTTGCAGCTCTACGTTGCAACCGCGTTCTATGCCCCTCAACTCATCGGCAACCTGATCGAGCATCTGTTTGGCGCATTCCGTACCGTTGAGCCGGAGGAAAAGCGCAGAAGCATTTTGCTTTCGATTGGTTTTGTGCTTTTTCTTGCTTGTGACGTTTGCGTGGGACTTTCCTCAGTTGGCGTTGCAGGCGTGGGCTATTGGATTTGGATTTTTTATGCGCCGTCTCAAGTGCTGATTGCCGTTTCCGGCGGACGATTTGCGCAGGGGAAAAGGCGAATTGATCAATCGGTAAATTGAAATTTTTGGGAGCATTCCGCCTTTTGGGAAGAAAGCTCCTTTTTTCGTTTCTTCTGTTTTTCTGTTGCACTGAAAAGTTATTTGTGTTATAATAAGTAAAAATGTAGCTTATTTGCGATCGGAGGGAAAAAAGATGAATGGAATTTTCATCGTTCGCGCAACACCGGAGGACGCCGAAGCAATCCTGGCGTATTCGGCGGCTGTCGGCGCGGAGTCGGATAACTTGACTTTCGGAGCCGATGGCATTCCGTTTTCCGTAGAACAGGAGAAAGAATTCCTTGCCTCCGCCTGCGCTTCAAAAACCGATCGGCTTTGGCTTGCAAAATCGGGCGACGAGATCGTCGGCTTGGCGAATTACAGCGTTTTTCACCGCAAACGAATGGCGCATCGCGGCGAATTCGGCATTTCCGTCCGAAAGGCGTTTTGGGGAAAAGGGATCGGAACGCAACTGATGCAAACCATCCTCAACTTTGCGGCGGTTGTTGCACGCTCCGAGATCATTTCGCTGGAAGTGCGGAGCGATAATGATCGCGCTATCTCACTTTATCAAAAATTCGGGTTTGAAAAAATCGGCACCTTTAAAGGATATTTCAAAATCGACGGCAAATTGGTGGATTTTGATATTATGGAGCGGTCGATGCGTCGGACGTTACCGGAAACCGAACGCTTGATTTTGCGCCCGTGGTCGGAAGAGGACGCGGAGGAATGTTACCGCTATGCCAAAGATCCCGATGTCGGACCTGCCGCCGGTTGGCCGGTGCACACGAGCGTGGAAAACAGCCGCGAGATCATTCGCAACGTGCTCTCCAAGCCCGAGACCTATGCCATTGTGCTGAAAGAGACCGGTTTGCCTGTGGGAAGCATTGGCTTGCACCGCAATGATCTTGCCACAGGGGACGACGAAGCCGAGCTTGGTTACTGGCTGGGCAAGCCCTATTGGGGACAGGGAATTGTGCCGGAGGCGGCGCGTGAATTATTGCGCCATGCTTTTGAGGATTTAAAACTGGAGCGCGTTTGGTGCGGCTATTACGATGGCAATGAAAAATCGCGGCGCGTGCAGGAAAAGCTCGGCTTTTCCCATCAATGGAGGAGCGAAAGTGTGCCGGTTCCGCAGTTGAACGAGGTACGCAAAGGGCATGTCAACCGCATGACCAAAGAGGAATGGAAAGAATTATATAAAGGAAGAGAAAAGCAATGATCACCTTTGAAAGCGATTATACCACCGGGGCGCACCCCGAGGTATTGCAAGCATTGATCAAAAGCAATTTGGCACCGCAACCCGGCTACGGTTCAGACGAATACTGCGAGCGCGCAAAAGAGAAGATCCGCCGCGCTGTCGGTATAGAGGCGGCGCAGGTCGAATTTTTGGTTGGCGGAACGCAGACCAATGCTGTGGTTATTTCGGCTATGCTTGCCGATTACGAGGGCGTGATTGCCGCTGTGACCGGACATATCAACGCGCACGAATCCGGTGCGGTCGAATATACCGGGCATAAAGTGCTCCCGTTACCGCACCATCAGGGAAAGATCGACGCCGCCGAACTGCGCGCATATCTGATCGACTTTTACAAAAACGATAGCCGCGAGCATATGGTGTTTCCTGGCATGGTTTACATCTCCTATCCCACCGAATACGGCACGCTTTATTCTAAAAAGGAACTGGAGGCAATCTCAGCGATTTGCGGCGAATACAAAATTCCGCTGTTTGTGGACGGCGCGCGCCTCGGCTATGGATTGATGAGCAGGGAATGCGACCTGACGCTCCCCGAGCTTGCACGGTTTTGCGACGTGTTCTACATCGGCGGCACGAAAGTCGGCGCGCTCTGCGGTGAGGCAGTCGTTTTTACCAAGGGGAATCGCCCGGCGCACTTTTTGACGTCGGTAAAAAAACGGGGCGCTCTGCTTGCCAAAGGGCGGCTCCTGGGGGTACAGTTCGACGCACTTTTTACAAATGATCTGTATTTCCGCATCGGTGCGTACGCCATTCAAATGGCAGAGCGCCTGAAAGACTTGTTTGCCGCGCGCGCCATTCCGTTCTTTTTGCCGTCGCCCACCAATCAGCAGTTCGTCATTCTGGAAAATGATCGATTGGAGCGGATTCGGAAAACGATCGGTTGCTCCATTTGGGAGCCTTATGACGAAGCGCATACCGTCGTCCGCTTTGCAACCAGCTGGTCAACCACTGAGGACGATCTCGCCGCCCTTGCCGAAGCACTGGAAACGTAAAAAACGGCTTTTAGGGAGAAGGATATGCAGGGGGAGGGGGACTTTTCTTGATAAGAAAGGTTTCCTTTGGAAACCGCCCACCCCCTCAAGGTCTTCTCCTCCCTCGCCGCGCCGGCTGTGACGTGTCACGTCACAGCACAAGAAAAAGGACGAAGAAAATTCTTCGTCCTTTTTCTTTCTAAACCCACATTTTGTGGGTTGGCGCGGCGGTTTGGGGAAAAACGGGAAGTTTGGTTATAACTTGTTGTTTTTGGGATTTTGTTACTTGCAAACCTACCCTACTATAACAAATGTTGTCTGTTGTTTGGCTTCCCCATATTTACTTTGTGCATGTTTAATAAAAACAAATTGCAAAAACTATTAAATTTGATATTTTTATCAAACTTTTAAAAAACGGAAAAAATTTGCAAAAAACTATTGACATTTGTTTGAAAAGTGCTATAATGAATTCATCAGTTTAGCAGGCTAAAGCGTTAAACTGCTAAATCAAAAAGGCAAAGAGCCAAACAAAAAAGGAGAAACAAAAAATGAAAAAGCTTATCGCAATCGCAATGGCGGCAGTCCTTCTGCTCGCAACCGTCGCAATGTTCGCATCCTGCGGCAAAAAGACCGAAGACGCACAACCCGAAGAAAAAGTCGTTACCGTCGGCTATACCGATTATGCCCCGATGAACTATGTGGACGAAACCGGAAAACTGGTCGGTTTTGATACCGAACTTGCCGAGAAGGTGTTCGGCGCTCTCGGCTACAAGATCATCTTCAAAGAGATCAACTGGGATAATAAGTACATGGATCTTAACTCCGGCACCATCGACTGCGTTTGGAACGGCTTTACCGCAAACTGCTCGGATGACGATGGCGTAGCGCGTTCTTCCAAGGTTGATTTTTCCTATAACTACATGGAAAATCAGCAGGTTGTAGTTGCGAAAAAGGATAGCGGCATTGCCACTGCTGCCGACCTTGCCGGAAAAGCCGGAGCAGCAGAGGCTGGTTCCGCCGGCGAAGGCTTTGCAAAAGAGAACTTTACCGAAGCTACCGTGAAAACCGTTTTGAAACAGACCGACGCGCTGATGGAAGTCAAATCCGGCGCTTCTGATTTCGCTGTTTTGGACGTTCAGCTTGCCAAGAGCTACTGCGGCAAGGGTGACTATTCCGATCTTGCCATTGTGGAAACTCTTTCGGGCGATACCGAGTTCTATGCCATCGGTTTCAAGAAGGGAAGCGACTTGACCGCAAAAGTTAACGAGCAGCTTGAGGCGCTTGCAAAGAGCGGCGAACTGCTTACCCTTGCTGAGAAATACGGCGTTGCCACCACGGTTATCACCGATTTCACCAGTCAAAAATAAGAGTTCTTTGAGAACGACCTTTTTCAAAGTCTTCCGTTTTTAAATTTTTGTTGCTTAACCGCACAACGGCGCAGGGGTGAGAACTCCTGCGCCGTTGACGGCTGTTTTTCGATTTTCTCGAAAGGATTTTTACCATGACATTTTGGCAAATCACCGTTTTTTTGCTCAACGGGTTTAAACTTTCCTGTCTGATCTTTTGCGTTACCTTGCTTGTCGGCATTCCGCTGGGGCTTCCCATTGCATTTTGCTCCATGAGCCGTTTCAAACCGTTACGCACCGTTTCCAAGGTGTTCGTTTGGATCATTCGCGGCGTACCGCTGATGTTGCAGATCTTCATTATTTATTATGTTCCGGGATTGGTGTTCAATCATCAAATTTTTGCGCAGGTAGATAAGTTTTTCTTTCTGAATTACGGGATTGAAGATGCCGGTCGAATTTTTGCGGTTCTCATTGCGTTTTCCATTAACTACGCCTGCTATTTCTCCGAGATCTACCGCGGCGGCATTGAGAGCATCAGCCAAGGGCAATATGAAGCGGGGCAGGTTTTGGGGATGACGCGCCGGCAAATCTTTTTCCGCGTGGTGCTGTTGCAGGTCGTTAAACGAATTGTACCACCCATGTCCAACGAGATCATCACGCTCATCAAGGATACGGCGCTGGCAAACTGCATCACGGTTGCCGAGGTTATCTGGCAGGCGAAAAAACTTGCGGCAACGCAAGCGCTCATTTGGCCGCTGTTCTATACGGGAGTGTTCTATTTGCTCTTTGTCGGCGGATTGACCATACTTTTGGGGCGGCTGGAAAAGAAACTCGCCTATTTCAAAAGTTGAGGGGGGAAGGGAGAGAAAGCCATGGCATTTTTGGAATTTCAAGGCGTGAAAAAGAGCTTTGGACGCACCGAAGTTCTCAAGGGGATCGACCTGTCGTTGGAAAAGGGAAAAACGCTTGCCATCATCGGCTCTTCCGGGTCGGGCAAGACCACTCTTTTGCGATGCATCAACTTTTTGGAAACGCCGGACGAGGGCAAAATGTTTTTGAACGGGGAACTGCTTTTTAACGCGGAGGGAGCGAAAAAACTTTCTGAAAAAGAACTGCGCGAAAAGCGGTTGCATTTTGGATTGGTGTTTCAAAACTTCAATCTCTTTCCGCAGTACACGGTGCGCGAAAACCTGTGTTTAGCGCCCAAATTGTTGGCAAAAGAGCAGGAAAAAGACAAGGCGAAGCGCAAAACCCTGTTTGCAGAAATTGAGGCGAAAGCCAACGAACTGCTTGCCAAGGTGGGACTTTCGGAGAAAGCCGACGCCTACCCTTGTCAGCTTTCGGGCGGACAGCAACAGCGCGTGGCAATCGCTCGTGCGCTTGCTATGTCGCCGGATATTCTCTGCTTTGATGAGCCGACTTCGGCGCTTGACCCCGAACTGACGGTTGAGGTTTTGAACGTTCTCCGTTCGCTCGCCGACGATAATATGACCATGATCGTCGTTACACATGAAATGGCGTTTGCCGCCGAGGTCGCCGATCAAATCCTGTTTATGGATAACGGCGTGGTCGACTACTACGGTGATACCAAAACGGCGTTCGGAGCGGATTGCCCCAGCGTCCGGCTGAAGGAGTTTGTAGGATCGATTCAGAAATAGGAAGATAAAAAGGTGGAGAGGGACTTTTCTTGCAAGAAAAGTCCCTCTCCACCTGCACCCTACCCTCCAAAAGAAATTTGAAACGAAAGAGAAAAGGCTGGAAGACTGCCGATCGGAAAAAATAATAAAAAACCTATTGACAAACCAATTAGGTGCTGGTATAATTGTTAGCAAAGGCTAACTCTCAAAATGAAATATAAAAGAGCAACTTGCTCTTTCTTTTTCGACAATGAGTTAGCATATGCTAACAAATGTGGGAGGCTTTCATATGTCCATCGTTCAATTTGAAAACGTATCAAAAATCTACAAAAGCGGCGACCATGAGCTACGCGCGCTGGATCATGTCGATTTTGCTCTTGACGAGGGCAAATTCGTGGTGATATTAGGCCCGTCCGGAGCGGGGAAAAGCACGTTGCTCAACCTGCTCGGCGGTCTGGATAGCCCAAGCGAGGGCAAAATTACCGTTTCGGGCGCGGATATTTCCAAACTGACCGACAACGAACTTGCCGATTACCGCGCGTCCACGGTCGGCTTTGTGTTTCAATTTTATAATTTGATTCCCACACTGACCGTTTTTGAGAACGTCAAACTTGTTTCCGAAATTTCCAAAAATGCCTTGGACGCGAAAGAGATGATTGCCAAAGTGGGGCTTTCCGACCATCTGAATAACTTTCCGGCGGAGCTTTCGGGCGGCGAACAGCAGCGCATTTCCATAGCACGCGCACTTTGCAAGAATCCCAAAATTCTGCTTTGCGATGAGCCGACCGGTGCGCTTGATTCCGAAACCGGTGTCATGGTGTTAAAACTGCTTTTGGAAATGGCGCGCAACTACGGCAAGACCATCGTTATCGTCACTCATAACCAGAACATTGCGAAAATGGCGGATGAAGTAATCCGCGTCAAGAACGGAAAGATCCGCGAGGTCATCGAGCAGGAAAATCCGCTTTCCGCTGACGAGGTGGAGTGGTGATGTTGTTCAAAAAAATGCTCCGCACTGCGTGGAGCTACAAGGCGCAATTCATTTCCATGATCATTATGATGACGCTTGGAATCGGCATTTTTCTTGGCTTTAACATGGAATGGAAAACCATTGAATACGATGTATCAACCTTTTTTGAGGAAACCAACTACGCCGATTATCGGTTGTATTCGGAAACCGGTTTTACCAAGGATGATCTTAACAAAATTGCTTCGATTGACGGCGTGGACGCGGCAACGCGCTATCTCTCGGTCAATCTGGAAGTCAAGGGAGAGAGCAAAAAAGCCCTCGCGCTGGACGTTTCGGAAAACTACACCGTTTCTACCTTTACCCTGATGAGCGGTTCGGATTATGATGAGACAAGCGCCGGCGTTTGGCTTTCGGACAAATTTGCAAATAAAAACGGAATTGCCGTCGGCGATACGCTGACGTTTGAATTTCAGGGAACCGAAATTGAATGCGCGGTTGTCGGGCTGATCAAGGCAGGCGAGCATATGATCTGCCTTGCCGACTCGAACCAGGTTATGCCGGATTTCAACACATTTGGGTTTGCTTATATCTCTCCTGCAAAACTAAACGCTATTCTGCGGCAAAAGATTTTGAACAATCTTGCCGACGACTTGCAGAAAGCCGGCGTTCCTGCCGCGGCGGCAAAAACGCAGGCGGAAGCTACGCTGACCGATGAAATGCTTGCGTCGGCAACCGACAAAGTTTTTGCACAAATCAATTTGCGCTCGAAATTGGAAAAAGCCGAATTGGAGGACGCCGTCAGCGAAAAGCTCGGCAGAACGCTGATGGTGGTTCCAAAGGAAGACCACGCCGTTTACAAAGAGGCAATGGGGGAGGCGACTGAGGGCAAGGCGATGGGGTCGATTCTGCCGGTGTTGTTCCTTGCCATTGCCATTTTAACGATGGTTACCACCATGCACCGTATTGCCACCAAGGAGAAAACGCAAATCGGTGTTCTCAAGGCGTTAGGGTTCAAAAACAGGACGATTCTTTTGCACTATTCCTTCTATGGTCTGACCATAGGCGTCATCGGTGCGGCGCTCGGCGCGGTGCTCGGCTATTTTGTTTGCAAAGCGGTAATGAGCGAGAACGGCATGATGGGCACTTATTTCGATATGCCCGATTGGACGGCGGCAACACCCGTATTTTGTTACCCGGTCATTGTAGGAACAATTTTGCTTCTCATGCTCATTAGTTTTCTATCGGTCAAAGCGCAGTTACGCGGAACAGCCGCAGATGCGCTCCGCCCTTACACGCCCAAAAAGATGAAACAATCCTTGCTTGAAAAACTGTTGATTTTCAAAAAGATGGATTTTGCAACCAAGTGGAATCTACGCGACCTTTCGCGTCATAAAAGTCGTTTTGCCATGACGCTGGTCGGAATTATCGGCTGTATGGTTCTTTTGGTCGGTGGACTTGGAATGCGCGATACCATGGCAGGGTTTCTTGATCTGCTTGACAACGGTGTTTCGCATTATACCACCAAGGTCAACCTTGTGGAGAATACCGATTACGAACGGGCAAAAGGGCTGATCGCCGAATTGGACGCCGACTGGGAAAGCTATTCCGGCATCAGCATTGACGGATACACGGCAACGCTGGATATTGTCCAAAACGACAAGGGCAGATTTGACGTGATCGACAAAAACAACAAGCCGATCGCCCTTTCAAACGACGGCGTTTATCTCTGCCTGCGGCTTGCCGACCGGGCAGAAATCGGCGAATACATTGAGTTTTCGCCCTATGGTGGGGAGGAAACTTACCGTGTCAAGGTGGTCGGCTATAACCGTTCCATCATGACCGAAAGCATTACCATGACGGCGGAACTTGCCGACGAACTCGGAATCAAGTATAGTATATCGGCGCTTTATACCAATCAAGATTCGGGCGAGATTCCCTCGTCAGAGCTTATTTCCGGCAAGCAGGATAAACGGCAACTGATGGACAGTTTCGGCAGTTTCGTGCAAATTATGGACGGCATGGTCATCATTTTGGTTATTGCCGCCGTCATCCTCGGCATCGTGGTACTCTACAACCTCGGTATTATGAGTTATGTAGAGCGTTCGCGCGAACTCGCAACCCTGAAAGTGCTCGGCTTCCGAAGCAGAAAAATCGGGCGACTGCTCATTTCCCAAAATATCTGGCTGACCGTCGTCGGCGTCATTCTCGGGCTTCCTGCCGGGCTGGGAACACTGCAATGGATGCTTTCGGCGCTCGCTTCGGAATACGAAATGAAATTGATGCTCGGGCCTTTGACTTATCTTGCTTCCATTTTGCTCACTTTCGGCGTATCGCTTCTCGTCGGCTGGATGGTGGCGCGGAAAAACAAGAAGATCGATATGGTCGAAGCGCTCAAAAACGCGGAGTAAAGGCAACAGGGAAAGCGCGCTCCTTTTTCCTTGACAAATATTTTTATTTATGATAAAATGGAAAAAATGGCAAGGAAAAGGGAGCGGTTTTTATGAACGAGTATTTCGGCGGCTGGTATTTCAAAAGTCAAAGCAAAATACAAACGCTGGCGGTCATCGTTGCCGGGCATATTCACGAGGGGAAACCCTCTGCTTCCATTCAAATCATCAACGACGAGGGCGCATGGAACATCCCCTTTGCCGCCGAAGAATACCACGTGGAGCAGGATGGATTTACCACCTCGGTTGGCGAAAACAAATTCGGAGAGGACGGTTTGACGCTTTCGATCCAAACGCAGGATTTTTGCGCGACAGGGGCGTTGACGTTTGGAAAACTCACCCCTGTTGCCTATGACATTATGGGGCCGTTCCGTTTCATTCCTTTCATGGAGTGCCGCCATGCGGTCAAAAGCCTTTGGCATTCGGTGGACGGTTCTGTAACCGTCAACGGCGTGGAGTACCGCTTTGACGGCGACAACGGCTATATTGAGGGCGACCGCGGACGGTCGTTTCCGAGTGAGTACCTTTGGACGCACTGCAACTTTGGGGAAGAAGGGCATGATTCGCTCATGCTTTCGGTTGCAAATATCCCTTTCGGACTGTTCCATTTTACCGGTCTGCTTTGCACTATTTGGCACGGAGGGAAAGAATACCGGCTTGCCACTTATCTCGGCGCGCGCACAACTTATATCGGTAACAATACCGCGGTTGTCCGGCAAGGGGATGAAGAGCTGATCGTCAAATTAATCGAAAAAAAAGCGCATCCGCTTTATGCCCCGGCAAACGGAGCCATGACGCGTACCATTCGGGAAAGCGCCTCCTGCCGGGCGTTTTACCGCTTCCGCAAGGGCGGCAAAACATTGTTTTCTTTCGTTTCCGACCGTGCCTCGTTTGAATACGAATATCAAAAATAAAAAAACGCGCCCCCGGTTGAAAAAAGGATCAACCGGGGGTCTTTTCGGAATAAAGACAAGCGCGGCCGCCATATAATAGGGGTACCGAAAACGCATTTTGCGAAAGGAGCTCTGTTATGAAGCAAGAAACCAAATCGGCGATCAAAACCTATGCCGTTGCCGTTGCAATTCCTTTGGCGGTTGGCATTTTGTCTGCGCTTTTGACCATGAAAAACATGGATCTTTATTCTCGCGTGCAAACGCCGCCGCTCTCGCCGCCGTCGATCCTTTTTCCAATCGTTTGGACGCTCCTCTATATTCTCATGGGCGTCAGTTCGGGGTTGATTTGGAGAAATCGGCAGAACGATCCCAAAAACGCCGACGCCGGCATCTCCTTTTATGCCGTCAGCCTGCTGTTCAATTTTGTTTGGAGCATCCTGTTCTTCAATTTTGAGCTATACCTGTTCTCGTTTTTCTGGTTGCTCATTCTTTTCGGACTAATTATCGGCACCATTCTTTCCTATTGGAAAGTCAACCGTGCGGCGGCATATCTGCAAATTCCCTATGCTGTTTGGGTGGCGTTTGCAGGGTATCTCAATATCGGTATTTGGTTTTTGAACAAATAAGAAAGCAGTCTTGTATTCTCACCGCGCCCACCCGGCTTTGCCGGGTGCCAATCGAAGAAAGGAGAGCTTTTCGGCTCTCCTTTTTTCTGTGCTGTGGCTCTGCCACAGTCGGCGCGGCGGAAAAGGCAAAACAGATAGGGTATCTTTTTTCTTTACAATATTTTCTTTTTTTCTTGACAGTTTTTTTTAGAGATGGTATAATAAATATGTCAGGGAAAGCGCCCGTGCGGCGGTATTATAACAAAAAAGGAGAAGACCATGCAATATTTGAAAAATCGTTGGGAACTCAAAGAATCCGAGGACGAATACGAGGCAAACGTTGTCAATATTTATCCTGAAATTGAACGGCAGAAAATTTTAGGTTTCGGCGGCGCGTTCACCGAGGCGGCGGCGTATATGTATTCTCTCATGCCTGCCGAACTGAAGGAAAAATTTATGGAAGCCTGTTTCGGCGAGAGCGGCAACCGCTATTCGCTCGGCCGCGTGCACATGGGCTCTTGTGATTTTGCGCTGGCACCCTACAGCGAATCCTACCGCCCCGATTTGAGCGACTTCAACATTGAGCAGGATAAAAAATACATCATTCCCATGATCCGCGACGCGCTGAAAAAAGCAGGCAGAAAAATTTTTCTTTTGGCGTCCCCGTGGAGTCCCCCGGCGTTCATGAAGGACACGGGTGAACTCAACCATGCCGGCAAACTCAAGCCCGAATTTTACGGCACCTACGCCGAGTATTTTGCCAAATTTATCCTCGCTTACCGCGCCGAGGGAATCGAGATTTCGGCGGTAACCGTGCAGAACGAGGCGAGAGCAAAGCAGAACTGGGAAAGCTGCCGCTGGACGGCAACCGAAGAAGCCGTGTTTGCAACCAACTACCTGCGCCCCACGCTGGATAAAAACGGCTTGCAAGACGTCAAAATCATGATTTGGGACCACAACAAGGAGCGCATTATGAACCGTGCCGACGAGAGCTTCTCGGTTCCCGGCGCGCGCGAAGCAATTTGGGGTATGGGATACCACTGGTATTCGGGCGAGCATTTTGATAACATTGCCCTTTTCCGTGAGAAGTACCCTGAAAAAGAGATCATCGAAACCGAATTCTGCAGCGAATCCTGCGGTAATTTTGACGACGATAAGCGCACCCGTTACTACGCGAACGAGTATATCCGCTCGCTCCGTTTCGGAAGCGCCGGACTTTGCGATTGGAACCTCTTGCTCAATCCGGCAGGCGGTCCCTACCATTGGCGGCAGGAACCGGGCGGATGCTCGGCAGCGTTCTACTATGACGAGGAGAAGAAAGAACTGATTCAAGACGGCATTTACGGTGCCATTAACACCGTCGTCTCGCAGTTGGACCCTGGCGACCGCGTGGTTGCGACCTCGGCGGCAAAGCAGAACGTGCCTATGGTGGCGGTTAAAAAAGCCGACGGAACGGTCATTCTGTTTGTTCTGAACGCGTCGGACGAAAAACTGCCGGTTGCTCTGCGCATGGGCAAAAAGGCCGGGCTTTTCTTCCTGCCCCCCATGTCGGTTTCGGCAAACACCATTTGTTAAGAAAAGAGGAATTAGAAAATGAAACTGCAAGGAATCAAAGCCAACTTTTTGGGCGACAGCATTACTGAGGGGAACGGCGCTTCCACCAAGGAATTTACCTTTTGGAACATTCTCAAACGTAAATTTGGCTTGGGCGAGGTTCGCGGCTACGGTATCGGCGGCACGCGCATTGCACGTAAACACGTTCCCACGCCCGAACCCTACGGATGGTTTGACATGGACTTTTGCGGTCGTTACGACCAGATGGATAACGACGCCGATCTTGTGGTCGTCATGGGCGGAACCAACGACTACGGCCACGGCGACGCCCCGTTGGGCGAGATGTCCGACCGCACGCCCGACACCTTTTACGGGGCGCTCCACTACCTGATGACAGGGCTGATCAACAAATATCCGAAAGCCATGATCGTCTTTATGACCACGCCGCACCGCGAGGAAGAGGAAAGCCGCGGACTGAAATTGGTGGATTTCGTCAACGCCGTCAAAGAGGTTGCCGCCTATTACGCGATCCCGGTGCTTGACCTTTACGAAACCAGCGGCATCCAGCCGAAAGTGCCGATCCTGAAAGAGCTTTATATGCCCGACGGATTGCACCCCAACGACGCCGGCTACGAAAAAATCGCCGATCGTTTGGGCAACTTCTTGCTGTCTTTGTAAAGGGAGGGGAAGACCTTGGGGGAGGGGAAAACTTTTTGCAAAAAGTTTTCCCCTCCCCCAAGCCCCCTCCCTTTTCAAAAACTCCAACCAAAGGTTTGGAGTTTTTGAAAGTGATATCTTTCAGCGCCCTTGATAAAATTCGTAGAAATCGACTGTTAAAAACTTAAAAGAGTTAAGATTTTTTTGGAGAAAAATATGAGAAACAAATCCAACAAGCATTTGGGAATTGAGATCGATCCCGAACTGCATCAAAAAATCAAATATGTTGCCGAATACGAGGGGCGCTCCATCAATGGGCAGATTTTGTACCTTATCCGGCAATGCGTCAAGAAATTTGAAAGTGAAAACGGGCCGATCGAGATCAAACCGGACGATCAAAAATGAATATCAAAAAGGGACTTGACGTTTCAAGCCCCTTTTTTCGCAGCCCTTGGAAAATCCGCGGAAAGCGAATATAATAAACCGTTTCTTTTTCCCCTTTTCCTGAAATTCTTTTGTGTGGTGGGGGTGCAGGGGGAGGAGGGCATTTTCTTTTCAGAAAAGCCTACCTCCCCCTGCATATCCTTCCCATTCTTACAATAAAATCACCTCTGTCAGACGGTCGGTATGGCAAACGGTGTAGGTATAAAGGGTATTCATTTTGGAGCGGTCCATCAAAAGCACGGCGGTTTTTGCGCGTTCGACGGCGATTTTGTCAATTTCAGCGATATCGGCGTTGCCATCGGTCACGGTTCCGTCGGAGGAGAGTCCCTCGCAGGAAAGGAAGGCGATGTCGGGGTTGATGGAGCGCAGGAAGGTTTCCGCCTGGCGCCCCGAAAGGCTACCCTCGATTTCGTTGTAGCGTCCGCCGGTCAAAAAGCAGGGAATGTGCATTTTGGAGAGCTGGAACAAGAGGTGCACCGAGTTGGTGATGACCTGCAAGTGCTTGTATTGCTGCAAGTAGGGAAGCAGGTAGGCAAGGGTAGAGGAACTGTTCAAAAAGATGACCTGTCCATCGTGAAGGTACTTTGCCGCCTGCAAAGCCAGGGCCTTTTTTTGCTCTTTGTTGATCTCCATGCGGTACCAGATGGGGTATTGAAATTCGGATTCGTTCATCATCGCGCCGCCGTGCACCCGTTTGAGCAAGCCCTCTTTTTCCATCATTTGCAGGTCACGGCGAATGGTCATCTCGCTGAAATACAGCGTTCGGGAAAGCTCGGCGACCTTAACCGTTCCCGAGCTGTTGATCACCTCTAAAATCTTTTTTTGCCGGTTGTTCAGTTCCATGCGTAGCCCCTCCTGTTCGGTTCTGCTTCTATCATACCACATTATCGACAAAAAAACAACCGGTTTTGTTCGATTTTTGTTTGATTTTTGTTCGTTTTTCAAAATATCGAACATCTATTGCCTTCACGCGCGCGTAGTGATACAATAAACATCGGAGAAACAGAAATCTTCCAAACCAAAGTTTGATTTCAAAAAAACAATCAAAAGGAGTGGACCAAAGATGAAAAAGACAGACATTGTCATCATCGGCGCAGGTGCCGTAGGCAGCGCGCTGGCACGGGAACTTTCCAAGTATCAGTTGGACGTTACCGTTGTCGAAAAGAACGAAGATTTGGGCGGCGACAGCTCCAAATCCAACAGTGCCATTATTCATACGGGTTATGACGCAAAACCGGGAACGCTGGAAAGTCAGCTGGTTGTTGCCGCCAACCCCATGTATGATAAGATCACCAAGGATTTGGACATTCCGTTCTCCCGTATCGGCGCGTTGTTGCCGGCATTTACGCAGGAGCAGTTTGAGCAGCTCCCTGCGCTCAAACACAAGGCAATGATGAACCGCGTTTACGACATTGAATACCTGACCGGCGAACAGATGCTTAAAATGGAGCCCAACCTCAATCCTGAGGTCAAGGGCGGACTTTACATCCCGCGCGAGAGCATTATCGACCCGTTCCTGCTCTGCATCGGACTTGCCGAAAACGCAGCCGATAACGGCGTTCACTTTATGCTGGGCACCAAGTGCACCGGCATCAAGGTGGAAGAGGGTGCTGTTACTACGGTTCAAACAACCGCAGGCGATATTCAAACCAAGTACGTGATCAATGCCGCCGGACTTTACTGCGATGAAATCGCCGGCTATGTCGGCAAGGCAGATTACTACGTAACGCCCCGTAAAGGTCAGTTCTACATCCTGGATAAGAACACCTCCTGCAAAGTCGGCATGATCATTCTGCCCATTCCGACCAAGATCACCAAGGGCAAGCTGATGTGCCCCACCATTCACGGCAATATGCTCGTCGGACCGACCGCCGAGGATATGCTGGATAAAGAGGATAAGAGCACCAACGCCGCAGGACTGGAGAGCATTGCAACCGACGTCCGCAAAATGATCCCGAACGTCAACCTGCGCGATACCATCACCCAGTACAGCGGTCTGCGCGCACAGCGCAACCCCGAGGGACTTAACATTGACGTTTACGACGACCTCAAAGGCTACGTTAACATTTCGGGCGTTCGCTCCACCGGTTTGACCGGCTCGGTCGCCATTGCAAAATACGTGGTTGATCTGATGATCGAGGGCGGTATGCACGCCGAGTTCAAGACCAACTTTAACCCCATCCGCAAGGGCACGCCGATTTTTGCCGAACTTTCCAACGAGGAAAGAGCCGCGCTCATTGCCAAGGATCCGCGCTACGGCAATATCATCTGCCGTTGCGAAACGGTTACCGAAGGTCAGATTTGCGACGCGATCCACCGCACGCTGGGTGCTCGCTCGGTGGACGGTGTCAAACGCCGTCTGCGCGCCGGAATGGGACGTTGCCAGGGTGGGTTCTGCGGTCCGCGCGTGATTGAGATTTTGGCGCGTGAGCTTGGCATTACCCCCGAAGAAGTCCGCAAGAACGATCCCGGTTCTGAAATGCTGACCGGGAAGGCAAGATAATACGGAAAACGCCGAGAAAGGATGGAAACAACAATGGGAAATAAGATTTATGACGTGATCATCGTCGGCGGCGGCCCTGCAGGTCTTGCCGCGGCTGTCGGCGCAAAGAAAGCCGGAGCAAAAGACGTTCTCATCGTCGAGCGCGATATTTCGCTGGGCGGTATTCTGGAGCAGTGCATTCACCCCGGATTTGGTCTGAAAACCTTTGGTGAAGAACTCACCGGTCCGGAATATGCGCGCCGTTACATCAAAGAAGTTTTGGATTTGGGCGTTGAATACAAACTGGAAACCATGGTGCTGGAAGTCGGCGACCATAGCGTGACCGGTATCAACTCAAAGGACGGTTTGTTCATTGCCGAGGGCAAGAGCATCGTCCTTTGCATGGGTTGCCGCGAGCGCACCAGAGGCGCGATTATGACCCCCGGTACCCGTCCGGCAGGCGTATACACCGCCGGTGCCGCGCAGAGATTGGTCAACCGTCAGAACATGATGGTTGGTAAAAAGGTCGTTATCCTCGGTTCGGGCGATATCGGAATGATTATGGCGCGCCGCATGACGCTGGAAGGTGCAAAGGTGCTTGCCGTTGCCGAATTGATGGATTACACCGCAGGTCTGACGCGTAACCGCGTACAGTGCCTGGAAGACTTTGATATTCCGCTTCTGCTCTCCCACACCGTTGTGGAAATCAAGGGCAACAAGCGTGTCGAGGGCGTGGTCATTGCCGAGGTCGATCCGGCAACCAAAAAGCCGATCGAAGGCACCGAAAAACTCTACGAGTGCGATACGCTTTTGCTCTCCTGCGGCTTGATTCCGGAGAACGAGTTGAGCAAAGCCTCCGGTATTAAACTCAACCGCATTACCAGCGGGCCGGAAGTCAACCAGTTCATGCAGACCAACAAGCCGTCGGTCTTTGCCAGCGGTAACGTTGTCCATGTCAACGACTTGGCGGATAACGTTTCCGAGGAAAGCGAACGTGCCGGCAAGTACGCAGCAATGTATGCTGCCGGAAAACTGACCGCCGGCGAAGAGATTCCCACCGTTCCGGGCACCAACGTTCGATATATTTGTCCGCAGCGTGTTTGCCCCACCGAGCCGGCAACCCTCTTCTTCCGTGCCGCCGCACCGCAGAAGAACGTTACCATCAAGGTTTTGGCAGGCGAGAAAGAGATCTTCTCCAAGAAGTTGATTAAGATCAACCCCGGTGAAATGGAAAAAGTGGAAGTGAAACCCGAGCAGATTGCCGGCGCAAACCAAATCACCATCAACGTTGTTGCAAATTAAAAAGGAGGCAGAAGATTATGACAACCGAAAAGAAGATTATTTGCATTATTTGCCCCCAGGGTTGCAACATCACCGTCAAGGGCGACGCCGAAAAGGGCACTATCGAGAGCATTGAGGGCTACACCTGCAAACGCGGTCTTGCCTATGCCGAGAACGAGTTTGTTCATCCGCTTCGCATTTTGACCTCCTCGGTTAAAACCGAGGGATCGAGCGCACCGCTCGTACCCGTTCGTACCCGTACGGCAATTCCGAAGGAACTGCTGTTCAAGGGAATGGATGAAATTCGCGGCATCACCGTGAAGGGCAAAGTCACCTGCGGCGACGTGATTGTTGCCAACTTCCTTGGCACCGGCGTCGACCTCATCGCCACCGGTAGCGTAGAAGCGATTTAAGGGAAAGACGGATAGACCTTGAGAGGGGCGGGGACTTTTCTTGCAAGAAAATGTCCCCGCCCCTCTCAATCTCTCCCCACCCCTAAAAGAACTTTGGAAATGAAAAAGGTTTTCTAAAATCTATATAAAACAGCGGCAGGGCTGTCCGAAACGGACAGCCCTGCGGTCTTTTTATTTTAATGAATGAGCGCGGTAATCGTTACACCGGCTACACCGGTGATAAGAATAATGTAGAAAATGCTGTAAATGATGGCAAGAACCATTGTAGCGGAACTGATGATGATCCCGGCAAGGGCAAGACCTTTACCGGAATTGTTGTATTCCGGTGCTTTTTTGTAGCCGATAATACTTAAAATCAAGCCTGCCAAAGCAAAAAAGAAAGAAAGAATAAATCCCACAAGGGCAAAAATATTCGTTTTCTGTTCTTCTACGTGGGGTGCTCCGATTCTTGTCGCGCACCCGCAATGAGGGCAAATGACAGCCTCGTCCATAATCTCTTTTCCGCATTTTGGACAGAACAATTCGTCAACCTCCGCTCTTGTTTTTTGTTAAACAGTTTTCAATCATTATCGCAAAGCATCAAAATACCGGCAATCAAATTCACAAAAAGCAGGCAACAGACCTTAAAACCTGTTGAAATCGGCTCGCCCCTCGATACTTTGTTGCAATACATAATCGTCAACGGCAAGCACCATGCAAGGGGAATAATCCAAAATCCCAAAATCACGGTTGAAAGAATCATAAGTACCTTTGCGACGGTTTTCATTCCGGAATTACTCGAATTCGTAATTGCTTTTGCATTTTGTCCTTTCGGCGAGCACCCACAATGGGGGCAAATGACAGCCTCGTCCATAATTTCTTTTCCGCATTTTGAACAGAACATTTTTCTTTTCTCCTTTTCATTTATAGGTTTCCGTTTTTTGGAAATCCTACCTTATTTTATCACAATACGAGATATTTGTCAATATCTCAATGCGAGATTTTGTAAAATGATGCTGTAATTTGGATAAAATAAGAAAAAAGGAGAATTTTCATGCGTCTGAAGGAACTGCGCGAGGATCGGGACATTCGGCAAAAAGAGATTGCCGAATATTTGCACATCCGGCAAAACACCTATTCCCAATACGAAACCGAACAGCGCCAACTGCCGATTGACGTTTTAATTGCCCTTGCAAAGTTTTATCAGACTTCCACCGATTATCTGTTGGGGTTGACCAACAATCCGCTCCCCTACGGGCGTTCGGCAAAGACGCCGCAAGTTAAGCTTTGTAAAAAGTCAGAAGCAATGCCTGACGATGTCACAATTTGAGATAATTGTGAACATGAAAGGGTAAAATTTTGTAAAATAATAGTGTCCTAAAAATAAGAAAAAAAGGAGAACATTAAGATGAAAGACAACAACAATATCGTTCGTTTTCTGCTTACCTTCTTCCTGGGCTTTATCGGTAGTCTGATTATCAACCATACCTCCCTCAAACCCCAAGGTTGGAGATCCAGAACGCTTGCCTACTTCTTCCTGAGCATTATTACCTTTGGTATCTACGAGCTGGTTGCTTCTATTTGCAACCTGGTCTTCGATCCCAGCAAGAACTCCAACATCGGCTACATCAAAGAGTAATCGAATAAAAAAGCGCCGCAGGCATCGCCTGCGGCGTTCTTTTTCGTCTCGATATGGTCTTTTATTCGTACCAAAACATACCGTTCGGTTCAATTCCGGCGGCGGCGAGAGCGGCGAGCGTTTCTTCATCATAGCGATATATTTTTGTGGAAATGGAATATTTGCCGTTTTTGTATGTGCCCGTCAGGGTCGGCAAGTCGGCAGGAAGATCGGCAAAAATGCCGTCGCGCTTAAAAATGTAGGTGTTGCGGTCAAACAAAAATCCATTGGCGTTCTGCGTGGTAATCGGCTGGGAGCAATAAAACATTTTTCCTGCCGCACCGTCGATCACATTGCCCACAACCTTTGC
This sequence comes from Oscillospiraceae bacterium, assembly GCA_015063325.1. Taxonomy (GTDB): domain Bacteria; phylum Bacillota; class Clostridia; order Oscillospirales; family CAG-272; genus UMGS1865. Next base: position 160,692 of record SVUK01000003.1, on the reverse strand, counting down.
ATTCTCGGCGCGATAGAAACCGCGCGAAAGCTTGATAAAGGCGTCAATGGGTGCGCCACTGCGCTCGTTTTTGTCGGGACGGGTGGTTGCAAAACCGCGTCCGCAATCGCTAAAGTAGTTGCCCGAAATATCAAAATCGACAAACGGGCGGTCTGTTTCGCTGTAATCTCCGGTCCAAAGCTCCACGCCATAGTATGCGCGGCGAACAAGGTTGTTTTTATAAATTTGCCGTGTTTGCGGAACGTTGTCGTTTGCCTGAGTGGTAATGGCAGCGTCGTAAATTTGGTCAAACCAACAGTTTTCCACCGTCATTCCGTTGCAGGTTCCCCAGTTTTCAATGGCGTTGCCCAGGCGCGTATCGTAGTTGCGCCAGCTTTTGCCAAACCCGGGCTGTACCGCGCCGCCGATGAAGAAGAAATTGCAATTTTGAATCGTCAAATTCCATGTATTGGCGGTGCGAATTCCGAATTCGCCTGCACAGCGCAAATCCAAATTCAAAAAGGTCAGGTCTCCGGCGCCGCCGCAAAGAAAGATTTTTTGTCCGCGTGAAAGCTCAATAGAGGAGAAACGCTCGCCGGGGTTGCCTTTTTCGGAATAGACATAAAGATAGCCGGTTTCCACATTATGGTAGAAAGCAAGATCGTAGGCTTGCAGTTCTTCGCCGGTATGCAAGGGGAAGGATTTCACTTTTTTGTAGGTGGTCAAGCCGTTTTCTGCGTTTTCCAGCGCCAGCGAACGGTAAGCCGGAATGGTGTAAAGGTCTTTTTCATCTTTGGAATAGGTCATCTGAATTTTGATGCCCCATGCCTTGCCTTCGTCAAAAACAACGCTTGCAATTTCGTACCGCCGCTCAATGGGAGTGACAAAACGATAAACGTTCAGTGCAACCGGCATCCAGTTTTCTGCGCCTTTGGCGTCAATCGAGCCGTAGATCACCGGCTTTGCTCCCTTGCCGTAGGAGGAAAAGGTCATGCCGCTTTTGGGATAGATCAGCGAGGTGTCTCCGGGGCGCGGCGCCTCGTGATAAACACTTCCGCATTCGATCAAAATTGTTGATTTTTCGGGAAGGTCGCTTGCCTTGACCAAACTTTTCCAAGGGGTGTCCGGTGTTTTGCCGTCGGCTGCGTCATCTCCGCGAAGGGAGGAAAAGTAGTAAACTTCACCTTTCGGTTCGGGCAGAGGGGCAAAAGCCTCGGTTGCCGCCGTTACTTTTTGGCAGATCGCGTCCAGCTCGGCGCGCTCTTTTTGGGTTAATTTTTCAAATCGAATGCTCATGGTGCGGAATCCTTTCCTTATTTTGTATATAGATTGATTATACTCTTTTTTTCAAGGAAAGTCAATTCTTTTTTGCATTTGCAAGTCAAAAATAAAAAACGCATTTCTCTTGCAAAAAAGGGAAAATGCTGATACAATAAAAGGGAAAAATGCCGATACAATATGATACAACAAAAGAAGGGCAAAAAAGAAAGGAAGCCGGAGGGAAAGCAAAATGACAATTCATACCGTAGATACCGTGATCATCGGCGGCGGACCTGCCGGCATTTGCTGTGCGATTGGTTTGCAAAAACGCGGCATAACCACCCTTGTCATCGAAAAAAAGAGCTTTCCGCGCGAAAAGACTTGTGGGGGGATGGTTACAGGCAAGACGGTAGACCGTTTGGTCGAACTTTTGGATCTTTCGGATGACGGAGATTTGGAATCCGTTTTTTGCGACCAAAGCAAGGTTGTTGCGTTGTTTTCCGGCACCGACTGTTTAACGGAATCGACCGTTTCCAAACCGTTTCGCTTTGTGAAAAGAACGATTTTTGATTCTTTCTTGGTTGAACAATACCGCAAAAAGGGCGGAAATATGCTGGAGAATACCTGCTGTAAGAGAATTGATTTGCAACAGCATAAACTGTCTCTTTCCAACGGAGATTCCGTTGCGTTTTGTCATCTTGTCGGTGCGGACGGAGCATTGAGCGAGACGAGAAAACTGCTCGGATATCGAGCGCCCAAACTCGGCTTTTGCGTGGAGACGCACATTCCCAAAAAACAATTGCCCGATTGCCGAGAAACGAGAATCGCTTTCGGAGCGGTTCCGAAGGGATACGCTTGGATTTTTCCGTCAGGAGATGATTTTTGCGTCGGATTGGGCGGCGTTTATCAAAAAAAGATTCCATACAATCGCTTGTTAGATCAATTTCTTTCTTCGCTCGGCGTCCATCCGCAAACCTGCCGTAAAAAGGGCGCGTTTGTACCGTACGGAAAGCCGGTGAATCAAGCGCACGGCTCGGGCGATGTGATTTTGATCGGCGACGCCGGCGGATTTGTGGATCCGATTTACGGAGAGGGACTTTATTTTGCGGTTGCGAGCGGAATGGAAGCGGCAAACGCAATTTCGGAAAGTTCCGAAAACATTCGATTCGTATTTTGCAAACGGACGGAGGCACTTAGAAAGACGATCGTGCAGGGCAATCGTCTGCAAAAGTTTTTCTTTAAGCCAACGGTGCAAAAACTCTTCCGAAAGATCGTGCGCGGCAAGAACGGCTTTGTCGGGTTTTACTGCGACAATCAGATTGCGCAATACAACTATTCCTACGCCCGGCTTTGGAAGCTCTACAGGGATTACAAGCGATTGCACCATTGAAAAAACACCGCAAGGGGCGGAACCTGTTTGAAAACAAGTTCCGCCCCTTGCGGTTTGTATCGGTCTGACGATTTTTATTCGGATTTTTGATAAACAAAAACGGGGTTGTTCCAGCGAAGCGGACGTTGACTGCGTGCCGGGCGCATGGCAGTTACCTTTTCGGTTTCACTGATTGCCATTTGGTAAAGGTTTTCCGCCGAACGCTGATCACGCGCGCGTTCCTCGTCGGTATAGGCTTCCAGCTCGGCGCGCAGGACTGCATATTCCGAGGTCTTTGCGGCGTACTGCCAGAAAATATCGGCAAGGCGGCAATCCTCGTAGTGCCAAGGCTTATTGACCATAATGTAATGCAGGATAAATCCCTCGCGAATGTCGTAAGGGAAGACCAATCCTTCGGTCAATTCGGTGTTCCAGTGCTGATCCAGGTGATAAACGCGATTTTTGCAGATCAGATTCAGGTAATCTTCATCCTGCGTCACGGCAAAATTATAGATGCCCAAGTAGTGGATAAAGCGATCCAGCACGTGATGTACTCGGAACTGCTCGCAGTTGATCAGCATTACGCCGGCATTAAAGTAATCTTTCCGGGAAACGCCGACTACGCGCTCGCAGTAGGTGCCGTAGACATCGATTTGTGCCATTGCCTGTTCATGGCAGGCGCCAAGATAGTTGCTTCCGATATTTGTGTCGTAAAGACGGGAAATATCACCTTGAACAATGGTGTCGCTGTCGATATAGATTGCCTTATCGTATTCAGGGAACATTTCGGCGATAAAGAAACGGAAATAGGTTGTCTTGGTGTAGTAATGACGCAGGGGCAACCGCTCGGAAATCGAATCGAGATAGTCGGTTACGTTTACAAACGAAATTTTAAATTTTTTTGTTTGCAAAGCAAGTACGCGCGCCTGCGATTCTTCTGGAATATTGGTGTGAAGAACGTAAACGTGATAGCTCCGCCGTTTCGATGCATTTTGAATCATCGAGGTCAGCGAAACGATCGTATATTTCAAAAATTTATCGTCGCAAGCATAAAAAATTGGGATCGTCATAAGCGCTCCTTTCCGAATGCCGCAGTTTTGCGGATCATTCCGTATGATATTATAAATGGAAAGGGACGAAAAAACAACCTACTTTTCGGTGTTGCGCCTCCACAATTCTGAAAATGCAATTCTTTTTCGCGTAGAGGCATATTCTCTTGATTATAGATTTTGTAGAATGGCTTATTTATGCGCTTTTTTAAACATTCTTTGATTTCTTGCCCTTTTGGAAAAATCATTAAATCTACCGCCGGTAGAGCAGAATCCGCCCTTCGGTAGATTTAAATCGGGAATGCAATAAACAATTCTACCGCATTTTTCTTCAAAAAGGACCTCTTTTTCACCTGAAAAAGAGGTCCTTTTTGAAGATTTTTTTGGGAAAAAGCGGATTTTTTCGGCGCTTTTTCGGTTGCTTTTTATCGTCTTTGTTTCCGCACTTGCGCCCAAAGAATGATGGCGCCTTGAAGCGGAATTCCAATTAAAAACAAATGCCAAAGGTTGACTTGATACCGAACGAGAAGCTGCAGGAAGACCGATGTCAGCGTCGTCCAGCAGAGGATTGATTCAAACACAATCGCCGTGATCCGGAACTTCCAGCGGATGCTGAAGAAAACCATGATCAACGCCGAGGCAGGGACCGCCCAAATCAATGCCATCCAAATATTCGGAAGATGCAGAGCGGGGGTTGTTGAACCGAACAGAAAGAGCGAGAGCGAAACCAACCAAACGGCGCAAACGGCAAGCAACTCCACACCGATGCGATAACCGAGCTCGCTTTTGGGACTTTCGAAACTGGCGCGTTCAGCGGCGGCATTTTCGGTTACGAAAAAGTCCAGCGTCACGCCGAATAGCTCTGCCATTTGGGCGAGGACTTTCAGGTCGGGCAACGCTTCGCCGCGCTCCCACTTGGAAACCGATTTATCCGAGTAGTTAATCTTTTCGGCAAGTTCGGCTTGCGTCCATTTTTTGGATTTGCGCAATTCGGTCAGGTTTTGCGCAACGATTTGTTCCAGATTTTCCATGCAAAAATCCTTTCATGCGTGATCAACGTCGTCGTTGGTGGTTGTTGTTTCTTGCGCGGCAGGCAGTTCCTTGTGTTTTTTTCGTTTCTTTTTGGGCGGATCGGCAACCTTTTTCAACAAGTTGTCAAAATAATCCTGCAAAGAGTCTACCGTTGAGCGGCTGCGCTCCTGCAGTGCGAGCATAAACTGCCAGAATTTGTTTTTCGTTGCGCGCTCGGAGATTTCTTTTTTGAATTCTTCCAGCCGCACAACAATCTTGCTTTCCTTTGCAAACGCGCGGATTTTGGTGAGCAGGCGGAACGACCAAATCAAGTCCACCAGCATGACGCCGTAGAACATTCCCACAACGAATACAAAGGCAAAATGCTCAAACAGCCACGAGACAGCCCCCAAAAAGAACGGGTGAATCAAAAAGTAATAGAGGGCGGCGAGCGCTGTCCAAAACAGGGTGAATTTCGGGCAGATGATACCTTGCAGGTTTCCCCATTCGTTGCTATAGTCCCAAAGCTTGACTTTCATGCCGTGAATAAAAATCAATCCGGCAACGTATTCAATGGTGGTCATGGCAAGTCCCATTAAAAGAACGGCAACGGTATTTCGCCAAATTTCGTTTGGCAAAAAGTCAAACGGAATATTGGAAAGGAAATAAAGCAAAATCAATCCAAAGCCGTAAAGGGGAAGGTAGGGACCAACCAAAAAGCCTGGGTTGAGCCATTTTTTTGCCGAAAATAAGCGGCGGTAAAACAACTCCAAAACCCAGCCGAAACTACTGCCAAGAAAAAATAGAAATAAGACCGTTAAAAAAAGGTTCAAAACGCCCCCTCCTTTCCGGCAAAGTGTTTTTGGTAGAGAAAATGCGGCAATTCCAAAGGAAATGCCGCATATTTCCGCGGCGGACGGCAAAGTGGGTTGGTCTCTGCCTGCCCGTCGGTATGATTTTTTGTCAGTTTCCGAGTGCGTTCAACTTTTTGGTGAACTGGCTCTTCTTATGCGCGGCGGCGTTCTTATGGATAATTCCGTAAGCAGCTGCCTGATCGATCTTCTTCACGGCAATCTTGTAAGCCGCTTGAGCAGCAGCCTGGTCGCCCGAAGCAAGAGCCGCCTCGTATTTCTTCATCTCTGTTTTCAGAGCGGAGCGATACATTTTGTTTTGAAGCGTTTTGGCAGTAATGACCTTAACTCTCTTCTTTGCGGATTTAATGTTCGGCATTTTTTGTTTTCACCTCCCTGTTTTAATTTCGATTGACCGGCGCCTGAGAGGGTGCGCACAGTTCGTTTCATACATATCGATATTGTATCACATTCTTTTCGGATTTGCAAGAGTTTTTTTAATTTTTCTTACATTTTTTTCAAAAAGTCATTTCGTATCGTTTTTTTTCACAGCCACCAGCAGTTTAACAAGTCCTTCTTCAGCCAACTCCTCGTCGGTTTTAGCCGGACGACGATAGTCCGCCTCCACAAATTTTTTATTCAGCGGCAGGGAAAGATTCTCGGCGCAAATTCGATCGATCAGTTCCAGCGCATATTTGTATTTCCGCTCGCCCTTGATTTTAACGACGGTTGGAAATTCGACGAATTTTTTGGTGCCGGAAACGTCCTCTATCGCGGACTCGAACTTTGTTCCCTTAAGCGATTTGGGATCGACCGAAAGATAGATATAGAGACAACTCGTTTTCACAATGATTTTTGCCAAATGGTTGCGCCCTTGGTGGAAGGTCTCGTTTGCCCAGCTGACGCGGCTTTTCACACCCTTGTAGCGTAAAAGTGCGTTTTTCAATCCGCTGTAGTAATCCTGCATCGGGTCTTTGGATTGAATCAATCGGCTTTCGTAACTGCGGCGGTAGCGTCGAATCAGTTCTATCTCGCCTTTTTTTTCGCGCTCCAGTAAGTTTTGGTAAACCTCCGGTTGTGCGCTGACGTCGACCAATTCAAGATCTCCGTTTGCCGTGAATTCAGGTGTTGTCGGTTCTTCTTTTTTTTCATCCGACTCTGTCGCTTCCTTTGTCGGCTTCGTTGCTTCCTTTGCCGATGTTTCCGGTTTCTCTCTTTGTTCCGGAGCAGGTGTAAAGAAATCTTCCGGTTCTACCGGTTCGTCGGCGTAAAACAATGCGGTGGCGTCGGCTTTCTTTTCCCGTTTTGTTGCAATGCCGAATTTGGTTGCAAATACAATTTTTTCCAGTTTTTCACCGAGGGCAATCAATTCGCAGCCGAGCGAACGTACCGGAAGGAACGAAGCGGCGGCGAGGAGCAACAGTCCCGTTTTTCCTGCGCCCCGGAGGGACTTGACGGCGTTTTTGCCGGACGATTTTCGTTTTTGGCTCATTGATTTTTCCCCTTTAAAAAAGATACACGTTTATTATACATCTTTTTTTTATTTTTGTAAATAGTTTTCAAAATCAAAAAAGAGAATTTACCGGTATTCAAAGGCGTATGATTTTTGTTTTTGCGGCAAAAATAACCGTATCGATTCTTTTTTCGAAAAAAAGTGTTTTTACATCCCGAATGTGCAAAAAATGCCTTTTGGAAACTGAATTGGCAGACATGAAAATACCGCGTTCTGTGCAAAATAACAATCGGCAATCCGCTGGCGCGGATGCAAAAAAATGTTGCGCGAAGGATGGATGGAAGAATGAAAAAACGAATTTGGAGATGGTTGGTCTCGGCGGTAATGCTCCTTTCGGCGGCGGTTTTTGCAACGCTTTCGATCGGCGCAACCGACGAAATACAAACGATAGATGACCGCATGGCAATTCAAACAGGAAACATTTCGCAAGGCTCCGAACTTTTTGCCGGGGTTGACGACGATTTCTTGCCGGTACAAACGCCGCTTACCCGGGAAGAGCTGGAAAACCTGAAGCTGTACCCGGGCGGAATGCCGTTCGGCGTTCGATTTATGACCGACGGCGTAACGGTGGTTGGTTTTTCGGATTTTGAAGTAAACGGCAAAAAAATCAACCCCGCTCTTTCGGCAGGAGTGAAACGCGGAGACGTCATTTTGCGCGTGGACGGTACTCCATTGGAGAGCGCGGCAGACCTGACCGAACGGATTGAGAACGGAAACGGCGCGGCAATGACGCTTCTTTGTCGCCGCGGGAAAAAGGAGATGGAAATTCGAATTGCTCCGGTTTATTGCGCCGGGGAAAATCGATACAAAACCGGAATTTGGGTTCGGGATAGCGGCGCAGGAATTGGAACGGTGACCTTTTTGATGCCCGAAAGCGGCGCGTTTGCCGGACTTGGGCACGGGATTTGCGATGCCGACAGCGGCGAACCAATTCCTATTCGCAGGGGAAGCGTTTCGGATGTGACCATCAGTTCGGTTGTCAAGGGGACGGCAGGCGATCCGGGCGAGCTGAAGGGCTATTTTAACCCGGGTAAAGTCGGTTCTCTTTTGGGCAATTCATCCTTTGGCGTTTGGGGCGTTTATTCGGAGCTTCCGGCGCTTTCCTGCGAGCCGATGAGTGTTGCCCCGAGAGAGGAGGTGCAGGACGGCGACGCCACCATTCTTTGCACTCTTGCCGATAACGTCACGCGCGAATATACGGTTCGGCTTTCGGCGGTCAATCCAACGTCGGACGGCGCGAAATGTTTTACCGTCACCGTTACAGATCCGCGTCTTTTGAGCGAAACGGGTGGAATTGTGCAGGGAATGTCCGGTTCTCCCATTCTGCAAAACGGCAAACTTGTCGGCGCGGTTACCCACGTTCTTGTCAATGACCCCACCACAGGTTACGGCATCTTTTTGGAAAACATGCTTGCCAAGATGCCGGTTGTGAAGGAGGGGTAGACCTTGTGATATGCACCCCAAAAGTTAGACACTTTTGGAGGTGCATATTTTTAGAGATTTCAGGGCTTGCACAAAGCACGTTCTATTACTATCTGAGCCATCCGAAACTCGACAAGCACGAAAGCGAAAAGCAAGAGATAACAAACATCTTTCAAGAGCACAAAGGTAGATATGGATACCGGCGAGTTTTGGCAGTTATGCGGAAGAACGGTATTTGTATCAACCATAAGGTGCTGATCTACGAAAAGGAGAAAATTGACGGATATTACAAACACACAATCGAAATAATTTACAACTTCGTTGGAGTCGTTGAAATCCCCGACTTCGATTAAAAAAGAGCAAGAGAAAAGGCGTAGTATCACGCCACGCCTGATTCTCAAAGGACAGCCTTACCGAAATTCCCTAACGGAAGTGCGGTAATCGGGTGTCCTTTTTTGTTTGGTTGCGGAGGTGGGACTTGATAACCACAACTTCGCAACACGGCAAGCCGTGACGGCGGGCTCCCGACCGCCTTTGCTCCGTCCGGCAATCGCATCATAACTTTGCAAAACCCATTTGTGATTTTTGCGATTGCTTGTGATCCGCGGCGACACCCCCACAGACAAAAATAAAAGGCACCATATGGTGCCTTTTGTTTTTGGTTGCGGAGGTGGGACTTGAACCACACGACCTCCGGGTTATGAGCCCGACGAGCTACCAACTGCTCTACTCCGCGATATTTTAAGGGGGGATACCCCATTCCGGCGCCGCGCTTCCTGCCTTGCTCTTGCGCCTTTTTTAGCCCTCGGTGGTGCCGGTGACCGGGATCGAACCGGTACGATGCTTTCGCATCACGGGATTTTAAGTCCCGGGCGTCTGCCAGTTCCGCCACACCGGCGTTCTCACCATGGAACTTTGCTCCCCGTTTTCGGTTCGCGTTGCTTATTATAGCATAGTTTTAGGGATTTGTCAACCCTTTTTGGGCATTTTCTGTTTTTTTCTTTTCGATCCGATTCGTCAATTCTGTTTTTTTTGATGAAATGAAAGTCCTAAAAAATAATCTGCCGAAACCTCAAAAAAAAGACAAAGTTGTTTCAAATCTTCCATACTCGGTTCATTTTTGTCGGTTTCCAGATAGGATATTTTTCTCTGCGTCGTATTTAAGATCTTTCCCAGTTGCGCTTGCGTCAATCCGCGATCCTGCCGCAGTTCTCGCAGCGTTTCTCCAAATGTCATGCCATTTACCACCTTTCCAATTCTATTTTATCATAGACAGATTTTGTCTGATTCATATTAGACGAAAAACGTCTGAACAAAAATGATTGCCTTTAGGCGAGCGCTTGACAATCGGAGCAGTTTATATTATAATAATTCCGTTGTCTGATTTTGATTCACGCGATCGGGAAGGGAGGAGCGTTCATGCACGAAGAGCATCGAAAGAGAATGCGCGAGCGGTTTCTTTTAAGCGGATTTGACGGCTTTTCCGATCATGAAATTTTGGAATGTTTGCTCTATTTCAGCATTCCGCGCAGCGACACCAACGAGCTTGCCCACAAGCTCATGGAGCGGTTTGGTTCGATCCGCAATCTTTTGGAGGCAACGCCCGAAGAGCTTGCCGCCGAGGATGGGATCGGTGAGCGATCCGTGTTTTTGTTCAAATTGACCTGTGAGACGCTTCGCAGATATGCGAAAGACACGCTTGTTGTGCCGCCTGCTTTTCGAACGTTGAGTTCGATCAGCGAATATCTTTGCCGCAAATTTGTGGGGCTTGGTGTCGAGTGCGTTTATTTAATGCTTCTGAACAACCGTCTTTCTTTGATCGACTGCTGTAAACTTGCCGAGGGAACGGTTAACAAAGCCACCATTCCGCTTCGAAAGATCACCGAAAGTACGATTTTTCGAAAAGCGTCGGTGGCAGTGCTGGCGCATAACCATCCAAATGGATACGCATATCCGTCCGAGAGCGATTTAGAAGTCACCGGTAAAATTGCCGAAACGCTTGATACCATCGGCGTTCCGCTTTTGGAGCACTTGATCGTGGCGGATGATAACGTTTTTCCTGTCCTGAAAAGCGGAAAGTGCCGCAACGCATTCAAGCTCCCCGAATCAGTGGCAAAATCCAATCCCATGTTTTTGGAAAATTTCTACGATATTGATTACGAAACCTGGCGTTTTACTTTTTACCGTGATCTTGCAAGCGAAAAGGAGACGAAATGAATGCTGTATTCTTCCTGCTTTCCGAATGTTCCTGCCGATGAAACCGCGTTGCGTGCGCTCGGTTTTTTACCGCAAAAGGACGGAAGTTTTCTTTTGGAAAAACCATCCGAAAAGCCGGGATTTTCCATTACATATCGCATTGAAGGCAGTTCCTGTCGCGTGGACGTAACCGATACCGAAAGCGGTTGGGAATACGACCTTTTCAACGTTCCTTCCTCCGGCGGAGCCACCGTTCTTTTTTTGCGTGCGGAGGCGGAAAACTTTCTTGTCCGGGTGGGCGAGGAATGTTTTGGCGTTCGACCGAACCGCGCCGAGGTTTTGCGCTATTGCAAAGAAACATACGGAACCGAGGCGGACTACCCTTTTCAGGATAGCAACGCGCAGGTAGTGCGCAAACCGAGTGGAAAATGGTATGGGCTGCTGATGACCATTCCTGCCGAAAAGTTGGGACTTTCAAGGAGTACAGAGGTGGACGTCATCAACCTCAAAGCAACGCCGGAGCGCATTGTCAATCCCGATTATCGGTATATTTTTCCGGCATGGCACATGAACCGCAAATATTGGATCAGCGTGCTGTTGGATAGCAACATCCCGACCGAATTACTGCAAACCTTGATCGACGAAAGTTACGGATTGGTGAAATAAAAAAGTTACGGATTGGTGGAATAAAAAAAGAGGGACACGGGGTAAAATCGCCCCGTGCTTTTTCAAAAACCGCATGACAAGGTGCTATGAAACGGAAATTCAGTGAAAAAATAGCTTTTTATATTGCATTTGCGGCATATTTATGATATGATGAATTATCTTATATTGCTTATATTGTCGGCATTGATGGGAAAGGGGGCAAAAGAATGACAAGACCCGTTGCATGGACGATCCCTGCGCTCGCCTATCTCGGCGACGCGGTCATGGAAGTTTTCGTCCGCGAACATCTGGTCGCAAAGGGGCTTGCACATTCCGCGGTGCTCAACCGGGAGGCGCTCAAGTATGTCCGCGCCTCGGCGCAGGCGGTCGCCGCCGATCGGCTGTTGCCGCTCCTTTCGGAGGAGGAAACCGCGTGGTTTCACCGGGGGCGCAATTCTAAGCACCTCAATTTCCCCAAAAACGCCGACCCTGCCGATTACCGCAAGGCAACCGGGCTGGAGGTCCTGTTCGGCTATTTGCACGAGTCCGGGCAGAACGACCGCGCGCGCGAACTGTTTGCCGCAGGCTACGAACTGCAAAAAGAATCCATGAAAAAAGAGGAACAGAAACATGAAAAATCCGAAAATTAAAATCATCGTCCGCGATTTTGGCACCATGACCGCCGAGCTCTATCCCGAAAAAGCGCCCAACACCGTCCGCAATTTTTTGTCGCTCGTGGATAGCGGATTCTTTTCCGGCATGATCTTCCACCGCGTCATCAAAGGGTTCATGATCCAGGGCGGCGGATTTACCGAGGACTTTTCCGAAAAGCGCGCCGCCGCCATTCCGGGCGAATTCCGCGCCAACGGATTCATGGCAAACGATTTGCACCATGCGCCCGGCGTGCTTTCCATGGCGCGGACGAGCGATCCCAACTCGGCGTCCTCCCAGTTTTTCATCATGCACGGCGATGCCGGGTATCTGGATAGTCAGTACGCCGGATTCGGTCAGGTTCTTGAGGGAATGGACATCGTCGATCAAATTGCAAGCGTTAAAACCGGACGTTTCGGCTGGTACGAGGATGTTCCCAAAGCGCCGGTGGTGATTGAATCAATCGAACGGATTGAAGATTGATTCGAGAATTGAATCAAAGCTTGAATCGAAGATTGAACAGGAGAAAGAACGATGAATACAAAACTTTTGAAATTGCTGAACCGCGATTGCCGCTCGTCGGTTAAGGATCTTTCCGCAATGCTGGGACTTTCGGAGGATCAAGTGCGCGAAGAGATTGCCGAAATGGAGCGCACGGGGGTGATCCGCGGCTATAAAGCGGTTATCGACTGGGAGCGGCTGGACGACGCCAACGTTTCTGCCATCATTGAGCTGAAGGTCACGCCGAAGGCAGGACTCGGATTTGAGGAGATCGCCTCCAAAATCATGCGCTATCCCGAGGTAGAGTCGGTTTATCTGATGTCCGGTGTGTACGATTTGAACGTCGTAGTCAAAGGGCGCACCTTCCATGAGGTTGCCATGTTCGTTGCAAAGGAGCTTTCCACCATCGAGTCTGTCACCTCCACAGCAACGCATTTTGTCCTGCGCCGCTATAAGGAAATGGACGTGGAACTGTTGGGTGACGGCGAGGACGAGAGGGGCTGCTATTCGCTGTGATGGACTACGAGAAGATTCTGTCCCAAACGGTGGTATCGCTTCCGCCGTCCGGGATTCGCAAATTTTTTGACATTGCCGGAACCATGCAGGGCGTGATCTCGCTCGGCGTGGGAGAACCGGATTTTCCCACTCCGTGGGAGATCCGCAACGCCGGCATCCGGTCGCTGGAAAACGGCAAGACGAGATACACGGCAAACCGCGGACTGGAAGCGCTCTGCCGCGAGATCGCAACCTATCAGAAGCGCAAATATGACCTTTCCTATGACCCCAAAACCGAGGTCATGGTCACCGTTGGCGGTTCGGAGGGCATTGACGCCGCCATTCGCGCCATGGTCACGCCGGGCGACGAGGTTATCATTCCCCAGCCGAGCTACGTCTGCTACGAGCCGCTGGTGCGGCTTGTCGGCGGCATTCCGGTCATTTTGGAGACCACCGCCGAGCACGATTTCAAAGTCACGCCCGAAATGCTTTCCGGCGCGCTGACCGAACGCACCAAACTGCTCATTTTGCCCTATCCCTGCAACCCGACCGGCGCGATTATGGAAAAAGCCGATCTGGAGGCGCTTGCCGCCGTTTTGAAGGATACCAACGTGGTCGTCCTTTCGGATGAGATTTACGCCGAGCTGACTTTTGGCGGTCTGTCCCATACATCCATCGCGTCGATTGACGGTATGAAGGAGCGAACGGTGGTGGTCAACGGCTTTTCCAAGACGTTCTCCATGACCGGGTGGCGTTTGGGGTATGCCTGCGCGCCCGAGCCGATTCTGCGGCAAATGGTCAAAATTCATCAGTATGCAATCATGTGCGCGCCGACCACCGCGCAGTATGCCGCCATTGAGGCGTTGCGCAACGGGGACGACGCTGTTGCCGCCATGAAAGAGGAATACGATATGCGCCGCCGTCTGATCGTCAAAGGCTTTAACGAGATCGGGCTTCCTTGCCGCACGCCGCGCGGCGCGTTTTACGCTTTCCCCTGCATCAAGTCAACCGGCATGACCAGCGAGGAATTCTGCGAAAAATTGCTGTACAGTCAAAAGGTCGCGGTCGTTCCGGGGACGGCGTTTGGTAAGGGCGGCGAAGGCTTTATCCGCGCCTCCTATTGCTATTCTACCGAGCATATTTCCGAGGCGTTGCGCCGCATTTCCATCTTTTTGCGGGACTTGAAAAATAGCTGATATAAAAGAAAAAAGAAGAAACCCGATTTTCGGGTTTCTCTTTTTATACACATGATTTAGAATAAGATTAAGTATTATTCTAAAATAAATACAAAAATCGGAAAATAATTTAAAAAATAAAGCGCGAAAATCTTGTTTTTGACATATCTTTATGTTATAATGAGAGCGAAAAAGAAAAAGCATACAAAACACGGAGGAAACTGATATGAAAATGCTTAATCCAATCGATCTCGGCATTGCCGGGAGCGGTAAAGTTTACCGCAATCTTGCGCCTGCAAGACTGGTTGAAATCGCGCTTGCGCGCGGCGAAGGAACGCTTTCGGATACCGGCGCTCTGGTCGTCAAAACCGGGAAATACACCGGCAGAAGTCCCGACGATAAGTTCATCGTCGATACGCCTGCAGTTCATGGCGAAATCGCATGGGGAGCGATCAACCGCCCCATCGAAAAAGCGAAGTACGAGGCAATCAAAGCCAAAATGCTTGCCTACCTGCAAAACAAGGAGCTTTACGTGTTTGACGGTTTTGCCGGAGCCGATCCCAAATATACCCAGCGTTTCCGCATCGTCAATGAGTTGGCAAGCCAAAATCTGTTCATTCACCAATTGCTCATTCGCCCCACCGACGAGGAGCTGGAGACCTACACCCCAGACTACACCATTTTGGCGGCGCCGGGATTTAAGTGCATTCCCGAAATTGACGGCGTCCATAGCGAGGCGGCCATTATCATCGACTACGAAGCGCACGAGGTTCTCATTGCCGGCAGCCAGTATGCCGGCGAGATTAAAAAGAGCGTCTTCTCGGTTATGAACTATGTGCTTCCCAAGCGCGGCATTCTCTCCATGCATTGCTCGGCGAACATCGGCGCGGAGGGCGACAGCGCGGTCTTCTTCGGGCTCTCCGGTACCGGCAAGACCACTCTTTCGGCTGATCCGAACCGCAAGCTGATCGGCGACGACGAGCACGGCTGGTCGCCCGACGGCGTGTTCAACATCGAGGGCGGATGCTATGCCAAGTGCATTGATCTTGATCCTGCGCGCGAGCCGGAGATTTACGGCGCCATCAAGTTTGGCACTCTGCTGGAAAATGTGATCGTGGATGAGAACGGAAAACCCGACTATACCGACGGCTCGCTGACCGAGAATACTCGCGCCGGCTACCCGGTGGAGTACATTCCCAACGCGGCGATTCCGGGCGTAGGCGGACTTCCCAAGACCATCGTGTTCCTGACTGCCGACGCGTTCGGCGTGATTCCGCCCATTTCCAAGCTGGATAACGACATGGCAATGTACCATTTCGTTTCCGGTTACACCAGCAAGCTGGCAGGCACCGAGCGCGGCATTACCGAGCCGGTCACCACCTTCTCCACGCTGTTCGGCGCGCCCTTCTTCCCCCTGAATGCCTCGGTTTACGCGCAAATGCTGGGCGAAAAGCTCAAAGAGACCGGCGCAAACGTCTTCCTGGTCAACACCGGTTGGTGCGGGCACTCGGCGGCAAACGGACCGCGCATGAAGCTCAAATATACGCGCGCCATGGTCACCGCGGCGCTCAACGGCGACCTGAACGACGTGGAATACGAGCTGGATCCCATTTTCAACGTCAACATTCCAAAATCCTGCCCCAACGTGCCGTCCGAGATCCTCGATCCGCGCAACGTTTGGGAGGATAAGGACGCCTATTTGGAAAGCGCAAAAACGCTTGCCAAAAAGTTCCGCGAGAACTTTGCTAAAAAATATCCCGATATGCCTGCCAACATCGTAAACGCCGGCCCGAAGGCGTGAGAGATAAAGGTAGAAAGGCCGCGAGAGGGGAGAAACCTTTTTGGAAAAAGGTTTCTCCCCTCTCGCGCTCTCCCCGTTTTCAAAAACTTCAACCAAAGGTTTGAAGGTTTTAGAGATCGGCTTTCTTTACTGCTCCGAATGCCCGCCGCGGCACCGCAAAAGTGCCTTTTGCGGCTGCTGAAAAGGGAGCAAAACGCAATTTGCGTTTTGCTCCCTTTTCTTTGCGGAATGTTCCATTCCGCCCGCCGCGGCGGGGCTTATGATTTTTCAAGATTGCCGTCGGTGCAGTGAACGGTATAGGCGCCGGTGTTGTAATTCCAGTTGCTCCCTTTGCTGATGGCATTCCATTCTTCCTCGGTTCCAAGGAAGATGATTTCGGTCAAGGAGTAGCAATCATAGAACGCATACCTTCCAATGCTCGTCACGCTGTCCGGAATCGTCACGCTCGTCAATGATTCGCAACCGAAGAACGCACCATTTCCAATGCTCGTTACGCTGTTTCCGATCGTCATGCTCGTCAAGGAGGTGCAACCGGAGAACGCATACTCTCCAATGCTCGTCACGCTGTCCGGAATTATCACGCTCGTCAAGGAGGTGCACCAGGAGAACGCATACTCTCCAATGCTCGTCACGCTGTTCCCTATGGTCACGCTCGTCAAGGAGGTGCAATTGTAGAACGCATATTGATAGACTGCATAAGGCTTTCCGTTGTAGGTCTCCGGCAAGGTCAGGTCTGTTTCTGTTCCGTTGTGTTGGACAAGATATACGTCCGTACCGTCGTCATAGAATATAAAGCCATCATCGGTGGTGTGTAGGTAACTTTCGCCGTCCTTGTAAACATGTTTTGCATAATAGCCAACACCGCCATAATCCTCGCTTCCGGCAGTAATTGGAAGTGCGGACAAATTGTGAACCTCTACCAAGTAATAGCATTGGGAGAACGCAGAACTATAAATGAACTTTGTATCCGGATGGATGGTACAAGAGGTAATAGAAAGATCGGTTGCTTTTATCAACACAATGTAGGGATTGCTCTCGTTGCCAAGGTATTTGGCGTTGTCATAAATGTTGTAATTTAGTCGATCGCACCCAGCAAATGCATTCGATTCAATTCCAATTATGGTATTTGGAATGATAATATCCGTTAAACCCCGACCGTATAATTCTGCCGCTCCGTTTTTGAAAGAATAACTGTGAATTACGTAAGGAAGACCATTGATGAGTTCCGGCAAAACCAGCGTTTTATCGCTTCCAATATAACCTAACAGGTAATTAACGCCATTTTCAGGGTTTGAATAAAAGAGATACCCCTCCTCGGTTCTTCCTGTTTTTTTATCGGAAATCTCATTATAAACATCGATTGCATAGTAACCAACGCTCCCGTTACTTGTTTCACCTTTTACAATTTCTAATTGCGAAAGATTGAAAACTTCCACAAGTTGATTACAACCGTCGAAAGCATAGGATTCAATTGTTTTCAAACTGCTTGGAAGCGTGATACTTGTAATGTAAGAATTTGAAAACGCGTTCGAACCAATGCATTCGCAAACGCTTCCTTCCTCAAAAAGGATCTCTGTTACGTATGTAATGTATGGCGAGGAATCCTGGTTGAAGTTTAACAAACCGGAAGGAACTCGTTTGCAATCCTTGCCAATTACCAAACAAATACCGTGGTTTTTCCCACTACCTTGAAATGGTTTTGGCCCCCAATGGGAGAAATCGTCACATTCAACGGCATTAAAATAGACATAAGAAAGTTCCGGGTTATATGCAAATGTGCCGCTAATGTTATAGACGCCATTGTCAGTTCCCATTGCTTTAACATTCTTGCCAATTGATACTGTTTTCAAAGATGCACAATAAGCGAATGCCCGTTCTCCAATCCACGTCACGCTATCCGGAATGGTCACGCTCGTCAAGGAGGTGCAACCGTTGAACGCATAATTTCCAATGCTCGTCACGCTATCCGGAATGGTCACGCTCGTCAAGAAGGTGCAATTGTAGAACGCATATTGATAGACTGCATAAGGCTTTCCGTTATAGGTCTCCGGCAAGGTCAGGTCTGTTTCTGTTCCATTGTGTTGGACTAGATATACGTCCGTACCGTCGTCATAGAATATAAAGCCATCATCGGTGGTGTATAGGTAACTTTCGCCGTCCTTGTAAACATGTTTTGCATAATAGCCAACACCGCCATAATCCCCACTTCCGGCGACAATTGGAAGTGCGGACAAATTGTGAACCTCTACCAAGCAATAGCATTGGGAGAACGCAAATCTATCAATACTCGTCACGCTGTCTGGTATGGTAATGCCCGTCAAGGAGATACAGTTGTAGAACGCATACTGCCCAAGGGTCGTCACGCCGTCCGGAATGGTCACGGGCCCCGTGAGTGCGCGTGGAGCCGCAACGATTTCCGTTTGCGCTTTGTTATAAAGCACGCCGTCAACCGCACTGAAGTAGGCGTTTCCTTCCTCGACGGTAATGAACGCCAATGATTTGTTTCCGGTCAGCACATTTGACCCGGTACTAATGGAATCAATATATCTTAAATTTTTTGGAATTTCGTAAGTGGTTGTTGCTGGTAAGAGCACCATCAATCCCGTTTTTCCTTTTGTGTAGATCGCGCTTCCATCGCTTTCATAGGTAGCGTTTTCCGGGTCGATCAGGATGGTTCCGTTTCCGGCAAGACTGCTCAGAATTCTGGAAAAACCGCCCTGTACAATATTCCCAAAGGAATAATTTCCGGAATCATGGTATCCGTTTCCCCAGTTTGTAATGCCAATGATCTTCACATTTTTCCCAAACGCCAGCGTTTCCAAATGGGAGCAACTCTCAAAAGACCAATATGCAAGTTCTCTTGTTTCATCGGGAATCCGGTATTCGGTCCGGCTGTTCGCGCTTGGATATCGGATTAGCGTATAGAGTGATTTTGTGAACAGTACGCCGTCCTGCGAGCGGAACCATACGTTTTCCTCGTCAACCTGGAACGATGCGATCGAGGAAACACGAAATGCACGATCCCAAATGAATTTTACCGTTTTGGGCAGGACAACTAAACGGGTTCCACTTGACACGACCTCGTATCCATCATCGTATCCCAACGAAACAACGGTATAGAGTTTTCCGTCGATCTCGATCTGCTCGGGAATCACCACGTCCTGATCGTCGGTGTTGATTTCATGCAGCTCCACCGCGCGATAACCAACGATTTTGCCGGTATAAATGCCGGAGGTAAAGGCGCTTCCCAAAAGCCGCTCGCCCTCGCCGCCGGCAAAGGCAGTCGCCGATCGCGCCGGCAGGTCGTACAGGAAACTGACGTATGTTCCGGAGGTGGTATGCGGAGTGTGCGAGCTCAAAAAGCCGGAATCGGTCGCACAGAAATAGGTATAGGTAACGCCGAAGGTGTTCCCTTCGCCAAGGTCGTCGTAGGTCAGGTCAAACCAATACCAGCTGCCGTCATCCATTTTGACAAGGTTCCAAGCGTGGTCGTCGTTCTTTGAGCGGCCGGAAACGAAAATGTTTTCCACACCGGTCACGTTCAGCAGCAACTGGAAGCTACGCGCGTAGCTTTCGCAAACGGCGCCCTTCCCGGCAAAAACGCCAACGACGCTATGCGCCCAATCGGCGGTTTCGGGCTTTCCGTCGGTGCCGTAGGTATAGTTGACCGCCTCGATGATCCAATCGTGGAAGGCAAGCGCCTTTTGGTAGTTGGTGGCGTCCGGGTCTACCTTTGCAACGTATTCGTCGATCTTTTTGGAAAGCGCCTGATTTTGGGCGATCCGCGCGGCGCCATCGGCGTATTCATCTACCGAAATGAGCGACAGCGTTTTATCCGACGAATACTGAACGGTGTTGGAAAGCCAGTAATACAGCGGACAATCGTCCTTAACGGTCTTCCAAACGGAAATCGCTTCGCTGTCGGTCAGCGAAAGATCGGCATAGGACACCCGGGAAAAAATGGAGTGATTGTCCACCATTTCCACCGTTTGTCCGGCGTTTAGATGGAAGAGCTTGCAGGCATTATCAATGCGCTTGTAGAGCGTTTGCCGATCCGCTCCCTTTTCCATGGTGCCGAGATATTCATAGCCATAGGTGCTGTTGTAGGAATTTGAAAGGCTTAGCGATGTGTAGGTTTCGCCAGCCGCAACGGTAACGGTCAGCCCGGCGGTCGTTCCAACAACCTCCTCCGCGCTGTTCTTCCAAAGCACGTAAGCGTTTTCGGGAGCAATCGCTTTCAGAGTGATCGTTTCGCCTGCCTGATACAGCCCCTCGGTCGTCCCGTCCTCCAGCACGCCATTTTTCACGCTGATTTGGTAATAATCGGCGTTGGCAAGGCGGTCAATATTGAAATCAAAGTAGACTTGCGCCGCCGCGCCGTACTCCAAAATCTGATCGACCAAGTTCCCCAGCGCACTGCCGCTGTTCTTCTTGTTTTGGCAGTACTGCAACACGCTGTATTTGTCAAGGGAGCTGTATGTAATCGTATCGCCTGCTTTGATATACGAAACGGCATACACGTCCTGCGTGTACATCTTCGCGGCAACATGGGGGAAAGTATATTTGGCATATTCATATCCGCCGATGGTTTGCGTGCCGCTTTGTTTCAGCTTGTACTGCGCGTTCTCAAGCGTGTAGTTCTGTTGCGGATCGAACCAGCAGAGAACGCCGACCTCCGCCCCCTCGGGAGCGGTTTGCTTTACGTAATAAATGATCTGCACGCTGTCGTCCAGCGAGAGGTTGTGCCCGACAATATCGGTTGCCGGAGCCTCCGCCGCGTTGGCAACAAAAACAATGCCAAGCAGCGCCGCAAGGCAAAGAATCGACAGGGCAAGCAGTAGAATCTTCTTTTTCATGGGTTTTTCTCCTTTTTTATAGTTTTTTGAGTTTCATGTCGGGGTCAAGTTCGCTGCTTCCGGGTGAAGTGGTTAAAATATCCTGCAAATCGATTGAAATTTTCAGGATTTCGGGCGGTTGGTAATCTTTTTTCATGCTTTTCTTCTCCTTTTTTCATATTGACAAAAAATGTCAAATACAATTATAATCTATTTCAGATTAAAAGTCAATACCCTGAAACAGATTATTGTATAATGAGAAAAAAGGGAAAAGGGGGAATTTGGCTATGTATCCTCGCCTGCGTGACTTGCGCGAAGACCGCGATTTGAACCAAACGCAGGTCGCCAAAATGCTTGGAATGTCGCAAACGGGATATTCCAAGTACGAAACCGGCGAGAACGATATTCCAACCCACATTCTTATTCAGCTTTCCCGATTTTACGATACCAGCATTGATTATATTTTGGGCGAGAGCAACGACCCCACTCGCCGCTGACTTTGATAAAAAATTTCGCAAAAGGTGGATTTCGTTCCGCCTCTTTTTTGTTTGTCCGAAAAAATTTTGTGCTGTCCGTTTTTCCAAATCTTGCCGTTCAAAAATCGCGCAGTTTTGCGGTGTTTTTGTGGCATACTATTTTTGAAAAAATTGATTTGGAAAAAGGAGCTTGACATGGGGAAGGTAACGGTTTTCGGCATACGATTTGATAATTTAAGCATGGACGAGGCGGTACGCCGCGCATTACGCGATCATGGGGAGCCGCAAACGGTTGTCACGCCAAATGCGCTTATGGCACAGGCTTGCGCCAAGGATCCTTCTCTCTGTCGGCTGGTCAATTCGGCGTCGATGGTCCTTCCCGACGGTGCCGGGATTCTTTCGGCGGCGCGGCGGCAGGGAACACCCTTGCGCGAGCGCGTTGCCGGTATTGATTTTGCCGAGCGACTGCTTGCCGTGGCGGCGGAGCGCGGCGAGCGCGTCTTTTTGTTGGGCGGCGGCGACGGCGTTGCCCCTGCGGCGGCGAAAAATCTGCAAAAAAAATTTCCGGGGCTTTGCATTTGCGGCTGTTTTTGGGGGTATTTCGATCGACACGGGGAGGAAAATCGACGTCTTTTGAGCATCATCAATTCCTGCAAGCCGTCTATCCTGCTGGTCTGTTTCGGTTTCCCGATTCAGGAGCAGTGGATCCGCGAAAATGTCGGCTTTTTGCCATCGGTGCGCATTGCCGCCGGACTTGGGGGCAGTCTTGACGTTTGGGCAGGGCGCGTGCGCCGCGCGCCCGGGCTGGTCCGCGCCGCAAATATGGAATGGGCATGGCGAATGGTAACCCAGCCGCGCCGCCTGCGCAATCTTCCGGCACTCGTGCGGTTTCGATTTGCAGGCAAAAAAACAGACGAAAATGCGTCAAATCGCCTACAAAACAAGTGAATTGAGACGCAAATTCATCTATTTCTAACAAAAATGAGGAATTTTTCACAAAATGCTTGCAAGTTGGAAAAAAATGCTGTAAAATATTAAATGAAGAAGAAGGGCAACCGATCAGTTGCTCTCAATTCAGAAAATGAAAAAAAACGGAGGATTTTTTCCAATGGCAAACGTAAAAGTTGCAATTAACGGTTTCGGTCGCATCGGTCGTCTCGCTTTCCGTCAGATGTTCGGCGCAAAGGGTTACACCATTGTTGCTATCAACGACCTTACCAAACCCTCGATGCTCGCTCACCTGCTCAAATACGACTCGGCACAGGGCAGATATGCTCTGGCTGACACCGTCAGCGCCAACGATGAAGAAGGCACCCTGACCGTTGCAGGCAAGACCATCAAAATCTATGCGGAGAAAGACGCCGCAAACCTTCCCTGGAAGAAACTGAAAGTGGATGTTGTTTTGGAGTGCACCGGTTTCTATACCTCCAAGGAAAAATCCATGGCACACATCACCGCAGGCGCAAAGAAAGTCGTCATTTCCGCTCCTGCCGGCAAGGATCTGAAGACCATCGTTTTCTCGGTCAATGAAAACACCCTGACCGCCGACGACCAGATCATTTCCGCCGCTTCCTGCACCACCAACTGCCTGGCTCCCATGGCAAAAACCCTGAACGATTACGCCCCCATCCAGTCCGGTATCATGACCACTGTTCACGCCTTCACCGGCGACCAGATGGTTCTTGACGGTCCCCACAGAAAGGGTGACCTCCGCCGCGCTCGCGCCGCTGCCGTGAACATCGTTCCCAACTCCACCGGTGCCGCAAAGGCAATCGGTTTGGTTATTCCCGAACTGAACGGCAAACTTATCGGTTCCGCTCAGCGCGTCCCGGTACCCACCGGCTCCACCACCATCCTGGTTGCCGTCGTCAAGGGCAAGGATATCACCGTTGAGGGTATCAACGCCGCAATGAAAGCCGCTTCTTCGGCTTCCTTCGGCTACACCGAAGAACAGCTCGTCTCCTCCGATATCATCGGCGAGACCCACGGCTCCATCTTCGATGCAACCCAGACCATGGTCGCAAAAATTGACGATAACACCTACCAGGTGCAGGTTGTTGCTTGGTACGATAACGAGAACTCCTACACCAGCCAGATGGTCCGCACCATTAAATACTTCGCTGAACTGTAATAGAGTTTAGAAAGAAGACCTTGAAAGGGGCGGGGGACTTTTCTTGAAAGAAAATGTCCCCCGCCCCTTTCAAACTTTCCCCACCCTCTAAAAGAACTTGAAAACGAAGGGCAGGTGGCTTTTTGTATTCGCACCCGGCTTGCCGGGCGCCGCGCCGGGCGGTGACGGTGCCCGTCACCGCAAACAAAAAAGAGCAAAACGCAAAAATTGCGTTTTGCTCTTTTTTAACTCCGCAAACGTTCCGTTTGCGGCGGCGCGGCGGCTGTATTTTCAAAGGATTCGTTTCAAATCTTCAAGCGAGGACTGAATTTCATCAATAGCGCGTTTTTTATTGGTGGAAGAAAACAGGTCGCGCTCGGTTCTGCCGAGCAGGTAATCAACGGAGACTTCAAAAAAATCGGCAAGCCGGATCAAAGCGTAACTGTCGGGATTGGATTTTCCGGTTTCGTAGTTGGAAATGGTGCGCTGGTCAATGCCGGTTGCACGAGCCAGATCGCTTTGGCGCAAATCCCGATCCTCTCTCAATTCCTTGATACGGAGCATTCCAAAAATCCACCTTTCGTTGGTATTTACCTCTATTTTACCAACTTTTTTCATTTTTAGTATTGACATACCAATAAAAATCATGTAAAATATCAATATACTAAAAAATTAGTATAAAGGAGAGAGAAAAAATGAAAAAAGAGTATCAAAAACCCGAAATCCTGAAAATCCTTGTTAATTTACAGGACGTCTTAACAACATCAAATAAGATTGATGACATTGACGAATCAACCAATACTTCGGAACCCCCTGCACCCGGTTTGGGGAACTGAAAGAAAGGAAAATCAATATGAAAAAGAAACTTTTGCTTGCCGTTCTCTTTATTTTTTGCCTTGCAACAATATTGGGGACGTTTTTAGCGGCAAATGCGGCGGATTCTGTAGCCACTTCTATCAAAGGGCACACCCTTTCTTTGGACGATAATATCAGAATCCTTTACTACGTAGAAGAAAATGCGCCAAAGGGAGCTGAATGCGGACTCCTTTGCTGGACCGAGCAGCAAGAAAACTATACTTTGGAGAACAAGCAATATCAGTTCTCTTCCACCGAAAAAGGAATTGTCGGCGGAACAGAATGCAGTATTTATACGTTTCCCCATCTTGCCGCAAAAATGATGACGGTGGATGTTTATGCCGTTTCGTATGTGAAGGTGGGCGATGAAGTAACATACAGCAAACCGGATAAATACAGTGTGTTGCGGTATTGCATGAACAAAAAAGAAAGCGCCTTTGCCAACGAAAACGGAACAATTCCGTTAAGCGAATTGATCCCCGACATTTTGGAATATGGAACGGCGGCGCAAAAGTTTTTTGGCTATCGGTTGGATCGTCTTGCTAACGCAACGTATTATGAAATCCGCGTTGAGAACGGATATTTGCCGGATAAAATCGGCTACGGGCTGTATCAAGAGGGTGAAGTTGTAACCCTACAAACCAGTTTAGTTCCCCCGGAAGGATATAGAGTTTTTTGGACGAATGATTCAGGCAGAATCATTGGAGTAGGGGAATCTTTTCAAATTACAGTTGGACAAGAAAATGAGAAATTTTTTGCGTCTTGCACGGATAAAGAGATTTGTGTAGAACACGTTGAGGTGATTGACCCTGCAATCGCTCCGACTTGCACCGAAACCGGTTTAACGGAAGGTGTGCATTGTTCAGTTTGCGGTTCCGTTTTGCTTAAACAACAAGTCATACCTGCAAACGGTCACCATTATGGGGATTGGATTCCGGAAATTTTACAAACGTGTACTAAAAATGGGGTAAAAGGTCATTTCCATTGCGCGGATTGTGAAATGAATTTTGACGAAGATCACAAACAAATTTTTGATTTAATCCATCCTGCAACCGGACATACTGAAGTAATTGATGCGGCAGTTTCAGAGACTTGTACCCAAACAGGATTAACAGAAGGCAAGCATTGTTCAATTTGCGGCGAAGTGCTTGTTGAGCAAATGGTAATTCCGGCACGCGGACATACCGAAGTTATTGATAGTTCTGTCGCGGCTACTTGCACAAAAGCAGGAAAAACGCAAGGCAAGCATTGTTCTGTTTGCGGAATCGTTTTGGTAGCACAATCTACAATTCCGGCAAAAGGGCATACAATCGTAACCGATGCTGCCGTTTCCGCCACTTGTACAAGAACCGGGAAAACGCAAGGTTCTCATTGTTCGGTTTGCAGAACCGTACTTACCGCACAAACTACGATTCCGGCGTTGGGGCATAATTATATTGACCGTGTCTGCACAAGATGTGGAAATGTAGATTATAGCGTTGGTCTTTCCTTTACTTCTAATGGTGACGGTACCTGCTATGTTAGCGGTACAGGATCATGTAAAGATTCTGTAATTGCCATTCCGCAAACATCCCCGGCAGGAGATCGTGTAACGAGCATTGCTTATAAAGCATTCAATAATACAAAGTTCTTTTCAAGTGTTATTATTCCGGATAGCGTGACTTCAATTGATACATGGGCGTTTGAGTATTGTAATGGATTGAAAAAGGTGACAATTGGGAACGGATTAACTATAATTGCAGACGGAACATTCTATAATTGCAATTATTTGGAAAGTGTTGTTATTGGTGAAAAAGTAGAAACAATATGTAAAGATGCTTTTTCTCGTTGTTACAATTTAATAAGTGTAACTTTCAAAGACAATAATCGACTAAAGAGCATTGGCAGACACGCTTTTTATGGTTGCAGCAGTTTAACGGGTGTTTATATTACCGATATTGAAGCTTGGTGTGGTGTTTCATTTGATATAGGAGATTATGAAGAAACTTCAAACCCAATTATGCGTGCAAAAAATCTATATATGAATGGCAATTTGGTTAAAAATTTGGTAATTCCAAAAACCGTAACCAGTATTTCGAGGGATGCATTTTATGGGTGCAGTTGCATAACAAGCATTACTTTTGAAGCAGGCAGTCAATTAACGCAAATCGGTTATCGAGCATTTTCTCGGTGTACCGGATTAACAGGTAGTCTTGTTATTCCTGACAATGTGAATTCTATTGGCGATTGGGCTTTTGAATACTGCGGAATAACAAGCATTACTTTTCCAAAGAGTGCAGCAATCAGTGTGGGATCAGGTGTATGTTATAAGTGTAATAATTTAAAAAATGTGTATTTTTCAAGCAACTTGCAAAGTATAGGAAGTGAGGCGTTTTACGGAAATACATCTTTAGCCAATATTTATTTTAACGGAACAAAAACGCAGTGGAACGCCATCAGTAAGGGAAGTGACTGGAAGTATAACACCGGCTCCTACACGATCCATTGCACCGACGGCGACATTGCTAAATAATTGAAAAACCGACCTATTTCCCTTTCCCGAGTTCTTTTCGGTAGTGGGGGAGATTGAGGGGGCGGAGGACATTTTCTTTCAAGAAAAGTCCTCCGCCCCCTCAAGGTCTACCATCCCCCAAAATCTCAATTCACCAAGTGTCTTTTTATCTTTTTAGAGGTAGTTTTCTCGAACTCGGTATAGCGGAATTCGACGTTGCGGATCTGTTTATAGGAAACGAGTTTTTTGTTCATTTTGTCGATCTCGGCGCGAATGGTGCGCTCGATGGTTTCGTGATCGGCGGTATCTTTGAAGGCGTCCAGCTTGGGGAAGACGATCGCCGTCAGGACAAGGTCGCCGTCGGCGGCTTTGCGGCCCAGCACCACCGATTCGGCAACGGTGCACTGGTTGGCAATGTATTCTTCGATCTCCTCCGGGAAGACGTTTTTGCCGTTTTCCAGCACGATGACAAACTTTTTGCGCCCGGTGATGTAGATGTAGCCGTCCTTATCCATGTAGCCAACGTCTCCGGTGCGGAACCAGCCGTCGGAGGTGAACGCTTCGGCGGTGGCGGCAGGATTCTTGTAGTAGCCGAGCATCACATTCGTGCCCTTGACCACGATCTCGCCCTCGTCAAAGCCCTTGTCGTTTTTGTGGTCGGCTTCAATGCGTACCGTGCAGGTGGGAACGGCAGGGCCGACCGATCCGCGCTTGGGCGCAAAGTAGGGGTTAACGGCAATCAGCGGCGAGCATTCGGTAATGCCGTAGCCCTCGCTGATCTGAATGCCGAACTCGTAAAAGATGTCGGCAATTTCGGGGTTCAGGGGCGCGCCGCCGCAAACGATTTTGCAAAGCGAACCGCCAAACGCCTCGTTGACCGATTTGAAGAACTTGCGGCGCAGGTCGATGTTCACGCCGCGCAGACCGTGCGAGACCTTGAGCATCATTTTGAGCAGCCCCTTCTTGCCCGACTTTTTGGCTTCTTCCCAGATCTTTTTGTTCATGGTGGTCACAAAAAGCGGAACCAGGATTAAACCGGTCGGCTGGAAGAGCGCAAAGTTACGCAGTACACGCTTGAGACTGTCGTTAATGGCAATGTTCATGCCGTAGTTCAAACCGGCAATCATAATGGCAAGTTCATAGGTGTGGTGAATGGGAAGCACCGAAACAATGCGGTCGTCGCAGGAGAAATTGACCGTTTCGCAGGCGGCGTTCACCGTGGTAACAATGTTCCGCTCCGAGAGCATGACGCATTTGCTCGTGCCGGTGGTTCCGGAGGTGAAGAGCATTTCGGCAATGCGGTCAAGGTCGGTCGTTTGCGGATATTGGTAGCCGTTTGCCGCTTCCGCCGCGCCCAGCTCCATCAGCTTAGAGAAAGGAAGCACGCGGTCGTTCTCCGGCATGGTCTCATCCGGCGTGATGGGAATCACGCGGCTGACCGTTGCGTGACCTTCCACCAGCGGCGCAAATTTTGCGTTCATGCAGGAAGAAAAGACAACGGCGTCAGCTTCGGCAATTTCCAAAAAGCCGAAAATCTCGTTGGAATCCAGCTCGCGGTCCATCGGAATGGCAATACCGCCCGAAGCGACAACGGCAACATAGGTCGTCACCCATTCCACCGAGGTTTCACCAATCACAGCAACGCGCTTCCCGGCAAGTCCGGCGGCGGAAAGCCCGGCGGCTTCGCGGCGGATGCGGTCGGCAAGCTCAGCGTAGGTCATGGTTAAAATTTCGTGTTGTTTGTTCAGCCAACGAAAGGCGATGTGATCTTCAAAAGACGAAAGTTTTTGCGCAAAATGCGCCATCGATTCGATCGGCGTGTAAATGCGAGGCGTTTTTTTCGGTGCCATAAGTTGTAACCTCCTGTTTCAAAAGAAAACAAATGAATCAATCTATTATACCAAAAGAGCCTTTTTTTGTCAAGTACAAAAAAGTCAGCGGAGCGAAATAGTCGGCAAATATTGACTTTTATTTTATAATATGGTATAATAAAACAGAATATTGTTTTATCTGAAAATGTTGTTCGAAAACCGAGGTAAAAGAATGGAGACAAGCAGACCGCAAGCCGGCAAAACGATTTTGAATACCATGGATGCAACCCGGCTCATGCGGCAGGAAAACGACCGTTACGCTATGGAATCGGGGCGTTCTCGCCGCGCATTTGTTCTGACTTTCGGCTGTCAGCAAAACGAGGCGGACAGCGAAAAGATTGCAGGAATGGCACAGGCAATGGGATATGGGATTGCCGATGCGCCCGAGCAGGCGGATCTGATCGTGGTTAACACCTGCGCCGTGCGTGAGCACGCCGAAAAGCGCGCGCTTTCCACCGTTGGGCAGTATAAACATCTCAAGGCGCAAAACCCGGAGCTTGTCATCGCTATGTGCGGTTGCATGGTTTCGCAGGAGCACCGCGCCGAGGAGATCAAACGGCGGTATCCCTATGTCAATTTCATCTTCGGAACTTCCATGCTGCAATCGTTTCCCTGCCTTCTTTGGGAGTGGACAAGCACCCACCGCCGCGTGTTTCGCGCAGGAGCCGAGGAGACCGCGGTTGCCGAAGGGTTGCCGATCCGCCGCGAGAACGGCTACCGCGCGTGGGTTTCGATCATGTACGGGTGCAACAATTTTTGCTCCTATTGCATCGTCCCCTATGTTCGGGGCAGGGAGAGGAGTCGCGAGCCGGAACCGATTTTGGAGGAAATTCGTTCGCTTGTCGCCGCAGGCTACCGCGATATCACCCTTTTGGGGCAGAACGTCAATTCCTACGGCAAGGGCACCAAAGCCGGCTGGGATTTTGCCGATCTGCTTGCCGAGGCGGATAAAATCCAGGGAGATTACGTCCTCCGCTTTATGACCAGCCACCCGAAGGACGCCGGCAAAAAACTGATCGACGTTATGGCGGCTTCTACCCATATTGCCCATCAGTTCCATCTGCCGTTGCAATCGGGAAGCGACGCCGTTTTGAAGAAGATGAACCGGCGATATACTACTGAAACCTATACCCAAACGCTGGATTATCTGCGCGAAAAAATGCCGGACGTAACGGTCACGTCAGATATTATTGTCGGTTTTCCGGGCGAGAGCGAAGAGGATTTTGAAGCGACGCTGAAAATGATCGACCGTGCAAGGTTCGATATGATTTTTTCGTTCATCTATTCGCCCAGAAAGGGCACGCCTGCAGCAGAGATGGAAAATCAAGTGCCGGCAGACGTGACCCACACGCGTTTTGACCGCCTGCTTGCACGGCAGAACGTCATCGGACTGGAAAAAAATACGGAGCTGATCGGCAAAACCTTGCGCGTGTTGTGCGACGGGGAAAGCAAAAATGATTCTTTGACCATCAGCGGACGAACCGAAGGGAATAAGCTCGTTTTTTGGCAGGGCGATACCGCCGATCGGGGCAAATTCGTGCGTGTCAAAATCACCGGCGCCGAGCCGTTTGCCCTGCAAGGCGAACCGGCGGAAGATTAATTGCTGAAAGGAAAGCGACCTATGGAAATTTTTGAACTTGCCGCGCAGTTGGGAAAGGCGCTTAAAGCCGATGATCGCTTAAAAGCGCTGGAAACGGCAAAAGAGGCATACGAGAACGATGCGGCGCTTTTGCGCCTGCGAAAGGAATATGAAGTCCAGCAAACCCTGCTCGCCGGCGAGATCGGCAAACAGGAGGGGAAGGACCTGCACCTGATCGAGGCGATCCAAAATCGTATCGACGAACTCTACCGCGCCATCAATGAAAACGCATCCTACCAAACGCTTGCCGCCGCGCAAAAAGCCGTCAACGATCTGATGGAGCGCGTCAATGCGGCAATCAACTATGAAATTACCGGCGAGCTGCCGGGGAGCGCCTGCACCCACGATTGCAGTACCTGCGGCGGCTGTCACTAAAAAAGCACGAAAGGGGGAACACGCCCATGACTCCCATGATGGAGCAGTATTTCGAGATCAAAAATCAATATAAGGATTATCTGCTTTTCTACCGGCTCGGCGACTTTTACGAACTGTTTTTCGATGACGCCGTCATCGGCTCGCGCGAACTGGAATTGACGTTGACCGGCCGCGATTGCGGCGAGGCGGAGCGTGCCCCTATGTGCGGCGTGCCCTTCCATTCGGCAGACCTTTATATCGGCAAACTGATCGAAAAAGGATATAAAGTTGCCATCTGCGAGCAAACCGAAGATCCCGCGTTGGCAAAGGGACTGGTCAAGCGTGAGGTTATCCGTATCGTTACACCGGGAACGCTGATCGAGGCAGATCTGCTTTCCGAGCAAAAGAATAACTACTTGTGCACGCTTGCCATGGGCGAATTTGAAAGCGGCGTCTGCTTCGCCGATATTTCCACGGCGCAAATTTACGTTACCTCGTTCTCGGGCGCCGGAATGAACGACCGTATCCGCAACGAGCTCGGCACCTACGCGCCGCGAGAGATCCTGTGCAATATCAGCAAAACGCATATGGGATCTGTGGGTGATTATCTTTCGGCGCACCCCGAAATCATGCTCTCCGACGCACAAACCGCGCGCTTTGATCCCGAATCCTGCCGCAAGACCGTGCGCGAGCATTTCGGCGAAAGTATCAAGAGCGAGGTCTATTCCAATGCCGCCATGACTTCGGCGGTCGGCGCCATGCTGGATTACATCCGCGAAAGCGAAAAGCGCGATATTTCCTACTTAAAAGAACTCAATGTCTATACCGACGGACAGTATTTGGAAATGGACGTCAACACCCGACGGAATTTGGAGTTGACCGAGTCGATGCGCACCAAAGAAAAGCGCGGCTCGCTCCTTTGGGTGCTGGATCGAACCAAAACGGCGCCCGGCGCGCGTTGCTTGCGCAAATGGGTGGAGCATCCGTTGCTATCCACATCGGAAATCAAACGCCGCCAGGGAGCAGTGGGCGAGCTTGCCGGCGCTTTCATGCTCCGGGAGGAACTTTCGGACGTGCTTTCCGGCGTCCATGATCTGGAGCGCCTCGTCACCCGGATCGTCTACGGAACGGCAAACGCCAAGGATCTGCGCGCCGTTTACGGAACGGTCGCCGTCATTCCCGAGGTCGTCCGCATTCTGGGCGACTGTCAAAGCGAGCGGCTCTGCAAGATTCACGCGGAACTGGACCTTTTGGAGGACGTTGCCGCACGGATTGACGAATCCATCGCCGAAGAGCCGCCGCTCTCGGTTCGCGAGGGCAAAATGATCCGCTCCGGCTACAACAAGGACGTGGACGAACTGCGCGCCATCATGAATAATGGCAGCGAGTGGGTGCGGAAGGTAGAAGCCGAGGAGCGCGAAAAAACCGGCATTAAAACATTGCGCATTGCCTATAACCGCGTGTTCGGCTACTATATCGAAGTCACAAATTCCTATCGGGATCTCGTACCCGAAGAATATATCCGCAAACAAACGCTGGTCGGTTCGGAGCGGTATATCACCCCGGCGCTCAAGGATATGGAAGCCACCATTTTGGGTGCCTCCGACCGCGACTGCGCACTGGAATACGACCTTTTCCAAGAGGTGCGTGCCTTTGTTGCCGAGCAGAGCGCAAGAATCCAAAAATCGGCGGCATTGCTTGCCGAGCTGGATGCCTACCTCTCGCTGGCAACCGTCGCCACCAAAAACCGATACGTTTGTCCGGAGATCGATGCCGGAGATATCATTTCCATCAAAGACGGACGGCATCCGGTTGTGGAGCAGTTTGTCAAGGATACCTATTTCGTGCCGAACGATGCGGAATTGGATACCGGTAAGAACCGACTTATGCTCATCACCGGACCGAACATGGCGGGTAAATCCACTTATATGCGGCAGGTCGCGCTCATCACCGTGATGGCGCAAATCGGCTCGTTTGTTCCGGCAAGCGAGGCAAGAGTGGGCGTGGTGGATAAGGTGTTTACGCGCGTAGGAGCTTCAGATGATCTTGCCTCCGGGCAGTCGACCTTCATGCTGGAAATGAACGAGGTCTCCTACATCCTCAAAAACGCGACTAAGAGGAGCCTGATCATTTACGACGAAGTCGGGCGCGGTACGTCTACTTTTGACGGCATGAGCATTGCGCGCGCCATCGTGGAGTACACCAACAGCAAAAAAATCGGCGCAAAGACGCTGTTTGCCACGCATTACCATGAACTAACCTCTATGGAAGAGGAATTTGAAGGCGTGGTCAATTACCATATCGCGGCAAAAAAGCGCGGCGAGGACATCATCTTTTTGCGCAAGATCGTGCGCGGATCTACCGACGATAGCTACGGCATCGAGGTTGCCAAACTGGCAGGACTTCCAAACGAGGTCATTAAGCGCGCCCGTGAGGTACTTTCCTCGGTCGAGCAAACGGCGCGCGCCGTCGGAAACGCCGAACGACGGGAAACGGAAAAGGACGATTCTGTCATCACCATCGAACAGCAGGTCAACGAGCAGGTGCTTGCCGAGCTGAAAGCGGCGGATCTCAATTCACTTTCTCCCTTTGAATGTATGTCCTTCCTGTTTGACTTGAAAAAGAAACTTTTGTAAAAAAAGGACCTGAATCATCGAGGAGAACTGAAGAATCAAAAAAACGAAAGGGATAGCCCAGCTTCCCTTTGGAAAGGAAACACCATGGGAAAAATCAACGTTTTGCCCTTTGAGGTCGCAAATCTCATCGCCGCCGGTGAGGTGGTGGATCGACCTGCCTCTGTCATAAAGGAACTAATGGAAAATTCCATCGATGCCGGAGCAACTTCTATCGTGGTCGAAATTCGACAGGGTGGCATCGCGTTCATGCGCGTCAGCGATAACGGGTGCGGTATTTCCCGTGAGGATCTCCCGGTTGCTCTGCGCCGCCATGCCACCAGTAAAATCAAAGACCGCGACGATCTTGCCGCCATCATGACGCTCGGCTTCCGCGGCGAGGCGCTTGCCGCCATCGCGGCGGTCACCGATGTTCGAATCCTTTCCAAAACCGCCGATTCGCCCATGGGCGCGCAGCTGTCGGCTCCCTGCGGCGGCGAGGTCACCGTAGAGGATCACGGCTGTTCCAACGGCACAACGGTCATCGTGGAAAATCTCTTTGCCCGTGTTCCGGCGCGCCGCAAATTCCTCAAAAAGGACGTCACCGAGTCCATGGCGGTCTCCGCAAACGTGGAAAAAGTGGCGCTTTCCCATCCGGAAATCGCCTTCCGCCTGATCGTGGACGGCAGCGTCCGGCTGGAAACCGAAGGGGACGGCGACCTGTTGCATACCATTCATTCACTGTACGGAAAAGATTTTGCCGCGCGAATGCTCAAGGTGCAGTCCGGGGCAGATGGCATTACCGTTTCGGGATATACCGGCAGAAGCGATAGCTATAAAGCCAACCGGAATCAGGAGAATTTCTTTCTCAACGGGCGGTTTGTCAAAAGCAAAACCATCATGGCGGCATTGGAGCAGGCGTACACCTCCTATATGCCGCCCGAGCGATTCCCCTGTTGCGTGCTTTGCATCGATCTTGACCCCTCTCGCGTGGATGTCAATGTCCATCCTTCCAAGCTGGAGGTAAAGTTTTCCAATGAAAAAGCGGTGTTCGAGGCGGTCTATTACGCCGTGCGCACCGTGCTGGAAAACAACGTGACAAGGCCGAATATCAATTTGGATTCGGCGCTGAAAAAGAACCCGTTTGCCTATCCCGGCGGCAAAATTTCGCAGGCGACCGCACCGGTCGAGGTGGAACGCCAAGGCTCCCTTTCCCAGCGCCAGCTATCCTATGACGTGGGAAAAACCATTCAGCACCAGCCGCAATCGCGCATGACCTCTGCCGAGTATTTGCGCGAGGTGGTGGGAACTGCACCGAAGGAAAAACCAATGCCGGCGGTAAAATCCGAAAAAGCGGAGCCGCCAAAAGGAGAGGCAAAGGTCGAAACACATGTACCGTCAAAGGGAGAAGAGGCAAAGGTCGAAACACATGTACCGTCAAAGGGAGAAGAGGCAAAGGTCGAAATACCTGTGTCGCCAAAGGGAGAAATAAAGACCGAAAAAACGGAAAAATTGCCCGAAAACACCGTTCGCGTGCCGCTACACATGGATGTAAAATTTCCGCCGTCGGTCAACCCAAACGAGGAGCTTTCGGTTCCGGAAACGCATTTTTCCACGGAGATTAACGCCGCCGGAACGGGGGCTTCTCCGGCAAAAAATGAAATTCCGAGTTCCGGTGAACCGGTGCCCGAACTGCCGCCTTACCGCATTTTGGGGGTTGCATTCCGGTGCTATATTTTGGTGGAGACGGGCGAAAAACTGCTTCTTGTGGATCAACATGCCGCCCATGAGCGCATTCTCTTTGAGGAGCTGAAAGCCGGACTTGCAAATATTCCCGTTACCTCGCAGTTGATGATGCTCCCGGTGGAGACCATGCTCACCGCCGCCGAGGTTTCGGCGCTGGAGGAATTTGACGAAGAGTTGCAAAAAATCGGATTCCGTTTGCGCTATGCAAAAAATACCGTCCTTGCCGATGCGATTCCCCAAGGAGTGGAGCCGGGCGCCGTGGGCGCCATGCTCGGCACCATGGCAGGGCGATTGATTGACAACACCGGCAGTGTCAAGCTCACGCGTGATATTCTGTTTGAAAAGGCGCTTTATCAAGCGGCTTGTAAAGCGGCAATCAAGGGGGGCAGGGAATATGCTTCCGAGGAAATTGAATGGCTGGTTCAAAAGCTGATGGAATTGCCGGATATCACCTTTTGTCCCCATGGCCGCCCGGTTGCAATGGAGCTTTCCAAACGCGTGCTGGATCGGCAATTTGACCGCACCGGCTTTTGAAAATCTGTCCCTCTGCAAAAACGAAAGGAAAAACCTCTATATGTTTGAATTGTTAACGACCGACGGGCGTGCGCGCCGCGGAATTTTACACACCGTACATGGGGATATCCAAACCCCGGTGTTTATGAACGTCGGTACCTGTGCCGCTATCAAGGGCGGCGTCAATACCATGCAACTGCGGCAAATCGGCTGTCAGGTTGAGCTTTCCAATACCTACCACCTGCATATCCGCCCCGGCGATGGTTTGATTCGCGAGATGGGCGGACTGCATAAATTCATGAACTGGGACCGCCCGATTTTGACCGACAGCGGCGGATTTCAGGTCTTTTCGCTTGCCAAACTGCGGCGGATCAAGGAGGAAGGCGTCTATTTTTCCTCCCATGTCGACGGCAAGAAGATTTTTATGGGACCCGAGGAAAGCATGAGAATTCAGTCTAACCTTGCCTCCACAATTGCCATGGCGTTTGACGAATGCGTGGAGAACCCCTCGCCCTACCTCTATTGTAAAAAGAGCATGGAGCGCACCTACCGGTGGCTTTTGCGTTGCCGTGCCGAAATGGACCGTCTCAACAGCCTGCCGGATACGCTCAATCCCCACCAAATGCTGTTCGGAATCAACCAGGGAAGCACCTTTGAGGATTTGCGCATTGCGCATATGCAAATGATTGCCGAGGTCCCTTGTGAAGGGTACGCCATCGGAGGACTTGCCGTGGGAGAGCCGACCGAGGAAATGTACCGCATTATCGACGCGGTGGAGCCTTATATGCCAAAGGACAAGCCGCGCTACCTGATGGGTGTTGGAACACCTTGCAATATTTTGGAGGCAGTGCACCTGGGGGTCGATTTCTTCGATTGCGTCATGCCCAGCCGCAACGCGCGTCACGGAAACCTGTTCACGTGGCACGGAAAGATCAATTTGGGCAACGAGAAATACGCAAAGGACCCCCGTCCGCTGGACGAGACCTGCGGTTGTCCCTGTTGCCGCAACTATTCGCGATCCTATCTGCGCCATCTGATCAAGGCAAAGGAATCGGTGGGAATGTCGCTTTGCGTCACGCATAACCTTTGGTTTTACAACGAACTCACCGCCAAAATCCGCGAATCTTTGGACGGCGGCTATTTTGAATCCTTTTATCAAAAGTATCGCAACATTCTCGGCGAACGGGTCGAGGATTGAAATAAAGAAAACGAAAAAATAAAGAATAAAAACACAAAAATAAAGAATACAGAAAAGTAAAAAACATGAAAAAAGGAAGGGATTGAAAAATCCCTTCCTTTTTTCATGTTTTTTATTGATTTTTCTGTTATTTAATCTTTTTCAATCCCCAAATTCTCGTGGCATACTCTTCAATCGAGCGGTCGGCGGAAAAGTGACCGGAAGCCGCAATATTGAGCAACGACATTCTGTTCCAAAGAGGCTTGTTGCGGTAATCCTGTATCATTTTTTCGTGCGTAGTGCGGTAGGATTCAAAATCTGCAAGGCACATATACGGATCGGCAATGCCGTGACCGCTGAGGAGATAGGAGGCAATATCCGAGAAGGATTCGCCGGCAAAACCGTAAACAAGACGGTCTACAATGCGCTTCAGGCGCTCGTTGGTGTTGTAATAGTAGGGCGAATGGTAACCGGAGAGCCAGAGCTGTTCCACTTCCTCGGCGGTAAGTCCGAAGATGAACATATTCTCTTTTCCTGCGGCGGCTTGCATTTCCACATTCGCACCGTCCAGCGTTCCAATGGTCAAAGCGCCGTTCATCATCAGCTTCATGCAACCGGTACCGCTCGCCTCTTTTCCGGCAAGACTGATTTGCTCGCTGATCTCCGCCGAGGGAACGAGCGCCTCGGCAAGGCTGACGTTGTAGTCTTCCAAAAAGACGAGCGAGAGCTTTTCATGAATGGCAGGATGAGCCTCAATATCCTTGCTCAACATACAAAGCAGTTTTATGATTCGCTTCGCCATCGCATAGCCGGGGGCGGCTTTCGCACCGAAGAGGAAGGTTTGCGGCTGCATATCCATATTGGGATTCTCGCTCAAATCGAGATACAGCCCAATGATATTGAGCGCATTCAAAAGCTGACGTTTGTATTCGTGCAGACGTTTGATTTGCACGTCAAAAACCGAGTGGGTGTCCACCAACTGACCGGTTTTTTCGTGGATCATATTGGAGAAGGCAACCTTGTTCTGGTGCTTGATGGCGCGCAAACGGTTGAGGACTTCGGCGTTGTCGACATATTTTGCGAATTCGGCAAGCTCTTCGGGGTTGTGGCGATAGCCGTCGCCAATGCACTCGGAAAGCAGACTTGCCAGTTTGGGGTTGGAATAGCAGAGCCAACGCCGGTGTGCAATACCGTTGGTCACGTTGTCAAACCGATCGGGGAACATTTTGTAAAAATCTTTAAAGGTGGAATCGCGCAAGATTTTGGAGTGCAGTTTGGAAACGCCGTTGACCGAGTGCGAACCGATCACCGAAAGATTCGCCATACGCACCTGTCCATAACCGATCACCGAAAGACGGGAGATGGTGTTCCAGTTGCCGGGGAAGTGTTCCCAAGCCTCGCGGCAGAAGCGCTCGTTGATTTCTTTCACAATCATATAGATGCGCGGCAGACGGAGCTTGAACAAATCCTCGTCCCAAGTTTCCAGTGCTTCGGGCATAACGGTATGGTTGGTGTAGGATACCACTTTCGTAACCATATCCCAAGCCTTATCCCAGGGGAAGAAATATTCGTCAATCAAAATGCGCATCAGTTCCGGAATACAAAGTGCCGGATGCGTGTCGTTGATATGGATGGCAACCTTTTCCGCAAGATTCTCCATCGTTCCGTAAACTGCCATGTGGTCGCGCAGAATGCTTTGAACAGATGCGGAAACGAGGAAATATTGCTGAGTCAGACGCAACAACTTACCCTCGGTATGGTTATCCGAAGGATAAAGGACCTTGGTAATAATCTCGGCGCTGTTGCTTTCCTCCAGCGCTTTGGTATATTGACCCTGCGTGAAAAGACCCATGTTAAAGTTTTGAATGTTGCGCGCGCGCCAAAGCCGGAGCTGGCTGACTGCCGAGCTGTCGGCGCCGGAAATCATCATATCGCAGGGAATTGCCTCGTATGTTTCGCCGCCCTCATAGGAAATTTCGCAGTGACCGTCCTCGTTCCAGTGCTCGTTAACATGACCGCCGAAATGAACCTTGTAAATGCGGTCGGTGCGAGGAACGAGCCAAACTTCGCCGCCGGGAAGCCATACGTCGGGAAGCTCCACCTGCATTCCGTTTACAATCATCTGCTTGAACAGACCGTATTCGTAGCAAAGGGAAAAGCCGGTAGCCGGGTAATCCAGCGAGGAGAGCGAATCCATAAAGCAGGCGGCAAGGCGACCCAAGCCTCCGTTGCCCAAACCTGCGTCCGGTTCGCAGTCGTAGAGCTTTTCCAGGGAGAATCCCATGGATTTCAGTGCCTTCTCATAGGTGCCGGCAAGTCCGAGATTGCAAAGGTTGGTTTTCAGAGAACGACCAAGTAAAAACTCCATGCACATATAGTAGACGCGTTTTGCGCCGGCGGAATTGACCTTTTTCTTGTAGGCGGAACGCTTTTCGGAAAGAATGTTCTTTACCGAAATGGCGGTCGCTTTGTACATTTGTTCCTGCGAAGCCTCCGCCGCCGAGCAACCGAATTGGCGCTGCAGAACGCCTTCTAAAATTTCTTTTACTTCTGCGCTGTTTGGTAAATCACTCATAGTTATGAATACGCCTTTCTGTGGATAAAACTGAAAAAATTATTTTAAAGCCGGGTCAAAGACCGCGGTAGAGGTCCAAATATTTGGTTGCCGATTTTCCCCATGAAAAATCGGTTTCCATGATCCGGGAAAGCAGACGCCGGCGCGCAGGCACATCGCGCCAAAGGTCAATCGCCGCTTGCGTGCGTTCGCAAAGCTCCTCGGAGGAGTAGCCTGCAAAAGTAAAGCCGTTGCCGTGCAAAATCCCCTTTTCGTCGATCCAGTAGGGCTTGATCGAGTCGTAAAGCCCGCCGGTCTCGCGCACCACCGGAATGGCGCCGTAGCGAGAGGCGATCATCTGCGAAAGACCGCAGGGTTCGGTTTTGGATGGCATGAGGAAAATGTCGGTTGCCGCGTAAACACGTTTGGAAAGGTCGCGGTCGTAGCAAATACGCGCGCGCACGCGGTCGGGGTGGCGATTCTGAAAGTCGATAAAGAACTTTTCGTAGCGTTCCTCACCGCGTCCGAGAATCAAAAATTGTACGTCGTTTTCGGCAACAATCCGTTCAATGCAGTTCACCACAAGATCCAGCCCCTTATGGGAAGCGAGACGGGAGATGACCGAAAGCATGGGAATGTCGCGCCGCACG
This sequence comes from Oscillospiraceae bacterium, assembly GCA_015063325.1. Lineage (GTDB taxonomy): Bacteria > Bacillota > Clostridia > Oscillospirales > CAG-272 > UMGS1865. Next base: position 120,891 of record SVUK01000003.1, on the reverse strand, counting down.
GGCAAACCGCATTCCTTCTGCATTGCCATTTTATCCTTGACCTTGCCCGAGAGCGCCCGACGGGTAAACGCCGCGGCAATGGCAGGGTCGGTTTCGGGGTTGTAGTAATCGTAGTCAATGCCGTTGAGAATGCCGCAGAGCTTGCCGGAGGCACGGTTGAGTGCGGCTTCCAGCCCGTGGGCATATTCGGCGGTTTTAATTTCTTCGGCATAGCGTGGGCTGACGGTGGTCACGCGGTCGGCGCATTCAATGGCGGCTTTCATCAGGTTGATACAGCCGTCGTTCTCCATCAGACTATGCTGATCGTTTCCAAGTGCGAACACATCGCCCAAAATAGCAAAATCGTATTGCCCCTGGTATTCAATGTTGTGAATGGTAAATGCCGTACGAATGTTTCCATATCCGGGTACCGAGCGGTACAAACAGTTCAAATAGACGATGGAAAGCGCCGCCTGCCAGTCGTGGGCGTGAAGAATATCGGGGAAATAGTTTATCTGCCGCATCATTTCGAGTACCGCCATGCAAAAGTAGGCGTAGCGTTCGCCATCATCGTAATGCCCATAAAGTGCCGGTCGACGGAAGTAATACTCGTTGTCGATAAAATAGTAGGTCACGCCGTTCTGTTCAAGCGACCAAACGCCGCAGTAAAGACTGCGCCAGGAGAGCTGAACCTGAAATTCGGCAAGCCTTTTCATCTTGCTCTTCCAGTTTTTTGCCGCCATTTCGTAAAGCGGCATCACCACGCGAACGTCACATTCGCCGGTTGCCGCCAGCGCGGCAGGAAGGGAGCCGAGAACGTCTCCCAGTCCTCCGGTTGCCGCAAAGGGCATAGCTTCGGCGCCAACGTATAAAATCTTTTTCATTTCCAAATTTCCTTTCCGATCATTGCCCTTTCGGGCGTGATGTATCGCTTTTTGGGAGAGGGAATCAGACGGTCATGCCTTTCCCGATAAAGAAGGGCATGGTTTCGTGCCCGGAAAGAACGCGGTCGTCCCGAATGGAGGCGTTTTTATCGGTGATCACGCAGTTCAGGCTGACGTTTGCGCCAACGTAGGTGTCCTGCAAAAGGATCGAGTTGCGAACCACCGTTCCCCGGCTGACGTGAACGCCGCGGAAGAGGATGGAATTTTCTACCGTTCCTTCAATCACACAGCCGTCGGCGATCAGCGAGTTGGAAACAGCGGCGTCCTCCTTGTATTGCGTGGGCGCACTGTTGCGGATCTTCGTATAAATTTCGCGGTCGGGATTGCCGAGAAGACAGTGGCGCGCGTCGGTGTTCAAAAGTTGCATCGAGGTGCTGAAATATTTTCCAAGCGAATCAATCTGCGAGAACCAGCCTTTGAAACGGTAGGCATGAAAATGCTTTTTGGAAAGATTTTTCCCAATGATATCCAAATGGAAACTATTATATCCGCGCGCCAATCCCTCGGAAAGGGCATTTTGCAAGTCGGTGCGGCGAAGAACCATAATGTTGGTGCTGACGTCTACTTCACCGGCAGTGGGGATATAGCGGTCGATCTCGGTAATGCGGTTGTTCTCGTCCACCACGGCAATGTCGCGCTCGTTTGCAAGGTGCAAATCGGTAACATCCATGCGTTTGGTCACCAGCGTCAGGAACGCACCGGAACGAATGTGATCTTCAATCACGTCGTTCAGGTCGATGTTCAGAACCACGTCACAATCCGAAAGAACGATATATTCCGCACCACAGCGGTTGATAAAGTTCTGCGCGCCGTAAAGCGCTTCCAAACGGCTGGTGTAGAGCTTGGAGGCGGCGGCGTTCTCATAAGCGGCAATGTAGGGGGGCAGGATCTTGATGCCGCCCGAGCGGCGCGCAAGATCCCAGTCTTTTCCGCCGCCGATGTGGTCCATCAGCGATTGATAATTGTAGTGGGTAATCACGCCGATATTGGTGATTCCCGAATTGACCATATTGGAAAGGGCAAAGTCAATCAAACGATAGCGGCAGGCAAAGGGAATGCTTGCCATGGTGCGCATCCGGGTCAGTTCCGGCATCGAGTGATCGTGAATGTTCGAGAAAACCAATCCTGCAATTTTCATTTTCTTTGCTCCTTTCAGTTATTTTTCGCGTCTTCCAGCATGGCGCCGGGGGGAACAATGCCGCCGTCCGGGATCACGCAGTCGGCGCCGATCACGGCGATCTGATCGGTTTTCGATTTGTCTTCACCGACACGGGCGTTTTTGCCGATCGAAACGTTGGCGTCCAGAATGGAGTAGCGAACGGTTGCGCCTTCGCTGATTTGAACACCGTTCATCAGAACGCTGTCCTCTACCACAGCGCCTTTGCCGACAATTACGCCGGTGCCGAGAACGCTGTTCCGTACCGTGCCGTAAATTTCGCAACCGGCGGTCATCGAGGTGTTTTCAACAATGGCGTCGTTTCCCACATATTGCGGAGGAGCAGCTTCATGGCGGCTGTAAATGCGCCAGGTTTCATCCAGCAGGGAAAGCGCCGGATGCTCGCCCAGAAGGTCCATGTTCGCCTCCCAAAGCGAGGAGATGGTCCCAACGTCTTTCCAGTAGCCAACAAAGGGATAAGCCATCAGTTTTTCCCCGGCGGCAAGCATTGCCGGAATAATATTTTTGCCGAAATCGTTTTCCGATTCCGGATTTTCAGCGTCGGCGCGCAGATAGCGTTCCAGTTTTTCACGCGTAAAAATATAGATTCCCATCGAGGCTTTGGTGCTTTCGGGATTTTTCGGTTTTTCCGAGAATTTGAAAATACTGCCGTCCTCACGCGTGCTCATAATACCAAAGCGGCTTGCCTCTTCGAGCGGAACGTCGATCACGGCAATGGTGCAGTCGGCGCCGCTCTTTTTGTGTGCCGCCAGCATTTTGGAGTAGTTCATTTTGTAAATGTGGTCGCCCGAGAGGATAAGAACATACTCGGCGCGGTAACGGTTAAAGAATTCCATGTTTTGCCAAATGGCGTTTGCCGTTCCTTTATACCAGTCGCCGCCCTTTTGTCCTTGGTAGGGGGGGAGGATCTTCACGCCGCCGAAGGTGCGGTCAAGATCCCAGGGCAGACCGTTACCGATGTACTCGTTGAGTTGAAGCGGCTGATATTGGGTCAGGACGCCGACCGTGTCTAAACCGGAGTTGATGCAGTTGGAGAGAGGAAAATCGATAATGCGGTATTTGCCGCCGAAGGAGACGGCAGGCTTAGCGGTTTTTTTGGTCAGGGCATAAAGTCTGCTGCCTTGACCGCCGGCAAGCAGCATTGCAACGCATTCTTTCTTTTTGAACATGAAGAAAACCTCCTGCAATAATAATCAATTTACGCCGGGGTGGGGTTGTATAATCAATTTACGCCGGAACGGGGTTGTTTCTTTTTCCGCGTACAGCGGAAGAAGAGAGCGCTCATAGGGGGAACGGTAATACGAATTGCGTTTCCGTAGGAACGGAGCAAGCAAGGCTCAGTATGATAACGACCGCTGTTGACGATTCCGGAACCGCCGAATTCCTCTTTGTCGGAATTGAAGATCTCCTCATAGGTCCCGGCAAAGGGAACGGCAAGCAGAAAATCGTCGCGACGGACGGGAAGGAAGTTGAGCAGGACGACGATCTCGTGTCCCTCGGAATCTTTGCGGCGATAGGAGTAAATGCTCTGTTCGGCGTTGTCGGCATCAATCCATTCAAAACCGCCCATCCAGTCGCCGTCTCTTTCCCAAAGGGCAGGGTTGGCAAGGTAGAAATGGTTGAGGGCAGCAACATAGGATTGAAACGCCGAATGCATGGGATAGTCAAGCAAGAACCATTCAATCTGCCCGGCAAAATCCCATTCGCGGAATTGTCCGATCTCCGAGCCCATAAAGAGGAGCTTTTTGCCCGGCGTCGTCATCATATAGGCAAGATAGGCGCGCGTGTTGGCAAATTTCTGTTCATAAGGACCTGGAGCGCGGTCAAGGAGCGATTTTTTTCCATGAACGACTTCGTCGTGCGAGACGGGGAGAACGAACCGCTCGGAGTAGGCGTAGGTCAGGGGGAAAGTGAGTTTGTTGTGGTGATAGGAACGCCAAAGCGGATCCTCGCAAAGGTAGGCAAGACTGTCGTTCATCCAGCCCATGTTCCATTTCAGTGTAAAGCCCAGCCCGTCGTCACCCATGTGGGTAATGTTTGCCCAAGCGGTCGATTCCTCGGCAATGGTCAAAACGTCGGGGTAGAGGTGGGCGAGCCGGTCGTTCAGCTTTTGGAAGAATGCGATCGCTTCCAGGCAGCGGTTGTCGCCGTAAATATTCGGAATCCACTCGCCCGGCTTTTTGTCATAGTCCAAATAGAGCATCGAGGCAACGGCGTCCACGCGCAAACCGTCAATGTGGAAAACGTCGATCCAGTAAACCGCGTTGGAAATCAAAAAACTTTGCACCTCTTCGCGCCCAACGTCAAAGCGGCGCGTGCCCCAGCCGGCGTGTTCCATGCGATCTTTTCCCTGATATTCGTAAAGCGGCTGACCGTCAAATTCGTAAAGCCCGTGCGCGTCTTTGGGGAAGTGCGCCGGAACCCAGTCCAAAATCACGCCAAGACCTGCCTCGTGAAGCTTGTCTACGAATTCCATCAAGTCCTGCGGTGTACCGTAGCGCGAGGTCGGCGCGTAGTAGCCGCAAATCTGATATCCCCAAGAGCCGTCAAAGGGATATTCGGCAAGCGGCATCAATTCCAAATGCGTGTACCCCATCTCTTTGAGATAGGGAACCAGCTCGTCGGCAAGCTCAACGTAGGAGAGCGGCGAGCCATCCTCGTGCCGTTTCCAGGAGCCGGCGTGCAGTTCGTAAATATTCAGCGGTTGGCTCAAAACTGTCTCACGGGTCGCCGTTTTCGCGCGGTGGCGGAGCCATCCGGCGTCGCGCCAAACGTGACCGTTCGTCTGCCAAACGACCGACGCCGTTTCGGGCGGCAACTGTGCCCGAAAAGCATAGGGATCAGCTTTATAGAGTTCTTTTTCTTTGTTTCGAATGAAGAATTTGTAGCATTGCCCGTCCTTCACGTCGCCGGAGGGAAGAATTGTCTCCCAAACGCCGCCGCTCGTCACCTTTTCCATAGGAGTCAGGGCTGGATTCCAATCGTTAAAATCGCCAACCACCGAAACGGCGTTAGCATTAGGGGCCCAAACGCGAAAGACGATGGTATCGCCATCGCGGTGTACGCCGAGGTAGTCGAACGCGCGGTAACTACTGCCCTGATGGAAAAAGTAGGGTGCCTGATCGTTCTGCCGATTCATACGCCGATGTCTCCTTTTACAAATCGAATGCAAGTTACAAATTGAAAGCAAAAGAGTTTTCTCTTTATACATATTTTTATACATATATATTATCATATAATTTCGAGCTTGTCAATCACAAACGGCGTTTTTTCAAGGATGAAACTTGCTTTTTCAAAGAAAAATTGCTGTTTCCTTATTTTTTCCGTGCCGAATCTGTTTGATACGGCAAAAACCATCTTCCAAAAAAAATACGACTTCCATTTTTGTTTAATAAGCGAATATATAGTTACTATTTAATATTGACAAAAGCGATGATTTATAGTATATTATTATTGTAATCAAAAAGGAGGCAACGGAAATGTGCAGCAATTCAAACAATTTTTTCGATTGGGTTCCGGATATGGATTTGGACGGTGACCACGACATTTACGATTTTTTGCTTTTTGAAGAAGACGAAGAGGAAGAGGGGCGGAGGAGCGGATTTTCTGATGCCGAAGAGAACGACGACACCGATATGGATGAGAGCGACTGGGACGACGGAAAAGATGCATTTGACGATGAATTTGGCAGCGATTTTTCCGACGAATTTGAAAACGATGATTTTGGGAACGACGAATTCGAATTTTCCGCCTCTTATCGGTTGAACAGAAAAGCAAGAGCCGAGGTCACGTGGGCAGACCCATTGCCGATTCCGGCAAAAGCGACGATCACAAAAACAAATGTTCCCACCGAAACGGGCAAGAAGGTCGGATCTGTTTATACCTTTTGTTTCGGCGTGGGATTATACCTGTTTTGCGTTGTGGTCTCTTCTTTTCTGCTTACCCTTTTCACGGCATTCATTTTGGAGACGGGCGAAACTGACAACTTCGTCAAAATTAACCTGATCTTTTCGCTGCTCTTTTCGGCTGTTTTTGTCGGCTGGGTCAGCATACCGGTTTCCAAAAAGAAGGACGTATGGGCTTTTCATGCGGTCAATACGGTTGCCGCTGTTCTTTTCGGCGTCTTACTGATCCTCTTTATCGTAATTTGTTTGTCGTTCTGAATGCCGAATGGAAACGATAAATTGCCGGGTGAAGTTGCAATCGGGCAATATTTATGGTATAATAAGGCGAATTTATTTTGCAGGAGGAAATTTCATGACCAAAGATAAACCGCAAAAAATCAAGTTGTTGACCATAATGGATTATTTACAGCGCGAAACCGACGAAGGACATCCTGTTTCGCGGCAAACGCTTTGCCGCAAACTCAACGAGATGGGCATCCCGTCCAATCCGCGAACATTGTCGCTGGATATCGGCGTATTGAACGACGCCGGCTACGAGATTATGGAGGAGCAGGTAGGGCGCGAGAAATTTTACTATGTGGAGGATCGTAATTTCAGCGTGCCGGAACTCAAAGTGATGATCGACGCCATCGAGGCGGTCAGTTTTATTTCCGAGGAGCGCACGGGCGAGATCGTGGATAAAATTGCTTCACTGGGCGGCATTCATCAAGCCGAATTGCTCAAAAAGAATATGGTTTGTTTCAATACGCGCAAACATAAGGATAGCCGCGCACTTTTCGCCGTTGACGCCATTGAGGAAGCCATCAGTCGCAAACAAATGATTCGATTCAACTATTTTGATCTGAACGAGAACCGCGAGCGCGTCTATCGAACGACCGATGAGGGGGAGATCAAAACATATTGTATCGAGCCGGTCGCGCTGGTTTTTTATGAGGATAATTACTATTTGGTCGCTTATAGCAAAAAACACGCCGGAACAACGGCAAATTACCGGATTGACCGCATGGCGCAGGTAGAAGTGGTACCGGGTTCTGAAATTTCCAAAGAGGCAATCCAAAAAATCAATCAGGTAGCAAAATATACCAAACAGGCGTTCAAAATGTACAATGGAGAAGCGCAAACAGTTGTGCTGGAATTTGAGCGACCGCTTATCGGACCTGTGTACGATAAATTCGGGGAGGAGATCCGAATGATGCCGTCGGCAAACGACCGCCTTTTGGCAACGGTAGACGTGCAGGTCAGCCCCACCTTTTTCGGTTGGTTAGCTCAGTTTGGCTCCAAAATGCGCGTCGTCACCCCAGAAAGCGTTAAAGATCAGTACCGCGCGCATATCGAAAAGATTTTGCAGGGAAGTGAAGAATAAACTCAATGAAAACCTGATGGAAAAGCAGGAACCGCCGCGGCGTGTGCCGCGGCGGTTCCTGTTCTTTTCTTAAATTTTGTTTACCTTAAACTTTATTTTTTTTTGTTCGTTTGATCTTTGCGCGAATCGAAAGAATTTCCAGCGCGGCAACAACCGTGACGGCAAGCGCAAGCGTGCGGAGCGAGCAGCCGTTCGATTTTTGAATTTCAAAGCTGTCAATCGGCTCTTCGTCATTCGGGGAGCGCAAAATTTCGTAGCGAACGGTGGAGGTCGCGCGGATATAGGGGTTGCCGTTTGCCGCCTTCAGGTCGCTTTTCAGACGATCGAGCATTCCCCGGCAAGCGCATTTCGCGCTTTCATAGCGTTCGGAAAATTCCGCGTTTTCGGCGGACTCTTCTTCGGTGGGAATCTTTTCTTCATCCATCGTAAAAACCCTCCTTTGCTTTTTCGAAAAAATCAGTTCAGTGCGTCCTTGATCGAGAAATCGGGTCTGCCTTTCTTGTCAAGTCCCATGTATTTCACTTTGACAATGTCGCCGAGCTTGAGAACATCCTCAACTTTCTCAATCCGACGGGGAGCAATCTTGGAAATGTGAACCATACCTTCCTTGCCGGGAGCATATTCCACAAAGCAACCGAATTCTTTAATGCCGGTCACTTTACCGGTGTAAACGGCGCCCACTTCCGGCTCAAACACGATAGCGTCAATGCAGGCTTTTGCGGCATCCGCCTGCTCGCTGTTGATTGCGGCAATGCGAATGGTGCCGTCGTCCTCAATGTCGATTTTCGCGCCGGTGTCGGCAACGATCTTCTGAATGACAGAACCGCCCTTGCCAATGACCTCGCGGATCTTGTCGGGATCAATCTTCATGGTGGTCATCTTGGGCGCATATTTGGAAACCTCGGGGCGCGGAGCAGGAATGGCCTTGAGCAGAACTTCGTCAATGATATAATCTCTGCCGATGTGCGTCATTTCCAAAGCGCGGCGAATGATCTCGGGAGTCAGACCGTCGATTTTCAGGTCCATTTGAATGGAGGTAATGCCCTTATGCGTTCCGGCAACCTTGAAGTCCATATCGCCGTAAAAGTCTTCCAAGCCTTGAATATCCAGCATAGTGTCCCAAGAGCCGTCCTCGGCGGTGATCAAACCGCAGGAAATGCCGGCAACCGGAGCCTTAATCGGAACGCCTGCGTCCATCAGCGCCAGCGTAGAGCCGCAAACCGAACCCTGCGAGGTGGAGCCGTTGGAAGAAACAACGTCCGAAACCAGGCGGATGGCATAGGGGAACTCTTCCTCGGAGGGAAGCACCGGAATCAACGAACGCTCTGCAAGCGCGCCGTGACCGATCTCGCGGCGTCCGGGACTTCTGACCGGCTTTGCTTCACCGGTGGAGAAACCGGGCATATTGTAGTGGTGCATATAGCGTTTGGAAGTTTCGCTGTCAATGCCGTCCAGCATCTGCGCTTCGGAAAGGGTACCCAGCGTAGCGGCGGTCAAAACCTGCGTCTGTCCACGGGTAAAGAGACCGGAACCGTGAACGCGCGGCAGAATGCCAACCTCGCTTGCCAAGGGGCGAATCTGATCCATGCGGCGACCGTCAACACGCTTTTTGTCAACCAACAGCCAGCGGCGAACGATCTTTTTCTGAATTTTGTAGATCAATTCTTCCATCATGCCGGGCAGGTCGGGATATTGTTCGGTGAATTTTTCCAAAATGGCGTCCTTGATCGGAACCATTCTCGCGTCGCGAACATTTTTGTCGTCGGTGTCCAGGGCGTTCATCACATCCTTTTCGCAGAAAGCGAAAATTGCGTCGAACATATCGTGGTCCAGCTCGCAGGAAGGATAGTCGAATTTCGGCTTGCCCACCTCGGCAATGATACCGTTGATAAAGACGAGCAGGTCTTTGATCACCTCGTGCGCCTTCATGATGGCGTTGAACATGGTGTCGTCGTCCACCTGGTTTGCGCCGGCTTCAATCATTACCACCTTTTGCATCGAGGCGGCAACGGTCAGCTGCAGGTCGCTCTTCTTCTGTTGCTCGGCGTTGGGGTTGACTACAATCTCGCCGTCAACAAGACCCATGAATACGCCGCCGATCGGACCGTTCCACGGAATATCCGAAATGGAAAGGGCAATGGAGGCGCCGATCATCGCGGTAATTTCGGGCGAGCAGTCGGGATCGACCGACATCACCGTCAAAGTCAGAGCAACGTCGTTGCGCAGGTCTTTCGGGAAAAGGGGACGAATGGGACGGTCGATCACGCGCGAGGTCAGAATTGCCTTTTCGCTGGGACGACCTTCGCGTTTGAGGTATCCGCCCGGAATTTTGCCGGCGGAGTACATTCTCTCGTCAAAGTCGACCGAAAGGGGCAGAAAATCAATGCCGTCGCGCGGCTTTTCACTGGCGGTGGCGCAGCAGAGAACTGCGGTTTCGCCGTAGCGGCAAAGGACCGAGCCGTTGGCAAGACCTGCCATTTTGCCGGTTTCGATCACGAGCGGACGACCGGCAAGGGTATAGTTGAATACCCGGTAGTTTTTAAATTCCATTGGGGTGCTGATAGGATTGGACATTTCTTTTTTTCCTCCGTTTTTATTGTTTTCCCGGAGGTTTAGCACTTAACCGGAACTCCGAGCCGCGCGGTTCGGGGCCTCGGGTAACTGCTAATCCTGCCGGGGAAAAGACTTTTTTGCTTTTTTGTTTCTGTTGGTTCCTTTTGATCCCCCTTGATTTGACCTTTTCGAAAAGGGGGAATAGACAGAGCGAGGAGCAAGGGCCGCGGCGTTTACCCGACCCTTGCTCCGAGCTGTTTACTTTCTCAAACCGAGTTTGGCAACGATTGCGCGGTAGCGCTCAATGTCCACCTTCTGGAGATAACCGAGAAGGCTTCTTCTCTGACCGATCATCTTTTGCAGACCGCGGCGGCTGTGGAAGTCCTTCTTGTTTGTCTTGAGGTGTTCGGTGAGATTGCTGATACGGGAGGTCAGAAGCGCGATTTGCACTTCGGGAGAACCCGTATCGCCTTCATGAACGGCATACTGTTCAATCAGGGCTTGTTTCTCTTCCTTCATCATCATAGCTGATATCCTTCACCTTTCTGAAGATTTTTGATGCGAGTGACCCGGTGCGGCGGTGGGTGAAGACCTGCAAAGCAGGGCAAATCCAACCGACTGCGTCATCGTCATGCAGAGTGTATTATATCATAGAAAACAGGTTTTGTAAAGAGTTTTTTCCAAATTTTTTCCGAAAAAAGACCGATTTTTTCCTGAAAAAGCACCTGTTTTTCCAGAAAAAAAGCGCGTTTTTTCGGCGGTTCAAACGGGAAGGAGCTCTTTTTCTTCGGCTTTATCAGCCGTTTTTTGCAAATTCCGAGCGGCTTTTGGAGGACCGTTTTTGCGCAATTTTTCCACAATCGCGTCGGCAATCATTTTTTCACCGCCGGTCAGTTCGCGCGCAAAACGCTTGCAGTTTTCAATATACGGCGCAAGCTTTTCGGGATCGTCCATACAGTCGATCAAAAATTCGGCGGCTTTGTTTTCATCCTTGATATGAACGCCGGTTTTCTGCTCGTCGATGTAGTAGGCGCGCGTTTTGCGCTCGATTTGGCTGGCGCAGAAATTGGTCATGACAGGTGTACCCATATAAACACAGTCCAAAAGCGCGTTCGGACCGGCTTTGGTTACAAAAATATCCGAGGCTCCGTAAAGCTCGTGCGCGTCTCCGTCAAAGCCGTAAACGCGCAAATCCACCTTTCCGGTGTGCCCGACACGCTGTTCCAGTTTTTCGCGCACTTTTTCGTTTGATCCTGCAAGAACCAGCAGGGTGAAAGGACGGTCAATCTCCAAAAAGCGGTTGGCGAATTTGAGCAACAGCCCTCCGGCGTAGGCGCTGGAAGAAAGCGTTACGATAAATCCGCTTTCGGGAAGTCCGCGTTTTCTGCGCAAAAGAATTTTATCTTTCGGCGTATCGAGGACCTTTTGCCGCAGGGCAAAGGGCGCCCAAAAGCATTTTTTCGGATCGTATTTCAGCTTGAGCGCTTCCTCGTAGGCACCCTTGTTGTTGAAAATGCAAAGATCGGCGCGCTTATCCCACCAACCGTGAACGCTGGTGTCCGGATCGTAAAATCCGGTCAGAAAATTTCCGCGGCGTTTCTTTCCCGCTTCCACCGAATCGTGCGTAGGAGTAAAGTGGGTATGGAACGCCATATCCGGATCAAATCGTCTTAAAATATTCATCACGCGTTTCTTTTCCCGGTGAAAAATGGTGGCGTTGGTGAAAATGAGCGAGAACATCCGGGGGAACAGCGGCATTCTTGTCATGGAAACGTAGAACATGTGCGCCGGGTGTTTATTGCTTCGCTTGACCTCGTCAATCAGGAATTGCTGATATTTTATTAAGACTTTGTCGTTGGTATCGGTGAAAATATTGGTGCGAATGACCTCTACCTCATCGGAGTGGTATTTTTCCAGCGCGTCCGCAATAGCGGTGGCGGAAGTGATATGCCCCATTCCGGCTTCCACAAAGGTGATAACGATTTTATACTTCGCTTGTTCCATTTTCAAAACCTCAAAAAAGGAAAAGTGTCCACAATGGTGGTTATCGTTATTGTACCATTTTTTCCGTCAAATGTCAAGTGGTCGGATAGACAAGAGGGCAGGAAAGAGGGACAAAAAAGCTCCGGGCGTATCTCTCCGGAGCTTTCTTCAATGATTTCGCCTATTTTATTTCAAAAAGGTTATATTTTGCTCCATGCGTCGATCTGATTGCAAGCAGATTCCAATCCTTTATTTCAAAAAGGCTTTGATTCGCTCCATGGTTTCTTCCTCGTAGTTGCAAACGTCACGCGCGATAGTCAGAATATGCTCCGGAACGCCTGTGTTTTCCGCCTCTCTCAAAGCGCGCAGCAAATTGCCGACGCCCATGGTGGTCCCTTCCAGAATCATTTGTGCGATATGAGGAGCCGAGGGATCGGTCAAGGTATGCCAAAAGGTTCCCATTTTTGCCGAGAATCGGGCAATGGGATTGATTTCCGAGGGGGTAATGCCGTGCTCGCGCATTTCTTTAACGATACGGGAGGAGAACGCCTCGTAGACCGAGACTTCGGTGGTCATTTCGCTTTTCAGTTCTTCGTTTTTGACGTGGGGCAACAGATCAAGCAGGGAATCTGCGCACATCCGGACATTGCGATAGGTGCCCTCCAGCAATTCTTCAGCTGTTTTCGGTTTGGTTTCAGTCATGATCTTTTTTCCTTTCAAATAAAAGATAAACTCTTTTGAAGAATGAACTTTTCAAATTCAAATCAAATTAAAAATGTTTTTTTCAAATAAAAAAACAAACTTTTCAAGAAAAAACTTTTCAAGAAAAAACTTTTCAAACAAAAAAGTTTTCAAACAAAAAATAAATTTCTCCAACAAAAAATTTCTCAAATAGGGAATAAACACTTTAAATAAAAAATGGACTCGCGAATAGTGTTTCACGAATCCATTTTTTCATGCAAATTTTTTATTTTTTCTGTTGGCGGATATCCTTTCCGCGGAAAAGCAGGACGCGATATTCTCCGAACAGGCGGCTGGCAATGCGATCGGTATAGGTTTTACTGATTTCGGCAGGCGGCAGATTGGAGCTGATAATGGTGGGCAGTTCTTTGTTCAGCCGGGTATTCAAGACGTAGTAGAGGCAGGAAAGCGAGAACTGGTTGACCACCTCGGTGCCGAGATCGTCCAAAATCAGAAGGTCGCATTCGGTATATCGGGAGACGTTGGAAGCATCGCCCTGCGCCATGCCGGTACCGAAACGGAGCGTTTCAAAATCCGAAAGCATTCCGACGGCGCTGTTATAAAGAACGTCGTATCCGCGTTCGATCACGCGGCGCGCAATGGCGGTGGAAAGATGCGTTTTCCCAATGCCTGGACCGCCCACCAGGAGAAGATTTTTTGCGCTTGCTTCGGGGGAGCCGAATTCCTCGGCAAATTCCTTTGCGGCGGCAAAAACTTCGCTCATTTCTCGGAAAACTTCAGGGTTAAAGCGGTAATAATCAAGCGAAAAGTTTTCAAATGACTGTTTTTTCATCTGTTCTGAAAGTCCGGAGGAGCCAAGCCCGATTTCCACCATCCGGCGGCGCATACAGGCGCACGTTTTTCCTTTGACAAAGCCGGTGTCGCGGCAGACGGGGCATTCGTATTTCGGATCGTCGTAGTCGGCAGGGAATCCGTTTTTCAAAAGGAGCGCTGTTCGTTTTGCCTGCAGAGCGTTAGTCTTTTCGTGCAGTTCTTCCACTGCCGCGGTAACATTTCCGCCGCGCATGGCGATTCGGAAGATTTCGGGTCCCAGCTGCGAAAGCGCGGCGTCCAACTCGCGGACTTCGGGAATGGCGTCTTCCAGTTCGGCGCGCCGCCGATCCGCTTCCTCTTCGGCAAGCATTGCCTTTTTTTCGTATTCTTCGCGCACCAGGCGCTGATTTTCCTGTCTGTATGACATTCTGCTCTTTCCTTTCGGTCAGTTCGAATCTTTCTTTTTGTAACTGCGGCGGAGTGCCGCTTCAAAGGCGTCGTTCGGGTCAAAGGTCTTAAAATCGGCTTTTGAGGATTCGCCGGACGCTTTTTCTTTTTCGGCGCGTTCGGTGTTGAGCGCCTGCTCGATCTCCTCCAGCGTTTTCAATCCGTTTGCGTGCCAGCGCTCCAAAATGGCGTTGGTGTAGGACATGGACGGTTCGTGAATGGAATCCACGGTGATCTCATAGGCGCGGCGAATGATCTCCTCGCCGTAGCCGAAGGACGCCCACGCGGCGATCAGCTTTTGCTCTTTGGTGGTCAGCGAGCGGCTTTTCAGCCCGAAGACGGTGCGCACCTTGCCTTCCAGCGTGTGCCGTTCTTCCATCGCCTGCAGTTCGTTTTCCAGTGCGTCTGCCGTTGTGATTCCTCGATCGATCAGCGAGATGGCGTAACGCTCGATGGTGCGCAGTCCCTTTTTATCGATTCGCATACAATGTGCCAACAGCAAAAGAACATAGTCCTCGTCCAGCTCCAAATAATCCACCATGCCGAGCAGAATATTGATTTCATAGGTATTGAACAGTTTTCCCATGATCTGCTGCGCTTCCTCAATCATGAATCGCAAAGATGCGCGGCGTTCCAGCATGTCGTTCAGTTCGGCGAGCGAATAGGTTGGGATTTCATCGGCGCGGGAAAGCTTTTTCGGCTTTTCAACCGCGGATGCTTTTTTCTCTTCTTTAGAAGCGGTCGGGGCAAGATTGGTTTGCAAAACGCCTTTTTCCTGCCAAAAGGCAAGGATTTCCAGAATCTCCGCTTGTTTGCAGTCCAGCGCCTTGGCAAGTTCGGAAAGCTCGGCGGTTCCTGCGGCGAGCAAAAAGAGAACGCGAAGTTGCCGGGGTGTTGCGTCGGTTTCGGCAACCGCTGCCGGAAGCGTTAAAACTCGCCCTCCAAAATTCCATTGGATTTTCATATTGTCGTATTGCTCCGTTCGGCGTCAGTCATTTTTTGCCGATTTTCCCCGGCAGAGGCGGTAGTTCAGGCTCATCAGCGAATCGCCGAGATGAACTTCTTCCACAACAATTTCTGGATCTTCGTAATGCAGTTCCTTTCCGGTAAAATTCCAAAATCCTTTCACATTGGCGGCAATCAGGCGCTCGGCAACCGCTTCCGCCTGATCCTTCGGAAGGGTCAGAACCGCCATGGTGACGGCGTTTTGCTTGCAAAAGGATTCCAAATCGCTCATATCCCGAACGGTTACACCGCCGAACTCATGCCCGATCAGCGCCGGGTTGATATCGAACAGCGAGAGAATATCCACGCCTCGTTTTGCAAACATGGAGGAGCGAACCAGCGCGCGTCCAAGGTCGCCGGCGCCGATGACGACGGCGGTAATGCCGGCGCTGACGCCGAGCAGTTCACAAATTTTTGCATACAGAAAGCTGACGTTATAGCCGTAGCCCTGTTGACCGAATCCGCCGAAGCAGTTCAGGTCCTGGCGGATCTGCGAGGCGGTGATGTGCATCATGGAGGCAAGTTCGCCCGAGCTGACGCGCATTTTGCCGTTGCGCATTAAAATCCGCAGATAGCGGAAATAGCGCGGCAGGCGGCGAATAACGGCGTCCGAAACGTAGGGGGTTTCTTCTTCGGTTGGATGGATGAGGTTTTGTTCGTTGATCGACATGATAATGCCCTCTCTTTCCGTTCCGCAGATCAACCGGAACAGTTCAATTTTTGGGGGTAAAATATGGAAAATGTGTTTTTATGAAACGAATGCGATGGGGTGAAACGGTGATGGTAGTCAATTTTTTTCGGCTTTTCCGATAATGCCTTCGGGGTAGTCAAGCGCCGAGGCGTTCAGCGCGGTATCCGAAAAACATCCGGCACGGTAACCGAAATATCCTGCCGCCGCTACCATGGCGCCGTTGTCGCCGCAAAGGGCGATTGACGGCATGGCAAGCCGGATGTTTTTTTTCTTGCAAAGAATTTCCAAAGCGCCGCGCAGGTGTGTGTTTGCGGCGACGCCGCCGGCAAGCACCAGTGTTTTCAGACCGGACTGCTTCAGGGCAAGGTCGGTTTTTTTGACAATGGCTTCCACAATTTTTGCCGTATAGGAAGCGGCAAGATCGGCGCGATTGACGTTTTCTCCTTTTTGTTCCGCGCTGTTGAGATAGTTGAGCGCGGCGGTTTTGATGCCGCTGAAGGAGAGCGCAATCTCTTCGCCGCCAAGAGCCGGAGAGGGGAGAGAAATTGCCTTAGGATTGCCTTCGTACGCCAGCTTGTCCAGCGCCGCGCCGCCCGGATAGGGAAGCCCGATGACGCGCCCGATTTTATCGAACGCCTCGCCTGCGGCGTCGTCGCGCGTGCCTCCGATCTCGCGGTATTCCATCTTTTCGTTTACCTCGTAAAAGCAGGTGTGCCCGCCCGATACCACCAAGGCGAGAAAGGGTGGTTTGAGATCGGTATGCGTTAAAAACGCAGCGCAGATATGCGCGTGAATATGGTTGACCGAAACGAGCGGAATGCGGTTGGCAAACGCAAGCGATTTGGCAAAGTTTACCCCGACAAGCAAAGCGCCGATCAATCCCGGATGCGAGGTGACTGCAATTGCATCGAGGTCGGTCAATTTTATCCCGGCTTCCGCGAGTGCGTCAGCTGTCACATTTGTCACAGCTTCCACGTGAGCGCGGCTGGCAATTTCGGGAACGACACCGCCGTAGAGCCGGTGGGTTTCAATTTGCGAGGCGACGATGTTCGAGCGAACGGTCAGAATTCCGTTTCGCTCCTCTACCACGGCGGCGGAAGTTTCGTCGCAGGAAGACTCCATTCCAAGGAGCAATGCCATGTTTTTTAGACTCCTTTTTTGTGAAAATCAAACATTGGGAAAAGTGTTTTCAGCATAACCAGACCGTCCTCAACGGGATGGTGATAAAATCCTTTCCGTATGCCGGCGGTTTGGAAGCCGACGGATTCATAAAGTCGGATTGCCGGAAGATTGGAAACGCGAACCTCCAGCGAAAGCATTGCAAGTTTCCGACTTTCGGCTTCTTGCAACAGACGCGCGACCAGCGCTTTTGCAACGCCGCGTTTCCTTGCCTTTGGAAATACGGCAAGGTTGAGAATTTGCCCTTCGTCGGGTGCAAGGAGCATTCCGATATAGCCGAGCAGGGTTCCGTTTTCCAGCGCGGCAAATGCGACGGCTTCCTCTCCCAAAAAGAGGTTCAGCGCGTTCTCGCTCCACGGTTCGGTAAAGCAAGCGGCTTCCAATTCGGCAATTTCGGGGAGGTGTTTCCGATCGACCTTTAAAATTTCAAATTCCATTTTTTTCGGAAAAGAACAGCGCTTTCACGCCCTCGGTGATCTCGGCAAGGCAGGTTTTGTAAATCGAAAGATCCTGTCCCCATGGGTCGGAGATCTCTTTCGGCATTCCGATGATTTTGCCGGCATATTGCGGATATTGCATCAACAATCCCATAACGTGGTTGCCCGAAAGTCCGACCATCCAATCGCACTGTTCGGCAATTTCGGGGGAAAGCATATGGGCGGTGTGCGTGTGATAATCGTGCTCCGGTACGGGCGCAACGCCGGCTTCTTCCAGCGCGCGGACGGCGTTTTCGGAAATGGGGTCGCCGTCGTAGGCGGCAAGACCTGCGCTGATGGCTTCCACCGAAAGGGGAAGGCAATCCTTTACCGCTTCGGGGAGCCCATCGTGGATTTTTGCGGCGAGCGCGTTGGCAACCGCCGCCGCCATGGGCGAGCGGCAGGTGTTCCCGGTGCAGACGAAGCAAACGCGCAAAGGACGCGCGGTTTCGGCTTCCTGAGCAGGGGTTGCGAGCGGTTTTTGTTCGGTCAGTGTCGGCATATTCTCAATAGCCGAATTCGCCCGAGAGCGAATCGTCGTTGGTGATCCAATCTTCTACGTCAATCTCGCGGTAGGCGTCCTTGGTGTCGCGAACGATCACCTTTTCAATACCGGCGTTGATCACCTGCCGTTTGCACATCATGCAGGAACAGGTGCCGGGGGAAAGCTCGCCCGTGCGCGCGTCGATGCATGCCATATAAAGGGTTGCGCCAAGCATTTGATCGCGCGGCGCGGCAATAATGGCGTTTGCTTCCGCGTGGATCGAGCGGCAGAGTTCATAGCGCTCTCCGCGCGGAATGTTGAGTTTATCGCGCATACAAATCCCGAGCTCGTTGCAGTTTTTTCTGCCGCGCGGCGCCCCATTGTAACCTGTGGAAATAATGCTGTCGTTTTTCACGATAATTGCTCCGAACATCCGGCGCAGGCAGGTGGACCGCTCGGCAACCGTTTGGGCAATATCAAGGTAGTAGTTGATTTTGGAAACGCGCTCCATAAAAACCTCCGTTTTTTGTTGTTTTGCAAAGGAAATGGGTAAAAACGGTATACTTTACCATTCTATTTTTATTATTATAATCTTTTTTTCTCCCGATTGCAAGTCTTTTTTTCGGATTGCCGCTTTTTTCCGTATTTTTTTGAAAAAACACGAAAAAGAACGGACTTTTTGGCTTGAAAAGTCCGTTCTTTCCGAGAAGGACGATTGGATTAAACGTCAATGTCCTTCATATATTTTTTCCCGTTTTCGGTGATAAAGGCTTTGCGCGCCGGCAGATCGTCTCCCAAAAGGGTTTCAAAAATCAAAGCCGTTTGCGCGGCGTCGGTCGGGGAGACCGAAATCAGGCGGCGCGTTTCGGGGTTCATGGTGGTTTGCCACATCATTTCCGGCTCATTTTCGCCCAATCCTTTGGAACGCTGGAGCTTGTATTTCTTATTTCCGATCTTCTTCAAAATCGCCGCTTTTTCAAATTCGTCGTAGGCAAAATAGGTGTCGTCGCCGACGGTGATCTCAAACAGGGGAGACTCGGCGATGAAGACTTTGTGCTCTTTGAGAAGCGTTGGGAGCAGACGGTAGAAGAGGGTGAGCAACAGGGTACGGATTTGGAAACCGTCCTCGTCGGCATCGGTACAGATGATGATTTTCGACCAGCGCAGATTTTCCGGATGGAAGGTGTTTTTCTCATCTTTTTTGCGGTGGTGACCGTCTATTTCCACGCCGCAGCCGATTACCTTCAAAAGATCAACAATGATCTCGTTTTTGAAGATTTTGTCGTAGTCGCTCTTCAGGCAGTTCAGTGTTTTGCCCCGGACGGGGATGATCGCTTGAAATTCGGCGTCGCGCCCCAATTTGCAGGAGGTGAGTGCCGAATCGCCCTCTACGATATAAAGCTCGGCGCGCGTTGCATCCTTGGAGCGGCAGTTGACGAATTTTTCCACGCGGCTGGAAGGGTCGGACGGTTTGCTGTTTTCCAGCAGTTTGCCAACGTCGGTGCGCGTTTTTTCGGCGGCAATCCGCACGCGCATATTGATGAGCACCTGATTGGCAATCTGATCGGCGGCAAGCGGATTTTCGATTGCAAAAATTTCAAATTGCTGACGAATAAATTGGTTCAGCGCGTCGGCGATAAAGACGTTGTTGATGGCTTTTTTGGTTTGGTTTTCGTAGGATGTTTGCGTGGAAAAGCTGTTGATGACCAGCACCATGCAGTCCTGAACATCCTGAAAAATAATTTTGACGTCGGTTTTCTTATAAAGATCTTTTGATTTGCAGTATTTATCAATGGCGTAGGTAAACGCCGAGCGCGCTGCCTTATCGGGCGAACCGCCGTATTCCAAATAGCTGGAGTTATGGTAGTATTCGATAAACTGTATGGTCTTGGAAAAGCAGAAGGTAACATCGGCTTTAAATTTATATTCCGGCTTGTCTTCGCGGTCGCGACCCTGCGTTTCCAAATGCCAGCTGACCGGCATGGTAAACGCCGCGTCTCCTACCCGTTCGGAAAGGTAGTCGGCAATTCCGTTTGGATAGATATAGTCCTTGGTTTCAAATCCGCGCCCCTCTTTTTCCACGCGGAGCCGGAAGCAAACGCCGGCGTTGACCACCGATTGGCGTTTGATGACATCCTCAAAATATTCGATCGGAATATTGATGTCGGTAAAAACTTCAATGTCGGGTTTCCAGCGCACAATGGTGCCGGTTTTTTTCTCCTTTTTCTCTAAAGGACGTTCCATCAGCTCGCTGATCGGTTCTCCTTTTTTAAAATGAATCGAACGTTCTACGCCGCCCGAATAGGAGAAAACGTCCATGTATTCGGAGGCATACTGTGTGGCGCAGGCGCCCAGACCGTTCAGACCAAGCGCGTATTGATAGGAAGCGTCGTTGCTGTTATTGGCATATTTGCCGCCGGCGTACAGCTCGCAGTAAACCAAAAACCAGTTCCAGTTCTGCTCTTTTTCATTCCACCCCAGCGGAACGCCGCGCCCGAAATCCTCCACCTCAATGCTTTTATCGCGGAAAACGGTAATCTGAATCAGGTCGCCGTGTCCTTCTCTTGCTTCGTCTACCGCATTGGAAAGAATTTCAAAAAAGGAGTGCTCGCAGCCTTCCAGTCCGTCCGATCCGAAAATGACCGCCGGACGTTTGCGAACGCGGTCGGCGCCTTTGAGCGAGGAGATACTGTTATCGTCATATTGTTGTTTCTTTGTTTGTTGCGTTGCCATATTTCGTTCCTTCCTGCATTTTACGGCACCCGGTTGCGGTTCTTTTCCGGGCGTTTGAATCTCCGCTTTTCATTATAGCAAAGAAAAACCAATTTGAAAAGGGGATTTTTGATTTTTTTCCAACGATTTGATTTTTTTTGGCTCTTGCTCTTGCAACCAAAGGGCATTTCGCATATAATGGATAAGGATACTGACAAAAAAGCGAGGAAACTTCTATGCCGATCGATTTGTCTGTCTCCCTGCCAAAGTCCTGCGCGGTTGTGGGGCTTGGCGTATCCAATCTGCCGCTGGTGCGCTTTCTGTGTGCCCATGGCGTTAAACCGACCGTTAGAGATCGAAAAGAGGAAGGCGAGCTTGCTTCGCTTGCCGAGGAAGTGCGCGCGCTGGGCGCCGCCCTGATTTGCGGCGAGGAATACTTACAAAATTTGCACGAGGCGCTTATTTTTCGCTCTCCGGGAATGCGCCCCGATTTGCCGGAGTTTTGCCGCGCGGCGGAAAACGGAAGTTTTGTGACCTCCGAAATGGAATGGTTTTTGCGAGCGTCCCCGGCGCTGACGTTGGGGATTACGGGAAGCGATGGGAAAACGACGACCACAACGCTGACCGGGTTATTTTTAGAAGAGGAGAAAAAACGCAAAAAGACGGGGCGCGTTTACGTTGGCGGCAATATCGGCGCGCCGCTGCTGCCGCATTTGGAAGAGATGAGCGCGCGCGATTTTGCAGTGGTTGAACTTTCCAGCTTTCAGTTGCAGGGAATTCGATTTTCCCCCGACCGTGCCGCAATCACCAATCTTTCCCCGAATCACTTGAACTGGCACACCGACTTTTCGGAATACGTTTCTGCTAAAACCGAAATTTTCAAGCATGAGCGGTGCAAATTGTTGGTTTTAAACGCCGACAACGCGGAAACCTTTGCGCTTGCCGAACGCTCGCCCGTTCCGGTCACCTTCTTTTCGGCGGCAGGAAGACCGCGCGGCGCTGAAAAATGCGTTTTTTCAAAAAACGATATGATTTTTGCCGATTTCGGTAACGGCGAAAAACCGATTCTGCCAATTGCAGAGATACGTTTGCCCGGAAAACACAATTTGGAGAATTATCTTACTGCAATCGCTTTGACCGAAGGACTTGTTTCAACCGAGAGTATTGCCGCCGTTGCCAAACGCTTTTGCGGTGTGGCGCACCGGCTTCAGAAAATTCGAACGGTGGGCGGCGTAACCTACTACAACAGCTCGATTGATTCCACGCCCACGCGCACCCGTGCGGCGCTTTCTGCGCTTTGCGAACAGGGGATTCGCCCCGTTGTGATTTGCGGCGGCTACGACAAACATCTTTCCTATGCGCCGCTTGCCGAAGCTTTGGAGATCTATGCAAAATCGGTTGTGCTGACCGGTCAAACCGCCCGGACGATTGCCGAAGAGATTGAAAAAAGAGGTTCCGGATTCCCGTTTTGGATTGAGCCGGATTTTCGCGTCGCAGTGGAAAAAGCGAAGGAGACGGCACAACCGGGGGACGTCGTTCTGCTCTCCCCTGCCTGCGCCAGTTTTGACGCTTTCCGGGATTTTGCCGAGCGCGGAGAGGTTTTTTGCAGAATTGTCAACGATTTTTCGGAAGAATGACGGTAAAATTACAGAAAATGATTTTGAAATTTGAAAAAGAACAAAAAAGGTAAAACAGAAGTAAAAAAAGAAGTAAAAAAAAGAAGTAAAAAAAGAAGTAAAAAACAGAGGTAGTATCATGCAGTTTTCAGAAAAATTGACAAATCTTGCCGCCGAAGCGGAAGCGGCGCTTGCCGTACGGTTTGCCGAAATTGACGCCGTTTCGTTTGTCAACACCAATCGGGTGATGGATGCGTTTCGCGCGCACCGAGTTTCGGATTCCATGTTTCAGTCCAGCAGTGGTTACGGACACGGTGACAAAGGGCGTGAAACATTGGATTCGATTTTTGCCGAGCTGATGGGCACCGAGGCGGCGTTTGTCCGGCACGGGATTACCAGCGGCACGCAAGCGCTTACCATCGGATTGTTCGGGCTTCTCCGCCCGGGAGATGTTCTTTATTCGGTTGCAGGAAAGCCGTACGACACATTGGAAGAGGTCATCGGTCTTTCCGGGGAGCGCGGCAACGGTTCGCTTGCCGATTTCGGCGTTTCTTACCGCCAAACCGATTTGGATGGTGACGGCAAATTTTGTACGGCGGAAATTCTGGAAACTTTGAAACGGGATTCTGCCGTCAAAGTTGTGTTTATCCAGCGTTCCAAGGGATATTTGAACCGCAAGACTTTAAGCGTGGCGCAGATCGGCGAGTTGATTGAAGCGGTCAAGCGTGTACGGAAGGACGTTTACGTGGTGGTGGATAACTGCTACGGCGAGTTTGTAGAAACGCGCGAGCCGGGGCATGTCGGCGCCGATCTTGTCATTGGGTCGCTGATCAAGAATCCGGGCGGCGGAATGGCGGAGTGCGGCGGCTATCTTGCCGGATCGGCGCGCGCCGTTGAGTTGGCAAGTTATCGTTTGACATCGGTTGGGATCGGAACCGAGCAAGGCGCGACCATGGGGCAGAACAAATCTCTTTACAAAGGGGTTTTCTACGCCCCCCACACGGTGGCGCAGGCGTTGAAAACCTCCTGCCTTGCCGCCTATGTTTTTGAAAAACTGGGGTATGCCGTCGAGCCGAAATGGGACGAGCCGAGATATGATATTATTCAAATGGTACAAACCGGTTCGGACGAAGGACTTTGCGCTTTTTGCCGTGGAATTCAAAAGGGAAGCCCGGTGGACGCGTTCGTTACCCCCGAGCCTTGGGAAATGCCCGGATATACCGACCGCGTGGTTATGGCTGCCGGCGGTTTTACGCAGGGAAGCTCCATTGAACTTTCTGCCGACGGACCTCTGCGCGCCCCGTTTACAGCATATTTTCAGGGCGGTTTGACTTATGAAAGCGGAAAAATCGGCATTCTTTCGGCGGCGGCGGAAATGCTTGCGTTGAAATAAAGACTGAAATAAGACTCAAATAAGGACTGAAATAAGGAGAGAAGAGAATGAAGCAATTCAAACGATGCGTTGCGCTTTTGCTTGCCGGGATTTTCCTGGCGGCATTGCTGACCTCCTGTGTGAAAAAAGAAAACGACGCGCCGGACGGTATGATGGTTGCGTCCGCCGCAGGTGCCGACTATCTGCTCTATGTTCCGACAACATGGAATACCAATACCTTTTACGGAATTTCGGGCGCCTACCGCGACGCCACGGCGCAATCGACCGTCAGCGTGCAACGCTATTCTTCGGCTGGGTATTCCGTTGGTGACGACATCAGCGGCAGAAAAATGTATTGGACGGTCGTTTGCCTGCCGCAGATTCAAATCCGCGCGGTCAACGGCGAAGTAACGCCCTATACTGCCGACGAGGCGCATGCCGCGCACTCTTTCTTTTTGGGAGGCGCTCCGGCGGAATACTACCACGTGACGGCGCTGGTCCCGACGCGCGAAGGGGAACGGCAAACCCTGCATTTTGTCTATGTTATTGCCGAGCGGAACGGGTATTTCTACGTGCTTTCCTATTTGGGTACCGAGGCGGCTTATCAGCTCTCCGAGAGCGACCTGGACAAGATTATTGCCGAATTCAAGTTCAGCGAAACGCCCTATACCCCATCTCAAACGGCATGGAAGCCGGCAAACGTGAAGGATGTGCCCGACGGTATGAAAATCGCTTGCTCGGACGAGGTTGCCTACCGCTTTTTTGCACCTGCCGACTGGGATGTGGACGCTTATCAGCGCGTTTTTGCGGCGGTGGAGCCGAACGATCGGTCGAACGTCAGCGTCGTTGCCTACCTACCCGTTGAAAGCGGAATGTCGGTCTCGGAATTTCACAAAATGACCACAGATTTGATGGCGCGTGTTTCGGGTGAGGGAGCATATGAGGCGGTTGCCGAGAAAGAAAGTACGCTTGGCGGAGTTGCGGCAATGGATTACGAGTTTCGCTATACTGTCGGCGGCACCTCCTATCACTATCGCCAGCTGGTTGCTACTTACCGCGGAATGTTTTATACCATGACCTATACCGCTACCGAGGCGCACTATGCGGAACATCTTGCAGATTTTGAAAAAATGGCGGCGGAACTGATCTTCCGTTAAGGACGAAACAGATGAAAGAGATTTATTTGGACAACAGCGCGACAACAGCGCTTTCTCCCTCGGCAAAAGCGGCAATGACCGAAGCAATGGAACGCTACGGCAATCCGTCATCCATTCACACGGCAGGAAACCGCGCGAAGGAACTGTTGGAAAACTGCCGCAAGGATGTCGCTTTGACGTTTGGCGTTCGCAGACCGGAGCCCGGGGAATTGATCTTTACCGGGAGCGGAAGCGAGGGGGACAACCTTGCCCTGATCGGAACGTCGTTTGCAAAACCGCGGCGCGCCGGTGGCAGGATCATTTCCACCGATTCCGAGCACCCCGGGGTGGAAAATGCGCTCAAATTTTTGGAATCGCGCGGATTTGAAGTGGTCCGCGTTCCGACCGAAAACGGCGTTTTGAATCTTGATTTTTTGCGCTCCGCACTGAACGAAAAAACCTTTTTGGTCAGCCTGATGGCGGTGAACAACGAGACCGGCTCGGCTTATCCGGTTGCCGAGGCATTTTCTATGGTCAAGGCGTACCGAAACGATATCGTTACGCATACCGACGCCGTGCAGGGATATTTGCACCTGCCGCTCAACGTCAAAAACATGAATGCCGACCTGATCACCGTCAGTGCGCATAAGATCCACGGTCCCAAGGGCGTTGGAGCGCTTTGGGTTTCTGCCGAGGCGCGCAAACGGCGCGACCTTTCGCCGGTGATTTTCGGCGGCGGACAGGAGGCAGGCTTCCGTTCGGGAACCGAAAATCTCGTTGGAATTGCCGGGTTCGCGGCGGCGGCAAAAGAAGGGTTTGCAAACCTTCCTTCCAACATTGGAAAAATGAAAATTTTGCGTGAGCTTGCTGAAAATTTACTGGACGGTCTGCCAGTCCGCCTCAATTTACCGAAAGGCGCGCGCGCGCCGCACATTTTGAGTGTGACCGTTCCCGGCATCCGCTCCGAAACGATTTTACATGCGCTTTCCGCAAGGGGAATCTATATTTCCAACGGGTCGGCGTGCTCTTCTCATGCAACGGTTCCCAGCGCGGCGCTTACGGCGTTTGGACTCTCACCTGCCGACGTTGGTTCTACCATTCGCGTTAGCTTTTCGGCAGAAAACTCCGAGGAGGACGTTCGGATTTTCGCCGACGCTTTGGGTGAAGAAATTTCTCGGCTCGTTCACATTCGATAAAACCCATTTCAATCCAAACTTGTTTTAATCCCAAAAAAGAAAAGGTTTCACTCAAAACCCGTTTCGATCCCAAAAAGAAAGGCGGACTTTTCCGTGGGAAAGTCCGCTTTTTATCGGGATTCAGTTCAGTTAAAATAGCCTTCTCTGTAAAGCAGTTCGGCAATCAGCACCGCGCCGCCTGCCGCACCGCGCAGGGTGTTGTGGGATAGACCGACAAACTTATAATCAAAGAGCGTGTCTTCGCGCAGTCGTCCTGCGGAAATTGCCATGCCGCCTTCCAGGTCGCGGTCAAGATGCGCTTGCGGACGATTGTCCTCTTCAAAATAATGGATGAACTGTTTGGGCGCATGGGGAAGCTCCAGCGCCTGCGGCTTGCCGGAGTAGTTTGCCCAAGCATTCAGAATCTCTTCTTTGCTGGGTTTGTTCTTGAATTTTACAAACACCGCCGCGGTATGACCGTCTACAACCGGAACGCGAATGCACTGCGTGGTGATGATGGGGGCTTCGGCTTTGACAACTACGCCGTTTTCCACCTTGCCCCAAACGCGCAACGGTTCCTGTTCGCTCTTTTCTTCCTCGCCGCCGATGAAGGGGATCACGTTGTCAATCATTTCCGGCCATTCGCGGAAGGTTTTGCCGGCGCCGGAGATTGCTTGATAGGTGGTTGCAACCACTTCTTCAATGCCGTATTTGAGCAGGGGAGTCAGGAGCGGAACATAGGATTGGATCGAGCAGTTTGGCTTGACGGCGATAAAACCGCGCTTGGTTCCCAAACGCTTTCTTTGATGTTCGATCACGGCAAGATGCGCGTCATTGATCTCCGGGATTACCATTGGAACATCGGGCGTCCAGCGGTTTGCCGAGTTGTTGGAAACCACCGGGCATTCAGCTTTGGCATAGGCTTCCTCCAGCGCTTTGATCTCGTCTTTTTTCATGTTCACGGCGCAGAAAACGAAGGAACATTCGGCGGCTACGGCGGAAACGTCCGCCGCGTCTTTCACAATCATCGTTTTGTATTTTTCCGGCATGGGAATTGAGAGTTTCCAGCGGTCGCCCACTGCCGCCTCGTAGGTTTGACCCGCAGAGCGCGCAGACGCGGCAAGCACCGAAACTTCAAAATAGGGATGGTCTTCCAAAAGGGTTAAAAACCGTTGCCCTACCATACCTGTGGCGCCGATGACGCCGACTTTCATTTTTTGATTTGTTTCCATTGGAAATATGTCCTTTCGGGTGATTCAAAATATCTGTCTCGCATTATACATCCACATTATACATTAGTTTTCATAAAAATGCAAGACCGGAATGCACATTTTTCATTTTTTGTCAAAATTGTTGTGAAAAAATGTCTTTTTGCACCGGTTTTTGAGAAGAACGCAAAAAAAGGAGCCTTTATGAAACTGGATTTGGTTGCAACCTGTATGTTTGGTCTGGAGCGTCTGGTCGGTCAGGAGATCGACGCTTTCGGCGGAAAGAGAACCGAGACCATTGACGGAAGAGTTTATTTTACCGGCGACGAGCAGACGCTTGTTCGCGCCAACCTGCGCCTGCGGTGCGCCGAACGGGTGCTTATCCTGCTCGGGCGGTTTCCGGCAACCTCGTTTGAGGAATTGTTTGAGGGAACGAAGGCGCTTCCATGGGAAAACTGGATCGGTAAAGACGACGCTTTCCCGGTCATTGGACACGCGGTGAAAAGCAAGCTTTATTCGGTGCCCGACTGCCAAAAAATCATCAAAAAAGCCATTGTCAACCGACTTTCTTCCAAATACGGCATCCAATGGTTTCCCGAAACCGGAGCGACCTATCGGGTGGAGTTTTTCCTGTTTAAGGATGTTGCCACGCTGATGATCGATTCGAGCGGTACGGCGTTGCACAAGCGCGGTTACCGTCCCGAGGCAGGCGCGGCGCCTTTGCGTGAAACGCTTGCGGCAGGTTTGGTTTTATCCTCTCATCCGCGCGAAGATACCTTGGTTTGGGATCCCATGTGCGGCTCGGGAACAATCGCCGTAGAGGCGGCGATGATTCACGCAAACATTGCGCCGGGGTTGCAACGTCGGTTTGCGGCGGAAGCCTTTCCTGCAATTCGGTCAAACATTTGGGCGGCAGAACGCGATGCGGCGAAAGCAGAAATCAAGCGAGGGATCGGCGTGACCGTATGGGCGTCGGATCTTGATTCCGAGGTGCTTGCCGTTGCCAAAGAGAACGCTTTCCGCGCCGGAGTGAAAGAGCAGATCCGAATTTTTACCGCCGATGCGCGGACGATCCGCAAGCCGGATCGACGCGGCACGATCATTTGCAATCCGCCCTATGGGGAACGCTTGATGACGCCGATCGAAGCCGAAGCGCTTTACCGCGCCATGGGCAAAAATTTTGCTCTGTTTGATCCTTGGCAGATTTATGTGATCACCTCTCATCCGCAGTTTGAAAAGCTGTATGGGCGCCGCGCCGATAAAATCCTGCGGCAGTATAATGGTATGATCCCATGTTTCCTCTATGAATTTTTTAAACCGAAACGTTGAATTTTTCAAACCAAAATACTGAAATTTTCAAACTGAAACGCTGAAATTTTACCGCTTTCTCTTTTGCCGAGAGAGCGGTTTTTCCTTCGCGTTTATTTTATAACATTTTATTATTTTTATTTTTTCCAAATTTCATTTTTCATGTTTTGTTTTGTTTTTTCACTTCATATCGGACAGCCGCCGCCGCATAAAATAAACGGCATTTACGAAGTTCATGTTTGGAAAGGAGCTTTCATGCGGCGTATCCGACGACCTAAATTACAGGTTCATCCCATTGCGTTTGCCGTTTTGTTCGGCTTTCTTTTTACCGAACGTTTGGATTTGATCTGCGCGCTTATTTCGGCGGTTTCGATCCATGAGGCGGGTCACCTTTTGGCAGCATGGATTTTAAAAATTCGGGTGGAGAAGATTGAATTCGGTTTGCTCGGCGCGCGAATCGGAATTGTCGGGTTGCAATCTTACCGAGACGAGGGACTGCTTGCCGCGGCAGGACCGGCGGCAAGTTTTTTATGCGCCGCACTGACGTTTCCGTTTTCGGCGGTCGGCTTTTTCAGTCAGATCTCGGCGCTGTCGCTGATTTTGGGAATTTTGAATCTTCTGCCCATTCAGACCTTTGACGGCGGACGGATTGCAGATTGCTTGCTTTCGGCAAAGATCGGCGCCGCTTCCGCCGCTTTGATTTTGCGGTGGGTATCTTTCGGCTTTTTAATGCTTTTATGGCTGTTTTCGGTCTATCTTCTTTTGCGCGCCGGAAGCGGTATTTCGTGGCTCGGTTTTTCGGCAAGTTTGCTCTCTCGTTTCTTTGAACAAAACAAATCGACTTTTTAAACTTCTTGATCAACCGTTTTCAAAGGAAAAACGAGAAAAACAGAGAAAAGCAGAGCAAAGCAAAAGAAATTGTGGGAAAAATGCAATGGATACAAATTAGTTGCGAATAATTGTAAAAAATAACAAAATTTGATTTTTTTTGAAAAACTATTGCAATTATAAAACTTATCTGCTACAATATATGCGGAATTTGCGCACATTGTGCCGAAAGCCGAGGAGAAACGGGAACTTTACCCTCGTTTTTCCGGAGAAACCGATGGCGGGTAAAGTCATGCATTTCCATGAATATTTTTTTGTGAAAAAAGGAGTATTTATGTGGAATGAACCAAGATGTTCTGATTCAATTAAAAGGAATTTCCAAAGCGTTTGACGGCGAAACTGTGCTGGACAACATGGATCTGGAGATCCACGACAAGGAGTTTGTAACGCTTCTCGGACCTTCCGGCTGCGGCAAAACGACCACTCTGCGGATTATCGGCGGATTTGAATCGCCGGACGCGGGGGACGTTTTTTTTGACGGGGAACGTATCAACGATGTTCCTCCCTACAAGCGTCAGGTCAACACGGTGTTTCAGCGGTACGCGCTGTTTCCGCACCTTAACGTTTATGATAATGTAGCGTTTGGGTTGAAACTTTCGCATGTTCCGAAAGGGGAGATTGAAAAGCGCGTCAAAGAAATGCTGGAAATGACGGGTCTTCGTGGGTTTGAAAACCGTAAAACAAGCACGCTTTCGGGCGGTCAGCAACAGCGCGTTGCCATTGCTCGCGCGTTGGTCAACCAGCCGCGCGTGCTTCTCTTGGACGAACCGCTCGGCGCGCTTGACCTCAAACTGCGCAAGGATATGCAGAATGAACTCAAACGCATTCAGCATGCCACCGGTATTACATTTATTTATGTTACGCACGATCAGGAAGAAGCGCTTTCCATGTCGGATACCGTTGTGGTCATGTCGCGCGGCAAGATTCAGCAGATCGGTACGCCAACCGATATTTACAATGAGCCGGTCAATGCGTTTGTTGCCGACTTTATCGGAGAATCCAACATTTTGGATGGCGTGATGATCGCCGATCGTCAGGCAAAGTTTGCCGGACAAACTTTTGTTTGCGTTGACGAAGGCTTCAATCAGAACGAGCCCGTGGATATCGTCATTCGCCCCGAGGACGTGGACGTGGTTTCGGTGGAGAAGGGAATGCTTTCGGGCAAAGTTTCTTCGGTGACATTTAAAGGTGACTACTACGAGATCATTGTGGACGTCAAAGGTTTTAAGTGGATGATTGAAACCTCGGATTATGTTGCTCCGGACATGACCATTGGACTTTCCATTGATCCGGACGCCATTCATGTCATGAAAAAATCCGAGTATTCCGGAATGTTCGGGGATTATTCCACCTTCTCCGAGGAGATGGATCATTTGTCCGATCCCAATCCTGAGGCGGACGCGGAGGATGCGGCGGAATGAAGAAAAGGCTTTCTTTGTTGGAGCGCATGGCGGCGGTTCCGCATATCGTTTGGGTGGTGTTATTCATCATTGGTCCCATGCTGTTCGTCCTTTATTTCGCATTTACCGATAAAGACAATCATTTTTCCTTTTCCAATATCGGGCAGCTGGCAACCTATTCGCATATCTTTTTGTTATCGGTTCTGTTTGCGCTGATTGCAACGGTTATCTGCCTTCTCATCGGCTATCCGCTTGCCTATTTTATGGCGCGATCCAAGCCGTCCACACAAAAGATTTTGATGATTCTTTTGATGCTTCCCATGTGGGTTAGCCTGTTGATTCGCACCTACTCGCTTTTGGTGCTGTTGGACAACGGCGGACTGATCAACTCGTTGCTGATGGCGATGGGACGAAAAGAACCGATACGGATCATCGGCACCGGATTTGCGGTTGTTTTGGGTATGATTTACGATTTCCTGCCTTATATGGTCTTGCCGATTTACACCTCCATTTCCAAACTGGATAATCGCTATTTGGAGGCGGCGGCAGACCTTGGCTGTACCCCTTTCGGAACCATTTTCCGTGTTGTGTTGCCTTTGACCGTTCCCGGAATTCTTTCGGGGATTACCATGGTGTTTGTTCCTTCTATTTCCACCTTCTATATCTCCCAAAAGTTGGGCGGCGGAAAAATGGAGTTGATCGGCGATACCATTGAACGGCAGTTTAAGCAGGCAACTGCAAGCGCTTACCATATTGGCGCGGCGCTTTCGCTGGTGATGATGATTCTGATTTTGATTTCCACCCTGTTTTTGAACAAGATCTCAGATGACGACAAAGGGGGTGTGCTGGTATGAAAGCCTTCTCCCGAATTTATCTTGTCCTCATTTTTTTGCTCCTATATGCACCGATTTTGGTTTTGATCGTTTTTTCCTTTAACGAAAAAGGATCGTTTGCCGCATATACCGGATTTTCCTTTAAATGGTATCGGGAATTGTTCCGCGATTCCACGGCATTGCAGTCCTTGCGCAATTCGCTTTTGCTGGCAATCAGCTCGGCGGCGATTGCAACCGTTATTGGAATGTTTGCGGCGCTGGGGCTTGATCGGATGCGTTTGCGTTGGCTGAAAAACAGCATCAAAGCGGTTACCAACATTCCCATGATGAACCCGGATATTGTGACCGGTGTTTCCATGCTGCTCTTTTTTGTGGCGGTGGGCGGTATTCTGCAAAAAATAAACGGGAACATTGACCTGATCGGGTTTCCCAGTATGCTCATCGCGCACGTCACGTTCAGCTTGCCTTACGTGATCCTCTCCATTCTGCCGCGGTTCCGCCAGCTGGATCCTTCTTTGCGCGAGGCGGCAATGGATTTGGGATGCACGCCGGCGCAGAGCTTTTTCAAGGTTGAATTCCCGCATATTTTGCCGGGAATTGTAACCGGAATGATTATGGCATTTACCCTTTCGCTGGATGATTTTGTGATCAGCCATTTCGTCAGTTCGCCCGACTTTGTAACCCTTCCGCTTTATATTTACAATCAAACGGCGCATCGGGTGAAATACAGTATGTACGCGCTTTGCACGCTCATTATCTTTGTCATGGTGATCATGCTTTTGCTGGTCAATTTTGTCAGCGGCATCGGAGAGCGCGGAAAACGAAAAAAAGAAACTGTTTGACATTTGATAAAACAATAGAAAATGTCTGATATCAGATAAAAAACGGTTTGATATTAGATAAAAAAAATATTTGATATTCAGTTTGATATTAGAAAGGATTAAAAAAATGAAAAAAATAATTTGTTTTGTTCTCGCAACCTTTTTGCTTTTGCCCGCCCTGTTGCTCTCCTCCTGCGGAGAAAAAGCGACCACCCTCTATGTTTACAACTGGGGCGAGTACATTTCCGACGGCTCGGAAGATTCCTACAACACCAACAAGGAATTTGAAAATTGGTATTTTGAAACCTATGGCGAGCGTGTGAAGGTGAACTATACCACCTACGATTCCAATGAGGATATGTACGCGAAGATTTCCGCCGGCGGAACCAAATACGATATCGTTATTCCTTCCGATTATATGATCGCCCGGATGATCAAGGAGGGAATGCTCCGCAAGATTAACAAGGAGAATATTCCCAACCTGAAAAACATTGACCTTGCCCCGGTATTCGGCGAGGAGAAACCTTATTATGATCCCGAACAGGAATATTCCGTTCCCTATACGTACGGTACCGTTGGTATTATTTACGACACTACCAAGGTTGCTGAAGAGGATCTGACCGGTTGGGATTTGATGTGGAACGAGAAATACAAGGGGAACATTTTGCAGTTCAATAACTCGCGCGACGCTTTTGCAACGGCAATGTTCAAGTTGGGGTACAGCGTTAACACCACCGACGAGAGCCAGTGGAATGCGGCGCTGGCAGAATTGCAGACGCAAAAAGAAAAATGCGACCCCGGCTATGTGATGGACGAGGTGTTCAACAAGATGGAAACCGGCTCCGCCGCAATTGCCGCTTATTACGCCGGTGACTATTTCACCATGTATGAAGAAAACGAGGATCTCGGCTTCTTCTATCCGCCCGAAGGCACCAATATTTATGTGGACGCCATGTGCATTTTAAACACCAGCAAAAACCCCGAAATTGCAGAGCGATATATCAATTTCATGCTCTCCGAGGAAGCCGCCGTTGCAAACGCTGAGGCAACATACTATGCTTCTCCCAACAAGCTGGTGGTCAACAGCAAGACCTATCAGGAAGATATGGCGGAGGTTCACGAGGATGCAATGGAGATTCTTTACGGAACCAGTGAAATTCCCATGCAGTTCTATGAAAACCTTCCCGACGCAACGCTTGAGCTCATCAACGAGCTTTGGGAAAAGGTAAAAATTAAATAATTGATTTCCGAACGAAAAAAGCGCGGCAGATTCAAGTGAACGATTTGGGTTCACTTCAAATCTGCCGCGCTTTTCTTGTTCTCTTTTTTTTATGGATCAAATCCTTTTTTGTTAATGGATCAATCCCATAATGAACATGATGATATACGTCAGCGCGCCGCCTGTGACGAGAACTGCCAGAATGATGGCAAGAATGCGCACCGGAAGCGGAAAACGGGTGGTTGGTTTTTCACTCATCGGTTTCAGAATCCTTTCTTTTGTATTTGCTTGTATCGGTCGTATTTTTAAAAAGATTATGTGATTATTTCAGCGAATCCAGCGGTACCCCGGGTGCCGGAATTTTTAGCTTTTTCAGTCCGGTTGCACCGCCCGGAAATTCGGAAAGGTCGGTTTTCGCAAATGCCAGCGTTTGTCCTTTTTTCAGCGTAATGAGTTGAACGCCGCCCGAGGTGCGGGTGCTTTTGAGAGGGATCAGCGATGACTTGATAACGATTCCGCGATTTTCGGAGGAGACAAGCAGAATATCCATCGGCGCTTTTTCGTAAAAGGCGGCGACGGGGCGCGAAGCCTTGGAGCAAACCGAGGTCAGTTTTCGGCGGTTTCCGGTGGTTACATAGCTTGCCGCCGAAACGCGAACGCCTTTTCCGTTTTCAAACAGGAACACGAAGTTTTCCTTTTCGGGATAGGAATTTTGAATGTTCATCAGAATCGGTTTTTCACCGGGGTCCATACCCAAAACAGCGGGCAGAAAATCGCCCAGTGCCGAGGCTTTGGTCGGCTCAAAATCGTTCGCCTTAACGCGGTACATTTGCGCGTTATCGGTGACGAAAATGAGATCGTCGCGGTTTTCGCCGTCCAAAATCGAAAGCACCTCGTCGCCCTCTTTGCATTTTTGCTCGTCGTTGCCTTGCAGGGAGCGGAAGGTGATTTTTTTGAAATATCCCTCCCGGGTCAGCACGAAGCGCGCGCTGTAGTTTTCGATATGCTCTTCCTCGTTATATTCCATCACCGAGGAAGCGTGAACGATGAACGAGCGGCGCGGCTGTCCGTATTTCTTTTTGATTGCCGTCAACTGTTCGATAATCAGTGCCTTTTGCTTCAGTTCGTCCGCCAGCGTTTCCTCCATATCGGAAATCTCTTTCTGAAGCGATTCAATTTCGGCAATGCGGTTGAGAATGTACTCGCGGTTGATATTGCGCAGTTTGATGTCGGCAATGTAGTTTGCTTGCCGTTCGTCGATTTCAAACCCTTTCATCAGGTTGGGAACGACGTCGGCGTCCTTTTCGGTTTTGTGAATAATGCGAATCGCTTTGTCAATATCCAAAAGAATTTTGCCCAATGCCAAAAGCAGATGGAGCTTATCCTTTTTCTTTTCGAGGTCGAATTGCAGTTCGCGGCGCAGACAGCCCAGGCGGAAGCGAATCCACTCGGAAAGGATTTCGATAATACCCATGGTGCGCGGCACCGAGTCGATCAGAATATTGAAATTGCATTTGAAACTGTCTTCCAGCGGTGTGAGCTTGAAGAGCTTTGTCATCAGCTTATCGGGATCAACGCCGCGCTCCAGATCGAGCGTCAGCTTGAAGCCGTTGAGGTCGATCTCGTCCCGGAAATCGCGAATCTCCTTGAGCTTTTTCTCTTTATAGAGCGTTGTCAGCTTGGACATGATCAGCTCAATGGTGGTAGAGTAGGGGATTTCGATGATATCGATGCAGTTTGCGTCTTTATCATAAACGTACCGTGCGCGAAGTTTGACCGATCCCTGTCCGGTTTCGTAAATCTGTCGGATTTGATTTTCGTCATACAGGATAGCGCCGCCGCCCGAAAAATCGGGCGCTTTGACAAGCTCCATCATTTTCTCCACCGAAAGGTTTGGTTTGCGCAAAAGGGCAATGGTACCGTCGCAGATTTCGGCGAGGTTAAAAGAGCAGATATTGGACGCCATGCCGACGGCGATGCCCATATTGGGCATGACCAGCACATTGGGGAAGGTGGTTGGCAGAAGGACCGGTTCTTTCATGGTGGCATCATAGTTATCCACCATATCCACGGCATTTTTGTCGATTCCTTCAAACAGTTCGGCACAAATGGAATCGAGTTTGCATTCGGTGTAACGCGAAGCGGCGTATTTCATCTCGGAGGAATACTGCTTGCCGAACGAGCCTTTGGAGTCGACCAGCGGATGGAGCAGAGTTGCATTGCCGCGCGTCAGACGTACCATGGTTTCGTAAATGGAAGCGTCGCCGTGGGGGTTGAGTTTCATCGTTTGCCCAACAATATTGGCGCTTTTGGTGCGCGCCCCGGTCAACAGTCCCATACGGTACATGGTGTAAAGCAATTTGCGGTGCGCCGGTTTCAGTCCGTCGATCTCGGGAATGGCGCGCGAAACAATGACGCTCATGACGTAGGGCATATAGTTTTTCTCTATGGTTTCGGTGATGGGTTGATTGACCACCGGGGCATAGATGATTTCTTTCACTTGTTTTTTCTTTTTTGCCATGGATTTGCAGGGTTCCTTTCTTTGAACTCGGTATCAATGGTAACTTATTTTAAACGTTTTAAACATTTTAAACTTCTTTTATCGTATGTGCCGCGGCGCGAATCATGCGATTATAGAGTGCAAGACCCAATCCGGTTTCGGGCGGCAGATGCGCGTAGATGATTTCGGCGTCGGTTCGGTCGGCTTCCCGTAAAAGCCGGAACAGCGTTTGCGCCTGTGCGGCAAGGTCGTCCCTTTTGCCAACCGGGAACAGGCGATCGGCGCGCAGAAACGGAAGCTCTTCTTCATAGCAAAGGAGCGCGCATTTTTTTGTTTTTTGTTCGTTGGCAAGGAATGCGGTCACCTTTTTGCTTTCGCCCGAAAGAAGCACGACCGGAATGTTCGGCGCATAATGACGGTATTTCATTCCCGGAGAGAGCGGATGTTCGTTTTGTGCGAGCGCATGGGTTACTGCCGGGGCAATGTTGACTTTGGAAACGACCATACAAAGCGCGTCGTAGGTAATTCCGCCGGGGCGGAGCAGGGTAATTTCATCTTCTCCGTCCACTTTAACAATGGTGGATTCCAGCCCGATTTCGCAGTCGCCGCCATCGAGAATCATATCCACGCGTCCCGAAAGATCGGCGATGACATGCGCGGCGCAGGTGGGCGACGGTTTGCCCGAAAGATTTGCCGAGGGCGCCGCAATCGGAACACCGGCAAGCGCGATCAACGCGTGCGCCACCGGGTGCGAAGGGCAACGGACGGCAACGGTATCCAATCCGCCGGTTACCGATTTCGGAACAATCTCGCGCTTTTGCAGAATGACCGTCAAAGGACCGGGCATAAACGCTTTGGCAAGACGACGATAGGTGGCGTTGACCACTGCATAGCGGTCGGCGTCCTCCGGCGCGGCAACATGAATGATCAACGGGTTATCCGATGGGCGCCCTTTGGCGGCATAGATTTTTTTTGCCGCGCTGTCGTCGGTCCCATCTCCGCCGAGCCCGTAAACCGTTTCGGTCGGAAAGGCGACAAGCCCCCCTGCTCGGATAATTTCGGCAGCACGGGAGAGGTCGCTTTTTTGCAGAATGGGATCGGAAATTTGAATGACTTGGGTGTTCAAAACCAAAATACCTCAATAAAAATCAGTTGTTTTCGGTCATTTTTTTGGTTGCCTCGGCAACCGCAAGCGCGTCGATCATGGCGTCGATCCGCCCGTTCAGGAAGGAATCGAGCGAATGGAGCGAGAGCCCGATGCGGTGATCGGTCACGCGGTTTTGGGGAAAGTTGTAGGTGCGGATCTTTTCGCTCCGGTCGCCGGTACCGACCTGCTCGCGGCGGTCGGAGGCAATTTTATCGTCGTGCTCGCGTTTTTCGCGGTCGTAGAGAATGGTGCGCAGCATTTGCAGGGCTTTATCCTTGTTTTTGAACTGACTGCGCTCCTCCTGGCATTCCACCACGATTCCGGTGGGTTTGTGCGTCAGACGGACGGCAGATTCGGTCTTATTAATATGCTGACCTCCTGCGCCGCTGGATTTGCAGGATTCAAAAATCAAATCGGCAGGGTTGATTTGTACCTCTACCTCATCGGCTTCCGGCAAAACGGCGACCGTTGCAGTGGAGGTTTGGATCCGCCCCTGCGATTCGGTGGTCGGAACACGCTGGACGCGGTGGACGCCGCTTTCAAACCGCAGTCGGGAATAGGCTCCCGACCCTTCCACCAAAAAAACGACGGCGCGAAAACCGCCCAGCTCGGTTGGTGTGGAGCTCATCATTGAGGTGCGGAATCCATTTGCCGCGGCGAACATACAGTACATCCGGTAAAGGTCGGCAGCAAACAGCGCAGCTTCCTCTCCCCCTGCTCCGGCGCGGATTTCTACCAAAACGTTTTTTTCGTCGTTCGGGTCGCGCGGAAGCAAAAGAAGCGTGATCTCACGGGTCAGTGCCTCCATTTCGGTGCGTGCCTCTTTCAGTTCGGCGTTTGCAAGCTCACGAAGTTCGGCGTCGGCGCTCTCCTCCAGGAGAAGAAGCGCTTCATCCGCCGCGTTTTTTGCGCGGTCAAGCGCACTCGCTTTTTCGGCGAGCGGAGAAAGCCGGCGATATTCTTTCATTGCGGCGGCATACTTTGCCGGATCGGCAAGAACGGCAGGGTCGGAAAGCGATGCTTCCACCTGCAAAAACCGCTCTTTCGCGCCGGAAAGCTGCGCCATGAAACGATCGGTCATGAGAAATCAGAAACGGTAGAATGCGTAGAAAGCGCGGTAGGCTTCGTAAAGATCGACCTTTGCAATGACCTCATAGGGCGCATGCATGGAAAGCACGCCGACGCCGAGGTCGATGGTGTCAATATTCTGATTCGCCATATATTTTGCAATGGTTCCGCCGCCGCCAAGGTCTACTTTGCCAAGCTCGCAGGTCTGCCATACCACGCCCGATTCGTTCAGACAGCGGCGCACCCATGCCACAAGCTCGGCGGAAGCATCCGACGTTCCGGATTTGCCGCGCGCGCCTGTGAATTTGCACATTGCCACACCGCAACCCAAAATGGCGGCGTTGCGTTCCTCAAAAACATCTTTGAACGCGGGGTCGAAAATGGCGGCAACGTCGCTGGAGAGACATTTGGAATTGGCGCGAACGGTTGCAGGGTTGCCGCCCAATGCGCGAGCAATCTCGTCGATCAAATCAACGGTAATGCTGGATTGTGCGCCGGTAACGCCGTCACTGCCGGTTTCTTCTTTGTCCACCAGTGTGCACATGGTGGTGTGAATTTTTTCGTCGGCGTCGATCATTGCCGTCAGCGAGGGGTAGGCGCAGCAACGGTCGTCGTGACCGTAACCGCAGATCATTGAGCGGTCAAAGCCGAGGTCGCGCGCCCGTCCGGCAGGAACAATGGAAAGCTCTGCTGATTGCAGATCTTCCTCGGTAATACCGTAGGTTTCGTTCAGATAGTTGAGAACGGTCAGCTTTGCCGATTGATTTTCATCGCAATCCAAAGGACGGCTGCCGACCAGAATGTTGAGCTTTTCGCCCACAAACGCCTGCGAGACGGTTTTGGTGACCTCATTCTGCGCAAGGTGGGGGAGCAGATCGGTGATATACATGACAGGGTCGGATTCGTTTTCACCGACTGTGATGTTGACAACCTCGCCGCTCTGCTTGACCACAA
Organism: Oscillospiraceae bacterium; assembly: GCA_015063325.1. Lineage (GTDB taxonomy): Bacteria > Bacillota > Clostridia > Oscillospirales > CAG-272 > UMGS1865. Next base: position 81,833 of record SVUK01000003.1, on the reverse strand, counting down.
CGCCGTGGAGCGCCAAGGGCATGGCAAGCCATTGATATTTGCGAATGCCGCCATAGTAGTGCGTTTTCAGATAGCAGAGGTCGTGGTCTTCAAATACGGGATTCTGCTTTAGATCGAGACGCGGAGAGTCGATATGCGCGCCGGTAATGCGAATTCCGTTGTTGATCGGCTCGGAGCCAATACGGAACAAAAACAGATTTTTGCCGCGGTTGTTGTAGTAGAGCTTATCGCCGACTTTCATCGGGTCGCCGAAATTCCAGGCGCGGTAACCGGCTTTTTCGGCAATGCGAACGCTTTCGGCAACCGCTTCGCGCTCGGTTTTGGAAGCGTCCAGAAAACGCATATAGTTTTTGGCGTACTCGTAGGCTTTTTCTACAATTTCGTCACCGGCTTTTTCATAAACGGATTTTTTTTGATAGCGGAGTGCTTCGTATTTGTTTTCAGACATGATCGTTCTCCTTTATTCTTATTTTCATGTATACATGTATATGCGGATAAAAATTTTTTATAAAATTTCAGTTGATTGGTTTGTGCGGGGAGTAAAGGGAATTTGCAGGGACTTTAAAATGTTCTCCACCGAGGGAATAAGATCTTCGGGGGAAGAGTTATTTTCCAGGACGTAGTCGGCGTTGGATCGGAAAAAATCCTCCTGCAATTGGGCGTCCATTCGGGCAAGAATCTCCTCTTTGGAGAGTCCGTCGCGAGCCGAAACGCGCGAAAAACGGGCGTTGCGGTTTGCCAAAACGGCAACAACTGCTGTGCAATCCTTCTCGGCGCCTGCTTCAAAAAGTTGCGGTGCGTCCAGCACCGCGGCGGCAACGCCTTTTTTCTTCCATTCTGCGATTCGCCGCCGGATTTCTTCCATTACGTGCCGATGGGAAACTGCGTTGAGCATGGCGCGCGCCTGTTCATTGGAAAACACCTTTTTGCCCAGCGTTTTGCGGTCAAGCGTTCCGTCAGGCAAAAGAATGGATTTTCCGAAAATGCGCGTCAGTTCGTCCAAACATGCGGATGGGGGAGAGATCAGCTCGTGGTAAACCGCGTCGGCGTCGATCCCGGGAACGCCATAGGAGGCAAACAATTCCCGAACCGTGCTTTTTCCGGCTCCTGTCGGTCCGGTCAGACCAATGACGATCATTGCAGGCACCTCCTGTTTATTTTTGCGGAAATTCATACTTATCCATACTAATCTACCTTATATTATACACCATTTTTCTCCTTTTGCAAGGGAAAAAAGGAAATTTCGGGAAAAAACAAAAATCCTTTTTCAAAAGTAGGATTGTAAATTTGCTATTGCAAATTGGCGGAGCGCAGAGTATAATAATAGTGCAGAGTACAATCAGTGACAATATAGCGGAACGGAGGTGACGTAGGTGACCTTCTTGGAAAGGACGTTGACCGAAAGAAAGATTCCGTTTCGAAAAAAATGCCCCCTTGCAAGCTTTTCAACCTTTCGCATTGGCGGAAGCGCCGATCTTGCAATTTTTCCTCAAACGGCGGAGCAACTGACGCTGACCGCCCGAATTTGCCGCGCGGAAGGTCTTCCTTTGTTCGTCGTTGGGAATGGGAGCAACCTTTTATTTTCGGATTTTGGCTTGCCCGGCGCAGTGATTTTTACCAAAGGACTGAACCGTATTGCCGATGAGCCGGACGGTTTTTCTGTCGACTGCGGCGCAATGCTTCCGGCGCTTTCCCGTTGTGCCGCCGCGCGCGGACTTTCGGGGCTGGAATTTGCCGCCGGCATTCCGGGAACGATCGGCGGAGCGATTTGTATGAACGCCGGAGCGCACGGGGGAGAAATTGCGCAAGTCGTTGCCGAAACCGCGTATTACGATTTTCAAACCGATTCCTGCGGTCAATTCTCCGGATTTGAACATGTCTTCGGCTATCGCACGAGCGTTTATTCGACAGATTCTTGGAAAATTGTTTTGGGCGCGCGGATTCGATTGCAAAAAGGAAATTGCGATGAAATCAAACGGACGATTGCCGAAAATCTTGCCCTGCGTCGCGCAAAACAGCCGCTCGGCGAGCCGAGTGCCGGAAGCGCTTTCAAACGTCCGGCAAACGGCTCCGCCGCCGAATTGATCGACCGCTTCGGATTGAAGGGATTCTCCGTCGGCGGTGCGGCGGTATCCGAAAAGCACGCCGGATTCATCGTCAACAAGGGAAACGCCACGGCAAAGGATGTCGTTTCTCTGATAGAGCAAATTCAAAAGATTATTTTGGAGAAAACCGGAATTTTGCTGGAGCCCGAAATTCGCATTTTGGGGGAAATTTGAAGGACATGTATGAGAAAATCAATTGTTTTTTAATTTACATGTGGTTTTAAAATGATGAAAATAAAGGAAACGGAGGTGAAAAAGCCATGTCGTTTGCCGATACGGTGCGCGCTGATCTTTTATCGGTGCCGGTCAAAAAGAATTGTTGCCGGCGATGCTTGATTTGTGGGCTTTTTCTTGTCGCGTTTCCGGACCCGGAAAACAAAGGCGGAGCCATTGCGCGGTTTCGCGATGGGCAGACCGCCGATCTTGCCGCTGCCGAGTTGCGCGTGCAATTTTCCAAAGAACCGATGCACCGAAAAATCGGCTTTTGCGGCAAATATTACGAAGAGGTTTTGTTTGCCTCTCCCTCGTTTCGGCGGTTATTGGATCATATGCAAACCTCGAATGCAGAGGACCTTGCCAGTGTTTTCGGCGCCCGATGCGAGGAATGCAACGGCGCCTTTTTGCGCGGAATGTTTCTCTCTTTAGGAACGGTTAATGATTTGCAAAAGGCGATTCATATGGAATTTCTCGTCCCATCTGCCTCTGAAACGGTCGTTTCCGCTTTTTTTGAGGAGATCGGCTATCCGGCAGGACGCATAAAACGGGGAAATCGTACCGGCTTTTACTTTAAAAAAGCTGCTTCGGTGGAGGATCTTTTTACCATGATGGGCGCTCAGCGCGAAACTTTTGAAATGATGAATGCGCGTATTATGCGCGATATTCGCAGTTATGAAAATCGCATGACCAACTGCGAAACGCGCAACCTTGCGCGTACGGTCTCGGCGTCGGCACGGCAGGTGGAAGCCATTTCCTATTTGAAAGAGACAGGAAAACTGGGCAATCTTTCGGAAGAACTGCGCGAAACGGCGCGGTTGCGGCTGGAAAACCCCGAATCGTCTTTGGACGAGCTTGCCCTTTTGCACAACCCCCCCATTACAAAATCGGGTTTGAATCACCGTTTGCGCCGCCTTTTAGACGCGGTGGAATAAAAATATCCGGAAACCGAGAAACGAAAAATAATTTTGATAATTAAAGTCTGAAATAAACAAAAAATTGTTTGAAATAAATTAAAGTCATTCAGAAATAAATCAAAAGTTGTCTAAAGTAAATTCAAGATGGTCTAAAGTAAATCAAAGGTAGCTTAAAGTAAATCGGAGCAAAAAAGGAAAGGAGTGCGACCAATGGGATTTGTTCATCTGCATTTGCATAGTGAATACAGTCTTCTTGACGGCGCCTGCCGCGTTACGGATATTCCGAAGCGCGTGAAAGAGGTTGGGCAAAATGCCGTTGCCATCACCGATCACGGAGTCATGTTCGGTACGGTCGCCTTTTGGCAGGCATGCCGTGCCGAGGGAATCAAACCCATTATTGGGTGCGAGGTTTACGTTGCCAACGGGTCGCGCTTTTCCAAAACCAACACCGGCGAAGGGTATGCCGATCATCTCGTTCTGCTCTGCGAAAACGAGACTGGCTACCGCAACCTTTGCGCAATGGTGTCGCTTTCCTTTACAGAGGGATTTTATAACAAACCGCGTGTGGACGAAGAACTGCTCCGTACCCATTCCGAAGGATTGATTGCCTTATCTGCCTGTTTGGGCGGCAAGATTCCGAAACTGCTTGCCAAGGGCGATTTTGCCGAGGCGGAGAAAACGGCTAACCGCTATGCCGAACTGTTCGGGAAGAATCATTTTTATATCGAATTGCAAAATCATAATTTGCCCGAGCAAAAGCGCATGATTCCCATGCTGGCAGAACTTGCCAAGACCTGCAATCTGCCGCTGGTTGCCACCAATGACTGTCACTATTTGCGCCGGCGCGACGCCGACACACAGGCGGTACTGATGTGTATTCAAACCAACACCACTGTGGATATGGGGCGGCCTGCCGCCTTTGCGACCGACGAATTTTACCTGAAAAGCGAGGAAGAAATGGCGGCGGTGCTGGGCGCTTATCCCGAAGCGTTTGAAAATACCGTTCAAATTGCAGAGCGCTGCAATGTGGAATTTGATTTTGAGACTACCTATCTGCCCAAATTTCCGGTTCCGGTGGGCGAGAGCGCCGAAGGATACCTGCGTGATCTTGCCCTGCGCGGTTTTGACGGACGGGTGGCAAACGGAACGATTGTTTTCGGCGACCATTCCGAAAAAGAATACCGCGAGCGACTGGACTACGAGCTTTCGGTCATCAACAGTATGGGCTATGCCGATTATTTTCTCATTGTTCAGGATTATGTTTCTTTTGCGCGTTCCAAGGAGATTCCGGTAGGACCGGGGCGCGGTTCCGGAGCCGGGAGTCTCGTTGCCTTTTCGCTTGGTATTACCGACGTTGATCCGCTCCGGTTCGATCTTTTGTTTGAACGCTTTCTCAACCCCGAACGCGTCAGTATGCCGGATATTGATATGGACTTTTGCTACAACCGCCGCGACGAGGTCATCGACTATGTTGCCGAGCGGTACGGAAAAGACCATGTTTCGCAAATCATCACTTTCGGAACGCTTGCGGCGCGCGCCGCCATTCGCGACGTTGGACGTGCCCTTGGAATGCCCTATGCCGATGTCGATGTGGTTGCCAAAGCGGTACCGCAGGAATTGGGGATTACCATTTCCGCCGCTCTGAAAAACCGGGATTTGAAGGAGCTTTACGAAAGTTCCGAAAAAGTGCGCCGTTTGGTGGATACAGCCATGGCGCTGGAGGGAATGCCGCGCAATATGTCGGTACACGCGGCAGGAGTGGTCATTACCGATCGACCCGTTTCCGATTACGTGCCTCTCGCCATCAGCAACGGTACGGTGGTTACGCAGTTTGACATGGATACCATCGCCCGCCTGGGGCTGTTGAAATTCGATTTTCTTGCGCTCCGCTATCTGACCATTCTGCACGACGCCGAAACGATGATCCGCGAGAGAATGCCGGAGTTTGATTTGGAAAATCTGCCCATGGACGACGCTGAGACCTATCGGCTGATTTCATCCGGCAAGACCGGCGGCGTATTTCAGCTGGAATCTGCCGGAATGCAGAAAATGCTGACCTCTCTCGCCCCGGAACGCATTGAGGATGTGATTGCCGCCATTGCGCTTTACCGCCCCGGTCCCATGGATTTTATTCCGCGCTTTATTGAGGGGCGGCATCATCCCGAAACGGTGCACTACGATATTCCAGAGCTGGAGCCGATTCTGTCCTCCACCTATGGCGTCATCGTTTATCAAGAGCAGGTGATGAGCGTTTTCCGCGAACTTGCCGGCTATACCTTCGGGCACGCCGACGTGGTTCGCCGTGCCATGTCCAAGAAAAAAGCCAAGGTTTTGCTTGCCGAGCGCGAAACGTTTGTTGTCGGCGCGAAGGAGCGCGGAATTGACCCTTCCGCGGCGGAAAAGCTGTTTTCCGATATGGAGAGCTTTGCAAACTACGCTTTCAACAAATCGCACGCTGCCGCTTACGCCGTTATCTCCTACCGCACCGCCTATCTCAAACAGCATTTTCCACGCGAATATTTGTGTGCGTTGATGACGAGTGTGTTGGGGAATCAGGCGAAAATTGCCGAGTATATTTCCGAGTGTTCCTCTCGCGGTATCCGCGTTTTGCCGCCCGATATCAACGAGAGCCGCGCCGATTTTTCGGTGGACGGCAACGATATTCGCTTTGGTCTGCTTGCCATTAAAAATGTGGGCGAGCAGTTCCTAAACCATATCTTTGCCGAGCGCAAAAACGGAAAATTTGCCTCGTTTGAAGATTTTGTCAACCGGATGCCGACAAGCGATCTCAATCGCCGCATGGTGGAGTCCCTGATTAAAGCCGGAACCTTCGATCGGCTGGGCGTTTACCGCAGTCGGCTGTTGGTTGCGTGCGAAACGCTTTTGGACCAAGCCGTGCAAAAAGGAAAGAACAACCTTTTGGGGCAACTTGATATGTTCTCCATGCCCGGCGGTGCCGAGCGGTCGCCTGCGTTTTCCTATCCGCCCCTGCCTGACCTGACCGTTCGGGAAAAGTTGATGATGGAGCGCGAGGTTGCCGGAATGTTTTTCTCGGGATCAATGATGGAAAGTTTTTCGCGCCATTTGTCCATTCTGTCTCCCGATCCGATTTCCAAATTTGTTTCAGGCGAGAATGATCTGCCCGACCGCCTGCGCATTCGCATTGCCGGTATGATTACGGCGATTTCGGTCAAGAATACCCGTTCCGGCGAGCGCATGGCGTTCTTTACGGTGGAGGATCAGTATGCCGAAATGGAATGTGTGGCGTTTTCCTCGGTGTTTGCCGCCATTTCGCCGCTTTTGCAAAAAGATCGCGCCGTGTTTGTTTCGGGCGCGCTTTCGGTACGCGACGAGGAAACGCCGAAACTGCTGGTCGCATCGGTAGAGGAGTTGGTTGAAAATGCCGATTTCAAAGAACCATTGACATCTTCGCAAGTATCTGCCGTTGAAAAAGCCGCACCGCAAGCTGCAAAACAACCTTCGCAAACGCAACGCCCCAAACGTCTGTTTTTGCGTGTGCCCGACAAAGAATGCGAGCAATACCGCAAAGCCGAAAATTTGACCCAAATCTTTGAGGGCGGTTTTCCGGTCGTCTTTTATGATGCGTCCACGAAACAGTACGACTTTGACCATGCCGGAATTGCGTTGAGCGATTATCTGCTTGCACAGTTCCGCGATCTTCTCGGGAAAGAAAATGTGATTTTGAAATAAAAAAAGAGAAATTTGCAGGGGGAGGAGCGCTTTTCTTCTAAGAAAAGCGCTCCTCCCCCTGCACTCTCTCCGCCCAAAAGAATTTTAAAAATTTTTTAAGTTTTTTGAAAGAGAGAGAGTTTGAGGGGGAGAAAACTTTTTTTCAAAAAGGTTTTCTCCCCCTCAAGGTCTTCCCCTACCTCACCAATCTTCCGGACGGGGTGCGCGGAAGGGGAGATGCGGAGACGGTGAATCGTTTGATTCGTTTGGTTGGCGGCAAGATACGGTTGAGTTCGTCAACAGCGGCGCGGATCTCAACAGCGGCGCGCTGTTTGGGATTGTCATCCCGGAGGGCGGCGACGGCGACGCGGTCAGGGTGAATGGTTGCCTCAACGTGAACGCCTTCCGCCGAACGATCGGGAACGATTCGTACAAGCGATTCGGCGATGAGCTTATTTTCGTTGAGCAGCGCTTCAATTTCCTCTGGGTAAATGCGTTTGCCCGAGGCGGTGATGACGAGGTTTTTCTTGCGCCCGATGACGCGGAGAAATCCGTCGGGATCGAAAAATCCAAGGTCGCCGGTATAGAACCAACCGTTTTTCAGGACGGCTTTGGTTGTTTCGGCATCGTCAAAATAGCCGAGCATAATATTTTTGCCCTTTACGCGGATCTCGCCCAGTCCCTCCTCGTTCATATCGTAAATATCCAGCACCGTTTCGGGCATGGGAAGTCCTGCCGAGGTGGCGCGGTAGAAGCGGTCGCGGTTGATGGCGGCGACCGGAGAACATTCCACAATGGAATAGGACTGAATAGCGAGAATGCCGAATTTGCGGAATCCGCGCATCACGGTGGGATCGGCAGGCGCGCCGGTGGTCAGGATCAAGCGCAAATGACCGCCGAAACTTTTATGGATAAAGGAAAAGGCGCGGCGTTTTGCGGCAAGCGCGGCTTTTTCGGGCAGAATCGCGCTGGTTACGCGGATCATATTTTTTACATGCCCCTCCAATCCTTGGCGGCGAATACCTGCCATCACCTTTTGGTACATGACCTCGGCAAGGTAGGGGACGCAGTTGAGCACGGTCGGGTGGTATTCCTTCATTTCTCGCGTCAGATAGCGCAGTCCTTCGGAAAACGCAATTTTTGCGCCCGAAAGAAGCGGTACAAGAATGCCGCAGGTCATTTCGTAGGCATGGTGAATCGGAAGGACCGAGAGGAAAACGTCGTCCGGTCGCACTTCCACCATTTTGCAAACGGCAGCGGCGTCAAAGCAGAGGTTACGGTGCGAGAGCATGACTCCCCGGCAGGCATCGGCTGTGAAAAAGACGGCGGCGACAAGATCGGGCTCGGGAAGTCGGAGCGCGCTGGGGTCAACGGAAAGCGCGTCTCCCTCGGCGATTAGGTCGTCAAGATCGGCAAACGAGAAGCGGCGGACAGATGATGGCAGGCGGTCGGATTTCGGAATAAAGTCGGGCGAAAGGATTGCTGCCTGCGCGCCGGTACGTTTTGCCAGCGCCTCGAACGCCTCGGCGTCGGCGGCGTGATCCACCGGAATCGCGCAACAGCCTGCGGCGGTGACCGCCAAAAAAGAGAGGACAAAATGATAGCAGTTCTGCCCGGCGATCAGTATCCGAGCGCCCACAAGTCCGCGCGCGGAAAGGGCAGCGACAAGCGAAAAGACATCGGTGCCAAGCCGTGCATAGGAATAGGTGACGGTGACGCCGTCGCGTTTTTCGCAAAACGCCGTTCGCTGACCGAAAGCCGAAGCGCTTTGCAGGACGAGAGAGGCGAGATTTTCGCATTCGTTGACCGGATAATTCTGATATGCCACTTTGAGAGCACCTTCTTTCCTCTGAATTGACGGATCAAGTCTTTCTACCATTATTTTACCATATTCAGTAGAAAAAAACAAGGTTTTTTCATCTTTTCAAAAAAAGAAACGTAAAGGCGTCGAACGGTTGACTTTTTCCCTCTCTTGTGGTAAAATAGAAAAAGAGTTTGTAAACGGGAGGGAACGTCGGAATGGAGCAGAAGCGATTTGTGAAAAATGACAGCGGATTCGTCTGCTCACATTGTGGCAAAACGGTGGAGCCTTTGGGGTATACCTCTCGCAACCACTGCCCGTTTTGCCTTTGGTCGATCCATGTGGATGTCAATCCCGGCGATCGGGCGGCGGAATGCGGCGGCGATATGGAGCCGATTCGCGTGGAGCCGGACGCCCGACGAGGATACGTCATCGTTCACCGGTGCCGCAAGTGCGGTGTCGAGAGCCGTTGCCGCGCCGCGCATGAGGCGAAGGTCCAGCCGGACAATCTCTCGTTGCTGATCCGTTTAACGGCGGGTAAAATTTGAGCATATCCTATCATTGATTTTTGCACCGGAAAGGCATTTTTTCGGGAAAGGAGAAGCAGATGGAGCTGTTTCATTCCATTCTTTATCATACGCTTTCGGGAATGTTGACCGTTCTTTGGGCGGCTCTTTTTCTGCGCGCCATTCTTTCCTGGTTCGATCCCACCGGCGAGGGTTGGCTCTCGGGATTGCTCTATATGATCACCGAACCGATGATTCACCCGGTGCGAATGTTGTTTGAAAAAATGGACTGGTTTCAGGAAACGCCGATTGACGTTCCGTTTTTCGCCGTTGTTATTCTCATTGCCGTTTTACGCGGACTGATGACCTTTTTTGCCTGATATTCGGAAGGGAGTTTTATTAAAATGTCAACTTTTCATGCGAAAGAAACACTGGAAAAACTTGTTGAATGGGTGCGCACTTATTTTGCCGAGACCGCCGCGCCTGACGCCAAAGCCGTTATCGGCATTTCGGGCGGCAAGGATAGCTCGGTTGCCGCCGCGGTTTGCGCGCGTGCGCTGGGGAAAGACCGCGTTCTCGGCGTCCTGATGCCGCAGGGCGAACAATCGGATATTTCTTACAGCCATCTGCTGGTAAAAACGCTTGGGATTCCATCGGTCACGATCAATATCGGCTCCACCGTGGACGCTTTTTTTGCCGAGTTCAAAACCCACATGGAACCGTCCAATCAAGCAAAGGTCAACACGCCCGCGCGCGTTCGGATGACCACTCTTTATGCCGTTGCCGCCTGCGTTGGCGGCCGCGTGGTGAACACCTGCAACCTCTCCGAGGACTGGGTTGGGTATTCCACCAAATTCGGGGATGCCGCCGGCGATTTTTCGCCGCTCTCCTCGCTCACAGTGACCGAAGTTCTGCAGATTGGCGAGGAGCTGGCTCTTCCGCGCGAATTGATTTATAAAACCCCCTCGGACGGGCTTTCCGGCAAAACCGACGAGGAGAACCTCGGCTTTACCTATGCCGACCTCGACCGTTATATCCGCGGCGAGGACGACCTTGCCACAAAGCCGGACGCCAAAGCCAAAATCGACCGCCTGCACGCGCTCAATCTCCACAAACTTCTCCCCATGCCGAAATTTGAGGGGTGAAAGAAGGAAAAGACCGCGAGAGGGGAGGAACCTTTTTGAAAAAAGGTTCCTCCCCTCTCGCGGTCTTATTTGATTGCGTTATTGCGCGTCGTGCTCGTGGCAATGGGCGCAGTCTCCGGCGCAGAATTCGTCGGGATTATAGGCGATGCCGTGTTTGTCGTAGTAGTCTTTCACGGCGGCACGCACCGCCTCTTCGGCAAGCACCGAGCAGTGCAATTTGTGCGCCGGCAGTCCGTCCAAGGCTTCCACAACCGCTTTGTTGGAAAGCTTGAGCGCTTCGTCAATCGGCTTGCCCTTGATCATTTCGGTTGCCATCGAGGAGGAGGCAATCGCGCTTCCGCAACCGAAGGTGTTGAATTTGACGTCGGTGATAATGCCGTTTTCATCCACCTTGATATACATTTTCATAATATCGCCGCATTTGGCATTGCCGACCTCGCCAATGCCGTCGGCATCGTCCATTTTGCCCACATTGCGCGGATTTTGAAAGTGATCCATCACTTTTTCACTGTAAAGCATTTTATTTTCCTCCGTATCTATCTGTCTATCTATCTATCTATCTTTATCCTATTTTTCAAAATCTTATTTTGCAAAGAAATGTTTGCGTTTGCCGCTCTCCAGGTCCTCCCAAACGGGTGACATGGTGCGCAGGTAGCTGACCACTTGCGGAACGGCTTCTAAAATATAGTCGATCTGTTCTTCGGTGTTCGTTTCGTCAATCGAAATCCGCAAAGAGCCGTGCGCCACCTCATGGGGAATGCCCAAAGAGAGCAGAACATGGCTGGGGTCGAGCGAGCCGGACGTGCAGGCGGAACCCGACGAGCAGGCAATGCCGCGCATATCCAAAAGTAGCAGGAGCGATTCGCCCTCAATGCCCTCAAAGCAGAAATTGACAATGCCCGGAACGCGCGCGTCGCGGTCGCCGTTGAGATGCGAATAGGGAATCTTGCGCAGACCTGTAATCAGTTTTTCGCGGAGCGGAACGACTTTTGCAGTATTTGCTTCCAGATTTGCAACCGCTTCTTTCAGCGCCGCCGCCATGCCGACGATTGCCGGAATATTTTCGGTTCCTGCGCGTTTGCCTCTCTCCTGTGCGCCGCCTTCGATCAGCGTTGCAAGCCGAATGCCCCGACGGGCATAAAGGATGCCGACGCCCTTCGGACCGCGGAATTTGTGCGCCGAAAGGGAGAGCAAATCAATATTATCTTTCACAACGTCAACGGCGATATGACCGATGGCTTGTACCGCGTCGGTATGGAAAAGAACGCCTGCCGCGCGGCAAACCGCACCAATCTCACGGATGGGTTGCAGGGTGCCGATCTCGTTGTTGGCGTACATAATGGTTACCAAAGCCGTATCCGGGCGGATTGCCTCTTTTACCTGTTCGGGTGTGACCAATCCATTTTCATGTACGTCAAGGTAGGTTACTTCATATCCCTCTTTTTCCAACTTATTCAGCGTGTGCAGAATGGCGTGATGCTCAAATTTGGTGGAAACGATATGCTTTTTGCCTTTGGCGGCGCCCAATTTAGCCGCCGAAACAATCGCTTGGTTGTCGGCTTCCGAGCCGCCCGAGGTAAAGGTGATCTCCTTTGCTGTTGCGCCCAAAAGCGACGCGATTTCCTCGCGCGCGTTTTCCAAGGCGACTTTTGCCTCCTGCCCGACGGTGTGCAAGCTGGAGGGGTTGCCCCAAACGGTGCGCATCGCCTCTGTCATAGCGGCAATCGCGGTTTCGCTCATCGGTGTGGTCGCCGCGTGATCTGCATAAACGAACATGATTTCTGCCTCCGATTTTTTAATTCCTATCTTTTCAATGGGAATTATAGCATGAATTTCCTACTTTGTCAATAGGAATTTGAAAATTTTTTCACAAATTATACTTTCCGGTCGATCAGGTCCTGAATGCTGACGCCCGAAAGATAGTCCTCAATCAGTGCGTCCAGCTTTTGCCACATGGGCAAAGAAAGGCATAGTCCGGCTCCGGCGCGGTCGCAGGAAGAGTCCTTCAGTCCGTTGCAGGCGACCGGGGCGAGGGAACCCTCGGTAATCGCCATGACCTCGGCGACCGAGATCTCGCTTGCCGGACGGGAAAGGGAATATCCGCCGTCCTTGCCGCGAGAACTGTGGATTAAATCGCCGCGGTTCAGCATTGCGGCAATCGATTCCAAATATTTCATGGAAACTTCCTGCCGTTCCGAAATTGCTTTGAGAGAGATTGCGCCCTCGTTCGCGTGTTGCGCGAGGTCGATCATCAGTCGGAGCGCGTAGCGCCCCTTGGTAGAAACCATCATAAAACAGCCTCCTGTCCGCCGGGATCCGGCAGAAAATCAAAGGGAAAAGTCAATTCCCACTGCTTCTGTAGGATATTATACCATGCGTTTTGTAAAAAAACAAGCCAAAGTGCAAAGTTTTTACAAATATTACCTTTTACAAAAAAGCGATGAAGATTGACAAAAAAAGAAAAGCGTGGTACAATAGAAAAGAAAAAGATGGATTTCTAAAAACTTCCGGACTTGTGGAATTTTACATCATAATATTAAGGAGGAGATTGAGAAATGAATGAAATCGGATTTGATCGGATTCTTCCGATATTGCCCTATCTTTTTGCCGGACTTTTTGTTTTGGCAATGCTTGTTGCCGTGTTGGTCGCATTGGTGCGCGGAATGACGAAATCTCGTATTCGGTTTATCATTTTGGCGGTTTGTCTTTTGGTGGCATTTGTTGCTACTTGGGCGTTCAAAAACGGTGCTTCCTCGCTGTTTCCGCAGATGGAGGAGGCTCTGAAAGATGTTTTGACGAGCGAGCCGGCAAAAGAGGTTTACAAATGGATCAGCGGCTCCGAGCCCCTGCAGGAAACGATGACGGGTTTTGCCGTTGCGCTGGTGGCTCCGCTGTTCTTTTTCATTGCTTTTATCATTCTGCGAATTGTGACGTGGGTCATTTATCTTATCGTTATGCTGATTGTTGGCGGAGAGATGAAAAAGAATGATTCTCAAAAGAAGCTACACACTCTGCGCGCGGTTGCCCTGGGAGTTGTGCAGGGCGCGCTGATCTTTTTCGTTTTGATGACGCCTTTGTACGCTTATCTGAACGTTACCATGCCTATTGCGCAGAGCGCGCTGGAGCAGGAAGAAGTCCAAAACGCCGTGAACGGGAAGGTCGACTCCGGCGCAATCCGGCAAATGCTGAAAAATACCGAGAACAATTTCTTCTTCTCCGCTTACGGCAAACTCGGCGGCGGGTTGACCTGCAATTTTTTGACGAGTTTTTCCGCCGGCGGTGAAAAGACGAACGCGATTCGGGAAATGAGGGCGATCGGTTCGCTGGCGACCGAAGCGTTTAAACTGAAAGACCTGAAAGGGGTTGAAAGTTTGGACGAAGAAAAGGCAGCCGTCATCGGCGGTTTGGTCAACAATCTCGGAGATTCCAAACTTATGCAGACGGTGGCAGGGGAGCTGATTTATGCCGTTACCGACGCATGGCAAAACGGAAGACCGGCTTTCGGTATTGAAAAACCGAAACTGGACCCCACGGTTGAAGAATTGTTTCAAACGATTCTGAAAGATTTTCACGCCGACGCGCGTGATTCCAAAAAATTAAATCAAGATTTTCAAACGCTCGGTGAAATGCTTTCCATTATGGCAAAAGCCGATCTGTTCCGGAATATTGCCGGGGAGAACGCCAATTCCGATCAGCTTGTAGAATCGTTTGCCGAAGGAACGGTGATCAAGGATCTGATTTCCGCGCTCGGCAAAAACGAAACGCTGAAAAATCTGATATCCGAGCTGGCAAATGTCGGTATGCGCGCCATCGGCACGAGCGTTTTGAATCTGCCCGAGAACGCCGCGGAAATTTTTGAAGATTATATTGAGAAAATTACGGCAACGGTGAACCGTGTACTTGCCGCCAATGCAACCTACGAAGAGAAGGTGGATATGCTTGCGGCGGAAATGCTTGCGGCATTGGAGGAATCCGGCTTGGAGATCAAGCTGGACGAATCGGTTGCAAAGCTCTATTCCGACGCGATCCTTTCGGATATTCGCGAAGCCGGTCTTTCGCAAATTACGCCCGACGACGTCAGAGAATTCTTTGAAATTGCCGCACAGAAATATGAGGAGAGCCAAGAGGAAGGCACAGCGCCGCTTGCGGCAAGACGCGGCGTCGATAAAAAAGAGTACAAGAGTTCTCTTTACGGAGGAATGACGGGGGAACAGCTTCTGAAAAGCGGCGTTGCCAAGCTTGTCAGAATCACTTCGGAAATTGCCGGAGCAAGCGAACAGGCGGCAGATGAGCGGGAATTCCAAACCCTGATTTCGCAAATTGTGCAGAAATACAGCGTTTCGGTAGATCTTTCCGGTCTTTCCAAAGGCGATTTTACTCCCGAAAGCCTGAAAGCGGTTTCCTCCATTACGGCGGAGACATTCCCAAGTGTACTCGTTACCATGCAGGATCTTTTGATCGATACGCAAAAAGCGAGCGAGAAAATTAACGAAAAGACCATTGAAGCCGAGGCGGAAAAAATTGCCGGAATTTTTCGGACTGCCCTTGAGGTAAAAGATACGTTTCGCGAGTCTTCCGAATCGTTTGATTTGGATCGGTTAAGCGGTGTTGCTTCCAAACTGGGCAACGTTTTGGATTCGATTGACAGCACCGAAACGTTCGGCGGCAAAACCGAGTTGATGATTACCGCAATCTTCCAAAAGGAAGAGGTTGCGACAAGTATGGATATTGATATCAGCACGGCGGCAGAACTTGCCAAGGCGGCAACCGAGCCGGTAAACGGAGTTGCAACCGATTATACGGCAACCATGGAAAGCGTCAGCAGCGGTGCGGCAATTGCAAGCAAGCTGAAAGATCCGGAAGGAAAGATTACCGAGGAAGATGTTCAAACGCTTCTCAAAACCATGACGCCGCAAACCGCGAATATGCTCAAAGTTTATTTGACGGAAGAGCGCGTCGGTCAATTCGGTATTTTTGAAAAAGCCGTCAAGGCGGCAACAAAGCTTCTCGGCGCGCTGTTTGAAGAAATGGCGGATAAGGAAAAATATCCCGATTATTCAAGCGAGACCGCGGCAATGCTCAAAATGTTTGACGTTGCAAAGGCGGCAACAAAGAGTGACGGTCACAATTTGTTCAACCATGGGGATGACCGGGGAGTGTTGGGAATGTCTTCCGATGAAACGGTGGAACTTGTTATGAATTCCGATATGGTCTGCAATGCCGTTGTCAAGGCGATGTATCTCGGCGATGCGATCGATCCCGAAATGGTTAATCCGTTTGGATTGGTTCTTCCCACAGACGGAAGCGATTACCAAGAGTGCGAAGCCGCGATTGAGCGTTACTACGGCGCGCATCCCGACAGCAAGACCATCCTCAAAGCGCTTGCCGCATTCTTCGGCGTAGAGGCAGACTTTTTGAATTGATTGCTTGAAACAATCTGTAAATCAGGCAAAACAGACCGCCCAAGCGACGGTCTGTTTTGCATTTTTCTGAAATTCTCAAATAAGACTTGCAAAAAAAGGATTTATTTGGTATAATAATCTTTTAGAGAATCAAAAGAGAAGATCAGAAGAAAGGGGGACTTTCATATGGCAAACGGAATACAGCCTGATTTTCGTACCGCATACCGGGAAGCCGGGGAAATTTTATCCCGTAGAAGCAACCGTTTGAAGTTGGTGGAAGGATTCCTCTTTTTGGTCACCTTTTTCATTTTCGCTTTTCTGTTGCGCGAAGCCTGTTGGCAAATGGCTTTGGTTTTGGCGGTTGAACAATGGGAAAAGGTTTTGCTTTCTATTGTTGGGGATCTTCTTTTCTACGGCAGTCTTTTTTTGGTTGTTGCGCCGCTTTTTACCGGACTTTTGCATATGGCGGTTCGTATGGCAAACGACGGGGATTCTTTTTTGATCGACCTGTTTTATTCTTTTTCAAGCGGTAAGCGCTATTTGCGGTCGCTGATCGTTTTGTTTCCGCTGTATTGGAAATTTGCCGTTTTTTGCTGGTTCCCGGGGATTTTATACGATGCGTTTGCGGTGATTTTCGGCAACGCAGTCGTGTTTGTTGTGGTCGGTAACGTCGTTTTGTGGATATTGAATGTTATTTGGCTGTTGCTTGCCCTGCGCGGTTTCGTGCGGCTTTCCTTTTTGTTGCAATGGCGAATGCCGCTGTTGGCGGCATGCCGCGCCAACCGGCAAATTGCCGGAAGATCCTTTTCGGGCGGCGGACGCTGGTGGCTCTGCTTTTTGCCCCGGATTCTGCTCGGCTTTCTCACGGTGGGTATTCTCCTTGTTGCCGACGTGATTCCGCGAATGTTGATTTCTTATTTTCGATATGCCGGTCGGATGACCGAGTACCCATTTCCTTTGGAGGATTGAATCATGAATGATAAATATTATTTGACAACGGCAATTGCCTACGCTTCGCGCAAGCCGCATTTCGGCAACACCTACGAGGTTATTATGTCGGACGCCGTTGCACGGTATCAGCGTGCGCTCGGTAAGGACGTGTTCTTTTGTACGGGGACCGATGAGCACGGGCAGAAAATTGAAAACTATGCCACCGAGGCAGGTCTTTTGCCGCAGGCTTATGTTGACCGCGTTGCCGGTGAGATTCGCGGCGTTTGGGATCAGATGAACAGCAGTTACGATTACTTTATCCGCACCACCGATGAGCCGCATGTCAAAGCGGTGCAAAAAATCTTCCGCCGTTTTTATGAGCAGGGTGATATTTACAAGGGCGCATACGAGGGTTGGTATTGCACGCCCTGCGAATCCTTCTTTACCGAGACGCAGGCGGTCGGGGGCGTTTGTCCCGATTGCGGCGCACCCCTCAAGCAGGCGAAAGAGGAAGCTTATTTCTTCAAAATGAGCAAATATGCCCCTCGTTTGATGCAGTATATCGAGGATCACCCCGAATTCATCCAGCCGGAACTGCGCAAAAAGGAAATGGTCAACAATTTCCTTAAAGCCGGTTTGCAGGATCTTTGCGTTTCCCGTACCTCTTTCAAATGGGGCATTCCGGTGGATTTTGATCCCAAACACGTCATTTACGTTTGGGTAGACGCGCTTTCCAACTATATCACGGCGCTGGGCTATGACCCCGACAAATCCTATGCGGAGCAATCCGAGCGGTTTCGTCATTATTGGCCGGCGGACGTGCATATCATCGGCAAGGATATTTTGCGTTTCCATACCATCTATTGGCCCATTTTCTTAATGGCGCTGGATCTGCCCCTGCCCAAACAGGTATTCGGGCATCCGTGGTTCAATTTCGGCACCGACAAAATGTCCAAATCCAAGGGCAACGTCATCTATGCCGACGAACTTGCCAAGCATTTTTCCACCGACGGCGTTCGCTACTATGCGCTCTCCGAAATGCCCTTTGCAAGTGACGGTTCGATCACCTATGAAGCGGTCATCAAGCGGTACAATATGGATTTGGTCAACAACCTCGGCAACCTCGTCAAGCGGACGCTGGATATGGAAAAGAAGTATTTTGACCAAATCGTTCCTGCGCCGGGCGCTGAGGAAGGGACCGACGGCGAGCTGAAAGCGGCTTGCGTGAAAGCGTTTGCAAATCTGAAAGTCTGTATGGACGATTTTCACATTGCCGACGCGCTTTCGGGTATTTTTGAAATGCTCAGCCGTGCCAACAAGTATATTGACGAGACCACCCCTTGGGCACTCGCAAAGGATGAATCTAACCGCGCGCGTCTCGGAACGGTGCTTTACAACCTGTTGGAAGCCATTCGTTGGGGCGCCGTTATGCTCGCCCCGTTCATTCCCGAAACCGCGGAGGAGATTCTGTCCGAGCTCGGAACGTCCAAACGTGGATTTGAAACACTGGGAGAAGTTTCTGCATTCTGCGGTATGGTCGCCGGTGAAAAGGTTGGCGATTCCAAAGTTTTGTTCGCCCGTGTGGACGAGGAGAAAAAGTTGGAGGAGTTTGCAAAACTGATTGAGGCGCAGAAAGCTGCGGCGCAGAAAGCCGAAGCGCCGGTTGAGAAGCCGGAGGGCTGCGCGCAGATCGGTATTGACGATTTTTCTGCGGTTGAATTGCGGACGGCAAAGGTGATTGCCTGCGAACCGATTCCAAAGGCGAAAAAACTGCTCAAATTGCAGCTGGATCTCGGTTATGAGCGGCGGCAGGTCGTTTCGGGCATTGCCAAATGGTATACGCCGGAACAACTCGTCGGCAAAAAACTGATTGTTGTTGCCAATCTCAAACCTGCCGTGCTTTGCGGCGTTGAATCCAACGGTATGATTTTGGCGTCCGGCGAGGAGACGGTTCGTTTGGTCTTTTTGGATCCCGAAACGCCGCTCGGCGAGCGCGTTCACTGAATAAAACGGATGGGGAGCAGTTTTTCGGGACGGCTCCCCACATTTCAAACAAAGAGGTTTTTACAATGCAAATTTCAGTTATCGGTTGCGGAAGATGGGGATCGCTCATCGCATGGTATTTGGAAAGAATCGGTCATTCGGTCTCCCTTTACGGCAGAGCCGCTTCGCCGCATTTTCAGGCGCTTGTGCAAACGCGGAAAAACGAGGTTTTGGAACTGCCCGAAAACGTGCGGTTAGTCTCCGATTTGGAGGAAGCCTGCCGCGCGGGAATTCTTTTGGTTTCGGTGCCTTCCCAAAAATTGCGAG
Organism: Oscillospiraceae bacterium; assembly: GCA_015063325.1. Lineage (GTDB taxonomy): Bacteria > Bacillota > Clostridia > Oscillospirales > CAG-272 > UMGS1865. The sequence goes on along the minus strand of SVUK01000003.1, from coordinate 62,814 downwards.
GCTTAATGAAAGAACTTGCCGCGCTGGATCTGCACGGCAAAGAGATCGTTTTGTGTATGAAAGGTTTGGAAGTGGAAACCGGGAAACGCCTTTCTCAAATTGCCGAGGAAGAATTGGCGCAGGACAATCGCACGGCGGTTTGGCTCGGTCCGGGACACGTGCAGGAATTTCTTGCCGGCGTTCCCAACTGTATGGTCATTGACAGTCGGCACGAGGATTTAAAAAAGAAGCTGATCGAAGCTTTTTCCGGCAAGCTGATCCGTTTTTATTACGGGGAGGATTTGATCGGTAACGAAATCGGCGCGGCGACAAAAAATGTGATCGGTATTGCCGCCGGTATTTTGGACGGTTTACATCTTTCTACCCTGAAAGGCGCTTTGATGAGCCGCGGAACGCACGAAATTGCCGCGCTGATCGGCGCGATGGGCGGAAATCCTTTTTCAGCCTACGGGCTTTGCCATTTGGGCGACTATGAAGCAACCGTTTTTTCGCCTTATTCGCATAATCGCGCGTTTGGCGAGTGCGTGGCGCAGGGAAAATCCTACCCCTCGCTTGCCGAAGGGGTTGCCACCGCCGCGGCGGTGATGGTGCTGAAGGAGCGCTACGGTGTGGAGCTTCCCATTTGTAGCGCGGTCTACCGCATTTTGTATCAGAACGCAAAGCCGGAAGAAGAAATTGGTATTTTGTTTAACCGTTCGCTCAAACGGGAATGGAATTCGGGAAAGGAATTTTAAGAGAAATGCCTGTTTGCAACCGGATTTTTGACAGCCACGCGCATTATTTTGACGCGCGGTTCGATTGTGAAGCCGAAGGGGGCGCCGACGCGATTCTACAGGATATTCTCGGCAAAACGGTGGAGTCGATTATCAATGTGGGGACCAATCCCGAAAACTCGCGCCGCGCGCTTGAACAGACGGCGCGGTACCCGGGAATGTATGCAGCGGTCGGCATTCACCCGGAGGATTGCCACGCTTTGAACGAAGAAGAATCGCTTGCCGAATTGCGAAAACTTCTCGGCAATGCGGAAAGCCGTCGGCGCGACAAAATTGTTGCCGTTGGAGAGATTGGGTTAGATTACCACACCGATTTTTTCGGGGCATATCCTTTGGACAAAGAGAAAGAAATGCGCTTCTTCGAGGCGCAACTTTGCTTGGCGGAGGAACTTGATTTACCGGTTATCATTCATGACCGTGACGCGCACGGCGATATTTTTGAAACGATTTTGCGCCATCCAAAGGTTTGGGGCGTGATGCACAGTTTCAGCGGCAGTCCCGAGCTTGCGCGCGAGTACGTCAGGCGTGGCTGGTATATTTCCTTTTCCGGAACCGTTACCTTTCGGAATGCCGCACGGGTCCGGGAAGCGGCAGGCGCGGTGCCGCGCGACCGATTGCTTGTGGAAACCGATTGTCCTTATCTCGCTCCGCACCCGTATCGCGGAAAGCTTAACCATTCCGGCTATCTGGAATACACCTTGTCTGCAATTGCCGACTTATGGAAGGTCTCGCCGCAGGAAGCTGCCGATACGACGCGAAAAAACGCGGAAAGGCTTTTCTTTGAAAATTATTTGTGAATTTTTGACAAAAACACAGGGGTGAATTCTACGTTTTGTCATGGAAAAAGTTCAAAAATAAACTTGAAATTGTTTTCCTCCTATGATATACTGAAAAAGGTACCGATTCCGTATCGAACATTTTTGAAAGGATAAACGAGGACAACGCCATGGCAAAAATTGAAACGAAAAACATCAGAAATGTCGCGCTCCTTGGTCACAGTGGGAGCGGAAAAACCTCCCTTGCGGAGGCAATGCTTTATTTGACCGGTGAAACAGATCGGTTGGGAAATGTCACTGCCGGAAACACCGTCAGTGATTACGATCCTGAGGAAATCGCAAGAAAAATTTCGGTTTCCGCATCCCTGATGAATATGACATGGAAGGATATCAAAATCAACCTTTTGGATACGCCCGGATATCTTGATTTTACCGGTGAGGTTTTGCAGGCGGTTCGCGTAGCCGACAGCGCCATTATTACGGTGGACGGCAAAGCCGGCATCGAGGTAGGAACCGAGATTGCCTGGGATCTTGCAACAAAGGCAAAACTTCCGCGCGCGTTCTTCATTAACAAATTTGACGATAACGAGGCGCGTTTCGGTCGTGTGCTGGACGCTCTGCACGATACGTTCGGCAAAAGTATTTGTCCACTCACCATTCCCATGGTTAAAAACGGTGAGGTGGTTGGATGTATTGATTTGATCGACCGCACGGCGCATGTATTTGACGACAAGGGGCGCCATAGTGTCGAAGTGATTCCGGCGGAGAGCGAAGAGGCGGTTGCAAAATACCGCGATATGCTGATGGAAGCCGTTGCAAGCACCAACGAGGACCTCATGATGAAGTATTTTGAGGGCGAGGAGATCGGACATATGGAGGCGGTCAACGCCGTCCATGAGGGGATCATCTCCGGCGAGATCGTTCCGGTGTTCTGCGGTGCCGCAACAAAACTTTGGGGCGTTTGGACGTTGTTGGATAAAATTGTGGAATCTTTCCCACGCCACACTGCCAAAAAGAAGGAAACGCTGGGGAACGGCGAGAAGATGGAAATCAAGACCGAGGGTGGAGAACCGGCAATTTTCGTGTTCAAAACGGTTGCTGATCCGTTTGTCGGCAAAATGTCCTTCTTCAAGGTTATGAACGGAGCCGTCAAGCGCGATCAAACATTGCGCAACAACAATTCCGGAAATACCGAAAAACTTGCCCACATCTATACCATGAAGGGCAAAAAGCAAACCGAGGTCGAGGAGCTGGATTGCGGCGATATCGGAATGGTTGCAAAACTTTCCGCCACCAATACCAACGATACCCTCACATGGAACAGCGAGTTTACCTATGAAACGATTAAATTCCCAACGCCTTACTATGTCAAGGCGATGGTTCCTGCCGGAAAAGGCGACGAAGGCAAACTTTCGCAAAGCATTGCCCGTATGGTGGAGGAAGACTACACCCTGCGGTTTGAGAACGATCCCGAAACCAAACAACTTTTGATTTATGGATTGGGCGAGGTTCATCTCTCGGTCCTCTCCGCGCGTCTGAAGAGCCGCTTCGGCTTAAATATTAACTATGAAGTTCCGCGCATTGCCTACCGTGAAAAGATCACAAAATCGGTGGATGTGGAAGGCAAACACAAAAAGCAGAACGGCGGTTCCGGTCAGTACGGACACGTCAAAATGCGCTTCTCTCCTTCGGATGAGGACGGCTTGACATTCACCGTTTCGGTTGTCGGCGGAACTGTGCCGAAGAACTTCTACCCGGCAGTGGAAAAGGGAATTCAGGAAGCCATGGCAAAGGGCGCCGCAGGGTTCCCGATGATGGGACTTTGCGCCGATTTGTACGACGGTTCCTACCATGCTGTCGACTCGGATGAAATCTCTTTCAAAACCGCCGCTTCTCTCGCTTATAAGAAATGCTTGGAGGAGGCCGCTCCGGTCATTTTGGAGCCTGTGGGAGACTTGTTCATTTCGGTTCCCGAAAGCATGGTCGGAGATGTGATGGGCGACCTCAACAAGCGCCGCGGAAGCGTAATGGGAATGGAACCAACGCCGGATCACAAGGGTTATACCACCGTTCAGGCAACGGCGCCGAAATCCGAAATTTTGGATTATCCGATCGTTTTGCGCGCAATGACGCAGGGACGCGGCTCCTTTACCTATCAGGTAACGGGATATGACGTGGTTCCCGGCAACCTTGCCGCAAAGATCAAAGAGGAATACAAAGACAGATAAGTATAAAAAGAAGGACGGGTGCAGACCCGTCTTTCTTTTCGCAAAAGGGGAACCGTTTTTCGGGTTTCTTTCGCCAGTATTCTCTTGACAGTGCTTTTGGAATGTGGTAAAATAGAAGCGAAAAAACAAAGGCGAAACAGGAGGAAATCCATGAACTTCAAACTGTTTTGGAGAAAGACCAACCGCGGACTTTGGCTGGGTGCCGTTCTGCTCTTTGCGCTGGTTGTGTTCATTGTCGTCAGCGAGGTGCGCTACAACCTTCAAAAGCAGGAGATCCGCGAAACGGCAAGACAATTTGCCGGGGAGCTTCTCTCGGTCAATCTTGCAAAAGGAGAACTCGGCGAGGACGGCTATCTGACCGACGCGCAAAAAAAAGCGCAAAGAGAAACGCTGGAGAGAATTGCCGGTGAATACTGGTACACCGGAAGCACCGAGCTCAATTCCAAAAACTACGATCTTGCCCGGCTGAGCGAAATTTTGGAGCAATGGCAACGGGATGTGCCCGGAAAGGTGGAGAAAATCTCCTATCAAAATGAGGATTGGGAGGTCACCATTCAACGGGACGGACCCGGAAGAGTGCTGGTCGCCCTGACTGCCGATCAGATCGAAGTGCAGGGCAGCGGCGCAGCGCCGAAGGAGGAGCAGGAGGACGGCATCCTCTTCCCAACCCCGGTTGGCGGCAGATTGCCGGAAGCGGAGAGCGCGGAGCCGGAATGGAACCGTTCCTGCACGGTTTATTTCTCGTTTGAGATGATCCGCCGCGGCGGAAAATGGCAGATCGCCGGTATGAACGCAAACGTCGGCAATGGCTATTATTACAATTACGGCTTGCTCGGAATGCTGGGTTGAAAGGAGGGAAAACTGCAATGACAATGGAAGGAAAAGAACCGATCCTGCAAATTTCCCACCTGAATAAAACGCTTGGAAACCGCAGAATTTTGCAGGACGTCAGCTTTGAAACTTACAGCGGCGAAGTGTTCGGCTTTCTCGGACCGAACGGCGCCGGGAAAACCACCACAATCAAAATCGTAGTCGGGCTTCTTATGCTGGATGAGGGCGAAGTCAGCATTGGCGGTTTTGATTTGCGCCGGCAGTTTGAGAAAGCGATGGCGCTGGTGGGCGGCATTGTGGAAAATCCCGAGTTTTACGCCTATCTTTCGGGATATGACAACCTGAAAATCTATGCCAACGCGCACGGTAATATCAGCGAGGAACGCATTGCCGAAGTGGTGCGCATGGTGGGCTTGGAAAACCGCATTCGGGATAAAGTTGGCAAATACTCGCTCGGTATGCGCCAAAGGCTCGGCGTTGCGCAGGCAATATTGCACCGTCCGCGCCTGCTGGTGCTGGACGAACCCACCAACGGGCTGGACCCGAGCGGCACCAAAAACTTGCGCGATCTGATCCGCAAGCTCGCCCACGAGGAAGGGCTTTCGGTGCTGGTTTCCAGCCATTTGATGAGCGAGATGGAAATGATGTGCGACCGCGTCGGAATCATTACCGGCGGTATTTTGCGCAGCGTCAAACCCATTGACCGTTTGATTGCAGCCGCGGCGCCCGACCATGCCGTTTATCTGCTCCGCGTTGATGACGCGAACGCGGCAATTAAGGCGCTGGAAGGTTTTGAAAAGGTTGAAACGATTGAAAAGAATGAAATGGTCGAAAAGGTTGAAAAGAGGATTGATGAGAGCGGATGTTTGGAAATCACGATTCCTGCGGAGAAGGAGAATGATTTGCTCGCCGAGATCAACCGTCTCATCATTGAGAAAGGCGTTCGACTTTACACGGTAACGAAAAAAGAGCACCGCCGTTTGGAGGACGTGTTTATTGAAATTACGAAAGGGGGCGATCAGATTGGCTGAATTTTGGGCACTTGTCGGCAATGAGAATCTGAAGCTTCGTCGCCGAAAACTTGTTTGGATCGGTTTAATCGTTATTTTGGTTGTGTCCTTGGGATTCTCCGCGTTGATCGGCGTTTTGACCCGTGTGACCGACGACTGGGGCTATGAAGACCCGACCGCGCTTTCCAAATCCTTTGAAGATGAGATCGCGTTCTATCGGGAACAACTGCAAAACGAAGAGGTCACCCCGGAGCAGAGAAGATATTATCAAAAAGAACTTTACCGGTTTCAAATTCTTTTGGATTGTGTGACCGAGCGGAAGGATTGGCGGTATTCTACCGATATTACAGAGCTGTACGCTGAGGCAAAAGTGAGCGAAAACGCCGAGTTTGCCGCATGGATGGAGACTTTGATCCGCGCGGACAATTACCGGGGGTATTACCGCTATCTGATCGAGCAGAACGAAAGGATGTACGCCGCAAATCCGACCTTTGCCGAGGCGGCAAACGCCGGATACCAATTCTGTATAGAGAACGAGATTCCGCCGTCCGGCGAGGATTGGAGATACAATGTTGCCTTGCAAATGAGCAACGCGCTTTTGAATTTGCGCCGGGTGGAGGTCTACGCCGAAAGCAATCCCGAACAGGTGCGCGAGACGCTGGAAGCTGCGAAAGACCAGTACGTTTTGCTGAAATATCGCCTGGAAAACAACATTCGCGTCAACCCGGAAGATTCTTTCCGGTTGACGAATACCATGCTGAATTTGGGAAGTGGGTCCACCGAAACCAGTCACCTGTGGGACACGCTGAACACCACGGTTTCCATGACCTCGATTGCTCTGATTTTTAGCATCATCGTTGCCGCCGGCATGGTGGCAGGCGAGTTTGGAAAGGGGACAATCAAATTCTTGCTGATGACGCCGGCGTCCCGTTGGAAGATTTTGCTTGCCAAATACTGTTCGCTGTTGATCCATTTGGGGCTGTTTTTCCTTACTTTGCTGGTTGGAAATATCCTGTTCGGCATTCTGTTTTGCGGAGGGGGCGATTTCTTCCTGCCTGCGATTACGGCGGCAGGAGGGGAGATCAAACGCTCATCGCCGATTTTATCCCTTGTGGGCAATTACCTGTTGGAGCTCGTCTCTATGGTGGTTTTGTCCACGCTCGCGTTTATGATCTCGTCGCTGTTCCGTAATTCGGGAGCGGCGGTTGGTATCAGTTTACTTGTCCTTTACGGCGGCAATACCGTCAATTCCATTCTTGCGCTGGTGGGAGCGGACTGGGGAAGATATTTGATTTTTGCAAACATCAATCTTTCCCAGATTTTGCGCGGTACCTCCATTTTTCCGCGCCAGACGGTTGGAACGGCGGTTGTGGTGTTGCTCCTGCATATGGTTGTCTTTCTTTGGACGGCGTTTGACGCTTTCGACCGCAAAGAGGTTTGATTTGATAAGGTTAAACCGTAAAGAGATTTGATAAGATCATTTGAAAAATCGCAGAATTTTTTCGTAGGAAATGCATTGAGGGCGCGCCTTTCTGGCGCGCCCTTTTTGGCTTTTGCCGCGCACCCGAGCGGTCTCTTTTTCATAAACTGAAACAGAGGGGAAACCCTCGGATTTTATTGTAAAAAAAGGGAAGGAGGAATCAACAAATGCCGGTTCAAACAAACGGCGAACTGTGCCTTTTGCCCATCGGGGCGATCACGCAGGCAATGCGCGCGAGAGAAGTACTTGCGCGCGGCGGTATTTCGGCAACCGTTGTCCGCAACGACCCGGCGGCAACCGGATTCGGGTGCGCTTATGCCGTCTCCTATCCCTGCGAGCAGGATCGAATGGTGCGGCGGCTTTTGCGAGGCGCCGGATTCCGTACGCGCGGAGGCGGAAAAGTATGATCTATTTTGATCACGCGGCAACGAGTTTTCCAAAACCGTCCGCGGTGGTGGATGGCGTTTGCGAATGCTTGAAAATCTGCGCCGGAAATGCCGGCAGGGGCGCCTATCGCTCCTCTTTACAAGCCGCGGAGTTGCTTTACGACTGCCGCTCCGAGGCGGCAAAAGCGTTCGGTGCGGATTTGCCGGAGCAGGTTGTTTTTACCGCCGGTGCCACCGCGGCGCTCAATCAGGCAATTTGCGGAAGTCTTAGAAACGGGGATCATGTTCTTCTTTCGGATCTGGAGCACAACGCCGTATTTCGTCCGGTTTGGAAACTGGCAAAGGAAGGGAAGATCACCTACACCGTTTTTCCCACTTTTGCAGCCGACCCGACCGCAACCCCTGAAATGATCCTTAACGGGATCCGCGAGCGGATCCGTCCCAACACCAAACTTCTGGTATGTACGCATGCTTCCAATGTTTGCTCGGCGGTTTTGCCGGTGGCAAAAATCGGGGCGCTTTGCCGGCGGTACGGGATACGATTCGTTGTCGACGCGGCGCAGTCGGCAGGGCATATGCCGACCGATCTGAAGGCATTTTCTGCAAATGCGGTCTGTATTCCCGGGCATAAAGGACTTTGCGGTCCGCAAGGCGTAGGTCTTTTGATCTTGGATAAGGATACAGTTTTGGAGCCGATTTTGCAAGGAGGGAGCGGCGTTGGTTCGCTGAATCCCGAAATGCCGGAAGACCCTCCTGAGCGATACGAAGCCGGAACGCTTCCGCTTCCGGCAATTGCCGGGTTGCGAGAGGGGTTGAAACTGTTCCGTGTACGTTCTTTTGCCAGCGTACGATTGCATGAAAAACTGCTTTGGGAAAGTCTTGCCGACGAATTGCAAACTGTTCCGGGCATTACTGTTGCCGCGCAGCATTTTTCGGGTTCGGTATTCTCTTTTTGGTCGGACCGTCTTGGCTCTGAACCGCTTGCGGCGGAGCTTGACAAACGCGGAATATGCGTTCGGGCAGGGTTTCATTGCGCGGCGCTTGCCCACAAAACGCTGGGAACTCCTCCGGGGGGCGCTTTGCGCGTCAGCTTTGGAGATGAGAACACATTGGAACAGACCCACATTTTTGCTAACGCCGTTCGCGAGATTCTTTTTTGATTGGCAGATTTCCGATTTTTTCGGTGGTCGGTGTGTTTTCGGACGCGCCGACCTTTTTGGATTTTGCTTGTTGTATTTCCAAAAAAAACTTTTGATTTTCGGAAAAAAATAAAAAAATCCCTTTACTTTTTTTTATATATATGTTAAAATATACACTGATGACATATGGTCTGTCAGAACAATGACAATTTTCAAACAAAAACAGGAGGTTTTATCCACTATGGCAATTCAAAGAAAGAAACTGTCCATGGATGGCAACACCGCCGCGGCGCATGTTTCCTATGCGTTTACGGAAGTTGCCGCAATCTACCCAATTACGCCTTCTTCCCCGATGGCTGAGGTTACCGACACTTGGTCGGCAACCGACAAAAACGTTTTCGGCGAACCTGCAAGAAACATTTTCGGCGAACGCGTTAAAGTAATGGAAATGCAATCCGAGGCAGGTGCTGCCGGCGCCGTTCACGGCTCTCTTGCAGCAGGCGCTCTCACCACCACTTACACCGCTTCTCAGGGTCTGCTTTTGATGATCCCGAACATGTATAAGATCGCCGGTGAACTTCTCCCCTGCGTTATTCACGTTTCGGCGCGCTGCGTGGCTTCCCATGCGCTCAACATTTTCGGTGACCATTCCGACGTCTATGCCTGCCGTCAGACCGGTTTCGCCATGATGGCGGAGACCAACCAGCAGGAGATTATGGACCTGGGTGCCGTTGCGCATCTGGCTTCCATTAAGGGTCGTGTTCCGTTCCTCAACTTCTTCGACGGTTTCCGCACCTCGCACGAAATTCAGAAAATTGAAGTTTGGGATTACAAGGATCTTGCCGAAATGGTGGATATGGACGCCGTTGCGGCTTTCCGCAAACACGCCCTGAACCCCGAGCATCCGGCTTTGCGCGGCTCCGCAGAGAACGGCGATATCTTCTTCCAGCACAGAGAAGCCTGCAACAAATACTATCAGGCGCTCCCCGGCATTGTGGAAGATTACATGGGCAAAGTCAATGCCAAACTGGGCACCGACTATAAACTCTTCAACTACTACGGCGCACCCGATGCCGAAAAGATTATCGTTGCTATGGGTTCGGTTTGCGACGTTGCCGAAGAAGTGATCGACTATATGCTTGCCGCAGGCGAAAAGGTCGGACTTGTCAAGGTTCGTCTGTACCGTCCGTTCGTGGCTGCCAAATTGGCGGAAGCAATTCCTGCAACCGTTAAGAAGATCGCGGTTTTGGACCGCACCAAAGAGCCCGGCGCACTGGGTGATCCGCTCTATTTGGACGTCGTTGCCGCACTGGCGCAGACCGGCAGAAAGATGGATGTTGTGGTCGGCGGTCGTTACGGTTTGGGTTCCAAAGATACCACCCCGGCTTCCATTTTCGCCGTTTACGAGAATTTGGACGCCAAGAAGCCGAAGAACAGCTTTACCATTGGCATTAAAGATGATGTGACCGGACTTTCGCTGGACGAGAAGCCGGCGCCCGTAACCGCGGCTGCAGGCACCATTTCCTGCAAGTTCTGGGGTCTGGGCGGCGACGGTACCGTCGGTGCAAACAAGAACTCCATCAAGATCATCGGCGACCATACCGACAAGTTCATTCAGGCTTACTTCCAGTATGACTCCAAGAAGACCGGCGGTATCACCATTTCGCACCTGCGTTTCGGTGACAAGCCGATCAAGAGCCCCTACTACATTAACAAGGCAAACTTTGTTGCCTGCCACAACCAGGCATACCTGACCAAATACGATATGGTTTCCGACATTGTTCCGGGCGGCACATTCCTGCTTGACTGCCAGTGGAAGCCCGAGGAACTGGACGAGCACCTGCCCAATTCGGTCAAATCCTACCTTGCAAACAATGATATCAATTTCTATACCATCAACGCAACCTCCATTGCTATCAACCTCGGCAATGCAAAGGTGAAAAACACCGTGCTTCAGTCGGCATTCTTCGCGCTGGCAAAGATTCTGCCTGCAGAAGAGGCGATTGAATACATGAAGAAGATGGCATACAAGTCCTACATCAAGAAAGGACAGGCAATTGTTGACCTCAACTATGCCGCCATCGACGCCGGCAAGGATTCCTTTGTGAAGATCGACGTTCCCACCGCTTGGAAGAACGCCGGCAAGGACGCGCCTAAAGCCGAAGTGACCGGTGCGCGCGCAGATCTTGTAGAGTTCGTCAACAAAGTGGTTGAACCGGTTGACGCAATGTCAGGCGACAGCCTCCCCGTTTCCGCATTTGAAAAATACGTTGACGGTCAGTTCCCTCAGGGTTCCGCTGCTTACGAAAAACGCGGTGTTGCCGTGTTTGTTCCTACCTGGCATCCCGAAAACTGCATTCAGTGCAACAACTGCGCGTTTGTCTGCCCGCACGCAGCCATTCGCCCGTTTGCAATGACCGAAGAGGAAGCCGCAAAGGCTCCGGCAGTAACCAAATTCACCGAAAAGCCGGTCATTAAGACCAACTATAAGTTCACCATGGCAATCAGTCCGCTGGACTGCATGGGTTGTACGCTTTGCGTTAAAGCTTGCCCGGTTTCCAACAAGGCAATCGAGAACGCGCAAAAGACAGTTGCCGCCGAGAATCCTGAATTGGATCCCAAGGCTGCCGCAAAAGCCGCCGCAAAACTCGCCGCTCCCAAACTCGCCATCGAGATGGTTTCGCAGGCGAAGGAATCCGAGCAGCAGGCAGCGTTTGACTACGCTGTAGCCAACGTTTCCGAAAAGCCGGAACTGATCAACGCAACCGTCAAGGGCAGCCAGTTCAAACAGCCGCTGCTTGAGTTCTCCGGTTCCTGCGCAGGATGCGCCGAGACCTCTTATGCACGCATCGTCACCCAGCTCTTCGGCGAGCGGATGTATATTTCCAACGCCACCGGTTGCTCCTCCATTTGGGGCGGCTCGGCTCCTGCAACCCCCTACACGGTTAACCGCGAATCGGGCAAGGGTCCGGCTTGGGCAAACTCGCTGTTTGAGGATAACGCCGAGCACGGTTTGGGTATTGCCCTCGGTCAGAAGACCGTTCGTGCAAAGCTGATCAGCTATATCAAGGCTTTGGGCGAAAAGGTAGAGGACGCCGAGAAGAAGGCGATTATCGACGAATATCTGAACACCGTTGACGACGGCGAAAAGAATGCCGCCGCAACCAAGGCGCTCGTTGCAATGCTGGAAAAATGCGGATGCGACGAGGCGAAGAAGATTCTTGCCGAGAAAGATTATCTTGCCAAGAAGTCGGTTTGGATCTTCGGCGGCGACGGCTGGGCATACGACATCGGCTTCGGCGGACTTGACCATGTACTTGCTTCGGGCGAGGATGTCAACGTTTTCGTCTTTGATACCGAGGTCTACTCCAACACCGGCGGTCAGGCTTCCAAGGCTTCCAATATCGGTCAGGTGGCGCAGTTTGCCGCAGCCGGTAAGGCAATCGGCAAAAAGAACCTTGCTGAAATTGCAATGTCCTATGGCTACGTTTATGTTGCACAGGTCGCTATGGGCGCAGATATGAACCAGTTGCTCAAAGCGCTCAAAGAGGCGGAAGCTTATCATGGTCCGTCCCTCATCATCGGCTATGCTCCTTGCGAAATGCACGGACTGAAGGGCGGCATGCAGAACTGCCAGCTTGAAATGAAGAAGGCTGTGGAAGCAGGCTACTGGCAGATGTTCCGCTACAATCCCACGCTGGAGGCAAATAAACTCTCCATCGACTCCAAAGAGCCGAGCAAGGATTATGTAGACTTTATTAAGTCCGAGACCCGTTATGCAAGATTGGCACAGTCTTTCCCCGAAAGAGCCGCCGAGCTCTTTGAAAAGGCAGACGCCAACGCAAAGGCAAAATATCAACGCTTGCTCAAAATGAGCAAACTGTACGAATAATTCCGCGTTTGCGGAATGAACGCGTCCCCGACCTGCCGCGGCAGGTCGGGGACGTTTTTTGCTCTTGACGAAAGAAAGATTATATGATATAATACAATAGATATAGTATGTTTTTATGGAATTGTATATTTTTATGGAAAGGGAACGTGGAAATGGCAAAACGGCATTACGAAAAGCCAAAACGCGAAACGCGAAAGGTCATTTATTATTCAAATGAACTGACCGACGAATTTTCCACCGCCGTGATTGAGCCGATCAAGATTGACAAGGATTACGTTTATGTCCGCAAATCCTTTTTCCGCCGGTTGACCCACTTTTTTTGGTACCGCATTGTCGCCTTTCCCATCGCATTTTTCTACACCAAGATCAAGTTCCGCCACCGCGTTGAGAATGCGGAGGTGTTAAAGCCGTATCAAAAGCAAGGGTATTTTCTTTACGGCAACCACACGCAGGACATTGGCGACGCGTTCATGCCGAATATGATCCAAAAAAGCAAGGATAAATACATCATCGTTCACCCCAACAACGTCTCTATTCCGGCAGTTGGAAAAGTTGCGCCTTCGCTGGGGGCAATTCCGTTGCCCGATGATCGCGCGGCATATCGCAATTTCCTTGCGGCAATTGAATACCGTATCAAGCAAAAGAAAGCGGTGGTGGTCTATCCCGAGGCGCATATTTGGCCCTATTACACCAAAATTCGCCCGTTTCCGGATACGTCGTTCTATTATCCGATCAAGTACGGAGCGCCCGTTTTCTGCTTTACCAACACCTACCAAAAGCGCCGGCATTCCAAAAAGCCGAAGATTGTGACCTATGTGGACGGTCCTTTCTTTCCGGATGAAAACCTTCCTTTGCGCGAGCGGACGACCGACTTGAGGGACCGCGTTTACGAGGCCATGTGCCGCCGCGCGGAACGCTCCGATTGCGTTGTTATTCAGTATATCAAGAAGGAGGAAAGCGAAATATGATGAACCTTTTATTCTGCGGAAACGATAAGGTCTTTGACGGCATTCTGACCTGTGCGCTTTCCATTTTCAAACGGAGCCGTAACGACGAACCGGTCACCATTTACCTTTACACGATGGACCTGACCGCACTCAAGCCGAACTATACGCCCATTACCGAAGAAATGGCTTCCTTTTTGGAGGGCGTTGCGCGAGAATACAATTCCGAAAGCCGTGTTATCCTTGTGGACGTTGGCGAATACTACCGCGCCGAGTTTGCCGGTTGCCCAAACGAGAGCGCCTATTGTTCCCCCTATACGCTCATTCGTCTGTTTGCCGATCTTGTGCCCGGAATGCCGGACAAACTGCTCTATTTGGACGCCGATCTGCTCTTCAACCGCGATATTCACCTGCTTTACGATATTGATGTAGAAGGCTACGAATACGCGGCGGCGCGCGACCACTACGGAAAATACCTCATTCATCCAAACTATGTCAATGCAGGGGTACTGCTTTTCAATCTGAAATACATGAAAGAAACCAATCTGCTTGGCAAAGCGCGCGATTGGATTCGCAAAAAGAAACTTGTTTTTGCCGACCAATCGGCAATCATTCGCTCTACCACGCAAAAAAAGATGTTGCCACAAAAGTTCAACGATCAGAAATTTTTGCACAAACATACTGTTGTGCGCCATTTTTCCAAGCGGTTGTTCTGGTTGCCCTATCCGCATACCGACAACGTCAAGCAATGGCAGGTCACGCGAGTGCATAAAATTTTCCGGTATTTCTGCTTTGACGATATCCTGTTTGACTATCTTTACTTGCGCAAAAAATTTGATGCGGAGAGCAAAAACAAATGAATCAATCAATCATTCCCGTTTTCTATGCCTGTGACGACAGATTTGCAAAATATACCGTGGTTTCGCTTTTTTCGGTTTTGCAAAACGCGGCAAAAGACCGGCGCTATCGCATTCATATTCTGTATTCCGATTTGTCCGACGGGATGAAAAGCGCACTTTCCTCGCTGGCAAACGACTATGCCGAGGTTTGTTTTGAAAATGTGACCGACTATTTAAATACGATTGCCGAAGGGCTTCCTGTGCGCCATTACTATACCAAAACCACCTATTATCGTCTTTTTATTGCCGAGCAGTTTTCGCAATACCGAAAGGTGCTTTATTTGGATAGCGATACCGTTGTGCAGGGGGATATTTCCCGTTTGTACGATACCGATCTTTCGGATTATCTCCTTGCCGCCTGCCATGAGCAGGTTATGGAGCAAATGGAAATTTACGGAACCTATTGCGAAGAGGTGGTGGGCGTTTCCCGGCATCAGTTTTTCAATGCCGGCGTTATGCTGATCAACTGCGAAGCTTTTCGGCGGCACAAGGTATTTGAAAAATTTGTCCATCGGTTGGGCGTTTATAATTTTATTGTCACGCAGGATGAGGACTATCTCAATCTGATTTGCAAGGACCATGTCAAATTTTTGGATCAGCGCTGGAATACCGAGGTTTGCGAGGGACTTTCCTATCCTTATGACGAACGGGAAGGCTATCTCCTTCATTACATCATGGCAAACAAGCCGTGGCATTTTGAAAACGCGAAACACGCGGATCTTTTTTGGGAGTATTCCGATCGTACGCCGGTCGCCGACATCATGCGCGCCGAACTGGCGTCCTATACCGATGCCGACCGCGACCGTGACCGTGCCGTTGGTGAAAATTTAGGAGAAATGGCAAAAGCCGAGATTGCGCGCGAGGACAACTATCAAAAAATGCTGGATTCTACCGTTCGCGCCGCCGATCGCGTTGCCGTGGTCAAAAAAATTGCCGAATTTGAGCGCGAAGGGAAGTTTTCGATTGACGTGGAGGACGATCCCCCCTCTCGGCAAATCCAGCCGGACGAGATTGACTATCTCCGCCGCAGTCCGGTTGCAAAACTCAAAACGAAAATCGCCTATTTTCGCGCCAAGCGTTTTTTGAATTACATCAAAAAGCACCACTATATGATTATTCGGGAGATCCGGGGCATTGAAAACCTGAAGAATTTGCAATCTGGCGCGGTCATCACCTGCAACCATTTTAACGCGTTCGATAGCTTCGCCATGCACGAGGTGTTCGTGGCGTCAAAGCAGAAGAAAAAGTCGATGTTCCGGGTGATTCGGGAGGGGAACTACACCTCGTTCCCCGGGTTTTACGGTTACCTGATGCGCCATTTCTACACTCTGCCGCTTTCCTCCAACACCAAAACCATGCAAAAGTTTATCAAAGCCACCGATCAGCTTTTGCAGGAAGGAAATTTTGTTCTGTTCTACCCCGAGCAAAGCATGTGGTGGAACTACCGTAAGCCAAAGCCTCTCCAACCGGGCGCTTATCGTTTTGCGGTGAAAAACAAGGTGCCGGTGGTGCCGTGTTTTATCACTATGCGCGATTCGGATTACCTCGGACCGGATGGTTTTCCGGTGCAGGAATACACTATTACGGTGGGGGCGCCGATTTATCCGAACGAGGCGCTTTCCTATAAGGATAATATCCAATTCCTGATGGACGAAAACTACGCTGTATGGAAGAACGTTTACGAAACCGCCTACGATATGCCGCTGGAATACACCACGAAAAAATCTGCGGAAGTAGCAAAATAAAGAATTAAAAAGGAGAAACGAATCATGCTCGGCAATTTCAGTTACCATAATGCCACCAAACTCTATTTCGGTCCCGATTCGCTGGACTATCTGAATGAGGAACTGCCTAAATACGGGAAAACCGTGCAGCTGATTTACGGCGGTGGTTCGATCAAAAAGAACGGGATTTACGATGCCGTGGTCGCCATTCTTAAAAAGAACGGCAAAACCATTGTGGAGGACGGCGGCGTCATGCCCAACCCGACCATCGACAAGGTGCGCGACGGCGTTCGGATTGCACGCGAGGGAAAGGTTGACCTGCTTCTTTCGGTGGGCGGAGGCTCTTGTTGCGACTATGCCAAGGCGGTTGCCGTTTCGGTGAATTGCCCCGAGGACCCGTGGGAGAAATATTACGTCCGCTATGAGGAGCCCGATTGCAACATTCTGCCCATCGGTTGCGTTTTGACCATGGCGGGCACCGGCTCCGAAATGAATGGCGGAGCGGTCATTACCAATCCCGCGCAAAAATTGAAACGGGGACACGTGTTCGGGCAGGAGGCAATGCCCAAATTCTCGGTTCTCAATCCCAAGTTTACCATGTCGCTTCCAAAACGGCAGATGATTGCCGGAATTTACGATATTTTCAGCCATATTTGCGAGCAGTATTTTTCGGGCGAGGATGACAACACCAGCGATTATCTCGCCGAGGGACTGATGCGTTCGGTCATTCATAGCGCGCTCATCGCCGTGGAAAATCCCGAGGATTACGAGGCGCGTTCCAACATTATGTGGTCGGCAACCTGGGCGCTCAACACGCTCATTTCGCGCGGAAAGACCACCGACTGGATGGTGCATCAGCTCGGGCATGCCGTCAGCGCATGGACCGACGCCACGCACGGAATGACGCTTGCGGCGGTTTCACTGCCGTATTACCGGCTGATTATGCCCTACGGTTTACAAAAATTTGTCCGCTTTGCCACCGAGGTTTGGAAGGTTGAAACCCAGGGGAAAACCGATCTGCAGATTGCAGAGGAAGGGCTTGCCGAGATGGAGCGTTGGATGAAAAAGATCGGCGTTGCACTTCATATCAGCGAGCTGGGCGCTACGCCTGAAATGATTGAGGGGATTGCCGATTCTACCAACCTTTTGCGCGGCGCTTATCATCCGCTCACCCGGGACGAAGTTGTAAAGATTTTGAAAGAGAGTCTTTGAAAAATGATTTCGCTTTTACTGGCGGTTATCTATCTTGCCTTTATCGGTTTGGGACTGCCCGATTCACTTTTGGGGGCGGCTTGGCCGGCAATGTATGGGGATTTTGAAGTTCCCATTGCCTATGCCGGTATCGTTTCGGTCATTATTTCGGGGGGAACGATCGTTTCCAGCTTGTTTTCTGACCGGTTGACCAAAAAACTGACCGCAAAATATGTTGTTTGCTTCAGCGTGTTGGCAACGGCGGTTGCCTTGTTCGGGTTCTCAATTTCAAAGGAATATTGGCAGATCTGCCTTTGGGCGATTCCTTATGGATTGGGTGCCGGAGCGATTGATGCGGCGTTGAACAACTATGTTGCATTGCATTTTTCAGCGCAGCACATGAACTGGCTCCATTGCTTTTGGGGCGTTGGTACCATGATCGGACCTTATGCTATGAGTTTTGCACTGTCCTACCACGGTTGGCAGAGTGGGTACCGCATTGTTTCATTCATACAGTTTGGAATTACCGCCGTGTTGTTCCTTTCACTTCCGCTTTGGCGGATGCGAAAAAATGAATCCGGACCGCAACCGGAGGAAAAAAATCAATCGGTCGGTCTTCTGCGCACATTAAAGATCCGCGGCGTTCCTGCAACGTTGGGAGGATTCTTTTGTTACTGCGCCATGGAATGCACCTGTATGCTTTGGTCGGCTTCCTATCTTGTGGGAACGCGCGGCGTCAGCGAAGAGCGTGCGGCGGCGTTTTGCTCGCTTTATTTTATCGGCGTTACGGTTGGTCGGCTGATCTCGGGTTTTGTTGCCGAAAAGATCGGCGATACCGGAATGATCCGCATTGGTACCGGTATTGCAACGTTGGGGATTCTTTTGCTGTCAATTTCCGCTTTTCCACTCGGCATTTCGCTTGCCGGACTTGCAATCCTCGGATTGGGTTGTGCCCCCATCTATCCTGCCGTTATTCATGCAACGCCGAAAAAGTTCGGCGCCGAACATTCGCAAACGGTCATTGGACTGCAAATGGCGGCGGGGTATACGGGAACGCTGATTGCCCCTGTGCTGTTTGGTTGGATCGCTTCGGGAATCGGACTTTGGTTTATGGTCGTTTTTCTCGCCCTGCTTGCAATTTGTATGATTTTACTGTTGGAAATTTCCAATCGCAAAGCAAATAAAGATAAAAAGACGGACTGATTGTGTCAATCCGTCTTTTTATTTGTCGGTAATTATTGTTGCTTTTTTGCGGCTTTCTTTTCGCGAATATGTTGGATCAAGAAGAACGCGCCGTAGAAAGCGGCAATGTAAAGGTAGAAAAGGAGCAAAACGATAATTGGATAGATGATGGTTTGGTAGAGCCAATTTTCGCCGAGCATTTTGTAGAAAATGTCATAAGGCGTTCCGTCACCGCCTTTGAGGAACATATAGTTATAGGGAATGGTGTAATCGGCGACCAGCGCGGCTGCGCAAAAGCCGGTGATGATGGAAAAGGTGATGAAAATGTTGCGTTTTTCCATTCGCAACATTCCTGAAACGGCAATGTAGAGCGAGGCAAAGCCGGCAATGGTGTGCGTCACCCCCGAAAAGACGTTATCCAGAGAGAGAACGGGATAGCAAGCGTAGTTTTGACCGGCAAAATAGGTGCCGAATACCGCACCCAAAATGCCGAAAATAAAAACAAAATCCAAAGCCGCGGCTTTCAGTCTTCCTCTTGTAAATGCCGCAAGGGGCAGGGAAATCAACTGAATACTGCACATGAAGAGCGGAAGGTTGAGCAGAATCGTTCTGATAGGATCATCACCGCGTAAACAAAGGATGACAATTTTGAAAATTTCCAAGCTGTCCATCAGAATTGCTGCAACAATCAATACGCGGTTTTTTCGCGCGGCATCCTTTTCCCGGTTGCGAAGTCCAAACAGAACGGCAAGTCCGATCATTAAGACCATCAAAGATGTCACGAAACCGAGATGCTGCCAGGAAAAATACCCTTCCGGTGTTCGCTGATAGCCACCGATTCCAAAAAATTCTTTCATAGGGTTCTCCTTTTTCTTTTTTCTATGAAAAGCGATTATGTTCGACAAAACACGCTTTTATTATACCACAAAATTGCGAAAATGCAACCCCCTACAGTACCAAGAAAGCGGCAGACCGTTTTCACGGTTTGCCGCTTTCTTGGTATGTAGATTATCGGAATTCGGTCTTGCCGTCGGCAAGATAAACGTGGGATCGGAGAATGGAATATTCCTCCTCTGCCGGATTGCCCGAAAGAATGCCGAGCTCGCGCCGCGCGGCGGAAATCAGCATTTCGGGGTTGAGGTAGCTTCCCTCGCTTGCCGAGAGCAGTGCGCTTGTGCGAATTTCACCCGGGCGGTCGGCGTTGTAGATCACGCGGATCTCGCGGACGAGAGAGATAATGTCGATCTCCTTATCGCCGGCTTTCGTTTTTTTGGTCATCAGAAGGGGAGCGGTCGTCCAAAGTTTTTGGAGTGCCGCCGCGGTTTCGGCGTTTGCACCGTCAAAACGCATGGAAATTTCGTAGCGCGCCCAGCCGATGTCCGAGAATTTGGAGGTCGGTTCGTATACCTCGCTGATCTCCATTTCCTGCGTCAGTTCCCGGTTGAGTCGGCGGCGTACTTCATCGGGGGAAATATCGCGGTCAAGTCGCAAATCAATGAACTCGCATTCGCTCTCGGTCCCCACAGAAAGGGGAATTCCGAAAACGACCTTTGCGTGGGGGTTGAACCCCTGCGTGTACCACATGGGAATATCCGCCCGGACCAGTACGCGCGAAAATGTGCGCTGCAGGTCGAGGTGAGAGATAAATTGCAAGCTGCCCACCTTGCGGAATTTGATGCGCAATGTTTTCGGCTCCGCAAGCTTTCGCCATGCCGAAAAGGCGGTCTGCCGGTCGGGAATTTCTTGCGGCGGCAAAGCGGTTGGTTCCTCCGGCGGCAGAACTTTGACGCGCGGACAAACGGCTCGTTCGCCGCCCAATGCATTTGCGCCGCATCCGCTGCAGTTTTCGCGGCAGTTCGGCGTGGTCTTGCCGGCATAGGCGCGTTCGCGTTCGCGCAGGAAGAATTCTTTGGTAACGCCGCAGTCGATAATATCCCATGGCAGAACTTCGTCGGTCGCAAAAACGCGGCAAGAATAGAAATTCGGATCCAGTCCGGCGCGTTCAATCACATCCAGCCATCTTTGATAGTTGAAGTATTCGTCCCATGCGTCAAATTTGAACCCTTCGGCGCAGGCAAGTTCCAGCGCTTTGGAAAGGCGGCGGTCGCCGCGCGCCAAAACGGCTTCGATATGGCTGACCTCGGCGTCATGGTGCTGATAGCGAATATGGCGGTTGGTAATATGGTCGCCAACCACTTTTTGTTTGCGCGCCAGCTCCTCCATGGTGTCCTGCGCTTCCCATTGGAAGGGAGTAAACGGTTTGGGAATAAAGCAGGAAACGCTGACCGTGACCTGCGGATGCCGTCCCTTTTGACGGTTGGGGTTGGCATAAAAGGCTTCTACAACGCGTTCGGCGAGCGCACCGATGCCTGCAAGATCCTCGTCGGTTTCGGTTGGCAGTCCTTCCATGAAATAAAGTTTGACATTGGTTTTTCCGCCGTCAAAGGCAACGTTCACGGCGCGAAGAACGTCCTCTTCCAGCACATTTTTGTTGATTACATCGCGCAGGCGCTGCGTTCCGGCTTCGGGCGCAAAGGTGAGTGAGGAGGAACGGACGCTTTCAATGCGGTTCATCAAGTCGCGGTTGAAGTTGTCCACACGCAAAGATGGCAGCGAAAGGCTGACCATGTTGTCGTCAGTCCAGGCAAGCAGATCGTCGCAAAGCGGCTCCAGTGCTGTATAGTCGCTGATGGAAAGGGAGGTCAGGGAAATTTCCTCGTATCCGGTGCTGTGGAAGAGCGCCTTTGCCTGCCGGTTGAGGACCTCGTGTGATTTTTCGCGTACCGGGCGATAGATGGCTCCGGCTTGGCAGAAACGGCAGCCGCGGATACAGCCGCGATAAACCTCCAGCATAATGCGGTCGTGCACCGTTTCAATATAGGGCATGACGACCTGATCGGGGAAATAAACCTTGTCAAGATCGCGGATAATCTGCTTTTGCACGCGCCGGGGAATATCGGGATCGACCGGGCGGTATTCTTTGATTCTGCCGTCCGGGAAATAGTCCACCTCATAAAGCGAAGGAACATAGACGCCGGGAATGGTTTTTGCCGCTTCGCGCAGGAATGTGGCGCGCGTATAGCGTCCCTCGTCTTTCATTTTGATATAGAGTTTCACAATAGACGGGAGCATGATCTCCCCTTCGCCAATGTTGAACAGATCAAAAAAGTCGGCAATCGGTTCCGGATTGAAGGAACAGGGACCGCCGCCGATGATGATGGGATCGTCTTCGGTTCTATCGGCGGCACGGAGCGGAATTTTGGCAAGATCCAGCATATTGAGCACATTGGTATAGCTCATTTCGTATTGCAGGGTGAAGCCTACGAAATCAAAAATGCCGATCGGGTCTTTGCTTTCCAGCGCGACCAAAGGAAGATCGTGCTTTTTCATCTCCTCCTGCATATCCACCCAAGGATCGTACACACGTTCGCACCAAATATCCTCCTCGCGGTTGAGCGCTCCGTATAAGAGCCGCACGCCTAAATTGGACATTCCGATTTCATAGGTGTCGGGAAAGCAGAAGGCAAAGCGTGCTTTTACCTTTTTTGGGTCTTTGAGAATTTGACCGTATTCACCACCCGAATAGCGCGCCGGTTTTTGCACCGATTTGAGAATGGTGCTGTTGGGTAATCTGTTTGCTTGAATCATATAAACTCTTTTCCGCAATAACCGGAGGTTTTCCCAAAAGCAGGAGAACCTCCGGTATTGCACTTGCAATCAATTTTGATTTTCGTTTGCCAAATTTTCGCGTGTGTCTTCAAACACGGCGCGACGGCGCAGAGAGATGAAAGAGATCATCCAGGAAACGACCAGCCAAATCGCCCGGTAACCAACCGCCATCAAGGGCAGGAAGGGAAGCAGGGAAGCCGGCAAGAGCCACGAAAGGAAGAAGGCAAACAAAGCGCCCGGGAAGATCGAGGTCAGCAGCGCGCGGAACCCGGATTGCCTTGTCCGCACGATCAGCGAGGCGGCGCGCAAAGGATATGCCGTTGCCAAAGGACCGTCCAGCGTAACGGCGCCGGTATCGGTGATCTCGGATGTGGTAGGAACTTCAAACTGCGCCGGCTTAATCATGCGAACAACGTCGTCCCCGTCGGCAAAGCCGATATGAAGGAAGGAATTGTTCAGGTTGGGGTCATAGGACTGCACGGCAAGCGTGGTATTTGTCCGCACGAGGAGGGCAATGATCTCGCGGAAGGATTGATTCATGGTATAGGCAATTTCATAGGTCAGCTTCAGCGTGCCGTTGATGGCAACATACAAAGCGCTGACTCCGCGCGAGCGGCTGACTGCACGGTCGGTGGTTTCACGCGGAATTTCTACACCACTGTGCAAAAGGAAGGTGGAATCACCTGCAAGAATGCGGAATTTATTATCGATCATCGCTTCTACGCCTGTTTCGGTCAGACGCACCAGGCTGATGGTCATGTTGGGATCTTCCTCCATCCAAATCGGTTGATCCACCGTTGCAAGCGTTCCGCCGATTTTGCGGAAGAGCGCTTCGGTCAGACGAATGTCGCGGCGGAACTCATCCCCGTCCGGAAGATTGACCTGTGTTTGCCGTTTGGCGCGGAAGGTGTCGGTGTCGTTAAAAATGATGGTTTTTGATCCGCTGTATTCGTTTACCGAGCCTTCGCCTACCAGTGCCGAGCGCCGGGAAATCAGATGGCGGTTGGCGCGCCGCAGGGGATCGAAAAATAGGAAAATTGCACTTGCAGGAGCGGAGAACACCAGCGTGGCGGCAAAAACCAACACGCCGCGCAGAGGATTGGAAAAGATGAGCGAGGTTGCAAGACCGCCGGCAACGGCGCAGATCAGCGAGAAGACGATCATGCGCGTAAAGGCGCCGGAACCGGCGGAGAGATCGTTGACGCGGCGGAAAAATCCCACCACTTCATGTGCCCGACGGACGCGATAAAGCGCTTCGCCTGCTTCATCGTTGATGATTTTAACGGTGCGGTCACCTTGGCGCAATTTTTTCTTGCGCGGTTCCACTTCCTCCAAAACCGTTTTCAATTCCGAAGAGGAGACCATGCGGAAGGTGCGAATTTCGTCGGCAATGCGAAGGGCGTCACAGATCAGAAGCAACAACAATGCGGTATTTGCCGCAAAACCCATCGGGGGCAGTGCGGTTTCAGGAATTAAAATCGACGTGATAATTGCGCCGATTCCGTAAAGCCAGATAAACGGAACCATGACTGCGACAATGGAATATGGCGTTGGCTCAAATCGCAAGAACGCGCGCCATCCGGCAAGAATGCGTTTGCCGGTCAGAATTATGCCGCCGGTAAACAAAGTGAGCGAAAGAACCGGAAAAAGGAAGGGAACTTCTGTCAGAAATCCGGGAAGGTATTTGGAAAGAATCATCGGGAAGTCGATAAAAAACAGAAGAACCGAGATCAGTGCCATAAACGCGATTCGCAAAATCAGACGTTTGCGGTCATGCGTATAGGCTGCAACCACATTTTCGGCAGGAACGGCGGAAGTGTATTCTTTTCCGCGGTATCCGAATGCTTGTCCGTAATAATCGCTTGAATTTAATCTGGAATGGCGCAGGTGTTCGTATTTCAGCTTTTTCAGTGTTTCATATCCTACCAAACGTCCCAACTCGTTTTCGTAGCCGAGCTCAAAAATCAGGGCAATATCGCTTTCGTCCAGTCCCGTGCGTTTTGCAATGACCGATGTAGCGTCCAATCCCTCTTCATATTTTATTTTTCTTTGCCGATTGCGAGGTTTTCCTTCAGTCGGTTCGCTGACCGTTTCGGTTGCTTCGGTATTTTCAATCGGTACAACGGTAGAGGAAGCCTGATTATCAAAATCGACGATGACCGAAGAGGTTGGGTGCAGGGCGGAAATGTCAATTACGCTCTGTTCCGAAAAATCGGGTTCCGGCATTTTTTTCTGTGCAAGCAATTGTCCTTCCGGAGCGGCGGACGTAACCCGTTCGGCTCCAACGAGGGGTGCCGAAATATCTCCCATACGGGATTCTGTATTTGCAGGTGCGGCAGACGTTGAATTTTTCGGGGGAACGTAGGTCGGCGGGGCAGGTCTTTGCCCGGCGGCGCCGGGATTGTTGCGTTGCCCGATTGCTCCGGTATTGGGACCGCTTCTGCGGCGCGGCGGAATTTTGACGGCGTTGGGTCTGACCGATTTTTTTGCGGAAGTTGTTGGTTTCGGCTCCGGTTTCTTCGACGAGGTATTCAGCGTTTTTGGCTCAGTCGGATTTTTGCCGGAAACGTCCGGCGCGTCCTCGGTCAGCGCCAAAATTGCGGCAGGTGCCGCGGCAGGTTTCGGCTCATCCGCGCGGCGCGTTTTGTCGTTTCGTTCAGGCGTTTCTATAACGATTTGTTCTTGCTTGTCCGCCTCCGGCGCTTTTTGCGGTATTTCCTCTATTTTCGATTTTTCAGCCTTTTGCGGTACGTCCGCTTTCAATAATTCTTCCTTTTGCGGTTCGTTTTTGGGTTCGACCCGGCGATCGGATTTATTTTTTTCGTCCTTTGAAAAGGCGGCGTGCAGTTTTTGCAAAAGTTCATCCGCTTTTTGGCGGTCGTTTTCTTTGCTCATCGGCGAGGGACTCCTTTCGTTCGGATTTTACAAAACGGAATTATTTCAATACAAAACAGAATTATTTCAAATGGTGTTGTCTTGCCGCTTCCGCCAGCAGAATGGCGGCGGCTGTTGAAACGTTAAAGGAATTGATCTTTCCGTAAAGCGGAATGGAAAGCACACCGTCGCAGGTTTTGCGAACGATTTGAGAAACGCCGTTTCCTTCGCTTCCCATAACAATGGCGCAGGGACCTTTCAGGTCGGCGTCATAAATATTTGTCCCGTCCGCTTCGGCGGCGTAAACCCAAATTCCTTTTTCTTTCAGCGAATCGATCGTTGCGGCAATGTTTGCCACTTTTGCTACGGCGAGGTGCTCCAAAGCTCCGGCGGAGGCTTTGGTTACCAGCGGCGTCAATCCAACGGCGCGACGCTTGGAAATAATTAATCCGTGCGCGCCGCAACATTCGGCGCAGCGAATGATGGCGCCGAGATTATAAGGATCGGTCACGCCGTCGCAAAGAACGATCAGCGGATCCTCGCCACGTTCTTTTGCAATGGCAAGAATCTCTTCCACGGTGCAGTATTCTTTTTCTGCGGCAAAGGCAATGATCCCCTGGTGCGGTGCAAATCCGGCGATTGAATCCAGCTTTGGCTTTTCGGTTTCAATGACGGGAATGCCGCGTTCGATTGCCATGGCGACGAGCAAAACGATAGAGCCTGTCCGTTCGCCTTTTTGAACCAGCACCTTGTCCACAGCTCTTCCGCCCTCCAAAAGCTCCCGAACGGCATTTCTGCCGATAACGGCGTTGCTTTCGATCGGTTCGGCTCCGGTATCCGTCGCGGTTTTTCGCTCCTCAAATCCCCGGTGAAAGTCTTTGGCAAAATCATTTTTCCCGAAATGAGAAAACGGTGCTTTTTTACCGCGTTGAAATTCCGAGCTTCCGCTTTTCTCATTTCGTTGCGTATTTTTCTTATGTATCATGTTAAAAATCCTTTCGCAAAAATGCGAATCGCAAGCGGAAAACCGTCCGTCTGCAAGAAATATTATATCATATAATTTCTCTTTTTGTATAGTTTTTTCGAAATTTTTGGAAAAAGAAGGCAATTTTTCATCGACAAATTTTGCAAGGTTCAAGCGAAAGGTTTTTTATGAAAATACTTGCAAATCGGTGGAAAGATTGCTATAATAGTAGGGAATTCACAAAAAACGGGAGAAAATATTTTGAACGAAATCAACCGAGAGATCAATCGAAGAAGAACTTTTGCAATTATTTCCCACCCGGACGCCGGAAAAACCACGCTGACCGAAAAGTTTCTGCTCTACGGCGGCGCGATTCAGACTGCCGGATCGGTTAAAGGAAAAGCCTCCGACCGTCATGCCGTTTCGGACTGGATGGAAATGGAGAAAAAAAGAGGTATTTCCATTACTTCTTCGGTTATGCAATTTGAATATGAAGGATATTGCATCAATATTCTGGATACCCCCGGACACCAGGACTTTTCGGAGGATACCTACCGCACATTGATGGCGGCAGACAGCGCCGTAATGGTGATTGACGCGGCAAAGGGAATCGAGCCGCAAACGCGCAAGCTTTTCAAGGTTTGCGCCATGCGCCATATTCCGATTTTTACCTTTATCAATAAGCTGGACCATGAGGCGCGCGACCCGTTTGACCTGATTGACGAGTTGGAAAAGGAATTTGGAATTGGAACGTATCCCATGAACTGGCCGATCGGCTGCGGTGTGGGTTTCAAAGGAGTTTACGATCGCGAGGGGCATAAAATTCTCGCGTTCGGCGATTCCCACCGCGGACGTGATCGTCTTGCCTCCATCGACTGCGACATCAACGATGTGGAAAAGATGGACGCTTTAATCGGTTCCTATGCAAGAGAGGAACTGACCGGGCAGATTGAACTTTTGGACGGAGCCTCATTTGACTTTGATTTGGAGCAGGTGCGAAACGGAAAATTGAGTCCGGTCTTTTTCGGATCGGCGCTTAACAATTTCGGCGTAGAGTTCTTTTTGGAACATTTTTTGAAAATGACAACCGCACCGCTTCCGCGCGTGACCGAAGCCGAAACAGTGGATCCTTTTTCTCCGGATTTTTCGGCGTTCGTTTTCAAAATTCAGGCAAATATGAACAAAGCGCACCGTGACCGCATTGCCTTTTTGCGTATTGTTTCGGGCAAATTTGAGCGTGATGAAGAGTATTTTCATGTACAGATGGGGAAGGAAATCAAGCTTTCCCAGCCTCAGCAGATGATGGCGCAGGAACGCGCCGGGATCACAGAGGCATATGCCGGAGATATCATCGGCGTATTTGATCCGGGCATCTTTTCAATCGGCGATACCGTTTGTGCCAAAGGACACAAAGTGCGTTTTGAGGGAATTCCCACTTTTGCGCCCGAATGTTTTATCATGGTGGAGCAAACCGACAGCATGAAGCGCAAGCAATTTGCAAAGGGAATGAATCAGATTGCGCAAGAGGGCGCGATTCAAATCTTTACAGAGCCGGGCGGCGGTTTGGAGCGTGTTTAC
Source organism: Oscillospiraceae bacterium (assembly GCA_015063325.1). GTDB lineage: Bacteria > Bacillota > Clostridia > Oscillospirales > CAG-272 > UMGS1865. The sequence continues at coordinate 35,274 of SVUK01000003.1, read as the reverse complement.
GTCGGCGTTGTAGGCACATTGCAGTTTGACGTTTTGGAATCGCGCATGAAATCGGAGTATGGAGTGACCTATAAACAGTATCCGCAAAGTTACCAGTATATCCGGCGAATTTCCAACGGCGCTGATCCGCAAAAACTGCACCTGTTCGGTGTGAAATGGGTACAGGATTTCCGCGGACATGACTTTTTGCTATTCAACAGCGAATGGCAGGTCGGGCATACGCTGGAGGACAATCCCGGGCTGGAGCTGGTTGAATTCGGAAAATAAAAAACAAAAAGCAGAGGCAAAACGAGGTGAACTCTTGCGATTGGGTTCACATCGTAATTCCTCTGCTTTTTTTATTGTTTTATTGCATTTTTGTTTATTCTTTCAAAAATAAATACCCGTAGCGCCCGGATTGATAGGCGGTGTATTCTTCAGTCGAATAGATGGCAGGCGCGCCGTCTGGAAGATAGAATTCCGCCGCGCGGAAGCCCTTGAGCTTCAAATATGCGATCATCGCATTCAGATCGGAAAGACTGTTGATCACAAAGGAATGATTCAGCGCGTCAAAGGAGACGCCGGCAGGCAAAAGGATGGAGGCGTTTGCAAGGTCGTTGACCCAAAAATCTCCTGCCGCCGCGTTTTCGTAGTGACCGCAGGCAATCAGTTCCGGTTCGTCCAAAAACAAATAACCGGTTGTTACAATTTCGTAATCGTCCATTTTTTGCCTTGCCCAGGTGCAGTCAACGCCGAATACCGCTCCACCGATCCAAATCTTGTTCCATGCATGCCCGGAAGCAGGTTCGTCAATCTGTTTCAGACCAATCACTTCCTCTGCGCGGATCCCTTCAATTTGGCAGAACAGGCGGAAGGCGCTCGCATATCCGTCGCAAACGGCAAGGCGGTCGATCAGTGCGCCTTTCAAGGTGTAGGAGGTGGAGGTCATTCGATTGGGATCGGCTTCGGTCTCGGTATCGTAGGTCAGATTCAGCGCGATCCAGGAATAAATGGCTTTTGCCTTTTCATAATCGCTCATTCCGTTGTCAACGATTTCTCTCAGAATACCGCGCGCGGTTTGGTAGATCTGTTCGGCATCGTTCGCGGTTTCCGCGAAAATCGGTTTTTTGCCGAACGGAAGGACCTCCAGCTCGTAAATTGTTTGCACGTTGACAACTTCGGTTAGCGCGTCAATGGGAAACGCTTCAAAATCCTCGGTACGCCCGGGGGAGGTTAAAAGCCCCTGCCGATCGGTCATCGGGGTAGCGATGATAGAACTTTTTAGGGCGTTCAATCCTTTGCTGTAGACGACGGTGACTGTGGTTGCCGCGCCAACGTCGTTTTCCGAATAGGAAATGCTTACTTTCGGATTCATGGGGAAGGAGACCGATGAGGTTGCCGTGGCAAGAATTTTCTCCCCGGCTTGCAAGCGACGGTTCAAATCGCCCCAAATATAAATATTCAGCCGGTATTCGCCGGTTGTTTTGCCTTCGCTTTGCAATTGCAGAACACCACCGACGAGAACGCTGTATTGCACCAGTTTGCAAAATTCTTCATTGGTCGAGGCAACTAACGGGAGCTGTTCGCCGCAGAAAGAAACAGTTTTGGAAAGATAGATTTTTCCGGTTTCCGGAAGACCTTCATATCCTGGTTTTTCGGGGCTTTTCCCGATCAGTCGGAGAAGAAATGTGCGGTTTTCTTTCGGCTCGCCGGTTTCGGAATGCGCGGCAAGATAGAAGGAATGGTCGCCCGGTTCCAAAGCGGTAAGATAGGTTGCTTTAAAGGTTATGCCGGTTTCGGTAAAGGTATAATCGCCGGTTTTGATTCCACTCCCGAGAATTTGGTCCGGTTTTTCGGAAAGCAGATCGGAAACGGTCAAATCGGTATTTTCCGTAGGGGTCCATTCCAAAACGGTTTGTTCTTCGTAAATCGCTTGCAGATTGGTATCGGTAAGAGAGAGCGGAAAGGTGTAAATCGGTGTATCGCAAACGGCTTTTCCATTGATTTCCCAGTGAACGAAACGGTAATCGTTTTGATAAACGGGAGCAGACGCACGGATCAAAGAGCCAATCTTCAAAGCCTGATCGGAATAAGACGTCGAAATGGGAATAGATTCCACGTTAGCGGAAACAGTAAAGGAATTTACGCTTAGAGAGACCCAGTTGGCGTGAAGAATATAGTCGCCTGTTTGTCCGGCAGGAACGATCAAGTCGGTTTGCAATTCGGTATTCCAACCCAAAAAACGATAGCCGAAGCGTGTGGGGTTCGGAATTTCAATGTTGTCCTGCACCGTAAAGGATTGGGGCATGGATTCAAATTCCTCTTCGGTCAGATTTTCATAAATGAAACGATAGGTCACGATTTCCCATACGGCAACGAGGGTAATATCGCCGGTGTAGCCGGCCGGAATGGCGCCGTCGGTTGGGACGTCATTCAGGGACCAATAAAGAAAGCGGTAGCCGGGGCGCGCGGGCGGTTGCGGCGTATATCCTTGAGAGGAGGCGAAAGAGACAATGTTTTTTTGTCCGTCGTAGTTCAAATCGTAGGTTGCGGTGTAAAAAACTTCGGTGCTTTTCGTTCCGGAAGGATCGGACACGCTTTCAATGATCGAAGAGACCAGTCCGCAAGAACAAAGCGAGAAGAGAGACGCGAGCGCAAGCAGTAAAGCAACGGTTTTCAAAATTGATTTCACCGCACCATTCCTCCTGTAAAGTGGATTTCTACAATTTGATTATATCATATTGCTTTTGGAAAAACAAGCGCTTTTTTATTTCATTAACGTTTGGTCATGAAAAATCACAAAAAGGGAGAAAAGTTTTTTGAAAAATTCAAAACTCAACCCACGGTTCGTGGACAAAATTCAAAAAAAGTGATACAATAAAGACGTAAAGGAGGGAAGAAACGTATGATCGATCAAAATAAAATCGGGAAATTCATTGCCGAAAAGCGGAAGGAAAAGGGAATTACGCAAAACGAGCTTGCCGAACGGTTGGGAATTACCGATCGCGCCATTTCCAAATGGGAGAATGGGCGCTGTCTTCCCGATGCCGGACTGATACAAGACCTTTGCAAAACATTGGGCATTACCGTAAATGATCTATTCAATGGGGAGGTTGTGGATATGAAAGAGAACGAGCAAAAACTGGAAGAACATCTTTTGGAGATGACAAAGCTGAAAGAGGAACGCGACCGCTTGCTTTTGCGAATGGAAGTTGTGCTTGGCTATGGTTCCACAATTTTCTTCTTTGCGTTGATCTTCGCGATTGCTTTTTTGAATTTGCCGGAGTGGGTGCGAGGTGTGTTGATCTGCGGTGCCGTTATTTTGTATTTGATTCCTGTTTTTTATCTCATTCGTATCGAGCAGGTTGCCGGTTATTACGAATGTCCGGACTGCCATTACCGCTATGTGCCCAGCTACAAAAGCGTATTTTTTGCGCTGCACATGGGGCGCACACGCAAAATGAAATGTCCTAAGTGCCACAAAAAAGCTTGGCAGAAAAAGGTGATCGGGAAATAAACAAAAGGCCGTGTGCGAAAAGCACACAGCCTTTTTTGTTTATCTTGCTTATTCCCACTCAATGGTTCCCGTCGGCTTCGGGGTCAGGTCGTAGAGCACGCGGTTCACGCCCTTGACCTCGTGCGTAATGCGGTTGGTGATGTGTTGGAGCAGAGCAAAGGGAATGTCCTCCACCGTTGCGGTCATGGCGTCCTTGGTGTTGACGGCGCGAATGACGACCGGCCATTCATAGGAGCGGACGTTTTCCTTGACGCCGGTGGATTTATAATCCGGAACGATGGTGAAATACTGCCAAACCTTGCCTTCCAGTCCGTTCTTGGCAAACTCTTCGCGCAGAATTGCGTCGGATTCGCGAACGGCTTCCAAACGGTCGCGCGTGATGGCTCCCGTGCAGCGAACGCCCAGTCCGGGGCCCGGGAACGGCTGACGGTAAACCATGCTGTGGGGAAGTCCGAGCGCTTCACCGACCACGCGGACTTCATCCTTGAACAGGAATTTGAGCGGCTCGACCAGCTCAAATTTGAGGTCGTCGGGAAGCCCTCCCACGTTGTGGTGCGCCTTGACGGGACCGCTTTCCAAAATGTCGGGGTAAATGGTGCCTTGGGCTAAAAATTCGATGCCTTCCAGCTTGCGTGCTTCTTCCTCGAAAACGCGAATGAACTCGGCACCGATGATCTTGCGCTTCTGCTCCGGCTCGGAAACGCCGGCAAGCTTATCCAAAAAGCGATCCACGGCATCTACATAAACGAGATTTGCCTTCATCTCCTCGCGGAAGACGCGAACCACCTGTTCCGGTTCCCCTTTGCGCAAAAGACCGTGGTTGACGTGCACGCAGGTCAGCTGATTGCCCACCGCTTTGATTAAGAGGGCGGCGACCACCGAAGAATCCACACCGCCGGAAAGGGCGAGCAGAACCTTTTTGGAGCCGATTTGCGCGCGCAGGGCGGAGAGTTGCTCTTCAATAAATTTGTTGGCGAGCGCAGGCGTTGTAATGCGCTCCATGTCGGCAGGACGAACGTTGTTTGTCATAGTTGAGTTCTCCTTTTTTATGTAAATTGAATCGTTTTATTCCCATTCCACCGTTGCCGGGGGTTTGGAAGTGATGTCGTAAGTTACGCGCGAAATATTGCGCACCTCGTTGGTGATGCGGTTGCTTGCTCTTTCCAGCACCGGATAGGGGATGCGCGCCCAGTCGGCGGTCATAAAGTCGTCGGTGGTTACGGCGCGCAGGGCAACGGTATAGCCGTAGGTGCGTGCGTCACCCATCACGCCGACGCTTCGGGTGTCGGTCAGAACGGCAAAGTACTGCGCCGGGAGTTGTTCCAGTCCGGCATTGGCAAGTTCCTCGCGGAAGATGGCGTCTACTTCGCGCAGAGTGTCGGCTTTGTCCTTGGTCACCTTGCCGATAATGCGAATGGCAAGACCGGGACCGGGGAATGGCTGACGGAAGACAAGTTCTTTCGGAATTCCAAGTGCAAGCCCGGTTGCGCGAACTTCATCTTTGAACAGGTCGCGCAAAGGCTCTACAATGCGCTCAAAGTCGATTACGTCGGGTAATCCCCCAACGTTGTGGTGGCTTTTGATGGTGGAGGCGTCGCCCTTTCCGCTTTCAATCACGTCCGGATAGATGGTACCCTGCACCAGAATATCCATTTTACCAAGTTCTTTTCCGACGTCTTCAAACACACGGATGAACTCTTCGCCGATAATCTTGCGCTTGGTTTCGGGATCCGACGTTTGAGAAAGACGGGAGAGAAACCGCTCCTCGGCGTTTACGCGAATCAGTTTCATATTGAATTGCCGGCGGAAGATTTCTTCCACCATGTCGCCCTCGTTTTTGCGGAGCAGACCGTGATCAACAAAAACGCAGGTCAGATTGTCGCCAATGGCACGATGCAAAAGAACGGCGGCAACCGAGGAATCCACGCCGCCCGAAAGCGCGCAAAGCACGCGCTTGCCGGCAAGTTCGCGGCGATATTTTTCTACCGATTGGGCTACGAAATCTTCCATGTTCCAATCGCCTTTGCAGCCGCAGATGCGGAACAGGAAGTTTGCAAGCATTTGCTTGCCGTATTCTGTGTGGGTCACTTCGGGGTGGAACTGCACGCCAAAGAGGCGGCGACCCTCGTCGCTCATGGCGGCGCAGGGGCATTTTTCGGTGGTTGCAATTGTGGAAAATCCTTTTGGAAGTTCGGCAACGAAATCGTTGTGGCTCATCCAGCAAACGCTCTTTTCGGGAAGTCCGGCAAAGAGCGGCGAGGACGCGTTGACAGTGACCTCAATTTTTCCGAATTCGCTGGAGTTTTCGGCGCTGCGGATCTCTCCGCCTGCCATATACGCCATCAGTTGGTCGCCGTAGCAAATACCGAGGATCGGCAGACCGAGGGTCAAAATTTTCGGATCGTAATGCGGCGACGCCGGATCGTAGACGCTGTTGGGACCGCCGGTAAAGATGACGCCGCAATATTGCGATGCAATCTCGTCAACGGCAATTTTGTCGTAGGGCAGAACCTCGGCAAAAACGTGGTGTTCGCGCACGCGCCGGGCAATGAGCTGGTCATATTGACCGCCGAAATCCAAAACCAAAATCTTTTCCATAAATGGGTCTCCTTCGGGGAATGGGGTAAATAAAATGGAAAGTTAAACCGAAAGTTAAACGAAAGAGTAAACAAAAGGTTAAACGGAAAGGGCAGGCGAGCCGGCTTTTATATCGGCAAAGAGGGGAGCAAGTTCGGCAAGGAACCGTTCCACTTGCTCTGCAGAGCGACCGATATAGCGCGCCGGATCCAAAACGGTTTCCATTTCGGTTTTTGTCATACCGAATTCGGAATGCGTTGCAAGATCGGCAAGCAGATCAAAAGGTTCTCCGTTTTTCAGTTTCGCCGTTGCGCTCATTGAGCATTCGCGAACAATTTCGTGCAGTTGCTGACGGTCACCGCCGCGGCGCACGCCCTCCATCATCAAATTCTCGGTGGCAAGGAAAGGCAGATAGTCGCGCACGGCGCGAGCAACAATTTTTTCGTTCACGCAAAGTCCGTCGGTTACGTTTTGCACAAAGCGCAAAATCGCGTCGGCGCAAAGAAATCCTTCGGGCAGGGAGACGCGGCGAATCGCCGAATCGTCCAACGTGCGCTCCATCCACTGGACGGAAGCCGTTAAGGGAGCGTTGAGCGCGTCGGTCATCAGATAACGCGAGAGCGAGCAAATGCGCTCGCAACGCATGGGGTTGCGTTTATACGCCATTGCCGAGGAGCCGATCTGCTTTTCTTCAAACGGTTCTTCCACTTGGCGGTCGTGCTGGAGCAAACGAATGTCGTTTGCCATCCGATAGGCGCTTTGCGCAATGGCGGAAAGTGCGTTCAAAATGCGCGCGTCGGTTTTGCGCGGATAGGTTTGCCCGGCAACCGGGAAACATTTGGAAAAGCCGAACGAGGCGGCAATGCGGCGGTTCATTTCGTCAATTTTTGCGCCGTCGCCGTCAAAGAGCTCCATAAAGCTGGCTTCTGTTCCGGTGGTTCCGCGGCAACCGAGAAAGGGAATTTGTGCAATCACAAAATCCAATTCCTGCAGGTCGGCGTAAAAATCCTGCAACCAAAGAGCGGCGCGTTTTCCGACCGTTACCGGTTGCGCCGGCTGATAGTGCGTGTAGCCAAGAGTAGGCAGTGCTTTGTATTTGTCGGCAAACAGAGCAAGGTTTTTCATTGCCTTGAGCAGTTCGCCGCGCAGGTAGCAAAGACCGTCGCGGTAGATAATCAAGTCGGCGTTGTCGGTCACGTAGCAACTCGTTGCGCCGAGGTGAATGATACCCGCCGCGCCGGGCGCCGCAAGTCCGTAGGCGTAAACGTGCGCCATCACGTCGTGCCGAACCTCTTTTTCGCGAGCCGAAACAATGTCGTAATCAATGTCGTCGGTGTGCGCTTCCAGCTCGGCAACCTGTGCCGGAGAAACGGGAAGTCCGAGCTCCGATTCTGCGCGCGCCAGCTCTACCCAAAGCCGCCGCCACGTCCGGTAGCGCGTATCGGGTGAGAACAGTTTCGTCATGTAATCCGACGCATACCGGGAAGAAAACGGAGATTCGTATTTGTCTTTCATAAAATACCGCCTTTCAGCGCAGGATAATGCTTTCGCGTTCGGGTCCTACCGAAACGTAGCCGATCCGACAGCCAATCTCGCGCTCGACGAATTCGACGTATTTTTGCGCCGCTACGGGGAGGTCCTCCCAGCGCCGCACGCCGGAAATATCGCATTTCCAGCCGTCCATGTATTCAATGACCGGTTTGGTATCATTCAAAAGGGTGGGGAACGGGAAATTATCAATTTGTTTGCCGTTCAGAATATAATGGGTGCAAACCGGGATCTTGTCCATATAGCTGAGAACGTCCAGTTTGGTCAGGGCAATGTTGGTTGCCGCCTGTACCTGTACGCCGTAGCGCGTAGCAACGATGTCCAAGGGACCAACGCGGCGCGGACGTCCCGTTTTTGCGCCGTATTCAAAACCGGCTTGACGGAGTTTTTCCGCCTCTTCGCCAAACCACTCGCAGGTGAAAGGACCTTCGCCGACGCAGGTGGAGTAGGCTTTTACAACGCCGATGACCTCGTCGATTTTTGCGCCTGGGAAGCCGGAGCCGATGGGTGCGTAAGCGGCGGTGGTGTTGGAAGAGGTGGTATAGGGATAAATACCGTAGTCCAGATCGCGGAGCGAGCCGAGCTGCGCTTCAAACAAAATCTTCTTGCCCGAATCCTGCGCGCTTTTAAGGAAGGCGCCAACGTCGCAGATATAGGGCTTGATCTTTTCGCAGTAATCGTCCACCCATGCCATCAGGCGCTCCATGGTGTAGGGCTCTGCGCCGTAAACGCCGGTCAGGGTCAGGTTTTTCCATTCGAGCAGGTCGGCAAGGTGCGCTTTGAGGTGGTCGGGGAAGAAGAGCTCACCTGCCATAATCGTTTTTTTCTGGTACTTGTCCGAGTAGAAAGGTGCAATGCCTTGCTTGGTGGAACCGTACTTTTTATCTGCAAGGCGCGCTTCTTCCAAAGAATCCAAATCGCGGTGCCAAGGCAAGAGGACCGAAGCGCGGTCGCTGATTTTCAGATTATCGGGGGTGACGGCAACGCCCTGTGCCGAAACAGACTGAATCTCGTTCCAAAGATTTTCGGGGTCCATGGCAACGCCGTTGCCCAAAATGTTGACCACTCCGGAACGAAAGATACCGGAAGGGAGCAGATGGAGAGCAAATTTTCCTTTTTCGTTGATGACGGTGTGACCGGCGTTTCCGCCGCCTTGGTAGCGAACCACCACGTCATAGTCCTGCGTTAAAAGGTCGACCATGCGCCCCTTTCCTTCATCGCCCCAGTTGATTCCGACAATTGCACAATTCGACATAATTTCCTCCAAATAAGTCCAAATATAGAATAATAGAGACAATAAACTATATATTATTATATCATGTGTGCCTTTTTTTTGCAAGTAAAAAAAGGGAATTTTTAAAAAAAAAGAGGGAAAAAAGAGAAAGAAAATGGGCAAAAAACATTGCAAAAAATAGGGAAATATGTTAGAATAAAGCAAACGAAAGAATGAGAAAGATTTTTGCGTTTGATTTTACAAATCTTCGCTTTTTCCAATGTTCATTTTTTCAAATTTTTGTTTTTCAAATTTTTGTTTTTTGTAAATTCATTATTTGAAAGGGGAATGCCCATGTTTTGTTCTTATTGCGGAAGCAAATTGGACGATAAAGCTTCCTTTTGCCCGAATTGCGGTGCAAAAATTGAAAGGACCGAACAATCTCAAACCGCAGAAACTCCGTCTCCGGCGGCAAACAACCAAGAGCTTTCCGATAAATCCAAGCTGGCTGCCGGATTGCTCGGAATTTTACTGGGCGGTCTCGGAATTCATAATTTTTATCTCGGTTTTACGGGAAAAGGAGTTGCTCAATTACTTCTCTCCCTTCTCTCGTTCGGACTTCTCAGCTGGATCAGCGGTATTTGGGGGTTAATTGAGGGGATTATGATTCTTGTTGATTCCAATCCCAAAGACGCAAAAGGAAAGAAATTGAGAGATTGATCAAAAAACAATAAAAATGACCTGTTCCAAGCGGAACAGGTCATTTTTATCAGACCGAGGCAATTTTTAAAAAGACGGAGGCGCAAACGCGAACGATCCATTCGGCATCGCGCTCGGGAGAGGGTGGCGGGGCGTTGTATTGCTGACGACATTTGACCAAAAAATTCTTGCTTGCGGCAGGTTTTACCCGATCGGCGAGCGGCAGAAATTTCGGAAGCACCTTCTTCAGTTCTTTTTCATATTCTTGATGCGTTTTATGCTTCAAACGCTGTTTTGTGGTATGCGGATGGGTAAACGAATCGGCAATATAATGCGTTAAGAGTCCGAGCCGGAAAGCGTCGTATGCGGAATATAAGCCGGTGGCAAGTCCGTTTCTGATTCGGTGTTCAATTTTCGGCTCCGAAAAAGGAAGGCAATGCCCACCCGTTACCCTTGGAATACGGGAACCCACGATGAAAGTATGCGGAACCATATCGGGCAGGACGTTGCCCAAAAGGAACACGCCTTTGCGGACGGGATGCAGGGAAAGCGCCGGCGTTTTTTTTGCAAGCGTTTGCCCAAGCAAAAAATGACTGGAAGTTAACAATGCGGAAATCTCCTTTTTTCGAGTTTCGGGGTTTATCGTGCGCCCAGCAGGGAGCAGAAAATCAGAAGAACGATCAAGAAAGTAAAATTGAACGCGGAGAAAATTCCAACGTAATATCCCTTCTTATGCGGATTGTGTCGGATATATTCGCGGAAGGTGATCAGGCTGGCGAGCGAGGCGACAAGCGTTCCCGTTCCGCCGATATTGACGCCGAGCAAGAGGCTGCGGTAGTTTGCGGTAAAACGCGAGAGCAGGATTGCCGATGGGACATTGCTGATAACCTGACACGAAAGTGCGCTGAAAATCAGGGTATTCTTTTGCAGAAGTGTATCCAGCAGTTGATGTACGGCGTCCATACGCGAAAGATTGCCGGCAAAAATGAAAAAGCAGAAAAAGGTGAACAAAAGACCGTAATCGACCTGTGCAAGCGCTTTGCGGTCGGCAAACAGGAGTACGGGCGGAATAACGCAAAGCCCGATCCAGTAGGGAATGACCCGAAAGACGATGACGATGGAAAGCGCAAACAAGGCGAGATACAGGATGGTTTTTGGAACGGGGAGCTTTTCTTCGGGCGGTGCCTGCAAGGCGATCGGCTTTTTGGGCAGAAAGAAACAGCACCCCAAAATCAGCACGATGGCAAGCAGGAACGGCGGAAACATAATGCCGAAAAATTCGCCGTCCGGAATGTTGAAATGCGAATAGAGATAAAGGTTTTGCGGATTGCCGAACGGGGTGAGCATTCCGCCAAGGTTTGCCGCAATGTTTTGCAGGATGAACACCGGCGCCATATAGCGCTCGGTCCCGGTGGCAGAGAGCACAAAATAGCCGAGCGGCAAAAAGGTCAAAAGCGCCATGTCGTTGGCGATGAGCATGGAGCCGAGGAAGGTGATGCAGACTAAAGCGACCGTCGCCAGCCGCAAATTTCCGGTCAAAACCACCATTTTTTCGGCAAGGAGCGAGAAAAAGCGGATGTTTTTCAAAGCGCAAACGACGGCGAGAACGCAAAACAGGCAGGTCAGCGTTTTCCAATCGAAATATCCGGCGTATTCGGCGTCGGGCGGAACGAAAAACGATGTCACGACGGCGAGAACAAAAGCAATGCAAAGCACCGGGTTCCGCCGGGGAAAATTGAGAATTGCCGCGCGGATTTTTTGCGCGCGGGAAATTTCGGTTTCGGGCATAACGGTATCAAAAAACCTCACTTTATCGTAAGAATTACAACGAAGGTATCATACGCTTTTTTCGGCGATTTGTCAATAGATTTTTCAAAAATGAAGGAAGCCGTTGTTTCTAATATGATGATTGAAGGAGGAAAAGACGAAAAAAGTACCCGTTTGTTTTTCATAAAAAACCTCCGATTGATTTTCAACAGTAGTCAATCAATCGGAGGCGGTCATTGGTTCACAGAATCGGGAGCAATTTGCCAAAATCAGCATTAGTGCAGCTTTTTGCCTTTTCAATATTTTCAAGAATTTTTGAAAAAATTTTTTTATTTTCATTCTATAAACCAATGGAATGTATCCGATACGGGTTTATTTCTGAAAAAAGCACCAGATAAGCCTGCTTCAGGATCATCAGCATTATATTCAAGAACAAGCACTTTTTGATTTTGAAGGATTTTCCAAGTGTATGTTTGGGTAATTGATTCACCATAATACAAATAATTAAAAAATCCGTATTGAGATTCTCCGGTATCATCCGCAAAGAATAATTTGAAGGAGCCAGGCATTAACTTGCTGTCAGGTGTAACATTTTTTATTGTGTATTGTATAGTATATTCCGTGTATCCCTCTTTAGGAGTTGCAACATATGAGATCAATGTTACAGATAATCCGTTTTTATCATAGTATTCTTTTCCGGTTTCATTCTTGGTTACCATGCTGTTCCCACAAACGGTACATATAAGATTTTGATAGTTATGAGATGGCGGAATAGCCACCTGTGCCTTGATTATTGTTTTGCAAACGGAACAATGGCTACCCTCTGTTTTTCCTTCAGTAGTGCACGTTGCTATAACTGCAGGATCAACCACTTCGATATGTCTGGTCGTAGAAATAGTCTCATTTTCAACATTGCCGCAAATGGTGCAAGTACGGTGTTTACTCCCCACTTCTGTGCAGGTTGGCTCTTTGTCGGTTACCCATTCGCCGTGAGTATGCCCGGTTGCCGGAATCGCTTCAGCTTTGATTGTTTCACCACATTCGGCACAAACTTGATGTTTGCTACCCGCCTCGGTGCAGTTCGGTTCGGTATCAACAATCCATTCGCCAACTGTATGCTTATGCTCGTCTGGCATCGGGGTATCCGGATTATCTGTTGGCGTATCCGTCTTCCCGCCTTGTTCGGTATTTCCGTTTTGATTTTGCGGGTTCGGATTCGTTTGTGGTTGCTTTTCTTCTCCGCACGCGGCGAACAATAGGACAAAAGCAAACAGAACGGCAAACAATACCAAGATTTTTCTTTTCATGATTCTTTCTCCTTTTTTGGCAAAAATTCTTTCGGTGAAAATAAAAAAGTGCGCTAACCGAGGTCAGCGCACCGAAAAACGCAAACCCCAATTGTCGCCAAACAAAACTTAATAAGCACAAAGAAAACCCCTGTGTCCACCAAGCAGAATTTGCGTTTTTACCAAATCCATTATGGTGAAAACAGGAAAAGAATATACTCCCCCTACAAAAAAAGAGAGTTTCCCCTGTGCTCGGTTTATTAAGTTTTGTTTGGCATACTCATTTTACCACATATTTCGCCGTTTGTCAACAAAGTTTTTGATATTTCTGATGAACAATCCAAAAAAATAAAAACACCCTTGATTTTTCGGAGCGAATTTTCTCCAATCAATCAAGAGTGTTCATCGGTTTGGCGAAAAGGCGGATTAGCCTTTTCGTGCATTTTTATCCATAGACTTTTTTTGCGTTCTCCGAAAGGATGGCACGGCGTTCTTCGTCGGTCAGGTCGAGCGTGAAGAAGAAATCCAGCTCCTGCTCGTGGCTCCACATGGGGTAGTCTGTGCCGAACAGCACGCGGTCAACGCCGTATTTGCGGATCATGGTTTCTACGCGCTCCTTTTTGTTGTCCCCTTTCATAAAGGGAACGGTGGAGGAGCAATCCACCCAAAGGTTGGGCGTTCCCGCAAACCATTTCCTTCTTAATCCATCTTTGCGGATTTTTGACGGCACCTGAGTTTTTGAATGAGGGTAAAGACGCAAAAAACAAAATGGAACATGAGAAGGGTGAGCAGAGCAAGCCCGAGAATATAAGCAAATCCGCCGCTTCCGCCCGACAGGTTCCAAATGAATTTGAGTGCGGGATTATTTGAGTGGCGCAGAAGGAACATATAGTTTCTGTCGAATGTTTTGTCGATCAAATAAACCGGCAGGGCCAGTGCAAGGATCATACCAAGCGATATCCATACGCCCGTATAGTTCATGAGCATGTCTCCGGCAATATATCGTGCAAGAATGTAGGCGATGATGGCGGCGTGCAGGACGAACTGATGGATCGCATAAAAGCTGATCGGCGGATAGGCGGTGACGGTGGGAAACAGGAGCGCCATGAATGCGGCAGGAAGAAAAGCATAGCAAAGAACCGGTTTGAACAAACGGTTGTCCGGCCAGAACGTGTCGATGAGGATCGCATATTCGGCAAAACTGCAAATATGGAGCGGAAGATGTACGGCAGCAGGGGCATCGGTCAGCCCCACGACGCATTGTTTTCCCATTTCAAATAGCATGAGAAAGAGTGCCATGCCTTTTCGCAGATGGTCGCGCCCTTTTTCGTTGCTCCTTTTGTAGGCAAACGAAAAGAAGAAGATCCCTGCAGCGAGAACAACCAACCAGAGGATATGCGGAAGTGAGAAGCAGCCAAAGCCTTCTCCGGATTTTTCAGATGCATCTATATATGCCCAAAAACTGTTCTGCGTCATTTTGCGTTCCTTTCTTCCATAGCATCCAAAGCTCCTTTGAGGTAGGCTTTCGTCAGTCGATCAATCGAAATGTCGTATCGCTCGGACATGATCTTAAAAATGTCAAGTGGAATCACGAGCTCAGTGTAAGAGGTTCGACTGCCGATACTTCGGCCGAGCCCGAACGCTTCAATGAGCAGTTGCGTCGGTTCCAGATCCCGGCTCCAGATTTTGGAAACGTTCTTCCAATACTGCGTCGCACGTTTGTTGTGCAAAAAGAGCAGGGCAAACGAAATCGTAAAGCCGATCGCCAGCATCAAAAGTGCAGAGACCCATGGGGGCAAGAATGCTTTTGTTTTGTAAAAATCCGACCAGCCGCCCCGTTCCGTTCCGACGAGATAGACCATGACAAAATAGACGATCATATAAGCCCAATAGGGGATCAAAGCAAGTGGGGCGGATTTGCGAGAAAAGGGAACTCCCGTTTCCACGCATTGGAAGAGAACGATGGTCAGCGCAGGAGAAACAATATGCAACCAAAAGTTGGTTCCCGTTACCGCACTGCTCCCTTGTGTCGGCCAGATCAGGGCGAGCGCCGCCACCATTGTGGTCGCAACGCAGATCGCGGCGGAATACTGCAGCAAAGTGATCCAGTTCGGCAGGGCAAAGCGCTTTTTTCGGATTCCTTCGACCGCATAGGGGATCATGAAAGATGCGGCAACGGCAGACAGTATGTTAGACCACACCGTAAAGTATTGTAAGGGGTGTATCCCGGTTCCATTGTACTTCTTTGCCATCAAGAAGATCGAAACGAATGCGGAGCAGCACACGAGGATGCCGGCGACCAGCGCAATGATGCTATGCGTTTCCCCCAGTGCGATCAGGTATTTTTTCTTTTGTTTCATGTCATACCTCCGCTGTGCTGTCTGTCATTTCTGCTTTAATATAACATAAATTGATCCAGAATGCAAGAAGGTTTAGAAAAAAAGGATTTCAAAGTTGTTAGGAAGTTGACTATAGCATTGGACATTTTCCCCAAAAAACAAGAACACCCTTGATTTTTCGGAGCGATTTTTCTCCAATCAATCAAGAGTGTTCATCGGTTTGGCGAAAAGGCGGATTAGCCTTTTCGTGCATTTTTATCCATAGACTTTTTTCGCGTTCTCCGAAAGGATGGCACGGCGTTCTTCGTCGGTCAGGTCGAGCGTGAAGAAGAAATCCAGCTCCTGCTCGTGGCTCCACATGGGGTAGTCTGTGCCGAACAGCACGCGGTCAACGCCGTATTTGCGGATCAGTTTTTCCACGCGGATTTTCTGATTCTCGCCCTTCATAAAAGGCACGGTGGAGGAGCAGTCCACCCAAAGGTTCGGCATTCCGGCGAGCTTTTCCGCCGCTTCTTCCCAGATCGACCAGCCGCCGAAATGCGCCCCGATCACGCGCAGGCGCGGAAATTTTTGCAGAACGGGAATGAGCCGGTTTGGGTTGGAATAATCGTAGCGGCTATCGCCGGTGTGCATTAGAATCGGCAGGTCCAGCTCCTCGCAAAGCGCGTAAGCCGGGAAGAAAAGGGGATCGTCAATGCGGTAGCTCTGAATATCGGGGTGAATCTTGATACCGTGCAGTCCGAGCGCCTTGAGCTCGCGGACGTCGGCGGCAATGTCCTCCGCCAGGGGGTGAATGGTGCCAAGACCGATCAGCTTTTCGGGATCGGCGGCAACCGCCTCGGCAATGAAGCGGTTGATGCTGGCAACCTGTTTGGGTGTTGTTGCAACCGATTGGATGACAAATTTGTCCACGCCGCAGGTCGTTCCGGCGGCAATCAAATCGGGAATGGTCCCCAGTCCAGCGGCTACCGTGCTGTAAAACGCATCGGTCCCGGCAACGGCACGCGCGGCAATTTTTTCGGGGTAGACATGGCAATGCGCGTCCCAAATTTCAAAATCGTTTCGCATTATGCAGTCACCACCTTGCCGGCTTTTTCCAGCCCGAGTTTTTTGATGGCGTTTTCACGCATCTGGTATTTGAGAATCTTTCCGGCGGCGTTCATTGGGAATGCGTCGGTAAACTCCACATACCGCGGCACTTTATGCCGCGCCATGCTTGCCGCAACGAAGGCTTTGAGCTCTTCCTCGGTCATGGTTTCGCCCTCTTTGAGGATCACGCAAGCCATGATCTCCTCGCCGTACTGTTCGTCGGGAACGCCGATGACTTGCACGTCGCTGACCTTGGGGTTTGTATAGATAAATTCCTCAATTTCCTTCGGGTAAATGTTCTCACCGCCGCGGATGATCATATCCTTTAGCCGTCCGGTAATGCGGTAGTTACCCTCCGGTGTGCGCGCGGCAAGGTCGCCGGTGTGGAGCCAGCCGTCCTTATCGATGGCGGCGGCGGTTGCTTCGGGCATTTTATAGTATCCCTTCATAATGTTATATCCGCGTGCAACGAATTCGCCGGGAACGTTGTCCGGGCATTCCTCGCCGGTTTCGGGATTTACAACCTTGCATTCGATCTCGGGCAGGGCACGCCCGACTGTTCCGACGCGAACCTCAAGAGAGTCGTCGGTAGAGCTCATGGTGCATCCCGGCGATGCCTCGGTCTGTCCGTAGACGATGGTGATTTCGGTCATGTGCATTTTCTCCACCACGTCGCGCATGGCGGAAATGGGGCATGGACTGCCTGCCATAATGCCGGTGCGCATATAGGAGAAATCGGTTTTCGGGAAATCCGGATGGTTTAAGAGGGCGATGAACATGGTGGGAACGCCGTGGAACGCGGTGATATGTTCGTTATGGATGCAGGCGAGCGCCGGCTTTGGCGAGAAATAGGGAAGCGGCAAAAGGGTTGCACCGTGCGTCATGGAAGCGGTCATGGCAAGTACCATGCCGAAACAATGGAACATGGGCACCTGAATCATCATGCGGTCGGCGGTGGAAAGATCCATGCGGTCGCCGATGCACTTGCCGTTGTTGACGATATTGCGATGGGTGAGCATGACCCCTTTGGGGAATCCGGTGGTGCCGGAGGTGTATTGCATATTGCAAACGTCGTCCGGATCAACGGCTGTCGCCATGCGCAAAATCGTTTCGTGCGGAACTTCGCTCGAACGATCCCACGCCTCTTTCCAAGAAAGACATCCCTTTTGCGAAAAGCCGACGGTGATAACGTTGCGCAAAAAAGGAAGCCGTTTGGCATGAAGTTGTTCACCTGTTTTCAAATTGTTGAGCTCGGGGCAGAGCTCGGCAATGATTTTACCGTAATGCGTATCTTTGGAGCCCTCGGTCATAATCAACGTATGGGTGTCCGATTGGCGGAGCAGATATTCCGCCTCATGAATTTTATAAGCGGTGTTGACCGTTACCAGTACGGCGCCAAGCTTGACGGTTGCCCAAAACGCAATATACCATTGCGGAACGTTGGATGCCCAGACCGCTACATGCGACCCGGCTTTAACGCCCAATGCAACCAGGGAACGCGCAAAGGTGTCAACGTCCTCGCGGAACTCCTCGTAGGTGCGCGTATAGTCCAGCGTGGTGTACTTAAACGCATACTGATCGGGGAAAAATTCCACCATTTGATCCAATACGTCCGAGAAGGTGGCGTCGATCAACAAATCTTTTTTCCAAACGAAATTTCCGGTGTGCGCTCGGTTCCAATAAAGCGTGCGCTCGCGGCGCGAGGGGTCGCCGAACTGTTTCATATAGTTGACAAATTGGGAAAGAACGATTTCGGCATCCTCCAGCTCGGGGCACCAGGAAGGATCCCAAACCAGCGAGAGAAAACCGTCATAGTTGACCGAGCGGAGTGCGCGCATTACCTCCCCGACCGGAATTTCTCCCTCGCCGAGCAGGCAGTATTCGATTCCGTCGGACGTTTTTTTCGCATCGTTCAGGTGGACATGGCGCACGTAGGCGCCCAAATTTTTAATGACCGCTCCGGCGCTTTCTCCGCCGGCGAACCAAGCGGCGCTGACCTGCCATACGGCGCCCAGCGAATCGCTGGCAAAGCGACCGAGAAAATCGCTCAAACGGTCGGTGCGCGCAAACAGTCCCTCGGTACCGATCAAGAAAAGGACGCCTGCGGCTTCTGCTTCCGGCAGGAATTTTTCAATCAGCGCGGCGGTTTTTTCCACCGCTTTTTCCGGTTCGTCGCTCGCGCTTGCGTGCAGTCGGACGGCTTTGATATGGAACAGGGCAGCGATATGCAGGCATTCGCTGATTTCTTGCGCGGCAATCGTTTCATCGCCGGCAATATCGGCAAGCACATCTACGGTGGGAATCGAAATTTTCTTTTCGCGCAGATTTCGCAAGGTTGCCGGAGCTGTCGCATCGCGCAAAGGACTTTGCGGATCGGTGAACAAACTGCCGTGAATATTGTGCAGCTCAATTCCGTCCAGTTTCAGATCCTCGGCAAGCGCGCAGAATTCGTCGAAGCCGGAATGGTGCCAACCCTTTGTGGAAAAGGAGAGTTTCATGCGTCCGCCTCCTCGTAAATCATCTTGTTCAGTGCTGAGAGATAGGCGCGGATTGCGGCGCCGATGATATCGGTGGAAATGCCGTTTCCGGCGTAAAGACGTCCGTTGGAGCGCAGACGAACCAGCGCCGAGCCGAGCGCTTCGCGCCCTTCGGTGACCGATTGAATTTGAAAATCGTCCAGCTCGTAGTGGTGCCCGACGATCTGCTCAATGGCGTTGAACGCCGAGGCAACCGGACCGTCCCCCATGCTGATGCCGGAAAGCTGTTTTCCGTCCTTGAGCAGGGTGATCTGCGCGCTGGTGGTGATGATATTTCCGCTGTTGACGACGTAGTTGACAAGCTGATAGGTCTGGGGAACCTGCAGTGCCGTGCTGGCAACGATAGCGTCCAGCTCGCGCGCGCCGACCTGCTTTTTGGCGGCGGTGCGGCAGAATTCCTCGTAAACTTTTTTCTGATCTTCTTCCGAAAGATCGTATCCCAGCCGCGTCACAGCGGCAATTACGTCCTGCAGGGAATCCTTTTCGCCAAGGATCAACTCCTCGTTTTCTTCCGGCAGGGAAGAAACTTCCTGCGCGTTGCGGTTGATCCGGCGAATTTGTTTGACGGTGCGCTGCAATTCGGTTATGTTGACGCGCGCATCCAATCCATAGCGATTTCCGCAGGCGCGCAAAACCTCGGCAAACGAATCAAGCGGAACGGCAGAACCATCCACGTCGGTTTTTACAATCTCGGCGCCGCGGCGCAGAGCCATCAGTGCCTCGGCAGAGGCAAGACCGGTGCGGTTGGAGCAGAGAACGCCGACCGGAACGCCGGCGGTTTCTTTGATGGGGGCGACGAATTCTGCAAACTCATCCGGCAGGATTTCGGCGGCGTTGTCACAGATTGTTACGCCGGTTGCCCCGGCGTCAACTGCGGCAAGAATTGCGCTCTTCAAAAAATCCGGTTCGGAACGTGTTGCGTCCAATGCGCAAAATTCCACGTCGGCAACTGCTTTTTTCGCCGTGGAGATGCATTCGGAAATCCATTCCAGCATTTTTTGCGGTTTGCGGTGCGCCAAATACTCCATGCCAACGGGGGAGGTGGAAACCTCCATGCGAATACGCGGACGCGCCGCAGAGGAAAGAGCGGCAAGGGCATTCTGCAAGCTTTCCGCATTGCTTCCGACGGCAACCGAGAGCGCTGCGTTTTTCACAAACGAACCCATTGTGCGGATCAGGAGAATATCCGCGCGCGGATTGACGATTTCAGGCAATTCAATGGCGTCTACGCGCAGTCGTTCCAACTGGCGCGCAATCTCAACTTTTTCTTTGAAGCTGAATGATCCGCCTTCGCGGCAAAGCGTTCTGTCGGCAATTTGTACCTTTTGGGACATGGAAAAATCCTCCTTTTAAAAAGCGGAAAAATCAAAAAACCCCGAAACCGACGGTTTTTCCATCGGTTTCAGGGACGAAAATATCTTTCGCGGTACCACCCTGGTTACCGCCGCGAGGGCGGTCAACTCACAGGACTCGGGAAAAGTCCGTTGCCATGATAACGGGGCAAACCGGAATTTCTTACTTGCGTTTTTGCGTTGGGAAATTCTGCTCCGGAATGAGACTTCCAATGTCGACCGCGCCGTTTTGCACCATCCAACGGCTCTCTGCAAGCGGAAGTGGCAGAGGAATAATTCCATCAAAGCATTTTTTTATTCACAAGATAAAGTGATTTTATCACAACTTGCAAAGTTTGTCAAGCGGTTTTGCAAATTTTTTCAGTACTTGAAAATTTGCCGCAAAAACGGCAGCCTTCGGCGCAAAAGACGCGCCAGCGCAAATGCCGCAACAATCGAAAGCAGATCCTTCGGCAAAAAGGGAAGCGACGCCCCGGCAACCGCGCTCCAAAAGGGAATTCCGTTTATCAGCGAAAGCTGCAGTACGCCGAGGAAATGGCAGAGCAGTACCCCTGCAATTCCAAACAGAATTCCGCCGATCCAATGCAGAATAGGGCGGCGGAAGCGAACGGCAAGACCGCAGAGAAAAACAAGCGGCAAAAATCCGTAGAGAAAACCGCCCGTTGGACCGATCAGTTTTTGAAAACCGCCTTGAAAGCCGGAAAAAACGGGAAGCCCAAACGACCCCAAAAGCAGATATAGCGAAACCGACCCAAGTCCGACTTTCCACCCCACCAAAAAACCGCAAAAGGCAATGGCAAAGGTTTGCAAGGTCATAGGAACTCCCAAAAATGAAAACGGCAAAGGAATCAATGTCAAAGCCGAGATCACTGCGGCAAACAGTGCGGTAAAGGTGATTTGAAAGGTTCTTGGTTGCACGGTTATTTCTCCTTTTCCGCTTTTTGTTTGAGCCAATTGTCCATAAAGCGCAGTTGTTCCGCAGTGTGAAACCAGTGTTCACCATTCTCCATGATGGTTAATCCGGCGCGGAATCGGGTTGCAAACGTCTCAATCGTTTTGTGCGCGGTCAGGTTGTCATTTTCTCCGTAAAGAATTTCGGTTGGCACGCTCCAACCGGCTTTGTGCGCGCAAACATAGGTATAATATTTCCATGAAAGCGTTTCGCCGAACGATGTCGGAATTATTCCGCGCGCTTGCAGGCTTTCTTTGGTTACGCCTGCCCAACCCATCATATCTTCGATCAGTTTTTGCATATCAACAATCGGAGAAATGAAAAACGCGCGGTCGACCTGCTTTGCGGATAAAGCTGTCATGGAAAAGTAAGCGCCAATGCTGTTGGCAATCAGAACGACCGAATCATATTTCTCTTTCAAGGAATTAAAAAATGGGGAAAACTCAATTTTTGCATCCCACGGCGATTCGGAATAATAGTCAAATCCAATGACCGCACAATTTGGGAAAAGGGGACGAAAGCGTTCTGCCTCCGATGGACTGCCGCCTTTTCCGTGAACGTAAACAACAGCCGTTTTCATAGGCAATCCTCCGCTTTATTTCTCTTTTTTGTCATAAAATACCGTTTCAACCCGTGTTTCGCCGCCGTCCAGAATCAGGCAGGTTCCGCCGTCCAGCGTGACGGTTTCGTCGGAATAGAAGGAAACGCGGTCACCGGTTTTCAGGGCAAAGGTCAAGCGCACGCTTTCGTATTTCAGGGTAAAGCAATTTCCGTGCTGGTGACCGCAAACAATGTCGGTTACGCCGATCGATTTTGCCGTTTCAAAAAAGCCGTTTTGCCGCGAGCCGGAAAGGGAAAAAGTCACCCATACGTCTCCGATCGCTTCCACAGAGGGGTCCTCGTTCCGATAGCCGTAATATGCCTGTGCGTATTCGGGAATCGGTTTATGGAAAAAGCACATTCCCTCGGTGTACATTCCTCCGTTTGCCGTGCGGATCCCTTCGGCGTTCCATTTCATCCAGGCGATTTGTTCGTTGGAAATTTGCTCTTCGTATCCGGAATCCAAAAAATAGAGCGTTTTAATTATTTTACCTTCTTCGGTGATATTAACGATATAGTTGCCGAGCGAACCGAGGTTGGAAGGTCCCCTTTGGAAGAGCGAATAGGCTCCTTTTTCATAAAGATCACAACAGGCATTTCGGGAAAGGACGGCGGAATCTTTTTCGTTTCCGCAATCATGATTTCCGAAAACCGGCGCATAGGGGATTTCAAAAGAATCCAACCACGAAATCAGTGACTTTAAACTGATTAGATTTTCGTTGCTCCAGGTTTGGTCGCCGGTCAGGGTGATCAGATCAGGGTGCGTTTGCTCTACGAGATCGGCAATTTCTTTTTTGATCTCGTTCATGGAAAAAAGATCCTCCAAATCGCAAATTTGGACATCGGCAAGATTCAGAATGACGAACGGTTTATCTTTTTGTTTTTCAATCGTTGTAATTCCGGAGATGGAAAAGGAATCGGTTTCGCTCCAGAGAGAAACGATTTCCTTGCCGCGATAGCGATGGAAAAACAGAAAATACACCGCAAAAGAACAGACGACTGCAAATCCGAGAACCGTGCAAACGACCGAAAGGAGAATTTTGTTTTTTCTTTTCATGGCTTATAACGCTTCTTTTTATAATGCTTTATAGTCTATAATGCTCTATAATGCCTTATAGTCTATAATGTTTCTGACGTTTCTGATGTTTCTTTGAAAATGCTACTTTCCCATATGGTATCAACTTATGGTATCAACCTATGGTATCAACCTATGGTATTAACTTATGGTATTAATCTGTGGCATTAACTTATAGTATTAACCTGTGGAATTAAGCTATTAACGAGACAAACACGAGATACTATTATTGAATTCCCAGCCGCTTATAAAAATCGGCTTTTTCTTTGCCGGAGGAAATATCTTTTGTCAACTTTTCGCGCCGGAACAGCGCCGCAATTCCGCGCCCCATATAGCGGAACAACTGATAAAGCCACGCAAACGGGCGCAACCATTTATGCTTTTGGAATGCTTTGCAGTTGGCAACGCCCGCCTTTTGAAGCGCATGAAAAAAACCGTTCTTTTTGACGTCCATGGTAAAGGATTCCATCGGGCGATATACGTACGGATTCTTTCTGCCGAAATTGCCGCCTGCAAACACCGTTTCCAGCAGTTCTTTGCAGGTTTGATCGTCTGCCGATTCGCACCACGCGGCTTGTAAAGGTAACCCAAAATATCGTTTACAAAGCTTGCCAAGCGTTTTTGCAAGCGTGCCCAATCCGTTTTTTTTGAAAAGGGGTAAAAACTCGCTTTCAAAGCGGTTTTCATCCGGCTCGGAGCTGACGAACATCATAAAATCCAAAATCTGCCGCAGTCCCCGGTATTGGTGGAAAATCGAATGTTTGAAGAGTTTCATGAAATTGTCTCCGTTTTTTGTAAAGCGGCGCCCGGCAAGGCACCGGAGATTCGGCAAAAGAAAAACCGCGGCGAAAATGCCACGGCTCCACTGCAAAACGGTTAGCGGGAAATACAAGCCGAGGGCATCATCGCGTGTTCATTTGCAAAGACATTTTTTCTTTTCAACATCGTTGACGACCTCCTTTTTGCGCTTTCGTCTATGATTATAGCAGACGGTTCCGCCTTTGTCAAGACACAGGGCAAATACTTCTTGACAAAAAATGCAAAATTACTATAATTATATCAGTGGTTTGAACAAAAAACGGGAAGGGGAATTTTCAATGCAAAAAATAAAAGTTAAACGGCTCCTCGGCTTTTTGCTGGCGGCGGCAATGCTGGTTTCTGTGTTTGCCCTGTTTGGGTGCGCCGAAAAAGAGAAGGAAGCCGCGCCGGTTGTCGAGCCGCCCAAATACGTCATTCAACCTGCCGCGCTCGGCGAGAACGTCGAAATTCATACAGAGGAACAGCTGGAATATCTGAACGACGATCCCCGTAACATTGCCGACCATTCGCTCACCGTTGCCAATGTTGAGCGGAGCCAACCAAAAGAGGTTACGCTTTCCTGGAGCGTGACCGGCAGGGAGACGCCCCCGGAGGAGACTACATATCAAATCCTTGTCAGCACCTCGCCGACCATGGAGAACGCAAAAACCTACCAAACGACCGGGAACAGCTGTTCCATTTGCAATTTGTATATTGGGACCACCTACTATTGGAGAGTTTCGTTTGCGGAAGACGGGAAAATCTATGAAAGCGAAACCGCATCTTTTACCACGACGAGTCAAGGACCGCGCAATCTTAAGGTCGACGGTGTGACGAATTGCCGCGATATTGGCGGCTGGAAAACCAACGACGGTCGAACGGTGAAGCAGGGAATGCTTTTCCGGACCGCGAAAATTGACGCTGTTACCGAAGAGGGAAAGAAAACCATGCTGGAGGAGCTCGGCGTAAAGACCGAGATCGATCTGCGCGGAAGTACTTCAAAATCGGCGCTCGACGGCGTGAACGTGTTGAATTATACCTGCGAAAGTACCGCAACGCTGCTGGACTTGAAGCCGGAATTACCTGAGATTTTCCTACAACTTGCGGATGAGCAAAATTACCCCATCTTCTTTCATTGTCAGATCGGAACCGATCGCACGGGCGGACTTGCATTTTTGATCAACGCTCTGCTCGGCGTTGCCGAGGAGGACCTTTACCGCGATTATTGCTTCTCAAACTTTGGCGAAATTTGCGGAAAGGACGAGACGAGTTATACCGTTCGCGATCCGATGTATCTGGAAAACAAGATCACCTTTTTCATGAACCGGACAGCCGGGAAGACCTTGCAGGAAAAGGTGCGCAATTATTTGAAATCCATCGGCATTTCCGACGCAACGCTCAACGCCGTTGCGCGGATCTTGCTGGAGTGAAGAGAGCGGCAGTGATGTTAGCGCCTGCGGCGCAAGTGATATTGTCCCTATGGGACAGTGATATTTTGCGGCGACGCCGCAAAGTGATATTCTATTTGCCTTCCAAACTGCGCGGAGCGCAATATCACGCGGCGCAAGCCGCATATCACTGCGAAGCAATATCACTCGCCGCAGGCGAATAGAGTTGAAAAAAGCACTTGCCTTTCAGCAAGTGCTTTTTTCTGGCTGGGGTAGCAGGATTCGGACCTACGAGTGCCAGAGTCAAAGTCTGGTGCCTTACCGCTTGGCTATACCCCAATATTTTCTGACCCCTCAATTATACCATAAAAACCTGAAAAGTCAACCCTTTTTTTGAAAAATCCATTACAGAAATGCGTTGTGGAGCGTTCTACGCTTTCGCAGAAGATTTTTTGCTTCTCTTTTTGTTGGAATTGATTGACAAACTCTTTTGGCAGGGTTATAATAAGGAAGAAAGCTTTTCGATTCGATTTTTTTGTGAATTGACTTTTTTTATTTGAAGGAAAGGAATTTAAAAACATGAAAAAAACGGTTTTACGCAAATACGCGCGTCTGATCGCCGCGATGGGCGGCAACGTTCAAAAAGGGCAGGAAGTGCAGATTCTTGCCTCGGTTGAGCAGCCCGAATTCGTCCGCATGGTGGCAGAAGAATGCTACCGTCAGGGCGCGAAAAAGGTGATTGTTGATTTTGATTATCAACCTCTCCAAAAACTCAACATTCAAAAACGCTCGGTTTCCACTCTTTGCAAGATCGAAGATTGGGAAGTTGCAAAATTGGAGCATCGCGCAAAGACTTTGCCGGTACGCATTTATTTGGAATCGGACGATCCGGACGGACTCAAAGGCGTTAATCAGACCAAAATGGCGAAGGCAGGGCAGGTGCGCTACAAGGTGATGAAGCCTTATCTTGACAAAATGGAAAATCGCTATCAGTGGTGCATTGCCGCCGTTCCCGGTGTGGCATGGGCAAAAAAAGTTTTCCCGGGCGAGAACAAGTTCCGCGCGGTGGAAAAACTGTGGCAGAGCATTCTGATGACTTCTCGCGTGGAGGAAAACGGTGATCCCGTTGCCGCTTGGGAAGAACACAACCGCGACCTTGCCGCGCGTTGCGACTACCTGAATTCGCTCGGACTTGCCGAACTGGAATACAAAGCCTCCAATGGGACCGATTTTCGCGTGGGATTACACGAGGACGCGCTCTTTATGGGCGGTGCCGAAAAGGCGCTCGGCAGCGGAATTGTCTTCAATCCCAACATTCCCTCCGAAGAAGTGTTCACCTCTCCGCGCCGCGGTAAAGCCGAGGGGATTGTGTACGCTTCCAAGCCCCTTTCCTATCACGGCGAATTGATTGAAAATTTCTCGATCCGTTTTGAGAACGGTAAGGCTGTGGAGGTGCACGCCGAGAAGAATGAAGAACTTTTGAAAAAGATGATTTCCATGGACGAAGGCGCGGCATATCTCGGCGAATGCGCGCTCGTACCTTACGATAGTCCCATCTCCAATTCCGGTGTACTGTTCTATAACACGCTGTTTGATGAAAATGCCGCTTGCCATCTCGCACTCGGTCATGGATTTACCAACGTCCTCAAGGATTACGATCAGTACACCACCGAAGAATGCTATGCGCGCGGTATTAACGAGTCGCAGATTCACGTGGACTTTATGATTGGTACCAAAGATCTTGCAATTACCGGTATCACGAAGGACGGCAAACGCGTTCCCATCTTTAAAGACGGCAACTGGGCGTTTTAAGGAGATTTTTTCATGACAGTTATTGACCGTTTTTTAAGTTATGTTTCGTTTGATACGCAGTCGGACGAAACTTCGCAAACCTTTCCCAGCACCGAAAAACAAAAGGTGTTGGGAAGAGCGCTTGCCGACGAATTGAAAACCCTTGGACTATGTGATGTTCGTCTTGACGATTACGGTTATGTTTATGCTGTTTTACCGGCGACAAAGGGTTATGAAAACCTGCCCGTGCTCGGTTTTCTTGCCCATATGGATACTTCGCCGAGTGCAAGCGGAGAAAACGTAAAGGCAAGGATTGTTTCCTATCCGGGCGGTGTTTTGGAATTGGGCAATGGAAAAGCGCTTGATCCGGTTGTTTTTCCGTCTCTTAACCGCTATTGCGGACAGGATTTGATTGTCACCGACGGCACGACGCTTTTGGGTGCCGACGACAAAGCCGGCGTTGCTGAAATTATGACCGCGGTTTCCGAATTGCTTGCCCACCCGGAGATTCCCCACGGCAAAATCGCCGTTGCGTTTACCCCGGACGAAGAAGTTGGGGCAGGGATGGATCATTTTTCGGTGGAGGCATTCGGCGCGCAGTTTGCCTATACGGTGGACGGCGGCGAGCTCGGGGAAATTGAATATGAAAACTTTAACGCGGCTTCCGCGACCCTGTTTGTTCGTGGATTGAACATTCATCCGGGCAGCGCGAAAAACAAAATGAAAAACGCCATCCTGATGGCAAACGAGTGGCTTTCCCGGCTTCCTGCCGCCGAAACGCCGGCGCATACCGAGGGTTATGAAGGTTTCTACCACGTTATGCACATTGAGGGAGACGAAAGCGAAACTTCCGTTTCGCTTATCATTCGGGATCACGACATGGGGAAATTCAACGCGCGCAAATCGTTTTTGGAAGATTTGACCGCTTTTGAAAACCGCGTTTGGGGAGCAGGATCTTTTGAACTGACTTTGCGCGACTCCTATTTCAATATGAAAGAAAAGATTCTTCCGCACATGGCATTGATTGAAAATGCGAAAGCTGCCATGCAAAAAGCAGGGGTAGAGCCGCAGTGCTTGCCCATTCGCGGCGGAACCGACGGCGCTCGCCTTTCCTTTATGGGCGTTCCTTGTCCCAATCTTTCCACCGGCGGCGCCAATTTCCACGGCGTTCACGAGTATATTCCCGTGCGTTCTATGGAAAAGATGGTAGAAGTTTTGCTCAACCTGATGCGTGCCGATTGAAAAAAGCTCAAAAGGGTAGAATTTAAAAGAAAAAAGCGGAACACCGTTACCGTAAGTTCCATAGGGATTTTTTCGGTAAAGCGGCGGCTCATTTGAGCACAGGCGTGGCGTGAAGCCACGCCTGTGCTCATTTTGTTTGTTGTTCAGTCGAAGTCGGGATGCTCCACGGCTCCGACAAAGTTGTAGATGATCTCGATGGTGTGCCTGTAATGCCCGTCAACCTTTTGCTTTTCGTGAATCAGCACCTTGTCAATGAAGGCACGAAGAATCTCCGGCGTGAGTTCTTGAAAATCGCTGTACTTGTCCACGATGGCAAGAAACTTGAGAATATCGTCCATCTGATTCTTGGAGTACTGAATACTGCCTTTCAATTTCTCTGCCTTCTCTTTGAGTTCTGCCTGCTCGGTTTCGTAGTTCTCACTCATCTTAAAAAAACGATCTTCAGAGATCTTGCCTGAAACCTTGTCTTCATAAAGGTTTTGGATAATCTTATCAAGTTCTTTCATCCTCGCTTCAATATCCGCAACCTCTTTCAAAGACTGACTAAGTTCGCGTTTCGTTTTTGCGTCACTTCGATTTTTCAGAATGTTGTAGAACTCCTCTTTGTTCTCGCTTGCGTAATGGATTGTAAACTGCAAGTCGTTTTTAATCATTTCCTCGACCGCGTGAACGGTTATTTGATGAGAAGTGCAGGTCTTCTTTTTCTTTTTACGGTACGATGAACAGTTGAAATATTCCGCCTGTTTCATTGTTGTGCAACGGCAGAGATACATTTTCTTTCCGCAGTCGGCACAGTAAAGCAGTCCGGATAACATACTCATTTCGCCCATTTCCGTTGGGCGACGACGCCCTTCTCGGATTTTTTGAACGATGTCGAACGTTTCCTGATCAATAATCGGCTCTTGCGTGTTTTCAAAGATTACCCAGTCTTCCTTTGGCGCGTCTATCCGTTTCTTAGATTTGTATGATTTCTTAAAAGATGTGAAATTGACCGTATGACCGAGATACTCCATGTTTTCTAAAATTCCCGCAATCGTTTTCGTATTCCATATTTCCGATTCTTCTTTTAACTTCAATGATGTGGGAAGATTGTATTTATGGAAATGCACCACGGGTGTATCAATTCCTCGTTCGGTCAAAATCCTTGCAATCTGTGTAGGACCGTATCCTTTCACACAAAGGCTGAATATCTCCCTAACAATTGCCGCACCTTCTTCCTCTACAATCCATTTTTCTTTGTCATTCGGATCTTTCATATATCCGAGTGGCGGTAGATAGGAAATGTGTTTCCCGGCGTTGCCTTTGGCTTTGACGACTGCCTTGATCTTCCGACTGCAATCTTTTGCATACATCTCATTGAGAATGTTTTTGAAAGGCGTAATATCGTCGTCGGGATTGGTTTCACTGTCCACTTGGTCGTAGATAGCGATAAATCTGACGTCTGCTTCTGGCAAATAGTACTTTGTGTAGTACCCGACGAGAATATGATCTCTCCCGAATCGGGACATATCCTTGACAATGACCGTTGAAACCAATCCATCGTCGATATCCGCAAGCATTCGCTTAAAATCCGGTCGGTCGAAGTTTGTTCCCGAAAAGCCGTCGTCCACGTAGTATCGGATATTCTTAAACCGATGCTCGTCGGCGTATTGCTTCAAAAGGATCTTCTGGTTTTTGATGCTGTTGCTGTCGCCTTGAAGATCGTCGTCACAACTAAGGCGGCAATAGAGAGCCGTGTACTGTTCTTCTGCGTTCTTGGTTCTTTTATGTTTGTTTTGTTGTAGTTGCAAATTCATTCTTTAACCTCCCGAATTGCAACCTTCAAACGGTTTCTGTTGAGTAAGACTGTCGGCGCTGCGCTCGATCAGTCTTTTTGTGATGTCGAACGCCGTTTCTTTGGCGTTCTCTTTTTGTCTGGCCACGACGGTGTAAATCGTGTTGCCGATTTTCTTTTCCCGACTTCTTACAAGAGAGCCGTCGGGTTGTTCCTGATAAATAATAAGTCTGTTTGCTTCTATAATGTTTTTCCTTCTCGGATGGCGGGGAATCCGTTTATTTTTACCCGTTCCCACAAGGAAGAAGCGTATTGCTATTTTGCTTTTTTAGCCTCATCAAGCAGTGCTTGATAGCCGGCTTTAATGAGTTCGACTTTGGTGAAGCCGGTCACTTTCAGAAATGCGTTGATCTCTTCGGCAAGCGGTCTTTCGACACTCGTTCCCCAAATCATACACTTTGCTTTTCGTTCTTCCTTGTGTCTATCCTCATATCTCTTGTCCTTTGACACTTTTTGCTCTGACATATCTTTATTCTCCTGTGTAATAATAGTCGTATCTATACGACAACAATATTTTACCATAGGAGAGATCAATTGTCAAGCGATTTCAGTTGAGATATGCGACTAAAATTAACATAGCGACTTGGCTCGCTGGGCCTTTTGCTTCTGTTCTGTTTAGGGCGTAAACAGATTGCAACTGTAGAAAGACGCCGTTTTGTTATTTGCTCCAGTGATGCTTGGAATTGCTTTTCATTTGTTCTTGTTGTCTCTCCCGTTCGATCTCTTCTTCGATCTCTTGCAAGCGGTTCCGCTGTAATGGAATCGGCGCGGAGAAGAGGTCAATGAACGGTTGAATAAGAGCGGTCGATTTGAAGAACGTCCGAGCAAAGGCTTCGGGTTCGTGTCGCCGTACGGCAAGCATGGCATTCTTTGCGACTTCGGCTTTCTTTTCGGATATTGACGCCTTTCGGAGTTGTTGGAAAAGGTCACCGTTATCTCTGGCAAGACGAGCGTTTTCTTCTTCCAGTCGCTTGTTCTCGGCAATCAGTGCGACAACCTGATCTTTCATCTCTTTCTTGCCGTGGGAGACCGCTCCGCTTTTTGCTTCTTCCAATGCGTGGCTGTAATTTGCCTCGGCGTCTCTCTTGGCAATAATTTCGTCACGCTCTCGGATCGCTTTTCGTATTTCCTGTTGCGTTTGGTCGAATTCTTTCTTTGCCGTTTCATTTGCCTGCGTTAACCGTTTGTTCTCGGTTTCGGCTTGCTCCACAATTTTCTT
Source organism: Oscillospiraceae bacterium (assembly GCA_015063325.1). Taxonomy (GTDB): domain Bacteria; phylum Bacillota; class Clostridia; order Oscillospirales; family CAG-272; genus UMGS1865. Next base: position 4,472 of record SVUK01000003.1, on the reverse strand, counting down.
TGCCTTAAACTCGGCAGACGAAAGATGTTCAGCCTGACTGTTAATCTTTCCGCGTTCCAAATGAAATTTCTTGCCGACTTGTTCGTGCAGTTCGGTTTGTAAATCTCGTAAATTCTTTGGGCAGAACAAATCTTTGGCGCAGAGCCGACCGTCCGACAGCGGAATCAGATTCAGGTGCAGATGCGGAGTTGTTTCATCCTTGTGGACGACAGCCGAAATGATGTTTTCGATGCCGTACTTATTGGCAAAATAACGAGTGGCTTCGGTAAAGAACTCGTCTTCTTCCTGTGGAAACTTATCTTGAAAGAACTCTTGATCCGAACCAATGACAAAGGAACACATGAGCACGGCATCTTTTCGTGGTTTGAGATTGTTCTCGGCAAGGCGCTGATTGATGTAATCCGTGTAACTTTCCGATCGACCGAGAATGTGGTAATTGCCGCTTGTCCGATCTCGTTCGATCTGCGGATTTTTTGCCTTGTAGTTTTCATCTCTCTCGTTCTCTTTTTCGATGGGAGCAATATCTGTTTTGTGATATTTCTCCATATGGCACACTAGATACGATATTGTGTTTTCACCTCCTTTTCTTTGATTTTGCCGACGGACGCAATCCCTCGGGAGAGCCCACACTTTGCAGAGCAAAGTATAGTGGGCTATACTTTTACGTGTGCTTCGCTTCGTCGACAAAAGTTTGCTTGTATTTTGCTTACAATTTGCTTGCGCTTTACTTACACTTTGCTTGCGCTTATCTGCCACAAAAGTGGCGCGCATTTTCCATCTTGGGATGGTCTCTTTGACGGTTCATAAATGCTCCTTTCTGTAATTTTCCCCTTCACTTAGAAGGGTTGATTTTGGTCCGAAAGTCAAGGTTGAAGTCAAAAAATTTTTTATCTTGGATAACTTCAAGGCGCGCAAAAAAGCCGCCGATATCATTACCGCCGACTCCTTCGATAGACTATTCGGTTGTCGTTTGTGTTTCTCTTTCTGCTACATCAATATCACCTTCTTAAAACAAAGAGTCCGTACGATTTCACCACCTATTACCATAGGCAATGACCTTCGTACGGACTCTTTCATTCCGTTATTTTATTCAATTTTATCTAAAAAATTGCATGACAAAAAAGCCCATCAACGCTTTCCGCAAAAAACGCAACCATTTCACCACAAAGCGGAAAACTCCGGAACAACTCAATCACCGCCAAAACGCGGCGATCACGCCCGACATACGCAAGTCTGCGACGGGTATCCGCGGGAACTTTCACCCGCGAAAACGAAATTCTGCCCTTCGATCCCTGAAAAATCGGATCTCATTAAAGGCAAAATTCCAATATAAGAATTATAATAACATATAAATTTGCATTTGTCAAGTGCTTATTGAAAAATATTTCCGAAAACGGAAAAAACATTGTTTTTGTTAAACAAAGAAGGAAGTTCGGAAATGAACTTCCTTCTGCAAATTTATTTTTGTTACTTTTTATGGGGGAGAGACAAGTTATCTCCCCCATTCTTCTCCAAGAAGTCAGGAGTTTAGTTCCCAAACAGCGTATAGATCTAATTTTTTCTTATATTTCCCCTCGTTAGGAGTTCCTTCTTGAAGAGCTACTTGATCTGCCTCTAAGGAGGTTGTATAGTATACATTCTCGTTAGAAGAGACGGACCACCCTTTAAACTCCCAACCTGAAATCTCGTAAATCTCGCCAAGAACTTTTTGTCCATCGCCAAAGGTATAGGATTTCGTTGCAGTCATTTCTTTAGTATCAAATGTAACACCGGTTGGCAGATCGGTTGTGTAGTTTTCTACGTTCTCCGGAAGATTTAAGTGGTAGGAAACTTCGTATGTGCGAGTGGTAGGTGCTTTTAATTCAATATCGTATCCACCGGCAATATACCGTCTGATCAAGGTAACATCTTTGCCGTTGATCACACCATCATCATTAACATCTGCGCTCATTTCATCAATGGAGACATCATATCCGCCGGCAATATATCTTCTGAGCAACGTAACGTCTTTGCCGTTTACCGTTCCATCCAAGTTTACATCTCCGGGCAACATGATAACGGTGATAAATGCGTTCTCAAAGCGTACCGATACATCATCCAAATCCTTATTGTAGCAGTCTCCGGATTGATACGAAAGGTTGATTGCCAACTTGGTGTTCGGAGCAACAGATTTAGGAACCTTAAATCTCAATTCCAAAATTATTCCGTTTTCTTGAGATTCGCCGCTTTCGCTGTCCCATAAGAAGTTGCACGGATTGGAGAGAGCGCCGGGTGCCGTATAAGCGAGCACGCTGAATGCTTCGCCGTTAGTTGCACCAAGCAATACCAATTGCTCGTCATAGCTCAAAGTGAACTTTGCGCCGGCAATTCCCGGATTATCTTTGATAGTTACTTGAATAGTTACTTCGTTTCCTGCAACTACAGTCGCATTTTCAACCGAAACTACAGCGGATCCTTTGTCCTCTTTAACGGTTTTTGTTCCGCCGCAAATACTGCAAGTGTAGGTGATCATATCATAGGTTGCATAAGGAGTGACGACCCCGGCATCCCAACTATGATTTTCGTACTGCACGTCGCCGCAAGCACAACTTCTCTTGTGTTGCTCGTCGTTTTCTTTTGCCCAATCACCGTATGCGTGCTCGGTCAGTTTGGCAATTTGCTCGGTCTTGGTGGCATCGCAATCTGTGCAAGTGTAGGTCTTCACGCCAAAGGTCGTATGCGTCGGTTGCATTGTCACAACGCCGGCATTCCAAGTATGATTTGCATACTGCGCATCGCCGCAAACGCAAGTTCTCTTGTGTTGCTCGTCGTTTTCTTTTGCCCAATCACCGTATGCGTGCTCGGTCAGTTTGGCAATCTGCGCGGTCTTGGTGGCACCGCAATCTGCGCAAGTGTAGGTCTTCACACCGTAGGTCGTATGCGTCGGTTGCGTTGTCACAACGCCGGCATTCCAAGTATGATCCGCATACTGCACATCACCGCAAGCACAAGTTCTCTTGTGTTGGGTATTGTCGTATTTTGTCCAAGATCCATAGGCATGCTCGGTCAGTTTGGCAATCTGTTCGGTCTTGGTAGCGCCGCAATCCGCACAAGTGTAGGTCTTTACACCATAAGTCGTATGCGTAGGTTGCGTTGTTACAACGCCGGCATTCCAAGTATGATTTGCATATTGCACACTGCCGCAGGAACAACTTCTCTTGTGCTGGGTATCATCATACTTTGTCCAAGCACCATAAGAATGCGCAATTGGGCTAATTTGTTCGGTTTTTGTAGCACCACAATCGGAACATGTGTAAGTTCTTACGCCATAGGTCGTATGCGTCGGTTGCGTGGTCACAACGCCGGCATTCCAAGCGTGATCTGCATATTGCACATCGCCGCAAGCGCAATTCCTTCTATGCTGAGTGGTGCTATAATTTGCCCAAGCACCGTAAGAGTGTGTCGAGGTTTTAGCAATCTGCTCGGTTTTTGTGCCGCCGCAAACCATGCAAGTGTAGGTTCTAACGCCGTAACTGGTATGCGTCGGTTGGGTTGTCACAGTTCCGGAGTTCCAGCTGTGGCTTTCATACAGCGCATCGCCGCAAGCGCAAGTCCTTCTATGCTGAGTGGTGCTGTAATTTGCCCAAGCACCGTAAGAGTGTGTCGAGGTTTTAGCAATCTGCTCGGTTTTTGTGCCGCCGCAAACCGTGCAAGTGTAGGTTCTAACGCCGTAACTGGTATGCGTCGGTTGAGTGGTCACAACGCCGGAGTTCCAGCTGTGGTTTTCATATTGTGTATTTCCGCAAGAACAGGTTCTCTTGTGCTGCGTACTACTGTAGTTTGTCCAAGAACCATACGAATGGGTATGGACGTTTTTGGCGGAAACGAGTAAAGAGTACACTATATTAGATGAGCTACTGTATTTACATATGCCCACATAATATCGACCAGATGATAAATCCTTCTCAAATGTAAGCGGAGAAGATGAACCTACAGAATCTCTGCTAATCAAGGAACTTCCTGATGCATCATAAAGTGTTATTGTCCAATACTTTGTCGAACTACTAAGAATATCATGTGAAAATGTAATTGTGATTGTATCCGATTTATTTAAATCAAAATAATAATAATCGTAGTCCGATCCATGCATGATCTTTCCATAATACTGAGTACCAATGCTGATTGGGTTAGCCGTATTCCTACTATCGTTGAATTCGGTTTCCCACACGGTGCTACCCATAAAACTAATCTTTAAGCCGTACTTGTCAGTACTGTAGCTACTATATTTATTGATTTTTACATAGTATGTGCTGGCAGGAAGACCTATATTGGCCAAATTAAGGCTCAGATCATTACCGCCTACATTCATACTGACTATTGTCGCACCACTTTGATCCAGCAAATATACTTCCCACAGATTACTTGAACCGACAGAATTTTCATGTGTAAAGTTGACCGTAACATACCCTGTGGTAGTCGTCGTGAACTTAAAG
>SVUK01000015.1 GCA_015063325.1 Oscillospiraceae bacterium | reverse complement strand
CTCGTCGGGGGCGGCGGAAACGCCGCATTCAAGCACGTACGGAAGCTCCATAATGACGCTTTCGATCTCAAACGGACCGATGCGGTAGCCGGAGGACTTAATGACGTCGTCCACACGACCGACGTACCAGTAATATCCGTCTTCGTCGCGCCATGCGGTGTCGCCGGTGTGGTAATAGCCGTCGTGCCAAACTTCGGCGGTCTTTTCGGGGTCGTTGTAATAACCAACCGAAAGTCCGCAGGGAAGCCCGTTTTTAATGTTGATCACAATCTCGCCGGTTTCGCTTTCTTTCACCGGTTTTCCGTTTGCGTCCACCAGTTCTACGTTGTAAATCGGCGCAGGCTTGCCCATGGAGCCGACCTTATGCGGCGTTCCAACCATGTTTCCGATAATCATGGTGCTTTCGGATTGCCCGAAGCCCTCGTGGATCTGGAGCCCGGTCAGCCGCTCAAACTGGCGGTAAACCTCCGGGTTGAGCGCTTCGCCGGCGGTGGTCATGTGTTCCACCGAGGAAAAATCGTATTTGGAAATATCCTCTTTAATCATCATGCGCAGCATGGTGGGCGGCGCGCAGAAGGTGGTAATATGGTATTTTGCAAACATGGGCAGAATGTCGGCGGCGTCAAAGCGGTCAAAGTCGTAAACAAAGGTTGCCGCCTCGCAGAGCCATTGCCCGTAGAATTTACCCCACATGGATTTTGCCCAGCCGGTATCCGAAATGGTGAAGTGCAGACCGTCCGGGTTGACGGTGTGCCAGTATTTTGCCGTGTGGAAGTGACCGAGCGCGTATTTATAGTTGTGAAGCGTGATTTTCGGATAGCCGGAGGTACCCGAAGTAAAGAAAGCAAGCATGGGATCGTCGCCGCCGGGTGCGTCCTCGGTGCGCTTGTAGTGTGTGCTGTAAAGCTGGAATTCCTCGTCAAAATTATGCCAACCTTCGCGCGCACCGCCCACAAGAATTTTGGTGCGCAAAACGGGGCAGGTCGCCGCGGCGATATCGACCTGATGCGCCGTATCGCCGTCTGCCGTGCAAAGAATGGCGGAAACGCCGGCGGCGTTGAAACGGTATTCAAAATCATGCGATTGCAACTGGTTCACGGCAGGAATTCCGATGGCGCCGAGCTTGTTGAGCCCGAGCATGGCAAGCCAGAATTGATAATGCCGTTTGAGAACGAGCATCACGCGGTCGCCGCGCTTAATTCCCATTGCCTTAAAGTAGTTGGCGCACTGCGCCGAGCCGCGTTTGAGATCGTTAAAGGTAAAGCGGCGTTCGGTTTTGTCGCGCGAGATATGGAGCATGGCAAGTTTGTCGGGGTCGCGGAGCGCCAGCGCGTCAACGAGGTCGAAAGCAAAATTGAAATGTTCTGTGTTTTTGAACTTGATGGAGAGCGGAGCGCCGGTTTCGCTTTCCTCTACGTCAATGTAGTTGTGCCAAATGCGGTCTTTGTCGTCGCGCCGTACCGGAGCCTGCTCGGTCACAGTGCCGGGCGCTTCCAGCTCGGGGATCGGTTCACCGGAGGGGTTAAGGACGATGGCGTAGAAGACGCAATCCTCGCCGTTTGCGGCAACCATACCGTGGGGCGTTTTACTGTCGAAGTAAATGCTGTCGCCGGGTCCAAGCGTTTCCTTGTGCTTGCCGACCTGAACGGTCAGATGACCGCTGATGACAATGTCGCATTCCTGCCCGTCGTGGGTGGTCAATTCAATTTCACGCTGTTCTGCTTCGGCGTCGTAGTTGATGGTGACGTAAAGCGGTTCTGCAATCCGGTTTTGAAAATTGTAGGCAAGGTTGAAATAGGTCATTCCGTGCGCCTTTGCAACCTCTTGACCGTCGCCGCGACGAGTCACGGTATAGGAGCGGAGTTTTGGGCTGTAGCCTTCGATAATATCGGTTACGTTAACGCCGAGAATGTTTGCGCAGCGATAGATAAAGGCAAAGTTCAGGTCTAATTTTCCGTTTTCACAGTCCAAATATTCCTGAAGCGAGGTATCGGTCAATTGCGCCATTTCCTCGGGTGTTTTGCCCTCAATTTCGCGCAGTTCGCGGATACGCTGAGCCATTTCTAAAATTTTACGGTCAAGTTCAGTCATGTTCGGTAAGTCCTTTCCGGGACGAAAAAGCGCACCCGTCCCAAAGCAAAGTTACTTTGAGACGGGTGCGGATTCATCATACAACACTCGCGGTACCACTCAAATTGCGACCGTAGCCGCCTCTCGTCAGGATCACGAAAAAATCCTTATGCATTCACGCAGCAATCACGGGGAGGTTCTACTTGCAAAAAAGCGGAGTTTTTGCTTTCTTCCTCCCGGCTCGGGAACTACCGACAACCTTGTTCTCCATGGCTTGCACCAACCGCCAATTCTCTGTAGGAGCCGACTCAAAGCCGTCCTTTCCGTCGTTGCCTTTTCAGAATAGAGCTATTTTATCATATTATATAGAATTTGTCAAGCGTTTTTTGCAATTTTTCAAAATTTTTCTTGCAAAAAAGAAGGAATACCGGTTTTTGTTTCTGCCGCCTATCAAATGCGGCGCTGTCATCTTTTTTCGTGCTTGCAAATCCAAGCCAGCAGGTCCTCATATCGCATGGAGCCGTGGGCAACCGCCAACCCGACACGGGCAATTTCCTCGTTGGTCAGTTCCAGCCGGATTCCGTTGGTTTCCAAAAAGGTGAGCAAAACGTACATTCCGACCCGCTTGTTTCCGTCAACAAAAGCGCGATTGGAAATCAGCGAAAAGCCGATTCTTGCCGCTTTTTCCTGCTTTGAAGGGTAGAGTTCTTTGCCGTCAAAGGTTTGGAAAGCGGAATTCAAAGCGCTGTCCAGAAGCGCAAGATCTCTGATATTCGGGTCACCGCCGGTTTCGGCGGCGATGAGCTGGTGGAGAAGAAGCACCTTTTCTCTGCTGAATCGAATCATTTCGCAAGCTCCTCAAACGCTTTGTGATATTTTTTCAAAATCCGGGCGGCAACAAAGTCGATTTTTTCATCGTCGGTCATTTCAATTTCGGCGTTTTGTTCAAGATTGATGAGCTTATATTTTGGTTTGTTGCCTTTGAAGATGATCACGCTTCCCAGCCGATCCGCCTCACGGGCAACGTGGGAGAAGTTTTGATTTGCCTCGGAAATCGGCACGATTTGATTGGTGTTGATGTTCATTTCGGCACCTCCTTTTTTCTTTCGTTCCTATTATACTACAAAAATTAGGATATTTTTAGCCTAAAAAATAGGTATTATATGTTTTTTTAAGGAATGCGTACAAAATCTTGACAAGTAGACGGGAATCTGCTATAATAAATGCAAATCGGGATGTAGCGCAGTTGGTAGCGCGCTTGGTTTGGGACCAAGATGTCGCAGGTTCGAATCCTGTCATTCCGACCAAAGATCAGGGAGCGGATTTTTCCGCTCCCTGATCTTTTGGTGGACTTTGCCGGTTTGAATCTCGCAAACGCAGTTTGCACTTGCGCGCGCCGGAAAAGAGACGCAAAGAATAATTTTTGGCACGCAAATAGGTTCCGAATCCTGTCATTCCGACCAAAGATCAGGGAGCGGATTTTTCCGCTCCCTGATCTTTTGGTGGACTTTTTTGCTTTTCTCTTCGCCGAGGAAAAGTTATTTGGAAGGGTGGAGCGTTTGAGAGGAGGGAACCCTTTTTTCAAAAAAGGTTCCCTCCTCTCAAGGTCTTCCCATTCCTTCCTATTCCTTCAGCTTCGCTGTTGTTTCACCAATTTCCAGTTTGGTAGGCAGAACAAGGTGCTGTTTTTCGGCAGACGCGGTGCCTTGAATACGGTCATAGAGCAGTTCGGAAGCCGAACGGGCAATGTGTTTTTTGGCAACGCTGACCGAGGTCAGCTCCAAAGGGAGCGGATAATCTGAGGCAATGTGGTCAAAGCCGATGACCGAAAGGGATTCGGGTACGGGGCGACCGATTTCGTTTGCCGCGCGGATAATGGAGTAGGCAAGCATATCGTTAAAGGCGAGAATGGCGGAAACATCGGGATTTGCGAGTAGAAAAGCGCGAATGGCGTCGCGGTTTTGCTCCTCGGTCAATGTCAGGGGTAAAATCAAACGTTCGTTGGAAAAACCGGCGTCGGCAAGCGCGCGGCAGTAGCCGGAAAATCGCTCACGGTCGGAGGAAATGTGCTCGTTGACGCGTACAAAAGCGATTTTGCGATGCCCGAGAGAGAGAAGATACTCTGTGGCGATTCGAGCGCCCTCGGTATCGTCGCAAACGGCGTAGTCGGTGTTGATTTCTGCAAAGCGGCGACCGACGAGAACGAAAGGAATTTTTGATTTTTCCAAAAGGCGAATGCTTTCGGTCTGCGTTTGGGTGGGACAAAGGAGCACACCGTCCACATTCTGCCCGATGGAGAGCCGCACGGCGTTGATTTCGGCGTCGCCGTTCTCGGCGGTGTTGATAAAGAAAGGGGTCATGCCAAGGGCGCTGAAATAGCGCTCAATTTCGCGAAACATGATGGTAAAATGGGGGTTGCCGATGTCGGGGAGAATGACAGAGACAATGCGACTTTTGCCCGATTTCATACTGCCGGCGCGCAAGTTAGGAATGTAGTCCAAACGGTCGGCGACCTCACGGATATAGCGCTTGGTTTCTTCGGCAATATCGGGTGCGTCGCGCAACGCGTGCGACACCGTGTTGACCGAGAATCCGGTTGCCTCGGCAATGTCCTTCAGACGAACACTCACAAGAGATCCCCCCTTCCTGCGTTTTCTGAACCCATTGTAACACAAGAAAGGGGGAATGTCAATGATTTTTGAAGGAGGAAAGAGGAAAGAGGAGAGAAAGACCTTGAGGGGCGAAAAAGCATTTTTAAAAAATGTTTTTTCGCAAAACGGCAAACAAAAAGGAAGTTCAAAGTGAACTTCCTTTTTGCAGTATAAATAATTTCCCCTTTTTTAATATTTAAGGGTACAGCCGTGTTTTATTAAGCAAGCCATTTTCCGTTGGTCTTATAAAAAGACACGTAAGTCTATTAATTTAACAGCATTCCTGCTGATCCGTTGCTTCCGGCCACACCATTATTTCCATCGTGATTGGCCCAGCCTTCTTTTTTGCCATTAGTACCGCCAGCTCCGCAAGAGCCGCCACTACCAACTGTTCCATTAGTTCCCTTGGTAATGGTAATTAAACTGTTTGCGCTGGTATCGGTTTCTACTTTATAGGCATTTCCTCCATTACCACCGTTACCACCGTTTCCGCCGTCTCCGGCATCCCAACCAAGCACATTGGTGTTACCGCCGTTACCGCCGTTACCGCCGTTGCCGCCGTTACCGCCATTGCCGGACGATCCGCCTTGCAGGGTTATTGCAACTTTAGTTTGAACACTGGAAGCGGAAAGTGACTTGCTCCCACGTCCCCCAGCTCCGCCATTGCCACCGTTTTTACCGTTTGCACCATTTCCGGCCTGTGTCGCGCCATTGCCACCGGCACCGCCGTTTCCGCCGTTGCCACCATTGCCACCATTGCCACCAATCAATTTGACCGTGCCTGATTCAATTTTTAAAGAATTCGTTGCGTAAACAGCTTTTGCACCATTGCCGCCGTTGCCACCAGCGTTGCCGGAAGTACCTTCGGTGCCACTGTTTTCACCGTTGCCGGCATCCTTTTTTCCATCCGATCCTTTTAATCCAGAAGACCCTGCCTGCCCGGCACCACCGTTACCGCCGATAGCAGTCAAAGAACCGGTACTTGTCATATCAACGGTTAGATTGCAAACAGAAATTGCAATGCCGCCGTTCTTGCCGGAAGCACCTGCGCTGGCACCGTTAGCACCATCTCCACCTTTTACAGTAAGCGTACCGGAGCCCATTACTTTAACGTCTTGATTCGCAAGCGAAATAGCAGAAACGCCACCCGAACTATATGTCGAGGTGATACTACAACTTCCGATAACGTCAAAGACTACCGTTCCGCCAACACATTTTCCAAACCCATTATCCGGATGCCAGTTGCAGAAAACGCCGTTAGCGTTGCCGGATTTCACATTGAAATTCTTTATATGAACAGTTCTTGATTGTCCATCTGCAATGCCGGCAAAGCACAAATAGCCTACGTTAAGCACTTTGCTTGAGTTGCCGATGATATAGGTTTCCGTAGAAAGTTTGAAGGTGATTGTGGAGCTGTAAACGCTACCGCTGAGTGTAGCATTGCTCAGGTCAATAATGCAACAAGTACCTGCCTCTTTCGGAACTTCTGTATTGTAAACGGTATAAGTTTTGTTGTTAACTAAATCCGTTACGGTGCTACCGTTTTCCACAAACTGTCCGATTGTATAGGGGTCAACAACCCAGTTCTTTGCTTCATATTTTTCATTTGCATTTTTTACAATGCTCCGGACTTCTGCCAAAGAGCCTTCAACGAACGCGGTCATTTTTTCGCTGATCACATAGTTTAACGGGGCAACTTCATCTACTACAAAATTGCTTCCGGTCAAGGCATCGTACAAAAACATTGTTTTAATGCCGTCATTGATTAAGCTATAAGTACCGTAGGAATATTCACCACTATAAAAATCATAAACAACTACGGCATAAACCGTTGCGGAACCAACATAAACGTAATGATAAGTTCCTTTGGGCATATTTGCACCAACTCCGGTTGTTAACGAAATGCTTTGATCTACGTTATTTTTATAGGTAATCGTCGACGAAATTGAATTGGTCTGTGAAGACGAAGAGCTAGAACTACCGTTTGTAGAAGTTGTTTGGGTATCACTTTCTGTCCAGCTTGCTCCACCCTTGATTTTTGCGTATTTTGTTCCAAGCTCTGTTTCTACAGAGAAGGAGCTTGTACCTTGATGAGAAGCCGTTACGCTCCACCCGTTGGAATTTGACAAAGAATTTGAAACGGCAGACGAAACTGTTTTGGCAGAGCTTTCTTCGTATTTAAACGCAACAGATTCCTGCACGCCGATAGGAGTATTATAATCTTGTTTTACAGTAGATGTTCCAGAGCTGACAATCACATTTTCAAGCGTTCCAAGCTCTTGGAAGAAATAGTATTTTCCACTGTTTTCGCTAAACAGTCCGGTTACTTCTTCATTTTCTGAAGATTGTGTTGCGTAGTTTGTCAAAGAGGTCCAATGTGCTGTGAAGGTTTTGTTTCCTGTGGTTCCCTTTTCAATTCTTGCAACAATTTTGCCGGATTCATCGGTCCAATATTTGAAGAGCAGGTAACCAAAATCAAGCGGTTGCAAATCAAAGGAATCTTCAATCGTATATTGTGCTTGATTGGTGTTATTCGTTGCCCCATCCTTATAGGTAAGCATGTTGTTATAAGTTATGGTATAATGAATGGGGGACCACTTGGCTACCAAAGAATAGTTTAGAGTGCTTCCTTCGGGAATTTGTTTCATTTCCGTTGTATAGGAATCGTCTGTGTACCAACCGCCGAACAGATATCCGGTTATATTGTCAAGTACTGGCAACACCAATCCTTGGTGCTCGGCGTATTGCTGGTATTCCGGAGCAATTGTTGCACCTTTCAAATTGTTGTATGTAACGGAATGATAGGTCGCCTCCAAAACAGGTGTTGTTTCTTGTGCAACAAGCAAAGCTCCGCATACTTCGCAATGCGATCCTTCGGTTAATCCGGTAGATTCATAAGTCGCCGGAACTGCCGGATCAATCACTACAGTATGCCCTTTTGCGGCGATTACGGTATCTGCCAGCGAAATCTCCGTTTCGCCCTCTGCGTCGCTGAAGAATTTGCCGCATTTGGTGCAATACCAATATGCAATGTTGCCCTCCTCGGTGCAGGTCGCGTCCTTCCCGTCGACTGCATTCATCTCGTGGGTGCAGGTAATTACAGGACCCCAAGGAATATCATACAGTCCCGGAATGTAGGAGAAGTTCACCCAGCCCATAAAGTAAACGACATCCTGCATATCGATTGTACCGTTGTGATCAAAGTCCTTGTCTCCGTTATAAACCATGGGGTACAGTCCGGGAATATAGGAAAAGTTGACCCAACCCATGAAATGAACAACGTCCTGCATATCCACAATGCCGTTTTCGTCAAAATCTCCGGGCAGCCATGTGAATACGGTCAGCGTTCCCTCGTTGAAAACGCTGGGAACCGGGGTGCCGTTGTCCGACGCCGCGGCATGGGTAAAACGAATGGCATAGTTTCCGTCTTGAGCGCTGTCTTTAATGCGAAAAACAGCAGAGCAGATTTTTCCGTTCGGCACAGTGTTCGGGCTGAAACCGAGGTTGATAACCGGGCCGGAAACCGAGCTTGTCCCGGCGGTGCTTTCGGTTACAAGCTCGCCGTAGTCTTGAAATGCGACGAACTCAAGCGCAGAAGTATCGTATTGAATGCCGTAAAGCAACAAACCGGAAACTTCCGCATTTCCGGAAACCGAAATTTCCATTTCAACGATTGTTCCCGGTTGCCCGGAAACGGAAGAGACTGAAAACACAATGTTTCCGTCCTCTGCTTCCTGCGCGCCGACAGAGAACAGCGTTGCAGGAAGCAACCCAACGATCATAACGATCGTCAGGCAAAGAGCAATGAAGCGTTTTACGTGGTTTGACATGTTTTTCTCCTTTATTTATAATATTATTGGGCTGTTACGGTAGCTACGCACGAAGGCGCGATTACGGTATCCAGCGGTTGACGATTTTTGGAAGCGCTGACTTGCATGGAAATAGTCGTTTGCGTATCTGCCGAAACGGTGTTTTTCACACGGAACCGCAAATTGCAGATCGTTCCGTTTGCAACGATTGCCGGGCTATATCCAAGATTGATCAAGTGATTGGCGGCTACCACAGAATTTGCACCTGCTACACTTCCTGTAATCAGCGAGCCGTACGATTCAAAACCGACAAACTCCAAAACGGTTTTATCATACTGAAGATTGTAAGCGATTAAGCCGTCAACTTCGGCAGTATCAATGCTTTTCACAGATAAGGGCACAACGAATTCTTCACCGATTGCCGCAGCAGTATCATCAAGCATAAATTTGACGTTATACGGTTCTTCCGGCACGATTTCTTCATACACCGCCGTAAAGGTTTTCTCGGTTGTGCCAACGGTGATTTGCATATTTGCTTCGGTCCCGACCGTTGCGCCGGTCTCGTCCTTCCAACTGAAGAACGGAACGCCGTCCTTTTCGGCAGGCGCGTTCAGGGTTACCAGCTCGCCGGCTTGGAAAAGTCCGGATTTCGTGCCGTCGGCAAGCGTGCCGTTCACAGCGCTGATTTCATAATAGTTTGCATTGGCAAGACGATCCAAATTGTAACGGAAGAACGTCTGCGCAAGAGCGCCGTAATCAAGAATCCCTGCAACCAGTTCACCGAGCGTGGTTCCGCCCTCGCCCATGATAGTGGTGCTGTCCTTCTTGTTGTAGCAGTATTGCAGGACGCTGTATTTGTCCGGTTCACTGTATGTAACCGTATCGCCCACCTTCACATAGGAAACGGCGTAAATGTCGGTGCTCATCATCTTTGCGGCAAGATAGGAAAACGCATACTTTGCATATTCCTTGCCGTCGATGATCTCGGCACTGCTTTTCGACAATTTGTATTGCGCGTTTTCCAAGGTGTAGTTCTCTTGAGGATCATACCAGCAGAGAACGCCGGTCTCCGCCCCCTCGGGAGCGGTTTGGTAAACATAGTAAATGATTTGAACGCTGTCGTCCAGCGAGAGGTTATGACCGACAATATCGGTTGCCGGAGCCTCCGCCGCGTTGGCAACGAACAGTCCGCCGATCAGCGCCGCAAGACAAAAGACGGACAAGACGAGAAGTAAAATTTTCTTTTTCATGTGTTTTCTCCTTTTTTTAAAGTTTTCCGATGCCGGTTTCTTTTTTGTCGATTTCCAGCTCGTTGTTGCCGGGTGAAGTAGTCAAAATATCGATTAAATCAACTGATATTTTTATAATCTCCGGCGGTTGGTAGTTTTTTTTCAAATTTTTGTATCTCCTTTCCCTAAAAAGTCAATTATAAATATACCATAGTATTTGACATTTGTCAAGCAAAAAATATAAAATAGTATACGAATAATTGACCGAAAGGAGAGAAAAGATGGATTCATCATTGAGCGAAAACATCAAATATCTTCGTGTTCAAAACGGATTGAATCAGGTCGATCTTGCCAAACGGCTCAATGTGACCAAGCAATGCGTTTCCAACTGGGAAAACGACAATGTTCTCCCCTCGGTTAGCATGCTCAATCAAATTGCCGATTTTTTCGGTGTTTCCACCGATCGGCTCTTGGGCAGAGAAGCCGGAGAACGGTTGGATCTTTCGGGACTTTCCGATGAACAAATAACACATATTCGTCTTTTGGTTAAGGATTTGCGAGCGGCGAATCGAAAATAAAAAAGCGGAGCGATTTTGCATTTGGCAAAATCGCTCCGTTTTTTATCTGATTTTTAAATTTCCGTTTGCCGGATTATCGAGTATGGTTCCGTTTTCGGAAAACCGCGAGCCGTGACAAGCGCAATCCCAGGAGCGTTCGTCGGCATTCCACCGGAGCGCGCACCCCAAATGCGGACATCGATGGGGAAGGGGAACGAGCAGATCCGCCGCCGCTTCCAACCCGTTGAGAAAAAGTTGCGGGTGGAGAATTTGTCGTGACGGATCGTACAGATATTTTGAAACGTTCCGTTTTTTGAGAATCAGGTCGCAAAGAAGTGCCGACGCGACCATTGCCCCGGTCATACCCCATTTGTTAAAGCCGGTCGCCGCATAAAGGTCAGGCGTTTGTTTGGAATAATAGCCAACGTAGGGAATCGAATCAAGGCTCATGCAATCCTGTGCCGCCCAATGTGCGATTTCATGCGTTTCCGGATAGTGACGCTTTGCAAATTTGCGAAGAACCTCCCAATTTCCGCCCGATTTTCCGGTGCGGTGTCCGCCCCCACCCAAAAGAAGCAGATTTTGATAGGAACGAAAGGAGAGACCCGTCTTTTCCTCGTCAAGATACATTCCGGAAACGGTTTTTGCCCCTTCCAAAGCGATGACATAGGAGCGGTGCTGGTAGAGCTTGAGAAAAAACGCTCCATGCTTATTTAAAAACGGAAAATGCGTACAAACGATCACCTTTTCGGCGCGAATTTTTGCACGGTCGGTCACGGCTGTCGTGCCGATCATCTCGCGGACGAAGGTGTTTTCATAAATCGGCAGATCACGGCAAATTGCCGACAGGAATTTGAGCGGATGAAACTGCGCCTGATTGGGAATGCGAATGACGCCGCGCACCGGGAACGGGAGTTCGGTTTTTTCCGAAAAATCGCAGGGGCAACCGATGCGCTCCAAGGCGCGATACTCGGAAATCAAATCTTTTGGATAGGTTCGGGAATAGAGAAAACTGTCGCGGCGTTCAAGGTCGCAGTCAATCTGCAATTCTTCGCAAATTTTAAAAAAGGAATCCAGCGCCGCTTGATTTGCGTTCAAATAAATTTTTGCGGCGGAAAGACCGTATTCCTTCATAATTTTGGAATAAACGATGCCATGTTGTACCGAAATTTTTGCAGTGGTGTTGCCGGTAGTGCCGGAACAAATGCGTTTTTTTTCGACCAGCATACAGCGAATGCCGGATTTATGCAGGCGATAGGCGGTCAAAAGACCGGCGATTCCACCGCCGATAATGAGAACGTCGGTTTGCAGATCTCCCTCGGCTTTTGGGAAAGAGGGAAGCTCTGCCGTTTTGTGCCAAACAGATAAAGGTTGCATAGAAAACCTCCGAAAAAAAGTTTTTTTAAAAGAATTCCCTAATTTTAAGGTAAATATGAAAGGAAAAATCTTTTCAAAAAAGGGTTGACAAACGTTTTTTAGTATGATATAATGGTCAAGCGTTAAAAAAAGGGCAAAAAACTTGAAAAAGTTTTGAAAAATCTGTTGACAAACGTTTCCGGTTGTGCTATAATGGTCAAGCGTTCAAAAAATCGGGAGCATAGCTCAGTTGGGAGAGCATCTGCCTTACAAGCAGAGGGTCATAGGTTCGAGCCCTGTTGTTCCCACCAAAACGGTCCGGTAGCTCAGTTGGTTAGAGCGCTAGCCTGTCACGCTAGAGGTCGTGGGTTCGACCCCCATCCGGATCGCCACTTAAAAAAGCCACGCGAAAGCGTTGATTCATAAAAAATACAGCCCTTGCTGTATGCCTCTGTAGCTCAGTTGGTAGAGCAGGGGACTGAAAATCCCCGTGTCGTTGGTTCGATTCCGACCGGAGGCACCATTCCGCGGATTTAGCTCATTTGGTAGAGCGCCACCTTGCCAAGGTGGAGGTGGCGGGTTCGAGCCCCGTAATCCGCTCCATCAAACGGGCACGAAATTTGCTTTTCGTGCCCGTTTTTCCAAAGATAAAATATGGCGCCATAGCCAAGCGGTAAGGCAGAGGTCTGCAAAACCTTCATCCCCGGTCCGATTCCGGGTGGCGCCTCCAAACAAAAGCCTCCATCCAACAGGATGGGGGCTTTTGTTTGGAGGCGCCATCCGGTTGTGAAGAACCGGCACGGCGCTCGGTGGTTTTATTGTTTTTATAATCTTTGTGCGCCGGAACCGGTTCGCATTCGCCGCTCGGAGATCGAAAAGCTCGCTT
>SVUK01000002.1 GCA_015063325.1 Oscillospiraceae bacterium | reverse complement strand
CAAAGCGCAATTCAAAGCTGTCGGAGGGTCTGATGATGTTGAGCGTAACACAGAGAAGGCGAATTATTCAACATTGTTGCTATGGGATGTCAGAGCGAGATATTGCAATGAGAGAAGGCAAAGAAAAGTCAACTATTCATGAATCGATCCTCTCTGCAATGAAAAAATTGAAAAAGTTTTATAAAATACCCCCCCAAAACGCCTCTCCCAGTGGGAACAAGTGAAGGGACTTGTTTGAATCCGGATAGAACAGCCTTTCAAATCCACTACATTGAGAGGTATACAAAATGCAGAACACGAACAATCAGAAGGTCAAGCGTGGTCAGATTTATTTCTATGACTTCGGAACGAATGAGGGGTCGATCCAAAACGGCTATCGTCCTGTTCTCGTTGTCCAGTCAGACGATTTCAATGAGTACAGCACCACAACGGTAGTTGCAGCTATTACGACTGCGGTAAAGAAAACGTATCTTCCGTCTCACATCTATCTTGGTGAGAGCTACGGTCTGAGTCTACCGTCTATGGTGATGCTCGAACAGATCAGAACCGTAAATCAGGATGACCTTTATGACTTTATCGGTCAGATCAACGATGATGAGACTTTGAACCAAATCACGAAAGGCTTGAAGAAAACCTTTGGCTTGTGGTTCTACAACACCAATCGCAAAGGAGATATTCGCTGTCTCTGCCCGAAGTGCTTGGCAGACTACAAACAGAATAAGGACTTCATTATCAGCAGAGTCAATCCCTTCAAGCGAGAGAAAGACCGCTGCGACAAATGCAGGAACTACGGCTACGACTATTTCATCGTAGACAAAAGTAAGACTCATTGAGGAGGCGGTTGCAATGTTTGAAGAAAAGATTGCCGAGCTGAACAGAAACAACGCCTCAGCCGTTCAAAGTGGTTTTGAATCCGAAAAAAGGGTCTATACAGTCGATGAAATCCAAGACATCTTGGGCGTCAGCAAGACAACGACATACCGGCTGATTAAATCCGGTGTCTTCCATAGCGTCCGTGTGGGCGGTCAGCACCGAATATCAAAAAAGAGCTTCGACGCTTGGTTAGATAACCCCTCTGGCGTGAGCGAGAATAGTCAAGTGTGCGATTAAGTCCATCGCATCATTAACAGTTTCCCTTGAAATCCGTATCATATAGCCAAGCTGAAAGGCTTGGCTATATGGAAAACGGAGGCTTACCCCGCCTCAGAAGGAGGAACGAAAAATGGGAAAGAAAAGTATTTCCGTCCCTGAAATGCGGGCAATGCTTGGCATAGGAAAAACGGAATCCTACTGGCTTCTCAAAAAGAAGTATTTTGAAACCGTCGTTGTTTTCGGAAAAATAAGGGTTCTTGTTGATAGCTTTGAAGCATGGTACGCAAATCAGACATGGTACAAAAAAGTGGACGGTACTCCACCGGGGCAAAACTTGACCCACACCATTTCAATCCAAGAGGCTGCAGACATTCTCAGCGTAGGGACTTCGACCGTGTACGAGCTTCTGAAGCGAAACCCGATTACAGTGTATCAAATCGGGAGGCACAAGCGGATTGATAAAGAGAGCCTCGAGAAATGGAGAGCTGCCAGCCCACGGTACAGGCAAGAACATGAAGGGAGGGTTAACATTGGATCAGAATAAGAAATGCTACACGGTTGCCGAGGTCCAAAACATTCTCGGAATCAGCCGTCAAGCGGTCTACCAACTGATCTATCAAAAGAAGTTCAAAACGGTCTTACTTGACCGCAAGTACAGAATCGTCAAGGCCAGCTTCGACGCTTGGCTTGACGGAGAAAAGGAGGAGTCATAATGGCATCAATCGTAAAACGAAGGAACCGTTACTCAGTCGTTTATACATATACCGATGAGAACGGAAAGAAGCGTCAGAAGTGGGAAACCTTCGCCACCAATGCTGACGCCAAGAAAAGAAAAGCACAGGTCGAGTTTGAGCAGCAGAATGGAACATTTATCCTTCCGAGCGCAAAAACGATCCACGACCTACTCGAAGATTATATGTCCATTTACGGCGTGAACACATGGGCAATGTCCACCTACGAGGCAAAGCGAGGATTGATTTTCAACTACATTGATCCGCTGATCGGAGATATGTCGCTCGATGAAGTTACTCCCCGTGTGATGGAGAAATACTATCAGAGCTTACTTCGGGTCAAACCGAAGGTGGTGAATAACAAGCGACCCAAGAACGAATATCTGACGGCTCACACGGTTCGTGAAATCCATAAGATTCTTCGGTGCGCTTTCAATCAGGCGGTTAAGTGGGAACTTGTCGCAAGAAACCCCGTCGTAAACGCCACAGTCCCAAAGGAAGAACACGCAGAGAGGAAAATCTGGGATGTCGAAACCTTCCACAAGGCGTTGGAACTCTGTGACGATGATATTCTATCGCTCGCTCTGAACCTTGCTGTCTCCTGCACCCTCCGCATGGGGGAAATGCTGGGAATCACTCTTGACTGCGTGGATGTAAGTGAAAAGTCAGTGTCCGAAGGCAGAGCTTCGATCTTCATTGACAAGGAACTTCAACGGGTAAATAGAGATGTTCTTGAAAAACTCGACAATAAGGATGTTCTTTTCACGTTTCCTCGCACCGCAGTCTCTGGAACCACCGTTCTTGTTTTGAAAGCTCCTAAGACGAAAACCAGCAAGCGCCGGGTTTATCTTCCGAAGACTGTTGCCATAATGGTTCAGGAGAGGATCAAGGAAATTGAGGAGATCAAGGAGCTGCTTGGAGACGAATACCATGACTACAATCTGCTGTTCGCAAACGCTTCGGGACGCCCGATGGAGGGGCAAGTAATAAACCGTGCGTTGAGCAAGCTGATTAAGGAAAACGACCTACCCCCGGTGGTGTTCCACAGTATCCGTCACTCCAGTATCACCTATAAGCTCAAATGGACCGAGGGTGATATAAAGTCTGTTCAGGGCGACTCAGGACACGCAAGAGCCGATATGGTGGCAGATGTTTACTCTCATATCCTTGATGAAGACAGAGCCATCAATGCTCAGAGGTTTGACGAAAAGTTCTACGGAAATCCATCCCCGTCTGACGAGACGCCCGGTGATCCTCCGGCAGAACAGCCGCAAGGAGTGCTGTCCATGCAAGAAATGCTGATGGGTGTACTTACGAACCCTGAGATGAGCAAAGCGTTTCAAGAGTTCTTCTTACAACAGCAAGCAACATCAAAAACTGCAACATAATAAAGCGAAAAGACGCTCTCGGCAACGAGGGCGTCTTTGTATCTTTTCTATGAATCTTCGGATAATCCATTGAAAAAAAGGGATTGGTGAGTATAATAGTTACAGCGACAGGGATAACACTATATGTTCTTATTTGATGTTCCACGATGGAATTCGAACTTTTTATCAATACCCGTGTTATGGGGAGACTGCTAATCGGAAGCCAATAAACACCCCTGTTCAAGCCTGATTTTAGCTGTTTTTCGATGTTCAAAGTCTGACAGCGAATGATGGCGAAGCCCTTGTAATTACGGTGTTTTTGGCACTTACTTACCGTCAGTTTAACGCTATCCGATGGCTCTCCTAAGCGATAGGCCGTTGGTTCGAATCCAATCGTGGGTGCCAAAAGCGGCAAGGATTGCTCCCTGCCGCCTTCTTTTTTGTGTTATACCGCTAACTTTTCCAATGCACTCAATGCGCGATCCTGCGTATCCGGAATGAAATGGCTGTACACCTTTAGGGTGATCGTTGAATCACTGTGCCCCATGTACTTGGATACCGTCTGAATCGGCACGTTCTGCGAAAGCAAGAGACTGCAATAAGTGTGCCGCAGTCCGTGACAGGTCACGTGCTTAAATCCGTTTTTCTCTTCAAACGTTTTCAGCCAATGCCCGACTGTATGGGGATAGATTGGCATTCGATAGACGTTGACCGCTAGATAGTACTCGTCCAACCGGTCTGCAAAACGCTTGTCGGCTTCCGCAAACCAGTCGTAATACTTCCACAAATCTCGGATCAACATTTCTGGCATCGGGATTTCCCGGATCGAAGTTTTTGTCTTCGGATCTTTTTCGTAGGTAAAGCCCTTTGCCGCCTGCCGGCTTCTGCGAATATGCAGTAAGCCTTTTTCAAAGTCCACGTCAGACCAATGCAGACCGCATAGTTCGCCTTGGCGAATGCCGGTGAGAAGCATCAGCTCCAAAGGCATTCTCTTGTAGATCTCATCATCCGGAATGGCGCCGAGCGTTTTCAAAAAGTCCTGCGCTTCCGCAAGAGAGAAAACCTCCTTTTCAGGCACCTCCCGAAGAGACGTGTTACTGCTTCCGGCTCCGATTTTCGTTCCGCAAACCGGATTCTTGACGATCCATTCGTAGCGCACCGCTTCATTGAACAAGGTCCTCAAAACCCGACGTTGTCCCTTGATGGTTTCGGGCGAATACGGATGATTTGCCGAAGCAATTTCAAAATACTCGTCAAAGTCGAGTTTATACTCGTCGCAGATTTTTCTTGCGGTCGTTTCTTCAATGTTGTTCCCTTTCCTGCGCATTCCGTAAGATGCACAACGGTTGATGATACCGTCTCTTGCAAGTTGCCTGAAATTGACTTCCTGCGGGAAGTCTTTTTTCATTCTTGCGACCGGAATTTGCTTCGTGTATCCCGAAGAGAACGAGTTGAGGTACAGTTGCACGTCGCGAACGGTGATGTCTGAAATCGGCTTTTGATCCAAATGCTTTTCAGTCAAGTAGCGGTTAAATCTTTGGACAACCTCGGTTGCCCGCAGAAAGTAATTATGAGACAAGTTGTTTTTGATCGTTTGCACCCATTCTTCCGCAAGTTCGGAAAATGTCAGAACTTTGTTGCAAATCTGCGTTTTCCGATCGGCATAGGCTCTTTCTACTTCATCTTCAAAGGCAAGAGAAATCTTTTCCACCTGTTTGCGAAACTTGGCTTCGGTCAAGTTCTCATCGTTATAAACCTTCTTGGTAAAGAGTTTCGCCTTTCCGGTTTCAACATCCTTGCCGCTGACCTGTATCCGCGCTTTCAGTTTGCCTTTTTTATCTGTTTCAATCTTAAAATATGCCATTATTTCACCTGCGGTTTCATTGAGATATAGTCCATCAGACTTTCAACGTCGATCAAAATCTTGTTGCCTACCGTCAAATATTTGATTTTCCCCTCTTTACACCAATGACGGATCGTGTAGAGAGTGACCCCGGTTTCCGGGTCTTGTGCTTTTATCAGTTCGTGTGCTTTTTTAATACTCCTTAACAATCATATTCCTTTTTCTTGGACGGCGGGGAGTCCGGTTAGTTTTCCCGTTCCCACAAGGAAAATCGATAGCGTTTATTTGTTCTTTGAGGATTTCTCTACAAGAGTTTGATAGCCGGCTTTAATAAGTTCGACTTTGGTGAAACCGGTCAGCTTGAGAAATTCATTGATTTCCTCACCGAGCGGTCTTTCGACACTTGTTCCCCAGATCATACATTTTGCTTTTCGTTCTTCCTTGTGTCTATCCTCATATCTCTTGTCCTTTGATACTTTTTGCTCTTTCATTTCCTCAACCTCCTGTGATGGCGCGGTCGTATTTATACGACACATATATTTTACCACACCTGAAAAGGTTTGTCAAGCTGAAATTGAAAAATGAGCATAGAGATATGCGATTGTTTTTTCATATCATAGCGACTTGGCTCGCTGGGCCTTTTGCTTCTGTTCTGTTTTGGGCGTGAACAGATTGCAACTGTAGAAAGACGCCTTGGTGTTATTTGCTCCAACTATATTTGGCGCGTCGGATTGCCTCTTGACGGATTCTCTCTTCTTCCGTCTGTCTTTCCTTTGCCTCTTCCTGCTTCTTTTCATATTCAATCTCTTTTTCAATTTCTTGTAAGCGGTTGTGGCAGGTGGAAATGTGCGGCGTGAAGAGTTCTCCGAGAGATGCAAAGAATCCTTCATTCAAATGTTGGATCTTCCGCGCGGAGATAGTAAGATTCCGTTTCAAGGCTTTGTCGTTGACCTTGTAGGGACGATATTTCGGCTCGTATCGCTCGTTTTGAATCCTCCGAACCTGCCGGAGAACGATATTTCCAAGCCTCCGTTTGTAGTCCCATTCGATGGCTTCGATGGTGTAAAGATTTTTCATCCCATCGCCGAGCTCGGTGTAGCCTTCCATGTTCTCAACGATATGTAATTCCTTATCGACTCGCTCCCGATACCACGCTCCCATTTTGTCTTGCAGACGAATCTTCTTTTGCCTCAGTTCTTCCTGGAAGGCTCGATCGGCGTCATAGGCTTCGGGATTGGAAGAGAGTAACCATCGAGCGGCGTAATCAATATCACTCCTGTAAGGGATCATCTCTTTACTGGCATACCAAAGCGGCTTGTCCCGCGGCAGTTTATCGGCAAGGTCTTTGAGCATACCGCGAGCAATGTCATTCATCACGGCTGTCGAATAGGCAGGGCTCTTCCTTAATAGAGCATCGTGTACCGCCCACCTCTTCTCCTCAAGTTCATCGTTCAAAGTAAACGCGTTCAATCGTTCGGTCATCTTTTCGATTGCCTCGAAGGAAATCTTGCCCTTCTTCCGATAGAGATACCCCTTTGCTCGTTTGTTCTTGATTTTGGGTTCCTTCTCGAAAAACAGGTAGTGAATGTGCAGATGCTCGGGTCTGTCAAGATGAAGAGCGCAGAGAAGATCCATATTTTCGGGATCAAAGCCGGCGTCGCGGAAGAATTGGTTGAAAGTTTTCTTGACGAGATCAATACACTTTTCGGGTGTGTCGATGAGTTTGGAATCCTCTTTGTTAAAAGAGATAAATCCGTGCCAGAGGTTTTTCTCTCCGTCTTGGGCTCGTTTCTTGATTGCCTTCACTTCTTCCTTTGAGAGCATACCGTTTTGATTGAAGACGCCGGTGCTCTTCTGCAAATATTGGAGCATCGTGAACTTTGCGGCTTCGTTGCCGTAAACCTTGCCTTCGGTGGTCATATATTTGTAGAGATTGTCCTTGCCGGACAGATCGAAGAAGGCGCGGTTTTTCCTGTGGGTTTCCAATTCTTTTTGCGTCGCGTTCTTCGGCAGTTTGTAGGGCGTGTAAGCAATATCAAAGATGACGGGCGTGCTTTGTTTTTCGATCTGTTTTCTCCTTTCTTTTGTGGACGAAAAGAGGAAGTCGGGTATCCTGATTCCGAAAGGCGTTTTGCGGTAAAACTGCAAAACCTTAGCCTGCTTCCTTTTTTGTCTCGTTTGCTTGCAATTTGCTTGTCGTTATGAACCGACGATGTCGCGGTAATGGATCAGGATTTGGTACAAACTTGTACTGTCCCGATACACAGATTGCGGCAGTCGATCGTTGAGCAGCGACCAGTTGACGCCTTCCGTCAGGTGCATACTTGAACGGTAAATATCGTTCTTTACCTGTGGCTGTCGGATCAAGAATCCGTCCATGTCAAGCGGCGGTTCGGGCGCTCGTTTGTGCTTGGCAGTACCGCCGCGCTGACCGTTCCGTTTCCGAATCTTTGACAGATCCAGTTTTCGTTTGGCGAGCGCAAAGAACGAGTCCACCGGCGGTTTGAGCGTCGGTGTTTTGTCCTCGAACATATAATCGCAGATTGCTTTGACATACTGCCCGCCTTGCCTTTCATCCAAGAGACAGAGCGCGTCGTAAAAGTTCTCCTGAAACGCAAAGTGCTTCATTCTGCGGTTGAGTCCGGATGGTGCTTTGCCATTTTGAAGTGCATCCTTACTCTCTTCCAAGACATCCACAAGGTTGCCCCAATAGAAGCGTTCCTTGTTATCCTCAATGTCTGTAAGTGTCTCGAACGAGAACATATACGCGCACATTCGTTTGGTCAGTCGTCCCGCTTCTTCGTCCTTCAAGGTGCAAAGTATCTGCGCATAGAAATCGTAGAACGGGAATTGTTTGATTGCTTGCGGCTGTTCCATAATTTCTCCTTTCTTGATTTTTCTTGTTTCTTTGATGCAATCAAAGGCATTTGGGATGATCTCTCGGGCGGTTCATTGGTGTCTCCTTTCTGAATGATTTGGTGCTGTTAAAATCCCCCTCTACTTAAATGGGCAAAAAAGCGGCAAAAGGTGGCGGTCTAAATCAAAAATTTTTTTGCTCTCCATAATAAATGGCGAAAAAATGGCGTTTTGGGGGTCAAAACCGTGAAAATATTTCTTACAAGAAAAATATCCCCCTAATAGGTAGCCGGCGAAAACGCCATTTTTACAACCATTTTTGGCAAAAAATAAAAGCCCCCTCAATAGGTAGGCAGCGAGAATATCGAAAAGTTTACATTTGTCAAGTGGGCTTGTTTAAATAATAATACCGCAGGGATTTCTCTCTGCGGTAAGTGTGTTTGTTATTAGTATTGCCGTACAATTATTCCGATGTTCTCTCGCTTATTCGGTCGCCGTCTCGATCGCTTTCACGCACGAGGAACTGACTTCCGCAAATTCAAAGATAACCGGTTGCAGTTCTTTTGTTCCCCAGTCTTCGCCGATCGCGAAGAGTGCTTTAGCAAAGAGTTCATCCGCAACACATACGGAAACCCCGTTGATGCCGGCATTATATATGAGCGTTGCTAGCCCACGAATCCCGAAAAGCAGCAGGACTTTCAGACTGCGAATCTCCGGATCCGCGTTTTGCAGTTTGTTCATATCGAAATCGTCGTTTCTGCCGCACGGAGAGGCGCACTCCGAACAGCGCGGGACAAGCATATCCTTTTCGGCGTGAATCTCATCGATCAGATTCCGGATATCTGCCTCATTGAAAGGCACGTTTTTCACAGAATAATACAGCCCTTTGATAAGCAGTTTGTATGTCTCTTCCGTCGGCTGTGTATTGCCGTCTGTTGTGCGGGCAAGACCAATCAGAGCGCCGACCAGCAGTTTTTGCAGTTCGATATAATCCGTTTTTTTTCGCAGGATTCGACTTTTGTACAATCATTACCGTCTGCGTTGTCCCCGGCGCGTTCCTCAATCGCACCGACCGGGCAATTATCCATTGCTTCCGCGGCACTTTCAAGAGCTTCTTCCGGGACTTCGGCTTCAATGGCTATGGCAACACCATCATCGCTCATAGAGAAAACTTCCGGGCAGGTCCCGGCACACAGCCCGCAACCGATGCAATCTTCATTTACATAATACTTCATAATTGATCCTCCTTAAAAGCATTTTTGCTTTCTTGTTTTTTTACAATGTTCTATGTTACCGCAGCGATAGCACAGTTCATTTTCACAAATTCCACCGTTGTCGAAATACGACAGAATATTGTTCACTGTCGTTTCGGCGATGTTTGAGAGTGCCTCTTCCGTAAGGAATGCCTGATGAGATGTGACAATGACGTTGGGCATTGAGATTAGCCGCGCGAGAAGGTCGTCGTTCATAATATGACCTGAGCGATCCTCGAAGAATATATCGGCTTCCTCTTCGTAAACATCCAGACACGCCGCGCCGATTTTCCGCGCTTTGATGCCGGAAAGTAGCGCTTCCGCGTCGATAAGCGCACCGCGCGAGGTGTTCACAATCACGACGCCTTTTCTCATTTTTGCAATCGCGTCGGCGTTGATCGTGTGGGACGTGCTGTCGGTCAGCGGGCAATGGAGCGATATCACGTCGCTTTGCGCGAACAGATCATCGAGCGCGACGTATTGAATACCGCCGTCAAGCACAGGATATGGGTCGTAGGCGATCACCTTCATTCCGAAGCCCCGGCAGATGTCAATGAAGATGCGCCCAATCTTCCCGGTGCCGATCACGCCAACCGTCTTGCCGTGCAGATCAAACCCGGTCAAGCCGCTGAGCGAAAAATTGAAATCCCTCGTTCGGTTGTACGCCTTGTGGATCCTGCGAACCGAGGTCAGCAGTAGCGCCATGGCGTGTTCCGCGACGGCGTAAGGAGAGTATGCTGGAACATGAACGACGTGAATCTTGCCGAAAGCCGCCCGAACGTCAACGTTGTTGTAGCCCGCGGAGCGCAGGGCGATCAACTTGACGCCATATTCATACAAGCGGTCGATGACGGTCTCGGTTACGCTGTCGTTGACGAATACGCAAACAGCGTCGCACCCTTCCGCCAAAGCCACGGTATCCTCGTTCAGTTTTGCTTCCAAAAACCGGAACTGTAAGCCGTGCATCACGCCGTAATGTTCAAAAGAAGGCTTGTCATACGGTTTTGTATCATAAAATGCTACTTTGATCATGCCCGCAACTCCTTTGAAGGTTTATTGTTCCAATGTCAGCAGAAGGGCCATTTTGAATTTTTCGGTTGCTTTGATACTGTGAAGTCCGGCTTTTGCAAAATGGAAATTTTCTCCCGCCTTGATTGGATGCTCAATTCCATTATAACCGATAACACCTGCACCGTCAAGCGCGAAGATCAATGCTTCGCCGGGCGCGGCGTGCTCGGAAAGCCCGGTTCCTTCATCAAACGCCATCACAACAAATTTCATTTTGTCGTTGTGTGCCACATCCATATTGATAATCTTTCCGTCCACATAGGGGACAAGATCTGCCAATTTGAAAACCTCACCTGGTTTGATTGCTTCATTCATTGTATCGTTCCTCCTGATTGATATTTCTGTGTAAACTGTTCCTTCCTCGGTTCTCATACCTACCGGGGTATCTGTCGGTGTTATGATGCTTTCGCTGGTATTTGCTTTTTTACCGGAACTGTTTGCCCCGTACACCTCTAAACTACCGTCTGCAACGATGGTCAGTTTGTGGTAGGGGTAAATCTCCGCGCTGATGTCCGTATTCTTTGCAAGCGAGAAATAGATGATGTAGTTCTCGCCGCCATGGACTTCTTTGGAGATCGTACAGCCGGTTACCGGCGGATTCTCTTTTGCAATGGAGAAGACCTCTCCGATCTTTTCTTTCATTCTGCCACCTTATGCTCTCTCGTTGATCAGCCGTTGCAATTCCGCCATCAACAAGTTTTCATCCATACAGGATTTTTTACTCATTTCAGCAATCGTCGCTTTGCCGATCATTATTTTGCCCACCGGGGTATTCAGCATTTTGAATTTAGGATTGACCTTTGCAATTCTTCTTTCAGCCAAGGATAGACAGCCAACAAATCGGACAGTTTTGTTTCTATTGTGATTTCCATATCGCTCACACCTTTACATCTGGGTTCTTTTCCCCGAATTTTTCTTTCAGCGCCTCGCAAATCTCTCCGCGCTCTTTGCCTTGCTTTTCCATGTTTTTGATCGTTTTGTATGCCGCAAACAGGGTAGAAGGACCGATCTCGGAACTAAAATAGCCGATGCCCTGATTCCAAGCAAGAAGTTCAAACACATCATCGAACGCCTTGCTGTCAAGCCCGTGGATATATGCCTTTACAAGTTCTCTCGTCGCTTGACGCATCCGTCCCGCGCCGACGGCATTGGTGAGAGACAGCAGCAATCTCGTTTCATACGGAAGATAGCGGTTTTCATCATTCCAGGTCAAATCCCAGAAGTTAACGGCGATGTTGCCGAGTTTCTCATCGACAAGAGGCATATTCGTCAGCGCCGCCGGACGCATCGGAATATCTTTTTCCTCCTGTTTTACCACGGCACGGTAGAAATATGCGTGGTATTCCGCATTTCCTTTTTTCTCGGTGTAATGCTCAAAACCAAGCTCTTCCATCACTTCATAAAGCGGAATCGGATCAAAACTTTGTACCACTTCCAACCCTTCGCCTGCGTTCAATTTCATTGCCTGACCTTTCAATCCGGCGAAAAAGTTGCCTTGAATCCCGCGGACATCAATTTTTTTGAATTCACTCGTTTTATCTTTCCAGTCCATGTAGCTCATATTCTTTCTCCTTCAATCAAGAATTTTGCCGTCGCAAGAGATCGTCACAACCTGCCACGGAATGAATTTACCACTGTTTTGCAACGCAATTTCTGCCGCTCTTTGCAGTCCACCGCAACAGGGCACTTCCATTCGGACGATGGTCACGCTCTTAATATCGTTGTTTTGCAGGATCGCGGTCAATTTTTCGCTGTAATCCACCGCGTCGAGTTTCGGGCAGCCGATGATCGTCACCTTGCCGCGCATAAAATCCTCGTGCATACTTGCGTAGGCATAAGCCGTACAATCTGCCGCGATCAATAGTTTCGCGCCGTTAAAGAACGGGGCGGTCGGCGGAACCAGTTTGATCTGACACGGCCACTGTGCAAGGCGCGAAACGGGCTTCCCGGTCTGCACCGGAACTTCTTCGTCTTTGTGTTCAAACTGTCTCATTCTCGATCCCGGGCAGCCGCCTTCGTGGTGATGTTCATGTTTAACTTCTTCCATTTTTTTATTCTCCTTTGCTTTTTTAACCGCACTTTCGTCATATTCGGGCGCTTCGCGCTCTTCAAAGCTGATCGCGTCGGCGGGGCAAGCCGGAAGGCAATCGCCAAATCCGTCGCAGAAATCCTCGCGCGTCAGCGTTGCCTTTCCGTCTACCATTTCAATCGCGCCTTCGTGGCAGGCTTCGGAACATAAACCGCAACCAGTACATTTTTCTTTGTCAATTTTGATAATTTTTCGAATCATTTTTGTTTCCTCCTCTTGACTTTCCGGCTTGATTATAGTACAATTTCAATTGAAAGTATGTGGTTAGAACCACATTTTGAAAAATTTTTTGAGGTTTTTATGAAAGCAGAAGAAATCAAAAACGCCGCGATATTTCGCGGCATGGGAGAGGAAGAAATCGCCACCGCACTGCAAGAACTTTGCGCAACGGAAAAATCCTATCAAAAAGATTCCGTCATTCTCCACGCAGGGGATACGACGGACAGAATGTGTATGGTGTTAGAAGGAAGCGTTACGATTGAAAGCAACGATATTTGGGGGAACCGCACGATCCTCAGTCACATCGGGAAGGGTCAGTATTTCGCCGAAACCTATGCGCTTTTGCAAAATGAACCAATGCTTGTAGACGTCACAGCCAACGAAAACTGCCGAATCCTGTTCCTGAAAATCGGATTACTGAATTTTTTGCGCGAAAAACCGGCGGGTTGGAAAAACAAACTGACGATCAATTTGCTTGCTATATCAACCAATAAGAATTTGCATCTTTCGGGAAGGAGTTTCCACACCTCGCCGAAAACGATCCGCGGGAGGGTCATGTCCTACCTCAATGCGCTTGCTTTGCAAAAAAAGAAAACCGATTTTGATATTCCTTTTGACCGCCAGCAGCTTGCCGATTATCTGAATGTCGAACGCACCGCGCTTTCAAAAGAACTCGGGAAAATGCAAAACGATGGGCTAATAAAGGTAAAGAAAAACCGTTTTAAGTTGCTTGTTTCTATTAATAAATAATCTCCTTTGGTATAAAATCAGTATAAAAAAGATATAAAACCTATTTTGCAAAATGAAAAATCTTCGAAAAAGCGCAAAAGATTTCTCATTTTTGCTCTCATAAAACGCACAAAACAAAAGATTTTTCACAGTTTTTATGATAAAAACGATATTTCGATTTTCCGTCATAACTCCTAAGCGGTAGGTCGGGCGTTCGAATCGCCTCGGGAACGCCAAAAGCGGTAAGGAATTGCTCCTTACCGCTTGTTTTTTTAATCTTGCAGTGTCAAATCTCCCGGTTTGATCCACTTAACTTTGTAGAGCAGTTCGCTCAAAGCAAGGGAAATGACGGCAGGAAGAATCAGACAAATCAGAAATAGCCCTACCCAATCCAGCGCGGTTATTTGTTCGGGATAAACGCCGCCAAACCAACCGAGGATCATACCGATCGGACCGAGGAATCCGCAGGTTCCCATACCGGAATTGATGGCGGCACCGTACATTTTCAGCCCGAAAACGCAGGTGGAAAGCGGACCTGTAATTGCCGACGCAACAATGGTGGGAATCCAAATGCGTGGGTTACGCACGATATTCGGCATTTGCAACATACTGGTGCCGATTCCTTGCGAGATCAATCCGCCCCATTTGTTTTCCTTAAAACTCATCACTGCAAAACCGACCATTTGGGCGCAACAGCCGGCAATTGCCGCACCGCCAGCAAGTGCAAGACCTTCGGGATTATTCGGCGCAAGAGCTGCAACACCGCCCACAACCGCCATTCCCGAAAGTCCAATGGCAGCGCAAATCGCCGCGGAGCTGATAGGGAGTGTCAGGGCTATGCCGACAACTACGGATACGATCAATCCCATCAGGAAAGGTTGCTGAAGCGTTGCCCATCCGATAAACGAGCCGACCCAGCTTGCCGCAACTCCAATCGGCGGCGCGATCAAAACGCTCAGAAGTCCGCCAACCAAAATTGTTACGAAAGGTGTTACCAAAATGTCAATTTTCGTCTTTTTTGAAACCAACATTCCGATTTCGCTCGCGGCAATGGCGATAATCAAAACTGCGAGCGGTCCTCCTGCACCGCCTTTTTCATTTGCCATATAGCCGACCAAAACGGTGGAAAAAATGACGAGCGGATGTGCTTTTAAAGCGTAAGCAATGGCAACTGCCATTGCCGGCCCGGCGATTTTGGCGCCGTAGGAGCCGAGTTCGGTCAAAAATTCGCTCACTTTCGGAATGGGAATCATTCCGAGCGCTTTGAAGATAGTGCCGATCAAAAGCGAGGCAAAAAGCCCTAATGCCATGGCACCCATAGCGTCGATAAAATATCGTTTTGCATATTTTTTCAGCGTTTCCTTCATTTCAATGCCTCCTCTGCAAACGCCATTTGGTTACTCTTGGGCATAGTATATCACTTTTTCTCAAAAAATGCAACCTCAAAAAACAACAAAAAACGCGTTGCTTTGCAAAATGCATTGCATAAATTGCCAAAAAAGAAATGTCCCGCCCAAAAAATGGGCGGGACACCCCACAACAGTTCTTCATTTCATAATGAAGAAATATTGTGGTTTTGCCTGATCTTCGGAAATCAACATTCAAAAGCCGGGCAACGAATGAAGGAAAACCTTATTTCGAGAGGTTGTTCTCGTAGGACTCGATCATCTTCTTGACCATCTGTCCACCAACGGAACCGGCATCCTTCGCGGTGATATCACCGTTGTAGCCCTGTTTGAGGTTCACGCCGACTTCGTTAGCGGCTTCCATCTTGAATCTCTGCAGAGCTTCTTTGGCCTGAGACTTGTTGCTTGCCATTGTGTTTTTCTCCTTTTCCGAACGGTCCGCTTTTCCGCGAACCGTTCAAAGAACGAAACACAGATTGGCAGCCATTCGATTATCTATATCATTGAGCGGCGGCTTTTGACCGCGCTCTGTTACTATTGTTCTCAACAAACGTTTGATTATGAATGGAAATAGTTGGTGTATTTTGCCCAAATTGCTTTATTGAAAATAATAAATGAAGGGAAAACTAATTTTGCCCGAAAACGAAAGGAGAAAACAATGAAAAAAACAATTTGTATCATGCTTTTTGCCGCAATTCTATGCGGCGTCTGCCCGGTTTTTGCGAATGCGGACGCAACTATTCCAACCGCTGTCAATACCGTTAAGCATACCGTCGTCTCCGGTGACACCATGTGGAAAATGGCGGTTCGTTATCATGTGGGGCTTTCCGAAATTATTTCGGCAAACAAGCATATCAAAAATCCGGATTTAATTTATCCCGGCGATACGCTTTATATTCCGCTGACCGATACCGATGTTACCGATTTTGAAGGGGAAGTGGTTCGGTTGGTCAATGAGATTCGTAAGCAGAATGGTCTTTCCGTACTTTCCGAAAACTGGGAACTTTCACGTGTTGCAAGATATAAATCCAAAGATATGCACGATAAAAACTATTTTTCGCATACCAGTCCCACCTACGGCTCTCCATTTGAAATGATGAAGAGTTTCAATATTTCCTATCGAACGGCGGGGGAGAATATTGCAAAAGGGTATCGAACGCCGCAGGCAGTCGTTGACGGTTGGATGAACTCAGAAGGGCATCGCGCCAATATCCTGAACGCATCTTTCAAGCAAATCGGCGTTGGATATTACGCCGACGGATACTATTGGACGCAAATGTTTATCGGGTAATCGGCAGGGCGGCTGTCTGTGCCGCCCTACTTTTCTGCTGAATAGACATTTTATGTCTATTCAGCTTGTTTTCTTTGTTTACATGATATAATAAAATTTGTATACGCTGGTGTATTGTTTGCACATTGATTACAATTCTCAGAGAACGGAGATTCTCAATCTTATGAACATTTCATTTTCACCTCCCGATATTACCGAATTGGAAATCCGCGAGGTTGCCGAAGCGCTTCGCTCCGGCTGGATCACCACCGGACCGAGAGTGAAAAAGCTGGAGCACCTATTGGCTGATTACATCGGAGTTCCCAATCAAACCCCAAACTGCGTTTGCTTGAATTCGCAAACGGCGTGTGGGGAACTTTCGTTGCGCCTTCTTGGCATTGGTCCGCAAGAAGGGGGGAGCGAAAAAGATGAGGTCATCACCTGCGCGTATACCTATACGGCTTCGGCGTCTGTCGTTTGCCATGTAGGCGCTAAATTGGTTTTGGTGGATTGTCAAAAGGATAGATTGGAAATGGATTACGCGGCGGTGGAAAAAGCAATCACCGAAAATACGAAAGCCATTATTCCAATTGATCTTGGCGGCGTTCCTTGTGATTATGATCGGTTGTTTGAAATCGTTGAAAAGAAAAAATCGCTTTTCCGCCCGACGAATCCAATCCAAAAGGCGCTCGGCAGAGTGGCGATTGTTGCCGATGCCGCCCATGCGTTGGGCGCAAAACGTGACGGCAAAATGATCGGAACCATTGCCGATTTTACCAATTTCTCTTTTCATGCTGTTAAGAACTTTACCACAGCCGAAGGCGGCGCCATTGTTTGGAAATCTATGCCGGGAATTTCAGATGAGGATATTTATCGGCAAATTCAGCTGTATTCTTTGCATGGACAAAGCAAGGATGCATTGAAAAAATCGGCTCCCGGATCTTGGGAATATGACATTGTTGGCACCTGGTATAAATGCAATATGACGGATGTTGCCGCCGCAATGGGATTGGCGCAATTCGAGCGCTATCCGCAGTTGCTGGTACGCAGAAAAGAAATTATTGAAAAATACAATGCCGCTTTTGTCCCACTGGGCGTGAAAGTTCTGCGGCATTATACCGAAACTTACAGCAGTTCCGGACATCTTTACATTACGCGTATTCCCGGAATTGATGATAAAGAACGCCGTGAAATTGTGGATAAAATGGCGGAAAAGGGAATTGCCTGCAATGTTCACTATAAGCCGCTTCCTATGCACACGGCATACAAAAAGCTCGGATATGATATTCAGGATTTTCCAAATGCTTATGCATTTTATATCAATGAAATCACGCTCCCATGCCATACCAAACTGACCGATGAAGAGGTTGCATATATCATTTCTTCTTATTCTGAGGTTGTGAAGGAATATCTCAAATGAGAAAATGGACAGATCTGCCACAGGAGCTACAAACAGAGGAAGTCAGAAAATATTACGATGTTTTAAAGAAAAAACCAATCAGTCGTTTTTTCAAACGAGCTTTTGATATCCTTTTTTCCGCTTTTCTGTTGCTTTTGTTTAGCCCGTTGTTTTTGACTTTGGCAATCGCAATTAAAGTGGACAGCAAAGGTCCCGTTTTTTACAGGCAAGTGCGCATTACGCGCTATGGAAAGCAGTTCCGCATCCATAAATTTCGATCCATGGTCGTGGGAGCGGATAAGGGCAGCCAGGTCACGGTTTCGGGGGACTCACGCGTTACCAAAGTGGGAAAATTGATTCGTAACTGTCGGTTAGATGAAATTTCTCAGCTGATTGACGTATTGCAGGGCAATATGACTTTTGTGGGAACAAGACCGGAAGTGCCGAAGTATGTTGCGACGTATACTCCGAGAATGATGGCGACTCTGCTTCTTCCGGCAGGCGTTACCAGCGAGGCGAGCGTTTACTACAAAGATGAAGCCGAATTATTGGACGCTTCCCAAAACCCGGACGAAACCTATGTTCAAACGATTTTACCTCAAAAAATGGAGTATAACCTGCGAGAGATCGAGCATTTTCATTTAGGGCATGGATTGAAAGTGATGGTAATGACAGTGCTTGCCGTTCTTGGCGTCAAATTTAAAGGGAAAACCGTCGGAGCCAAAAAATGATATTGATCAAAAGAATTGAAGTCAGTGAAAAAAAGCTGATAAAACAAATTGTTCAAATTCACCTAAAAACCTTTCCCGGGTTCTTTTTGACCTTTATGGGGAAAGGTTTTTTGAATCAAATGTATGCCTGTTATTGCAGTCATCCTGCTTCGGGATTGTATGTTGCGTTTGATGAAGAAAAGCCGGTCGGCTTTTTGGCATTTTCCTCGGATTTCAGCGGACTTTACAAATATATGATCAAGCACAAATTGTTTGCCTTTATGTGGTATAGCATCGGCGCTTTTTTTCGCAAACCGAAAGTTTTTTTGCGATTGGTGCGCGCACTTTTGAAACCGGGTGAGGCAAAACGGAAAGAAGATTATGTGGAGCTCTCCTCTATCGGCGTTGCACCGGAACAAAAGGGAAAAGGAATCGGAAGTTTACTGATTGACAAACTGAAAGAGGACACTGATTTTACGAAGTTTACATATATCAATTTGGAGACCGACGCCGAGAATAACGAGGCGGCAAACCGCTTTTATCAAAAAAACGGATTTAAATTATTTCGTACCTATCAAACGCGCGAAGGCAGGGAAATGAATGAATACCGGTACACCGAAAAAGATCCTATTTCTTGACGCATATTTTCTTCCCGAAAATACGTCCTATACGCATTTGGAAAACGATCTGATCGAGGGGTTGATCGAAAGCGGATACTCTGTTCATGTCGTTTGCCCCAGACCAACCAGAAATGTTTCCGATGAAGCGGCAAAGGACTGGAAACGGGAAGAAATGCTTTTCGACGGACGCGTTCATGTAACGCGGTTCCCGGTTTTGCGCGAAAAAAAGAATCCGATTTTGCGCGCATTTCGCTATTTTCTTTGCAATCGCCGCACCTATCGGCAGGCAAAGCGGATCAGAGACGTTGACGCAATTTTTTGCAACAGCACACCGCCCATTCAAGGGCTGATCGCACGCAAATTGAAACGGTATTTTCAAAAGAAATACCACCGCGAGATTCCGTTTATTTATAGTTTGCAGGATGTATTTCCCGATTCGCTTGCCGGAACCGGACTCGCAAAAAAGGATTCGCTCCTCTGGAAGATCGGACGTAAAATCGAAAACAAAACCTACGCCGCGGCGGATCATATCATCGTGATCAGCGAGAGCTTCAAACAAAACATTATGGCAAAAGGCGTGCCGGAAGAAAAGATCACGGTCGTTTATAACTGGGTGGATACCGATTCGGTCAAGCCGGTTCCAAAAACCGAAAATTCGCTTTATGAAAAATTGAACCTCAATCCGCAAAAGTTCTATGTCGTCTATGCCGGCAACTTCGGCGTTTCGCAGGGGATCGGGACCATTTTGAAAGCGGCGGAAATATTGAAAGAAGAAAAGAATATTTCCTTCCTGCTTTTTGGCGGCGGCGCAGAGTACGAAAAGATCTGTACGGAAGCCGAACAAATGGGGCTTCCCAATGTGACCATTACCAAACTTCTGCCAGCCGAACGCACCTCGCAGGTGTATAGTTTAGGGGACGTTTGTATCGTATCTTGCAAAAAAGGTGCAGGAATGAGCGCTATGCCAAGCAAAACGTGGTCCATTCTCGCCTGCAATAGACCGGTGATTGCCTCTTTTGATATCGGAAGCGAGCTGGAAAGAGTACTTCGTTTGGCAAATGCAGGCGTTTGCGTGGAGCCGGAGAACCCCGACGCGCTTGCAAAGGAGATTTTCGCGTTCTATTCCGCCGCAAGCGCAGGGAATCCCTATTCATCGCAAGGCAGGGCGTTTGTAGAAGCGAATGCCGCCAAAAAAGCGTGTGCCGGCAAATACGTTGCGGTAATACTAAGTTATATTAAGAAGATATATTAAGTAGAAAAGAAACGCCGATCGCACCGCTTGCGAAAGGCGTCTCTTTTTTGACTTGAAAAGCAGGAAAAGATACGAAATCAGTGCAAAAACGAGAGAAAATAAGAGAAAAGTGCCTGCTAAATTAAAATTTCAGAAAAAGTTTTGAAAAACCCCTTGACAAATCCCGAAAGGGTATGCTATAATGAGCGAGCATGAAAAAGATATACTAATTTTTGGAGGAATTTCAAATGTCCACATTTATGCAGAAAAAAGAATCTGTGGTTCGCAAGTGGTACATTCTGGACGCTGCAGGCAAGACCCTCGGCGCAACCGCTGTTGCTGCTGCCGATCTTCTTCGCGGCAAGAACGCTCCCGAATTCACCCCCCATGTTGACTGCGGAAACTTCGTTGTCATCGTCAACGCCGAAAAGGCGGTTCTGACCGGTAAGAAACTGGAGCAAAAGTATATGTACCATCATTCCGGTTATATCGGAGGACTCAAAAAGGTTCAGTACAAAACCTTGATGCAGGAAAACCCCACGCTCGCTATGGAGAAAGCTGTTAAGGGAATGCTTCCCAAAAACACCCTCGGCGCGCAGGCGTTTACCCGTCTGAAGGTTTATGCCGGCGAAGCTCATAAGCATGAGGCGCAAAAGCCGGAAGCTTACGAGTTTTAATTGAGAGAAAGGAAGGAAAACACGAATGTATACCAGTGCAAAACCCTATTTCTACGGAACCGGCAGAAGAAAGAAATCCATTGCTCGTGTTCGCATCATTCCGGGAACCGGTGCCATCACCGTTAACGGAAGAGAAATTGACGATTATTTTGGACTTGAAACGCTGAAGCTTATCGTTAATCAACCCTTTGGCGTTACCGGAACGCAGGGCAAATTCGATATTATTGCCACCGTCAAAGGCGGCGGAATCTCCGGTCAGGCAGGCGCAATCCGTCATGGACTCGCACGCGCTCTTCTTGCCGCTGATCCCGAATACAAACCGGCGCTCAAAGCCGCAGGACTTCTGACGCGCGATCCTCGTATGAAGGAAAGAAAGAAGTACGGACTCAAAGCCGCACGTCGCGCACCGCAGTTCTCGAAGAGATAAGAAAAATGCCCCCATATGGGGGCTTTTTTCTTATCCCGGTTGACCTTTGGCGGTCAACCGGGCATAGCCCAATGGATTGCCGCTAAAAACGCCCCACAGGGGCATTTTCTATACGCCTCAACAGTTCTCGAAACGTTGAGTTATACTTTTCATGAAAACCCCCCGTTTTTGGTTTTTTCTTTTGCAGAAGAAAGGGAAGCGGTATTTTTTATCCTTTTTTCCAAAATCCCCTTTACAAATTTGCAGGTGAATGGTAAAATAAAGAAAATAACACTTTTTGAAAGAAAAGGAGCATTGTTATGACAATCAACAGACCCCCGATGGGTTGGAATACCTGGAATACTTTCGGACCCGAGATCAATGAGCAACTGGTGCGCGAAACGGTTGACTTTATTGTTTCTTCCGGACTTACCAAGGCAGGGTACGAATATATTATCATCGATGACGGATGGTCGGAAATGGAGCGCGACGCCGAAGGTCGTCTTGTTGCCGATCATAAAAAATTCCCGAGCGGCATGAAGGCGCTCGGCGACTACATTCATTCCAAAGGGCTCAAATTCGGAATGTATTCCTGTTGCGGCACCATGACCTGCGGTGGCTATCCCGGTAGCTACGATCATGAGTTTATTGATGCCGAGACGTTTGCCTCCTGGGGCGTGGACTACCTCAAATACGATTTTTGCTATCATACGGGAACGCTGGCAGGCAAATACTTCTATCGTCGCATCGGTGCCGCACTTGCCAACTGCGGTCGCGATATCGTTTTGGCGGCGTGCTCCTGGGGCATGGAAGAAACACAGGAATGGATCAAAACCACCGGTTCGCATACTTGGCGTTCGACCCACGATATCCAAAACAGCTGGGCGTCCATCAAGAGCATTACCGAACAGCAAATTAAAATGCTTCCTTATGGCGCTCACGGATGCTTTAACGATATGGATATGCTCATCGTCGGTATGGGAGGAAACAGTTTTATTGACGGATTTTTTGAAACCAATGGTTGCACGCTCCATGATCACAAAACGCATTTCTCCATTTGGTCGCTGTTCGGCTCGCCGCTGATCATCGGCTGTGATATTCGCAATATGCCCGCCGAGGCAACGGATATTTTGACAAATAAAGACGTGATTGCCATCAACCAGGATCCTGCGCTTTGCCAGCCTTATCGTATCGCGCTGGACCGTTGTCCGGACGATATTTTGGTTTATGCACGCCTGTTGGAGGGCGGCGATTTTGCCATCGGTTGCTTTAACATGAGCGAAGGCGACTATCGTTTCATTTTCGGCTTGGACGAACTTGGAATCACTGCAACAAGCGGCAAAACCATTGTTGCCAAGGAGCTTTGGAGCGGCAAGGATCAGCCTTTGCGGTGTGACTCTTTCGATTTGACCATTGAGCCGCACGGAACGCGCCTGTTTCGCTGCAAAGTGGTGGATAAAAAGTGAATTGTATGCGTTGCGGTACCGTCCTCGACGGGATCGACGTCGGTGCCCACCGAAAGCTGATTAATCGCGCGGCAAAAGAATTCTTCTGCCGCGATTGTTTAGCAGAAGAGCTCGGCTGGAACCGCGCATATTTGGATCAAACGATTTTGCGCTTCCGCCGCTGGGGGTGTACGCTTTTTCCGCCTCTTACACCCGAGAATTTCGAAAATAAGAATTGAAGTTGAAATTGAAGTTGTAAATAGAAAAGAGAAACGCTTTTTCGGCGTTTCTCTTTTTGTTATTTTACAATTTCATTTTTCCCTGTTCGTTCAAAAAAATTTTACATTATCGAAAAATTTCCTATAGACATTTTCCATTAATGATGATATAATTAACATAGGTTTTTATATGCAATATGCAAAACCAAAAAAAGAAATACCGAAAGCAGAGGATGACCATGAAAAAAATATTGGCACTGTTGTTAGCTGTTCTTCTTTTTGCCGGTGTTCTTTCCGCTTGTAACGGAAATGCCGGATCCGATGGAGGATTAAAGAAGGGGACCATTGAAAAAAACGGCGGAGATGAAGACGATGAATCCGCTTGGAGAGCCATGACGCCAACGGCGCGTGCCGAATTGGACGAAATCTATCAGCAAAAGCTGGCGGCAACGAAAGCATTTGCAGTGGTTCCGGCGGCGAGCGGAAAAACTTATTACATCTCGTCGATCAATGGAAACGATGCCAACAACGGCACCTCGCCTGAAACTGCCTGGGCTTCTCCAAAAAAGGCGAATGCGGTCAAAAGCGGTGATTTGGTGCTGTTTGAGTGCGGCAGTGAGTTCCGCAGAGATAATGAACTTTTTTTTACCTTGCAGAGCGGCGTGACCTACGCCACCTATGGTAGCGGCGAAAAACCGATTTTCTATGGCTCCATTGATGCGTCCGATCCGAATCTCTGGCTTCCGGTAAAGGGAAAGACAAATCTGTATTATTTCAAAACACAAATTGTTTTTTCGGGCGAAACAGATATCGGCTCCATCGTGTTTAATGACGGCGAAGCTTGGGGAATTAAGATTCAAAAACTTTACAAACAGACGAAAAAGGAAGGACAGCGCAGCAACAATACGCTTGCTCTGACCGACGTTAGCAATGGATTAAAAACCTTTGCGTCCATCCCATCTTATGAATTGAAGAACGGAAGTGATTTGAAGGGACCCGATCTTTGCTTCTATCATGATACCAAGTACGTTTATCTATATTGCGAGGGTGGCAACCCGGCAACGCGCTTTTCTTCGGTTGAGCTCTCCCAGCACAAATTCGCGTTTAATGGCGAGGGTGTTTCCAACGTGACCGTTCTCAATCTGGATTTCCGCAATTTCGGTAACCACGCGGCCCACGTGTTCAACTGCAAAAACTTTACCATTAAGAATTGCTCGTTCACTTTCATCGGTGGTACCGTGGATCTAAATTACGGTGATTGGCGCAACTACGATACCCGTTTGGGCAACGCCGTTGAAAACTGGAATTCCTGCGACGGCATGACGATTGAAAACTGCTTTTTCGATCAGATTTACGATACCGCCATGACCACGCAGTCCAATTCCGACATTTCCAGCAAGAATATTGTTTACCGCAACAACGTGGTGCAAAACGTTTGGTTCGGCGTAGAGCTTTGGGCAGGCGCTGAAGGCTCGGATCAGACCATAGAATTTTCAAACGTTGACGTCAGTGGCAACTATTTTGCCAAAATCGGCGAAGGCTTTACCACTCAGCGCCCGGATAAAATCGATCCCGGCACCGATTATTCGGTCAACGCCTTTATCAAGGTCAGCCGCGGTCCGTATGAAATGGGAAATTCGTTTTATGTTACCGATAATATCATTGACGGCACAAACGGCAAAATGATTTTCTGTGGCTATCCGAAAACCAAAACCGGCGCCGACGGCGTGGTATTTGACCGCAACACCTACTTTGGTATCACGAGCGTAGATTACGGACGTGTAATGGGAAAAACCTATCCGTACACTTCCGGCGGCATTGCCGCAATTCATGCTTTGGGTATGGAGACAAACAGTACGTTTTATTATTCCACCTCTGCCGGTCAGAGCTTCGACTATGCCCGTATGGTCGAATCCATGCCGTCCTATACTTACAAAGCGGCAAACGGGGTCAACCTGCCATTCCGTATTTTCTTCCCGGCAGGCTATACCGAGGGCGCTTCCTATCCGCTGGTTACCTATCTCAATACCGAGCTTGCAAGCGGAACCGATAATATGCAGAACGTTTTGGTCGCCAAAGAAGTGATTTCCGAATTGATTGAGAAGAATCAAGCCATCGTTCTTGTTCCCCAGTGCCCACGCGGTACATGGACGGGAATTGAGGTGTCAAACGGCAACTATTCCACCACGACGATTGCCGAAACCGAGGTGATGAAAGCTGTTTCGGCAATGATTCGCGATGTTGCCGACGAATATCACACCGGTAAGAAATACGCCATTGGGGCAGATGCCGGAGCTTATGCCGTCAGCGATCTCTTGGTGCGGCATAAGGACCAGCTTACCGCCGCGGTGCTGATTTCCGGCGCCGGCGACCCGAGCGCAAGCATCGGAAATGCTAAGGTGATGATCGTTCATGCCGAGGATGACGAAATCGTTTCTTCCGAAAACGCAGATACACTCGCAAAAGCATGGAATGCGAAATACGTGTTCTACGATAGCGCCACTTATTGGTTGCAACACGATTGTTGGGACTATGTCGCTGAAAACGAGGACCTTCTCGGTTGGCTTTTGACAAAATAAGAAATGAAAACGAAAAGAAGATAAAAAAGGAGAAAAGAAAAATGAAAAAAATCATTGCGCTCATTCTCGCCCTTCTTTTGGCAACCGCTCTGTTTGCCTGCACAAAGCAGGAGAAAAAGGAGGATGAAAAACAGTTGGATTTCGAACCGACGGTTGAAGAAGACGACGGCGGATGGTCAATCGTCGTTTGATTTCTTTGTTTTGAAGAAATGAGAAGAACTACAGCAAAACGCTCCGGCAATGCCGAAGCGTTTTGCATGTGTAAAAAGCAAATACAATAGGAGAAAACAGGAATGAAATTTTTTGAAGAGGTTAAACATATCCAAAAAATGGTTCAATCTGGCAAAAAGGAAGCCATTGCCGAGCCGCATTACTTTTTGGAGGATGAATCGGTACTGGCATATCCGCGTACCAAGGGAGATACGCGCCAGCCGTATATTTATGACGGACGCCTGCTTTGGGCGTACGCTTGCGGATATTTGCGCGCGCTGGACGGTCAGTTCACCATCTTCCCGGAAGTTAAAGAGGGAGACGAGCCCACCATTGCTATTTTTGCTAATGTGGAAGGGAAGCTCACCTCGCTTTTGGGAATGCCCATTTTGGAAAACGAGGATATTTCGCGCCGATATACCGTTTTTACCGAGCATTCGGTGTTCTATTTTACCGAGTTGGAAAATATGACCTTTGCCGTTCGCGTTTTTCTGTCGGATACAAAAGATATTCATCTTTCCGTTGCCGTTCTGCCCGGAAAGAACACTCCCGAACAAATCACAATCTCTTCCTATTTCAACCCCTATCTGCGCAACGATAACAGCAACCATACCCTTTGGTACCGCTATTTCAAAGAGGCAAGAGTAGAGGATGAAAACACAATTTTCTTTGACGTTTCCGAGGGCAACCGCCGCGATTGCAACATTTTCCATGAGGGAATTCGTCAGGTTGCAATCGAGGGAGCCGAAATTCTCTATCGTGAACAGACAACCGCACGCGCTCAGTTTGCCGGCGGCATCAACTGCACGCTGAATAACGCTCGCGTTGCGCGCGAGTGCAAAATTGAAAATCCCATTCACTGCAAAGCATTCGACGATTACGCTATCGCCGGTGACGTGACGACTCTGAAACTTTCCGGCGAAGCGCGCTTGGAGTATCGTTTTTCCACCACGCATGACCGTGTAGATCTCTCCGGCGCCTATGCCGACGAACTCTATGCTCGCATCGACCACCCCATGAAGAGCGACCTGCATTTTGAAGTCGAGCGCGTTTCGGGTGTTCCGTTTTCGGAAAAAGTGTTGTCAGCCTTTTTGCGCAAGGTGCAGTATCAGGTCAACATTTGCGCTCTTGGAAAAGATATGGGCGGCGGCGGAAATATTGGGTATCGCGATGTTGCCCAGCAGCTTGAGCAATCGCTTATTTGGAACGCCGAGGATACGCGCAAAAAGATCGAGGTCGTACTCTCCCATTTGTTCCCGAACGGTCGTGCACCGCGCTTTTTCTCCATCCCAACGCCCGGATTGGTCTCCAAAATGGATCTTGCCAACTATATCGACATGGGTATTTGGATGATCAACTGTATGGATTATTACCTCCGTTACACCGGCGATTTTGCCTTTTTGGATCAAGTTCTCGGCTACTACGAAATTGTGGAGGAAGACGCAGAAATCGTTCGCCCGTCGGAGATGAAGGACAGTGTGCTGATGCACATGATCCGCATTGCCGACCGGTTGGTGCGCAATATCGTCCCCGAAACCGGGTGCGTACGGATGCTGTATGCCGACTGGAACGACGCAATCGATACCATCGGAAAACCGTTAAATAAGGAAAAACGCTTCGGCGATGGTGTTTCGGTTATGGCAACGCTGCAAGCCTATGATAACTTTACCACGATGATCCGAGTTCTGAAAAAGGTCGGCGGTATGGACGATAAAATTGCCGAATACGAAGCCGCGCAGGAAACGATCAAAGCCGGATTCTTCAAACATGCCATTCAGGAAAAAGACGGCGAGCGCCGTGTGGTTCACGGTTGGGGCGATAAAAAGTCCTTCTTCGTTGGTTCTTTCCAT
This sequence comes from Oscillospiraceae bacterium, assembly GCA_015063325.1. Taxonomy (GTDB): domain Bacteria; phylum Bacillota; class Clostridia; order Oscillospirales; family CAG-272; genus UMGS1865. The sequence goes on along the minus strand of SVUK01000002.1, from coordinate 12,090 downwards.
GATGTTGACGGCAAAGCCCGCGTTTCCTCCACGTCGGTTTCCTCTTTTGCAAATTCCGGATTGTACGATAAGTCCTACGAAAAGGATATTATTAAAGCCTGCGAGCGGTTGGATGATAAATACGGTCTGCGCACCTTTGACGTGCCCTTTGACCCCGATTCCGCCGGGACCGTTGGGCGGATCGGCAAACTGCCGGCAGGAACGGCGGAGAACGCTGCAACCTACATCCATGCCTCGCTCTTCCTGACTCATGCGCTCTACCACATCGGGCTGGATGAAATGGCAAATGAACAAATCAAAAAGCTGTTGCCCATTTCCTACAAGTGGGTGGACAAAACGCCCTACATTATGCAGAATGCCTATTGCTATAACCCCAAAATCAACGTGGACGGTTCTGCTCTCAACGACTGGTTTACGGGAAGCGGCGCACTGGTGGTAAAGATTTTCCTGACCGATCTGTTCGGCATTCAGCCGCAGGACGACGAGTTGATTTTGGTACCGGCGGAGCATTCTTTCTTGGAAAAATTCAAAGTGGAACTTCCTGTTCACGGTAAGATGGTGCGAATTTTTGCCGAAAAGACCGGCAAAAAGAGCTTTGTCGTCAACGGCAAGGAATATGCTGCAAACCGCGTTTCGTATGCAGAACTTGGCGATTCCAACGAAATCAAAATGACGTGGTAATCAAACGTCTTCTTTCAAAAAATGCCGCCGGATTATCCGGCGGCATTTTTTGATTCGGTAGAGAATTGTCATTGCTGAAATGTGAGCTGATAATATTTTGATTCTTTTCCGTCCTCTGTAAAGTTTTCTATGAAGGAAAAACCAACTTTTTCAAGTACCCTGATGGAGGCGAGATTTTCCGAAAATGTGAAGGCTCCGATGGATTGAAGCTTAAATTTTCGGTAAATCTCTTGCAAAAACGAAGAAACGGCTTTTGTTGCAATTCCTTTGTTTCGATAAGAGCAATTAAAAATGCAGTAACTAAGCATAGCGTTCGGTTCTTCGGCGCTGTCTATGCAGTAGCACCAGACGTCGCCAACGTATTGTCCGTCCGCCCAAATTGTGCGGCCGTAACTCGTTGCAGAAGGCAAAAGCGTTTCACGATAGTCTGCAAGGGCTTCTTTCACACTTTGTGCCTTTTGCGGAAGCATTGCTTTGATAAATGGATCTTGTGCTTTTTCAAAGTAAATTTTAACGGTTTCTTCGGTCCTTGTCATCAGTTTTATTTCCATTATTATATCCTTAAAGTTTATAAAAAAATTGTATCTTCAAAATTTATGAAGAGCGGTTAGTATCTGTTTTTATATTTTTCGCGAGCTTCCGCCGTCCATTTTCGAATGAAATCGGTTTTTGCATCGGTGTACGCACTTCTGTTGTGTTCAAATTTTTTCCAAAGGGTAAGTTTTAGAGATTGGTATTCCTTGGCAATTTGGGGATATTCCGTCATATAATCCCGGAAATACAATTCGTCGTTGTCGCCTATGTATCGGAGATGAACATGATAAACCGAATCCGCAAATCCGTTCTTCGTATATCCTTTATTCAAAGCGATTCTCTTTTCTTCTGCATACATTTCCAAAAATCCATTTTGTTTCAGCGCATTTGAAACATCAATGACAGGGGTGTTATCGGAAACCTCTACAAGAATATCAACGATATTCTTTGCCCAAATTTGCGGTATTGCAGTGCTTCCGATATGGCTAATCCTTTTTACCGGGAAATCGGAAAGAATAGTTTGCAGAAAAGTTTCCATTTTTCTATAATCGTCAGCCCATTTTTCATTGTGCGGAACAAGAAATATGGGGAATAATTTCCAAAGTTCTTCTAAGCTCATTTCCGAAAGTTCTTTTTTCACCGCGTAACCCCCATCGTTTTTTGGTTCTACTCTATTATAACATAAATCGGGAAAAAGGCAAGCGAGAGATGGAGAATTCAGTAAAATTTTATCAAGTGATCAGAACCCCGGCAATGGGCCGATATTTACAGAATGAAAATCTTCTTTGCGCATTGCATTCCTTTTCTGCGAAAGGGGGGGAGGAGCAAGCGGAAAAAACCATCAAGGGCTCGGTCTCCGTTGCGGCTCTGACAAAAATACGTTTTTCACAATTTGTGTATCTCACTTTTTCACTTTTCACTATTCACTTTTACTTAAATTCCGTTCACGCCGAAAGAGTGAAAAGTAAAGTGTGAAGAAGTAAAAAATTCCGCTCACTTGCGTGAACGGAATTTTTGGTGGACCATCAAGGGCTCAGAACCCAGCAATGCGCCAATATTTCCCAAAAGCAAACCTTTCTGTGCGCATTGCATTCCATTCCTTGCGGAATGGAGAAGATTCGGGCGATGAAATGTCAAGCAAGAATGGGAGGCATGCAACGCATGCCTCCCATTCTTGGTGGACCATCAAGGGCTCGAACCTTGGACCAACCGGTTATGAGCCGGTGGCTCTGACCAACTGAGCTAATGGTCCGTAACGCTCTTATTATACTGACTTTTTCCGGAAATGTCAATAGAAAAATTTGTTTTTTCAAAAAAATGAAATTTTAAAAATTTTTCTGCAAAATTATGCAAAAACTCTTGACAAATTCTTTTTGTGGGAGTATACTGTAACAAACCGATGAGAAAGACGAGTAGCAGATCGGGCGCTTCCAAAGAGAGCCGCAGATGGTGGAATCGCGGCGTTGCGTGATTTGTGAATGGACTTTTGAGGGCGAACCGAAGGATGCAGGCGCGTGCATTTGTAGGCTTCGACGGGGCGCGTTCCCGTTATCATTGACGCCGCATATCTGGGGTATGTGTTATGAGCGGAGGGCAAAGCCCTTCATTCCGGGTGGCACCACGGAGAGATTCGTCCCGGCTATCGAGAGATAGTCAGGGGCTTTTTTTCTTCCAAGGGAACTCCGAACCCCTCACAAAATTTTCAGCCGAAACAGGCAAAGGAGTGTTTGAAATGCCTTACGAAAAAATCCCTTACAAAATCTATTTGGAAGAATCCGAGATGCCAAAATATTGGTACAACGTCCGCGCGGACATGAAAACCAAGCCGGCGCCCCTTCTCAATCCCGGCACCGGAAAACCCATGACCGCCGAGGAACTTTCCCACGTGTTCTGTGATGAGCTCGTTGCGCAGGAGCTGAATAACACCGATCGGTTGATTCCCATTCCGCAGGAAATTTTGGATTTTTATAAAATGTATCGTCCTTCTCCGCTGGTTCGCGCCTATTGCTTGGAGAAAAAATTGCAAACGCCTGCCAAAATCTACTATAAATTTGAGGGGAACAACACCAGCGGAAGCCACAAACTTAATTCCGCCATTGCGCAGGCATATTACGCCAAAAAGCAGGGACTCAAAGGGGTAACAACCGAGACCGGAGCCGGGCAGTGGGGAACTGCGCTTTCCATGGCGTGCTCCTACTTTGATTTGGATTGCAAAGTTTATATGGTCAAAGTTTCCTACGAACAAAAGCCCTTCCGCCGCGAGGTTATGCGTACCTATGGTGCGTCGGTAACACCCTCTCCTTCCACCGAAACGGCAGTCGGTCGCAAAATTTTAGAGGAATTTCCTGGCACGAACGGCAGTTTAGGCTGTGCCATTTCCGAGGCGGTCGAAGCAGCCGTTACGCGCGAAGGTTATCGCTATGTTTTGGGTAGCGTTCTTGCGCAGGTGCTTCTGCACCAGTCGGTCATCGGTATGGAGACAAAAGCCGCGTTGGATAAATACGGCATCAAACCCGACATCATCATCGGTTGTGCCGGCGGAGGATCCAACCTCGGTGGTCTGATTTCGCCTTTCATGGGCGAAAAACTGCGCGGTGAAGCCGATTACCGCTTCATCGCCGTCGAGCCGGCTTCCTGCCCGAGTTTGACGCGCGGCAAGTATGTTTACGATTTCTGCGATACCGGCAAGGTTTGCCCACTTGCAAAAATGTACACGCTGGGTAGCGGCTTTATGCCGGCGCCCAACCATGCCGGAGGGCTCCGCTATCACGGCATGAGCTCCATCCTTTCCGAGCTTTACGACGAGGGGCTGATGGAAGCCACCAGTGTCAAGCAGACTGACGTGTTTGCCGCCGCCGAAGAATTCGCGCGCGTCGAGGGTATTCTCCCGGCGCCCGAAAGCTCCCATGCAATTCGCGTTGCCATTGACGAGGCGCTTAAATGCAAAGAGACCGGAGAAGAGAAGACTATCGTCTTCGGCTTGACCGGTACCGGCTACTTTGATATGTATGCATACGAGCAGTTCCACAACGGCACCATGACCGACTATATCCCCACCGATGAGGAAATTGCCGCCAGCCTTGCCAAAACGCCGAAACTTTCCTGAAAAAAGAATCTGTCCCGTCCGCATTTGCGGACGGGATTTTTCTTTGTTGAAAATCGGAATCATCTCTTGACAAAATGCGGAAAATATAGTAAAATAGAGCAGTAAGTTTTTCAAAAAAAGAAAGGATCGACAAACATGAAAATTCTGGTTATTAACGCGGGCAGTTCCTCTATCAAATATCAGCTGATCGACATGGAAACCGAAACCCTGCTTGCCAAAGGACAGGCGGACCGTATCGGCATCGAGGGCGGCAACTTCAAACAAAAGGCAGAGGGCAAACCCGAATATAAAATCGAAATTCAAATGGCAAACCATGCCGAGGCAGTCAAACTGGTGCTGGATACCTTGACCTCCAAAGAATACGGCGTGATCAAGTCGCTTTCCGAAATCAGCGCGGTGGGACATCGCGTTCTGCACGGCGGCGAAAAGTTTTCCGGCTCGGTTATCATTGACGAAAAGGTGATTGAAGCCATCGAGGAGTGCTGCGAGCTCGGTCCGCTCCACAATCCCCACAACCTGACCGGTATTCGCGCTTGCGAAAAGATGATGCCGGGTGTGCCGCAGGTGGCGGTATTTGACACCGGTTTCCATCAGACCATGCCTGATTACGCATATCTCTACGCGCTCCCCTACGAGTATTACGAAAAGTACCATATTCGCCGTTACGGCTTTCACGGAACCAGCCATCGCTATGTCAGCATGCGTGCGGCGGAAATGCTCGGAAAGGATCCCAAAGAACTGAAAATCGTGACCTGTCACCTCGGAAACGGCTCTTCCATTGCGGCTGTCAAGGGCGGCAAGTGCTTTGATACCACCATGGGACTGACGCCGTTGGAAGGAATCATCATGGGTACGCGTTGCGGTTCCATCGACCCTGCAATCGTTCCGCTGTTGATGAAGAAAGAGAATCTGACCCCTGATCAGATTGACTATATCATGAACAAAAAGTCGGGTATTCTCGGCGTTTCGCAAACCACCAGCGACAACCGCGATATTGAGGAAGGCGCAAAAGCCGGCAACAAGCGGTATCAGCTTGTAGAGAGTATGCTGGTTCATCAGCTCACCAAATATATCGGCGGTTATGCGGCGGCAATGGGCGGCGTGGATGCCATCGTCTTTGCCGGCGGTATTGGTGAAAACAATCCGCAGTACCGCACTCGCGTTGCCGAAAATTTGGCATTCCTGGGCGTAAAGATCGACGAGGAAATCAATCAAAAAGCAAAACGCACCTCGGTGGAATACGATATTTCCGCGCCCGGTGCAACCGTAAAAATGTTGGTGATTCCCACCAATGAGGAACTGATGATTGCTAAAGATACCATGGAGCTGGTCGGCAAACGTTGATCGGTTTTCAACCGCAGAAATGCGGATGCGCTGAAATTGTTCGACGCATCCGCATTTCCTTTTCTCAAACTTTTTTAAAAGAGGACTCTTTATGAATTTGATTGTTGTTTTGGATGATCGGAACGGAATGTTGTTCAATCACCGAAGGCAAAGTAGGGATCGTGTACTGACCGACCGGATTTTAGAGATCAGTGGAGGCAAACTAACTGTCGATTCCTATACTGCCGAGTTGTTTGATAAAACGAGCGCCGATTTGCAAATTTGCGCGAATCCGCTTTTGACCGCAAAGCAGGGGGACTGGTGCTTTTTGGAGACTCTTTCGCCTGCACCTGTTGTCCAAAAAATTGAGAAATTGGTGGTTTATCGTTGGAATCGCATCTACCCGTCCGATTTGAAATTTGATTTGGATTTGTCGGTAATGAAGCAGATTTCCACAACCGATTTTGCAGGATTTTCGCATGAAAAAATCACCGAGGAGGTCTATCTGCCGTGAAAAAGTTTCTTTGTAGCTGTTTTCCTGTTTTGTTGATTTTTGCGCTTCTTCTTTCCTCTTGCGGACTGTTGCCGTTTTTCAAGCAGGAGAAACAGGGAAAAACGCTTGTTTCGTTGGCGGATTTACCCGGTTATTCAGGGGAGGCGTATGCCGAAATCAACGGAAACGCTCCGTATTTTACAGACGCCGAAAAGACCGCGGCACGAAATTCATATGAAACCTATGCAGAGTTGGACCGGCTCGGCCGTTGCGGCGTTTGCATTGCGAGTGTGGGCAAAGATTTGATGCCGACCGAAGCGCGCGGCAGTATCGGAAACGTCAAACCAACCGGTTGGCCGGAAAAGGTTGAGGATGCCAAATATGACATCGTGGATGGCAAATATCTTTATAACCGCTGTCATTTGATTGGATTTCAACTGACCGGAGAAAATGCCAACAAGCAAAATTTGATCACCGGAACGCGGTATCTCAATGTGGATGGGATGTTGCCTTTTGAAAACATGGTTGCCGATTACGTCAAAGAAACCGGAAATCATGTGCTTTACCGCGTTACGCCGCTGTTTAACGGGAGCGATCTTGTTGCGCTCGGTGTGCTGATGGAAGCTTATTCGATTGAGGACGGCGGCAAAGGAATTTCGTTTTGCGTGTTCTGCTATAATGTACAACCCGGGATTGTCATTGATTATGCCACGGGAAACAGCCGTTTGGCAAAGGAAGGGGAGAACCTGATGCCGAATTGGGGAAGCCGCGTGCCTTCCGGCGAACCGAATTCGGATGATCAACAGCACCCCGATCCCGACCAATCCCAACCATCCGCCCTGGTTCTTTTTCAAGGTAGCCAACCCGTTGTGCAAGGGGAAAAGGCAACTGTTAAAGTGAAAGGAATCCCGGGAAAATCTTATTCCATTCATGTAAAGCTGCCCTCCGGCAGTTACAGTGGTGCTTCCGCGCTGAAAGATCCGAAAACAGCAGACGACGAAGGAATCGTCGAATGGGTATGGATGATTTCCTCCAACACCGAAGCCGGAACGGCAACGGTAACGGTTACCGGCGACGACGAGGTTTTGGAATTTACATTTTCTATCACTGCGAAATCGACCGACGAATGAGCGGAGAAACTTTTGACAAAATTCATACAGTGTCAAAAAACTATACATGAATATTTTTTGTCTATTGTATCTTTTTCCTATTTTACCTTATAATGGGAGAGGTTTTTCGGGAAGTTTTCCGAAAGAAAAAAGGAGGATTTTTTATGAGACCTGTTCAAATATTAACCGACTCCTGCTCGGATTTGATGAAAGATCTGCGCGAACAATATGGCATTGATTACGCAAGAATGAATACCGTTTATAACGGAGAGGAAAAACAGGCAAGCCTGGATTTTGAGTATTATACCCCCAAGCAACTCTATGATATTATGCGCGCCGGAAACCGTATTTTGACAACGCAGGTTCCTCCGGTGGAGTTTGAGCGCATTTTTACCGAATATCTTGAAAAAGGGTGTAATATCGTTTATATTGGTTGCTCTACCAAGCAATCCAGCTCGGTGTTCACCGGCGAAAAGGTTGCAAAGGACCTTGCCGCCAAATATCCCGGTGCCGAGATTTATTGCGTGGATTCGCTCAACGCGTCAATCGGTGAAGGAATGCTTGCCGTTCGCGCCGCCAAATATCGCAACGAGGGACTCTCGGCAAAAGAAATTTACGAAAAGGTGATGGGGGACCGTAAAAAGGTCAACCAGTTCGTCACCGTACATAATTTGAATGCGCTCAAACGAGCAGGGAGAGTCAAAGGTTCGGCGGCGTTTTTCGGCAACCTGTTGGGCGTTAAGCCGATTTTAATTGCCGATGCAAACGGCAATCAGGTTCCGGTCAAAAAGGTGAAGGGGCGCCAAAATTCCCTTAACGAGCTGGTCGCATTGCTCAAAGAGGTGTATGACGATCCCGAAGGGGAAGTGTACCTTACCCATGCCGACTGCGATCCCGAAGAGGTGGAAGCGGTTTGTGCCATGATTAAAAAGGAACTAACTTGCAAGAACATTCACATCGGCTATATCGGTCCCATTATCGGCGCGTCTATCGGTCCAAGCGCCATCGGTATTTGGGGATTTGGAAAAGAAGTTACTTACACGTTCGAGGGATAATCATGACAGACCAGGTTCTTGACGGACAAATTTTTACAAAATTGGTTTCCGGCGGCGCGGCAAATTTGCAGGCAAATGCCGAGATCGTAAACGAGTTGAACGTTTTTCCCATTCCGGATGGAGACACCGGGGAAAACATGAGCCTGACGATCGGCGGCGGACTGCGAAATTTGCAAGGGAAGGATGAAACTTCTATCGGAAAAGCGGCGAAACTGCTTGCCGATGGAATGCTGATGAGCGCGCGCGGAAATTCCGGCGTCATTCTTTCCCAGCTGTTTGCCGGCATTGCCGAAAGCCTTGCCGAAAAGGAAACGGCAACGGTGGAAGACCTTGCCGAAGCACTGCGCGCAGGCGTGAAAAGCGCTTATGCGGCGGTTATCAATCCCACCGAAGGGACGATTTTGACCGTTGCACGTGAAGCCGCCGACTACGCCGCCGCGCGCGTGGGAGAGGGAGCGACTTTCCAGTCGTTCAGCAGTGACTATATTGCTGAACTCAAACGTTCGCTTGACCGCACGCCCGAACTTTTGCAAACGCTGAAAGAAGCCGGCGTGATCGATAGCGGCGGTGCCGGACTTTACTATATCGCCGAAGGCGTGATCCGAACGGCAAACGGGGAAGAACCGCAGAAAAACGACCTTCCCAAGGCGCCTGCCGCCGAGCTGGATCTTTCCAAATTCGGTCCGGAAAGCGTTATGGAGTTTGGTTATTGCACCGAGTTTTTACTGCGGTTGCAAACCTCAAAAACAGATCTCTCCGCTTTCTCGGTAGACGATTTCATTGTAGAACTGCAAACGCTTGGAGATTCGATCGTTTGTTTCCGGAATGATACGATTGTCAAAGTGCATATTCACACAATGACGCCCGGCGTGGTGCTCAACCATTGTCAGAAGTACGGCGAGTTTTTGACGTTGAAAATTGAAAATATGACCCTTCAGCATAGCGAAACCGAAATTCGGAATCGCTTCCAAAACCAAAAGAGCGAAGCGCAAAAGGATTTTGCACTGGTCACGGTTGCAACCGGTGAAGGAATCCGGCAAACTTTTTCGGAGCTCGGCGCCGATTTTGTTATCGACGGCGGACAGGGGAAAAATCCCTCAACCGAAGATTTTATCAGCGCATTTGATTCGGTCAATGCGCGCGTCATCTTCGTATTGCCCAATAACGGGAATATCGTTATGGCGGCAAAGCAGGCGGCGTCGCTTTATCAAAAATCCGAGGTATATGTGGTGGAAAGTAAGAATATCGGCGAGGGGTATGCCGCTTTGACCATGCTCTCCTACGATTCCGGTAATGCCGAAATCATTGCCGCCGATCTGCGCGAGGCAATGCAGGGGGTCGTAACGGGAATGGTCACGCATTCCATCCGAAACGCCACCATTGACGGTGTTTCCATTACGCAAGGGGAATACATCGGATTTACCGATAAGACAATGCTGTCGTCGGGTGCAACCAATACCGAAACGGCACTGGCTCTTTTGGAAAAGCTGAATGCCGAATCGCATGATTTTCTCATCGCCATTTACGGAAAAGATATGACCGACGCGCAAAGAGAAACTTTCCGCGTTTCTTTTGCCGCGCGCTACCCGTCCGCCGAACTTTACGAGATCGATGGCGGACAGGAAATTTACGATTTTCTCTTGATTTTGCAATAAAATCGGCAAAAGGAGATTTGTAATTATGCAAATTGCAATTTGGTTGATTGCCGCCGTCGCGTCCTATTTGATTGCAGGCGTTAATCCGTCTATCCTGCTTTCTAAGTTGGTTTATAAACAGGATATTCGTACCGTTGGCAGTAAAAACCCGGGGTTTACCAATTTCAAGCGCCTGTACGGTTGGAAATTCGGCTGGTTGGTACTTTTGATCGATGTTACAAAAGCCGTTTTGCCATGCTTGATTTTCGGACTTACATTTCAGGCGCTGGGCGTTGTTGATCCGGCAAAGTTCGAGGGTACTATGTTCACCGGCAACAATTTTCATTTGGGAGCCGCTTTTGCAGGATTTTTTGCCATGCTCGGGCACGCATATCCCGTTTGGTACCGTTTTCGCGGAGGCAAGGCATTTTTGGTTGGTGCAACCTCGGTTTGGTTTATCGACTGGCGTGTGGGGCTTATCTGCGCAGGCATATTCCTTTTGTTGCTGTTCACCGTGCAAATCATGTCCATTTCGTCCATGTCGGCAGGCGTGACCTGCCCAATTGCCGTTGCGTTGCTTCCGCGCGCTTGCGCGCACCCGGTCGCGCTGGTTTGCTGTATTTTAGCGGCAATTCTGATCGTTTGGCGACATAAGCCCAACATCATTCGGTTGGTGCAAGGCAAGGAGAGCAAGTTCAAACTGTTCGGTAAAACCAAGGAGCAAAAGAATACCGATCCGAAAGTATAAAAAATCCTTTTCAAAGTTTTTGAAAAGGGAGAGACGAGAGACGTTTAAGGGGAGGGAGACAACTTTTTTCATAAAAGTTGTCTCCCTCCCCTTAAAGCTTTTTTTATTTTTTCTTTCTTCGCACATCGCTGGGGGAGAATCCCATAATGCGCTGAAAAGTTTTTGCAAAGTAGGAGTTTCCGTTAAAACCGCAAAGAGCGGCAATTTCATGTATTTTTTTATCAGAGTTCGCAAGGTAGTGGTATGCGGCACGACAGCGAATCAGATTGAGGTGTTCCACAATGGTCATTCCGGTCGTCTGTTTGACACAGCGGCACATATAGGCGGCGGTGATGCCGATTCGATTGCTGATTTCGTCAATGGCAAAGTCCTCGGCAAAGTGTTCGCGCAAAAAATTGATGACCCGGACAGAAACGGCAAAATCGCCGCTTTTACGTGTTTGCTCGGTAAACAGAGCGGGGGAGGAATGGCGCTTGTAAAGCTCCAAAAGAAAACGTTCGGCAGCAACGCGCGTTAAAGCTTGACGGTAGGGATTATCATTTTCATATTGACGAACAATGTCCAAATAGAAGCGCGTCATTTCCTCGCTGCGAATGTGCGGTTGCAGAGTCAGCGCCGTTGCATGAATGCCGAGCGAGTTCAAAAATTCCATTGAGGGGATCAGACAGTGATGGCGCCAGTTGGTATTGCTTCCGGTGTGAGTTTTTCCGGAGTTGATCACTAAAATATCGCCGGGTTGCGTGGTATAAACGGCGTCGTCAATCGAAACGGTTTCCGAACCATCCAATGTGAGCAAAACTTCAATTTCCAAATGCCAGTTGGTATAAAATCCGTCAATCGAGGATTTCATATTCGTGTGCAAAACGAATGGAAACGGCTCTTTTTGAAAGTTTACGGCTTCAATTTGAACGTCATTCATGTGAAAAAAACTCCTTTCCGAGCGATTGAGCCCATCATAACATAAAAGAACAAAAATGTCAATAGAGTTTTGCAAAAAATCAAAATAAAACAATTTTTTTGCAATTTTCAAAATTTTTAACTCAAAAAGCCAAAATATTCTGATTCTGAGTAGCAAGAATTCTATGAAAATGGATGTCTCTATGGAAGATAATATATTTTTTCTTTTTGGGTAAAAAAGTTTTCTTTTTTCATAAAAAACACTTGACAAAATAATGTTACTATAATATAATAAAGTTGTAGAAAAGGCGAACTATGCCCAAATCTATTTTTCCCCGGCGAAATTTCATTCTCAAAAGGAGAACCAAAAACATGAAAAGAAGAATCCTTTGCTTTGTTTTGACGATGGCAATGGTGCTTTCGATGCTTGTGGTTGTTCCGGCTGTCACTGTTTCGGCGGACACCTACAACGCGTCGGATAACCCTGTCATCATCACCACCGACGCGGAT
>SVUK01000014.1 GCA_015063325.1 Oscillospiraceae bacterium | reverse complement strand
AAAGCGAATACCGAAAAGAAGGTAACGGTTGAAGAAACCAAGAGAACGTTCGCTTTGAAAGGCGTGCGCGGAGAATTCCTTCTTTACGACGTTGAGGGAAGCGACAATAAAAATCTTCTTCTGAAAGTGGAAGAAAACGGCATCAAGCTTATGTTCCTCGTGGACGGTATCCTCTCGCGCGGGACGGGCACTCCCACCGGCACGGTGGAAGTTGAAAATCCCGCATCGACGGAAGAGGGAGAAGTCGACGTTTCCATTCCCGCGGGCATTATCATAAGCGTACTTTCGGGAGCCGCGGCAGCGGCCACGATCGCCGGCGCTTCTAGCGACGGCGAAACCGACGATGACGACAAGAAAAAGAAATATAAAATGTACGTCGCAAAAGACTTCGGCGACGCGATACGCAAAGGCGATCCGCCTGTTCTCGTAAAGGCGAGAATCGCCGAGATCGACGAAAAAGGCAACGAACACGACAGAGACGACCTTACGAAGCTCATCTCGGCTTCGGGAAGCGGTCTGACGGTACACAGTCTTACGGTTTCTGGAAGATACGTCGTTGCCGAAGTGTCGGCGGATCCCGACGACAACGACAAGACCGGCGACCTTACCTTCATTCTCGAAGGGAACGAGGCCGTTTTCAGAAACACGGTGGTGTTCCGGCTTGTAGGCGAGCCGTATCTCCAGTTCATCGAGGACGGCGACACGCCCGGAACAATCCATTATCTCGGAAATTCCACTGCGTTTGAGGCAATCGGCGGCGACAGATTTACGTACAAATTCCGATTTATGATCGTTGACGCGACCGAAGAGCCAAAAGAATTCAAGTACGATCCAAAGGATCATTTTGAGATCAAATTCGAGCCTGCCGATACAAAGTATACCTATTGGGCGGTGGTAAAGAACAACACCCCGGCAGTGGAAAAGAAAGGGGGCTTTACGAAGCCCGACAGGTATGCGGTCAATATAGAGGCGGTCTATGAAAGCAAGGAAAATCCATACGGAACGATAAAAGGGTTTATGTATCCCGAGGGGCTTTCCATCGATACGGACGCCGAGCTTGACGAAACAAATCCCGTTCCTTCGGCAAAAACGAAAGCATATGAAAAAGAATATGCGGGAGATTTCGACGCAAAATTCTCGCAGACGCGCTTCTTCTATACGCTTGCGGTAAAGACGGCAACCTGTGCAAAATTCATAAAAGTCAAAGACGCCGGAATCAAATTCGAAAAGATGGTCGGAAGCGTTTCGCGCGACGCGTGTATAGCGGATAAATATCTGATCAACGAAAATTATAAGATGACCGTTTCCGACGACAACGACGGCGCGTTCGAGCCGATGACGATGCTTTGGGAGCCGAACGACGGGGTGGGTATCCAGATGTATATACCCGTCGAATGCAATTACGAGGGCAAAAAATACGAGGCGCGCGTTTATCTTCGTCTGCTCGGAAAGCCCTCCGATCCCATGGCGGAATGGAACGCGGAGCATGAAAAACTGATCAACCGCATCAAAAAATACGTTCCGCAGGAACATTGGCACGAATATCTCGATAAAGTAAAGAGAATTTCCGAAGAGCCGCGCAAATCGGTCTATGAACTGCGACTGATGAGCAAGGATATCGTCCGTGCTTACGTACAATACTGGGAACAGCAAGGAAAGAACGCCCAATGGTGGGCAAACGCGTGGGACTGGATGGTTTACGGCGCGGAGTGGACGAAATGGATCGGCGACTGCGCGTTCTCGATGCTTGTGAATCTGTACGCCGGACCGGTTGCAGACGCGATCCTTTCTCCGGCGAAAGACGTTTTCGCGGCGTTTGTCGGAGAGGTCGGCGTCAATATCGTATGGGGCACAAAATTCAATATAGACAATCTCGAATGCTTTGCCGCGATCAGAACGGCGGGTGACAACATCGTCGGCAACTGGGCGTCGGACGGAGTCAAATCCATTCTTGAAACCGGCTCGTCGTGGAAGGCAAAAGCCGGTATGGTGGCAGGTGCGCTTGCGGCATATCTGATTTACCTTTGCGTCAGCAATTATCTGAAGCAACTAAACGAAGAACCCGAAAAAGCAAGCCTCTGGAAAGCGCTTGCCGACGGACTCAAAGATCTGACGACCAACTTCCTGAAAGGATGCATCAGCGCGCTTATGGGCAAATGGCTCCAGAGCGAGAGCTTCCAGAAGAATATCGGATCCAAGATCCAAAAGTATATTTCCGATAAAGTTGGCGGCGGCAAAATGCCCGAAGTATTCAAAGACGTGGAGATGGATTGGCTCGACGACAAAGGAGAACTCGTGTTCTTCAAGGCAAAAGACGTTATTGAAAATTATCTCTCGTCGCTCTGCGGCGAGGGCGCAGCGAAGCTCGTCGAAAATCCGACGCTTGGCTTCAAAGCGGACGCAAAAGGCAATATAACCTATACGTTCACCGTAACGTGGTGGGATAAAGCTCCGTTCCCGGTAGAACTGAATATTACGAAAATACTCTCGAACACGTCGTGCGGCATTTTCGGATGGCTCTACGAACAGCTTTGCGGCGATATTCCGACAGCAAGCTCCGTTGTGGATATCCCGAAAGATCCGCCGTTGCCGAGCGCAGCAACCGGTAAATAAATCGTCAAATCAAACGATCAAAGACAATTGGGACACAAAAAAACAAATCCGGACTCGAAAGTTCGGATTTGTTGGGGATCGATAAAACGAAAAATAATAGGTCGAACTTGATTTGGGCGATCAAAGGATTTTTGGCGTTTGGGGTGGATATTTGAATTCTGTCGTCTTACAGATTCCAATCTCTTTTAATCGAATCATACAAACAAAAAGTTCAATAAAAATGCTTTCCTCGGCATCTCTTAAAATGTTTTGGAAAGCATTTTTTTGTGCTAAAGAGCCATTCCAAGATGAAAAAGTTCATTTATTGCTCTCTGAATTCTATTATCGGCAATTTTTATGATTCATCAAATCATCCTGAGATACAAAATAATCAATCCGTTTAATGCAACTTTGCTTTGTGATTTTATAAAATTCACTTTGCAGGGTGAATTATGGTGAATATTAGTGAATTTTCACTCCACAGCTTTCAGATACTCTTCGACATTCAGGTACTGAATGCCGTCAGATGTGGTCGGCTCGCCGCGGTAGATCACGTACTTGCCGGTAATTTTGCCGAACCGGTGCTCGACCATCTCGCAAAGCGTTTCGTTTTTCAGATGAACATACTGCTGTGAAACAACCTGTTTGCTGTGCTTGATTTCATAAATGGAGCAGGTCAGGTTCTTCGGGTCATGGACGACCATATCGATTTCGCCGGCGGCAAACTGCGATTGAAAAACTTCCATGTGGGGTTTGGCAAGCTTGGTTTCCAAAAGGACGATATCTTCCATCATATAGCCTTTGATGGTATCAAGCACACGCTCCAACACACGGCTACGCTCTTCGACAGAAAGATCGCCGAATTTTTGATCCTGTAAGAGCGAATCCACCAGCGTTTCCGCAATTGCATAACGAATCCCCGGTTGAACGAAAACGGTTTTGCTGTCGTCGCCCGCGCCGACCGGCAGATAGATGCGCTTGATTTCTACGATCAAATCAAGCATAGTGAGATATTCCTTAATCTGCGCGGCGCAAGTTTCGTCGATTTCAAGCGTCTGTTCTTCCTTGTCAAGAATATCCAACATAGTTTTGACCGACTGCTCTACAAAGTCTCGATCAATGTTCTCGTTCAAGTCCATCGGGTGCTCGCGGTCTTTGAGAAGGTTTCGTGCGGCAACCGAGAGATTTTGCGATTGAAAAGTGCGGGTAAGGACGTCTTTGGTGAATCGATGGTTGAGATCTTCCACTACCCGGTTGATCGCACTTGTCAGTTCGCCTTTTTCATAGAGGTCATAAAGCCCGCGGAAATGACCGCCGTCCTGATAATATTTCAAAGAATGTTGAATGTTCTTTGCAATGGCGCTGTTGATATATTCATCGGCGCTTTTTTTCGTGGCAAAGGAGGACTCTTCGTTGTAATGAACGCCGCCCATGCTCATCGTTCCGCCGTAACGGATATATTCATCGATGCCACGAATGCCGAGGACATTCTCAAATTCGCGGTACGGAATAAAGGTGGTATGGAGCAGGATACAACGGTCATAGAGCTGCTCGTTTTCGGTAAAAAGAAATCCGAGCGAATCGGTTCCGGAAAGCACGATCTTCATTCCGCTGGCGGCATAGATATCCGAAAAAAGCGCCGAACCTTCGATGAAATCCTCCATTAAGGTCACTTCATCGATAAAGACATACCGGTAGCCCTGGCTTTCCAGATATTTCAGATCGGCGTTCACATCCGAGAGCGTATCGGTTGATTTGATTTGTAGAAACGCCGCCCGCTCTTGCTGTTCGGGCGTCATATCGAGAATCACCTGACGGATCATCGTGGTCTTGCCGGTGCGCCGAAGCCCGTAAAGAATGAACACCTTGTCCTGTTGCTCGCCGAAAATATAGTTGCAAAGAGCAGAGTAACATTCCCGGTGAGCATACTTTTTGACAGGGGCTACCAGATTTGCCAACTGCTCCCCAATCCGAACATAGGTTTTGAACTCATATCCGGCAACTTTGGGTTTGCCGGACTTTTTCGGCTTCGGAAGCAATTGCTTGAGTTCCCGCAATTTTCCTTCCAGAGTTTTGCGCGTTTCGATCTGCCTGCGCAGTCCTTCCACCTTATCAAAATCGATATATTGCTCGACACGCCGTCCGTTCTGCGTATAACGGTGATAATAGTATTCTTTTCCATTAATTTTTTTTGCGGAAACACTTCCCGCTGGCAGTGCGGCAATCTCTTTTTCGAGTTGTTCAATTTGTTCAAGAAGGTCTAAGCGATCCATTCAGCACACCTCCGCTGATTTGTTATCTCTATTATACCCAAATAAATCGCGTTTGTCAATGGGATAATGGGATAATTTTAGAAAAATTTCTTGCTTTAAATGCAGAATGAAAAAAATCTGTTAACTTTTAGAAAAACGCGCAAGTTTTTGCCATTCTCGCTGCCTACCTATTGAGGGGGCTTTTATTTTTTTGTCAAAAATGGTTATAAAAATGGCACTTTTTAACCCTTTATAGTGGATTTATAGTGGAAGAGAAAAAACTTTTTGATTGTGACCCCCAAAACGCCATTTTTTCGCCATTTATTATGGAGGGCAAAAATTTTTTTGATTTAGACCGCCACCTTTTGCCCTTTTTTCGCCCTTCATTATAGAGGGGAAAATATTTTTGCTTTCAACCTTGACTTTTGTACGAAAAATGCCCTTCTAAGTGAGGGGCAGTTTCCAAATGGAAACAATCCGTGAATTTTTCAAAAAAGTGTAAACTTTTGGCCGTTTCCTCTGGCTACCTATTGAGAGGAAAAATATTTTTTGCCTTCTGCGTGGACAAACACCACTTTTCATTGCCTACCTATTGAGGGACATTGTTAATTCTTCTTGAATTCTGTCTTTCAGGGGCTTAATTTTTGCCGTTTTTTCACCTTTCATTATGGAGGAGAAAAATATTTTCGCTTTCAGCCTTGTTTTTTGCACGAAAATCGCCCTTATAAGTAGAGGACAAAAATATTTTCGGCTTAGACCCGCCACCTTTTGCCGCTTTTTTGCCCATTTAAGTAGAGGGGTACTTTAACAACAAATCTTTCAGAAAGGAGATACCAATGAATCGCCCGAGAGATCATCCCAATAGTTTTTGAAGGCATCAAAGAAACAACCTAAAAAATAAAGAAAGGAGAAACACATGGAACAGCCACAAGCAATTATACAATTCCCATTCTACGACTTTTATGCCGAGATTCTGTGCACGCTCAAGGACGAAGAAGCCGGACGTCTGACCAAACGAATCTGCGCGTATCTGTTCTCAACAGAACCGCTTCCGGAACTTTCGGACAGCAAGGAACGCTTCTACTGGGGCAACCTTGTGGACGTGTTGGAGGAGAGCAAAGAAAACCTTGTAAGCGGTAAAACGCCCACTGGACTCAACCGCAGAATGAAACATTTTACGTTCCAAGAGAACTTCTACGACGCGCTCAATCTGATGGACGACAGGCAGGGCGGGCAGTACATCAAGGCCATTTGCGGCTATATGTTCGAGGACAAGCTTTCGACACTCAAACCGCCGGTGGACTCGTTCTTCGCACTCGCCAAACGAAAACTTGATCTGTCCAAAATGCGGAAACGAAACGGTTCCCGCGGCGGTACAGCCAAGCAAAAGCGCACACCCGAACCGCCGCTTGACATGGACGGATTCTTGCGCCGACAGCCACAGGTCAGGAACGATATTTACCGTTCAAGTATGCACCTGACAGAAGGCGTAAATTGGTCGCTGTTGAACGATCGACTGCCGCAATCTGTCTATCGGAACTGCCAAAGCCTGTACCAGATCCTGATCCATTACCGCGACATCGTCGGTTCATAACGACAAGCAAATTGCAAGCAAACGAGACAAAAAAGGAAGCAGGCTAAGGTTTTGCAGTTTTCCCGCAAAACGCCTATCGGAATCGGGATACCCGACTTCCTCTTTTCGTCCACAAAAGAAAGGAGAAAACAGATCGAAAAACAAAGCACACCCGTCATCTTTGATATTGCCTACACGCCCTACAAACTGCCGAAGAACGCGACGCAAAAAGAAATTGAAACCCACAGAAAGAACCGCGCCTTCTTCGATCTCTCAGGCGAGAACAATCTCTATAAGTATATGACAACCGAAGGCAAGGTCTACGGCAAGGAAGCCGAAAGGTTTACCATGCTCCAATACCTGCAAAAGAGCACCGGCGTTTTCAATCAAGAAGGGCTACTCTCAAAGGAACAGGTCAAGGAAATCAAGAAGCGCGCACGGACAGGAGAAAAGAATCTTTGGCACGGGTTTATCTCTTTCAACGAGGAGGACTCCAAACTCATTGACACACCTGAAAAGTGCATTGATCTCGTCAAGAAAACTTTTAATCAATTCTTCCGAGATGCCGGTTTTAATCCGGACAATATGGATCTTCTCTGCGCGCTCCATCTCGATCGACCCGAGCACCTGCACATTCACTACCTGTTCTTCGAGAAGGAACCCAAAATCAAGAACAAACGCGCGAAAGGATTTCTCTATCGGAAGAAGGGCAAGATCTCCTTCGAGGCAATCGAAAAGATGACCGAGCGATTAAACGCTTTTACTCTGAATGACGATCTTGAGGAGAAGAGATTGGCGGTACATGACGCTCTATTAAGGAAGAGCTCTGCCTATTCGACAGCCGTGATGAATGACATCGCTCGCCGTATGCTCAAAGACCTTGCCGACAAACTGCCACGGGACAAGCCGCTTTGGTATGCAAGCAAAGAGATGGCGCCATACAGGAGCGATATTGATTACGCCGCTCGATGGTTACTCTCTTCCAATCCCGAAGCCTTGGATGCAGATCAAGCCTTCCAGAAAGAACTTCGGCAAAAGAAGATTCGTCTGCAAGACAAAATGGGAGCATGGTATCGGGAGCGAGTAAACAAAGAATTACATATCGTTGAGAACATGGAAGGATACACCGAGCTTGGTGATGGGATGAAACGTCTTTACACCATCGAAGCCATCGAATGGGATTACAAACGGAGACTTGGAAACATCGTCCTCCGGCAGGTTCGGAAGATTCAAGACGAGCAATACAAGCCGAAATATCGTCCCTACAAGGTCAACGACAAAGCCTTAAAACGGAATCTGACGATCTCCGCGCGGAAGATCCAACGTTTGAATGAAGGATTCTTTGCATCTCTCGGAGAACTCTTCACGCCGCACATTTCCACCTGCCACAACCGCTTACAAGAAATTGAGAAAGAGATTGAATATGAAAGGAAGCAGGAAGAGGCAAAGGAAAAGCAAGCGGAAGAAGAACGGATCCGTCAAGAGGCAATCCGACGCGCCAAATATAGTTGGAGCAAATAACACCAAGGCGTCTTTCTGCAGTTGCAATCTGTTCACGCCCGAAACAGAACAGAAGCAAAAGGCCCAGCGAGCCAAGTCGCTATATCATTTATGAATTTTAGTCGCATATCTTAACTTTTTTCAAATCAAGCTTGACAAATCGCCTTGATCATGGTAAAATACAGGTGTCGTATATATACGACTATTGTACCGAAGGAGGACTTAACAATGCCGGAGAAAAAAGTGTCGAAGGACAAGAGATATGAGGATAGACACAAGGAAGAACGAAAAGCGAAGTGTATGATCTGGGGAACGAGTATCGAGCGACCGCTCGGAGAAGAGATCAACGAGTTCCTCAAAAAAAGCGGTTATACCAAAGTCCAGCTCATCAAAGCCGGGTATGAAGCCCTGCTGGATGAAGCCGCACAGAAGGATCTGTCGTTGGCAAAGATTATGGACAAGTATGATGATTTCTTCTACGACGAACTCGAAGCGTTCAAGAAAAAGAAAGAGGATCAGACCTGACGCTACGGTTTCCTTGTGGGAACGGGAAAGAATACGGGGTTCCCCGCCGTCCCAAAGGAAAGGAGAGATTTTTATAGGACTGAATGCCGAGAAAACCAAAGCAAAAACCAGACGAAATACCGGATTTTGAAATCCAATCTTTAGCACGAGCCATTCTGCCAACCATTCAAGCAATGTTTGAGCGCGAAGAAATTCGGCAAGATTTTGAAGAATGGCAGAGATCGCAATCAAATAACAAAGAACATAAAAAGAAACCTCAATGAGCGCATTGAGGCAACCGCCGCAGGCGGATCGGGTTTTGCCGTTTTCCCCAACCGAAAAAACGGCATTTCTGAAAAAAGGAGAACAAATGGGAAAGACAGAAGAAAAGAAGCAACTGAAAGCAGTTATCTACGCCAGATACAGTTCGGACAACCAGCGGGAAGAGTCGATCGAAGGGCAAATTCGCGAGTGTTCGGAATATGCCGAATTTCACGATATCACCATCATCGGCACTTACATAGATCGTGCATTATCCGCCAAAACCGACAATCGCCCCGCGTTCCTGAAGATGATCAACGACAGCGCAAAAGGCGTTTTCAATCTGATCATCGTCTGGAAACTCGACCGCTTTGCGCGGAACCGTTACGATTCCGCTCATTACAAAGGTCTTTTGAAGAAAAACGGCGTCAAGGTGATTTCGGCAAAAGAGACGATCTCGGAAGGATCGGACGGAATTTTGTTGGAATCGCTTCTGGAAGGGTACGCCGAATACTACTCGGTAGAACTTGCCGAAAAGGTCAATCGTGGAATGGAAGATAATGCGAAAAAATGCATGAGCAACGGTTCAGTTACGCCGATCGGTTACTACGTTGACGAGGAACAGCATCTGCAACTCGACGAGAAGAAAGCGCCCTTTGTCAAGGAGATCTTTCAGCGTTTTGCCGACGGCGAGCCGATGAAAACAATCCTGAGTGATATGAACGCATGCGGCGTCGGAATTGCGATCAAAGGAAAGCGCGGACGGTCGAAGCCGAAGGAAGTGCCGCTGACTTACAATTCGCTCCGGCATATGCTGGTCAATCGCAAATATCTCGGCGAATATCGTTTCAATGGGCACATCGTGGAAGGCGCGATTCCGCAAATCATTGAAAAGGAGCTGTTTGACAGAGTGCAAAAGCGATTGGATATTAACAAAAAAGCCCCTGCCGCGCACAAGGCAGAGGAGGAATATCTGCTGACAACCAAACTGTTTTGCGGCAAATGCGGCGCCATGATGATCGGAGAGAGCGGAGCGAGCAAAACCGGGAAGGTCTATCACTATTACAAATGCGCCAGGGCGAAGCACGGGCGCAAATGCGACAAGAAGGCAATCGGGAAAGATCTGATTGAGAACGCCATTGTCAAAGCACTCATCGAAAAGGTGATGAATGACAGGCAAATGAAGCGGCCTTCAAAAGAGTTGTATGAACTGCAATTACAGGAAGACCGGATCATTCCAGCATTGAAGCAACAGCTTTCCGACGTGGAAGAAAAGATCGAGCAGATTCTTGTTGCCATTGAAAGCGGAATCATTCTGAAAACGACGAAAAGCCGACTGGAAAAACTCGAACAAGAGCAGGATCGCCTGACGCTGGAACTGTCCGAAGCAGAGCTCAAAAGTCCGGTTCTGACAGAAGAGCAAATCCTATACGGACTGAGGAAATACCGCGGTCTCAACTTCGATACCCCACAAGGAAGACGGGCGCTCATCGACGGATTTTTGCACAAGGTATTCCTCTACGACGGCTATGCTGTCGTCACCTGCAATTACAAGGACGGGAGCGAGGAGATTTCGCTTGAAGACATTGAGAAATCAGGCGTTGCGAAGGAATTTGAAGCACAAAAAAACAAACCCGAACAGGAGTGTTCGGATTTGTTAAAGATTGGTGACCCATCGGAGAGTCGAACTCCGGACACCATGATTAAAAGTCATGTGCTCTACCTACTGAGCTAATGGGTCGTCCTTTTTTGAACGCCTAAATATTATATCACAATTCCCTTCATTTGTCAA
The DNA here is from genome assembly GCA_015063325.1 of Oscillospiraceae bacterium. Lineage (GTDB taxonomy): Bacteria > Bacillota > Clostridia > Oscillospirales > CAG-272 > UMGS1865. The sequence continues at coordinate 69,983 of SVUK01000014.1, read as the reverse complement.
GATTTCCGTTTTCGTCAAAATAGCAGAATGGAACGAGCTGTTTTTCCTTTCTTTTGTGCATTTTGCACCTATCTGCTTTCGCTTCGAGCAAGCAGTTCCTTTTTTGCAAAGGTTGCCATTTGTCCGATATTTTCCGGAATCATGCCCGGCAAAACCGGTGTAAATTCGCCGTCCTCAATCTCGCTTTCCACTACCTGCGATCTTGCATGGAACAGCCAAAGTTTGTCCCAAAACGGTTTGCCCTTCGGGTTCAGCGTCCCCCCAAAATTGATAATACAAAATGCCCTTTCCCGAATCGCTTTCGAAATCAGTCGGTCGCGATATTCCTCAAACCGATCGGCAAATCCGCAGCATAGAAAAACGCCGACAGAGTATGCGTTCCTGTTTTCAATCGTCTTTAAAAACGCCGCCGTTTTTTTCATCAGTTTTCCCCGGCGCACCGGGGATCCGACAATGAGAACGTCGCCCTGCTGCAGCTGCGGTTCCTCTTTTCCCAAATCACAAATCGTACATTCGGTATAGTTCATCTCGCGCGCGAGCCGCTCCACGCAGCTTTTCGTAAAACCGTTTGCGCTCTCGTACAGTATCACAATTCTTGCCATTTGGAGCCCCCCCTTCCCTCTCGGATAAGAATAGTTTACCACATTCCGCGCGTTCTGTAAAGTGTTTTTTCGCTTTTTTGTCATTGTCTTTCTTTTTGTCAGTGACAAAAAATAATACTTGACAAAATCATTTGGATTCGTTATACTGAAAATGAAGTTTTCAAAAGGATGGTATGACTTTTATGAACGATCTTACCAAACAGGCAATTGCCGCGTCACTTGCAAAGCTCCTGCAGGATCGCTCCATTGTGCAAATTTCCGTCAAGGATGTTTGTGCCGACTGCGGATTGAACCGTCAAACATTTTACTACCATTTTCAAGATATTTACGATCTTCTTTTCTGGATGGTGCAAAAAGACATTACCGCCTACTACCACGCCGAAAAGATCATTCCCAAAAACATGAGCGATTACCTATATTCCCTGTTCGGTTATTGCCAGGAGCACAGCAAGCTCGTGCGCCACGCCTACAACGCCGCTAATCGCATTCGCTACGAGATTGCCTTTCGCGACGCTTCCGAACCGCTCCTGCGCCGCAAGATCGAATCCTACGAGAACTACAATTTGGTTTCGAAAGAGGACGCCGACATTCTCATCTCCTTTTACGCCTACAGCGCCGCGGCGCTCTTTTTCCGCTGGCTGGAATCGGGTATGCCGCAATCCTCCGGCGAGAGCTTTTCCAAGTACTGTATGCTCCTGGATGAGAGCGTTAACGCCCTGCTGCTGAAGTTTTCAAAATAAAAAACAAATATCTCCGCCGCGCCGGCTGTGACAAAATGTCACAGCACAAAAACGGGCGCCGCACATTTTGTGCGGCGCCCGTTTTTTCTAAACCCACCATTCGGTGGGTTGGCGCGGCGGAGGCTTAATAAGAAAAATCAATTAAAATCTTCAAAAAGCGATTCCATGGAGACTTTCAAAATCTTTGCAATCACATAAATTTCCCTGTCAGTCGCACTCCGAACCTGCCCTTCCAATTTGGAATAGCTGGTGGGGTTAATATCACAACCGAAAACCTGCATTTTTGCAATAAAATCCTTTTGTTTAATCCCCTGTTTTTTGCGAAGCCGCTCCACGTTTCTACCAATCAAATTGGCGGTTCCGTATTCCTGCTTGCGAATTTTCATAAGAGATTCCCTTTTTTATTCTTTTTTAGAATTATATATCCAAAACCCCTTGACAAAATTCTAAAACAGAATTATAATATAAATAATTCCAAAACGGAATTATAAAAACAACGCATAAAGGAGAAAAAAATGAAAAAAACAAAAGCCCTACTACTCATCTCACTCATTATTTTAATGGTATTTGCTTTCGCGGCATGTAACTTTGCCGGCTTACCAAGCAAAGAAATTGAAAAAATTGAAGTTATCAATGTTCCAAAAGTAATCTATGTCGGAGAATTTGATCAGGCAAATATTAAAATTTTAATTACATATTCTGACAAAACAACCGACACAATTCCATTGACTTATGATATGCTGGACACAGATCAAAAGGCTTTGGTAAACTCCCCCGGCAAAAGCAAAATTGGCTTTTTATTTAACGGACAAATTTTAGAATTCATTCTGAATGTTCAGGATTATCCTTTCTATAATGTATTGTTCTATTCTATTGCCGAAGATAGCACACATCTTATTTCCGAGCAACAGGTAAGAAGCGGCAACGCCGCCGTTGAACCCACTCCGGCAGAAAGATATGTTCCCGGATACGAATGGATCGGCTGGGATAAGTCGTTTGATAACATTCAAAAAGACACTGTCGTTCACGGTATTTACCAGAAAACCTGGACGGTTACCTTCCTGAACGGCAACAACCAACTGATCAAATCTTATACCGTTTATGACGGAGATGCTTCTCCCGAGCCCACTGCAAGCGAGCGCTTTATGCCCGGCTTCAAATTCCTGACATGGAACGCACCTTTCCAAAGTGTTCATGCCGATATTACCGTTCTTGGTATCTATCAAATCGATTATAGCACCGATACCGATGGAGACGGAGTTCCGGATTACTACGAAGGTTTGCTTGGATTGAATTATCAGAATTCCGACACAGACCGCGACGGGATTCCCGATGGAAAAGAAGATTATGACAACGACGGTTTAAACAACGCTACTGAAATTGTCAATTTGACCGATCCCACAAAGCCGGATACCGATGGTGACGGACTCAAAGACGGCGCAGAAGTCAATACCTATTGGACTGATCCGCTTGACCCGGACACCGACGGCGATGGTGCAAGCGACGGTTGGGAGGTTGCGAATGGATTTGATCCGCGCTATGCAAACACTTCGTTCAATGTAAACATTCAAATTGATACCGGCGACACTGTAAAACCGGCTGTACAAATTGACGGTTTGACCGGCGAGCAGGCGGAAAGCTTGAGCATTCAACCTGTAACGGATGCGGCACTGGATCAAATGGACGGAACGCTTGGAAATGCTTACGATTTCAGCGTGTCCGGAAGCTTTACCAGCGCAACCATCGGCTTTGAATTTGATGCCAGCCTGCTGAACAATCCTGATTTTGAACCCGTTGTTGCCTATGTAAAAGAAGAGAATGGTGCAAAACACATTTACGAGCTGAACACCACCATCAGCGGCAACGTTGCCAGTGCCGAAGTCGAGCACTTCTCTACCTATATTTTGATTGACCACAGAGAATTCAAAGCCAAAAACAAATTTCAGGATGTTTGGCGCAAAGGAACCGTTTCCTATAAAACCGCCGAAATTGTATTTGTAATTGATGACTCAGGCAGTATGGACTGGAACGACTCTTCTAACATCCGACTTCAGGTTGCCCGGAATATTGTTGACAGACTTGGTGATGGAACCAATATCAAATTCGGAGTTGTCAGATTTGAAAGCTCTTCATCCAATTTAACAAGCACTTTAACAACAAATAAAGATACTGTTAAAAATCTGTTTACAACCACATATTTCCGTTCCAGCGGTGGAACAAAAATGTTTACCGCAGTTCAGAACGCCCTTTCGCTGTTTTCCAGCGACTCGTCTGCACTCAAAATTATGATTGTTTTGTCAGATGGTGATACAACGGACACTTCAATGCTGAATACCGTTATTTCGCAATTGAACAATAAAGACATTACGACATTTACCGTTGGACTTGGAACTTCTGCCTCCTCGAGCTATTTTACAAATTATTTGAAACCGTTGGCTGAACGAACTGGAGGATCATATCAGTTTGCGAAGATAGCCGATAATCTTTGGGATGTATTTGATAACATCGGCAATCAGATTGACCTGGCAACCGATACCGACGGCGACGGAATTGTTGACTACTATGAAGACAATTACGAAACGCTTTTTGCTGGTTTTAATTTCAAAAAACAGTATTCGCTCAGCAAAAACAAAAAGGATAGCGATAACGACGGCGCATGTGACGGCGAAGAGATTAAAATGGTTTATTTGTACGATGACGTTTTGAATCCACAAACCATTATGATTACCGCAGAGCTGATTTCCGACCCGACCGATCCGAACTCGCATCCCTAAAAATTGACTAAAAACAGCAAAATAACACAACCTGAGGCACCGAAAATTCGGTGCCTCGCTTTTTGTAAAATTAAAATAAATAAAATCGTCTTTAAAATAAGCGGGAGAGAAGAATTATCTTCTCTCCCGTATAAATTTTCATCTGGTCAATCGACGTTTTTCCCTTCCGCGTAGACTGCGCGGATGGTCAGGTCCGGCGTTACGGCGAGGAGGTCGGCTCGCCGACCGGGCGCGATCGCGCCAACGCGCTCGGAAATTCCGAGCGCCCTCGCCGGGTTACGTGTGGCGCAAAGAACCGCGTCGGAAAGCGACGCTCCTGCGAAAACCGTCAGATTTTTCACCGCGTCCCAAAGATTCAAGGTGCTTCCGGCAAGCTTGCCGTCCGGCGTTTCGGCGCGCCCATTCTTCACCACGACCGGTTGTCCGGCAATGGCATAATTACCGTCTGCGCATCCGGTTGCCGACATCGAATCGGTGATCAGAATCAACTTTTCGGCGCCTTTGATCTGATAAACAAGCTTGACCATCTCGGGAGAGACGTGCATTCCGTCCACGATCAGCTCGGTAAAGCAATCGCTCGTCAGCGCCGCGGCAACCGCTCCGCCGGCACGGTGGTGCAGGGGCGGCATGGCGTTGAACAGATGGGTGAACGAGGTCACGCCGCGCTCGATCGCTTGCATTGCCTCGGCAAAGGTCGCGTCGGTATGCCCGAGCGAAAGGGTTGCGCCGCTTTGTTTGGCAAGCGCGGCAAATTCCCCGTTTTGATCCAGCTCAAAGGCGGCGGTCAGATGAACGGGGAGCTTACATTTTTTCAAAAAGACCGCTAAATCGTCGGCGTCAAGCGGACAGAGCAGTTCGGGCGCGTGCGCGCCGCGGCGCGCAGGATTGAGATAGCGCCCCTCAAAATGAATGCCGTCAAACCCGACCGATTGGATGCGGTCGATGGCGCTCAACCATTCTTCTTTGGTCGCCGAGGCGAGCGTAGGAAATACCGCCGTCACGCCGTGGCGCGCATAATCCGCCTTCATGCGGCGCATTTCCTCCGCGGTCGCCGAGGTAAAATCAAATCCGGCGCGCCCGTGGGTGTGCATATCCACAAGTCCGGGCAAGAGATAAAGTCCTGAAAAATCCAGCGTCTCGTCGACGGCAATCTCTTCGCCAACGGCGCGGATTTTTCCGTTTTCGAGCGTAACGGGGCAATTTTCTTTCCAACTGCCGTCCGGCAAAAGGACGCGCGCGTTTCGTATTTGAACCGTCATTCCGAATCCTCCTTCGACAATACAGCCTGATAGACTTCGTTTTTGGGGAGCGACCGCTCGTGCGCCACCCGTTTGATGGCGTCCTTGCGCGAAAGTCCCTCTTTTTCATATTCAAAAACCTGCTCGGCAAGCGGCAAAACGTCATTTTCGGAAAGCGTTTCCCTTTCCGGCGCACCGGAAACCACCAGCACGAATTCACCGCGCGGCTCGTTCGCCTTGTAATAGGCGGCGGCTTGCGCAAGGGTGGTGCGGAAAATTTCCTCGTTGAGCTTTGTCAACTCGCGGCAAACTGCAATTTTGCGGTCGCCGCCAAACACAGCGGCAAGGTCTTCCAACGTCCGCGTGAGCTTGTGCGGCGCCTCATGAAAGAGAAGGGTGCGCTCCTCTTTGGCAAGTGCCGAAAGACGGGCAAGGCGCTTGGCTTTGACAGGCGGCAAAAAGCCCTCAAAACAAAAACGCCCGGTGGGAAGCCCCGAAAGGGTGAGCGCAGTGATCGAAGCGACAGGCCCCGGTACGGCGCTGACGCGAATGCCGCGCGAAGCGCACAAGGCAACAAGATCCTCCCCCGGGTCGCTGACGGCAGGGGTACCGGCGTCGGTGACAAGGGCGCAGGATTCGCCGTTTTGCAATCGGGCAACAATCTCCTCGCCTCGCTCGCGCTTGTTGTGCTCAAAATAGGAGATCATGGGTCGGCTGATCCCCAAACGGGAGAGGAGCAGACCCGAATTCCGCGTATCCTCGGCGGCAACAAAATCCACCTCCGAAAGCACTTTGACCGCGCGCTCGGAAAGGTCGGCAAGGTTGCCGATGGGTGTGGATACCAGATAGAGCGTTCCGGGCAGAACGCGGTTTTTTTCAAATTGGGGCATAAGACACCTCCCAAAAAAACAAAATCCAAGTATCAAAAAACCAAAATCAAAAAGACAAAAATCGAAATACAAAAAAGGCAACAGCAAAAGCAAAAACGAAAAAATCGCATATCCTGTTAGCAACGAAAAAAGGAGGAGAACAGGATATGGCAATTAAATTTTACATTGATCAGGGGCATAACCCCGAAAATCCGAACGCCGGCGCCGAGGGCAACGGACTGCGCGAGCAGGATATTACCTACCGCGTTGGCAAAGCACTGGGCAATCTTTTGCGCGCCGACGGACGATTTGAAGTACGCGAATCGCGCCCCACACCAACCACCAGTTTGGGTACGACCAATACCACAAGCTTGCAGGCGCGCGTACGCGACGCAAACGCCTGGGGAGCCGATTATTTTTTGAGCATTCATACCAATTCGGCGGCAAGCCCTGCCGCAACCGGCAGCGAGGCGTTTTCCTACGCTTCGGGCACGCGCGCTTACCGGCTCGGCTCGGATATTCTCGTCGGACTGACCAACGCTACCGGACTGCGCAACCGCGGAATGAAGGTACGCCCGGGACTTTACGTTCTGCGCCGAACTTCCATGCCGGCGGTACTGTTGGAGCTTGGATTCATTACCAACCCGAATGACGCGGCGCTGATGAACAACAACCCCGAGCTGTTTGCAAGGGGGATTTATAACGGAATTCTGACCTATTTCGGGTATTGAATTTGACCTATTTCGGATATTGAAGAAGATTGTCTAAAACGCCGGAAAGTTTTTCGGCATCGCCATCAAAAAGATAGGTCTGCATTCCGAAAGCTTCGGCGCCGGCAATGTTGCGCGGCTGATCGTCGATAAAAATGGATTCGACAGGATCCAACCCGTAGGTATTACACAGGTAGGCAAAAATCTCGGGCGAGGGTTTGGTGATCCCGATTTTTCCCGAAAAAACGCACCCATCCAGCTCGGAAAGGATTGGATATAAATTCAAATGATCGGTGAATGCACGGCTGATATTGGAAAGAAGAAAGGTACGCACACCGTACGTCGTTTTAACACGGCGTGCCAAATCCCACATTCCGGGAACAGGCGGCAACCGCTCAAACCAGTGGCGCAAAACGTTTGCCCCTGCGGCGTGCAACCGCTCGGGCAAATGGGGGAGCGCCAAAGCAACGGCAGCTTCCTCGTCAAGATCCCCCTTGTCCATCGGATTCCAAATTGCACGATCAAACAGAACCGGAACGGCAAGCGCACGGTCGGCAGGATCGGGGATATCCGGCGCGGCAATCTCGTCCGGTACAAACCGAACCAATACCTGCCCAAAATCAAAAATAAGGTTGCGAATCATAAAACTACTCCTCAGAGTCCAGTCGCAGAACCGCCATGAAGGCTTCGGGAGAGACCTGCACAGAGCCGAGCTGGCGCATCTTCTTTTTTCCCTCTTTCTGCTTTTCCAAGAGTTTCTTCTTGCGCGTAATGTCACCGCCGTAGCACTTGGCAAGAACGTCCTTGCGCATGGCTTTGACCGTTTCGCGCGCGATGATGCGCGAGCCGATGGCGGCTTGAATGGGAATTTCAAAGAGCTGGCGCGGAATGTTCTCTTTCAGTTTTTCGGCAATTTTACGGGCACGACCGTACGCTTTGTCCTCATGAACGATGAAGGAGAGCGCGTCCACCTGCTCGCCGTTGAGTAAAAAGTCCAGCTTGACCAGCTTTCCGGGCAGATAGCCCTTCAACTCGTAATCCAGCGAGGCATATCCGCGAGAACGACTTTTGAGAGCGTCAAAAAAATCGTAGATGATCTCGTTGAGCGGCAGATCATAGTGCAATTCCACACGGGTGGGGTCAAGATATTTCATGTCGATAAACACGCCGCGGCGATCTTGACAAAGATCCATTAATCCGCCAACGTATTCGGTGGGGGTGATGATATTTGCCTTAACCACCGGCTCGTAGGCGGTGTCAATTAAGTCAGGCGCCGGGAAATTGGAGGGGTTGTCGATCCGGATCGTTTCGCCGCCCTTGATCTTGACTTCATAGATAACGCTGGGCGCGGTGGTGATCAGGTCAAGGTTAAACTCGCGCTCCAAACGCTCCTCAATGATCTCCATGTGCAAAAGTCCAAGAAAACCGCAACGGAAGCCAAAACCAAGCGCAATCGAGGTTTCCGGCTCAAAAATCAGAGAAGCGTCGTTCAGGCGCAACTTTTCCAAAGCGTCGCGCAAATCGCCGTACCGGGCACCGTCGGCAGGATAGATGCCGGCATACACCATAGGTTGAACGGCTTTAAACCCGGGAAGCGGAGCGTCACAGGGAGCGGCGGCAAGCGTAACCGTATCACCCACGCGCGTGTCACCCACACTTTTGATTGATGCAGTCAGATAGCCGACTTCCCCGGCGGAAAGAGAAGCGCATTTGGAAAGCCCGAAGGGCTCCATGGTGCCAACTTCCACAACATCAAACTCGGTTCCCGTACTCCAAAGACGAATGCGGTCGCCGGCGCGGAGCGTTCCGTCCACCACGCGAATGTTGACCACCACGCCGAGATAACTATCGTAATAGGAATCAAAAATCAACGCTTTGAGCGGCGCGGTTTCGTCGCCTTTGGGCGCCGGAATGTCGCGCACTACAGCTTCGAGCACGTCCTCTACGTTCAATCCCGTTTTAGCGGAAACAGCCGGGCAATCCTCGGCAGGAATACCGATAATATCCTCAATCTCCTCGCGGCAACGAGCAATGTCGGCGCTGGGAAGGTCGATTTTGTTAATGACCGGAACAATCTCCAAATTCGCGTCCACGGCAAGATAAGCGTTGGCAAGCGTTTGCGCTTCGATTCCCTGGGTGGCGTCCACAACGAGAAGCGCACCCTCGCAGGCGTTGAGGGAGCGCGAAACTTCATAGTTAAAGTCCACGTGACCGGGGGTGTCAATCAGGTTGAAAACGTAAACTTCGCCGTTTTTGGCGGTGTAGTTCAGGCGGACGGCGCGCGCCTTGATGGTAATACCGCGTTCGCGCTCCAGGTCCATGTTGTCCAAAAGCTGATCTTCCATATCGCGTTTCTGGACCGTTTGGGTCAGCTCCAGAATGCGGTCGGCAAGGGTGGACTTGCCGTGGTCAATGTGGGCAATAATGGAAAAATTACGAATATGGGATTGACGAGGGGAAAGCTCCAAGGTTGGAAACCTGCCTTTCTGCCCAAGGGGCAAGGATCAAAAAAGATAAAAACTTCTTTTTATTCATTATTAACATTATTATAACGAAAAAAAGTCCTTTTGGCAAGGACTTTTTTTATTTTTCCGGTATTATTGCATGATCGAGAACTGATAGATCGTGTTGTGCGTGTAGGTTTCGCCGGGGTTGAGGGTAATGTCGCCGAACTCGGGGCGGTTGACGCTATCCGGCAGCGACTGCGTTTCCAGGCAGAACGCCGTTTGCTTGGCGCGCGGGAAACCGCCTTTTTGCGGGAATTCGGGGCAACCCATATAGTTGCCGGAATAGAACTGCACGGCGGGTTGATCGGTATAAACGGTCATTGCGCGGCCGGTGTTGGGCTCATAGACCATGATGCGGCGTTCGGGCGCTTTGGTAGCACCGCCGGCAAAGCAGAAGCAATGGTCATATCCGCCGGCAAGTTTCAGGTCGGGGTCGTCCGCGTCAATATCCTGACCAATGCGCTTCGGCTCGCGGAAATCAAAGACTGTGCCGTCCACCGGGCGAATTTCGCCGGTGGGGATTTGCGTTTCATCGGTGGGCAGATAGGTGTCGGCATTGATTTGCAGCACGTGATCGTGAATCAAACCGGAGGCATAGCCGCCCAGGTTAAAGTAGGTATGGTTGGTCAAACATACGGGGGTGCGCTTGTCGGTAACCGCCTCGTAATGAATGGAGAGCGCGTTGTTGGAAAGCAGGGTGTAAGTCACGGTCACGTCCAGGTTGCCGGGGTAGCCCTCTTCGCCGTCCGGCGAATGGAGCGTTAAAATCAGCTTGGGCTCATCGCCGTCCACCGGGCGCACGTTCCAAATGCGGTAAGAATACCCGACCTTGCCGCCGTGGAGCGAGTTTTTGCCGTTGTTGCAGTAAAGCGAATATTCTTTGCCGTCCAGCGTGAATTTTCCGTTGGCAATGCGGTTGGCGGTTCTGCCCACCAAAGCGCCGAGGTATCCGTCGGCAAGAACGTAGTCGCGCAGCGAATCATAGCCGGCGGCAACGTCCGAAAAGCGGCCGAATTTATCGGGAACGCGGATGGAAACAACCGCGCCGCCGAACTCGGAAATGGTAACGGTCATGCCATTGCGATTTTTCAAGGTGTAGTTGTCAATTCTTTGACCGGTGGTTTCCAGAACGCCGAACTCCTGTTTGGTAATCATGTTGGGTTATCCTTTCTGTTTGCAAATTGTCAAATGATAAAATCAATCGCCGTAACCGTTTGGGTTTTTCTTTTGCCAGTTGGCAAGGTCGCGGCACATATCGTCCAAATTGTTCTCCGCGTGCCAGCCGAGGAACTCGGCGGCTTTGGAAGGATCGGCGTAGCAGGCGTCAATATCGCCGGGACGACGATCCACGATCTGATAGTTGATTTTCAGTCCCGACGCTTTTTCATAAGCGCGAATGATGTCCAGTACCGAGTAGCCAACGCCGGTGCCGATGTTGTAGTATTCGGTTCCGGTCACCTTTTTGGCGCGCTCCAGCGCTTTGAGGTGCGCCTTGGCAAGATCGACCACATGAATGTAGTCGCGTACGCCGGTGCCGTCGGGGGTGTTGTAATCGTTGCCGAACACCGAAAGATAGGGGAGCTGCCCTGCGCCAACCTTTGCAATATAGGGGAGCAGATTGTTGGGAATGCCTCGCGGATTTTCACCGATCAAACCGCTTTTATGCGCGCCAATGGGGTTGAAATAGCGCAGAATGGAAACACTCCAGGTTTTGTCCGAATTCCAAACGTCCTTGAGAATACGTTCGATCATCAGCTTCGTCTCGCCGTAGGGGTTGGTAGTCGAAAGCGGAAAGTCCTCGCGGATCGGCACCGAGGCAGGATTGCCGTAAACGGTGGCGGAGGAGGAGAACACGATGCGCTTGACATAGTATTCGCTCATCAGCGCAATGAGATTGAGGGTGCTGAGCAGATTGTTGCGATAGTAGCGTTCGGGCTGCGCCACCGATTCGCCAACGGCTTTGAGCCCGGCAAAATGAATGACCGAATCGAGGTCGGGATTCTCGGCAAACACCTTGCGGAAAGCGTCCTTGTCGCAAAGGTCCACACGATAAGCCGGAAAATCTTTTCCGGTAATCTCGCGAATGCGGTCGAGCGCCTTGGGCGAAGAATTGCAGAAATTATCGGCAACAACAATATCGTAGCCGGCATTCAAAAATTCAACCGCGGTATGCGAACCGATATAGCCGGCGCCGCCGGTGATGAGAATGGACATGGGAAAGCACCTCTTTCAACTCAGATTTTTAATACAAAAAACGAATCAAGCCCAAAGATCTTTCGGATATTCGCCCTGCGCAATCAGCTCGGCAATCGCCGCTTTCACGCTCGGTTTGTCGTCCGGATAGGTCACACCCAGCCATTTGGATGCGGTGGGATAAACGCGAACGTCGCAAAGTCCCTCGTCCTTTTGCTCCTGAACGGCGGCGGGCAAGTAGTATTCGCATTTGGAAAGATTGGCGGCGTTTGCCTGCCAAAACGCACGAAAGCCGGATTCCAGCTTTTCGAACAGCGCCGGGGTGAACCCCCAGCAGTTCATGGAAACAATGGTGGAGAACGGAATCTCTTTCCAGTCGCCCTGCTCGGTCAGATAGGCGGCGGTCGTTTCGCGTTTTTCAATTTTGGTGCGCTCGGTCACTTTGACGAGCATTCCGTCGGCAACCTCGCATTCTCCGCGAGAAACGGTACCGTTTTCGGTCAGCGTATTGCCCAGTTGAAAACCGACCATGCAGTGGCGCGCCGGGGTTGCAAGGATTGCCGGATCGGAAAGATGCGCGGCAAGATGGCGGAAGGTGTCGGCGCCGTAAAAATCGTCGGCGTTAATCACGGCAAAGGGATCGTTTCCAATGACATCAGCGGCACAATAAACGGCGTGTCCGGTGCCCCATGGCTTGACGCGCCCTTCGGGAGGAGTCAACCCTTCGGGAAGGTGGTCAAGGTCCTGAAACGCGTACTCCACGCGAATTTTCTTTTCCACGCGACTGCCGATGGTTTCGCGGAAGGCGGTTTCGTTTTCCCGTTTGATCAGGAATACCACGCGGTCAAAACCGGCACGAATGGCGTCATAAATCGAGAAATCAATAATGAAATTTCCCGAATCGGTCATAGGGTCCAGTTGTTTCAAACCACCGTAACGCGAGCCGAGTCCGGCGGCAAGTATCAAAAGCGTCATTTCAAACTCCTTAAAATTACATTTTAGGGTATTCTATTTATCTATTATACACAACTTGGAAAGAATTGTAAATAGCTTTTGCCGTTTTTTCGGAAAAACTTTTTTATGAAATAGATATTAAAAAAGCCGCAACGCAAAAAAGCGCTCTCATTCAAAAAATGAAAACGCTTTAGGGGTGTTCATACCAAATCAAATCCGCAGGAGTGCATTCCAAAACATAGCAAATTCGGGCAAGAATATCCAAATCCATCTTTTCCACTTCGTTCCGGTACCATTTGTCAATCACCTCAAACCGGGTATAGGTGGCTCTGGCAAGGTAGTTTCGGGTAATTTTTCTGTCGTCCATGATCTCTTTTAACCGAACGTTGATTTTCCCGTGTTCCTTCATCGTATAAACCGATTTAAATTCGCTCATTTTGTCACCCTCCTTCTGCCTTTATTCTATCTTCAAAGTTACTTCTTGACAATATACATTTTTAATGTTACTATGTATATAGTATTTCAAAGAAGGAAGAAAAAATGAATTTCTATACGGTCAGTTTGTTCGGCCATCGAATTTTAGATTCGCCGAAAGAAGCGGAAGAACGCCTGTTCGCATTTTTACGGGAGCTTTTTTCGGCGCCTGAGTATGGGTGCTTGGAATTTTTGGTTGGCAGAAACGGAGATTTTGATTTGCTTGCGGCGTCGGTCGTCAAACGATTGATCCGAGCGTTTGGCGGCGAGCGCGCAACGCTCGTTTTGGTGTTGCCATATCCAACCGCCGAATGGCGAAAGAACGAAAGCGAGCTTTTGAATTATTATGACGAGGTTGAAATCTTTGAGGAATCCGCAAAAAGATTTTACAAAGACGCCATCGGCGCGCGCAATCGAAAAATGATCGATCGCTCAAATTTGGTGGTCTGTTGGTTGAGAAACGAACACGGCGGCACTTTTCAAGCAATCCGATATGCAAAAATGCAGGGGCGCAAAATTCGAAATCTTGCCGGAGAAAGCGGAGCCTGAGACGAATAAAAAAACGCGCCGGAGTGCCTCTTGACATTTCTGCGTGCGTTTGATAAAATAAAATTGATCGAAAAAATGAAACGGGAGCGTACGTATGAAAATCAGACTCAACGACGACCAAGAAATTGTCAAGATGATTCAGGAGGGACTGAAAGCCAAGGACGGCTACTGCCCTTGCCGTGTGGGCAAACGCCCGGAATTCAAATGTATGTGCGAGGAATTCCGCAAACAAATTGCCGATCCCGATTTTGAGGGGCTCTGCCACTGCGGCTTGTACTATAAGGAGAAGTAAGGAAGATTCGCGCAAAGCGCGAAATAAGACCTCGGGGTTTCACCCCGAACCCTATCCTCTTTTTTGAAAAAAAGAAACTTTTTGCGTTGCAAAAAAGCTGGACAAAAAAACTTTATAAATAAGGGCTGAAAATAAACCTTATCCGGAGCAGTGCGGAAATCCGCTTTCAAAAACTTGAAAAAGTCCCCTTTTTAAAGTTTTTGGAAGAGGGGAGAGCGCGAGAGGGGAGGAACCTTTTTTCTAAAAAGGTTCCTCCCCTCTCGCGGCCTAACCTTCCCCTCTCCTCTATCTCCCTGCCCTTGAGGCGTTGAGAATGGCGAGGACAGCGACGCCGACATCGGCAAACGTTGCCAGCCAAAGGTTTGGAAAAAAGAGATTGAAAACAAGAAATGCAATTTTAACGGAAATGGCAAAAACAATGTTTTGCACAACGATTCGTCTGGTTTTACGGGCGAGTTTCAAAAGGATCGGCAATCGGGCAAGCGAATCGTCCATCAAGACCACGTCGGCGGCTTCAATGGCGGCGTCCGAGCCGAAAGCTCCCATAGCAACGCCAACGTCGGCGCGCGCCAAAACGGGCGCGTCATTCGTTCCGTCGCCAACGTAAACAAAGGTTCCCTGCTTTTCGGCAAGCAGAGCTTCTGCGGCGGCAACTTTATCGCCGGGGAGCAGGTCGGCGCGGTATTCGTCCAGCCCAAGCGCCTCGCAAACCGCTTTTGCCGTTGGTTCGCGGTCGCCCGAAAGCATGACGGTCCGTCGAACACCGAGCGCGCGCAGATCGCGGATCGATCCGGCGGCTTCTGGTTTGCAGACGTCCGAAACAACAATCGTACCGCAGAAAATGCCGTCCAAAGCGAGGAAAACGACCGTTCCCATTGTCTTTGACTGGTCGTTTGGAAGCGAAACGCCCTCGCGGATCAGCAGTCGGGCATTGCCGACGAGCAGGACCTTCCCTTCGGTCATTGCGCGCATTCCGTGACCCGGAATTTCCTCCAAATTTTCGACGACGATCAGCCCGTTTTTCGGCGCGGCGGCAACGATCGAACGCGCAACCGGATGATTGGAATGCTGTTCCGCCGCCGCGGCAAGCAAAAGCAGTTGATCCTCCGACATTCCGACCGGGTAAACTCCGCTGACTTGAAAGCTCCCCTCGGTCAGCGTTCCGGTTTTGTCAAAAGCAATCGTATCCACCTTGGCAAGAGATTCCAAATCGTTTGCCCCTTTGATCAAAATGCCGCGTTTGGATGCGCTCCCAATTCCGGCAAAGTAGGAAAGCGGCACCGAAATGACAAGCGCGCAGGGGCAGGAAACCACCAAAAAGATGAGCGCGGTTTTGACCATTCCCATTGCATCGGGCAATGTTGCCGGACTGATCCAATGGACAATTGCAGGAACGAGCGCGATGAGCGCGGCAAGCCCAACGACAACAGGCGTATAGACGCGCGCGAATTTTGTCACCATTCCCTCGGCACGCGATTTTGCCGCAGTCGAATTCTCCACCAATTCCAATATTTTCGATACCGTTGAATCGGCAAACGGCTTTGTCACGCGCACGCGCAAAAGTCCTTCGCCGTTGAGGCAACCGCTGATCACTTCGTCGCCGGGGGCAACATCCCGTGGGAGCGATTCGCCGGTCAGCGAACGGGTGTCTAGGGCGGAATTTCCCTCCACAATCACGCCGTCCAGCGGAATTTTTTCACCCGGACGGATGACGATGATCTCGCCGACGGCAACCTCGCCGGGATCGATCTCCTGCTCCTCGCCGTTGCGCTCCACGCGCGCCGTTTCGGGGCAAATCTCCATCAATTCGGTAATCGAATTGCGCGAACGTCCCACGGCAATGTTTTGGAAAAGTTCGCCAACCTGATAGAAAAGCATGACGAAAACTGCCTCGGGATATTCGCCGATGGCGAGCGCCCCGATGGTGGCAATCGACATTAAAAAGTTCTCATCCAGCAGCTGCCCATGCGCAATTCCCAAAACCGACTTGCGCAACACGTCAAAACCAACCGCTAAATAGGGAATGAGGAAGAAGGGGAGCCGCCAATACCAAACGTCTGGCAAGGTATGCGTCAGGCACAGAATTTCCAAAACGGCAAGCAGTCCCCCGGCAAGCAGAATGCGAAAAAGATTTTTCTTTTGCCGACGCGTCAAACGGTTTTTCGGTTTCATTTTTTCAAACGGCAGTCGGGTTCCACTTTGCGGATCGTTGCGATTACTTCGTCTAAAATCTCGTCAAAACGAGCGTCGTCGGCATCCAGCACCAGCTTTTGGGCGAGGAAGCTGACCGTTACCTCGTTCACGCCGTCGATTTTTGCAATGGCGCGCTCCATTTTTGCGGCGCAGTTCGCACAGTCCAGATCGATCAAAGCAAACGTTTTTTTCATACCATGTCTCCTTGAAAAGTGAATTTTTGTCTATCAGCAAATCAGTTTTTGTTGTTCTTGTGGGATTTTTTGAGCGGCTCCCCTGTGTAAGGGGAGCTCCCGCATAGCGGGTGAGGGGTTGTTAAAAAAATGATTTAGAAAAACAATCCCTCAGTCGAGCAAGCTCGCCAGCTCCCTTTGCGCACAAGGGAGCCAAATATGGGCAATATCTGCGGCAATAAGGCAAGTCTGCCGAGGGCAAATGTTGCACAAGGGAGCCAAACGAGAACTCCGTTTTTTTGTGAAAAAGCAGAAAAGTTATAAATCCAAAATCATTCAAATTTTTATTCGGTAATATGCTCCATGCCCTGCGCCAAAATGGTTTGAACATGACTGTCGGCAAGCGAATAAAGCACGCTTTTGCCGCTCTTGCGGAATTTGACCAGCGCCGCCTGTTTCAAGAGGCGCAACTGGTGGGAAATTGCCGAAACGGTCATGCCCAGCAGTTCGGCAATATCGCAAACGCAAAGTTCGGCGTCAAACAGCACATAAAGAATGCGCAAACGGGTACTGTCGCCGAAAAGCTTATAGAGGTCGGCGAGCGCAAAAAGAGTGTCGTCGTCGGGCAAACGACGTTTGGCTTGCGCAATTTTTTCGGGATGCGTTTCATTAACCTCACAACAGTAGGGATCTTTCATACTCAACTCTCCTGTTCTGATTCAATTATTTTCTTGAATAAACGAAGCTTTTTGGAATCAATTAATCTTTTTGAATCATTTAATTTTTCTTCTTAAACAGTTGAACACTTGTTCAACTGTTATTATATTCCGCAGGAATTGATTTGTCAAGAGGGTTGGAGAAATTTTTTGAAAATAACGAGCGGATTTTACTTTGAATAATTTGAATAAATTTTACTTTAAATGAAAAATAAAATGAGAAAAGCGTGAAAGGAAGCAAGGAAAGTTCGCGCCAAAGGCGCGAAAGAAGATCGCGGGACTTTGTCCCACACCCTACCAACTTTTGAAAAAGTTGGATCAAAACTTTATAAATAAAGACTGAAAATAAACCCGATTCGGAGCAGTTCAGAAAGCCTATTTTAAAAACTCCAAAAAGTTCCCTTTTTGAAGTTTTTTAAAAAGGGGACGAGCGCGACCGCCGCCTGCGGCGGAAGCAGGGAGCGCGAGGAGTGCAAATATTCGCTTTCGCGTAGCGAAACGCCGGTGTTCAGCCGGCGAGAATATTGCGTAGTGAGCCGTTTGCGGCGAACGTTGGCAGCAGGTCGAAAAGCGCACGGATCAGCGCGAATGCGCCCGCAGCGATTTCCGGGTACCGCAACAGGGTTGGGGGGTTGGGTGAGGGGAGAACTTTTTGAAAAAAGTTTCTCCCTCCCCCAATGTCTTTCCCCGTTCCAAGTTGCTTATTCTTGCGCGTTTTTCGCAAAATTTTGCGCGTTTTTCAACTTTTTCGCCGCACTTGACGGGAGCAGAGAATTTTATTATAATATAAGGTAAACAATCCTTTGGAAACAGTATTTGAACAAAAATGAGTAAAAAGGAGAAACACAATGTTTGACGTTGCCATTATCGGCGCCGGCGTTGTGGGCGGAATGATCGCCCGGACGCTTGCGCGCTACCAGCTCAAAATCGTCATTTTGGAAAAAGGGAACGACGTTGCCACCGGCGCGACTGCGGCAAACTCCGCCATCGTCCACGCAGGATTTGACGCCAAAGAAGGTTCGCTGAAAGCCAAACTCAATGTTCGCGGCTCGGAGATGATGGCAGATGTCTGCCGCGAGCTGGGTGTGAAGTACAAAAACAATGGTTCGCTCGTCATTGGGTTTAACGACGAGGACAAAGCGCACCTCGAATTGCTCTATCAGCGCGGCGTTGCCAACGGCGTGAAGAACTTGAAACTTCTGAACGCGGAAGAGCTCCACGCGCTGGAGCCGAACGTTTCCCAAAATGCCACCTGCGCGCTTCACGCGCCCACGGGTGCGATCGTTTGCCCCTATGAGCTTACTTTTGCCGCCATCGGGAATGCCATGGACAACGGAGCCGAACTCCTGCTGAACAACGAAGTGACCGCCGTTCAAGCAACCGAAAACGGCTACGTCATTACGGCAGGCGGCAAAACCGTAGAGGCAAAGTACGTGATCAACGCCGCCGGCGTGTATTCCGACGCGATTGCAAAAATGATCGGGGATGATTCCTTTACCGTTCACCCCCGGCGCGGCGAATATATTCTTTTGGATAAAGAGCTCGGGGCGCTCGTTTCGCATACGATCTTCCGCACCCCTACCAAAATGGGCAAGGGTATTCTCGTCAGCCCGACGGTGGACGGCAACCTGCTCACCGGTCCGACCTCCGAGGACATGGAGGACAAAGACGACAAATCCACGACCCCCGAAGGTCTTGCACGCGTGATGAAGGGCGCCGGCGAGAGCGTGACCGGCATTCGTTTCGGCGCCTCCATTACCTCTTTCTGCGGTTTGCGCGCGGTGGGAAGTACCGGAGATTTTATTATCAACAATCCGCGCCACGGATTTATCAACGTTGCCGGCATTGAATCGCCCGGACTTTCCTCGGCTCCTGCCATTGCCGAATACGTGCTCGACCTTTTGCAAAAAGACGGCATGCAAACGGCGGAAAAAGCAAGCTACAACCCGATTCGTCCGGCTTTGCACGCGTTCCGCGAAATGACGATGGAGGAAAAGAACGCGGTCATTGCAAAGGATCCCTCCTATGGGCGCGTAATCTGCCGCTGTGAAACGGTGACCGAGGGAGAGATCCTCGCCGCCATCCGTACCGAGCCGAAACCTCACGACCTCGACGGCATTAAGCGCCGCACCCGTGCCCAAATGGGACGTTGTCAAGGGGGGTTCTGCTCCCCCTATATTGTGGAACTGCTTTCACGAGAGCTGGGCATTCCCTATGAGGCGGTAACCAAATCGGGCGGAAAATCGCTCGTCAATCTGGAAAAAACGAAAGGAGCGCGCTGATATGAAAAGCATTGATCTTGTTATCATCGGCGGCGGTCCTGCCGGCATGAGCGCCGCGGTCGCTGCCTACGACGCAGGCGTTCGCAATCTGCTCATTCTGGAGCGCGACAGCCACCTGGGCGGCATTCTTCAGCAGTGCATTCACAACGGCTTCGGCCTCCACCGCTTCGGCGAGGAGCTGACCGGTCCCGAATACGCCGCACGCTACGAAAAAATGGCGGAGGAGCGGAAAATCCCATCCCTTCTCAACACCATGGTGCTGGATATCACCCCCGATAAAATCATTACCGCAACCAACGCGGAGCAAGGCGTGTTCCGGCTGCAAGCCAAGGCAATCATTCTTTGCATGGGTTGCCGCGAGCGCGCCAAAGGCGCCCTCAACATTGCAGGAACACGTCCGGCAGGCATTTACAGCGCCGGTACGGCGCAAAAATACGTCAATATGAAAGGATATCTCCCCGGCAAAGAGGTGGTCATTCTCGGCTCGGGCGATATCGGATTGATTATGGCGCGCCGCATGACGTTGGAGGGCGCAAAGGTCCATGCCGTTTGCGAGCTGATGCCCTATTCCGGCGGTTTGGCGCGCAACATTGAGCAATGCCTGCACGATTTCGGCATTCCGCTCAAGCTCTCGCATACCGTTGTGGAAATTCACGGTCGGGAACGTCTGACCGGCGTGACCATTGCCAAAGTGGACGAAAACCGCCGCCCCATTCCCGAAACGCGCGAGTATATTCCCTGCGATACGCTTCTGCTCTCGGTTGGTCTGATTCCCGAAAACGAGCTTTCCAAAACCGCTTCGGTAACGCTTGACCGCGTGACCAACGGCGCGGTGGTCGATCAGGACCGCCAAACCGAAATTCCCGGTATTTACGCCTGCGGCAATGTTTTGCACGTACATGACCTTGTCGATTTTGTTTCCGAGGAAGCAGAGATTGCCGGAAAGTCCGCCGCCGCATATATCGCCGGAGAGAATGCCGCCGCCGTAAACGTTGCGCTCCATACCGACGGCAAGGTGCGCTACACCGTGCCGCAGCGCATTACCCGGCAAAAGGACGTGACCGTTTTCTTCCGCGTTGCCGACGTTTACCGCAACGTGACCGTGAGGGTGACCGATGAAAAAGGAAACGTCATCTATGCGCGCAAAAAGATAAAGGTTGCCCCGGGCGAAATGGAAAGCGTTACGCTCAAATCCGAATCGTTTGCCGGCGTTCGCGAACTCCGGTTTGCATTGGAGGAAAATTGATATGACGAGAGAATTGACTTGTATCGTTTGTCCGCGCGGTTGTTCGCTCAAAGCGGAACTCACCGCCGACGGGAAAATTGAAAGCGTTGAAGGCTTTGCCTGCCCACGCGGCAAGCAATATGCCATCGATGAATGCACCCACCCCATGCGCACCGTCACTTCGACCGTGCGCGCCACCAATGGCGATCCCGTTCCGGTCAAGACCAGCAAAACCATCCCAAAAGAGCTGATCTTCGACTGCATGAAAGAGATCAACGCCGCAACCGTTACCCTGCCCACCCATATCGGCGACGTCGTTATCCCCAACTTCCGGGACACCGGCGCAGATGTGATCGTGACAGCAGAGAGAGGGTAAGACCTTGAGGGGGAGGAAACTTTTTTGCAAAAAAGTTTCCTCCCCCTCAAACTCCCCCTCTTTCAAAAAACTCCAACCAAAAGAGGTTGGAGTTTTTTTAAAAGCGGCTTTCCGCACTGCTTCGGATAGGGTTTATTTTCAGCCCTTATTTATAAAGTTTTTGATCAACCTTTTTCAAAAAGGTTGTCCGGGTTCGGGGTGAAACCCCGAGGTCTTTTTTCGCGCTTCGCGCGAACCTTCCATGCATTTTACAGGCGCTTATTTCCCCATCAGACGGGCGAAAAAGCCTTTCTTCTCTTTTGCTTCCTCGCTGTGCACCGAGGTCACCGTGTAGCCGAGATTGCCCAGTACCTCGCGCAAGCGGCTGACCTCCGGCGCCTTGTCCGAAAGCAGAACCGCCTCTCCCTTTTTATGCGATGATGTTACGCTTTTGATATCGAAATTGGCGCGAATACAATCGTTGACGTGCGCTTCGCACATCCCGCACATCATTCCGTCAATTCCTACCGTTGTCTGAACCATAAAAATCTCCTTTTCTGAAAGTTTTTTGGAAGAGAGGGAGCGCGAGGGGGAGGAACCCTTTTTTCAAAAAGGGTTCCTCCCCCTCGCGGCCTTCCTACTTCCTATTCGAAGGGCAGTTTTTTGCATAGGCGCAGCCGGCGCAACCGGCGCAGCCGCAGGATTTTCCCGTCTTCCGTTCGCGGATCAGGCGAACGACCAGCACGGCAACGACCGCAATGAGTCCGGCAAGCACCAAAAGCCAACCGATGTTCTGACCGAGCCACGACCACATGGAAAAATCCCTCCTTCGCTTTTTTATTTCGTTTTGACGTCAAGCGTCAGTTTGTTGGATTCGTGATATTTCTTAATGAACAGCATATAGATCATACCGCCAAGGAGCGCCAGCGCGGCGATGAACCAGGGGATGTTCCAAGGCGTAAATCCGCCCGAGAAGAGCACGCCAAACTGGTAGATCATCAACGAGACGGCATAAGCCAGCGCGCATTGATAGCCGATGGCGAACCAGGTCCATTTGGCGTTGTTCATTTCGCGGCGGATGGCGCCGATTGCCGCAAAGCAAGGCGCGCAAAGCAGGTTGAACACCAGGAAGGAGAAGCCTGCCAGCCGGCCGATGCCAACGAAATCCAGCACGCCGAACACGCCGACGACTTCCTCTTTGGCAACCAGACCCATGATGGTGGCGATGGTTGCCGCAATGCCCGTATCCCCCGAGCCGAAGCCGAGCGGATAGAAGATCCATTTGAGCCCGTAGCCGATCTTGCCAAGAATGCTGTCGGCAAGTTCCATTTCGGAATTCCAAGTGAAAACGCCTTCCTGCCAGCCAAGCGTAGATCCCAGCCAGATAACGATGGACGCCAACAGAATGATGGTTCCGGCTTTCTTAATGAACGACCAGCCGCGCTCCCACATGGAACGCATCACGTTGCCGAAAGTCGGCCAGTGGTAAGCCGGAAGCTCCATAACGAAGGGCGCCGGATCGCCGGCAAACATTTTGGTCTTCTTGAGCATAATGCCCGAGACAATGATTGCCGCAATACCGATGAAGTAGGCGGTAGGAGCCACCCACCAAGCGCCGTGGAAGAGCGCCGTTGCAATCAGAGCAATAATGGGCAGTTTTGCGCCGCACGGGATAAAGGTGGTGGTCATAATGGTCATACGGCGGTCGCGCTCGTTTTCAATCGTCCGCGACGCCATAATTCCGGGAACACCGCACCCCGAGCCGATGAGCATGGGGATAAAGGATTTGCCCGAAAGTCCAAACCGGCGGAAAATGCGGTCCAGAACAAAGGCAACGCGCGCCATATAACCGCAAGCCTCCAAAAAAGCCAGCAGGATAAACAGCACCAAAATTTGCGGAACGAATCCAAGCACTGCGCCAACACCGCCGATAATACCGGTCACAATCAGGCTTTCCAGCCATTCGGGCGTGTGAATCGCCTGCAATCCGCGCTCAACCAGTACCGGAATACCCGGTACCCAAACGCCGTAGGTAGTGGTGTCGGGAACGCCCTCGGCTTCCTCGCCGAAATATGTTTCATAGAATTCTTCCAGCAAATTGGGCGCTTCCTCGCCCTTGGTTTCCTCAACCCATTGTGCAATCGCGTCGCCGTAGCTTCCGTAGGCTTCGTCAAAGGCTTCAAAGTCTTTGGCTTCCATCGCGTCGGCAATGTCGCCGGCACCAATCACGTCGGCAGCAACCGCCGCGCCAACGTCGGCTTTTGCCGCAATTCCTTCGGCAGATTGGAGCGAATTGTCAAAATAGGTTTCCATATCGGCTTCGTACTGCGCTTTGCCAATGCTAAACAGGTGGAATCCGTCGCCGAACACACCGTCGTTCATAAAGTCGGTCATCAGCGTTCCCACCGATGTAACGGCGATAAAATAAACCAGGAACATAATGGCGGCAAAAATGGGAAGCGCCGCCCAGCGGTTGGTGACCACCCGGTCGATCTTATCCGAAACGGTCATCTTTTTGACACTCTTTTTCTTATAACAGCCCTTGATGATGGAGCCGATGTAAACATAGCGCTCGTTGGTGATGATGGACTCCGCGTCGTCGTCCATCTCTTTCTCCACGCGTGCAATATCCTGCTCGATGTGGCCCAGCGTTTCTTTGGGAAGGTTCAATGCCTTGATCACCTTTTCGTCGCGCTCGAACAGCTTGATGGCATACCAGCGCTGCTGTTCCTCGGGCAGGTCGTGAACGGTGACCTCCTCGATGTGCGCCAGCGCGTGCTCGACCTCGCCGCCGAAAGTGTGCATCGGAACGGTTTTGGTGTGCTTTGCCGCCTTGATCGCCTCGTTTGCCGCCTCGGTGATGCCGGTACCCTTGAGCGCCGAAATTTCAACCACCTTGCAACCGAGCGCACGGGAAAGCTGCTCGACATTGATGACGTCGCCGTTCTTTTTGACCACGTCCATCATGTTGACGGCGACCACCACCGGAATTCCAAGCTCGGTGAGCTGGGTGGTCAGGTAGAGGTTGCGCTCCAGGTTGGTGCCGTCCACAATGTTAAGGATGGCGTCCGGCCGCTCGCCGATCAGATATTCACGGGCAACAACTTCCTCCAGCGTGTAGGGGGAAAGCGAATAGATACCCGGCAGGTCGGTGATGATAACTCCCTCCTGCTTTTTGAGCTTGCCTTCCTTTTTCTCAACGGTAACGCCCGGCCAGTTGCCCACAAACTGGTTGGAACCGGTCAGCGCGTTGAACAGTGTGGTCTTGCCGCAGTTGGGGTTGCCGGCAAGAGCGATACGAATTTGTTTTTCCATAAAATTTTCAATCTCCTTTTCTTCCGAAAATTCAATTTTGGATTTCAGATCAGTTCGATCATTTCGGCGTCGGCTTTGCGGAGAGAAAGCTCGTAACCGCGAACGGTGATCTCAATGGGGTCTCCCAGCGGCGCGACTTTGCGGACAAAAATCTCCACTCCTTTGGTAATGCCCATGTCCATAATTCTGCGCTTGACCGCGCCTTCTCCGTTCAGTTTTGCAACGCGAACGGTCTCTCCGATTTTTGCGTCTTTGAGCGTTTTCATTTTCGTTTCCCTCTTTCTACCTATTTTTTATTGCAAAATTCTGCAAAAAAAGAATCAAACCATAATTTTTTGCGCCATTTCCCGACTGATGGCAATGCGCGAATCCATAATTTTAACGATCAGATTGCCGGCAAGCGTGGTCACAACGGTAACGACGCTTCCAACATGAAAGCCAATGTCCGCCAAATGCTGGCGCACGTCGGGACTTCCGCCGATCTTCTTTACAATCAGTTCCTCCCCTTCGGGAGCGAGAATCAAAGGCATCATGGGTATTTGTTCCTCCGGTATCGGGAATGGCTCGGATTTCTCCGGCTTTTACTGCACGGATTTCTCTGTTTTCTACACGGATCTTTCCGATTTTTGCTCAGATTATCCCATTTTTTGCAGATCATTCCGCTTTTTTGAGTTAGCCTTTGCTAACCACAACAAATTATACGCCCCAAATTGCATTTTGTCAACTGTTTTGCATTATTTTTTCACATTTTGTCTTTTTTCACAAAATTGGTTAGCAATTGCTAACTTTATTTTGTGGAAAGTGACAGAATATTCCCTTCCAGTTCGGCAAAAAAAGCAAGGAAGGTTTGCGCCAAAGGCGCGAAATAAGGTCGTGGGACTTTGTCCCACACCCTACCAACTTTTGAAAAAGTTGGATCAAAACTTTATAAATAGAGGCTGAAAATAAAACCTATCCGGAGCTGTGCGGAAAACCGTTTTCCAAAAACTTTAAAAAGTCCCCTTTTTAAAGTTTTTGAAAGTGTTTTTTCTTCAGCGTCCTTGATGAAATTTACAAAAAACAGACGTAAAAAAGCGTTCCTTTTACCTTTTTTTGATTTCTTTTGGGCGGAGGGAATACCGGGGGAGGTGGGCATTTTCTTTTCGGAAAAGCCCACCTCCCCCGGCATATCCTTCTCCCTGAAAATTATTAGAAGCGGGGAGAGTGCGCGAGGGGAGAAACCCTTTTTTCAAAAAGGTTTCTCCCCTCTTGCTATCTTTTTTTATTCTTCGTCTTTGCTGATCTTTTTGAAATCGGACTCGTCAACAATGCAGCCGAATTTTTCGCCGCAAGCCGGGCAGGTCAAATTTTCGGGATCGAGCGATTCGTCAAAGCAAACCGTCTCGCCGCAGGAGGGGCAAACGATTTCGTAGTAGTCGGTATCGTCGCAGCCGCTGCAATTTTCGCAGTCGCCGTCGCAGTCCTCGCCGTCGTCCCAATCTTCCGCTTCGTCGTCCTCTTCTTCGTCTTCGTCGTCGCCCGAGAGGTAATCCTCTACGTCGGCAAGGTCGTCGTCCAATTCTTCGGCGTAGTCCTGGAGCTCCTGGAGGTCGCTGTCAATCTCCTCAATATCTTCCTGAATATCGGTCACCGCCTGTGCCAGTTCGTCGGTCAGGTCGAGAAGCGCGGCAATCACCTTTCCCTCTTTGGTGGTGGTGTCCAGTTCCATGCCTTCCACAAGTCCTTTGATATAGGACGCTTTTTCGGTCAGTTTCATCTTTTTTCTTCCTTTCTTATTTCATGGGGGAACCCCCGTTATAAGGAACGGGGAAGTTATGCTTCCCCGTTTTCGTTATAGACTTATGCGCGAGAGAGATATTCTCCCGTTCTGGTGTCAATCTTCAGGACGTCGCCCTCGTTGATGAAGAGCGGAACGCGGATTTCTGCGCCGGTTTCCAGCGTTGCCGGTTTGAGGGTGTTGGTTGCGGTGTTGCCTGCAAAACCGGGATCGGTATGCGTAACGGTAAGCTCCACGAATGTGGGAGGCTCAACGCCGAAAACGTTGCCCTTATAGGAGATGATCTTGCACATCATTTCCTCTTTGACGAAGCGGAAGTTTTCGCCCACTTTGTCATGCGCGATGAGCGTTTCTTCCCAAGTTTCGGTGTCCATAAAGTGGTAAAGGTCGCCGTCGTCATAGGAATACTGCATATCTCTGCGTTCGATATACGCATTCTCAAATTTATCGGTGGGGCTGAACGTTTTTTCAATGACCGCGCCGGAAATGACGTTTTTCAGCTTGGTGCGAACGAACGCTGCGCCCTTGCCGGGTTTGACATGCTGGAATTCGACGACCTGAAGGACGTTGCCCTGACCGTCGTCAAAAGTGATACCGTTTTTAAAATCGCCTGCTACTACCATAGTATACCTCCGGAATGAATATAAAAATCAGGATTTGTTCACTTTATTTTACACGATTTTTGCCCATTTTGCAAGGGGGTTTTTCAATCTTTTTCTCTTTTTTTCAAAAAAACGGGAAAATTTTCCTCTTTTTCCTCTTGCGTTTCTGACAATCCCTCAGTCGAGCAAGTTCGACAGCTCCATTTACACAAGGGAGCCAGCCAAATTGTCTGATACGAAAAATGAAATAAATATGCTTTTTCTAAACGGTTTTCTTAAAGACGGTTACCTAATATGAAAAGTAAAATGGATATATCCTACTCTAAACGTTTTTTTCTTAAAAAGATACAAAACCAAGCTGGATAAAAACCAGACAAAATCAAAACAGATTTTGAAGGGGTTTAAGCCTTTGGCTCCCTTGTGTAAAGGGAGCTGGCGCCGTAGGCGACTGAGGGATTGTTTGATTTTTTATTTTTGCGGGTCGAGATATTTCCAATAAGCTTTGAGATAGACGACGCCGGAGATGACCGTAAACACAATGGCGACCGCAGCTGTGACGTAAGTAACGAAATAAAATCCATTGAAATAAAAGTCCGGAACGGCGCGACCGACAAGATCGTGGACGACCGGCTCCAAAAGCCCGAACAGGATGCACGCCATCTGCGTTACCGTTTTGATTTTGCCCAGCAGATTGGCAGGAACGACCACGCCGCCGGTGGTGGAAGCTACCAAACGAATGGACGCCACGGCAAGCTCGCGGAAGATGGTGACGATCAGCATGACCATAAACACCCAGAAAAGCCACTCGTCCTGCTGGACGAATCCGCGGCAGACCAGCCCGAACACGGCGGCAATGACCATAAATTTATCGGCAAGCGGATCGAGAAATTTGCCGAAATCGGTAATCAGGTTGTATTTGCGTGCAATTTTGCCGTCCAAAAGGTCGGTCAGCGAGGCAATGGCAAACACCGCAAACGCCGCAAGATTCGCCCAAATGGAATAGGGCAGAATGGTGAACACCAAAATGACCGGCACCAACAACAGGCGCAAAACGGTGAGCTTATTGGGAAGATTGAGTTTCATGGCAGTCCCCTTTCTTTTTTATCTTTGATTGTTTGATTATTCCATGGAAACAACGTCGCCCGAAAGATCGTAGTCCAGCGCCTCGGTCACTTTGACCGAAACAAAGGTTCCGGGTTCGATCTTCTCTTTGGAGCGGAAATAGACCTTGCCGTCGATCTCCGGCGCATCGGCTTCACTGCGCCCGTAATAGATCTCGGCGGCGGAATCGTAATCCTCGCACAAAACGCGAATGACGTTTCCAATCTTGCTCTCGTTGAGCTTTTCATTGATCTCGCTCTGCGCGCGCATGAGAATATCAAGGCGGTCCTGCTTGATTTGCTCGTCGATCTGATCGGGGAAATCGTATGCCGGGGTATCCTCCTCGCGCGAGTAGGCAAACGCGCCGGCGTGATCAAAGTTCTGCTCTTTGAGGAAGGCGCAGAGTTCTTCAAAATCCGCCTCGGTCTCGCCGGGGAACCCGACGATGAAGGTGGTGCGAATGACGATTCCGGGCACCTCGCGGCGGAGCTTGGAGAGCACCTCCCGAATCATGGTGCTGTCTCCGCGGCGGTTCATGCGGCGCAGAACATCGTCGCTGATATGTTGCAGCGGCAGGTCAATATACTTGACCAGCCGGGGGTTGTTTTTCAGTTCGGCAATCAGTTCGTCGGTGATCTTGTCGGGATAGCAATACAGAATGCGAATCCACGGAATGGTCGTTGCCTCGGTAATCTTGCGGATCAGTTCGGCAAGCGCGTATTTTCCGTACAAGTCCTGCCCGTAGCGAGTGGTGTCCTGCGCAATCAAGGTCAGTTCCTTTACGCCCAACCTCTCTAAATCCTGCGCTTCGGCAATCAGCTCCTCCATGGAACGGGAACGGAAATGCCCCCGGATATTGGGGATGGCGCAGTAGGTGCAGCGGTTATCGCACCCCTCGGCGATTTTGAGGTAGGCGGCGTAGTCGGGCGTGGTCAAAACGCGGTCGCCGCCCAGGGTGACGGCGTTGCGGTCGTCGTGGGCATAGAATTTTTTGACCTGTTCGCCTCGTTTCTTTTTGGCGGTTACCGATTCGATCGCTTCCACAATCTTATGAATGCTTCCAACGCCGAGTACAGCGTCCACCTCGGGCAGTTCGGTAAAAATCTCCTGCCCGTATCGCTCGGCAAGGCAACCTGTGACGATAATGGCTTGCAGAGAGCGGTGTTTTTTCAGCCATGCAACGTCCAAAATATTGTCGATCGCCTCTTTTTTGGCGCTTTCGATAAAGGCGCAGGTGTTGATGATGACAACGTCCGCCTCGGTTTCGTCGGGCGTGACCTCGTAGCCAGCCGAAACGACTTCGTGCAGCATGACCTCGGTGTCCAGCTGATTTTTGGGACAACCGAGCGAAACAAATCCGATTTTCATAAAAAGGGTTCTCCTTTTCCCGGGAATTTACCAAATTCATTCTATCATATTTCCTATTATTTTACAAGTCTATCGGAAAATTTTACCCCCAAAAAAACCAAAAAAGAAAAAGCCTTTTTTCAAAAGGCGCAGTGTAACGCAACCGCAGAGCTGCCGGGTTCGGTTGCTCTGCGGTGGTTTTCTCAATATGCCGTTCCGTGCGGATCATTTGTTCTTCCGGCAAGAAAATCCAGCGATACGTTATAAAGCTTTGCAATTGCAATAGCAATGTCAAACGGAATTTCTCTTTGCCCGGATTCATACCGCTGATAGGTCGTTTTATATAATCCAATCAGTTCCGCGGCTCTCGCTTGCGATAAATCGTGATCTTCGCGTAAATCACGAATTCTTCCGTATTTCATTTCTATCACCTCGAAGTTATTCTACCCATATAACACCATTTGGTGTTGATATCGTACACCGTTTGGTGTATAATAGAGAAAAATAAAAAAAGGAAGAGGTAGAAAATAATGGATGCGTGGGATCAAAAGATAAAAGACTATGAAGAGCTGAAAAATTTAAAAACGCCGGAAAAATGGGAGCGAGAGGAAGATCCGGCAAAAATGTATGATCGAAAAAAACGGCGCCGTTATTTGATTCGCTTGACCCCTGGAAATTGAGGGCGATTCAGATGCGCTTTGAAGATTGGGAAAAAAAACCGACAGTTGGGGGCGCTTTCGGCGCAGAACACCGACGCTTTGATTGAGGCTTTCCATTTAGGCTATCTTGCCGGCGTGCATTTTACGCAGGATATATACGAAAAAGAGCGTCACGAATGACGCTCTTTTTCCATGCTTTTTTAATTTTGCTTTTTTCGTTTGAATTGTTTTCAATTTGGAATCAGGACTTTGTTCAAAAGGTCCTCGGTATAGCCGGCGAAAACGCCGAGCGAGGCGGAATTAACATAGAACAATCCGGTTGCACGCGTCGGATCGGTCAGCGGCTCGCCGTCTTCATCGGTCAAAAGGTTCCCCTCATCGTCGCGCTCCAGTACTTCCACAGTCAAAAGGCATTTGCGGCCGCTCGGCTCGTACTCGTAGAAGCGAAGAACGATATCGCGCCGGTTATTGCCCTGCCAATAGCTGTTATACTCGTCGGCATAATCCTCCAGATGGTATCGGATTTTTGCAATGCAAAGGTTGTCGTCAACATCGTCGGCAATGAACTGCTCCACCGTTTTTCCGGTTTGCTCCTCAAACTGTGCACAGTCGACATCCCCTTCAATGGTTCCCATAAACAATTTGGAAATCAACCTTTTGAAATTCCGCACGCCGGTATAATCGGTCACGGTTGTTTTGCCGGTATCCGAGGTTTCAATCAGCTGTTCCTGATAATCCAATTTGTGGTCGGAGCTTGGGTATTGGGGACAAATAACCTCCAAATTTTCGGCGGAAATGCCATCCTTTTGGCTTGATTTGCTGTTGTCCAGATAGAAATCGTACTGTTTTTCTCCAAAGGTCAGGTGCAATTCGCGCAGGTAAGAAAGATCGGTTTGGAAATAGTAGGGACTATACCAGCGGCTTTGCTCCCATTCAATGAAGGAGAAATAGTAGGGATCGACGGCAACGATCATATCATATCCCCATGTGAAAACCGAGGGATCGTCCGTTTCGGCAGGGGCAGGCGAATAGAGATAGCAAACTTCTTGTCCCAGTTTTTCGCTGTAGATCTTTTGGCTGATGAAAATGGTGTTGCGAACGTAGATCTTGGAGCCGTCGGTATCGGTTGCCACGGGAAAATCAAAAATAAGATAGTGAAAATTCTCGGTCAAGCCGACCGCTTCCAAATCTTCAAGCTCGGGCATGAATTTTTCGCAGGAGAGATATTGCACGCAGTAGAGCCGCGAGAGCAGCTCGGAAATTTCCCAATCGTTGATGGAGTAGCCGTTTAAAAATTCAATCTGTTCGGGAATGACATAGGGCGTTGTTTGATAGAGGGTGTACTCGCGCAGAGCAAGATCGCGATAACCGAACGCGGTAACGATTTGCGAATCCGCCTGCTCGTTTTCGGAATCGTAATGCCCCACCTTCCAAAGAAAGAAATTTTCCACCATGGGATAGGTCGTTTCCCCCAATGGATAAAATGCCATGGGAGAGACCAGTTTTTCCACCGGCAAATGCAAAACCGACACGCCGGTATCGGCAAGGTAGACGGCGTCCCGGTCGGCGCGTTTGATATAGTATCCTTCGCCCGTGACCGCAAGGTTTCCGACAAGAACGGTATAGCTTTTTCCGCCCGAGACGGTCAGAATATAGCTTGCCGGGCGATTTTCATCGGCATTCGGGTCCAGTCCGTAGGCGGCGTAGTTTATTTCGCCGTCCGCCAGCCGGGGAGCGCCCGGCGCGGTAAGATCCAATTTCTGCATGGTGAGCGTATAACCGCAGTTGACGGCAAGGTTTGCATACGCCTGCTGATCCGGCGGAATCGCGCTTTCCTGCCAATCCTCTCCGTCCCAAACCGAAAGCACTGTGGAGCCGTTTTTGTTTTCGGTTCGATATTTTCCGCTCGCGTTTTCCACCTGCAAAGAGAGAATATCGGATTGGTCCACGCGCGCAAACATCAGCAATCGGGTATTGGTTGCCGTTCCGCCGCGCACCTCGTCGCCCTCGGGATCGACCGAGGCATAAAGCGAGAACTCGCCGGTGGCGGTATTGACGCGGTATTGGTTGCCGCCGACCTCGGTTTCGTAAACGACGATTTTCTGCCCGTTGACTTCATAATTGTTATAGCCGTTGTCGGGGGCGGAGGTCATTTTTTCGCCCCTTTCGTTATACAATGCGTAAAGTCCGGTTGCGGAATCGCGCTTGACGGTATATTTTACCGTTTGTAAAACGCCGTTTTCATCGAGAAAGGTATCTTTGAGTGTGTAGATCCGGATCAATCCCGAAGCAACGATTTGCGCCGCGATGAGAATGACCAGTACCCCTGCAAGAACGATTGCGGCAATCGTTTGCCGGCGCAAAGCGGTTTTCGGCTTTTTTTTCGCTGCGTCCGCTGCGTCCGCTGCGTCCGTTGCATTTGTCGTTTTTTGAGTTTCGTTTTTCAAAACGCAAGATCCTCCTTTCCCGTTTTATTTTGCGCGGCGGCGGCGAATTGCCGCATAAACGCCGAGCCCTACGGCGAAAATCGCCGGAATCAGCGCCAAAACCGTGGCGATGGTGCGGTTTCCGTCGTCGCTGTAATAATCGCTTCCCATTGCGGTTCGGTGCAACCATTCGGGCGCAAAGCCGACGGCATGGGTATCATGCGACATTCCGCGCATAATCTCCAAAAGCAGATCGTTATTTCCGTAAGCGCTTGAACGGAGCAGGGCGTCATCGGCAAAATCGGTGGAACCGAACACACAGACCATCGAATTGCGGTCCACGGTCAATCCGTAATTGCCCTCCTTCTCCGAATCGTAGCGAAAGGTCATGGTTGCTAAAGTATAGTTTCCGCGCGCGTCGGTCACGCC
This sequence comes from Oscillospiraceae bacterium, assembly GCA_015063325.1. GTDB lineage: Bacteria > Bacillota > Clostridia > Oscillospirales > CAG-272 > UMGS1865. The sequence goes on along the minus strand of SVUK01000014.1, from coordinate 37,481 downwards.
GGGCAGAACCGTTCCGTCGGCACCGACGACTTCGGCATAGCTTCTGCGATCGGCACCGGTCGAACTGAAAATTTTATAAACGGCGCGATATTCATCGTTTTTGGCGTATTTTCCGAATTCGTAGCGCCCGGTGCTTTCGGTGGCAAGCGAGATTTCCAAATTGTAGGTTGGGGAAAGCTCAATCGGCAGCGCATTTGGAAAAATCACCTTCGGGGAAGCGCCGTGCGAGCGCATTTTTTTGGTGATCGACGCACCGGAACCGGCGGTCTCGTAATTTGCAACAACCGAGGTCCCTCGCTCGCCGTCTACCGAATCCAGGGGAGAGACAACGCGGTAAGCGCCCGAAAAATCGGTTTCCTCCTCCCGGTACCGCGCAAAGCGAATTCCCCATTCCTCTAAAAAGGTTTCCAGATTGGAAAGATAGGGGGTTTGCGGATTTGCAAACAGGAAGAGCGAATTGGCGTTTCTCAAATAGGCGTCCAGCTTGCCAAGTTCTCCGGCGTTGCCCGATAGCGCGTTACCCGAGGTAAAATCGGTTTGCGGATCGAACACAAGAATCATGCGGCAATCCTCGGGAATCTCCTCGGCGGCAAGATCCAGATACCGAATGCGGTATCCCGATCCTTTGACCGTTTCCAAAAGGGCGGAATAGGCGGTTGGGTCGGCGAGCGGTTCGCCGTGGTTGACGGTAATACAGCAAACCGGCGTTTCCACGCGCGTAATTGCGCGAATCGCCTTAACAAAGGTTTTCTCGCCGTTGTATGCCCACGGGGTGTCCTCGCCCTCGGAATAGGTGTAAAAGTTCTCCGCTCCGAGAACGCGGAATTCGCTTCCGCTCGCAACGATGACGTCGGTTTGATAGATGGAGGAATAGGAATTGACGCGGTAATCGTCCACCGACGAGGGGTTTGACCAAACGTCCACCGTTTGCAGGTCAATCAAGGTGGGGAATTTCTTGGCAAGCGCACGCGCGGTGTAGTAAACATAGCGCATTCGTTCGTCCCGTACCAGCAGGTCAGGGTCGGTGCAAAACAGAATTTTTACCTTTTGGAGGCTTTCGCCCTCGCTTTGGGCGAGCGCCGCCGCTTCGCTTTCGGTCTGCTTCATCATTTCAACGGTTTCGGCGTTCAGCCGGTAGATGGATTCGTTGGTCAGATCCCAAAAGAGAAGCCGACTGCCGAAAAGTGCCGACGCGCCGATATTCAGCAGAACGACCGCGGCAAGTACCGCCGCGGTGATTGCAAAAGCCAATGCGCCGCGTTTAAAATGTTTGGGAGCGCGCATCTTCCGCGATCCTCCTTTCTTCGGTTCGTTTTCAATCATGTTTTCGCCGCAAAAGTACCGGTACGGCAACCGACGCAACAATGACGGCAGGCGCGAAAACAAGCAAAAGCGTCCAGCCAATGCGCGCGCCGCGCGTCAATCCGTGCATCACCGACGAGGGGAACGGCACAGCCGGGATATGCCCAACGTTGCGAACGCCGCTTGTGGTTTCAAAAATACGAAACAGAATTTCAGCGTTTCCATAGGCGCTCGGTTGGAGCCATTCCGCCGCGGCAAAGTCGACCGAACAGATTACCCCGATGCGAGAAGTACCGCCGAAAACCGTTTGATCGGCATATGCAATCAATCCCACGGGGTCGGCGTCCACCGCCTTGCCGTTCGCATAGGAAACGGCGCCCGAACCGCTTTCATAAAACACAGCCACGCGGCGATCCCCTTTTTGGTAGGAGCCGTTTGCCGACGGAACAAAGCCCGAAGCCACACGAAAACCGGTAGCGCCCGAGAAGACCGGCGTTTGGGAAATGTTTTGCATCAGTTCCTCGGCAAGTTCGTTCTCGCTGTATTTTCCCAAAACGGTATAACCGTCCGATGTCAGCGAACCCAGCTCGTCGCGAACGCGGTAACGGTATTCGGTTTCGCTGTCCTTTGCGTAGCAGGGGGAAATACCCCATTCCGAAAGATAGGCGTCCCATTCCGGAAGTTGGGGTGTGCCGCTTTCCAAAAACACAAGCAGCGAGTGCCCGGGAATCGCAAGAAAATCATCCAAAATTTTTCGTTCGGAAACGGCGGAAATCCCGTTTTCGGCGGCAAGATCCTTGTTGGGGTTAAAGCAGACAATCAAATCGCAGTCCGACGGTATTTCCGATTGGGTAAGGTCAATGCCGCGCAGATCGTATCCGGCGTCATCCAAAATGGACAAAAGCTCAGTGTCGTAATATGCCTCGCCGTGGTTGTTGGTCAGGCAGGCGACCGGTGCGCCGAGTGCCGTGGCGCGCAGAATGGCGGCGGTCAGCTTCTTTTCGCCGGCATACGCCGTCGGCACCGAGTCGCCGTTTTCGTATTGGAAGAACTCGCCAATCGAATAAACCCGGTGTTTCTCTCCTGAGGTAACGATCACGCTTGTTTTTTGCAGCGTGATCGTTTGCGTGGTCTCGGTACCGGTTTTCGTGTCAATGACGGTTGAGGTCAGATATTCGCCCACGCTTTCGGGATCGAGCAGAATATCATGATAAACGATTTCGATTCGATTATCCCGTTCGGAAAACTGTTTCGCCGTTTCGTAGACATAGGAAACGAGCGAACCTTGCTCCAAATTTTCGGGACTGTCGCAAAAATGGATTTGCACATTGTTTTCGGCAAAGCGCAGTGCCTCATTGATCAGCACCGCCGATGTTTCGCCCACCGGGAAGGTTTGAACCGGGTGCAGATCGACCGTCCAGCCGTAGCGCGCCGCCAGCGTTCCGAAGAGCGCGTTTGCAAGCAGGACACAAATCAGCAAAAGAATGGTCAAAAGCACCGAAATGCCGCCGTACTTCGCCCTGCGGTTTTTCAAAAACTGCTTGTTCATATTTTGGTTTCCCTTTCTCTTAACCCCAGCGGCGTTTTTCATAAACGCGCACTGTTAAAAACAGGAAAACGAAGGCGATGGAAAGATAATAGAATATAGCGGCAAAATCAAAAATGCCGTTGGTAAAGCTTGCAAATCTGCCCAGTACCGAAATCCAGTCCAAAGCGCTCCGAATCCATGCAAAACGGATCCACGGCTGACCGTTGGCGTCGGTAATCCGGTTGAGCAGTCCGATCAGCGTCATTCCGCCGATGACCCCGATGGAAACGATTGCCGCCGAGAGCTGATTTTCGGTAAGCGAAGAAATCAGGGTGCCGACGGCGATCAGCGCCGCGCCGACCAAAAGGAGCGCGACTACGCCGCCCACAATCTCTCCGGCAACGGGTCCGACAATCGAGCGAAGCGATTCGGTCTCGTCGGCACGTTCCGCCGCCGCAATGAAGGAAAGGGGAATAAAATTGACGCAGGAGACCAGCACGCCGGCGCCGTAAACGGTCAGCGCAGCGAAATATTTGCCCAGCACCATACCGGTCAGGGTAACCGGGGCGGTCAAGAGCAGCTGCTCGGTGCGCTGTTTTTTCTCCTCGGCAAACAGCCGCATGGTCAAAAGCGGAACGAGCACCACAAGAGATCCCACCAAAACGGTGAAATACGCCGCCGTGCTGTAGGTTGCGCTTGCAAGAACGGTAAAATAGAACAGGATTGCAGACGCAACGAGGAATATGCCCAGATAGATATACCCGATGGGGTTGATAAAATAGGAACGAAGTTCCTTGCGGTAAATGGCTCTCATCGTCCTCTTCCTTTCTTAATCTTCGTCGTTTTTTTGTGCGGCGGATTCCTTGCGGCGGCGGTCGGCGTCCTCGTAAAGCGCCTCGCCCAGCGTTTCCTCCTCCGTGGCTTTGCCGCGCCGCGTTTTGCGCGCGCTTCGCGGCGCGCGTTTGGTGCCCGATTGATCGGAAGAGTTTACCACCGAGAGGAAAATGTCCTCCAAATTCACGCCCGATGATTCCAATCCTACCAGCGCCCAGCCGCGTTCGGAGAGCAAATAGAACAGCTTTTTGCGAATGTCCAGCCCCTGTTCGGTTTCCAGCGCGTAAACGCTCGCGTCGCCGTCCCGTTCGGGCAAAAGCTCGGCGCGTGCAACGCCGGGCATTTCCAAAAGCGCCTGCAGCACCAGCTCCTGCGGTCCGCAAATCTTGGCGCGAAAGCGTCGGCTTTCCGAAACGGCGTTTGCAATGCGCTCGGTCTTTTCATCGGCGACGATGCGTCCTTTGTTGATGATGACGATGCGGTCGCAAACCGCCTGTACCTCGGACAAAAGATGGGTGGAAAGAATGACGGTATGCGTTTTTCCCAGTCCGCGGATCAGGTTCCGCACTTCAATGATCTGTTTGGGATCCAGTCCAACGGTGGGTTCGTCAAAGATGATTACTTTTGGGTCGCCCACCATTGCCTGCGCGATTCCCACGCGCTGACGGTAGCCTTTGGAAAGATGGCGAATCAGCCGTCCCGAAACATCCGAGAGGCGCACCGTATCGCAAATTTCGCGCAAATGCGCAGCGCGATCCCCACGGCAACCCTTGAGATCATAGCAAAAAGAGAGGTATTCCCAAACGGTCATATCCGGATAAAGGGGCGGCTGTTCGGGCAGATATCCGATCATTTTCTTTGCGCGCAAAGGGTCGCTTAAAATATCCACACCGTCGATCATCGCCTTTCCCGAGGTGGAGGAAAGGTAACCGGTGAGAATATTCATCGCCGTGCTTTTTCCGGCGCCGTTCGGACCGAGTAACCCGACGATTTCGCCTTGCGAAACGGAAAAACTGACGTCGTCCAACGCGCAGTTGGAACCGTAATTTTTGACCAAATGTTCAATGCGGATCATGTGGATCCTCCCTTTTTCATAAATTTGCCTTTTATAAATTTGCTTTTTATAAATTTGCTTTTTATAAATTTGTCTTTTATAAATTTGCCGCCTGCGGCAAAAACCCACTCATTCGGTATTTTTTCCGTTTTCGGCGCCTGATTTTCGTTTTTTCCAAGAAAATTACACAATTTCAATTTTTATAAATTCATGCCATACCATGTTCTATAAATTCATGCTATGCCGCACTCTATTGGTTCACATTATGCCGTATTCTATAAACTTCAAACGATACTGTGTTTTATAAATTCATATTATATCATGCAAATATGAACATAGCGTGAATTTGCCGGAAAAAAAGCCGCGCTGTCTCCTTTTTACGAAAAAAACGGCTCCTTTGTATAAATCCGCGCCAAACGGCAAAAAATGAGATCGGAGACAAAAATCCTTTGCTATCCGAAATTTTCATACCGAAAAGGAGCAATTATTATGCCGAAAACCAATCAACAAAATTCGAATCAGGAGCCGCAGGAATCCAAATTTGCACAAAAGCTGCGCTCCATCCGCGTCAATCGCGCCGTTTTTCTTACTGTTATCATCATTTTGGTCACGCTCTCGGTCATTTTGATGATTACCGCGATCACCAATCGTGCTCGTCGCCAGAACGCGCAAGACGTCCTCAACCCGATTGACGAGACGAACCAGCCGGACAACACCGGAAAAGAGGATGAGACCGGAAAAACCGATACCAATACCGGAAAGACGCAGCCCGATCCCAAAACCGAACCGGAACCGCCCAAGCCCACCGTTCCCACTCTTTCTCTGCCGGTGAGCAACGGAACGCTTTTGCAGGCGCACAGCATGGAGATTCAGGTTTTTTCGCGCACCATGCAGGACTTCCGCGTTCACAGCGGCATTGACCTTGCCACCGAGGAGGGTGCCCCGGTTCTTGCCGCCGCCGACGGAACAATCACCCGTATTTGGGACGACCCGATGATGGGAAAATGCATTGCCGTTTCCCATGCCGCCAACTCGCAAACCATCTATAAAAACCTTGCGCTTGAGCTTCCCGAAGGGATTGCCGAAGGAGCGGAGGTTTTGCGCGGTCAGCGCATCGGAACGGTTGGAGAAAGCGCCATGGCGGAGATTGCCGAAGAACCGCACCTGCACCTGGAAATGACGGTGAACGGCGAGACGATCGATCCCTTGGATTATTTCCCTGCGGCGGCGATTGCCTCCATTTCCACCGACACCGCCTATGAGGACGCAGACGCCGAAAAATAACCTCCGGACATGTGGGAAGAATCTGCAGGGGGAGGGGGACTTTTCTTGAAAGAAAATGTCCCCCTCCCCCTGCACCACCCTGTTGCGGTGCCCGAAATTTCTATTGCTCGCATTGCTGCTCGCAGAAATTTCGACCTGCTGCCAACGTTCGCCGCAAACGGCTCACTACGCAATATTCTCGCCGGCTGAACACCGGCGTTTCGCTACGCGAAAGCGAATATTTGCACTCCTCGCGCTCCCTGTTTCCGCCACAGGCGGCGGTCGCGCTCGTCCCCACCCCCTGAAAGAACTTTAAAAAGGGGATTTTGGGGGAATTTTTGAATGTGGTTTTCTTTAGCACCCTTGATAAAATCTGCAAAAAGCAAAATCAAAAACGATTTCTTTCTCCTTTTTTTTAAAAATTTTTTGGTGGGTGGAAGAGAATTTAAGAGGGGGGTGGGAGGCATTTTCTTTCAAGAAAAGCCTCCCACCCCAACTCAAGGTCTTTCCACCTCCCCCACCGGTTGCGATTTTCTTTTTTGTGCAAAATATCGGCACAAAAGGTCTTGCAAAAACGGGAAAAAGATGTTATAATGGGAACATCTTGTTTCTTTGTCGGCATAAAGGAGGCTTTTTATGGTGACGCAAAATAAAAAGAGAATTGAAACATTGGTGGGAACTGCGGTTCTCTCGGCTTTGGTCGTCGTTTTTCAGGTGTTTGCCGCCGGTGTGAAAGTCGGACCCGTTTCCTTTACATTTTCGCTAGTCCCCATCGTTTTGGGCGCCATCCTCTACGGACCTCTTTCAGGGGCGTTTTTGGGCGGCGTTTTCGGATTGGTTGTAACGATTGCAACCGTCACCGGTGCCGATGTCGGCGCTTATATGATGTTTGAAAAACTGCCGGTGCTTACCGTGGTGCTCTGCATGGTCAAGGGCATTGCCGCCGGACTGGTTTCGGGGCTGATCTGCCGCGCGTTTGTCAAGCACAATCATCCGTTGCCCGGTTTGTTTGTGGCGGCAATCGCCTGCCCTGTGGTCAATACCGGAATTTTCTGCATCGGACTGTTGACCTTCTACCGCGACGTTGCCACCCTATGGATGGGCGGAACAACCTACTCCAACCTGATTGTTTACACCCTGCTCGGAATTGTCGGCGTCAACTTTTTGGTGGAGCTTGTCGTTAATGTGATTCTTGCTCCCGGCATTGAGCGCGTGATTTACGCCGTTCGCAAACGGCACTGAAATACTGACCGCTTTCGCAGTCGTTTGCGAGGGCGGTCGGTTTTTCTGTCTTTTATATTTGAATTGACTTTACAATTTTTTATTGCCTTTTGAATTCATATTTTCATTCTTTTTTAAATTGCTTTTTTGAAAGGGGCGGCGCGGATTCTTTATGAACGGAGTGAAATCCAAATTCAAAACTCCTAATATGACCGAGGGACCTTTGTTTGTCAAGATCCTTCTTTTTACGTTGCCCGTAATGCTGACCAACCTGTTGCAAACCTTTTACAACGCGGCGGACATGATGGTGGTCAGCCTTTCCAATGAGGAAAATGCCGTCGGCGCCATTGGTACAACGGGAGCCATGATCAACCTTGTTCTTAATATTTTTATGGGGCTTTCCATCGGCGCAAACGTAGTGGTTGCCCGGCGGATCGGTGCCGGCGACAGCCGCGGCGTTTCCCGCGCGGTTCATACCTCGCTGATTGCCGGACTGGTGCTTGGTATTTTAGGCGTTGGCGTTGGAATTCCGGTTGCCCGTCCGCTCCTCTCGCTTTTGGGGGCGCGCAACGATCTTTTGGATCTTGCCGTTTTGTATACAAGTATTTATTTTGTCGGACTGCCGTTCATTTCGCTGACCAACTTTCTCATTTCTATTTTCCGCGCAAGGGGAGACACGCGAACGCCTTTTCGGATTTTGACCCTTTCGGGACTTTTCAATGTAGGGTTCAATCTCTTTTTCGTCCTTGCCGTCGGACTTTCGGTAGAGGGCGTTGCGCTGGCAACGGCAGGCTCCAACCTGCTTTCGGCAATTCTTTTGCTTTGGCGGCTCTCCAAATGCCGCGGTTCCTGCCGCTTTTCTTTCCGCCGCTTGCGATTTGATCCGCGCGCACTGCGCGATATGGCGCTGGTCGGCTTTCCGGCAAGCCTGCAAGGCGTGCTTTTCTCCATTTCCAATATGACCATTCAATCCTCGATTTTACAGGTCAACAACGCCATGGTCCCGGCAAACGAAACCTTTCAACCCATCGTCAGCGGAAACGCGGCGGCTGGGAATTTGGAAGGGTTTGCCTACACTGCCACAAACGCGGTTTATCAAGCCGCCATCACTTTTACCGGGCAGAACGCCGGCGCCGGAAAGTACCGCCGCGTCTGGCGCGTGATGGGGTGCTGTTATTTGATTACTACGCTGATCGGGCTTTTGTTCGGCGGCGCGTTCTGCCTGTTCCGCCAACCGCTTCTCGCGCTTTACGGCATCCACCCGGCGGCAGAAGGTTCGCTGGAACAGCTGGCTTATCACACCGCCTTTGTACGAACGATCTACATGATGCCCCTTTATTTCCTGCTCGCCGTAATGGAGGTCGGCTCGGGCGTTTTGCGCGGACTGGGACGATCCTTTGTTTCCACCGCCGTTTCGCTTGTGGGAATCTGCGTCTTCCGCGTTCTTTGGATTATGACCGTTTTCCGGTCAACGGGAACGCTGGAAATGATCTACATCTCCTATCCCATCTCCTGGGCGCTGACCGCACTGGTGCATTTTACCTGCGCGGCGCTCTATCTGCGAAGGCAAGAGAAAAGGTAGGGGGAGACCTTGGGGGAGGGAGAAACTTTTTGGAAAAAGTTTCTCCCTCCCCCAAGCCATCCTGTTGCGGTGCCCGAAAATCGCTACGGGCGCATCCGCGCTAATCCTTGCGCTTTTCGACCGCAGCCACTCCTCGCGCTCCCTGCTTCCGCCACCGGCGGCGGTCGCGCCCGTCCCCTCCCTTTTCAAAAACTCCAACCAATAAAGGTTGGAGTTTTTGAAAACGATTTTGTTTTCTGCTCCGAGTGAGGTTTGATCAAAACAGTCGAACTGAAAAAGTATTGCTCTCTGTCATTCCTCATTCGGAGCGGTGCAGAAAGTCACTTTCAAAAAAACTCCAACCCCTCTTGGTTGGAGTTTTTTGAAAGAGGAGGAGTTTGAGGGGGAGGAAACTTTTTTGCAAAAAAGTTTCCTCCCCCTCAAGGTCTTCCTCTCTCTTTTTTTATTTCCATTTTGGTTTCTTTTTGAGGATTTGGTAGAGGGAAAGATAGGTTTCATGGCGTGATGGTGCGATTTTTCCCGACCGGACCGCTTCCACGATGCCGCATCCTTCCTCTTTTGTGTGGGTGCAATCGGTATAGCGACATTTCCCCAGATAGGGTGCAAATTCGGGAAAGGTATGCGGCAGGTCGTCTAAATCAAAAAAGTCGAACTGCTCAAAATCCAGCATGGTAAAGCCGGGCGTATCGGCGATGTAGCCGCAGTCGGGACTTTCCGAAAGCGGATGAATTTCGATTTGCCTCGTGGTGTTTTTGCCGCGCGCAATGCGGCGGCTGATGTCACCGGTTTGAAAAGAAATTCCTGGAAACAGGTTGCCCAAAAGCGTTGATTTTCCAACTCCCGAAGCGCCTGCAAACGCCGCAAGTTTGCCGTTTAGATTCGTTTGGATCCATTCTTTCAGCGCGTCCACGCCTTCGCCTGTGTTGCCGACGGTGGAAAAGGTCAAAAATCCGGCAGTTTCGTAAATTTTTTTCATCTCGTTTGCTTTTTCGGCGGCAAGATCACATTTGTTGATGACGACCACGGGAAGAATATAATTGTGAACGGCAATACAAAGCAGTTTATCCAACGTACCAAGGTCGGGGGCAGGGGAAGCCGCCGCGGTGGTGACGAACAGAACATCCAAATTTGCCATGGGCGGTCGGATAAGCGACGACCGACGGGGCAGGATATCGGAAATGACGATTCCGGTGCCGTCCGGAGATGGGTCAACGATTCCGTTTTTCAGCGCATAGGAGGTTTCGTCATAGGAAATTTCGACAAAATCGCCGATGAGAAGCCCCTCGCCGCGCCGCAAATTTCCTCTGCCGCGCGCAACGACCGTCTTGCCGTCCAGCGGCTGATTTTCATAAGGCTTTGGAACAGCTTTGGCACTTGCCGGTAACAGCTGCACGCGATAAAGTCCGCCAACGCCCCAAATGACATATCCATATCCCTTTGGCATTCGGGTTTCTCCTTTCCTTAATTCTTTTATTCTTCCGGTTCCGCCTCGGAAAGTCCGGAGGAAACGTATAATCGTACCGCACTGCCGGTGACCAAAAGGCTTCCTGCCGGCGGCTCCATGCGCGTCACTTTTCCGGCGACCGAAAGAGACGCGGCAGGATCGGTCAGCAGTTCGACTGAAAAACCTCTATTGCGCAGTTCGGTTGCCGCAACTTTACCGTTTTCCCCGGCCAGGTCGGGCAGCGCGATCGTTTCGGGTCCCATACTGACCACCACGCGCACCTGACAGCGCTCCCGATCCTCGCCGATTTTTCGTACCGATCCGGCAGGCGGCTCCTGCGAAAGAATGGTTCCGGCAGGGCTTTCGTCGTATCGATATTCGGCGGTAACGGAAAATCTCTCGTCGGCGGCGAGCGAAGTTTCGTTCGCTCCGCAAAAATCGGGAACGGTTACGCGTTCACCGCGCCTTAAAACAATGCCGAACAGTGCGTCCAGCACCACGAACGAGACGGCAATGAGCAGTAAACTTGAAAACAATAATTTTTTCCACATGGCTTTTCTCCGTTTCTTTGAGTGATGTAAAACGGAAACCGGACTTTCCGATCACACATTTCTGCCATGAATGGAAACCTTTACAAGAACGAAAATATTTTATATACTTTACCTATATATTTTTTTATATTTTCAAGTTGTATTTTCAAGGAACTTCTTATTCGGCTCCGGCACTGCCGGCGGCGGCGCGGCGGAGCTGTCCGCAGGAGGCGTTGATATCGGCTCCCAGCGTGCGGCGAACCGTTGCGCGGATTCCTTTTGCTTCCAAAATAGCCGCAAATTTACGTACGGCGGCACGGTCGGAGGTGTGAAATCCCGTTTCGGCAACTTCGTTGACCGGGATCAGATTGACGTGAATGGGCATACTCTCTTTGCGGTCGCGCAAATGCGAATTGAGTACCGCCGCCAATTTTTCGGCGTCTTTGGGCGAATCGTTTTTGCCCGAAATAAGCGTGTACTCAAAAGAAATTCTGCGCCCTGTAGCGCGAAAATATGCGCGGCATGCCGAAAGCAGGGCGTCCACGCCCCAGCGTTTGTTGACAGGCATGATTGCCGAGCGCGTTTCGTCGTCGGGCGCGTGGAGCGAGATGGAAAGCGTGATGGGTAAATCTTCCTTTTGCAATTTTTCAATGCCGTCCACCAGTCCGCAGGTGGAAAGCGAAATGTGCCGGTAGCCGATATTCAACCCCAACGGATGATTGACCAGCCGCAAAAAGCGCAGCACCTGTGCGTAATTATCCAGCGGCTCGCCGATTCCCATGAGAACGATATTGGAAATGCGTTCGCCGGTATCTTTCCCGGCGGCAATGACCTGACCGAGCAGTTCGCCGGCGGAGAGGTCGCGCACCTTGCCGCCGATGGTGGAGGCGCAGAATTTGCATCCCATGCGGCAGCCGACCTGCGAGGAAATGCAAATGGTGTTGCCGTGTTCATACTGCATGACAACGCTTTCCACGCAGTTGCCGTCCGAAAGGGCAAAGAGATATTTGACCGTTCCGTCAATGGCGGAAACAAGTTTTTTGCAGACGGCGGGCAGATTCCAAATCGCCACTTCGTCCAGCTTTTTGCGCAAAGCAAGCGGCAGATTGGTCATTTCGTCGGGCGAGATCCCTTTGTGCATTTGCGGAAAGATCTGATCGGCGCGATAGCCCGGCTCGCCCAGTTCCACCAAAAACGCGCGGAGTTCCTCCGGCGTCATTGAAAGCAGTTCCCGTTGTTCCATACCCGTCTCCTTTCGTCAGGTCTTTCGTTCAATAACGGCATAGAAAAAGCCGTCGGTCCCGTTGGTATCGGGATAAAGCGTTTGTTTTTCAAGCAAAACAAAATCGGGGTGCTCTGCCAAAAACGGATCGACCACGCCCTCGTTCTCCTCCGGGAAGATCGTGCAGGTGGAATAGACCAGCCGTCCGCCGGGGCGCAAAAACGTTGCCGAACGCGCAAGGATTGCCGCTTGAATTTGCGGCAGACCCACGCTCGTTTCCGGGGATTTTAAGCGCAAATCTGGTTTTTTCGCCAAAACGCCGAAGCCTGAACAGGGTACGTCGCAAATCACGCGGTCGGCTTTGTCTTCCAACTCGGGCAAAGGCTTGCGCGCGTCACGTTCGGCAACCGACAAAATGGAAATGCCCAATCGCGCGGCACCGTTTTCCACCAGCGAAAGTTTGGAGGCGTGCAGGTCAAACGACAGCACGCGCCCCTGATTTTTCATATCGATTGCCGCGCCGAAGGATTTGGAGCCGGGGCAGGCGCAAACGTCCAAAATTGTCATGCCGGGCTTTGCCTCCAATGCCGAAACGCACCGTTGGGAAGCTTCGTCCTGCACGAAAAACCACCCCTCCGAAAAGCCGGGCAGTTTGCCGATGGGGGCGGCGCCCGAAAGGCGAAAACCGGTTTTCCCGATCGGAACGGGATTGTATCCGGCGGCGCAAAGGGCGTTTTTAAAGGTTAAAAAATCGACTTTCAGCGGATTATAGCGCAAACAGGTATCGTTTTTTTGCAAGGTTGCCGACAGAATGGCGGCGGCACGGTCGATTCCGAAAAGGGCGATCATCTTTGCGGCGAGCGGACGGCAGACTGCGCCCGTGACCGAAAGGAAGCCGACCGGATCGGTGGTTTGATCGGGCGGCGGAATTTGCTTACCGGCGCGTAAAAAGGAGCGCAGAACTGCATTGACAAATCCGGACGCGCGCCGGGGCGCAAGCGCAACCGTTTCGTTGACGGCGGCGTGATCGGGTACGCGGTCGAGAAAGGCGAGCTGGTAAAGCCCCAGTCGCAAAAGCACGCGGATTTCGGCTTCGGGCGGCTTTTGGGAAAGCGAATCGATCCAAAAGTCCAGCGTTGTCTGTCGTTCAATCGTTCCGTAGACGAGGGCGGTTAAAAGAGCGCGGTCAACGTCCGGCAATTGGTTTTTCTTTAAAACAGCGTCTGTGGCAAGGTTGGAGTACTGACCGGCTTTTTCGCACCGGCAAAGCGTATCCCAAGCCAGTTTGCGGACATTGACACCCATACGCACCCTCCTTTAATAAAGTTTTTTGCCCAGCTTTTTTGCAAAAAAGCTGGTAGGGTGTGGGACAAAGTCCCACGACCTTTCTTCGCGCCAAAGGCGCGAACCTTCGGTGCTTTTTGTTCGCGCGGAGCGCGAAAAAAGACCTTGAGGCTCCGTTCCTGTTGCGGTGCCCGAAATTTCTTTTTGCTCGCATAGCTGCTCGCAGAAATTTCGACCGCTGCCACTCCTCGCGCTCCCTGCTTCCGCCACGGGCGGTAGTCGCGCTCGTCCCCTCAAACTCCGCCAACTTTTTGAAAAAAGTTGGATCAAAAACTTTTAGTTTCCCAGCCGGTCTCCAACAGCGATTTTGCGACCGTTGATGAAGGCGGCGGCGCTCATGCGCGATTTGCCCTCGGGAATCAGCTCCAAAAGCCGTATCGTACCCTCGCCGCAGGCAACCGTAATCGCTCCGCCCGTAACCGAAATCACTGTTCCGGCAGGAGCCGGCTCCCATTTTTCGGCGGAAAGTTCACTCACCACCACTTTTAAGAGTTTGCCGTCCGGTAAGTGCGTAAAGGCAAGCGGAACCGGTGAAAGCGCGCGAATCCGATTATGCACCTCGCGCGCCGGTTTGGAAAAGTCGATCTTGCAGTCGGCTTTCTCGATTTTTGCGGCATAGGTGGATTTGGAATCGTCCTGCGCCACCGGCGCAATGCTCCCCTCGGCAATCCCTTGAATGGTTTTTACCAACAGGGGAGCTCCGGCTTCTCCCATTTTGTTGTGAATCGTTTCAAAATTGTCGTTTTCTTCAATCGGAACGCGAACCTGTAACAGCATTTTTCCGGTGTCTAATCCCTCGTCCATCAGCATGGTGGTAATTCCGGTTTCTTTCTTTCCCTCCAAAATGGCGCGCTGCATGGGCGCCGCGCCGCGGTATTCGGGCAGGAGCGATCCGTGAACATTCACGCAGCCGTATTTCGGATAATCCAACAGCGATTTGGGCAAAATCTTTCCGTACGCCGTGACAACGATCAGTTCGGGGTCAATCTCTGCCAGCGTTTCATCAAATTCGCCGTTTTTGAGCCGTACGGGTTGATAAACGGGAATGCCATGCTCCTGCGCGAAAATCTTGACCGGCGGCGGCGTCAGCACATAGCCGCGCCCTTTGGGCTGGTCCGGTTGCGTAACGACGGCAACCACGTCCATGCCGGCTTCCACCAACGCACGCAGTGAAAAAACGGCAAAATCCGGCGTTCCCATAAATAAAATACGCATAGCAAAAATTCTCCTTCTTTTCAAATCAAAGGATTTGCGATTCTTTCAAAATTCATTCGGTATTGTTTCAACGAGCGGCTCCGCTTCGGGAAAGCTTTCGCAATACAGGCGGCACATTTCGTTCACCGGCAGACCGACAACGGTATAGTAATCACCGCAGGTGCGTTCGATAAACGCTCCGGCAAGCCCCTGAATGGCATAGCTTCCTGCTTTGCCGAACGGCTCGCCCGAGGCGATATAGCCGTTGATTTGTTCTTCGGTCATCACCTTGAAAACAACCTCGGTGCGGTCAAAGGACGAAACGCCCCTGCCGCCGCTCCAAAGATAGACGCCGCTATAGACAAAATGGCTTCTGCCGGAAAGTATGGAAAGCATTCGGCGCGCGTCGTCCTCGTTTTTCGGTTTACCGAAGATCTCCCAGCCGTCGCCCGTCTCTACGGCAACCACCGTATCCGAGGCAATGATCACCGCTTCGGGGTCTAATTCGCCGGTTTCTTTCAGCTTGGCGAGAACCGCTTCCCCCTTGCGGCGCGCAAGCGAAGCGCAAAGAAGCCCCGGGTCGCGCTCGTCGGACGATTCGTCCACGTCGGCGACCAGCACCCGAAAATCCAACCCCAGTTTTTGAAGAATCTCGCGCCGACGTGGGGACGCCGACGCGAGAATAATCTTTCTCATGCTTTTTTTGCAACCGCGGCTTTGGCGGCTTTGACAATGTCTGCCGAGGTAAGTCCGTAGGCTTCCAGCAGCGTGGGAACCGGTCCCGAATGCCCGTAGGTATCCTTTACGCCCACACGCACCATGGGTACGGGGCAATTCTCGGCAAGCGCTTCGGCAACCGCCGAACCCAGTCCTCCAATGGTGTTATGCTCCTCGGCTGTCACAATGGCGCCGCTCGCTTTGGCGACCTTTGCAATCAGATCGGTATCCAGCGGTTTAATGGTGTGGATATTGACAACGCCTGCGTCGATCCCTTCGGCGGCAAGCAATTCTTTTGCTTCCAATGCGGCGGAAACCATAATGCCGGTGGCAATGATGGTCACATCCTTGCCTTTGGCAAGCTCCACTCCTTTGCCAAGTTCAAATTTGTAGGTCTTTTCATCGTTGAAGATCGGCATTGCCGCGCGACCGAAACGCAGATAGAAGGGACCTTCGGTTTTCAGCGCGACCTCGACCGCCGCGCGTGCTTCAACCGCGTCGGCAGGGTTAACGATGGTCATGCCCGGAATGGTACGCATGAGGGCGATATCCTCGTTGCACTGGTGAGTCGCTCCGTCCTCGCCGACGGTGATGCCGGCGTGCGTGGCGCCGATTTTGACGTTGAGATGCGGATACCCGATGGAGTTTCGCACTTGTTCAAAGGCGCGTCCTGCCGCAAACATGGCAAAGCTGGAGGCAAACACCGGTTTGCCGGTGGAGGCGATTCCTGCCGCCACGCTCATCATGTTCCCCTCGGCAATGCCGCAGTCAAAGAACCGTTCGGGGTATGCCTTTTTGAATTTGACCGTTTTGGTTGCCTCGGCAAGATCGGCGTCCAAAACCACAAAATCGTATTTTTCAGCCAGTTCGACCAGCGCGTTGCCGTAAGCTTCGCGCGTTGCAAGTTTTTCCGCCATATCAGTTGCCCCCTTTCAGTTCTGCAATCGCTTGCGCGTACTGCTCGTCGTTCGGCGCGCTGCCGTGCCATTTAACCTGATTTTCCATAAACGAAACGCCCTTGCCCTTCACCGTTTTTGCAACGATGGCGGTGGGCTTGCCCTTCACCGTTTTCGCCTCGGCAAATGCGGCGGCGATTTCAGCCATATTGTTGCCGTCGATGGAGATGACGTGGAACCCGAATGCTTCCAGCTTTTTATCGTGCGGCGTGGGGTTCATGACCTCGGCAACGGGACCGTCGATCTGCAGTCCGTTCCAGTCAATCACCACGCAAAGGTTGTCCAGTTTATAGTGGGCGGCGAACATACATGCCTCCCAAACCTGCCCCTCCTCGCTTTCGCCGTCACCGACGACGGTATAAACGCGGTAAGATTTTCGGTCCATCTTTGCGGCGAGCGCCATTCCTGCCGCCGCGCTGATTCCAAGCCCCAAAGAGCCTGCCGACATATCCACGCCGGGGGTGGAATTCATATCGGGGTGCCCCTGCAGGCGCGAGGGGAATTTGCGCAGGGTGAGCAGTTCTTCCACCGGGAAAAATCCGCGCTCGGCAAGGGCGGCGTAAAGCGCCGGCGCACAATGCCCTTTGGAGAGCACGAAGCGGTCGCGATCCTCCCATTTGGGATTTTCGGGGTCGATTTTCATTTCTTCAAAATAAAGGTAGGTCAGAATATCCGCAACCGAGAGCGAGCCGCCCGGGTGACCCGATTTTGCGGCATGCGTTCCTTCAATAACACCAATGCGGACGCGATTTGCAATTTCTTGGAGCGATTGCAGTTTTTTTGCTTCCATTTTCTTCCCTCCACGGTAAATTTCATACAAAAAGATTATACCAAAACTTCTTTCTCTTGTCAAGACAAAACGCGCAAGTCGGCAAGCGTTTTTCGCTTTTTGAATCCTTTTTTTGAAATGGTTTTTCCAACCGTTTCCGATTTTGTTTTTCGTATGTTTTCCGATCTTTTCGGATACACTACTCCCGACGGATTTTGCGCCGCTATGGGGGACGGACGATCTCCGTTTTTGGCATTTCCCCCTCGTATTTTTTCCCGAAAGGAGCCTTTTTGCCATGATGATTATGGATCGGATCGCGTTGATCCTCGTTGTGATCGGCGCGCTGAACTGGGGCAGCATCGGCTTGTTCCAATTCGACCTGGTGGCGCGTATTTGCGGCGGTTCTTCCTCCCTTCTCTCGCGCATTATCTACACCGTGGTTGCGCTTGCCGGACTTTGGTGCATCTCTCTCATCTTCCGTGCGCGCGAATCGTATTCGCACGCAACCGACGATTGAGCCATCGCCCGAAAAGCGGAAAGAAAGACCGGAAAGCTGTCGATCTCGGCAGTTTTCCGGTCTTTTGGTTTTATATTTTATGCTTCAATTTTGCGGCATTCCAAATAGAAACGTTTATCCTGCGCGCGTCCCATGGAAAAGGTTTTGCGCGGCAGAGCGCCGTCAAACATAACGGTGCGGAAAAGTTGGTCCTTCTCCATGCCGGCAAACAAAAATCCGGCGTTTCCATCGTTTTCCGCAACAAGGCGGCGAACGGCGTCCGTCCCGTGAATATAGTCGACGCGCACGCCGGGATGAGAAGCAAGATACTCGTCCAGAAAAGCCTGCACCGTTCCGACAGGAAGCTGTTTTTCGGGGGACGGGATTTGGATGGTTTCCTCCTCTTTTCCGCAAAGAACGGTCACGCTTTGCGGCTTTGCGGCTCCGGTAAGTTTGGATACGGCGGCACGGAAGGAATCGGTTAAGTCTTTGGGGTCTGCGCCGAACACCACGCGGTAGATCGGTTCAAATTCCAAATCGTCGTCGTGCAAATTGTTGACCTCGCAAAGAGCGTATCTTGCTGGGTGCGAAAGCGCGGCGGCACCGAGTTTTGCTTTGATTTCCTCATAATATGCCTTTGCCGAAGCGAGCGAGTGGTTGCCGTCGCCCACCGCAAAAAGGAGCGGCGCAAGATCGGCGCTTCCGTATTTTTTCTTCATAACTTCTGGCGTGCTCAGCGCGGCAAGCGCGCGAACGGCTTTTTCCTGTTCGTCTTTGGAAAGCGCATAACCGCAAACGTGTCCGCCGCCTGCCATCAGGTCAAAATCGTAAAGCTTTTCGGCTGTCTTTCCGGAAAGCGGCTCAATCACCGTTCTCTCAGGATCGTCAATCAGCAAAAGCACATGCGGCATTTCGAGCGGCGCGCCGCGGCGAACGGCAACGCGCGGCGGAATGCGCTCCAGGACGGTGCCCTCGGTGGCGCGGATGAGCGAGGTTGACCCTTTATTGTAATCGTAGGTTTCAAGGTCGATTTTTCCAATCAGACCGCGGCGCACTTTACCGCCTTCCAAACGTCTTTCCAGATAGATCATGCAGTCGGAATGCCTTTGCAAAACCGTTTGCAGAGCGGTTTTCATTTCGGCGTGAATTTTTTCAATGCGAGTTGCGTCGTCTTTGCCAAGATAGATTTCGGGCAGCATCAGCCGCAGGGTCGAGGGCGCGTCGCCAACAAAATTTTCGGCGGTTTTCCAATACCCGGCGTCGCTTGTGTACTGGTCGCAGGCAACGACCGCCCAGCGCGTGCCGTCGGTCTTTTTAAAATCGGGCAGTAGAATATCGGCAGATTGAAAAATCGATTCCATAAACATTCTCCTTTGGGTTCCTTCTTTTTTGATGGTCCTTTATTCTACAATTCAGTCATTTCTGTCTGTGTTCAATCATAGCTGTTTGTATTCTATCATATCTGCCGGAAAATTGTCAATAATAAATCAATTATTTGTTATGCCGCATTGACTTTTTTTCATTTCATGATATAATAAATAACAAAGTCGAACGGAGAAAAACGAGATGAATGAATTGATCGACCAAAAAATTGTTGAATAAATCAAATCTATGTTGAAAATTGGAACGACAAATCCTGATTTTTGATTGGTGAAAAGGAGTACCGATATATGAAACAAGCAATTCGATTTGTTGCGTTTTGCCTGCTGTTTGCGCTGGTTGCCGCCTGCCTTTGCCCGGCGGTGTTCGCCGCGGACGGTTCGAACGGTGGGGCGCAATCCAAAGGGCTTTCCAACGGCGCAAAAGTGCTGATCGGCATTGTCGGCGCCTGCGTTGCCGGCGGCGCTTTCATGCTCTTCCGGCACGGGAGAAACCGCCGCAAAGGTCCGCCCTACGACCGCTATTGATTTGTTATTCACGATCAAATTTAAATATCAACGAAAGGAAAAATAATCATGCCGCTGATTGACACCAAACTCAATTTTTCCATCTCGAAAGAGCGCGAGCTTGCGCTCAAAACCAAACTCGGCGAGGCGATCGCCCTGCTACCCGGCAAGAGCGAGCGCTGGCTGATGCTGAATTTCCAGGAGAACTGCCGCCTTTGGTTTGCCGGGGAAAACAACACGCCAATGGCAATGGTGGAGGTGGAGATCTTCGGAAAAGCCGCACCTGCCGACTGCGAAGCCTTAACCGCGCGGATTTGCGAACTGTTTGAGCAGGAACTCGGCATTGCTCCCGATCACGTTTACGTCAACTATACCTTCAGCACCGCCTGGGGCTGGAACGGACAAAATTTTTGAACGAAATGCTTTCTTTGCATCCATAAGAAAGGTAAAAAACGATGGCATACTTAACCGATATTGAAATTGCACAGGCTTGCAAGCTCCGTCCGATTTCCGAAATTGCCGCGAAGGTGGAAATCCCCGACGATTTTCTGGAATCCTACGGCAAATATAAAGCAAAGGTCAACCGCGCTCTGATCGACTCATCCAACCGCAAAAACGGCAAGTTAATTCTTGTTACTGCCATTACGCCGACGCCGGCAGGCGAGGGGAAAACGACCACCACCATCGGTCTTGCCGACGGATTGCGCCGCATTGGCAAGCGGTCGGTCGTGGCGCTCCGCGAGCCGTCTTTGGGTCCCGTTTTCGGCGTGAAGGGCGGTGCCGCAGGCGGCGGATACGCGCAGGTGGTTCCTATGGAGGACATCAACCTGCATTTTACCGGAGATTTTCATGCTATCGGCGCGGCAAATAACCTGCTTGCCGCTATGTTGGATAACCACATTCAGCAGGGCAATGCGCTCGGAATTGATCCCCGTCGCATTACCTGGAAACGCTGTGTGGATATGAACGATCGTCAGCTCCGCTTCTTGGTGGACGGTTTGGGCGGAAAAGCCAACGGCACGCCGCGCGAGGACGGATTCGATATTACCGTTGCTTCCGAAATTATGGCGGTGTTCTGCCTTTCGTCGTCGATTTCCGATCTCAAAGCGCGGCTTTCGCGGATCGTGGTCGGCTATACCTATGCCGGCAAGCCGGTGACCGCCGGTGACCTGAACGCCGTCGGCGCGATGGCGGCGCTCCTCAAGGACGCGCTCAACCCCAACCTCGTCCAAACGCTGGAGGGCACCCCTGCGTTCGTGCACGGTGGTCCGTTTGCCAATATCGCCCACGGCTGTAACTCGGTGATCGCCACGCGCATGGCGATGAAACTGGGCGACTACGCCGTCACCGAGGCGGGATTCGGAGCCGACCTGGGCGCCGAAAAGTTTTTGGATATCAAATGTCGCATGGCAGGTCTTCGTCCCGACGCGGTGGTGATCGTTGCTACCGTTCGCGCGCTGAAAATGCACGGCGGTCTTGCTAAAACCGATTTGGGAACCGAGAATCTTGTCGCGCTGGAAAAAGGACTTCCAAATCTCTTGCGCCATGTTTCCAATATCAAAAACACCTATGGGCTTCCCTGCGTGGTCGCCGTTAACCGTTTTCCAACCGACACCGACAGGGAAATTGAGCTCGTCATTCAAAAGTGCCGCGCGCTGGGCGTGAACGTCAAGCTCTCCACCGTTTGGGCGGACGGCGGAAAAGGCGGAACCGAGCTCGCCGAGGAGGTCGTCCGTCTGTGCGACGCGGAAAATCATTTCCGCTTCAGCTACGAGGAAGACACCACCATTGAGGAAAAACTGCACGCCATTGTCACCAAGGTTTACGGCGGCGCCGGCGTGACCATTCTGCCTGCGGCAAAAAAACAGATGGAAGAACTCACCGCGCTCGGTTTTGGAAAACTGCCCGTTTGCGTTGCCAAAACGCAGTATAGCTTTTCCGACGATCCGCAAAAGCTCGGCGCACCGGAAAACTTTACCGTCACCGTGCGAAACGTTAAAATCAGCGCAGGCGCAGGCTTCCTCGTTGCCCTGACCGGCGATATCATGACGATGCCCGGTCTGCCAAAATCTCCTGCCGCCGAACGCATCGACGTCACCGACGACGGAAAGATTGTTGGGCTGTTTTAAGGAAAAGGTCGCGAGAGGGGGAAGAACTTTTTGCAAAAAGTTCTTCCCCCTCTCGCGCTCTCCTGTTGCGGTACCCAAAATTTTGTGGCGCGGCGTTGCCGCTTCAAAATTTTGACCGCTGCCACTCCTCGCGCTCCCTGCTTCCGCCACAGGCGGCGGTCGAAAAGCGCAAGGATTAGCGCGTATGCGCCCGTAGCGATTTTCGGGCACCGCAACAGGATAGTTTGAGGGGGAGGAAACTTTTTTGCAAAAAAGTTTCCTCCCCCTCAAGGTCTTCCCTCCCCCCTATACCACCGCAAAGGTCATGGGTCTTTTGGTAGAGGTTTGGCGCAGGACGCCGAGTTTTGCCAGGACGCGGACCGCGGAATACGCGGAAATCCCTCGCAGTCCGGTCAATTTGGAGAATGTGGAAACGGTAAATTCGTTCGGCAGATCACCGGGTAAAAGATCGTAGAAATCAGCAGGTGAAGAAAAGGTAACGTCGCCTAAAAGATCGATTGGAATGCGCTCGTAGCGGCTGGAACGGCGTTTTGGATCGCGCCGGTTTTTGGGGTTGAGGAGCCGAAAATCGCAGACCGAAACAGAGAGCAGGCGGAAGGCGAACCGTTCGTTTGGCAAGAGACCGAGGAGCGGATAAAGCTCGGCAAGCAGGTCGATCGGGCGTTCGATTCCGGAAGTTCTGCGTGCCGGGGAGATTGCGCCGTCGCGCGGATCGATCCAGGAGATCGATCGTTGAACGACAAGGGGGTGCACCACCGTTACGGTGCAGGACGTGTTTTCTAAAATGTGCTTCAGCTTTGGTTTGAGGGGGGCAAATCCGCCGGTCTGCACCTCGTAAATTTCGTTGCCCAGGCGTATATCGGCAAGGTAGCGCGTGCCCTCAATGCCTGCCTCGTGGCAGTCGGTGTTTTCGCAAAGAAACTTTTTGACGGTTGCGTGCAGGCGCTTTTCCTGCAAGGTGCCAAAGCCGAATTCTCCCTGCGTGCGTGCGCCGATCGCCGTTTCTTCGGCAATGCGGCAAAACCGCGCGCGCCGGGCGTCAAAGTCCAGCTCGTCGATCAGCAATGACACGGAAAACACCTCCTTTTATCAAAAAGTATGGAAAGTTCGCGCGGAGCGCGAAAGGAAACCCTTGGGACTTTGTCCCAAACCCTACCAACTTTTTGTAAAAAGTTGGATCAAAAACTTTCAAAAAAAGTTTTTGCTATCTTCCTTCGCGCTCCGCGCGAATCAATTACCGATAATAAACGTAATAAACCACGATGGTGCGGACGGTGCCGCCGTGTTCGAGGTCGGGGGCGGTGATGGTCACGCCGTCCTTGGAGAGCAGTTCCCATGCGTCCATCTCGTCGATATTGCAACGAAAGAGCGTGCCGGTCGAGGAATGCACCAAAAGTTCCCCGTTCCGCCGGGCAAGCGAGCCCTCGCGCCCGATGACCTCGTCGGTCTCGCCCTTCTTTTCGGTGATGTAGCGGACGTGATGACCGCAAATTTTTTCCGCCATTTCGCGGCGGTAGGCGCGGCTTCCCGGTTTAGGATTTTTGTGAAAGAGCTTTTTGAACATTGCCGCCTCCTACCAAAAACGTTTTTGCCGATTCATAGGCTTGCCAAAGGGCTTTCGCTTCGGCGCCCGACGGGTCAAAATCCTTGCGCCTGACGCCGCGCAAAAGAATATTTTTGGGCGTTTCCTCGGGGTCGATCAGTTCCAGCGCGCAGGTGGTATAGCCGCAGGCCTCCAAATATTTCAGCCGGAGCGCGTCGGTGGCGGCGTCGCAGAATTTTTGCCGCAACATTGAGTATTGCGAAAGAAAACCGAGCGCAGGACAGTCCAGCGCGTGGTTGAGCTCGTGATGACAGCAGGGCGTGGAAAGAATGACGTCTGCTCCGAAAGCCACCGCGCGCGAAAGAACGAGGTCGGTGGCAATATCGCAGGCATGGAGCGAAAGGACGAGATGAACATGCTCACCGGCATCGTAGGCGGCAACATCGCCAAAGCGGAATTCCAGCCCGGTAAAACCGAGCTTTTTCGCCGCGTCGGCGCAGAATTCCATCACGTCGGGCTTGAGGTCCACACCGGTCATGCGGACGGTGCGCCCAAGGACGTTTGCAAAATAGTGATACGCGGCAAAGGAAAGATAACTTTTGCCGCAGCAGAGGTCGCAAATGCGGAGCGCACCCTCTTTCGGCAGGTAGGGCAAACAATCGCGGATCAGTTCCAAAAACCGGTTGATCTGCCGGAACTTCGCCTGTTTTTTATCAAAAACGCGCCCGTTTTCATTGCTCACGCCCAACAGGCGCAGGAAGGGCTCGCTCCCCGAGAGAATGCGCGCTTTCTGACGGTCGTTTTTGGCAACCGGAATGCGCGGCAAAACCTCCCCGGCAAGAGCACGGCGCAATTTTTCGCCGCCGATGAGGGTGACTTTTCCGGCTTTGGAACGCCGCAGTTCACATTCGCCTGCCGAAGTGATGAGGTTGATCTGCCCGTGCGCGCCGATCCGTGCGGCGAGACGGGAGTTGTTTTCGGGATCAATATTTTCGTGCACCGCCTTGTTGTCGGCAAGAAAGGTTTCTGCCTGCAAAAGCAGTTTTCCGCCGATCGCGCGCGGTGTGATAACCGTTTTGAGTTCGCGCTTGTCGCCCGGCTTGGAGAGCATGGCTTTGACAAGCGCCTGTTTGGAAAAGGAGAGGAGAAGAAGATCAAGCAGTTCGGTTTCCATTGTTCTCATCCTCCTTTTTTTTCTTTTTAAAGAGTTGCAGTTTGTTTTCCTTCCCCTCGTAAAGGCGTTTCAGATTTTCGCGGTGACGGAAGATGACGAAGCAGACCGCCGCAATGGCAAAGGCAACGCTTCCGCCGTCCGCCGCGCCAACGAAAGCGCGCAGGATGAGGGGATAGAGGAGCGCCGCCATGACCGAGCCGAGCGAGACATAGCGCGTGCCCAGCACCACGATCAGCCAAACGCCCAGCACAATGGCAAAGGTCAAAGGGCTTTGGCAAAGCGCGACCACGGCAAGGCAGGCAACGCCTTTTCCGCCGCGGAATTTGGCAAAGATGGGGAAGATATGCCCAAAGACAACGAAAAATCCGGCAATCGCGCCGCCGGTCATGCCGAGGAAAAGGAAGAACCCAAACCAGTAGGCAAGCGCGGCTTTGAGAAGATCGAGGATCAGGGTTGCCGCGGCGGCTTTTTTTCCGAAAGCGCGAAGCATATTTGTCGTTCCGGCGTTGCCGCTTCCCAGTGTGCGGACGTCGGTTTTATAGATCCCTTTGGAAATGAGAACGGCAGGGCTGATACTGCCAAGGAGATAGGGGACGATCGCCGCCAGCAGCACGGCACCGACCAGCAACGCGGCATAGGGAAAAGTGCCGGGGGTCAAATCCCAGCGGACGAGAAGATATTGCGTGAGATTCCAGACATTTACGGATCCTCCCATGTCGGTCCTCCTTTGAAAAACCCCGGTCAAACGGGATCAGATTTCGATCAGTTCCTTGGGGCTTTG
The DNA here is from genome assembly GCA_015063325.1 of Oscillospiraceae bacterium. Taxonomy (GTDB): domain Bacteria; phylum Bacillota; class Clostridia; order Oscillospirales; family CAG-272; genus UMGS1865. The sequence goes on along the minus strand of SVUK01000014.1, from coordinate 12,512 downwards.
GGTAAAGTCCTGCATGGTTCCGTCCGGGCGGATACAGCACATATCCTCAATGCGGCAACCGTAAAGCCCCTCGATGTAAATGCCGGGTTCTACGGTAAAGGTGTGTCCGCGCTTCAAAAGCAGGTCGGGGGAAACGCCGGGGGCAAGATTCGGCTTTTCGTGAATGAAAAGACCGACCCCATGTCCAAGCGAATGCCCGAATCTGCCTTCATAACCGGCACCGTTGATAATATCGCGCGCGATCTTATCCAAGCCAAAGCAGGAGCTTCCCTCGCGCGCGGCGGCGATTGCCTCGGTCTGCGCGCGCAGAACGGTGTTGTAGAGTTTTTTCATTTCGGCGTCGGCTTTGCCGAGGACGATGGTACGCGTCATATCCGAGCAGTAGCCGTCGGCTTTCGCGCCGAAATCCAAGGTCAAAAATCCGCGTTCCAGTTTGCAGTTGCGCGGAACGGCGTGCGGACGAGAGGAAGCGCTGCCCGAGGCGACAATGGTATCAAACGCAAGCCCCGAGGCGCCGTGACTGCGCATAAAACATTCCATCTCCAGCGCAACGTCGATCTCGGTCATTTCGTCCGGGCGAATGGTCTTAACGATATGAGCAAACGCCGCGTCGGTAATGGTTTGCGCGCGCGCCATGGCGGCAAGTTCCTCATCTGTCTTATAAAGACGCAGAGCGTTCAGAATTGCCGAGGCGCCGCCCTTGACGGTGAAATCGGAAAGCTTTTCGACAAATCTGCCGAACGCGGCATAAGCAAGGGTTTCCTCCTCCAGCAAAACCGTTTTACAGCCGTCCTTTTTGAGCGAATCGACAAGAAAGGCAAACAGTGTGCCGCGCTCGGGGGCAACGACTTCCATAAAATCGGCGGAAGCGGCTTTTGCCGCCTCAATATAGCGGAAATCGGTAACGAGGTAAGCGTTTTTCTGCGTGACAAGAACATAGCCGTCGTCAAAATCGAAACCCGAAAGATAGCGTTGGTTAAGTTTGTCGGTCAAAAGCGCGGCTTCCGCCTCGTTTTCGGTTAATTTTTGTTGTAAAGAGCGAATGTGATCAAGTGACATCTTGTTTCCTTTCCGGCGAAATGCGCCAAGGGGGTTAGATTCTTTTTCCTTATTATACCATACAAACGACCGAATTGGTAGCGGCAAAAGAAAAATTTTTTTGTTCCTCGGTTTCGACAGCTTTATCGCTGTTCTTCTGTTATGCTGAAAGAGGAAATACAAAAAAAGGAGGACAGCCGATGCCGCAAGGAGAAGTTTACGTCGATCTCTATTTTTTCGTCAATGCCAGTATGGATTTGCTCTGCCTGAATCTGACGGCGCTGCTCTTACATAGCAAACCAAAGGCATGGCGCCTGCTTCTCGGCGCGGCGCTTGGCGGACTTTATGCAATCGCCGTACTGCTTTTGGGAATCGGCGGCGTTTGGGAACTGCTTTTGGATGGGTTCGGCGCCTGCGTCATTTGCGCGGCGGTTTTTGCGCGGCGCGCAGGTCGATTTTCCAGGGCGGTTCGAACGGTGGGAGTGTTTTTGTTGATTTCGGTGCTTCTCGGCGGCGTTATGACGGCACTGTTTTGGGCGCTCAACCGGCTGAATTTGCCGATTGACGCGCTGACCGAGGATCACATTTCGGTTTGGCTGTTCGCCGTACTCGCGTTGGTCAGCGGAATTCTGACGCGCAAAGGAGGCGCCGCCATCGGAAGGGCGAATAAGGCAAAATCAGTGGCGGTGGAAGCCGTGCTGTTTGGAAAAAAAGTTGAATTTCAGGCGCTGGTGGATACCGGGAACCTGCTCACCGAGCCGATTTCGGGGCGACCGGTCATTCTTGTTGAACCAAAAACGCTGCGCGGCGTTTTGCCCCACGGATTTTTTTTGCCGCCAGGAGATCCCGTTCGTTTGCAAATGGAGAACGACCACCAAACGGCGAAACGGGTGCGCCTGATCCCCTCGGCAAGCGTTTTGGGAACCGAGCTTCTGACCGCCGTTCTGCCCGACGAAATCTGGATCACCGACGACGATGGCAAACGGCAAACCAACCACCTCATTGCCCTTGCCTCCAACCAGGATCGCGCCCTCGGCTTTGACGCACTCATCGGCGCATGACCCAACCGCTTCCCCAAGTATCAAAGTTTTTTGCCCCACTTTTTTCCAAAAAAGTGGGTGAGGTGTGGAGCAACGCTCCACGACCTTATTTCGCGCTCCGCGCGAACCTTCGGCGCTTTTTGTTCGCGCCTGCGGCGCGAAGGAAGGTCGTGGGGTTTCACCCCACCCCCTGACCAACTTTTTGAAAAAAGTTGGATCAAAAACTTCAAAAAGCTCGGCAAAAAACTCTTTATAAAAGGAGGAACCCATGATCTTTCGCCTGTTTGCGCGCCTGCGCGCATGGTTTTTGCGGCGGCTCCGTCCGCGCGGTATTTTTTACATCAACGGTCCGCAGGCACTTCCGCCTCCCCTTTCTCCTGAGGAAGAAAACGAGCTAGTTGCCCGCATCGGCGATGAGGACGCGCAAATCAAGCTTATCGAGCACAACCTGCGGCTTGTCGCCTTCCTTGCCAAACGGTTCGATAATACCGGCGTCGGAATCGAGGATTTGATCTCCATCGGCACGCTTGGATTGGTCAAGGCCGTCAAAACTTTTCGCACCGATAAGAATATCAAACTTGCCACCTACGCCTCGCGCTGTATCGAAAACGAAATCCTTATGTATATCCGCAAACGCTCCTCCGGCGGTCGCATGGAAGTTTCCATGGAGGAACCCATCAACATGGATTGGGACGGCAACGAATTGCTCCTTTCGGATGTTCTTGGAAGCGAGGAGGATACCGTCGGCTACGAAATGGAACTGCGTGAGGAGCGCGAAGCCGTTCGCGCCGCCGTTGCCGAGCTTTCGCCGCGCGAACGGGAATTGATTGAACTGCGTTTCGGCTTTCGCGGCGGCGGAGAACTGACCCAAAAAGAGGTCGCCGACCGCATGGGCATTTCCCAGTCTTATATCTCCCGACTTGAAAAACGGATTCTTTCCAACCTCCGCGACAAAATGGCAGATAAATTGTAGGGGAGGAGATAAGACCTTGAGGGGGAGGGGAAAACTTTTTGCAAAAAGTTTTCCCCTCCCCCTCGCATGTTCCTCTTTTCAGGAAACCAACAAAACAATCCAATAGATCAAGCCGTAAATGCCGCCGGCGAGCGTTCCGTAAAGCAAGACGGGACCTGCAACGGTAAAGATCTTTGCGCCAACGCCCAGCACCAGTCCCTCGGCGCGGCTATCAATGGCAGGGGACGCAACGGCGTTGGCAAAGCCGGTAATGGGAACAAGCGTTCCGGCACCGAAAATCTTTGCCAATCGATCGAAAACACCAATCCCGGTCAAAAGAATCGCCGTAAAAATGAGGATGACCGAAACGGTAATCGCCGTGGTTTCCTCGTCCAGCCCTACCACGCGCAAAAATAATTCGCGCAAAAGTTGCGCCAGCATACAAATGATTCCGCCGCCCAAAAAGGCGAACAGGCAATTTTTGGCGCATTTTGTTGCCGGCGCGTGCGCCTTGACCAATTTTTCATATCGTTTGGGTTCCATTTCCATCGTTTTGTCTCCCTTCTTTTTCGTTAGCATTCCGAAAATTGCCCTCTTTTATGTATGCGCCTTGACATTTTTACCGATTCATGCTAAACTTTTATTGAAAAACCGCAATCGTTTTTTGTGAAACGTTTTATATGAAAAGGAGACTTTCCAAATGACATGGGATGAATTTTTGGCAAACGCGCGCGCCGTTGGTAACGCCGCCGCAGAAAAGCTCGGGAAAGCCACCGAGGACGCCGCAACCCGAATTAAAATTGCAAACACCGAAGCAAAGCTCAAAGCCGCCTATACCGAGTTCGGCAAAACCGCCTATCAGCATTTCACCGCCGATTCCTCCGATCCGCAAATTCTTGCCGATCAGGTAAAAAAAATCGCCGCCCTCCAAGCCGAAGTGCAAAAACTGAAGGGGGAATAAGGAAGACCTTGGGGGAGGGGAAAACTTTTTGCAAAAAGTTTTCCCCTCCCCCTCAAGGTCTTCCCCCGTCACCCCTCAAGCAGGGCAAGCGAAATGATTCCGACCATGATGATTCCGATAAAGATATATTGCGTAAAGGATAGCTTTTCCTTCAGGAACAAGCGCGCAAGAATCAGCGAGGTAATCACCGTTCCGGCACAGAGGATAACGGCGGCAATACCGGAACCTTCGGAAAGCGCAAAAAGGTAGGTTGCCTGCCCGGCGGTTTCAAAAAGGGCGGCAAGAATCTTCCATTTTTGGCAGAGAACTTTGCGGTACCAAGGAACAAAAGTAACTTTTTGCTTGACCATTGTACCGTTTGCATCCATAACCCATTTCTTTTTTGTAATTGTGGGAGCGTTTCCTGCCTCGCCGAGCGAAAAGAGCTTTTCGCCTTTGGCTTTTAGGAAGATCAACAGACCGATTGCTACCAAAAGGAAGGTAAATTCATAGGCGCAGTTCGCGGTATGCTCCAAATTCTCCTCGGTTACGTTTACAAGAAGCGTTGTTTCCACATCCTCGGTATAGAAAATGTCAAGGAAGGTTCCAACGGCGTCAAGGAGCATATAGCAAAAGGGCATTGCGATTGCCCAAATCGCCAATTTTTTTCCGTATTTGCGGCGGCGGTCGGCTTTTCCTTTTTTATCAAAGAACCCGACGCAAAGAATGCCAACGGCAATCACAGCAATGCAAATAATGCCGGGAACCTCTACCGTCTCGTGCAGAAAAACGGCGCATAAAATGGGAACCACGGCGCCCGACGAGTTCTCAATCGGGTCGGAAATGGATTCCTCAATAAACCGCACGCCGAAATAGGAACAGGTCATGGAAATGATGTAACAAGCGGAAACGGGCAAATAAATCAAGAAATTTTTGGGAAAGGCGGCAAGATCAATTCCCTGCGTAAACAGAACGATCGTTGCATAAATTCCCATAAAGAAACCGACGAAAACAGTCGTTTTCAAGTGGGAATATTTTTCTCTTTCCAAACTTCCTTTTTTATAAAAGATTTCGGCAATACCCCAGCAAAGGGTAGAAAAAATCAGAAAAAACCACAGCATGATAAAAATAAACTCCTTTGATATTTTTCAAAAATCAGCCGAAAAACGGCGGTGCGGCTTCAACTGCCGTCAATCCGGCGAAAAACTTTTCCGGCGGCTTCGGTCATCACGTCGGGACGGGAAATGATAATTCCGCAGGATTCGTCGCCCAAAACCAACAGCGTGTCGCCCGGAGAAATGCCGAACAGCTCGCGCGCCTCTTTGGGAATAACGATTTGTCCTTTTTCGCCAATGCGAACGGTTCCAAACAGATGTTTGCCTTTGGGGAGTCCCAAAATCTGCTTTCCCCTTGCCATTTGCGTTCTCCTTTCCGAATGTTTTCCTAAAAGTAGGAATTTCATACCAAATTATAACACGGTTTTCGGCGACTGTCAAGACAAAAAAAGAAAATCGCCGCAAAGCGGCGACCGTGGGGCAGGAAGGTTCGCGCCGACGGCGCGAAAAGAAGACCTCGGAACTTTGTCCCGAACCCCACCTCAAAGGATATGCAGGGGGAGGTAGGCTTTTCTGAAAAGAAAATGCCCACCTCCCCCTGCACCCCCTCCGCCCAAAAGAATTTTGAAAAAAGAGGAAAAAGAAAGGCTTTTTTACGCCTGCTTTTTGTAAATTTCATCAAGAGCGCTGAAGAAAATCATTTTCAAAAACTCCAAAAAGCCCTCTTTTTGAAGTTTTTGAAAAGAGAGGGGGCTTGGGGGAGAGAAAAACTTTTTGCAAAAAGTTTTCCTCTCCCCCAAGGTCTACCCCTCTCTCAATCCTTCTTATTTTTCAAAACCCGATCCGGAAAAACAGAGGCGCTGATCAAATCTGCCGGATCAACTTCCAGTGCGTCTGCAATGTTAAAAAAAACAACGAGAGAAAACGGACGGGCAAGCGCCGGCGCTTCAATAGCACTGATAAATGAGCGGCTGACGTTTGCTTTTTCGGCAAGTTGCTCCTGCGACATTCCGCGCATTCTCCGCAACGTGGAAATCGCGATTCCAAGTTGAATAAAACGGTCGCGGTTTCTAAAATCCGATTTTTTGCTCATATTTTCCCACCTGCTTTTCTATTTTAGCAACATTATATGCTTTTTATCAGCCATTTTCTGCAATTTACAAAAAAGCACTTGACTTTTATATTAGACATATATATAATTTTTATGTATTTATGTCATTATAAAAGTGCAAATAATATAACAGGGTGGCAAAAATGTTAGAAATATATACAGTCAGCTTTTTTGGACATAGAAAAATTGAACATTTTGAAAAACTTGAAGATCAGCTGATTCAGCTAATACAAAATTTAACAAAAAAGAACGAGTTTGTCAAATTTTTGGTTGGCAGAAACGGTGAATTTGATCAGTTGGTCTCTTCGACCATTCGCAAAGCCCAAAAAAAAATTGGAAACGATCGTTGCTTGCATACATTGGTACTTCCATATGAAACTGCAGAGTTTCGCAACAATCGGCAAACTTTTTTAGAATACTATGATACGGTAGAAATTTTTCAATCAAAAAAACACCTTCATTTTAAAAATTCGATTTTAGCGCGAAATTTTCAAATGGTCGATCGAAGCCAGCTGATCATTTTCTACTTGGATCATGAATTCGGCGGTGCATTCCAAACCTATCAGTACGCACGCAAGCAAAAAAGTCAAATTTTTAAGTTAAAACAATAAAAAAAGACTTTACAAAAAGTCTTTTTTATTTTATTCAGCTTTCTAATAAATTAATGATAAAGGAAATGTGGCAACACCCCAATTTTTTTGCCGCAAAGCGGCGACCGTGGGGCAGGAAGGTTCGCGCCGACGGCGCGAAAAGAAGATCTCGGGACTTTGTCCCGAACCCCACCTCAAAGGATATGCAGGGGGAGGTAGGCTTTTCTGAAAAGAAAATGCCCACCTCCCCCTGCACCCCCTCCGCCCAAAAGAATTTTGAAAAAGGAGGAAAAAGAAAGGCTTTTTTACGCCTGCTTTTTGTAAATTTCATCAAGCGCGCTGAAGAAAATCATTTTCAAAAACTCCAAAAAGCCCTCGTTTGGGAGTTTTTGAAAAGAGAGGGGGCTTGGGGGAGAGGAAAACTTTTTGCAAAAAGTTTTCCTCTCCCCCAAGGTCTACCCTCCCCTCTTCCTAAAACACAATCCGCTCGGGGGTGGAATTGTCGGTGAAAAGGGTGGCGTTTGCGCGGATCTCGCCCGGGGCGGTACTAAAGCGTGTAGGCAGGAGCGAGGTAAAGCGTTCGAGCACAGCTTCGGTAGAAACGCCGAGAACGCCGTCGATCGGTCCGGTCATGCCAAGGTCGGTCTGGTAGGCGGTTCCTTTGGGAAGGATTTGTTCATCGGCGGTTGGAACATGGGTATGCGTTCCGAAAATGATGTTAATTCTGCCGTCAAAGCGGCGGGCAAGGGCAAGTTTTTCGCTGGTTGCTTCGGCATGAACGTCCAGCACAGAAAAGCCGTAGTTCCCTGCTTCGCGCTTCAAGATATTTTCCACGCTCGCAAAGGGATCACCGTAGGCTTCCATAAACGCGCGGCCGCAAACGTTCATAATCAAAATTTTGCCGCCGTCAATCGGAAGGAGCGTATACCCCATTCCGGGCGTTTGGGGCGGAAAGTTTGCCGGACGAATGATACGGCGGTCTTCCTCCAAAACCGGATACAAATCGCGCTGACCGAACGCATGATTTCCCAGCGTGATGGCGTCCACGCCGGCGGCAAAGAGCCGCTCGGCTTGCCGCGCGTTCAATCCGCGGATTTCGGCGGCGTTTTCGGCGTTCGCAATGACGAAATCCACATTTTTCTCGCGGCAAACACGGCGTAACCGCTCTTCCAAATAGGTCACGGCGCGGTCGCCGACAATATCCCCAATGGCAAGAATTCGCATAAATCATCCTCACGTTTCTATTCCACGCAGCTTGGCGGAAAATGGATAGAAAAAATCAGTTTTGCACAGGCAGAACCGTTAACAGCGCCTCTAAACAGGTGTTTCCTTCGGCGTCCACAGCGCGGAAAAAGAATGCCTCGTCCTCGCCGTCGACGCGCGGCTTTTTCGCGCGGTAAATCGAAAGCGCCGAGCCGTATTTTGCCTCCTTTAAAAAAGAGAGCGAAAAACCGTTGACCCAAACGGCGGTTGGATCGGGCAAAAAATCGGCGAGCATATCGGGGTATTTGGTGTTGTTCATATGCCCGTTGTAGTCCAAATCGGAATACCGGATGGCACGAACGCCGACAAGCTCCATTTCCGGGATCGGCGGCGTACGAAAGCGCAGGGGAATGCCCGAAGGGAGCAATTTTTCCTCAGGCGAAACAGGAAACGTCAGCGCGTCAACCGGAAGAAGCCGATGCTCGTCCAACGAGAGAAGCCCCCACGACGACCAACATTCGGCAATCGACTCCCCGGCGCGCAAAATGCGAAAGCAACGCTCAAAATTCAACCCTCTGCTGGGGCAAACCCAGGTTTGAGAATCAATTTCTTCATAAGCGCGCAAAGGAGCATAGAGTTTTGCGGAAATGCGCGAAAGGAGAAAGCCCACACGCTTTTCATCGCGCAAACCGTCCAAGTCCATTTTTGCGTCGTGCAGCTGGTGGTTTGCCGTTTCCTGCAAAACGGCGAGAAACGCCGACGGACGAACGCGCCGATTCAGGTCGGTTTCATGCCAGCGGACTTGCAGTTGTTCGGAATAGATCATGAAGAATCCCCCGTGGTTTATCGAATCAAAGTTTCCGAAAATCGGGGAACCCGGCGTGGGTTCCCCAATCGCCGCGCGAAGCGGCTTTTCACCTTTTCAGGCGATTATTTTTTGGTTTTGAAGGCTTTTCCCGTAAAGATCGAGTAAACGCCAAGGCTGATCATAAAGAACGCGGTGACGATACCGACAATGATTCTCGTAAAGACATTCGGTCCGAGCGCCTTCTTAATAATGATCAAATAGAGGATTGCAATAATAGCAATGATCAACAGAATGATCAACAGGATCCACAGCCACCACAGCGAGCAAGCTTTTCCGGTGGAATTGCGAACCTCCATATGGTAGGTTCCTGTATAGAATGTGGTATCCTTGGTCACTTTATACTCTACGCCCGGCTGCTCGTCACCGATGATACCGTTGGTGACGTAGTAATCGGTCTTCTTCAGCTTTTCGATCTTGTAGGTGATCGGCTTCGGATTGGGCGTTACGGGAATACCGAAGACGTAAACTTTGCTTCCGTCCTCTTTCTCAATCACATCCACCAAAATTCCGCCTTCGGGGAATTCGGTCAAAGCTTCATCGGGACCGACGGGAATCTCAACGGGAAGAACGTCGCCGATTTGCGCGGGAATTTCTTCGCCGTTGATCACAACGATAACTTCCTTTGCCTGGGTAACAACGGTGATCGTCATGGGAGCGGAGGGCATGAGCAGGTCACTGCCGCTCTCCGGCTCGCCGTCCTCGGTGTACATAGAAACGATATCATGCGCTTTTGCAGCTTCCTCGGAGAGCGCCGGAGTCACACTCTGAAGGGTTGCGCCTTCGGGAATGTAGCCGCCGTTGCCGACCGGCTTGCCGCCGATCAGAACGTCGCCGTCCTCGGTGGAACCTTCAAACGCAACGTCCAGATAGTACTCGTTGACAAGACCGATCTCGGTGAAGTGCGGCGGACGGAAGGTGATGGTGCCGTCCGTTTCGGAAACGGTGACCATCAGATCATCGGGAAGCGCCTTTTCGCCAACCAAAATGTAAGCGTTTGTCCGCCAGCCGGCAGTGCCGTCAAGCACCCGGACTCTCACCGCCTTGACGGTGATTGCCATGCCGCCCTCAAAGTTCTCGATCTTCACGCCGGATTCGGGATCCTCATCGGAAACCTGAACCAAGAGCTCCAGCTCGTAAACCTCTTTTGCAGACGCCTGAACGAACGGAATCTTGCTTTCATCAGCCGAATCGAAGACGCGCTCGCCAATCACAAGCTTAATGGAGAAGCGCATTTTGCCGTTGCCCTCTTGTTTGAGGGATTCCATCAGCGCGCCGGTCATTTCAATCTTCGTGCTGTCGCCGTAACGAACGGTCAAACTGTTCGCCTCGGCAAAGTCGGGCGCTTCGGTATCCAGCGTCAAATCAAAGCGGTTGGGATTTTCGGCGTCGGTCACACTTGTCAGCGAGCCGTCTGCGCCAAAGATCAGCGCGTCGGCAAGAACCAGCGTCCAGTTGCCGTCGGCGTCGGTAGTCAAATCTGCAAAGAGCAGGTTAACGTCCTCATCGCCGTCGGTTTGCGCTACAAGATAATCGGGATAATAGAGAACAATGTATTCCGCGCCGGAAGTCGCCTGTTCCGTCAGCGCAACGGCGTCGGTCATCTCAATTCTGACGTCCTCTCCGTCCTCTCTGTTAATGACAAAGAAATGCGGATTATAGGACTGTCCGCCGCCGACCAAAGTGTCGTCGCCTACCCAAGCAGGCAAAAGATCCAAAACGTCTTCCAACGTTGCGTCGGCGTCAGCAACCACACGAATCACTTCGTATTTGCCGGTTTCGGTATTCTGAACGAAAACGGGAATGGTCTTTCCAACGGGCGTTACGTTAACATACTTAAGCGTAATGGTCACGTCGGCGTTCACGGTGTAGGATTCAATGTTGTAGATCCGTTTGGATCCGACATAGTAGCGAAGCTCCCAAACGTGGGTGTCATCCGGCTGTTCAACCGTTGGAATATTGGCAAGGTTGCCGCCCTTCAAAACGGTTTCGCTGCCGATCTCTTCGTCGTCATATTCATAGGTAACGGTATAGAAGATCGGTTGCGGCGTTACGTCAACGTAAACAAGTACGACGGTCACGTCGCTCGTTACGCGGTAGGTGGAAATATTGATCTGCGTACCGTTCACAAAATAGCGGAGCTCCCAAATGTGAATATCATCCGGCGCTTCGGGTCTCGGAATGTTGGCAAGTTTTGCGTTCTTCTCTACCGTTTCACTGCCGATTGTTTCGCCGTTATACTCGTAGGTAACGGTATAGTTTGTCGGCTGCGGCGTTACATCAACATATTGCAAAACGACGGTCACATTGTTGTTAACGCGGTAGGTGGAAACATTGATACGCGAACCGTTTACATAGTAGCGAAGCTCCCAAACATGGGTGTCATCCGGCTGTTGCGGAGCGGTGGGCAGGTTGGCGAGTTTGCCATTTTTCGCCACTGTTTCGCTGCCGATCGTGTTACCGTTATACTTATAGGTAACCGTATAGTTCGTCGGTTGCGGCGTTACGTCAACGTACTGCAAAACGACGGTCACGTCTCCGACTACACTGTAGGTGGAAACGTTAATCTGCGTACCGTTTACATAGTAGCGAAGCTCCCAAACATGGGTTTGGTCGGGCTGTTGCGGAGCGGTGGGCAGGTTGGCGAGTTTGCCATTCTGTACTACCGTTTCGCTGCCAATCGTGTTGCCGTTATATTGATAAGTAACGGTATAAGTGGTCGGTTGCGGCGTTACGTCAACATATTCCAAAACAATGGTTACGTCAGCCGTCGGAATGTAGGTGTCAATATCGATTTGAACATTGTTCACATAGTAGCGGAGCTCCCAATCGTGGGTTTGATCCGGCAAATCGGGATCGGCGGGAACATCTGCAAGTCCGTTGCCGTCCTGTACCGTTTCAGAACCGATTTCCTCTTCCTCATACTCGTAGGTAACGGTGTAGTAGGTCGAAACGTCTACGTAAACCAGCGTAATGGTCACGTCAGCGGTCGGAATGTACTCTTCGATGTTCTCGATCTCGTCTTCTCCGACGTAGTAGCGGAGTTCCCAATCATGGGTTTCATCGGGTTCGTCTACCGTAGGAACGTTTGCGAGTCCGTAACCATCCTGTACGGTTTCGGAACCGATTTCCTCTTCCTCATACTCGTAGGTGACCGTGTAGTAAGTCGAAACATCTACATAGACCAGCATAATGGTCACGTCAGCGGACGGAATGTACTCTTCAATGTTCTCGATCTCGTCTTCCCCAACGTAGTAGCGAAGCTCCCAATCGTGGGTTTCATCGGGTTCATCTACCGTAGGAACGTTTGCAAGTCCGTAACCATCCTGTACGGTTTCGGAACCGATTTCCTCTTCCTCATACTCGTAGGTGACCGTGTAGTAAGTCGAAACGTCCACGTAAACCAGCGTAATGGTCACGTCAGAAGTCGGAATGTACTCTTCAATGTTCTCGATCTCGTCTGCACCGACGTAGTAGCGGAGCTCCCAATCATGGGTCTCGTCCGGCAGTTCGGGATCGGCGGGAATATTTGCGAGTCCGTAGCCATCCTGTACGGTTTCGGAACCGAGCTCTTCTTCGTCATACTCGTAGGTGACCGTGTAGTAAGTCGAAACGTCCACATATTTCAGAACGATTACGGTATCTGCCGTCGGAATATACTCGGCAATGTTGATCTCCACATTGTTCACATAATAGCGGAGCTCCCAATCGTGGGTTT
>SVUK01000019.1 GCA_015063325.1 Oscillospiraceae bacterium | reverse complement strand
TGCGCCGATTACGATATTCGGCGCACATTACGCAAGCAAAAAGTTCATCAAAAAAGGATAATGGTTATGGAAAAGAAAACGAATCAGCAGGTGTCCCCGTCTGTGGTATCAATTTTTTCAGGGTGCGGAGGATTAGATTTAGGTTTCCATATGGAAGGATTTCAAACTATTTGGGCAAATGACTTTGCAGAGTGGGCTGTCGCCTCGTTCCGAGAAAACTTAGGCGATGTTATTCACTACGGTGATATAACACAAATCAATCCATATACAGACAAATCTATTCCAGATTGTGATTTGGTTTTAGGCGGTTTCCCCTGTCAAGACTTTTCCGTAATATGGAAGCAACCGGGGTTAAACGGAAAACGCGGCGGATTATATCGTCACTTTCTTGAATTTGTAGATGCCAAAAAGCCGAAAGCGTTTGTTGCGGAAAATGTAAAAGGATTATTGACAGCAAATAAGCATAAGGCAATTGAAACGATTATCCACGATTTTGAAAATATCGCGCCCGGCTATATCGTAAAACCACATTTATATAATTTTGCGGAATATGGTGTACCGCAGTTTCGTGAAAGGGTTTTAATAGTTGGTATTCGCGTTGATACCGGATTTGATTTTAAGCACCCGAAACCTACCCACGGTCCGAACGGCGCTCTACCATACGTTACTGCCGGACAAGCATTACAAGGCGCTTTGGAAGTGCCGTATAACAATGAGCCGATCAACTGTAAGGAAAAGACTCGACAGATGCTTGAATTAATTCCCGAAGGCGGTAATTTTACCGATATACCGAAAGATTCTCCGCTATACGTCAAAGGCATGATCTCTCATGTTTACAGAAGAATTCACAGAGACGAGCCCGCAAAAACAATTATTGCCGCAGGAGGCGGCGGAACTTGGGGATACCATTATCCCGAACCTCGCCCTTTAACTAACCGCGAACGTGCAAGATTGCAATCTTTCCCCGATGATTTTAAGTTTATGGGAAATATTACCGAGGTCCGCAGGCAAATCGGGAATGCTGTTCCGCCAGTCGGTGTCAGAGCTGTTGCGAAACGGTTAATGCCTCTATTTACAGGAGAATACACGCCCATCGACTTAAATGAAGAATATGAATATTTGAAAACTCTGACGGTGAAGGAAAGGTTGGAGTTGGTTACGCAGGAAATGGAGTAATTGAAATGGACTTTTTATTATCGAACTATCCCCCTGTCAGAACAAATAGCCAAACCTTTGCCGATGCTTTTTATAATCTTCTTCCGCAAACGGAAAAATTAGATATTGCTGTCGGGTACATTACTTCCGATTCTCTCTCAGAACTGCAAAAAGCTGTAGAACTTAATCACGTTCAACAATTAAATTTGATTATCGGAATGCACTATATAGAGCATTTTACGCAAGTGGAATACAAAACCGCAATGAAATTAAATGAATTTCTACGAGATAATCACGCGGGTGAAGTCCGCTTGGTAACTCCTTTTCGTTATCATGGCAAACTGTATTCTTTTCAAAATGCAAACGGTAATTTTGCGGGGATAATCGGTTCAAACAATTTAAGCAGTATCGTTGACGGACAGAATAGAGTTTACGAATCGTCTGTACTGATACGCGACGGCAACATTTTAAGGCAAATGAACAGATTTATTGCCGACTTGACCGAAAAAGCAACTGAAAATATTGCCGATTTACAAATTGATACTTTTAAGTCAAATAATTCACTTTTGGACGGACAGGATTATGTTGAAAAGGCAACACCTGAAGAAATCGCAAAATGCATGAACGCTAAAACGGATATTACATTCGATATACCCGTGAAAGACACTCCTCAAAGCAATTTGAACGTGTTTTTTGGTAAAGGAAGAGAGACGATGAGTACAGGGGTTGTCAAACCGCGTCATTGGTACGAGGCTGAGATAATCGTATCAAAAAACATCACGTCTCAAAGGGGATATCCGCAAGCGCAAACGGAAACCGCATCATTTGACGTTATAACAGACGACGGTTGGAAGTTTAAGTGCAAAGTAAGCGGCGATTACAGTAAAAATTTCAGATCTGAAGGCGATTTGCGCATTTTAGGGAAATGGCTGAAAGGTCGCTTGGAAAATGCAGGGGTTTTGATAACGGGAGAACCTGTAACGAATGAAGTGCTTAACAATTACGGCAGGAATACTTTTTCTCTGACAAAAACGAGTATCGGTAATCTTTGGTATCTTGATTTCGGAGGCAAATAATGGGAATTTACTTGCGAAACTATCTTAAACATATTGCCGACACAAAAAGCCGTTCCCTTGCCGATGCTATCCAACAAACGGCGCAAGATATTGTTCCGCAATATGTAAGCAATTTTTCATTTAAGGAACACGTTGTCAGTATGCTGGTCGGTGATGTGCAAAGCGGGAAAACAAGCCATATGTTCGGTCTTATGTGTGCCGCTGCAGATGAAGGCTTCCCGATATTTATATTGCTTACAACTGATAACATCATTTTACAGCAGCAAACATTTAAGCGCGCACAAGATGATTTAACGGATTTTTGCGTGTGTGACGAATCTGAATACTTGAAGTTTGAGCAAAATCAATTACGTAAACCTGCCGTTATAGTATTAAAGAAAAACGGTTCGGTATTAAAGCAATGGAAAAACAATCTTGCATCCACGCATTTTTGTATTGGCAATCCGTTGTTTATTATTGACGACGAAGCAGACGCCGCAAGTCTGAATACGCTCGTCAATCAAAACAGGCAAAGCCGTATCAATAAATGTCTTGACGAAATAAAGAAAACATCGGCAAGCAGTATTTACCTTGAAGTGACAGGAACCCCGCAGGCAAATTTATTGCAGACGCAAAAAAGCGGTTGGAAACCTTATTTTATCTATTATTTCAAGCCGGGAGATAAATATATCGGCGGAAATAAGATCTTTGCCGACGATAGTCCTATTATCCGATTAACAGACAACGAAGAAGGCAAGGAAATCCTTGTGGACGACGAATTTCCAGAAAACGGACTGCTTCGTGCAGTTCTTATCCATCTTGTTACATCGGCACAAATAATATTAAGCGGCGGAAATGTTTGTAATTTTCTCGTTCATCCAAGCGTTCGCACGGCAGACCATAAGGCATTTTCAGAAAAAATCGGTTGTTATCTCAACGAACTGTCGCAATCAATAGAAGAAGAGGCAACTATTGAAGCATTAAAATTTGCCTATGCCGATTTAGCGGATACTAAAAAGGATTTACTTCCGTTTGATATGATTTATTCTTTTATCAAAGAAAAAATACAAGATGACGACGGAATTAAAATATTAACGCTTAATTCAAAGGTCTCATTAGAAGATAATACCCAATACAATGATGGAATCAATATCATTGTCGGCGGAAATAGTTTAGGGCGCGGAGTTACCTTCCCGTCCCTGCAAACGATATATTATTGTAGAGTGGCAAAAAATCCGCAAGCAGATACGATGTGGCAGCACGCAAGAATGTTCGGTTACGACCGTGATCCTGATATGATGAGGATATTTATGCCGCCGTTACTATACAAGTTGTTTGTTGATATTAACACAACAAACAACAGCATTATTGCTCAAATTCAAAAGCGGAAGGATTTCAGCGATATTAAAATTTTTTACCCGAAGAACCTGCGCCCCACACGCAAAAATGTTTTGGACAACAAAGTCCTTGCAACATTCTGCGGCGGTGTAAATTATTTTCCGTTTTCTCCAAGTAATAGAGATATACGCCTTCTCGACGCAATGCTTGAAAAGTTTGACGGAGAGAACAGTTATACTGTAAGTTTGAAATTTGTAATATCTTTGTTAGAGCAAATAGAAAACGGCGGGGATGATTGGTCTGCAAAGGCATTTATCGGTTTCTTGAACTCTATCCTTGCCGATACTCCTCTTGCACAAGCAAAGTTGATTGTCAGGCGCGAACGCGATATTGCGGAAGGAACGGGAACTTTGCTTTCGGAAAATGATAGGAAATTAGGTGATTCGTTTACAGATATTACAGTGCTAACAATGTATAAGGTTACAGGGAGAAAAGGTTGGAACGGAAATAAAATATGGATACCGAACGTTAAATTGCCGAACGATCTTATTTATTACAGCGTGGTATAAGTAATGGATAATCATACGAAAGAACAACGGCATTACAATATGTCCCGTATCCGAAATAAGGCTACGAAGCCGGAAGAAACAGTCAGAAAATTTTTGTTTGCAAAAGGATTTAGATACAGAAAGAATGACAAAAGATTTGCAGGACGACCGGATATTGTTTTGCCGAAATATAAGACCATTATCTTCGTAAACGGCTGTTTTTGGCATATGCACGACTGCCCTGATTTTGTCCTTCCCAAGTCTAATCTCGATTATTGGATTCCCAAATTACAGCGTAATAAAGCAAGAGATACGGAGAATGTAAATACTCTTAAATCTCTCGGTTGGAATGTAATCATAATATGGACTTGCGAATTATCAACAATACAAAAACGAGAACACCGGTTAAGTCTTTTAGTCGAAGAAATAAAACAATTTTATTGAATTTTGTAAAAGCGGGCAGAATTTTACTGCTCGTTTTTCTTTCAAAACCAATTTTTTGTCAAAGGATATTGACTTTTTTAAAAAATAGTGATATAATAGTTTTGAAATTTAGTCGATAAGTCGACTTTAATTAAAAAGGAATGCGCTTTATGGAAACCATACAAAGAAACATTTACCTAAACGAGCTTATATCGCGTAAAGAAAACGGCTTGATTAAAGTTATTACAGGAATCAGACGATGCGGAAAAAGTTATTTGCTGTTCAACTTATTCTATAACTATTTGTTATCTGAAGGTGTTGGAGAAGAAAACATCGTAAAAATAACGCTTGACGATGATGAAAACGAAGAATTGAGAGACCCTAAAAAGCTTTCTGCATATATCCGTGATAAACTAAGGAATAACGATAAAATGCACTATGTTTTCATTGACGAAGTGCAATACGCTATTCGCAAAGAAGATTTAAAAAACGATAAACCGCTTCCTTTATACGGGGTATTGAACGGATTGTTGCGACTCTCGAATGTGGATGTTTATGTTACGGGAAGTAATTCTAAACTTCTTTCTAAAGACGTTATGACGGAATTTCGCGGACGTGGCGATGAAGTGAGAATTTACCCTCTTTCATTCAAAGAATATTACGATTTTGTTGGCGGAGATAAAGCGGATGTTTTTGAAGAATATGCTAGATATGGCGGACTTCCGCTGATACTATCCAAAAAAACATCCAAAGAGAAAGCAAAATACCTTTCTGATTTATTCAAAGAGGTCTATTTTAAAGATATTGAAGAACGATATAATATTGCTATGCCGGAGGTTATGCAACTTTTGGCAGACGATCTATGTTCTTCCGTTGGATCTTTAACAAATTCGTCTAAAATAGCGAACACATTGAAGACAGTGAAAAATGTTGATGTCAATTCACAAACAATTTCCACTTACCTCAACTATTTGGAGGAATCCTTCCTATTTAGTCAAGCAAGGCGATTTGACGTGAAGGGAAAAAAATATTTTTCATTTCCATCCAAATATTATTGTACTGATATGGGACTCCGCAATGCTCGGCTCAATTTTCGACAGCAAGAAGAAACGCACATTATGGAGAACATCATTTATAATGCATTGATTATCCGTGGATATTCCGTTGATGTTGGAGTTGTCGAAGTAACAGAAAAAGGTAAAGACGGTAAAAAACATCAAACGCTATGTGAAATTGACTTTGTAGTAAACGATGGTATGAATAAATACTACATTCAATCGGCTCTTAATATCGATGATGAAAACAAAGAAAAGACAGAACTACGTCCTTTGCTTGCGACAAAAGATTTCTTCAAAAAAATTATTATTACAAAATCAAGAATGAAACCATGGCTTGATGAAAGTGGAATTATGCATATAGGTTTATACGATTTTCTATTAGATGAAAATTGTTTAAAGTAATAAGATAAAATTACGGTGATCAAATTCGGAGAGAATTATGCTTGTTTCTAAATTTGAAGTTGACAAAAATAAATATGATTTGTCTACATCCAATGCAAAATTATTTGTATGCCTCGTATCTGTAGATGCTAGTGATAGTATTGCTTCCATTATAAAAGAAATAAATGATAATAGTTGGATTGCAAAACTTGATATTGTTGAACAAATCTCATACGAAGCAAGACTAAAAGAAACAGTAAAAGGAATAATGCAAAATTGCGTTAAATTTAATTCTGATACAAATTGCGATATATATGACTATAGTGTTGTAGGTGAATATATCATTTCTAAGGAGGGACGCAGAGCGTTAGTTGGAGAATTTAATCATTTCGCCATTCCGCTTGCTGAGTTATGGAAAGAAAAATCATCAGGAAATCCAGGATTTGATTATCATAGCGAATCAACTACAAATTTAATTATTTTTGGAGAAGCAAAATACAATTCCTCATCTAATCCTTATACAAATGCAATTTCACAAGTTGAAGAGTTTATTGATAAAGGAAAAGATCGCATGGAGTTAACGGATTTAAGGAATTTTGTCTCCAATGCCGCAATAGAGAATTTTAAGCAATCTAAAAAAGGATTTTCAATTGCTTTTTCGATTAAGGCACAAAATCCTGATGAAATTATTAATAATGCTATATTATCTGATAAAATAAACAAAATAAAAGACTATGATGAATTTTATATAATTGGAGTAATCATCAATGATAAATAATATCACTTTAGATACAGTTAATGATGTGTTAATTAATAATTTATCAATTCTCTATAAACAGGGACCTGTGGACAATCGTATCATGGAAGAACTTGCTTACTGTAAATTGTATTTCCCAGATGTTTTTTCTAAATACGAACAGGAAGTATTATATGTAATGGGAATGTTTTATAAATTACATAGCCCCAAAACATTATTAGAACAGTCGTTAAATATTTATCGAGAAGAAATAAAGAAAGAATATGGTTATTATTATACTCCAGATCAAACAATAATAAAAAAGAATATAAAAAATTTATTATATTATTCTTTCTCTGCACCAACAAGTTCAGGAAAATCACATGTTTTTAGGGATTTGATAAAAGAGGCAACAAATGACATAGTTGTAATTGTTCCTTCACGTGCTTTAATTAGTGAATATTATTTAACAATTATAGAAATGGTACCCAAAGATGTTTTAGTTTTAACATTTGTTGACGACATTAATAAGGCTAAAACGCATAGAAGAATCTTTATTTTAACTCCTGAAAGAGCAACCGAATTATTCAAGTATAAAGATATATTTACGGTAGAGCTATTTTTGTTCGATGAGGCACAAATAACAGAGGAAAATATCAGAGGATTAAAATTTGATGCATTGGTAAGGAGAACTATACGAGAGTTCCCTCATGCAAAAAAAGTATTTGCTCATCCATTTATTGAAAACCCTGAAATACATTTTATAAAACATACTATAAATAGTAACTGTAATGCAAATGCTTTTCTAGAGAAAACGGTAGGACAGCTTTTCTATTATGTGGATCATGGTCATTATTATTTATACACTCCATATGAAAAAACAAAACGTGAAGCACCTGTTAGACAAGATGATGAAATAGTGAATAAGATTTTATCTAATAATGGGTCGATACTTATATATTTATCTAAAACAAAAATATATAATTTGAAATTTCTAACTGAGTTTAACAATATTATTTCTGCCGTTCCTGAAATAACAAATGAGCATGCATTAGCTTTAATTGAAAATTTAAGAAATTACTTAGGTGCAGGTAAAACGGAACGAGGAAAACAATCTTTGCTTATTAACTTAATGAGAAAAGGAATTGTATTACACCATGGTTCAGTGCCACTAAAAGGTAGAGTTATAATCGAAGACTTTATAAAAAGCGGATTTGCGCGAATTTGTTTTGCTACTTCTACATTATTACGTGGAATAAATATGCCGTTTGATTTAGTATACATAGACAATTTTCGTTTGTTGACACCATTAGATTTTAAAAATCTTATAGGAAGAGCCGGTCGTACGAATGATGAAAATGTATTAAATGTTGGTTGTATATGTTGTAAAAAAGAAAATGCTGCGAAAATCACGAATCGCATATATGAGATTTGCAAATTAAATGAAGAAAACAAATTAGACTCTTCAATGGATTCGTTTGAAGAAGATGAAAAAGATATAGTAGAATCAATTCAAAAAAATGAATTTATTGACGATTTAAATATTCCTAAAGTTCAATATGAAAGATTGGCAGAGAATGCCTCCATTAAAGATACTGTAAAAGACTTGTTAGGGTTGCTTATCCCTCAAGGTTATCCGATATCAGATGAAGAATATACAAGCTTATCTAATTCAGATCGTAAGCGAATTAAAGAATGCTTTTCCAAAATATTTGTTTCAAGTTTAAGATTGCAACAATTAACACCGGCTGAAATGGGAGTAATAAGTACTAGTTTACATATTCTTCTTTGGCGAATACAGGGAAAAACATTTAGAGAAACTGTTCAATTGCGTTATAATTATTTAACTCAAAAAAAAGAGCAAATAAAGCTACGGAAAGAATTTGAAGATCAAAAAATAAATGAAGATGAACTTAAAGAAAAATTGGGGAGAATGACACTATTATATTCTCAGGGAGCGTTTAGCATCCCCAATAAACACAAGGGTAAATTTTCTCTTTTCAATAAAAACACTCCTATTGATCAGTGCGATTATGACAGAATAGTTTATGATACATATGATTATCTAGATAAAGTCATTTCATTATCTCTAGTGGATCCAATTAATGCAGCTTTGGAAATTTATTATCAAGACACAAAAGATTTAAAGGCAAAAGCTCTTCAAAACTATATCAAATTTGGGACAAATAGCCCATATGAAATTTTATTACTAAGATATGGCTTTGATTTTGAAGATTATAATTGGATTATGCCGTGTATTGATTCTATAAGTGAAGAAGAAATTGTGTTTAATGAAAATATTAAATCACTAAATGAAGAGCAATTTAAACAAATCGAACGATATTTGTGATGAGGGATGAAAAATGAAAGCGGTAATTTACGCAAGATACAGTTCAGATAATCAGCGCGAAGAAAGTATTGAAGGTCAGCTCCGCGAATGTATGGAATTTGCCGAACGGACAGGCGTTACCGTGATAGAAAGTTATATCGACCGAGCGCTGTCCGCAAAGACGGACAACCGCCCCGCGTTTCAGCGAATGATAAAGGACAGTTACAAGCATTGCTTCGATATGATTATCGTTTGGAAGTTGGATCGCTTCGCCCGTAACCGCTACGACTCCGCACACTACAAATCACTCTTGAAAAAGAACGGCGTAAAGGTAGTATCTGCAAAAGAAACGATTGCGGAAGGCTCAGAAGGTATTTTGCTCGAATCCGTCCTTGAAGGCATGGCGGAATACTATTCAGCTGAACTGTCCGAAAAGGTCATCCGCGGGCTTACCGAAAACGCATTGAAAGCGAAAGTCAACGGCGGCGGTATTCCCTTCGGGTATTACATAGACGAAAATCAAAAACTTGCCGTTGACGAAACGCTTGCGCCTATCGTAAAAGAAGTTTTTATAATGTATGCAGACGGTAAGATGATAAAAGAAATCGTCGCTTACTTAAACGGAAAAGGTATTAAAACGAGATTCGGAAAGCCGATGTCTTACAATATCATTCAATATATGCTCTCAAACAGAAAATATATCGGTGAGTTCAGATATCGCGATATTGTAATACCGGACGGCGCGCCCGCGATTATTTCTAACGAACTCTTTGAAAAGGTACAATCGGTCTTGCAAAAGAATAAACACGCTCCGGCACGACACAAAGCCGAGGACGATTTCTTGCTCACAACAAAACTTTTTTGCGGCAAATGCGGTGCTTTTATGGTCGGAGATAGCGGAACAGGACGGCTCGGAGAAGTTCATCGTTATTATAAGTGCGTCAATGCGAAGAAGCATACTTGCGACAAAAAGACAGTCCGCAAGCAATGGGCGGAAGATTTGGCAGTAAAATATGCTCTTGAAATTCTGAACAATGAAGATTTAATCGCTTTATTGACCGACAGGATATACGATTTACAGGGCGAAGAGAATCCTCGTTTGCCGAGACTTCGTGAACAACTTTCCGACATTGAAAAGCGCATTGAAAACATGGTAAACGCTATCGAGCAAGGTATCATATTGGATTCCACCAAAGATCGCTTGACAAAACTCGAAAATGACAAAAAGGAACTCGAAATTGTCGTTTTACAAGAACAAATCAAAAAGCCCTTTCTTACGAAAGAGCAAATACGGTTCGGTATTGAGAAATTCAAGAAACTTGATATTTCAACAAAGGACGGTAAACAGCGGCTGATCGACGGATTTATCAACAGTATTTATCTATATGATGATAAGATAACGTTTACGTTTAATTATAAGGACGGCACGAAAACGGTCGTTTTCAACGAATTGGAAACCGCGGAGTGTTCGGATATTAAATGCCTTGGCGCACCAAATCCTAATAGGTTGAACTTCTTTCTCATCAAAAGAACGTTCGGCCTATTTTGCTTTATAGAAGAACTTGACAAGTTCAAGGCATAGAAAAAGGCAGACAGAGTTTTTACGCTCTGTCTGCCTTTGCCGTTGTTTCGGTTTATGATCTTCGGCTCAACTACTCAATAAATATATGTAAAATATTATAATTATCATATCCGCACTCAACGATTTTTATAATCGTCTTTTGTATTATTGCTAATGATCCCTATACTTATCCTTATGCATATTTATTATATGTTATAGTGAATACAAATTCATTTGCCAATACTTTAAAAGAAAATTTAGCAAAAAAGCAAAATTCGTATTATTATTTAAGGAATGTCGGCACATTTGAACGAAAAAACACATAAATTAACCATTCAAAAACTCCTAAATCTTGCGCAAACCGCATTTTTTGCTTTTTCTTTTGTTTTTCTCATGGATTAGCCCCGTTTCTCCTTCAAAAATGCTTGCAAAACATTTCTTTTTTTGATATGATAATATTGAGCTTCATTTTGCAGAAAGGTGGAACAAATCTATGGTCACGCGAAACTCGCCGGTCACCGTTTTACCGGGCGTTGGAAAGGTCAAAGCGTCGGCGTACGCCAAGCTCGGAATTGTAACGCTCGGCGATTTGATTTTGCACTATCCCCGTGCTTACGAAAATCGTGCTGAAATCCGCGAACTTGCCGACGCTCGTCACGATGGAAAATCGGCGCTGATTCTGACCGTTGGGAGCGACCCGAAAGTAGTACGTTTGCGCAGTCATAAGTCCTTTCTCAAGTTCAAAGCCTTTGACGACAGCGGTGTTTGTGAAATCACCTATTTTAATCAAGACTACCTCAAATCGGTTTTTCCCGTTGGCTCTATCTTCCGCTTTTGGGGCAAGGTTGAACGCAAGGGCAAACGCTTTTTGCTTTCTTCTCCTGTCGCCGAGCCTTGGGCGCCCGGCATAACGCTCCCCCCGCTTTGTGCCGTTTACCGTCTGACCGACGGCATTTCACTCAAGCAGATCAGCAAGGATGTGGAAACAGCGCTGGAACTTTTGAAAAATGAGGAATTATCCGACCCATTACCGCGCGAACTGATCGAAAAGCACCATTTTTTGCCGCTCTCTGTTGCCGAGGAGCACCTCCACCGACCGCTTGGAAAAGATGATTTAGAGGAAGCGCGCCGCCGACTGGTTTATCAAGAATTTTTCGATTTTTCGCTCGGTATGGCATTCATGCGCCGCAAAACGACTGCGACGACTGCGCCGGTCTGCCGGGTAGAATCGCTTGATCCGCTTCTCTCCCTGCTCCCCTACCGTCTGACCGGAGCGCAAGAACGCGTGATTTCCGAAATTCGTGCCGATCTTGCCGTTCCCACGCCCATGAGCCGTATGATCGTCGGCGACGTTGGCAGCGGCAAAACCATTTGCGCCGCCGCCGCTGTTTGGATGGTGGTGCAAAACGGTCGTCAGGCAGCCCTGATGGCGCCCACCGAAATTTTGGCGCGCCAACACTATGCCGACCTTTCCGCTCTCTTTTCCCGTCTCGGTGTACGCGTCGCCCTCCTCTTGGGAGCAACGCCTGCCGCCGAAAAAAGGCGCATTCGCACCGCATTGGTATCGAAAAATCCGCAGGATCGCGTCCATCTTGTCATTGGAACGCACGCCCTGCTTTCAGAAGGAGTTGAATTTGCCGCGCCCGGATTGGTCGTTGCCGACGAACAACACCGATTTGGGGCACGCCAACGCGCCGCCCTTGCCGAAAAAGGGCAGAATACCCACCTTTTGGTCATGAGCGCAACGCCGATTCCCCGGTCGCTTGCCCTGATTCTTTACGGCGACCTTTCGCTTTCCAAACTCGACGAACTTCCGCCCGGACGCCAGCGTGTTGACACCTTTGTCGTGGACGAAATCTACCGCGAACGGCTTTATGAATTTATGCACCGTCAGCTTGCCGAGGGAGGACAGATCTACGTTGTCTGCCCTGCCATTGAGGAAGAAGAAACCGCGCCGGACGAAGTGGATTTTACCGGGCTGTTTGACTCGGAGCCATCCAAACCGCCGCTTAAAGCCGCCGTGACTTTTGCCGCTGAGCTGGAAAAATATTTTCCCGAAACGCGCGTCGGATTCTTGCACGGAAAACTGAAAAGCGTGCAAAAAGAAGCGATTATGAACAGTTTTGTAGGTGGAGACATCGGAATTCTGGTCTCCACCACCGTCATTGAGGTCGGGGTCAACGTTCCGAACGCCTCGCTGATGATTGTAGAGAACGCCGAGCGATTTGGGCTTTCCCAGCTGCACCAGTTGCGCGGTCGCGTTGGAAGAGGACTGCGCAAATCCTATTGCGTACTCGTCACCGGCGGAAATAGCGACCGGCTGGGCGAACACTCCAAAGAGCGACTGAATGTTATGCGTACAACTTACGACGGCTTTGCCATTGCCGAAGAAGACCTCAAGCAGCGCGGACCGGGCGATTTTCTCGCATCCTCGTCGGCTGAAACCGTGCGGCAAAGCGGCGAGCTTTCACTGCGGCTCGGCAACCTCGCCCAGGACGCGCTTTTGCTTTCCGAAGCATCACAGGACGCCGCAAATCTGCTCGCGATCGATCCGGCATTGAATAATCATCCGCTTCTCGTTGACCGTATCACAACCGTCACCGGGAATTTAATCAGTTAAAAAAAGAAACCGGAGCGGCAAAGCCGCCCCGGTTTCTTTTTTCGGCGATATAAAATTCCATTAAAAATCTATGAGAATCAGGTCTTTTCGTTTCCTTTGTACTCCAGGCAGAGCATGGTCAAATCGTCAAACTGCTCCGCATCCTTTACAAAGGCATTGACTTCGGAACGAACATTTTTCAGCAGTTGCTCCGGTGTGGCGGACAAATCCGCATTCAAAGCTCCCAGCAGTCGCTCGGCACCGAACATTTGGGTTTGCCGGTCGGTTGCCTCGGGTACGCCGTCGGTATAAACAAACAGCTTCGAACCCGGCTCCAACTGCAGTTCGTATTCCCGATACCGAACGCCTTCCATTCCGCCAACAACAAGTCCGTGCCGATCCTTTACGAATTCGAACGCCCAACCCGGTTTTTTCAGCACCGGGTATTCATGCCCTGCATTTGCCGCCGTCAGCTTGCCGGTGGAGATTTCCAAAATGCCCAGCCAAACCGTTACGAACATTTCCTCCGGGTTATTTGCGCAAAACTGTCGGTTAACCGCCTCCAATACCTTTGCAGGAGACAAACCGCTCATGGCATGGTTTTTCACATGAATCTTGGACGCCATCATAAACAGCGCCGCCGGAATTCCCTTGCCCGAAACGTCGGCAATGACCAATCCGAGATGGTCGTCATCGATCAGGAAGAAATCGTAAAAGTCGCCGCCAACCTCTTTTGCCGGATCCATGCTGGCGTAAATATCGAATTCCCGACGGTTGGGGAACGGCGGAAAGGTATGCGGCAGCATGGCGGACTGAATCCGCGTTGCAAGCGACAGCTCGGTGCTGATGCGCTCTTTCTCCGCAGTGATGGATTGAATCTCTTCCATGTGCGCGTCGATCTCTTGGATCATCTCGGACGTATCCTTTGCCAAATCCCCAATCTCATTGTGCAAGCGGACGCTCGCAAGTCCGGCGGTGACAATTTTGCTGTTTTTCGTCTCTTTATACAGGCGAATATAGTTTTGCACCTTTTTCAAAGGACGAACGATGAACACCAGAACAAGCAAAAGACAAACCGAAGAAAGCGCAAACTGGTTTAAAATGGCAAGCGTTGCGCCGGCACGGGTTTGGGTATTGATTGCCGAACGCAAAGCCGAAAGGTCATAGGTCAAACCGATCAAAACGTTGTGCCCGTCAAAAGAAATCAAACGGGCGTAATAGTCCACATAACTGCCGGCATAAGCCAAATAGCTGGCATTTTGGGTTGCCGCTCGCATGGCTTCAGTTTGGCTCTCCACTACCTCCACAATATTTCCGAGCGGATAAACATCCTCATATTCCGTTCCTCTTTTCGCGCCGGGATCCGCTCCGCTGAACAGGAAGAACTGATGCCGGAACGGTTCGTCGGAGATCACACAAAACAAAAAGCTGACATGGTAGGTCTGCTTAATCTGGTTGACACGCGTAATCAGCCATGAATAGACGATTTCAGCATATAGTTGTTGATCCTCAAAAGAAAGCGCTTCGCACTGTTCCGCCGTGACGTATTTCAACTCCAAATCGGGGTGCCGCTCCGAAAAAATCCGGCATTTTTCCGCCGTTTCGGTTCCGGAATCGAATTCGACGTCATATTCGATGTCCATCAGCCCCGGATAAGTATACCAAAATCTGATCAACCATTCGTGCGCCGGGTATTCGATGACGGCAAGTTTCGTTTCGTTTGCAATTTCCGAGGCGCGCGATTCGGTCCCTTTTTTTACGCTATTATCGTACAAATACGTCTCGCAGATGTAGGTCAACGCACCGGTTAAAAGAACCGTTGCCAAAAAGAGAAGAATCACATTTGTAATAATTCCTCTTTTTCGCCTTTTTCTTTTCACAACGGGAGGATTCCCCTGCCGATTGTTTTCAATTTTCTTTTCCGAATGATTCATCTCCGGTTTTTCCTTCCATAGCCCCTTCTTTTCGGCAGACATTTTGCCAAATAAAGAAGAATAAATACTCATTATGATCTATAACGACTGATATTTCATTATAACATGAACATTTTGAAAAAGCAATATCAAGTTATTGATTTTATTTTATAAAGCAGATATGGGGAGAAAAGAATTCTGATTTTATGATTATGGCAAAAAATTGCAGTTTTGGGATAGAAAAAGCATACTACCTTCAAATAAGAAAACAGTTGAATAAGAAAACAGTTGAATAAGAAAACAGTTGAATAAGAAAACAGTTAAAAAAATGCGCAAGCGCATTTTTCCGTTCTTCACGTTGTGAAGATCGGCTTCGCCTTGGAGATGTCGAGAAAATGCGCAAGCGCATTTGGAGCTCCGCTGCGCGGAGACTCCCTCCGATCCCCACAAGTGGGGATCGGGTTCGGCTCTGGATGGGGCGACAAAAAGAGCCGTATCGCAAAAGCGATACGGCTCTTTTTGGTGAAACGAAAAATAATAGGTCGAACTTGATTTGGGCGATCAAAGGATTTTTGGCGTTTGGGGTGGATATTTGAATTCTGTCGTCTTACAGAATCCAATCTCTTTTAATCGAATCATACAAACAAAAAGTTCAATAAAAATGCTTTCCTCGGCATCTCTTAAAATGTTTTGGAAAGCATTTTTTTGTGCTAAAGGGCCATCCTCCATTTTTTCAAAGAATTTTTGCATTTCAACCGAAGTGGAGTTTGACAAATCAAAATAGTTTTTTGCATGATCGCTATTTTTATATACTATCACGATTGTCCCAAAAAGTCAAGTTTTTCATTGCAAATAGATCTAAAATCGCTTGTATCCAAAAAAGCTTTAAAAATATTTTCGATTATTATTGACTGGAAAAAATGTTATTGTTATAATTAGAGTGTAAATCTATTTTGAGGGAGGTCTTTTATGCCAGGAAAATGTCCGAGATGCGGGAATGACGTTTCGGCAAACGAAAAGTTTTGCCGGAGCTGCGGCGCTAAACTCAGTATGAAGCCACCGACCGAAAGTCCGTCGAAAGGGATCGAGCCAAGCGAGAACAATGGCGTTACGATTGCATCTGGCGGAAAGAAGGAGGGAGCACTGCCCGGATTGGTTTCAACGATGGCGCAGGCCTCCGCGGGCGAAGTCGCCGTCGGGACGATGAACGTCGGGATCCCATTGGGAAACCTCGGCGTTTTCAAAACGATAGGCGGAGGAATCAAGCAATTTTTCTTCTCAATCAAATCATCGTTTCAGAGCCCGAAAAAATTCATACCGGCAATTGTTTTGTGCGTTATTTGGCTTGCGCTCGCAATCATGCAAGCGGCCGGATTCAACCCGTTCCCGGTAAAAATGGCGGCGTTTCTTACCTTTGCCGAGGCGGGAATGAGCGGAGGATTCTTCGGCGCGTTAGGCGGGATTCTCGGAAGAGGCATATTTGCCGGAGCACTTACTTCACTCGTTGCGACAATCGCGCGAAAAAACAAAGGCGAAAAGAAATCTTTCGGTCAGAAAATAAAGGGCGCGTTCGGCGTTTCGCTTGAAACGCTCTTCCCGTGGATATTCGGGATCGGCTCCGCAATACTATTTCTTGCTGTCATGTCCGGCGGAGTGATCGGCAGATATTCGTTCATGGGCGGCATCGCGGCGGCATTTCTCGCAGGCAAAGCGGCGCTGAATAACGGATTTTTGCAAAAACTGACGAGTGCCGTGTCGAGCAAATTCAAATGCGGAAAGACCGGAGGCGGATCGGGCTTTCTCCGTGGGATGACGACTGGCTTTACGATTGCGGCGTTTCTCGGATTGTTCAATATCAATCTCGTACTCGTCATAACGGGCGCGGTACTTTCGTTTGCGGGACTTGTTCTCACAATTCTTCAGAAGACCGGCGTTATAAACCTCGGAAAGGAGGCGGCAAAACAATGAAAAGAATCATTGCAATCTTGTTGCTTTCCGTCCTCCTTGCGTCTTCGCTCACGCTTGTCTCGAACGCCGCGACGTATAAATATCTGTGGTCTACGGGCGGGATGTATGAAGACTGGGACATCACGCAAGAGACATCCTATTTAACAGCGCAAGGATACACTCCCCCCGAAAAATGCTTTGACTATGAAAAAGGCGTATCCGATAAAAACTTCACCTCGGACAAAGTTGACGGAGTGCATTTGCTCAAAGTTGCGGTTTGGAGCGGCAACGTAAACAAAGTATTGGATATAGCCGAAACGCTTGCTCCCAATACTTACGATAAAAAATTCAGCGAACTTCCGATCAGAGAGCAATATGAAAAAGGCGGATTCGGAGGGCTCAACAAGGATTCTATGTTCTCCGGATATTCGTCTACCGAATGGTATACGATCAAAGAAGATACTCTTTCGGATCAAATCTGGAGGAGCGGCATCGCGATCAACCGGAAAGGCGAAAATTCAATCAACGACTATTACGGACATATAGAATTCAACTATAATCCCTGCATAAGGGCGGGAGAATGGACGCTTGATTATGACGGCGATATGCGTGATTACCACATCGATTACGTCGTTCTGTACGACGCGGCATATAATATCCATTTCTCGATATCCAACGTAAAATTCAAAGACAACAAAATATACATGGATATCGAAGGAGAAGAAAGCTACAGCTATTCCATAAGGACCGATATGAACGACAATTTCCATCACGGAATGTCGTACGTGCCGGATGAAGAAAAGAAGCTGTATGAGGAAGAATGGGAAAAATATAAAACTTTCAAAGCGAATACCGAAAAGAAGGTAACGGTTGAAGAAACCAAGAGAACGTTCGCTTTGAAAGGCGTGCGCGGAGAATTCCTTCTTTACGACGTTGAGGGAAGCGACAATAAAAATCTTCTTCTGAAAGTGGAAG
>SVUK01000013.1 GCA_015063325.1 Oscillospiraceae bacterium | reverse complement strand
TAAGTCCTCCGGCTACCGCATCGGTCCGTTTGAGATCGAAAGCGTCATTATGGAGCTTCCGTACGTGCTTGAATGCGGCGTTTCCGCCGCCCCCGACGAGGTGCGCGGTCAAGTGGTCAAAGCCTCCATCGTTCTGACCAAAGGAACCGAACCCTCCGAAGAACTGAAAAAGGAAATTCAGAACTACGTCAAAACGCACACCGCGCCATACAAATATCCGCGCATCGTCGTCTTCCGCGACGAGCTGCCAAAAACGATCAGCGGAAAAATTCAGCGGAATTTGCTCTGACAAGAAGCCGCTGGTTCGTGCAAGTCGAACCAGCGCGGCCCTCGCAAAAATATGGTCGCCGTGCGTCGGTCGCCGGCTTCCTCCTTCGGCTCCCTATTTTTCGCTTGTTCATCGTCAAAGAAAGGCATCCCATGCCTTTCTTTGACGTGAACCCCTTGGTCCCGATGGTTCGGGACAAGGCAAGAGGCCTCCAGCCCGGAGCAGAATCGTCCGACCAACAAAAAAAGCAGTCCGAAGACTGCTTTTTTTGTTGGTCGGAGTGACTGGACTCGAACCAGCGGCCTCTTGGTCCCGAACCAAGCGCACTACCAAGCTGTGCCACACCCCGTCATTTTTGCGTTGATAGTATAGCACATTTTCATCGATTTGTCAAGACTTTTTCCCGTATTTTTTTCTTTTCTCTTCTCTAAACAAAATCCCATAAAAAATATTGACATTTTCATCTTTTTTGGCTATAATAAAACCATCGGATAAAAAATCGGAGGAAAAAAGAAATGAAAAAAATTCTATGTTTATTGCTTGCTGTTTTGCTTCTCTCCTGCGCCCTGGTTGCCTGCAAAAAGAAGACACCTGAAATAACGCCGGATGATCCGCAGGAACAACCCCAGCCAACCGCAGACGCCGCCGCAGATACCGCTATTTTGGAAGCCGCCGGCTGGACCGTTTCACTCATTACCGGTGAGGCTTTGAAAGGTACGGAGGAAATTTTGGATGCAAAAGAAGGCTCTCTGACCGCAATTCTTTCCGCACAGCACCCTGCTGAATCGGCTGATGAAGAACAATCGCGCATCTATATTTACTATTTCAAAACCGAAGCGCAAGCAACTGCTTGCTACAATACCGGCTGGGGTTTGTTGAGCATTTACAAATTGATCGGTTCAAAAATGGTCAAAGGTGACACTCAAGATTTGATTACGAAATAAACTTTTATCATTATATTTATCGGAAGCGCGCGTGCAATTGCACGCGCGCTTCTTTTTTCTGTCCCTGCAAAAAACGCGGAGCGGCAAATGCCGCTCCGCTTAATATGTTTGGCTTGCAACTGCAAATTATTCAACAGCCGCTACATCGTCGGACTTGAAGCTGTTCAAAAGAGCAGTCAGGAAGGTCTGATAAGGACCTTTTCCGTTCCGGTAGTTTGCGCTGTATTCGCCGCTGAAATCCAGATTCTTCTGCACAACGTTTCTAAGCAGGTGCGCCGGGCTCTGTTGATCGCCCCATGCATATGCATAGATATTGGCAAACTCGTAAAGTCCGCCGTTCAGAATTTTATCCATCGAATCGGAGGATTCCTTATCCTGAACAAGTTTATGCGTCAAAACCTTTTCATAAAGCGCCGGTTTGACAAACTTGTTGCTGTAATACGCCAGCGCCTCGGTAATGGTACCAACAAACTCGCGGTTGTTCTCTTTGACCGAGCGCGGAATGCAGAATCCGGTTTTGTAGTCCAGCTTGTAGGTGTGGTATTCCTTCTGATTTTCGTCGTACTTCGGATAGGGGATCACGCCGTACAAAAGTTCGGACGCATAGGTTTGAATATCCTTTGCACTGCTCAGCGTTCCGCTGGCAAATACCGCCTTGCCCTCGCACAAAAGCTGTACGTGCTCGGGATCTTGACCGCTTGTCAGTTTTGCATTACCGGACTCGTTGTAGAACTGTTTCAGCTTCTCGGAGAGAGCCAAAATGTGGTTGTTTGCGTCCACCTTGACAAGCTCGATTTTACCTGTGCTGACGTTGCGCTTCGTCATAACGATATCGGAAGCATAAATGTATGCGTCGATCATCGTGCTTTGGGTAGAAACAATTCCGTAAACAGAACCTTCATCATCCTCGGAACCCTCCACCTTTGAAGTGCAGTCCTTGGCATATTCCATCAATTTATCCAACGTCCAGCCGCCGTTTTTCACGAGCTCAAACAGCTCCTCAGTTGCGTCCGGCCCCTTGAATTGATTCAACAATTCCTTGTTGAAGAACATACAAGCCGAAGAATACATATCGGTCAGGGAAAGCGGACCGGTTGCGATGTAGGTGCATCCGTTGTATTTTGCAGCCTGGATAAAATCGCCGTCCCACCAATCCGCCGTGGTGTCTACCACAGGAATCTGCTCGGAATTGAGCCAGTTGAGGCAATAACCCAAAACCGAAACCTTTGCCAACCGGTAAGTGTAGCCGGCAATCAGCTGGTAATAATCGTCCTCGGTATTCAGCGTTACCTTGGTCCAGAAATCGTTTTCAAAGTTGCTTTCCGAAACTTTGCCGCTTTCATAGTCCAAATTGACTCCGTAGCGGTCGACGACTGCCTGATTGCGGCTTGCAATTGCGTCGTTGATAACGTCGCCGCGCTTGCTTTCGTCCGAAACCCATTCTTCCTCGTAGCGCTGACCGGCACGATACAACACCGTGTAGGTCTTGCCTTTGTAGGTAGTTCTGGGAAGCGGAGCGGTCTCGTCGTATTCCGTTTGCTTGGTATTGTCATCCGGTTTCTCCTCCTGCGGACCGCAGGCGGCAAGAATACCAAGGATCATCACCAGCGCCAGGAACAAAACCAATACTCTTTTCATATCGTTTTCTCCTAATTCTAATATCCGATCTTATAGCTTTCGTTTATTTGCTCTCGTTTTCCTTTTTTCTCATCAGGAAAGCGGCGCCGAGTACAACAACCGCAACAAACGGAACGCCGACGATCACGCCGCCGCAGCCACCCTTCTTGGCGGTCTTCGGAATGGCAAGGGAAGCAGCGGTGGTTTCGTTCTTGTTTTCGTCAAAGAGTTTTTGGCATCTCTCGCACTCGTAGTGTGCTTTCATACCTTCTTCGCTGTCGGTAGCGGCTTTTTCGGGAATCAGATTACCCAAATTGTGTCCGAGTGCGGCAATTGCAAGATTGGTCAATTCGTTTCCTTCGCGATCGAAATCTTTGCCGCAGTGCGGGCAATGGTAGTGTGCCTTCACGCCTGCTTCATCACAGGTGGCAGCTTTCTCTTTTACCCAAGTATCGTTGTTGAACTGATGTGCATCGGGATCAACGGGATCTTCGCCGGTATTTCCACCGTGATCATCTTCGCCGCTCGTCGAATGTCCTGCATTCTTCAGATACGGAAGCTCGCCGCTCTCACCGTATGCCCAAACTTCATCAAAGTCAAAGCCCTTCACGTTTGCTTTGGGAGCTTTGCCGACCAACTGGCTCTTTTGAAGCGGAACTGCAGTCGGGAAATCCACAATCTCGCCGTTTGCTTGGAAATCGGCAACATAGTAAACGCTTTCCAGTGTTGCGGAAGAGGTGAACGGAGCACCGCTCCCACCGTTTTTCGCAACGGCACCGTAGATCAGACCGCAGGATGCGGTATAGTCTTTTCTGGTGCAATCAGTTGCTTCCTGAACCACTGTTACCACCGAGATCAAACGGGAAACGGAAAGAGTTGCATCACCGACACGACCCGAAACCGCGCCAACGTCCCAACCGCCGGACAAATTACCTTCTCCGTCATCCACCGTATAGGCTCTCACGTAACCGGTCACCAGGCAGTCGGTTGCCAGCATGCTCTGGAAGTTCAAGCTTGCAACCATACCACCAACGGTATGTTTTGCTTCTACATGAACATTGATCGCGCTGCACTGTTCAAAGGTCAGCGAACCACCGTGAACGGCGCCGACCATACCGCCGGCATTGCCACTGGTTGAATATGCGTAAATATTTTTCACATGGACGTTATAAAGAGTAACGCCGCCGCTGTGTCTGCCCGAAATAGCGGCAACCATCGAAGAACCGGAAAGGTAGCAGTTCTCAACGACCAAGTCCTCGACCGTAACCGTTGCGCCGTTGGAAAGCGTTCCGAACAAACCGATTCTTGCGCTTTCAGCATCCGAGAAATACAGACCGCTGATGGTGTGTCCCTGGCCTTCAAACGTACCGTTGAATGCAGGAAAGGTTACGGCGCTGTCGTCAACGCGTCCGCCGCCGATCGGCATCCAGACGTTTGCAGGAGCGGTGTTACCCCATTCGGAAGCGTCGCCCTCGTTCATTACGAGGTCAACGTCCAGATACACGGTTTTGTATTTGAAATCGTCGCCGGAAACGTTCGCAGAGCCGTCGATCGTATTCTCGTATTCCTCGTCGTATTCGGGATTGTATTCACCGTTGTTGGCAGTGTTGCGAACGGTGTTACCGTTCAGGTCGGGCGTGCCTTCGGGACAAGGAATATAGAAGCCGAGTTTTGCATAATCATATTGAAAACCAACTTCGGCACCGGATGCAGAAAAGCCGAGTACTTCACCGGTTTCGGTATCGTACCAAACACCGTTGTAGGAGGTTTTCAGATCTTTTGCGTCATAATAGGCGTTTACCAAATAGGAGAAACCTGCAAGGTCCTCCGCAGATTTCAAATGGAATTCATCGGCATTGGGATCGGCTATCAACGCGTCAACATACCATTTGATGTTTGCTTTGCCGCTCCAAACTGCTGTATCCTCATCAGCAGAAACGGCAAACGGGAAGGCGGCAAGCATGGAAACGACCATAGCCAGCGCCAACAGAATAACGAGCGTTTTTTTCATTTTTTCTTCCTCCATGGAAATTTTCAGAATATTGTAACATATTCCGCAATAATTATAGCATTTTTTTGTTGAAATTTCTACGCAAACATTTTGATATAATATAACACTATTTTGATATCCTTGCAATGAATAAGGACCGCCAGGGCGGTCTTTCTGCAAAGCGTTCTTACCAAAGCGGCGCACCTTGACAAACGCGCCGGATTGTGGTATACTATATTGGATTTTCATTTTCAAGAAAGGAGGATTCCAATGGCGAAAATACACTGGAAAGGCAGTACCCTGCTCGCCCCTGTTCCGCCTGCGCTGGTTACCTGCGCGCGCGGCGAAGAAAAAAATATCATCACCATTGCGTGGACGGGAATTTTGAACAGCCAACCGCCCAAAACCTATATTTCGGTGCGCCCCACGCGCCATTCCTACGAAATGATTTCGGATTCGCGCGAGTTTGCCATAAACCTCACGTCCAAGTCGCTCGTCCGCGCCGCCGATTGGTGCGGCGTTTACACCGGCGCTAAGGTGGATAAATTTGCACGGTGCCATCTCACGCCCGAGCCGGCAAGCGAAATTGCCGCGCCGCTCATTGCCGAATCGCCCCTGGCGCTGGAATGCCGCGTAACCGATACGGTCGATCTCGGATCGCACACCATGTTTATTGCCGATATCGTCGCCGTTGACGCCGATGAATCCCTCCTTGACGCCGACGGAAAACTCTGTATCGATCGTGCCGACCTCGTTTCCTATGCCCACGGAGATTATTATGAATTGGGCAAACGCCTCGGCAAATTCGGTTTTTCGGTCGCCAAAAAGAAGAAACCTGCAAAAAAATCCTGAACGAAAGGTATTTTTAAAATGTTACTTTACAATTCCCTCTCCCACCAAAAGGAAGAGTTTGTTCCAAATGAACCCGGAAAGGTAAGTATGTACACCTGCGGTCCGACAGTCTACCATTTTGCGCACATCGGAAACCTGCGCACCTATCTGATGGAGGATATTTTGGACCGCTATCTGCGCTACTCCGGCTATGACGTAACGCGTGTGATGAACATTACCGATGTCGGGCACCTGACCTCGGACGCCGACACAGGCGAGGACAAAATGCTCAAAGGGGCAAAACGCGAACATAAAACGGTCATGGAAATTGCAAAATTCTACACCGACCGCTTTTTTGACGATTGCGAAAAGCTTCGCATTCGCCGTCCAGAAATCATTCAACCGGCAACCGGGTGCATTGACGATTTCATCCGCGTAATTGAAGAGCTCATCAAAAAAGGATATGCCTACATTGCCGGCGGAAACGTCTATTTTGATACTTCAAAACTGGAACAATACTATGTTTTTCACAATTTTGAGGAAGAGGACCTCGCCGTCGGCGTGCGCGAGGGAGTGGAAGAGGACGGCAACAAGCGCAACAAAGCCGATTTTGTGCTTTGGTTCACCAAATCCAAATTCGACGACCAGGAGCTCAAATGGAATAGTCCCTGGGGCGTCGGTTACCCCGGCTGGCATATCGAATGCTCCTGCATCAGCATGAAGTATTTGGGCGAACGGTTGGATATTCACTGTGGCGGAATTGACAACGCATTTCCCCATCATACCAACGAAATTGCCCAATCCGAGGCTTACCTGGGGCACAAATGGTGCAACTACTGGGTTCACGTGCTCCACCTGAACACCACATCGGGCAAGATGAGCAAATCCAGCGGCGAATTTTTAACCCTTTCGCTCCTGGAAGAAAAGGGCTATTCCCCGTTGGTTTATCGCTTTTTCTGCCTGCAATCGCACTACCGCAAATCGCTGGTGTTCTCCTACGAGAATTTGGACAACGCCAAAATTGCCTATGAAAAGCTGATGGCAAAAATTGCACAAATTCCAAATGAAGGAGAAATCGATCAAACTGTTTTTGAGGCGCAGAAAGCGGCGTTTTGCAAGGTGCTGGACAACGACCTCAACACCTCGCTTGCCGTGACCGCCGTTTACGACGTTCTCAAACTGCAAACAAACGGCGCCACCAAACGCGCGCTGCTTGCCGATTTTGACCAAGTTTTGCAGCTGGGGCTTTTGGAAAATGAGAAAACGGAAACAACTTCCACAGAAAGCGATGATTTGACGCGCGAAATTTTGGAAAAAATAGAAGCGCGCCGCGCCGCCAAAGCCGCAAAGAATTATGCCGAGGCAGACCGCATTCGCGCCGAGCTTGCCGCGCGCGGAATCACTTTGATTGACACAAAGGACGGAACCACCTTCCGCATAGAGCAGAAATGACAACGAGAATGCAAAAAGTTTGGAAAGGATTTTGGCAATTCATCGCCTATTCGCTGGTAGGACTTGCAACCGCGTTCGTTGCTTACGGAACCCGATTGGCAATTTTGAACGTTTACGCGCAAATTTACGGATTGGATTTGGAATCCACCGATCTTGCCATGGTGGGCGGAAGCTCGGTTTTAAGAACGATTGCACAAACCATCGGATGGATTGCCGGATTGATCTTTTCGTTCATGCCCTATAAATTTATTGTTTTCCGAAACAAAGAGTGGGGATGGAAGCCGCTCGGGCGACAGTTTTTGACCTTTTTTATCTCCCGAATTCTCTCCTATTTTTTGGAATTGCTCCTCGCCGTCGGTCTGCCGATCGGCTTGCAGGCGGCAGGCTACAAAACGTTCATGCTGTTTGGAGCGAACGGAATTCCCATGACGGCGGATAACCAAACGATTGTCATTTCGGTCTTTCTTGTCACCGCCATCAATTTCCCCATCGGAAAACTGCTGGTTTTCAAGAAGAAAAAACAAAAGAGCTAAAAAAACCGATACCATCTGCCGCTGAAAGCGAAGAAAAGCAAACGGAAGAATGAAGATCCCTCAATCAACAAAAAAATAATGGATAAAAAAATCCCTTGCCGGGTGGCAAGGGATTTTTTATGTTTTATAGCGTCCAAATTCTGCCAACACTTTTGTATTTGGCAGGGGCAAGAACGTTGTTGGGCAGTTGCTCCCATTCGTCGGTGCCGACAATTTCGGCAATGGCGGCAAGATTTTCAGGCGTATCCACAATTCCGGGGATCAGCGGCGTGCGGAAGGTATGCGGAATGCCGCAAGTTTTGAGCCATCGCGCATTTTGCAGAATTTTTTCATTGGAAACACCCGTCCATTTTTTATGCTCTACAGGATCGGCAAGCTTGAGATCCATGTAAACGAAATCGCAACGAGAAACAACCTTTTGAAAGACCTTGGCATCGGCGAAACCCGAGGTTTCAATGGCGCGGTGGACTTTGCCGCCGAGCAGATCCAGCAGTTCGCAGGCAAAATCGGCTTGCAGGAGGGGTTCGCCGCCCGAAAGAGTAACGCCTCCGCCCGATGAGGAAAGCAAATCGCTCCCTCGTAACAGCCGCGCGGCAAGGTCGGCGGCTTCCCATTCTTCGCCCTTGACGGTGACGAGATTCTTGGGGCAAATGTGCAAACAGCGCCCAAAGGGTTGGCATTCCGGGTGGGCGCAGGGGCGCTCGCAAAGCCCGCAATGGAGGCACCCGTTCTGCTTGATATAAAGTTCGGGCTTGGGGTCCAGCCCCTCGGGGTTGTGGCACCAGGCACAGCGCAAAGGGCAACCCTTGAAGAAAACGGTGGTGCGAATGCCGGCGCCGTCGTTCAGGGCAAATTCTTTGATGTCAAAAATGATGCCTTTCATGCCAATTTTCCCCTTTCTCTTTCCTTCTTTAATTATTATATCACAAATTCAGAATTCCGCAAGGGATTTTTGGAAAGTTCTTTTGGTGAGGGTGCCGGGGGAGGCGTTTTCTTTCAAGAAAAGCCTCCTCCGGCAAACTATCCCAAAGTCAAAAAAACCGGGGCGGCATTTGCCGCCCCGGAAAAATTTGTTTTTTCGGCAATCAATTATTTCGTTTTGGTAAACGACCAGCTGGTAATCGCAAAGCTACCGCTAGTACTGTTCGACTTTACGATGAGGTGGTAAGTGTAGTTTGCAAGATCGCTTGCCGTGACCGTAATACTACCCGATTTGCCGCTCGTCGTTGTGCAGGAGTTAGAGGTGTTGGCGCACTTGACAAGAATACCGGACTGGCTACCGGTGCCGTCGGTACCAACCGTGAACGAGTAGGTTCCGGCACCGGTAGATTTCATTTGCTCGGTCAAGTCGATAACATAACCCCATCTACTGGAAGCACTCTTATCCGTTCTGAATGCAACCTTATACTGTCCGCCCTCGATATAACCAATGCAGTTATAGGAGGTGTACTCGGTCCAGCCGCGGATCGGGCCGGCAACGTAGGCAGCGCCTGCGGTGTAGTTGGCGGTTCCATTTTCCGGAACAGCGGTGTGCGCG
>SVUK01000012.1 GCA_015063325.1 Oscillospiraceae bacterium | reverse complement strand
GCCGACATAGTCGGTTCCGGTTACTTTACCGCTGTTGGATAGCTGGAAGTATGTAGTAGTATAACTTGTTTTCCAAACGCTCAACTGATGCCATACCTGCCCGAAAATTCCGCCGACGTAGGTCTTTCCTTCCACCGCCGCCGTGTTGGTTAACCCGGTAATGGTGAAGGTGTCAGCTCTGACGAACCGCCCGACTACACCACCAACATATTCGGATTGCGGTGCGGAAACTTTTCCGGCGGTGGAAACGTTCTCAATGGTGCCGGTCAGATAGCCGCAGGCAATGGCAACGTCGGTTCCCGAACCTGCAACCGATACGTTCGCTCCGGTGATTTTGAAGTCTCTCAGTGTGCCGCTGACATTGCCGAACAGACCGACGTAGGAAGTCGTCCCGGTGATTTTAAGGTTGCTGACGGTCAGATTTCTGCCGTTAAAGGTTCCGGCAAAGGGGTGTCCGTCGGTTCCAACCGGGGTCCACTCCAGGCTGGAAAGATCAATGCTGTTTTTGAGGTAAACCGTTTTGCCCGAGAAGTTCACACCGCTGATGTTGACGAGATACGCCAATCCGGCAAACTCTTCCTTGGTGCTGATATAATATTCGGATGAAGAAGTGTGTTGATCGTACCATTTGGTGTTGCGCGTGATGGTGCCGTAGGGTTCCTCGGCACCGCAATCAATGCAATATCTGTTATAGTAGTGGTGCCCGGTCATGCCGGTAATTGCTTCCACGTGCGTTTTGCCGCACACCGTGCATTCGATGACGGTATAACCCTCGGTGGTACAGGTGGGGGAAACGATGGTGGCAACGTAGTTGTGGTTGCCCTTAGTGCATTCGGTGCTGGTAACGAATACGGTATATACCTGCCCGTTGGTGAGCGTGATGGTAACGTTTCCGTCTCCGGCAACCTCAATGTTGGAAATACCAACGCCGGTGGCACCGGTATCGCCCTTATCGCCTTTATCGCCCTTGGGTCCCTGCGCGCCGGTTTCGCCCTGGTCGCCTTTATCGCCCTTCGGTCCTTGCGCGCCGGTTTCGCCTTTGTCACCTTTATCGCCCTTTTCGCCTTGCGCGCCGGTTTCGCCCTGGTCGCCCTTATCGCCTTTTGGTCCTTGCGCGCCGGTTTCGCCTTGGTCGCCTTTATCGCCCTTCGGTCCTTGCGCGCCGGTTTCGCCTTGATCACCCTTGTCGCCTTTTGGTCCTTGCGCGCCGGTTTCGCCTTGGTCACCCTTATCGCCTTTCTCACCTTTTTCCCCCTGTGCACCGGTAGGTCCTACCAGGGAAGCAAGCCATTGTTCCTCGTTGCCGGTATAGCCGAGCTCTACGGCAAGCTCATAAGCGGATTTGCCAACGCCAGTATCACCCTTCTCGCCTTTCTCGCCTTTCTCACCCTTTTCACCCTGCGCGCCGGTTTCACCTTGATCACCCTTGTCGCCTTTTGGTCCTTGCGCGCCGGTTTCGCCTTGGTCACCCTTATCGCCTTTCTCACCTTTTTCCCCCTGTGCACCGGTAGGTCCTACCAGGGAAGCAAGCCAGGTTTGCACGTCGCCGGTATAACCGTTTTCCACTGCAAGCTCGTAGGCGGATTTGCCATAACCGGTGTCACCCTTTTCGCCTTTTTCGCCTTGCGCGCCGGTTTTACCTTGGTCGCCCTTATCACCCTTGTCGCCTTTCTCGCCGACCAAAGAGACGAGCCATTCGGTCAGACTTCCTTCAAAGCCGTTTTCCACTGCAAGTTCATAGGCGGATTTGCCATAACCGGTGTCGCCTTTTTCGCCCTGGTCGCCTTTTTCGCCTTTTTCACCCTGATCGCCTTTGTCGCCCTTATAGACGGCGGCACCGGAAGGCCCTACCAGCGAATCGAGCCACTCGGTAAGCGTGCCCTCAAAGCCGTTTTCAACTGCAAGCTCATAGGCGGACTTGCCGTAGCCGGTGTCGCCCTTTTCACCTTTTTCACCTTGGTCGCCTTTTTCGCCGGGTGTACCCGAAGTGCCGACGAGCGAGGCGAGCCACTCGCTTTGTGTTCCGGTATATCCGTTCTCTACGGCAAGCTCATAAGCCGATTTGCCGTTTGCACCGCTCGCGCCGGTCTCCCCGACGAGGGACGCCAACCATTGTGCCATGGTGCCTTGATAACCGTTCTCAACTGCCAGTTCGTAGGCGGATTTGCCTGCGGAACCGTCCCTTCCTGCGCTACAAGATACCATGAATACCATGGAAATCAGCAACACAGCGCTCAATACGATGAGCCAAACTTTTTTCTTCATTTTTTTTATTTCTCCTTTTTAGATTTTTTGATTTTGATTTTCTTTTTTGAAAATCATGCCCCCATTCTACCATATTTTTTCTTTGTTGTCAACTGTAAATATCAATTTGATAATGAAATATCAAAAAGATTTTTGTAGAATAATAGTAGAAAAACAGTTGCAAGGAGGAAAACCATGATTGCGGATAAGATTAAAGCGCTGCGCGAAGGTCGCGGCATCACGCAAGCGGAGCTTGCCCGTCGGCTTGGAATCACGCGTTCGGGCGTGAATGCGTGGGAAATGGGAATTACCGTTCCGTCTACGCAATATGTTGTGGAACTTGCACTGCTCTTTAATGTTTCCTCCGACTATCTTTTGGATCTCCCCATCACAAAAACGCTCCCGGTGGATGGACTGAACGACGCTGAAATTTCGGCGCTTCTCTGTTTGATTGACTGCCTGAAATCGCGCGGAAACAAGAACGAAAACAACGGATAAAAAGCACACCAATGTTTTGATTTGAAAAAGGTAAAAGCCCTGCCGGCAACAATTTTGGCTTGTTTCTGAAAAAAAGCAAATGAAATCGACTTTTTTGGAAAATAATATTGACAAGCGCAAAAAAATCTGCTATAATATCCCTTGCTTGAAAAATTGGGGTATCGCCAAGCGGTAAGGCAACGGACTCTGACTCCGTCATTACCTAGGTTCGAATCCTAGTACCCCAGCCAAAATTGCGAGGGTGACCGACTGGTCACCCTCGCAATTTTATTTGGCGCTTTGCATGAAAAACCTACGCCAATCGGCTTTGCCGATTCGGCATAATTTGCACCTGGTGAATTATCCCCTCTTAATTTTGTTTGTCGTTGTTTTCGGAAAAGGTTCTTGGCGATAGGTGATTTTAGAAATCCGTTTATAGCTCGGTAAATCCGAAAGCGTGCGCGCGATATCTCCGGGAACATTTTCGCGAGAAACGCCTTCATCTTCAACATAAAGCTCGGCGGCAAGTCCGGTATCTTCTCCAAACTCGTTTTTAATCCCCGAAACGACAACTTCTGTGACGTACGGAAGCTTTGAAATTCTCAGCTCCAGTTCCTCAGGGTAAATGTTTTTGCCGTTGCTCATAATAATAATGTTCTTTTTTCGTCCGGTAATCACGATTTCGTCCTTTTCGGTCAGATAGCCGTAGTCGCCGGTATAGAACCAACCTTCGCGAATTGCCTCGGCGGTCAGATCGGGGCGTTTATAGTACCCCAACATGACTACGTCGCCCTTGACGCAAATTTCTCCGATTCCGTCGGACGAGGGTTTATCAATCCGCCATTCCAAGCAGGCAAGCCGATGCCCCGCCGAAAAGAAATTGTTGGTGGAATCATCCTCGTTAACCGAAACAAGCGGCGAACACTCGGTAATGCCGTAGCCCCCGGTAAGGATAATGCCGATATCGTCGAAAAATTTGCCGACCTCGGGGCGAATCGGCGCGCCTCCGCAAACAATTCTGCGTAAATTGCCGCCGAACTGCGCGTGAATCTCCTTAAAAAGCTTGCGGCGCAGGTCAATTCCGATCTTTCGTAAAAAGTTGGAAAGCCGCACTGCAAATTGAAACTTTTTCTCCTTCCCCTGCTTGCGGATAGACGCGTGAATTTTATCGTAAAACAGATCCGAAAACGCAGGGACGAGATAGATATGTGCCGGCTTATAAAACTGAATATTTTTCAGTACATGTCGAAGCGAATCATTGATACAAACGGTTGCCTGCGCCTGAATGGACACCAAAATTTCGCAGACTGCTTCGTAGGTATGATTGAACGGCAGAACCGCCAATCCGCGTTCATAAATATGCGAAACCTTGAGCCCGTAGTAAATGCCGCTGACAATATTGTGCTCCGAAAGCATAACCCCCTTCGCAACGCCGGTCGTTCCCGACGTATACACCAAATATTTCAATTCGTTTTCGTCGCTGCGCAGGCTGTCGTAAGCGGTTTTATCAAGCATCGCTCCGTGCGTAATCAACCCTTCAAAGGAGAGAAAATCGCCATTGTCGGCAGTTCGCTCAAAGCAAACGATTTTTTTGACATTCGGAATTTCGCTCCGCCGTTCGGCAAAACACTTCTCGTATTTTTCAGAGCAGAAAACAACCTCGCTGTCACTATCGTTCAAAAGGTAAATCATTTGATCAACCGGCAGTTCTTTATCCAGCGGAACAAACACGCCGGCGCTCATCAAAACGGTGACAAAGGTTTGAATCCACGGGTAGCTGTTCTCTCCCACGCAGGCAATATGTGCCTTTCCGAAGCCAAGTTCGGTAAGCGCCGCGCCCAAAGCTTCCGCGCTCTCGTAAAAGGCACGCATGGAAACGCTGACGATATCCTCGTCTTTTTGAAACTGATAGGAAAGTTGCTCCGGATTATCGCGAACGGCAATTTCCATCATCTCCCGAATCGAACGAATGAGTGGGTTGTGTTTGTGCATTTCGAAATCTCCTTTTTACAAAAGGCTTTAAAAACCGGCACACCGGCGGACGAGATTCTACCCGTCCGCCGGTGTTTCCCAACGGTTTTATTCCGCTCATATTATAAAACATGCTTCCGATCCTGTCAATCTACACCGCTCTACTGCCGCTCTACCGCTTGTTTTTGCCGGTAAACCGACGGTAGAGTTTGCTTTCACAAGGACCTGCTGCTAAATTTCGCAAATTTTCTCCTATTCCGCACCGCTCTATTTCGTGCTCTTTTGACTTGACAATTATCCTCAATAGTGATATAATATACCTTAATATACTATTTTAGTGGGCGTGCAGAGGGCTTCCGCGCCGCCGGGAAGGAGTTTTTTGCCATGACGCGCAGTATGACCGGGTTTGGCAGAGCCGCAAAAGAAGAGAACGGACGGCAGATTGCCGTTGAAATCAAATCGGTAAATAACCGCTACCTGGACTGCTTTGTCCGCCTCCCTCGAAAATGGGCGGCGCTGGAGGAACGCATCAAGCCGTTTTTGCAAAGCCGCGGATTCGCGCGCGGAAAAGTGGATGTT
The DNA here is from genome assembly GCA_015063325.1 of Oscillospiraceae bacterium. Lineage (GTDB taxonomy): Bacteria > Bacillota > Clostridia > Oscillospirales > CAG-272 > UMGS1865. The sequence continues at coordinate 91,188 of SVUK01000012.1, read as the reverse complement.
TCAATTTCGCTTTCGGAAAGTACCGGAGAAACGGTTGCCGTTCATTTGGACGAAGGGTACCTTGCCGGCTACCTTGCCGCACTGACCAAAATGCGTGACGAATACCGTTTGACCGATGATATTACCGTGATGAACGTTGCAAAAAATCCTTCGGTTTTTGCCGTTGACGCCGCCGAGCCGGATTTGGAAGCCGATTGGGAAGCGCTCGAACCGGTTCTTGCGGCTGCCGCCGACGCAAATCTCGCCGCACGGGAACGCGAAGGAGCCGCCCTTACAGCCGATCTGCTTACAAAACTGCAAAATATTCGCGCGCTGGTGGACAGAATCGAAGGGCTGACGGCGCAAACGGTGGTCGCCTACCGCGAGCGGCTTGCCGAACGAGTACGCGAAGCGCTTGCCGACAATCGGATTGAACCGGACGAATCTCGCCTTTTGACCGAGGTCGCACTGTTTGCCGATCGCGTTGCCGTGGACGAAGAACTGGTTCGCCTGCGGACGCATTTTTGCGCAATGGAATCTATGCTGGAGGGCAAAGAACCCGTTGGACGCAAGTTGGACTTTCTGTTGCAGGAGATGAACCGCGAGATCAACACCACCGGATCGAAATGCAACGACGCCGCGGTTGCAGCTCTTGTGGTAGAAGTGAAATACGAATTGGAAAAAATGCGCGAGCAGATTCAAAATCTGGAATGATTTTTCTTCGGCATTTTAGCCGATTTTGAAAATACCGAAAAACAAAAAGACAGGAAGGTATTGTTTATGAAATTTATCAATGTCGGATTTGGGAACATGGTCTCGGTTGAGCGCGTAGTCGCGCTGGCAAACCCCGATTCCGCTCCTATCAAACGCCTGATTCAGGATTCCAAGGATGACGGAAGAGCCATTGACGTCACCTGCGGCCGCCGCACCCGTTCGGTCATCATTACCGACTCGGATCATGTTATTCTTTCCGCTATCCAAACCGAAACCATTGCAAACCGGCTGGATAACACCGGAGAGGAAGACGATATCGGCGAGGAAGAAGAGGAATAAACCAATGGAAAAAGGAATCCTTTTAATTGTTTCCGGCCCGGCAGGAAGCGGAAAATCAACGGTGGACGCTCTGCTTTGCGCAGGCGGCGACTACGAGCGTTCGGTCTCCTATACCACGCGTCCCATGCGGCCGGGAGAGGTAAACGGCAGAGAATACAACTATGTTTCGGTGGAAGAATTTCTCGCGCTGGAAAAGGAAGGCGCACTGTTTGAAGCCAATCATTTCTGCGGAAATTACTACGGTTCTCCGCGCCGCCGCGCCGAGGAGGTGCTTGCCGCCGGGCGCAACTTTATTATGGAAATTGACGTTCACGGCGCCATGAATATGAAAAAAATTTATCCCGAGGCATTGTTGATTATGCTTTTGCCCCCCTCCTATTCCGAACAGGAAAAACGCCTGCGCGGTCGGGGCACCGAACCGGAAGAAAAAATTCTTGCCCGGCTGGAGCAAACCAAACGCGAGCTGGATTTTTTGCCGCAGTATGACTACATTGTCTACAATCGCGACGAAAAAGCCGAAGACGCCGCCGACGAAATTCGCGCCATTGTCCGCGCCGAAAAGCAGTCGGTGCGCCGCAACCCTTCTGCAAAGGACGCTTACCTTGCAAACTGATTTTTGTTTGCGCTCTTACATTCGTTTGTTTTTTCCAATTTTCCAAAGTACAATTTTATCCATTTTTTTTCGAAGTTAATTTTTATCCGAAAAGGAGATTTGAAAAATGTTGCACCCTACCATTGAAGAATTGACGCAAGGCAAATACAACCGCTACGAGCTGGCGCTTGCCACCGCCCGTTGCGCGCGCATTGTGACCGACGAATACGTCCGTCAGCACGACGCCGCCGAACGCGCCCAAACCGGAAACAAAGACACCGATCGCCCGATCAACACCCTGATCGACCGCGAACTGCGCGACGATAAAGCCGTTCAGGTCGCTGTTCGCCGCATTTACCGCGGTGAATACGTGATTGACGAGAACGCCGAGGCGGATAAAGAAACCGCTCCTTTCGCCGAAGGACCCGACAGCAAATAATCCTTTCGTGGAAGCGCAAAAAAAACCGAAAATACAGCCCTACGCCATTGCCGGCGTCTGCGTGCTCGGGAATCCTTTTTCCGAGGACGGCACCTACGACTACGGCATTCCGCAGGAAATGGGCGACGCAGTTTATCCGGGACGGTTTGTAACCGTCCCATTCGGCATTGCAAACAAACTTTGCACCGGGATTGTGATGGAGGTACGGAACACCTCGGTCTATACGCATCACAAATTCATCCTGTCGCTCTATTCCGAAGAGGTCTCGCTCTCTGATGAACAACTTCGCCTCTGCGATTATATGCGCCTGCGGCTGATGTCAAACACCGAGCAAGCAGTGCGCTCGCTCCTGCCTGCCGCCGCCTTTCCCCGTCTGCGAGAGTGGATTTCCCTTGCGCCGAGCGCGCCTGTTCCGCCCGAAAGCACCATGAAGCTTGATCGCGCGCTTTACGACTACCTCAAAGAGGAGCGCGAAGCTTCGACCGCTCAACTGCGCCGCAAATTTGATATCCGAGTGGAGGCGTCGCTCCGCCGTATGGGCGCGGACGGCTCCATCCGCCGCCGCACCGAGCTTGTAGAAAGTCGGGAGGGCAACGCCAAACAGCGCTGGGAACTTGCCGTCGATCAGGAAACAGCCGCCGTTCTTGCCGCCGGAAAAGAATGCATGGAGAAAAAACTCTCCTCGCAAAAACAGCGGCAGGTCCTTGTATCTCTGCTTGAAGAGGACGCCTCCATGACCACAACGGAACTTTCCGAACGAGCAGGTGTGAGTGCGGCGGTGCTGAAAACCATGGAGAAAAACGGGATTATCCGCTCGGTTGAGCATCGCTCCTCGCGCAATCCTTATACCGAAATCCCCTTTGTCGGCAGAACGCCGCTTGAATTGAACGAGGAACAAACCGCAGCCGCCGAAAAGCTCGGGGAACTGATGGATTCGGGCAAACCGAAAGCCGCGCTCCTTTACGGAGTGACCGGAAGCGGAAAAACGCGCGTAATGACCGCTCTGATCGACCGGATGCTTGACGCCGGGCGCTCGGTCATTCTGCTGTTGCCCGAAATAGCATTGACGCCGCAATCGGTCTCCATCTTTTGCGCCCGGTACGGCGAACGCGTTGCCGTCATGCATTCGGGTCTTTCGCTGGGGGAACGCTTTGACGCCTATTGCCGCATCAAACGCGGCGACGCCTCCGTGATCATCGGAACGCGCTCGGCGGTCTTTGCCCCGGCGGTCAACCTCGGCGCCATTCTGATCGACGAAGAACAGGAACACACCTACAAATCTGACCGCGACCCTCGCTACCATGCGCGTGAAATCGCGCGGCGACGGTGCGCTTATAACAATGCCGTCATGGTACTCGCCAGCGCAACGCCGCTGGTGGAAAGTATGGACAAAGCGCGGCGCGGTATTTATACAGAGATCCGCCTGACCGAACGCGTCGGTTCGGCGGTGCTCCCCAAAACCGAAATTGTCGATTTGCGCGAGGAGGCAAAAAGCGGCAACAATGCCGTTATCAGCGCTCGCCTTGCCGACGCGCTGACCGAAACGCTCGAAAAGGGCGAACAGGCAATCCTATTTCTCAACCGGCGCGGCTATAACCGAACGGTAACCTGCCGCAGCTGCGGAGAACCCATCCTTTGCCCGAACTGCTCGGTCGCTATGACCTATCATACCTATCCTTGGAGCTATCAAGAGGGTCAACTGCGCTGTCACTGGTGCGGCGCAAATTTGCCGCTCCCGAAAATCTGCCCCAAATGCGGCGGTGAACATCTGGCGCATATCGGCTACGGAACACAGCATGCCGAAGAGGAATTGCACCGCTTGTTTCCGACAGCGCGCGTATTGCGGATGGACGCCGACACCACAACAACCAAAAGCGCCTATGAGGAAATGTTGGGTGCTTTCCGCCGCGGTGACGCCGACATTCTTCTTGGAACCCAAATGGTGACCAAGGGACACGATTTTCCAAACGTGACGCTTGTGGGCGTTTTGCAAGCCGATTCCTCGCTCTATTTGGACGACTACCGCGCAGGCGAGGAAACCTTCGCCATGCTGACGCAGGTCATCGGAAGAGCCGGTAGGGGTAACCGCCCGGGACTTGCAATCATTCAAACGATGAACCCCGACCACGAAATCATTCGTCTTGCCTGCGAGCAGGACTACGAAGGGTTTTACAGACGAGAAATGCAGTTGCGAAAGTTGCTCTGTTTTCCGCCCTGCTGCGACCTCGTCATGCTGACTTTCAGCAGTGAATCCGAAACCATGCTTTGGCGCGCCGCCCAGCGTGTAATGGAAGATTTTCCCCCGTTGCGCGAAAAATTTATGCCGAACGAGGATCTTTTGGTCTACGGTCCGTTTGAGGCGCCTGTTTTTCGTGTGGACAACCGTTACCGCGCGCGCGTCATTATCAAGTGCCGCGTTTCCGACGCGCTCAATCAAATCCTTTCGGAGCTGATGGTGCGTACCTCGGTCGGAACCGACAAAACCGTTCGTGCAACGGTAGATTTTAACCCCAACGGCGTTTAAAACTTTCTTTTCGGAAAAGATACGATTCCAAGCGTCCTTCAAAAAACGTTTGACGCTTCAGAAAGGACTTTTTATGGCAAAACTGAAAATTCTCAAATACGGAGACGAAACTCTGCGCCGCGTCTCCCGCCCGGTGGACAAGATCACGCCGCGCATTCTCACCCTTTTGGACGACATGGTAGAAACCATGCGCGCCGCCAACGGTTGCGGTCTTGCCGCACCGCAGGTAGGCGTTTTGCGCCGCGTCGTCGTTGTGGAAGTGGAGGAAGGACACCCCATTGAGCTGATCAATCCGCGCATCATCGCCTTTTCGGGAACGCAATGCGAGGAAGAAGGCTGTCTTTCCCTTCCCGAGCAGTGGGGCAAAACGGTTCGCCCGGCGCACGTCACCGTGCGCGCGCTGAATCGGAACGGCGAGGAATTCGACGTGACCGGCAGTGAACTGCTTGCACGCGCGCTCTGCCACGAGATCGACCACCTCGACGGCAAACTGTTTATTGACCGTTTGGCAAAAGAATGAGAGCAAGCCAAATCAAAAAACAACCTAACAAGTAAACAAGTAAAACAGTAAGTAAAACAGTAAGTAAAACAGTAAGTAAAACAATAAAAGAAAACAACTTTTAATCATCCTTCGGAGACGGGTATGTCGCAGAAAACGATACAGAGCACTTCTTTTCATAAGGAAACGGTCTTTCCGATTACCTCGCGCGCAAAACTTTACGCGCTCTCGATCGACCGTTTTAAAACTTCGCGCCTCTCTTTGGTCAGCGTTTTGCCGCAAACGCGCAAAACCGCCGTCCTCTGCCCCCTGCTTCTCTCGGTTTTAACGCAAGGATGCGAGGGGTATCCGAGCTTTGAGGCAATCTCCTGCCGGGCGGACGAACTTTGGGGTTCGCTTTTGCGGCCGCAGGATCAACTTTGGGGCGAACGTCGCGTTTTCGGTCTGTCGGTCTCCTTCATCGATCCTGCTTACCTGCCCGGGAACGCCGCTTTGCTGGGCGAACTCGTGGATCTGATCCGCCGCATTCTGTTTTTCCCACTGACCGATGAAACCGGACTTCTGCCCGAAAAAGCAGTGGAAATTGCAAAAAAACGGCAGTGCGATTCTATTCGGTCGCTCATTTCCTCGCCACGCCGCTTTGCGAGCGAACACGCCGAGGCGTTTTTCTTCGGCGACCGCCCCTGCGGCATTCCCGACTACGGAAGCGAAGAGGAGACCAACGCCGTTACCCCGGCGGAGCTGACCGCATTTTGGAAGGATTGGCGTAAAACTGCGTTTCTTTCCTGTTTCTATGTCGGCGCGTCCGATCCTTTGGCGGTTGCAGAGGTTCTGAAAGCGGCATTTGGAAAAACTGCCGTCGGAAAAGCGGAAAAAGCCCCTCCGTTTCTCGTATCGAACGCTCCCGTTGCCGCCGCAGAGGTGCGCCGCATGGAAGAACCTTTCCCGATTGAACAGGGGCACCTTATTTTTGGATTTCAAACCGGAGGAAAGCCTTCTTTCGGGCGGCGTCAGGCGGCAATGCAACTTGCCAACGAACTGTTGGGCGGTGCACCAACTTCCCTCCTGTTTATGAACGTACGCGAAAAATTGAGTCTTTGCTATTCGGTCTCTTCGCTCTATTCGCCCTTTCGGTCGGCGCTGTTTATCAAATGCGCGCTGGATCCCGACAATCGCGAAACGGCGGAAAACGAAATTCTGCACCAGGTCGATCGCCTGAAGAAAGGTGATTTTACCGATGCCGAGTTGGAAAGCGCACGCAATTCTCTGCTGTTTGCCTATCGCACAATCTCGGACGACTCGGACAATATGGAACGTGCCTTTTTGCGCCGTGTTCTGACGCCGGACGGCAAAACGCCCGAGGAAATGATCGTCGAAATTCAGTCGGTCACCCGTCGGGAAGTGCTCCGCGCGGCAAATTTGCTCTCGCTCGAAACCGTCTACTTTTTGCGCGGTACGCAAAAGGAGGGACAACATGAAATTTGAATCTTTCCGCCTGCATGAGTCCTATTTTTCAATCGTGCATAAAAGCGGTTTACAAATCTTAATCTTTCCCAAAAAAATGACCACCGCCTATGCCGCTGTGGTCGCCCGATTCGGCTCGGTGGACCGCTCCTTCCGCACCGAGGATGAAACCGAATTTACCGCCGTCCCTGCCGGAACGGCGCACTATTTGGAGCACAAACTGTTTGACAATCCTGACGGAACCGACTCGTTTGCCGCCTTTTCGGAGCTGGGCGCCGATGCAAACGCTTTTACCACCGATACGCTGACGGCATACCATTTCAGCACGCAAAGCAACTTTACCGCCGCGCTGGAAACGCTTTTACGCATGGTACTGACGCCCTATTTTACAAAAGCGACGGTCAAAAAAGAGCGCGGCATTATTGCCGAGGAAATTCGTGCCGGAAAGGACTCCCCCTTTCGGCGCGGCGCCTCCAACCTTGGAAAAGCGCTTTACCATGTTTGCCCCTCGCGCGACGACGTTGCCGGAACCGAGCGCTCGATCGCAAAGATCACCCCTGAAATCCTCTACCGCTGTCACGCGGTGTTCTATCAGCCCTCCAACCTGATTCTCTCGGTTTGCGGCGACGTAACGCCGGATGAGGTGGTTGCGGTGGTGGACAAGGTGCTTTCCACCTTCCCGGCGCCGAAAAAAATCATCCGCGCCCCGTTTGTGGAACCGCCGACGGCAAAAAAACGGCGCGTAACCGAACGAATGGCGGCGGCAAAACCGATTTGCTATCTTGCAACCAAGGACCCTGTTCTGCCCGACGATCCAACCGACCGCCTGCGGCGCGACGCGGTTGCCACACTGCTTTCCGAAGCGCTGTTTTCCACATCGTCTTCCTTTTTCACAAAGCAGTTTGAAGAGGGATTTTTAACCACCGTTTACAGCCACTCCTATTCGGGCACCGACCGCTTTGCCTTTCATGTTGTTTGCGGCGAATGCGCCGACGCAAAGGAATTTTCCCGGCGTGTTTGGAACTACGTGGAAAAGATCAAGCGCGAAGGGATCGACCCGGCGGCGTTTGAGCGTGCCCGGAGATGCCTGATCTCCGACGAGATCCGCTCCTTTGACTCCACCGAGGAGATTGGCGAAAACCTGTTTTTATATGCAACCGAAGGCGTTGGATTATTCGACTATCTTCCCCTTTTGGAATCGGTCACCATTGAAGATTGCCGGCAGTTGCTGAACGAGCTTTTCCTGCCCGAGCGCTCCTGCCTTTCGGTCATTCTGCCCGAAGCGGCGGAATAAATACACTCTGATTTTGCGGAGGTTTTTATGGTCACTGTTTCTTTTCCCGGACTTGGCATTGGCGAAACAAACTTAAATCCGGTCGCCTTTACTCTGTTCGGCAAATTTGAGGTCCGCTGGTACGGGCTGTTCATCACGCTGGGAATGGCGCTCGCCTTCTTTTACGTGATCTGGCGCAGTAAAAAGAACGAGGGGATCAAATCCGACGATGTCATTGACGTCGGTCTGGTCACAATCGTTCTTTCCATCCTCGGCGCGCGGCTGTACTATGTGCTCACCTCGCTGGAAAACTACCATTCGTTCTATGATGTCATTGCTATTTGGAACGGCGGATTGGGGATTTACGGCGGCGTCATCGGAGGTGCTTTGGGTATCTTCATTGTCTGCCGCGTGAAAAAAATCAAAATGATGGGGTTCTATGACGCCGTAGTCCCTGCCGTCATGTTTGCACAAATGCTGGGACGCTGGGGCAACTTTTTTAACGGCGAGGCTTACGGCTATCAGATCGTGGACGGCAGTTCGCGCTATTTCTTCTTTTTGAAAGAGTTCTCGATCCCCGTTCCCTCTTGGCTTCGCATGGGTCTTTCCCCAAACGAGTTTACGGGAAGCACGCTTGCCTACGTGCACCCCACCTTCCTTTATGAGAGCGTTTGGAATCTTTGCGGTTTTGTCCTGCTCAACCTGCTCTACCGCAAGAAGAAATTCAACGGGCAAATTCTGCTTTCCTACCTTGCCTGGTACGGGTTTGGCAGAATGTTTATTGAAGGACTGCGCACCGACAGCCTGTATATCTTCAAGGGCATTTTCGGCACCGACGGCATTCGCATTTCCCAGCTGGTGGGTCTGCTCTGCTTCCTTGCCGGCACTGCACTGCTGATCTTCATTCCGATCTTCCAAAAGAAACACCCCGGCTTCCTCGCCTACCAAAAACCGGTTTTGACAGAGGGCGGTCCGATCGAATCCCCCGAAACGATTGAAACGCCTGAAACGATTGAAACGGTCGAACAAACGGAACAGTCCGAACAAGCCGAACAAGCTGAACAACCCGAACAAAGCGAGACGGCAAATACCGAGGACGAAAACGACGAAGAACCGCTTAAATCCAAACCTTTAACCGCTGAACCGCCGACCGCCGAACCACAACCGACGGAGGAAATCGCCCCCAAAGAAACGGAAACGGCGCCGGAAAAAGAAACGGCTGAATCAGCCGAAAATGATCCGCCCAAACCGGCTCCCAAGCCGCGGCGCAAACCGCCCACCCAGCGCGGCACCGTCACCCTGCCGCCCAAAAAGAAAAAGGTGGCGAAAAAGCCGACCGCCGCGCAGAAAGGAACCGACCATGCAGATCATTGACGGAAAATTGACCTCTCTGGCAATTCGCGGAGAGCTCCGCAAAGAAACCGACGATTTTCGGGCAACCTACGGCTTTGCGCCGGGACTTGCCGTCATCATCGTCGGCGAGGATCCGGCCTCGCAGGTCTATGTGCGCAACAAGGCGCGCGCTTGCGAAGAAGTCGGATTTTATTCTGAAGTCCATCGTCTGCCCGAAAATACCAAGCAAGACGAGCTTCTTTCTTTGATCGACAGGCTGAATGCCGACGAAAAAATTCACGGCATTCTTGTTCAGCTTCCCCTGCCCAAACAGCTGGACGAAACCGAACTGCTTCTGCGCATCCATCCCAACAAGGACGTGGACGCTTTCCACCCCTATAACGTTGGAAAATTGACCATCGGCAACCCGACCTTTCTGCCCTGCACCCCTGCCGGAATTATGGAACTGCTCCGCCGTTACGGCATTGACCCGGACGGCAAACGCTGTGTGGTCGTAGGCAGAAGCAATATTGTAGGAAAACCCATGGCGCTCCTTTTGATGGCGGCAAACGGAACGGTCACCGTCTGCCACCGCCACACCGCAAATACTGAGGCGTTGACGCATGAAGCCGACATTCTGGTCAGTGCCGTCGGCAGAGCGCATTTTCTGACGGCCGATATGGTCAAGGAAGGCGCGGTTGTCATCGACGTTGGCATGAACCGCGACGAGAACGGAAAGCTCTGCGGCGACGTGGATTTTGATACCGTTGCCCCCAAATGCTCCTATATTACCCCGGTCCCCGGCGGCGTTGGCCCCATGACCATTACCATGCTGCTCCAAAACACTCTCAAAAGCGCGAAACTGAAAGCGCAAAACCAAAAAAATTGAAAACCATTACCCTTTGGGAAAGGAAATAAAAACGATATGAAAAACACCGAAAAAACAATGGAAAAAATTGTTGCCCTTTGCAAGGGCAGAGGCTTCGTGTTCCCCGGCTCCGAAATTTACGGCGGACTTGCCAACTCCTGGGACTACGGTCCTTTGGGCGTAGAATTCAAGAACAACGTCAAGCGCGCCTGGTGGAAGAAATTCGTGCAGGAAAGCCGCTATAACGTCGGGCTGGACAGCGCGATCATTATGAATCCGCAAACCTGGGTGGCTTCCGGCCACGTTGGCGGATTTTCCGACCCGTTGATGGATTGCAAATCCTGCCATACCCGTCACCGCGCCGACAAACTGATCGAGGACTACGCCGCCGAAAAGGGACTGGACGACGTCAAGCCCGAATCCTGGACCTTTGAGCAAATGGCGGATTTTATCAAGAAAAACAAGATCGCCTGCCCCGATTGCGGCAAGTGCGATTTTACCGATATTAAAAAGTTCAACCTGATGTTCAAAACCTTCATCGGCGTGACCGAGGATTCCTCCTCCACCGTTTATCTGCGCCCCGAAACCGCGCAGGGCATTTTTGTCAACTTCCCTGCCGCCCAGCGCACCACGCGCCGCAAACTGCCCTTTGGCGTGGCGCAAATCGGCAAATCCTTCCGCAACGAGATCACGCCCGGAAACTTCATTTTCCGCATTCGCGAGTTTGAGCAAATGGAACTGGAATTCTTCTGCCAGCCCGGCACCGATCTGGAATGGTTCGCCTTTTGGAAGGACTACTGCCACAAGTTCCTTTTGAACCTCGGTTTGCGCGACGAGAACCTCCGCCTGCGCGACCACGATCCCGAGGAGCTTGCCTTCTACTCCAAGGCGACCACCGACTTTGAGTTTCTCTTCCCGTTCGGCTGGGGCGAGCTTTGGGGCATTGCCGACCGCACCGACTACGACCTGGGTCAGCACCAGAAGTTCAGCGGCAAGGATTTGACCTATTTCGACCAGGAAAAGAACGAGCATTACATTCCCTATGTCATTGAGCCGTCGCTGGGCGCCGACCGCGTGGCGCTCGCTTTCCTGGTGGACGCTTACGACGAAGAGGTGATCGACGCCGAGAAGAACGACGTGCGCGTGGTGCTCCACCTGCACCCGGCGCTCGCGCCCTACAAAGCCGCCGTTCTGCCGCTTTCCAAAAAGCTGGGCGACAAGGCGACCGAAATTTACGAAGAGCTCTCCAAATACTTTATGGTGGATTACGACGAAACCGGCTCGATCGGCAAGCGCTACCGCCGCGAGGACGAGATCGGCACACCGCTTTGCATTACCGTGGACTTTGAAACGGTGGGCGACGAGGAAAAGCCGGCCGACAACTGCGTCACCGTTCGCGACCGCGACACCATGGAACAAGTCCGTATTCCGATTGCACAGCTTAAATCCTACATTGAGGAAAAAATCGCGTTCTAACGCAAAAAAATATCCACCGCCAAACGCGGTGGGTATTTTTTCGGTATTTTTGAAAGTTTTTGATCCCTTTTTGCAACGCAAAAAGTTCTTTTATTCAAAAAGTTGGTCAGGTGTGGGTGAAACCCACGACCTTCTTTCGCGCCAAAGGCGCGAACAAAAAGTGCCGAAGGTTCGCGCGGAGCGCGAAGAAAGGTCGTGGGACTTTGTCCCACACCCTACCAGCTTTTTTGAAAAAAAGCTTGGCAAAAAACTTCTTTTCAGGCGTTCAGCGCCATCTCGATTGCGTTTTTTGCCGCTTCTTCCCGAACTTTTTCGCGCGTGGCGTCCGGAAGGAAAATGCGCATGCAAACTGTTTTTTCTGCGGTCGCCAGTCCGAGATACACTGTTCCGACCGGATCCTTTTCGCTCCCTCCGCCGGGACCTGCATAGCCGGTCGCCGATACGGCAATATCGGTCCGGAACAATGCGCGCACCCCCTCTGCCATGGCTTTGGCGCATTCCTCACTCACGGCGGTTTTCGTTCTCAAAATCTCTTCTGAAACACCCAGCACACGGTGCTTGATCTCCTCGGTATAACTAACGCATCCGCCCTTGAGCACCGCGGAGGAACCCGGAATATCGGTAATGAGCTTTGCAATCAATCCCCCGGTGCAGGATTCGGCAGTGGAGATCGTCAACCCTTTTTGGGTAAATTCCCGTACCAGCCGCCCGGCAAGGGCAATTTCATCTTTCATTTGTTCTTTTCTTCCTTCTCTTCCTTGTTCTTTTCGGGAATCATGTGAACGTCCACCTGCGGGAACGGAATGGTGATGCCATCCGCCGCAAAACGATTGTTGATCTGCTCCATCAGGTCAAAATTCACCGTCCAGTAGTCGCCCCGTTTTACCCAAACGCGCAGGATAAACCGCAGTGCGCTATCCTCGTGCGCTTTCAGCTTTGCAAAGGGTGCCGGATCGTCCAGCACCAGCTCGTGCGCCGCGGCGGTCTCCAAAAGCGCCGCCTTGACCTTCTCAATATCGGTCCCGTAAGCAACGGTAAAGGAGAGCTCCAACCGGCGCGTATCGTGCGCTGAGAAATTGGTAATCGCCTGTGCCATAACCGTTCCGTTTGGAACAGTTACATTTTTGTTATCCGGCGTTTTCAGCGTGGTGTAAAAAACGCCGATGTCGGTCACCGTGCCGGCATTGTCGGCAACCTCAATGTAATCGTCCAGCCGGAAGGGATGGAAAATGAGGATCATCAGTCCGCCGGCAAAATTGGAAAGCGCCCCTTGCAGAGCAAGACCAATTGCCGCGCCAACCGAGGCAAGCACCGCCACCATAGACGACATTGGAACACCCAGAATGCCCACAATGCTCAAAATGAGCAGGATGTTGAGCGCGATCTTGACAAAGGAAAGCAGAAAATGCTCGGCGCCGTCCTCCATTTTTTGAATGAGTTTGCTCTTCCGCATCATCCGCATGATCATACGAATGATCAGTTTTCCGGCAATCAGCGCGATGAATGCCAAAACGATCCGCCACGCCGCGCTGACGGCAAGCTCGGATAGCTTCGCCCAAAGCCCGTTCCAGTCAAATTCGGTCACCTTTTCCACCACCTTGGCGGCAGGCGTTTCTGTCGTTGATTCGGTCGCCGCTTCTTCGGCAAGCCGCAATAGGGAATTTCCAATCATCGGATCTCTTCCTCCCGTTTCTTTTCATGTTTGATTTCTCCATTATTTTAACATATTTTCATTCTTATGTAAAGTCAAAACCCTGTTTTTGAGAAAATTCTTTTGAAAGGAGGTTTTTTCATGTCCGTTTGCAACCAATGTCCGCGTCGGTGCAATGTTGACCGCGCAAAATCAACCGGTTTTTGCAACGTACCGGAGTTTTTTTCAGTCGCCCGGATCGGACTTCACCAATGGGAAGAGCCGGTTCTTTGCGGCAAAAACGGCGCCGGAACCATCTTTTTTTCCGGCTGTAATTTACGATGCGTATTTTGCCAGAACCGTGCCATCAGCCGCGGAAATCTGAATAAACCACCGATGAACGCCGACGACCTTGCCGCCGCCATGCTTGATTTGCAAAAACAAGGCGCCGCTTGCATCGACCTCGTCACCCCAACACAGTATGCGCTACAGCTTGTTCCGGTTTTACGCGCCGTTCGCCCAAAACTGCAAATTCCGGTGGTCTACAATTGCGGCGGCTACGAATCGGTGGAAACTTTGCGCGCTTTGGATGAACTGATTGATATCTATCTCCCCGACTGCAAATATTTTTCGAACGACCTTTCGTGTTCGTTCTCCCATGCACCCAACTACTTTTCCATTGCAATAGAGGCGCTTGCCGAAATGCTTCGTCAGGTCGGCGATCCGGTCTATAACGCCGACGAAATGCTCACCCGGGGCGTGATTGTCCGCCATCTCGTCCTGCCCGGACACCGCAACGATTCGATTGCACTGCTCCGGGCGCTTGCCGAACGCTTTGGCACGAAGCGTTTTTTGCTCTCGCTGATGTCGCAGTATACGCCCGATTTTTCGGAGCCGGACGCACCGAAAGAGCTTTCCCGTCGACTGACCTCGTTTGAATACCAATCGGTCCTCGACACCGCCGCCTACCTCGGCTTTTCCGGCTTTTCGCAAGCCGCTTCCTCCGCAACCGCAACCTATACCCCGGAATTCTAAAACAAAGCAACACCAAGCGAAGATTAAAAAGCGGCACCAAGCGAGGAATTCGCTTGGTGCCGCTTTATTTTCTCTTTAACTATTTTTCAATTATCCTTCAATCTTAACCGGTTTACCGGTTTTCATGGATTCATCGGCGGCATAAACCATCAAGTGGCTGTTGATCGAATCGTCGATCGCCGTGCAGGAGATGGAACGCGGCTCGCCGCGCATCAGGTTGCAGAAATCGTAAACCAGACGTTTGTCGCCGCCGAAGTGACCGCCGGTCTCTCCCTCGCGTTCCAAAAACTCGATGGTCTCTTCGGTATAGTAGGAATCCTTCGGGTTGTATTTGCGCAAGCGCAAGCTCTCGTCGGGATTGCCCTCGATCTCACCCTCGCTACCCACAATCCAAATGCGGCGTCCGGGCTTCATAACGCCCAAAATAACGGTATGGGAAGCCGTAGATCCGTTTGCAAACTTCACGGTCAGAACCTGGTGGTCGACGATATCGCCACCCGCCTTGTAAATGCAAACGCCGTGTGGGTTGTAGGTCTTCAGCGATTCCTCGCGCTCCTCTTGGGAAACGTCCTCGTAGTTCTTGCCGGTGCACTGCCAGGGGTACCAGGGCATAATGCAGTTGTCCAAATACATGGACTGCACGTCATAAATGCACTTTTCGCGAATCTCCTTCGGGCAATCGACCAGGCATCTCGTTCCGGCACCCTTGGGAGCATTTTCGGGATTGAAATGATCTCTTCCGCCGTAGCTGGAGACTTCTTCCGGAACGGTGGAATTGTTCAGCCAACAGAGCAGGTCGGTGTCGTGGCAGCATTTTGCCAGCATGAGCGAGGAGCCACACTCCTTTTCGCTCTTCCACTTGCCGCGGATGTAGGAATAGGAGGAGTGGGTCGCGCCCACGCGCTCGCTGGTTTCAATGTTTTGAATTTCGCCGATCACGCCGCTCATCAAAAGCTCCTTGACCTTCAGGTAGAAGGGCGCATAGCGGAGCACGTGGCAGGTCATCAGCTTGCATCCGTTCTCGTCCGCCGTCTTTTTGAGCAGGAGCAAGTCCTTTTTGTTGTTGGTCAGCGGCTTTTCCAGAAGCATATCGTATCCCTGCTTCAAAAAGGGCAGCGCCGTTTGCAAATGGAGCTGGTCCATGGTACCGTTGATCACACAATCACCGATTTTGCCGAGCGCCAAAACGTCCTTCATATCGGTAAAGCAACGGTTTTCGGGAACGCCGAACTGATCGCGCATCAGTTTGAGGCGCACAGGATCGGGATCGACCGCCGCAACAACTTCCATCGCGTTCAAGCCGTGAACGCCCTCACGGGTGTAAACCCACGCGCGGTCGCCGCAACCGACGACAACAACTTTGATTTTCTTTTCCATTGTAAAAATCCCCTTTTTTTATTTTTACCTCAAAGGCATATTCCGATTTATTTTCATTTTATCATGCCGCGAAAGGATTTTCAATAAAATATTTCAGTAAACAATAAAACGATTTTGACATAGATCGGAATTGACAAATCCGAAAAAGTGTGGTATAATAAAGCAATCGTAAAAAAGGTGGAACAAAAAATGGAAAACAAAAACAAGCAACCGCTTCTTGCCGTTTGCCTTGCAAGCGTCTTTACATTGCTTTTCGTCCTTCTGATCGTTTTATTGCGGACGGTGGACGTTGCCGCAATCGGACCTGCCGGAACAAGCGTTGGCTTTTCGCACCTCAACGGCTCTTTTCGAGATTGGATCGGTTATCATGACGAATTCTATCAAGTTGCCCAGTGGCTCGGCTATCTTGCTTTTGCAGTCGTTGCCGGGTTCGCCTTTATGGGGCTTTGGCAGTGGATTCGCCGCAAAAGCCTTTGGAAAGTGGATCGGCTTTTGCTCGCCGTTGGCGTTCTTTACCTGATCGTCGGCGCTCTGTATCTGTTTTTTGAACTGGTCGTTATCAACTGCCGCCCGATTTTAACCGACGGAAAACCATTTCCCGAAGCCTCCTTCCCATCCACACATACCATGCTCGCCTGCACCGTTTTCGGAAGCGCATTTTGGTTTGTTGCCCGGTATTTACACGGCGTTTGGAAAGTTCTGGCGGCAATTGCCTGCGCCGGATTGCTGGTTTCGATTGTGGCAGGAAGAACCTTTTCCGGGGCACACTGGCTGACCGATATTTTGGGCGGATTGCTCCTTTCTGCGGCTCTCCTCTGCTGGTTCTGGTTTGCAAACTGCAAATTAAAAATAAAAGAAAATTGATTAAAAAGGAAAATTGATTAAAAAGGAAAATTGATTAAAAAGGAAAATCGGCGGTGTGACCATAGTCACACCGCCGATTTTATTTTTGCTATGCCGGCTGTTTCTTTTTTTTCATCAACCGCAAGGAAAGCTTTATCAGCCCGAAAACAATGCCGAAAACAGCAAGCGCGGCAATTGCAAATCCTACCAAATAAACCAATAGAAATACCGGATAGGGCAAGGTTGGAGCCGCAACGTCCTGATATAACAGATTCAGTACAGGTAACGTGCTGGGATATCTCCAACTGACATAAAACATATTGAAAGTCTGATCATTGCCGATCCACATAGGAATCAGTCCGTTGAGCAACATTGCCACCGCAACCATCACACCAAATACCGGCAACGAGGAAAGATACCATTTCATATTGAACCGATGACGGTTGTAAACGGCAATATAGATGCC
Organism: Oscillospiraceae bacterium; assembly: GCA_015063325.1. Classification (GTDB taxonomy): domain Bacteria; phylum Bacillota; class Clostridia; order Oscillospirales; family CAG-272; genus UMGS1865. The sequence continues at coordinate 74,338 of SVUK01000012.1, read as the reverse complement.
GAACACCACCTGCGCACCATGATGTACCATGGTTTGAATATTGATCCCCGTTTGCGAAACGAACACGTCGTTTGGATAAAGACAAACGGCAACTCCTGCAAACAGCGCAAAAGTAGTCATAAACGCCATGCAGGCGCTGCGGACCTTCCCCGGCTTGCAAAAGATGATAAAAGGCAGCACGTAGTGCTGCGTGGAGCAGAACTGATACGGGAAAGCATACCACTGGTATTCCCATTTGTAGCTTCCCGGCTCACCATGAAAGCCAACGTAGGAAATCTGTTTGTAAACCTCCAAAACGATCAGCAAAATCCAGCCGATCAGCAAAATTCTGCGAAAAATCTGATCCGAACAATCGCGGAATTTGATGCAGAGAAAGACGGTTGTTGCAACAATTACGGCAAGCGAGAGCAAATGAAACCAGCCGTAATTGCCAGGTGCCGGCATTTGCCCTTTAAAAAAATGCAGGATTGCGTCAAAAGCGTTCATTTAAAAAATCCTCTTTTTGATTCCTTATTTCCCTTCGGGTAAAATCGTTTCGTAGCCGGAAAGCACTTCCACCCCGTCCGCATCCGAAAGATAGAGCTTTGCTTCTCCATCGTTAAGGTCGACGATTCGGCTTACTCCGTCTTTTTCTGCAGCGGCAAGCGCCTCGTCGGACGTTTTTGCTTCCATCAGACAAATGCAAGCGTATGCCGCCTCAACGATTTTCCCGGTGGATGACGACGCCAAAACAGAAAGCACCGGCTGTTCGTCGGGAAGCGAAAGCTGATAGGGATTGCGATATAAAATCCGCTCCCCTTCTGCAACGGTGTAAAATCCGTACTCTCCTTCCGAAAAGCGAAAAACGCGAAAACTGCAGGAAGCTGTTCCTGCCTTTGCCGCTTTAGTGGCGGAAACTTCAATTTTTCCTTCGGCATCCAACGAATACAAACAGAATTTCGCCTGCTCGTTGGTATAGCCGCTCAATAACAGACTTGCGCCGCTATCGCTCGTCAAAAAGCCTTTGGTATAACCGGCTTCTTCCAAAACCTGCGAAAGATATTGCAGCCGGTAGGCGTCGGCAAGAACGCCAAGGTCTAAAACCCCGTCTTCCTGCAGTTCGTATTCTTCCAAAAACGCGGCGTATGCCGCCGAGAGATTGAGCGTTGCCGTTTTCTCCGCCGCGTTCAGAATCAGTTCGCCCGGGTCTTCCCGAATGACCTGATCCAGCGCGTCAATCAGCGCGCGCAACTCCGGCTCGTTGACTGGATCGCCTGCGGCAGGCTCGCTCGCATAGAGCCGCGCTTGCTGTAACGCGCGCAACGGTGCGGCAAAAATCGTATAACCCTCGTTTTTTTCGGTTCTTTGGAGCGCGTCCTGCAAAATGGCAAACAGCGGCTCCTGCAAAACGACCGCCTGCCCCGGCTTTTGGCTGATCTCCGCCAGATTGGGCGCCTCGGGATAGACATTTTTTGTATCAAACCATTTATAGCTCTGTTTGAGCGCCTCGGTATATACCGCCTTGATGCCGTTCATTTGCGATTTGATCTCATCACTTGAACCGTTGAAATCATATTTCAAATGAATGCCCGAAGCATAAAGCGGCAAACTCCCGTCAACGTCTGTTTCCACCTCGTAAAGCCCGGGATCCTTATGCCCGATTCGCACCACGCCAAGGGTAATAAAGGTAACGGCAATGGCGAATGCAATCAAAAAGCCAATCAGACGAAGAACGTTCTTCTTTTCCGAGAAGATGGGCTTTTCCGAACCGTCAAGCAATGGGGGCTTTTTTTCTTTTTTCTCTTTTTTCATATCGACAAGAAACGACGGATCCGATGGACGGACCCGTCGTTACTCCCTTTTTCAGGATTTTGAGAAACGGATCTTCTTATATTCTTCAATTTCCCGGCTGTTGCCGAAAACCATGTGCCCGTTGCCAAGGTCGCAAAGCGATGGCTTCTCCGTGCTGTAATCATGCATAGAGGGGTCATAAACATAAAGTTTTTTCTGTTTCTCAATAATAGGATCAGGAATCGGAATTGCGGAAATCAGCGATTTCGTATACGGATGGAGCGGATAAGCAAACAGCTCCTCGGTTTCGGCAATCTCCACAACGCGCCCCTTGTAAATGACCACGATACGGTCGCTGATGAACCGCACAATGGAAAGGTCGTGCGCAATGAACAAATAGGTCAAACCGCGTTCCTGCTGGAATTTTTTCAGCAGATTGAGCACCTGCGCGCGAATGGAAACGTCCAAAGCGGAGATCGGCTCGTCGGCAACGATAAATTCCGGCTCCATGACGATGGATCTTGCCAAACCAACGCGCTGACGCTGACCGCCGGAAAACTCGTGCGGATAGCGCGTCAAGTGCTCGGGCAGAAGTCCAACGTCCCGGGTGATCTTTTCAATCTTTGCAATGCGGTCCTTTTCATCTTTATAAAGATGGAAGTTGTAAAGACCTTCGGAAATGATATACTCGATGGTTGCGCGTTCGTTAAGCGAAGCGGCAGGATCCTGGAAAATCATTTGGATCTTGCGAATGACCTCGCGGTCGCGTTTGCGCGAGAGCTTGCCGGAAATTTTCTTTCCGTCGTACCAAATCTCGCCCTTGGAGCAGGGATTGATACGCACAATAGCGCGCCCGATGGTTGTTTTGCCCGAGCCGGATTCGCCAACCAGCGAAAGCGTTTCGCCCTTGTAAATATCAAAGCTGACATTATCGACCGCTTTGAAGGATTTTTTGCCCCGTCCAAAGACGACGTCCAAATTTTTGATGGAGAGCAGGACTTGCTTTTCGTTTGCTTCGCTCATGATCCTGCCTCCTCTTCTTCTTTCACCATATCGCTGAAATCAACGTAGGTGCGGCTGATTTTTTCATGCAGATTGCAAATGTTTTCGGGTTTTTCCACCTTCGGCGCACGCGGATCGAGCAACCAAGTTTTCGCCCAGTGGGTATCGCTGACGCGGAACATAGGCGGCTCCTCCACAAAGTCAATCGCCATAGCGTACTGACTGCGCATTGCAAATGCGTCGCCAACAATCTTGTTGTAAAGCGAGGGCGGCGTGCCCGGAATGCTGAACAGGTCGCTTCCGCGCTCGCAAAGCTGCGGCAACGAGGAAAGCAACGCCCAAGTATATGGGTGTTTGGGATCGTAGAAAATATCCTCTACCGTACCCAATTCCACAATCTGACCGCCGTAAAGCACCGCAACGCGCTCGGCAACGTTTGCAACAACGCCGAGGTCGTGGGTGATATAAACGGTGGTAAAGCCAAGTTCTTTTTGCAAAGACTTGATCAGCCGCAAAATCTGCGCCTGAATGGTCACGTCCAGCGCGGTGGTCGGCTCGTCGCAAATCAGGATTTTCGGCTGGCAAGAAAGCGCAATGGCAATAACGATACGCTGGCGCATACCGCCGGAATACTCAAACGGGTAATCGTTAAAGCGCTTTTCCGGATCGGGAATACCAACCTTGCCCATAATATCAATCGCGCGTCTCTTCGCCTCTGCTTTGGAGCATTTTTGGTGTTTGAGGATAACCGTGACGATCTGTTTACCGATGGTCAGCACCGGGTTGAGGGAGGTCATCGGGTCCTGGAAAACGGTTGCAATGCGACGGCCGCGGATCTGTTGCCAGTCGTTGGTAAACTTGATTTTTGCGCAGTCGATAATTGCATAGCCGTGCAAAATCTTGTTTTCCTCATCATAACTGCGATACTCCACGCGGAAAACCACCGCCTCGAACACCTTATTCAGAATTTCGGTATTCTCCAAATCCAGCCCAATCGACATGGCGCGTTTGAAAGCACGACGCAGTTTTGCAAGGAACGAGAGTTGTTTATAGAAGGGATAGCGCCCGATAGAGAGGAGCACTTCGTAAGCGATACGCTCGTTGCGCGCGAGTTTTTGCTCGGTTAGACCGTAGGGGTTTTCCTTGGTCGGCTCCACGTCGGGAATTGCAATTTTTTCCCGGCGCGCGTCATAGCTTGCAATCATGTCATCGTAATCGACAACATCCTCGGCAAAGGTCTGTGCGCCGTTCTTTTTCTTTTCGGCAATGCGCTTTTTCTTTTCCGCCTCGATCGCCGCTTTTTCCTTTTTCAGCTCGGCAATCCGCTTGGAGGTTTTTTCGTATTCTGCGGCGTCGGTTTTTTTGTCCAACGTCCAAAAATAGTTGGTGCGGTCAACGATATCGTCGTCCTTTTCTTTCATTCGGGCGGCAAACTCGGCTTCTTCCTCCTCGCTCAGGGCGTATGCTCTCCGAATTTCCTGTTTCTTTTGCAGAAACACCTGATATTCGGCGGCACCGCGCTCCAACCTGGAGTATTTGTCCAACCAACCTTTGACATATTGGAAGGTCATGCGGTTGCGCCCCGTCATTTTCACGTCGGTTTTGGAAAGATCGTCGTCCGAGAAAACAACCGAGCCTTCGGGAATGAAGCCGTTGGAATCCAGCATACCGGCAAAGGTTTTGGTCAAAACCGATTTGCCCGAGCCGGATTCGCCCACAATGGCAATGGACTCGCCGTCGTAAATATCAAGGCTGACGTTGCGAATCGCCGTCAGAATACGACCGCGCACATTGAATTTTACCACAACATTTTTCAGCGAAAGAATGACTTTTTTTTCTTGTTCGTTCATGTTGTCACCTCCGCCTTACATATGCGTTCTCGGGTCGGAAGCGTCTGCCAAATTCTGACCCAAAACGTAAAGAATAACCGTAATTGCCGAAGCAACGGCAACCGGTGCCCAAAATGCCCACGGGAAGGTCAAAAACGCGCTTTGCGCCGAGTTGATCATTTGTCCCAGCGAGGGAATGTCGGCGCTCAAACCGATGCCGATAAAGGAAAGGAAAACTTCCATGGAAATATAGGACGGCAGTTCGGTAGCAAGCAGCGTAACGATAACCGAGGTCAAAAACGGGAGAATATTGCGGGAAACCATACGCGGAATGGGTGTACCGAGGCAACGGGAAGCCAGCGAATATTCGCGGTCGCGAATGACCATGACCTGTGTACGGAAGAAGAATGCAATACTCAACCAACCGGTAATGGTCAGCGCAAAGATGAAGCTTCCGAAACCGGAGCCAATAACGTAGACCAAAACCGAAATGAGCAGGATATACGGAACGTTTGCAATGATGTTGTAAATGACCAGCATCACCGCGTCAACCTTTTTGGAGTAGCCCCAAACGGCGCCCATCAGAATACCGACGGTCATGTTGATGGCGGCGCAGATGATGGAGAGCAGCAAAGAGGTGCGTGCGGAGGCAAAAATACCATAGAAAATGGAGTTTCCGAATTGACCGGTTCCCAACAAATATTTGAAAGAGAATCCGCCGAAATATTCCATCGCCTTTGCAGGGCTCAAGTTTTTCGCAGCGGCGTCACGAACGTTTTCATAGGGGTCGTACTGCCAAATCAAAGGCATAACGAACGAAGAGAACAGAATCAACCCCAAAAGAACCAGCAGAACAATATTGATCTTTTTGTGGAAGAACACGCGGAATACGCTCTTCCAGTAGGAATAGCGAGGCGCAATGATCTTTTCGGATTCCACCGCGTCGTTGCCGATAAAATAGAAGAGGTCGTCCTGTTTTTTGTTTTGCAATTCCTGAATATTCATCAACGGCCACCTCCTTTACTGTCGGATAGCGAAATGCGCGGATCATATTTGGCAAGCAGAAGGTCGCCCAAAATAATGGAGAGAATGCTCAAAGAGGTGTAGAATACCGTGCAGGCAACAATAATACCGTTGTCGTGTCCGTTGATCGCGTTGGTCAAAAGGTTACCAACGCCGGGAACGGCATACACGCGCTCGGTGATGATTGCGCCGGTCAGACAGCCGATGATACTGCCCGGAATGCCGTGCACAATAAAAATCAGCGCATTGCGTGAAATATGCGTCCGGTAAATTTCTCCCTCGGAAAGTCCCTCGGCGCGTGCAAATTTCACGTAGTCCGAGTTCATTTGGTCAATCATATAGCGGCGCATCCACTTCATCAAACCGCCGATATCGCGCAAAGCCAGCGAAACGGTCGGCAGAATATAGGCAAGGAAGATGATTTCCGCATTTGCAAACTTGTAAGGCAGATTGAAAACGCGCGTACCGATTGCCGCAAACATGAAAATATAGGCAAGACTCGGAACAGCCATAATGAAGATGATATACAAGTTGCCGATTTTATCCGCCAGTTTGTCCTTGCGGCGCGCCATCAAAATACCGAGCGGAAGACCGATCAGATAAGCGATGATCACCGCGGCAAGACCAATGACAAACGAGTTTTCCAGCATAGAAAGTCCCTTCGTGTGGTAAACCGAGGTCGTGTAGTTGTCCGGATAAAGCGCGCGGTCTTCCTCTCTCGTTGCCGAGTTATAGGTCAAACTGTGGAAATCAATCGCCGTTTCCACATATTCGTCGGTGCCGATCATGTTGGGATACTGCTGGGTGCGAACATCCAAAGCCCCCTGCGGCGTGGTAATCACCTGCGTAATTTCAGAGCCGCGGTATTTCGTATAGGATGTTCCCAAATTGAGGTGGATAAAGTTTTGGTGAATGAACGGAAAACGCCCGTCAAAATAGAGCAAATACTTGTGCGTCGTTCCCGAACCGACAATGGCAAAACCGCCGCTGTAGGGATCCTTTTCAAAGCGGATATAGCGTTCGGTCAGATTAGTGTCCTTAACGTCATTGACCGTTTCCACAGTGAAAAGACCTTTGATATAAAGCCAAAGGCGCTGGAACGGGTTGTTTTCGCGAACAGCGAAGAGATAGGCGCCGTAACCGGGTTTTTCCTTGCCCTGCATGCGTCCGCTCTTGTAGGTTTCGCGCTCAAGATATTTGATTTCATAGCCTTTTCCTTCGTATTCGGCAATGAATTCCTTGATCGACTCGTTTTTCTCGTAATTGCTTTTGCTTTTAATGGCGGCAAGGTCGGCATTATAATTTGCGTCATTGACATAATCGTCTCCCAAAAGTGCCTGATATTTTGTTTTCAGGAACGAGGAGTAGCCTGTCATCGTCAAATAGCCGTATTTTTGCCATTGGCTATATTCATAGTATGTCTGGTCGTTTCCGCTCTTTTTGTTCCAAAGGTCGTCGGTCTGAAAAATCACGTTGCGGTCAATCAGCGAGTAGACCAACATCATGACAACCAAAACAACAACAAGGAGCGAAAAGATGGAAAATAGGATTCGCTTGGCAAGATATTTTCCCATATTGCCGGTTCTCCTTCATTTTTTTGCTTTCAGCCTTTGTAAAAAACGCGCTTCTGCTCTGAAAACGCGTGTTTCAGAGTACAAGCGCGTTTTTCACACATGAATTTTTGCGGTTTTCCGCAATTCCTTTTTAAGCAGTGATAGAGATACACAGGCGGCAGAGCCGCCCGTGTATCTCTAAACAGACTATCGGAAATCCCGATATTCGATTTCAGTCAGAAATCAGAACAGACCGATGACCTTAGTCATATAGCCTGCACTATAACCCAGGAAGGTATCCAGGTAGGTGGAAGGATCGCCGTAGTCAGGTCCCCAACCGGAACCGTAGAACATATCGAAGTTGCCTGCTTTACCGTTCTTTGCGCGGTAACCGGAAGCATAGTAATCAGCGGAAGTGGTCGCCTCAATGAGGTTGACGACTACGTTCTCAGCGCCGAGAACTTCTTCAATGCCCTGCTTGTAAGCCTGTGCCTGAGCGATCTGGCTCGGGCTGCCGCTGTAGTAAACAAGGTCAATGGTAATCGGGAAGGTCACGCCTGCAGCAGTGAGCTCTGTCTTTGCAGCGTCGAGCTTCTCTTTTGCAAGGTCAGCGTTGAACCAACCGTCCTGCTGGTCAGCAACCTTGATATGGCTGCCCAACTGCTCAAGATAGTACTGAACCATCTCACCGTAGAAGGTGCCGGCTTTCCATTCCTTGCCGTCAACGGTTACGTCGTTGGAAAGGGAAACGAATTCAGGGTGCGTGTACATGTTACGCAGGTTGGTAGCCTTCAGGTCTTCGCCGCGGGTAACACCGTTCCAAGTAGCGCGGTCGAAAGCGAAGAGCATAGCCTGACGGAAGTTCTTGTTCTGCATAGCGGTATCGGTGTCGATCTTCTGCTGCTCAGTCTTGGGAGAAGCAACTGCGCCGGAAGCCAAAGCATAGGTTCCGCGGTTGACGTTCAGACCGCCAAAGTAGGTGGTGGAGTCGGTGTCCGAAACATAAACGTATTTCTCGAAAATGGTCTCTTCGTCGCCCTCCAGCTTATCCTCTTTAGCCTTTGCAAGAGTACCGGTGGATTCAACCAAGCCGGTGCCCGGGTAAACGCCGTTCTTTGCGTCTTCATAGCTCTGAAGCGGATCTTCGCCGTTATCATAAACCCAAGTCAGAGTGTTCATGGTAACTTTGTCAGCATTGTAGTAGTTGGGGTTCTTAACCAAAACGATCTGAGAGTCGGCAGAGAACTGCTGAATCAGGAATGCGCCGCAGTAAACCTGGTTTGCAACGCTGGTGTTAACACCGTAGGTGTAGGAATCTACGAAGGTGATCTCACCGGTATCATCGTTGACGCTGGAAACGACTGCTTTGTATTCGTCGATTCCGAACACGCCGCCCTTGCTCTCATAGAAGCTCTTGCACAGCGGCAGGAAGCAGGAGTAGGTCAGCATGGTCATAAAGTAGGAAGTGGGAGCAGTCAAGGTGATGGTCAGGGTGTATTTATCGGTAGCCTTGTAGCCAACGTTTTCCCAAGCACCGCCGTCATAAAGGTAACCGGGAACGTCGATTTCGGGCTCTTCTTCGCCATCATCATTGGTGGTCATAATGACTTTGCCGTTCTCATCGTACTTGTAGGTGGAGCCAACGCCTTTGATAACGCCTTCAACCAGCCATTCCAAACCTGCCTGGGTGTCCAGCATGTGGCGGAAACCGGCTTCAAAGTCTTCAGCGGTCAGTTCAGCGTAAGGGGTGCCTTCAGCGGTGTACCAGTACACACCTTCACGAATCTTGAACGTGTAGGTCAGACCGTCTTCGGAAATGGTCCAGTCAGTAGCCAAAGCAGGGTTCATCTTGTTGAGGTTGTCGTATTCAACAAGACCGTCAACAGTGTTGACCGTAATCTCGGTATCAGCCTGAGAAGAGGTGTTCAGCCAGTCAAAGGTAACAGGAGCGGTCTGGAAAGTGGTCTTGTACTCGTTTCTCAGAGTATAGCCATTGTTGGTCAGATAAGCGGCAGGATCATAAACGCCTTCACCAAGGCAAGCTTTTGCCCATTGGTCGAGCAGCGCTTCGCGGTCGGCTTTGGTGATGATCTCGTTCGCGATGACCGTGCTCTTTACGCGGTCGTCGTCGTTACCCCACTGAACATAAGGAACAGTGTGGGGAGCGATGCGGCTGAAGGTGTAAGCGCCGCCCCGGGTGGTGGTAGGAACCATAACGGCAGCGTCGAGCAGGTAAGCCTCAGCCTGAGCGTAAAGAACAAATTTCTCGTCGATGCTTTCTGCAGCTTTCGCAGCGGCAATCATCTCTTCATAGTCGCCGAGAACTGCTTCGTAGATGTCCTCATCTGCGTCGCGCTCGTATTTTGCCGTCTCGTCGGTGTTGTCGCCCGGCTTGTCATCCGGCTTGGTGTCCGGCTTGGTGTCCGTCGGGGTCTTCTTTCCGCAGGAAACGACCGCAAGGATCATGACTACGGCAAGAAGCAATGCCAAAAACTTTTTCATTGCTTATTATCCTCCTTTAGAATAATAAAAAAATGTATTTTTGAAAACGACTTTTTTTGTCGCAATCAACAATAGAAAAAACAATAAATCGAAAAAAACAGCAATCAGCTATTTTTCAAGTCACGCGGAAAGCATACCATATCTTGCGACCGAAAAACGACAGAAAACGAGATATAGAACACTTCCCCCATATTTTCGTATATTATACCACATTCTCGCCATCTTGTAAATACTTTTTTGAAATTTTTTTGAAAAAAAGTGTAATTTTACCCTTTTTTAACCTTATTTTCCCCCTGTTTTTTCCTGTTTTTGCAACCAATTTATGCATGATTTGCAGAAATATTCGCCTTGATTATTCATTTTTCCTTGCCGCCGAATTGCCTTACGCTCATTATGCAAATTATAATTTGTATTTTTTTTGCACCTTCTGCAAACTTTCCCCTGCAAACTTCCCCCTGCAAACCTCCTCCTGCAAACTTTTTCCTGTCAATGTTGTTTTGTAGCCTTCAAGCATTATTTTACAATTCATTTTTTAAAGCTATTTAAGTCTTAACGAATAAAAAAACCGCCCGGCGAACCGGGCGGTAAAAACCTATATTCGTTTTTGGGGAACTTTATGAGAACGACTTATTAAAGCCTCGTACTCAATTCAATACAATCCTTTGGATTGAACGATATCCGATCGTTCCTATTCGAAATCAGAGCCCCTCGTTGTTTTCTACGAAATGAAATTCAGATTCGTAGTCGAATTCGGGATACATATCGTCATCGTTAAAATCAGGATCATATGCGTTGCTCAACAGTGCCTGCAGGCGGAAGACTCTGATTGCCGCATCAACCTGTTCAGCATTTACGCAAACCTTCTGGATCATCTCTACGCAGTAGGTGGTCAGAACGGTAGCTTCATCCTCAGGCAGGTTGTAGGACTTGCCGTTCGCAGTGATAACGTCTCTCACATACAGGTACGGGTAAGATCCGGATTCGGCCTTCTCAAATGCGTTGACTACATAAACCTTAGCAGCTCCAACGTATGCAACCAGGTCAGCATTAGTGATTTCTCCGTTAGCGGCAGTGATGGCATCGTTGTAGATTTTACCGTTATACTCAAAATCGCTGCGGAAAGCGGAAATCATTTCCTTCAGTCCAAGGACATCAGCTTCAAAGCCATCAACATCTGCAGGAACCGTAACATCGTCCAGCTTAACAGCAAGAGCCATAATAGCATCATACTGGTTAGAACGATTGCAGAGAGATCTGTAAGCAATGAGCTCATCAAATTCGCCTACATACTCTTCCTGTCCATGTTCAGAACCGACGATGTAGGAAGCATATCTTGCAGCCTTTTCGGTAACGGTTTCGGTTTCCATCTTCTCGATGATCTTATCAGCAAGATCCTCTTCTGCGGTCTTGTCAATAATCTTTACATCGCCATTGAAGTGGAACTGCTCTTCGCCTACAAGTTCATAGTACTCTTCAATAGAAGCCCATTCATCCTCAAGCTCGCGGATGTTGGTGTAGTACTCTTGAACGTATTCGGTAAATGCAACGAAGGAAGCGTCAATGTCAGCTCTGTTGGCATCCGGAGTCATATTAACCTTAGCCCATGCCTCTTTAGCGGCATTGTATACTGCAACACGGGTTGCCTGGAGTTCTTTCAAAGCGGTAAAGTTATCACCGCTGACGAAATCATAAACATCCTCGCTCGAAATGGTCTCGTTGTTGTATTTGTAAATGTTCAGAATACCATCGTTTGTAACCGTTTTAATCGTGCGAGTGTAGGGATGATCATAATCTGCAATAATAGCACCCTCATCATCAACGATATATACCGGGTAAGTCAGCGTCTTATCCTCAACTTTGGTATTTACAAAGTACTGAGCAACTGCTTCGAGGTAAGCGGATACAATTGCAGGATTGTCAATTTCCGCATTCTCATCCTCAGGAATGAAGTCTGCAAATTTTACGCCAAGGTATTTTTCGAACCCAAGCACTGCAGCATCGGAAACAGTGTCAACAGCAAAGGTCTTGTTCAGATCAAAATCTTTGCCCAAGCCTTCAATCAACTGATTGAGGGTTGCCGATTCAATTTCAGCTGCTTCGGCAAGATCAACAACTCTGACGACCTTAACTAAGAGAGCATTGAAGAATTCGCTGAATTTAACTGCGTTTACTTCATCCAAAACGAAATCGGTTTCGTCAACTGTGCAACCAGCCATTACCTTAAATACTTCGGACTGAGCAATGATGAGTTTGTTCAGATCGGGAAGGTAGGTTTCTTCCTTATAAACAACATCCTTAACATCGCCGTAGATAGTCTTCAGAATCTCGGTAATGTTGTCAAGAGCTGCGTTCAGATACGGCTGAATGTTAAACCGGAAGTACTCGGTCATGACATCGTAGTTCTCGGCGTTGGTTTCTTCATCCTCATCCGTGGTGAAGATAGATCTGTCGATGAAATAATTGTCTACAGTTTTCTGAAGTTCAATCTTAATGTAGTTGCTATCGCGGAGAGAAACCTCCCACTGACCGTCTACATAGTATTTTGCAAGCAACTCATTGCCAAGTTTAATCAAATCTGCCATGGTTGCTTTCAGTGTTTCAACTCTTGTGCGGATATCGGCAAGAACTTTTCTGTTGTTTATATTTTTCGTTCCATCCAAGCCGATCATAGCGTTCTTGCACGCCTCTTTCGGGCTGTAGGTATACGAAACCTGAGCATACTCTTCGTTCAGCTCAAATTTCAGACCGTTAATTGCAGCATCAATTGCATCTATCTTTGCAAAGATGTCATCCAGCGTAGGAACATGTGCCCAGAGAACCTTATTTGCGCCAAGTTCAACCTCGGTCTTGATCTGACCGACGAGATTCTTTGTAACGATATCTTCGTGATCATCCTTTTTAACGAAAGGATCAACATATTTGACCTTGAGGTCGTGCAGAGTCTGAACGTAGTATCTAATTGCCAAAACACGTCCGTAGCCGCCAAGTCTCGTGCCGCCCTCCTGACCTTCAGACAATGTCTGGTCAACGGAGTCAATGATGATGAAGCAGTTCTCAAGCTCGAAGTCTTTCTCAACCTGCTCTTCATCAACGGTGATGGTGCGGATATCTTCAAGCTTCCACTTAGCTTTCCAGCTATCCAGCCAAGCGCCGTCAATCGTCTCAATGCCATCGTAAGCGTCCAGCATCGGGTCGTTGATATTGTAGTCCTGGAAGTAGGTCAGCTCGGGATATTTTGCTTCAAACTCAGCTTTTGCATCCAGCAAAGCGTTGTATCTTGCCAGCTTGTTGAGATAGTTCACATAGCCGGGGAGATTTTTCATACCAACAGCATAGTAGGTGGTGTCAACCTTTTCGCTGTCAAACTGAGGAGCAACCTGCTCGTCATACTCGCCTTTGATGGTATCCAAGTTTGCCTTGGTTGCGTCCTTGAGGTAAACGGTGGCATCCTTGCCAAGACCAAACTCTACCTGATGTGCATAAATCAAATTATCATCAGTTTCGGCAGCAGCCAGACGATCCTGAGCCTCATGGATCGCATCGTATCTTGCTTCCTGCGCTTTTTTGTAAGCGGTCTCTTCCTCGGTTTCGGTCGGGAAAAGTTCGCGCTCGTCAATCAGATCTTTCAGATCGTCCAATCTTGCAAGCTGATCTTTTTCTTCGGGGTTGTTACCATAGAAGTTTGCGATGTAAGCAGCCGGGAAATAGAGTTTGCCGGTGCCGGGAATGACTTCGCCGTTCTCGTCCTTATCGGGCTCAAGGCGAGTCAGCTCAGCGTCGAATTTCTCAACGATGGGAGTCAAAGCGGCAAACAGTTGGTCGCGCAGAGCAAAAGTGTCGTCGATGTCGTTCAAGCTGATGGCACGGAGAAGCTTATCGGCAAGCAAATCTGCCTGTGCTTCATACGCCTTAATATCAGCATCCTCATAGGGCATTGCAGCGGTGTCGCCAACGCGAACGATGCCTTTCTTGAATGCAGCGATAGATCTGGGGTTGCTATCATCAAACAGAACATCGGTTGCAGCGATCCAGTCGCTCTTTACGAGTCTGTCATTGATGATTGCAACGAGTTCGCTAAGATCTTCGTCTGCACCGGTTGCACCTTCCAACGCCGCAACTGCAGTTTGGAGATCCTTGATTACGCCGTTTTTCAGCGCGTTGATCTCGGCAGTGAGCGCTTCGTCGGTCGCATAGATATCATCCAGTGATTCCAGTGCTTCGGTAGCTTCCTGAACGGCGGCGCCCAACTCTTCTTTCGCAGCATCCAAAGCTTCGCTTGCAGCTTCGATTTCTGCAACCAGCTCCTGAATTGCTTCGGAGTCGCCCGAAACAGCTTCAAGGGCAGCTTCCAAAGCAGCTACTTTCTGAGAAAGAGCTTCCGAGGCTGCGGATGCCTCTTGCAGGTTCTCAATAGCAGTTTGGAGCTTTGCGATCTCATTTTTTGCAGCTTTGAGATCTTCGTTCGTAGCTTCCAAATCGGTCTGCTTTGCGGCGTCTTCCTGTTTGCCACAACCGGTCAAAAGAACGGCGGAAAAGACAAACGTGAGAAGAAGCACGAAAGACAGAACCTTAAGGATCGTGTTTTTCTTCATAGAAATTGGTTCCTTTCTTTTTTGTTTTTTGTTCCCTGTTCTTTGCCGTGGCTTTGTCCGCACCAAAGCGTATTTGGGGGTTCCCCGACACGGAAAAAGACAGGGTTTGCGTATTAATAAGCGTTCTCTACACTTATCACATGCTATTTTAGCATAACTTGTTTCGCTTGTCAAGTAGATTTTTCAATTATTTTATAGGAAATATCTGTTTTTTTTAATCCATTCGGCAACGAAAGCCTGATTTTGCAATTTTTCGGCTCCTGAAAAATTCTTTTTTGAAATATAAAAAATTTTTTCAAATTAAATCGAATTTTGTCTTTTTGTTTTTCAAATTCGTTTCCTTTTATTATATAGTGATCTGTTTTGGATCAAAAAGAGGCACCTAAAAAAATTTTTTCTCTTGCTTTTTCTCAAACGTTGTGATATACTTTTTTCAGCACTCTTTTTTGAAAGGCGTTTCTATGCGCAACTGCCAAACGCCCGAACGGGAACAAAAACAAATAGAACTCTTTTTGCGTCAAAAAGAAACGCTGTTGCTCTTTTTGGAAAGAGGCGCGATTTCGCAAGCGCAATTTGAAAAAAGTTACGGCGATCTTTGCCGAAAAATGGTTTTTGATAAAGAACCGACTCGAAAGGATAACCGAATATGAAACGCAAACTTGGCGTTGTTGCCAACTGTCTGACCGACAAAACCGAACCGGAAGCCCTCGACCTGATCCGAGCGGCCGGGTTTGAAGCTGTTTTTTCCGAATCCAACGACCCTGCCGCAGTTTATGCTCTGCGCGGCAAATGTGATAATCTTGGACTCTCCCTCGATTTTCTTCACGCGCCGTTTGGGGGTATCAACAATTTTTGGCTGCCGGGGGACGCCTATGTTAACCTGCGCCGTGGGATTGAAAGCAGCATTGACAGTGCCGCAGGTGCCGGCGTGCCCTTGGTGGTCTGCCATGTCTCCTCCGGTTGGAATCCTCCTCCGCTTTGCGATGTGGGATTGAGCCGTTTTGACGCTTTGGTGGAATACGCGCTGAACAGAGGCGTGAAGATCGCTTTTGAAAACCTGCGCAAGCTGGGTGTTCTTGCCGCCATTATGGAACGCTACGAGAAAATTCCGGAAGTCGGCTTTTGCTACGATATCGGGCACGAGCATTGCTACACCCGTACCGTTCACTACATGGACCTTTACGCCGACCGTCTGCTTTGCACCCATATTCACGACAACCACGGGCGCGACAAGGACGACTGGAGCGATCCAGATGAGCATCTGCTCCCCTTTGACGGAAACATCGACTACGCCGACATCATGCGCCGGCTGAACGACACCGACTTTGCCGGTACGCTGATGTTGGAAATTTATGATTCCCGTCGTCCCGTCTACCGCGAAATGGGAAACGAAGCCTTTCTCAAAACCGCATACGAACGGATCTCTCAAATCTCAAAGCTGTAATAAAACAGACCAACCGCCGCGAAGTCTTCGCGGCGGTGTTTTTTCATGTTTTTTAATATCCGATTCCGACGGCAAGCAAAATGAAGCCGATGACCAGCGCAAAGTTCAAAAGGAACAGCCACCAGCTCTTTTTGATCCATTTGAAGTAGTCCATTTCAATCATGGATAGCGAAAGGAGCAGAACCGGTGAAGTTGGGAACAGAACATTGGTGTATCCATCCGCAAAGGTGTAAAGCAGGACAAGCATCTCTTTGCTGAGTCCTACGTTCGCCACCGCCAACAGTCCCATAACCAAGACTGCCTTCGCTGTGGAAGACGAAATAAAAAACTCCAGCAGAAGAACAATCAGATAGATGATGAGTGCAACGGCAATCAAACTCTTCCCTGCCGCCAGCGTGTTGATCCAATGCACGATGGTCGGAAAAACCGAACCCTCGGCAAACACATATTTGACCGACGCTGCAAAAGCGATGATGACAATGGTGGGCAGTGCCGCCAAAAATCCTTTGCCGAAACTTGCAAACACCTTTTTGGGACATTTTGCCACCAGCAGTCCTGCGCCGATTCCGAAAATCAGAAAATAGGCAATGAGAACCGGAACGGTATAATCGCGCAAAGCCGAAAGTGACGAACAAAGGATAATCAGCCCAAGCGCCGCAAGAAGAAATATCGCATAAACGACGCGCGCCCGTTTTTCGCGCGCAGGGTCGGTCGCCTCCGCCGCTTCCCCGCTCATCTGCTCGCGCAGATTTTTATCGTGCTCAAAAGTATAGCTCTTTTCGGGGTTCTTTTCGATCCGGCGCAGGTAGATGAACAGAAACACCAGGAACAACAGAAACATGACGGCAAAGACGATGAGGCGGAACCAGATCTTTTCCATGGGGTTGACGCCGATGATCTGCGAAGCGTACAGCACCGTGAAAGGATTGGTGACCGCGCCGGCAAATCCGAATCCGCAGGCGAGAATGCAGGTCAAAAATCCGGTAAAAGAATCGTATCCCAGCGAAAGGCAAAGCACCGCAACAATGGGAAGCATAGTGAGCATTTCCTCAAACAGTCCCAAAAAGGAACCGAAACAATAAAAGAGGAATGCAACCAGTACCAACAGCAGTTTGCGGCGGTTTTTGAACTTTGCAGAAACGCCGCCGACCAGCGAACGGACGCCGCCGACGTCGTTCATAACCTGGAATGCCGCTGAAATGACGAACAAAAACAGCGAAAGCATCAAAAGGGCAATTCCGTCACCCGAGGCGAATGCCAGCACCGGAGCGAAAATCGCCTTGACCGGGCTAACGCCGGGAAGGTCCTTTTGCTCGTTGTAAACCGAATAGTCAACGGTCTCTTTGCCGTCTTCTCCGACCGTTGTTCCAAACGAACCGCGCGGAATAACGTAAGTGAGAATCGCCGAAACGACAAGCATGGCAAACAGCAGGCAAAGCACCTGAATAAACGTCTTTTTGGAAATGTTGATCAGCGTTTTTTTCGGCTTTTTCGGCATAGCTGTTTCTTGCATTGGAAAAATCTCCTTTTTTAATGCTCCGAAGCAGCAGTCTGTCCGGCTTCGGCTCTTATTTCCCGATTCCTTCTCTCCTTGGTCAGAAGATCTACGATCAACGCCCAACGGGCAACCTGCTGTCGGTTTGTTTCGGGATAAAAATAGTAAAGTTTATTCTGATGGTAAAGCTCAAATTCTTCCCCACAGGAAAACGGAAGCGCCGGCAGGTTTTCGGTAGGGATGGTGAAGGTTTCCCGTTCCGACCGGTAGGTAAATTCGGTTTTGGTCAGGCGGCATTCCCCGTTTTCGCGGCAAACGGTATGCCCGTTTTCGTCAAACACCTTCGTTTTGACCTTCGTTTCCAGGCAGAACGGCTTTTCGGCAAGCTCTCTCTTTTCGGCGTCAGCAACGGCGGCATAAAACTCCGGAATGGTTTTGAGGTCGGGCGCCGTAAAGCGGTAGTCCTCGCCCAGCTCGTAGGTCGCGCCGCAGGCAGAACAGCACAGTACGTTGCCCTTGCTTTGCGTTGTATAAAGTCCGCCGCAGGTCGGGCAACGGTAGAGCAGATTGTGGAGCCCCTCGGCTTTGTCCTTTTGGCAATAGCGGTTTTCGGGGCAGTCGGACGCATTGAATCGAAGCGTTTCTTCAATCAGGGCGTCCAGCTCTGCGTCGGTATAGTTTTTGAGTTCTTCGCGCCGAATGATTCTTGCAATTTTCACGCGAATGGTGGAGCGGTAAAACCGCCGCCGCCATTTGGGCTTGGAAAAATATGCCCCCTCAAGGCGAACAAGGACAAGATCGATTTGCAGTTTTCTCCAAAGTGCCGCTCCCCCTTCAAGGATCGGATTGGAAGTGCCGTCGGGCGAAAGTCGCCCTTCCGGAAAGACGACCACCGGATACCCCATTCGCACCGCGCGTATAATCCCACGGACGGTGGAAAGATCGGCATTGAACAACCGCTTTGGAATAAGTCCGCCGGCATTCTTCCAATGATTGCGGACAATAGGTTTGCCAAGATAGTAGCGATTGACCACAAACGCCGGATTGCGCTTGTGGTTCATTTCGGTCAGGTAGTAAAAATCATAAAACGATTGATGGTTGGCAAGCACGATGTAGGGCGCTTCAACATCATCCGGAATCTCATCGGCAATCACCTTTTGCTTTTTGCCGCGCACCAATTTGACAAATCGGAGAAAGGCAGTGTAAAGAACGGAATCCGGCGTTCCCTTATTCTCCTTGAAATAGATACGGTCCAAAAAGAAAAAGATAAGGGTAAACAAAAGAACGGCGAGCAAAACAATAATCAAAACCAACAGCGGAATGGGAAGATCATGCGCGAAAAACAGTTTTGCCGCCGATCCCATCAGATTGGAAGTGACAATAGACGGGATAACGCCGGTGGAAACGGTGAGAATATACTTCCAGTACCGCAGTTTTGTACTGCTGCCGTAATAGCAAATGGCGCCGAACGGAATGATGGGCATAAAAAACAGAAAATAGAGAAAAAGCACCACGCTCCGCTCTTTTTTCGATCTTGCCGAAAGGCGGTCAATCTTATCCTTGGTTTTCAAATATGCGCCGTTTTCAAACCGAAAAGCGCGCACCAAAACAAAAATAATAGTTGCGCCCAAGCAAACGCCAATGTCGCACAATAAAAGCGCTAACGGAAAGGGATAGCTGAGTCCCGACGAAATTTGAATGAACTCCGCCGGAATAAAAATGACCACCATTTGCAACGCTTCCACGAAAACGACTGTCAAATATCCCAGCCATCCTTTTTCGCGGAGCAGTTCCTTTGCGCCCTGGGTGTCGTTCCGAAAATTCATTTGCAGAAACGGAATAAGAATATCCCACAGAAAATAGGTAAACAGCGCAAGAACGCCGAGAACTGACAAAAGAATTACAATCTTTTCAATGCGACGTTTTTTTGTCACCCCTCTCCCTCCTCTCGCTTTTTTCGTTCCGTCCGCTTTTGCCGCTTTTGCCGCTTTTAATCTTCTACATTATATATAATATGCGCCCGTTTGTCAAGAAAAAAGCCGAAATCCGTCTCAAACGATCGAAAACGGATTTCGGCTTTTCCTTTGCAGGATATTTTTGTAAAATCAGTATTTTAGAATTTTCTCCAAACCATCTTGTTGACCACCCCGGTGTAGGACTGGATGATTTTGACCACCTTGGTGGAAACATTTTCATCGGTATAGTTCGGCACAGGAATGCCGTACTGCCCGTTTTTATTAAGTTCCACCGCCGTATCCACCGCCTGCAAAAGTCCCTTTTCGTCAATGCCGGCAAGAACGAAACAAGCTTTGTCCAGTGCCTCGGGGCGTTCGGTACTGGTGCGAATGCAGACCGCAGGGAACGGTTTGCCAACACTGGTAAAGAAACTGCTTTCCTCGGGCAGAGTTCCGCTGTCGCTGACCACGCAAAAAGCGTTCATTTGCAAGCAGTTGTAATCATGGAATCCAAGCGGCTCATGCTTGATCACACGGGGGTCCAGCTGAAATCCGCGAGCTTCAATCATTTTTGCCGAGCGCGGATGGCAGCTGTACAAAATGGGCATGTCGTATTTTTCCGCCATTTTGTTGATCGCCGTAAAGAGCGAGGTAAAGTTCTTTTCGGTGTCGATGTTCTCCTCGCGGTGCGCCGAAAGTAGAATGTAGTTCCCTTTTTTCAATCCCAGCCGCGCGTGAATGTCGCTTGCCTCGATTTTTGCAAGGTTCTCGTGGAGCACCTCCGCCATCGGACTGCCGGTAACATAGGTGCGCTCCTTGGGCAGACCGCAGTCGGCAAGATAGCGGCGCGCGTGCTCGCTGTAGGCAAGGTTGACATCCGAGATAATATCCACAATCCTGCGGTTGGTCTCCTCGGGCAGGCATTCGTCTTTGCAACGGTTGCCGGCTTCCATATGGAAGATCGGAATATGCAACCGTTTTGCGCCGATGACCGAAAGGCAGGAATTGGTATCTCCAAGCACCAGCACGGCGTCGGGTTTAATTTCGACCATGAGCTGATAGGATTTGGCAATGATATTCCCCATGGTCTCGCCAAGATCCTTGCCAACGGCATTCATGTAAACGTCCGGATCGGCAATGCCGAGGTCCTTAAAGAAGACCCCGTTTAAGTTATAGTCATAGTTTTGTCCGGTATGCGCCAAAATCGTATCGAAATAGACGCGGCATTTGTTAATGACCGCCGCCAACCGAATGATCTCCGGACGCGTGCCGACGATGATGAGCAGTTTGAGTTTTCCGTTGTTTTGAAACATAGTTGTTCCCTTTCTTTGGGTAAAATGAGGAGCGTTATTCCTCGGTTTTTCCCTGAATCTTTTTGCCGATCAAATCGGTCAGGGCGTCGATTTTTGCAAATCGGAAAAGCAGTTTGCGCACCGCCTCAATGATGAATGCGGCAAAGAAAATACAAACCGAAAAGCCGAGAACGGTTACAAGACGGAGCCCGATATTCCATTCCGAATGGTTAATCAATTGGATAAAATACAGAATGAGGAAGCTCTGCGAAAGATAGATGCCCAGCGAGTGCGCCGAGAAATAGCGCATCGTCTTTTCGGCACTCTCCTTGATAGGCAACTGCGCAAACAGCGCCAGCAGCGCGATGGCACCGGCAAGAGCAAAAATGCAATTGTACTGATGGAAATAATTGGCATATCTCGGATCCCAAAACTTGACGTTGATATTTTGGGCAAGAAGGAAAAGTCCTGCCGTTGCCGCCGAGGAGCAAACAAAAATGCAGAGGTTTGCCCACCACTTGCGAACGGGGAACCCGTATTTTCTGAAATACGCGCCAATAAAATAGAGGTACGCAAGCCAAAGAATGCTTCTGCCGTCGGCAATGCCCCAAGGATCAGCCGCAAACTGAACAAGCGAGAAGAACACGGTGAAAAAGCAAAGCCCGATGAGATACCCCTTGCGCGGCAGTTTTTCAACGGCAAAATTGAAAACGGGCACCAAGAGGAGGAGCAGAATATAGGGCGCAAAAAACCAAAAATAGGAGTTGCCCGTAAGTACCGGGAAAAAGTTTTTAATGAATTTCGTCCAAGAGAAACCTCCCTTGACCGCCGATGTGATCAGATAGAATACGGCGCCGTAGAAAATGCCGGTAATCCAAAGGCGAATGGTTCTGCCGGGATTGAATTTTTCGGCGCAGTAAGCATATCCGGCAATCAAAGCAATGACGTTAAATGCGCCGAGCAAAAACGCGTCGCACCAAATGTAGGCGGCAGAAGAAGCAGGAAAGGTTCCGCGGACAACATGCAAAAGGACAATCATAAAGACGGCGACAAGGCGAAGCAGATCAACGCCGATGTTTCGTTTGCCGGACTGGGATTCCAAAGTCAATTTCTTTTCCATACCAAGTTTCCTTTCTGTTTTTTCAGTTTTTCTTTTTTGATAGGCAGATTTATGAAATAGAATCCGTCGGAAAATCCGAACGGGTATTCCCGGTTTGAAAAATCGCCAAGCGATTGTAAAGGGTTTTCCGCTCCTTTGCAGAACGGAACAATTTGGACGGACGCGTGCGTTTGCCGAAAAGGGCGCCGAAGCCGTAGGCAAACGCCTCCCCGACCGCGAAAATCGGATAGAGGATCGGTGCGCGTTGCAAAATCGGATGCTTGCTCGTTACAATTCCATGGAAAACGCGAAACGCGCTCTTTTTCCGAACAGAATTTCCGTCGTTTTCGGTCAGCGCGGCGCTGTGAGAACGTCCGCGATCCTTCATTCCGAAATTTCCGAGCGCAAAAATATCCTCCATCACGCCGGCGCAAAGATCGTCGGGGATATTCCTGCAAAACTCCGGTTCGGGGGCTCCGAGATAAATCGCACAGGTTTTCGTCATTGCCGCGGCAAAGGTCAACAGCCCGACTTCCTTCAGCAGCGGCAATAGCGCCTCCTGCCAAAAAGGTTCTTTTTCGGTTTTGGCAACGTAAAATCCCCAGTCCAACAGGTGACGCAGTCCCAGCCCCTCCTCCAGCATGTGGTGCTGCATATGCAACAGCAAAATCAACCCGTGCATTTCCGAAGCAGGCGCGCGGAACACGGCATGCAGGTAGTCCGCATCCAGCGTTTGCAGTACTGCCGTTTCCAAGATTTTCCCGAAGAAAGAACGAATCTTATCCCCTGCCGCTCCCCCGGGAATTCCCGGTGGCTCACGGTGCAGCTCCAAATGGCAAAACGGCTTTTTAAAAACAATATGGTGGTCGTTTCCCTCTCCTTCGCTTTGGTACCCGTTGGAGCAGAGCAACTCCGAAATCTCGGTCTGTCGTTTTTCCTCCACCAAAAAGTCCACGTCTCCAAAATCTCGCAAAGTGGAATTCGGATAGTAGGCGGCAGAGGCAAGTCCTTTGAGAATGAGGTAAGGGCGATTTCCCAAAAGGGCGACCAGCTCGTTTTGCGCGGTTGCAACATTGCGGTTTCTGCCCATGGTTTTGATAATCGCACGGTTCCAATGCGAATAAAGATCGGAAGGAACACGATCCATAAACGGTTCGCAAAGAGAGAAAGCAAGGACGCCGACCGCCTGATAAAAGCTCTCTGCGATAAAAGCCTTCCATTCCTTTTCGGAAAAATCAGGCGCCGGAACGGCTCGTCCGCTATCAAACGCCGACGAGAGAAGCGCAAGCAAAAACGTTTGCTCTTTTTTCAAGTTGCCCGTCTTCCCCCTTTCCGTTTTTTGGAATAATCTTTTTTACTGTTTTGCCAGCTCCTCGCGGATATACGAAAGGGTGAGCAATTTTTCTTTGACCTGCTCTACCGTTAAAAGCTCGGTGTTGTTGGAATTGAACTCGGTCAACGGGTTGCGGTCGCGGTTGCCCTCACTGAAATATTTATCGTAGTTCAGTCCGCGCTTGTCGCAGGGGACACGGTAGAAATTACCCATATCAATCGCGTGTGCACATTCCTCGTTGGTAAGGAGCGTTTCGTACATTTTTTCGCCGTGGCGAATGCCGATGACCTTGATGTCCTCTTTCTTGCCGCCGAAGAGTTCGCAAACGGCTTCCGCCTGCGTTCCAATGGTGCAGGCGGGTGCTTTTTGCACCAGAATATCGCCGCTGGTTCCATGCTCGAAGGCAAACAGAACAAGATCGACCGCTTCGTCAAGCGACATGATGAAGCGCGTCATGGTCGGATCGGTGATGGTGATGGGGTTACCGGCGCGAATCTGGTCAATCCAGAGCGGAATGACGCTGCCGCGCGAACACATAACATTACCGTAACGGGTGCAGCAGATTTTGGTTTTTTCGGGGCTGACCGTGCGGGATTTGGCAACGATGACCTTTTCCATCATAGCCTTGCTGGTGCCCATAGCATTGACCGGGTAAGCGGCTTTGTCGGTGGAAAGGCAGATGACAGTCTTGACGCCCTCCTCAATGGCGGCGGTCAGCACGTTCTCGGTGCCCAGCACATTGGTTTTGACCGCCTCGATGGGGAAAAACTCGCAGGAAGGGACCTGTTTGAGCGCGGCGGCGTGGAAGATGTAGTCCACCCCGTGCATGGCGTTCTTGACGCTGGCAATATCGCGGACGTCGCCGATGTAAAACTTGATCTTTTCGGCAACTTCGGGCATTTTTACCTGAAATTCGTGGCGCATGTCGTCCTGTTTTTTCTCATCGCGCGAAAAGACGCGGATCTCGCCAATGTCGGTTTTGAGAAAACGATTCAGCACGGCATTGCCAAAACTCCCCGTTCCCCCGGTGATCATAAGTGTTTTGCCTGTAAAGAGTGACATTTTGGTTTGCTCCTTAAAATTTATTTTCTATGATTACAAAAATGAAAATTTCTCTGTCCGTTCCCTTGCTATCGAAAAATTTTGATCCAGTTTTTGAGTGCAAATAAGAATGAGCGAAAGCTTCCCTTTTCTTCTTTTACCTGTTTCAAATCCTTTTTAAAAATGGCAATTCTGCAATTCCAAAAAACCGCCAGACTCCCCCTGCCTTTCGGATCGTTTCTTTTCCAAACCACAAGCCGGAGTGCCCTCATACGCCAAAAATACGGAAACCATTTTGAAAAAGGCAACCGAATCAGTTCCTCTACGGCAACTTCATTTCGTTCCTTAAAAAATTGCATTAGCTCCGGGTTTTTCAGCCCGTATTTTTTGCGGATATAGACCGCCGAACGAATCACCGAATCCACCCGCTTCGCCCGCTTTTCGGACGTTAGATTCATGGCCGAGGCACCGTGTCTCCGATAAAAATACATGGGCTCTTCCAATTGGAGAACGGGCGGATTTAACAGCGCCAGTTCCAAGCTGAAAATTTCATCCTCTCCGTAGTAGATCTTTTCCTGAAAGCGGAATTGCCGCCCTAAACAAGCCGGGATAAAACGGTTGGTGATATACCGCTCGGTGGGACAGCCGAAATAGGAGCCGCGTTTTATGCAATCGCTCCTCGAATCTCCTTTTTCTTCAAAGCGCGCTTGCCCCATGCAAAGCATCGTCGTTTCTTCCCTGCCGGAAAGAAGGGCTTTCGCCTTTGCAAAACAGCCGTCTGCCAAAAAGTCGTCGCTGTCTAGAAACAGGCACCAATTGCCCTGCATTTGCTCCAATCCGGCGTTGCGCGCGGCGCTGACTCCCTTGTTTTTCGGAAAGGCGATCACGCGCACGTTTGGGAATTTCGCCTCGTATTCGCGCAGAATGGTAAGACTGCCGTCGGTGGAGCCGTCGTCAACACAAATGATTTCAAATTCGGAAATGGGAAAATCCTGTTCCAAACAGGGATCCAAACAATCGCGCAAATACTTTTCCACCGTTATAAACAGGAACGATAATGCTAAAAACCATCTTTGATAGTTTTCCCTTTCTAAAATTGAATTGATAAATAGTGCCTGTGTTAGATTTCGGTCATATCATCTAAAATGATATTTCCCCAACAAGCTTCGTTCCATTTCATTGTGACGTCCTCCGACGACTTGATAAACGAAAATGAACGCACGCAGTCAAGGTCAATGCTTCTATCACCGGCTGCCTCAAACAAAACTATGGTTGTATCGTAGCTTGCCGGAACTAACTGGGAGATGTCCAACCGGAGTCGCAAAATCAGTTCCGAACCTTTTTCAATTTGATAGAGCCGGTCTGTCAGCGAAATTGCAACCCCGCGCCCCATTCGACCGATTTCAAAGCGAACCCGGAAATTGCTGACCGATTCCGTACTGGAAATCTTGATCTCGAAAGGAAGGGCACTATTCCGCTGCTCCTCGGGAACATCCAGCTTTTTGATATACTCCACTTTTACCTTTAAGTTTTGCCCCAGGTAAGAGGACCTTTTTTCGTTTGACGTGTCAAGAAAATCGGAAAAGACCTGCTTTTCTTTCATGTAAATTCCAATCGCCTCTTCCACTTCGCCGTTGAAGACGATTTTGCCGTGATCCATAACCACGCAGCGGTCGCAGAGCTGACGAATGGTGTTCATATTGTGGGAAACGTAAAGAATGGTTCTTCCCTCGTCCTGCGAGACCTGGCTCATCTTTTCCAGGCACTTTTTCTGGAACGCCATATCCCCGACAGCCAAAACTTCGTCCATGATCAGAATTTCGGAATCCAGGTGGGAAGCCACGGCAAACGCCAGCTTGACGTACATACCCGAGGAATATCGCTTAACCGGCGTATCAATGAATTTGGCGCACTCGGAGAACTCGATAATCTGGTCAATCTTGCCGTCAATCTCGGCTTTGGTCATGCCGAGAATGGCACCGTTGAGGTAGATGTTTTCTCTGCCGGTCAACTCGCCGTTAAAACCGGTGCCGACTTCCAGCATACTGGAAATTCGGCCGTCCAGTTTGATTTCTCCTTCGGTGGGACCTGTGACGCGAGAAAGCAGTTTTAAGAGGGTGGATTTTCCTGCGCCGTTATGCCCGATGATGCCAACGCGCTCGCCCTTATAAACGGTCAGGTCAATGCCGTCCAGCGCCATAAAGGTCTCATTTTTTCCATAGGTTTTCGATCCAATTTTGGCATTGGGGTCTTCTTTATGCCGCACGCGCGCCCACCAGCTTTGCAGGTCGCCCGCCAAGGTTCCACCGCCAATGGTGCCCAGGCGGTAGCGCTTTTTCAATCCTGTAATTTGTATTGCAATATCTTTTTCTTCTATCATGATGTACCCCTTTTATCAGACCGTATCCATAAAGTTCTTTTCGATTTTGTTGAAAATTGCAATTCCCAAAATCAAGACGACAAAGGTTGTAATCCAGCTGATGCCCCAATAGAGCCACGGTGTTGCGCCTGCGCCCAACCAACCGTACTTGAACAACTCCACGATCGGAGAGACCGGATTGAGCATGGTTAAAGTATAAAGTTTTCCCTGCCCAATGGTATTAGAGCTATAGACGACAGGCGTGATATACATCCAAAGTGAAACGCCGAAGCTGACCAGCACCTGCAGGTCGCGGTATTTTGTCGTCAGCGAGGAGATGATGATGCCAAAGCCCAAACCGAGCAGCGCAAGCTGCGCGATCAAAACCGGTGTAAGCGCCGCTACCCAGGTAACCCGGAAATGCTCATCCGGCAGGAAGAAGAATACCAGTGCCGTTCCGCCGAAAATGGCAAATTGGATCAGGAAATTGAATATCTGCGTAACGGAGGTTGCAATCGGCGTTACCAACCGCGGAAAATAAACTTTGCCGAACACATGGGCGTTTGAAACGAACGTGTTGGAGGTTGCCGTCAGTGCACCCGAGAAAAGCCCCCAGGAGATGGAGCCGGCAAGATAAAACAGAAACTGCGGAACGCCGTCGGTGGAAAGTCCGGCAATCTGTCCGAACACCAACGTATGAATGACCGACGCCATGAGCGGTTGAATGATAAACCAAAGCGGACCCAAAATCGTCTGCTTATAACGCGTTTTAAAATCTCTGGTCACGAAAAGCCAGATCAGGTCACGATATTTGAAGGTCTCCCTCAAATTTAGTTCAAATGCTTTCTTTTTCGGCTTAATGACAGCCGTCCATTTCTTTTCCATGTGTTCTCCTTAGCTTTGATGATCTATAAAAGATAACCTATAAAATGTATTATAACCTATTCAGCGTTTAATTTCAATCTCTTCCGTACAAATCGCGTGTATAAACTTTATCGGCAACATCGGCAAGGGCTTCGTCAAAGCGATTGGCAAGGATGACATTGCTCTCTTTTTTGAATTTTGCTAAGTCGTTGACCACCCCACTGCCGAAGAAGGTTTCGCCGTCCGACAACGTCGGCTCGTAAATGATGACGCGGACCCCCTTTGCCTTGATCCGCTTCATGACGCCCTGAATGGCGCTTTGCCGAAAGTTATCCGAATTGCTCTTCATAGTCAGACGGTAAACGCCAACGGTGACCTCTTTTTCCCGATCCTCGGAAAACTCGTTGTTTTCGGAATAGGCGTAGTAGCCGGCTTTTTCCAGAATGCGGTCGGCAATAAAATCTTTCCGGGTGCGGTTGCTTTCCACAATGGCGCGGATCAGGTTTTCGGGGACCTCGTCGTAGTTGGCAAGCAGTTGTTTGGTGTCCTTTGGCAAGCAGTAGCCGCCGTAGCCGAAGGATGGGTTATTATAATGTGAGCCGATCCGGGGATCGAGGCAGACGCCGTCGATGATCTTTTTGGTGTCCAGCCCCTTCATTTCGGCATAGGTATCCAGCTCGTTGAAATAGGAAACGCGCAGGGCAAGATAGGTGTTGGCAAACAGTTTGACCGCCTCCGCCTCGGTAAAGCCCATGACCAATGTCGGAACGTCCTCTTTGAGCGACGCCTCTTTGAGAAGTGCGGCAAAGTTTTCGGCTTTTTTCGTCAGTTCGGCGTCCGCAGGATCGGTGCCGACGATGATGCGCGAGGGGTAAAGATTGTCATAAAGCGCTTTGCTCTCGCGCAAAAATTCGGGGCTAAACAGAATGTTTTTGCTCCCCGTTTTTTCGCGGATGGACTTGGTATAGCCGACCGGAATAGTGGATTTGATGACCATGGTCGCCTTGGGGTTGACGCGCATGACAACGTCAATGACTGCTTCGACCGCGGACGTGTCAAAAAAGTTCTTTTTGCTGTCGTAGTTGGTGGGCGCGGCGATGATGACAAATTCGGCGTCCTTGTAAGCCGATTCGGCGTCCAGCGTTGCCGTCAGGTTCAGCTCCTTTTCGGCAAGGTATTTTTCGATGTATTCATCCTGAATGGGGGATTTTTTTTGGTTGATGAGTTCCACCTTTTCGGGCAGAATGTCCACCGCCGTGACCTGATGGCGCTGTGACAACAGCACCGCCAGCGAAAGCCCGACATATCCGGTTCCTGCAACTGCAAGTTTCATATTGTCTCCTTTATTCTATCTATTTTTGAATAATCTCTTTTATTTTTAAATCCCGACTGCCTGTTACAAGCGAATGGGGCGGAATTTTTCCTTTTACCACGCACCCGGCGCCGATGACCGAAAACGCTCCGATATGCGTTCCGCGCAAAATGACAACGTTGGCTCCGATCCAGCAGCCCTCCTCAATCACAATTTCCCCCGTTCGATACTCGGTTGGGGAAATCCCGTTCCATCCGAAAACATGGTCGTGGTCAATCACGCAGACGTTATGCCCGAAGGAAACGCTGTTTCCAACGGTAATTTTTTCCCGGCAAACGAGGTTGCAGTTTCGATTGAAAAAAACCGAATTGCCGAGCAAAATCGCTCCTCCAATGGAAACAAGGTTGGTATTCGCTCTCAGGCGAATGTTTTCACCGCCCAAGATAGAACCGGATTGAATCAATTTGATATTGGAACCGGATTCCAACAGCGTCGGCTTGATTTTGTAAGCGCGCCGATATTTCATCTTATAACGTAGGTTTTTCCATGCCGTTCTCAAATTTCTCATTTTGCCTTGATTCCTTCTCCTAATTTTTGCAAACCAAGCGGCGTATAATTGGGATCTACTCCGGCGCACGGGGTAAAAGTAAGCTCTCCAAAATAGATTTTCCCCTCTGTGGAATATAGATCCACGCGCACAAACGGAAAGCCCTTGGAAAGATCCTGCGCGATTTGGAACATCTGGTTCAGATTATCGGGTAAAGTAATCTGCCTACCGGCTTTTTGGAACGCAATGGTATCTTTGTTAAAAGGAACCGGTTGCAAATTCTTATCCAAATAAATGTAAAGCGGACGGGATCCGATTCCATGATCTACCCAAACATCTAAATACTCTACCTTTCCATCATAGCAAAAAAACTTATAGTCTACAAGCTCTCCACTATTTGATGAAAGATATTCTTCGCAAATAATCTTTTTAGGAATATCACGATATTGCCATTCGCCACCGGCAAGCCAATACTCAGTAGCCAACCATGAAGACAATATCTTTTTTGTTTCTTGCCAATTCAGTTTGGACTTATCTTTGACGATCAAATTCTGTCCTGAGGAATTATTGGCTTTCAAAACGAATTGATCCGAAAGCTCGGCAAAATCAATTTGATCGGGAGAATCATATACACCGATAAGCGGAACAAGAATATCTGCATATCCTCGGTCAGAAACAAAATCTCGTACGCGATATTTATCAGCGCATTGTGTATATAGCGGCAATCGAGGCAAAATTTCATGTAATTTTAACCATTGAATCTTTTCACTCAAGGTTCTCGGGCTTTTTAAATTTAACCGTTCTCCCGTCTTCTTTTTATAAAAGAATCGACAGCATTTTTCGGGATCGGTTTTTGCATAAATCTCCATTTTTTGCTGATATTTCCGAACTCGATTCTCTTTTATCGGATCGACAATTCGATTCTTGAAAAATAGAAAAAATTTTTTCATACAATCTCTTTCTTTTTTTGAAAATGCTTTTTGAAATAGGCACTAATATCCAACCGATAATCCAAAAGCTTCAAAAAAATAAAATTTGGAAGCACTGGAAGAAAAAGCAACGTGCATTTTTGACCTGATGTCAACGCCGGGCGAAGGCAACGCACCACTTCTCTGCGATTTTTCAAAAGCCAACAACGGACAATGGATCTATCCTCTTTTGCCAACTCTAAACTTCGATTCGCCGTTACGAAGAAAAATTCCAAAAATTTAATTCTTCCTTCCTGCGCTTGATCCGGAAACTTTGAAACACAGATTTTCAGTTTATAAAGACACGCGTTGAGTTGGTCGCGCACTTCTTTTGGCTTGGTTGTATGCATGATGCTACCAGGTCGTTGATAATAAAAGTAAACGGGAACCGAATAAATGATTGCCTTATGAACTTTTTGTGCATAATCCGCCGACCAGAAAACATCTTCATGCGTAACACCTTCTAAAAAAGACAATCCCGTTAAAAACGAAATCCGATATAGTTTTGCCGGACACATGGTAAACTGCCGACCGACCGGTGCTTTTTCATAGCCCAAATGCCAATATTCTTCCCGGTTTCTAACAGAATACGCCGTTTCATCCAACTCATTGGTTGGAATGCTAAATGAATCCATGTTCTGAATAAATCCCATGGAAAGGTCCGCGTTCTCTTTTTCAATTCCGTACAACAACGTTTGAAGCATTTGGGGATGAATCCAGTCATCACTGTCAACGAAAGTAATATATTCGCCAGATGCGGCACGTAAACCTGTATTCCTTGCGTCAGACAATCCTCCGTTTTTTTTGTGAATCACTTTTATTCTTGGGTCGGAAAGCGCAAATTGATCACACAAATCGCCGGTACCATCCGTGGAACCGTCATCAATTAAAAGCACCTCAAAATTTGTATAAGTTTGTGCCAGAATAGAATGTATACAACATTCCAACCATTGTCTTGTATTATATGCCGGAACGACGATAGTCACATATTTGGAAATCATCAAATTGCGCCCCCCGCTTTATTTTTTTCTTTTGCGGCATTTGCCTTTGCCTTTTTCCATTCGTGAAAATAATCAAGATTTTCCCGAACTCGAAACGGATTGAGCATCATAATTTTCAAAAGTGTTTTTCGATACAGCTTTTGGTCTGTGGCTTGATACGGCAACAGTAATTTCTGCAACCTGATTGCCTTTTTGAACGGATGAAACAACAGATAAAAACGATATTTTTTATTGATATATTCAAACCCTTGCCGCTTATTATATGGATTTAACGTAATGCGCTCCGCTCCATGATTGACATAATAATTCAAAAGCGGTTTGTCCACAAAAGCGACTTTATATTTTTGGCAGATGCGCAAAAACAACTCTGCATCCTGTGCCGAACGCACAGGAGCGAACGCTCCGCAACGATCAATTGCTTCTCTTCTGACCACGACAAAAGAGGCACCCCCGATAAAATTATCGGTAATCAGATAGCGGAAAACCTTGCCCTTGTGATAATTTCGTTCGCCAACACTTTTTTCTCCTGTTTCGGCATTCACAATATATTCCCGACAATATACCAACCCCACTTTAGGATCGGCAAACGCCGCCAACTGTTTTTCGATTTTTTCCGGCAACCATTCGTCATCATCGTCCAAAAAAGCAAGAAATTCGCCCTCGGACGTAAAAATTCCGGTGTTGCGCGCTGCGGAGCCGCCGCGGCTTTCCGAGTGCGGAATATACCGAATAGATATCCTACTTCCAAAAGAAAGCACCGTTTCTTTGACAGCATTTCGCAGCGGAAAGTCATTTGGACTATCGTCCACAACAAACACTTCCAACTGTTGATATGTTTGGTTCGCCACGCTCTCCAATGCACGGCGAAGCATGGCAGGCTCACGTTTATATGTTGGAATGATCACTGAAACCAATCCTTTTTTCATTGCTTAACCTCCAATGCGTTGAACAAAAAAGCTTGTGAATCTTTCCGGCACTGTTCCATTTTTTTCCTGACCGAATCGTATGGGATTGCCGGCAGTTCGTCAACCGGGTCGGCTTCGGTCAACAGCCGGTTCGGCAGGCAAAGCTTGCGATAAATCGAATAAAACCGCTGGTTTTGGGAATTTTCCTCGTTGGTATATCTTTCAAAATTGACAAACTGTTTTTCAAAAATCAACGAAAACAGCGTTCCGTGATACGAATCGGTGCAAACAAAGCTTGCATTGCGGAACAACTCCAAAAATTCGCGCGGTCCGCAAGGTCCCTCTCCGAATTTCAAAAAGGAGGCTTGCTCCGGATTGACGGGGATCCACCGAATCGGCAATTTCAGCCGTTTGGAAATGCGTTTGATTTTTTTCTCATACCACTTGTGCTTTCCCAACAAGTAGCACAAAAGATATTTTTCTCCGCTTTCGGACAACGAGAAATCAGAAATCCAATCTTCTTTTGTTTTCAAAAGCACCGGATCGGTGACGATTGCAATCTCTTGCTCGGTAAGCTTCTTCAACAAGGTCGCGCCGTGTTCATCCCTCATGGAAATGGCGGAAAATCGCGCGAGAAGCTGCCGCAACAGCAGAATACTCTCCGCCGGGAATTTCTGCTCTCCGATACAAGGCGCGTATGCGACGCGTTGCTTTTCATTTGCCGTAAACCCAAGATAATAATAGTTTGCAACGCGATCCGATCGGTAGGTCCAAATTTGGTCGCTTCCGCAAATATAGACGTCATATTCTTTGCCAACCGACTCCAGCTCGTCCTCTCCCATCGGGTTGGTTTGTTTGAGATATTCTTTCTTGAATGCCCGGAACGCCAGTAATTTTTGCTGACTTGCCTCTTCAAAAACGCGTTCGTTCCGATACTCTCTTCTTTTTTTCGGGGAAAGGAAAACGCCGATTGCCTTTTTGATTTTCTTCAGCAAACGAATGATTTTTCCTTCCTGTTTCGTCGGCAAAACAAGGCTTTTTTCTTTGCCGGGTTGATTGCTTTCAAACTGTTGGTTAAGCTTGGAATCATCCAATAAAACGGCGTCATTCCCGTTTTTATTGAGAAAATCGGAAAGTGAATACGCCTGCAAAATCGTTCCGTAATTACAGCCGCGCGTCCATGTGACGATTGCAATTTTTTTCATGCGTTTCCTCCGGTTTTACTTCAACAATTCCTTCTCGATCAAAGCGTTCAATGTTTGCATTGCGTGGGACTGGTCAAAAGCCTTTGCGCGTTCTTTTGCAAGCTCCCGGTAGGGCAAGAGAATGTCCGGGTTTTCAAAAATGCGCGTCAGCGCGGCTTCCAGCCCCTCGGTGCTGTTTTCGCAGATGATGCCGTATTTACCGTCCCCCAAAATTTCGGTGGGACCGGTGCAGTTTGTGGAAAGGACGGGTTTTCCCAGCGCAAGCCCTTCCGCCACCGTCAAGTTAAAGCCCTCGAATCGGGAGGCGCAAACCAACAAGTCCGCCTGCGCCATGAACGGAAACGGATTTGTCTGCGCGCCCACCAAAAAAATGTTTTGGGCGTTTCGTTCGGCAATCTGATTTGACAGCGATTCGTATTGTTCCC
Source organism: Oscillospiraceae bacterium (assembly GCA_015063325.1). GTDB lineage: Bacteria > Bacillota > Clostridia > Oscillospirales > CAG-272 > UMGS1865. The sequence goes on along the minus strand of SVUK01000012.1, from coordinate 40,822 downwards.
CGCCGCCTACAATCCAAAGCTCGCATTTCCGTCCGGTTTGTTTTTCCGCGCTGCAAAATGCGTCGATCAATCGGTCAAATCCCTTTGCGTCGACCAGTCTGCCGGCGCAAACAACGGTAAATCCGTTCTTTTTTCGCGCGCAGGGAACTTTCGATTTTTGAATGATTTCTTCGATCGGAATGGGGTTATAGACCGTTTCAACCGCTCCGGAAAAGCCGATTCTTTCGCGGAATTTCTTTGCGGCAAGCTGCGAAACCGCAAGAATGCAATCGAATGCTTGATATGCTTTTTTCAGCAGTTTTTCGTTTTTGAAATTTGCCGTTACTCCGCCGCACACCGAATAATCGTTATGTACCCACGCGAGCTTTACCGAATTCGGATTGGTGGAGCCGCTGATGATTTTTACCGAGCGACCGCGGAAAAAGGCAATCTCAATATCAAATTTTTCTTTGCCCACATAGTAACGGTAAAGTTCTTTTGCAGAGGCTCTGGTCTCCCATAAACCGTCGTCATAAAACCGATGCCGGATATAGGGCAGTCGTTTTCCAATCGGATGCGGCTTGGGCGATTTATATAGGAACCGAACGCTTGGCAACAATTCCTGCGCAAGTTCCTGCCCCTCGTCAAAGGTCAAAACCGTTACCTGATGCCCGGCGGCGGCAAAAAGATTTGCATACGTTACCAAAACGCGTTCCAATCCCCCAATTCCGAGAGACGGAAGAACGAATAAAATCTTCTTCATTTTCACCTCGTCATTTTCTCTTAATCAATTTGCGAAGTGTATTTGCGTAAAATTGATACAGTTTGTTTCTTGCCTGTACTTTTTTGAAATATCGGATCATTGCTCTTCCGTCTGCCGAAAGAATTAAAGAACGAATCGTTTGCGTATGCTGATCCGGAGCAAGCGCATCCTGTGCGCGCTTCTGATTATATTCATCGGAGAGGATCTCTTTGGCATAGTCCTCTTTTTCTTTACCGCTCAAATGCCAAATCGGATTGCGATAAAAGCCGACGGTTCTGAAAATTGAATTGAAGAACAATTCGTCAACCTTTTTTCTTCCCTCGCCCTCGTAAATTTCAAACTGCTTGAAAATATCGACGAGATATGCGTCGTATTTGATATCAATTTTATAAAGGTCTTTGGGAAACTTTTTCCAAATCTTTGCGGCGGTATTGGAGCGATAGCAATACAGCGGTGCCTGAATCGTTCGCAGGCACGCGATGTGCTTGTAATATTCCATATTGAAAAACGCGTCCTGCGCCCGGCGAACGTCCGGAAACCGAATTTCATTTTTGCGGATCAGATCCGCCCGAAACACCTTGTTCCACGGAACGTTGATGACAGAGGTGAACAGCAGCTTGCAAAATTCATCTCTGCAAGCCCTTGCCGTTTCAAGCAAAACGGGCTCCGGAACCGACTCCTCTTTTTTGAGATATTTTTCCTTTTTATTATAAAAGAACTCCGTAGACCCATAAATGAGAAGATCGGTCGGCGCGGCGCACATTTCATCGTGTAAAAGTTGCAGACAATCGGGCAGAATCCAGTCGTCGGAATCGAAAAACAACAAAAACTGTCCGCAACAGACCTCTATTCCCTTATTTCGCGCGGCGCCGGCGCCGGCATTTTTTTGCGTATGGATTTTGATCCGCGGATCCGCCTGTTGCCGCTTCATACAAATTTCTGCGCTGCCGTCGGTAGAGCCGTCGTCAACCAGGATCAATTCAAAATCCCGGAAGGACTGCGAAAGAACCGAATCCAGAAATTGATCCAGATACGGCGCGGTATTATAAACAGGAGAAATGATTGAAAAAAACGGCATACGTTATCTCCTCTTTCGGGAAAGATTGAATTTGAAAAGCTGCAGGCAGTGAAGCAGGAAAAGCCGGGTATATTTTTTTTGCAGAATCCAAAGGAGTGCTTTGCGGCTTCCGCGCGAGGAAGCGGCAAAATCTTGTCCGGTCGCAAAAGCAAGGGCTGCCGCGGCAAAGCCGGGATACAACCCGGATTTTTGGAACGCGGTTTTGAGGAACTTTTTGCGCTCGCCCAAAGAGAGGCGGCAGGTCTCGGAAAACAGGCTGTCATATACCCAGAGAACATTGGAGCAATAAACGCCGCATAAAAAGGACTCGTCAAAGCAACCGTTCTCCTGCATGAACGCATAAGTCAGCTCCAGGCGTTTATAATAACGGTCGAATTTTTCTTTGCGGAAGGAAAGCGTTGCGCTTTGTCCCTCGCGGCGGAAATAGCGGTAAAAGCAATCGTTGATCACGCGCAGATTGCCGAGGTGCGGAAGCAGACTCAGCATGAAAACGCCGTCTTCCCCGCCCATATTGAAATAGGAATCGAATTGCAGATGGTTCTGTTGAATCAAAGAGAGGCGGAAGAGTTTATCGGTGATAAAATCAAATATCCCAGCGCGCGTCAGATCGGAAAAACGGGAGATCAAATCGGCTTTTGAAAGATCGCAAGGAGTCTTCGCGTCTTCCCGCAAAAGCTCCACGGCTCCGGAAGTCTTTTCCAGATAGTGGTGGTACCCGAAGCAAACGGCATCAAAGCCGCCGTCCTCTGCCGCGGCAACGCATTTTTCCACGGTGTCGGGATCAAGCGCGTCGTCACCGTCAAGAAAGAGGAGATAGGTTCCGGTTGCCAGCGGCAAAACCAGATTTCGCGCCGAGGAGACGCCCCCGTTTTCCTTATGGAAGACTTGAATACGGGAATCTTTTTTTGCGTATGCATCGCAAAGTGCGCCCGAGGAATCCGTGGAACCATCGTCCACCAGCAGGATTTCCAAATCCTTGTAGGTTTGCGCAAGAAGCGACTCGATACAACGCGACAGTTGCTTTTCTACATTGTAAACCGGGACGATGATTGAAACGATTGCAGACATAAAACACCTTTTATTCCTTGTCAGACGTGATATGCGCAAGCTTGTCATCTACGAATTTGCAGAACTTCGGTATGCGAATCAGTTTGAAAAAACCGAGCCGGCAAGCGTCGATCACGGCGCAACTGAGGAAAAGCGCAACCGAAGCGAGAATGACCGCAAGCGGGATGAGCGCAGGATGAATCTTTTCTGCAAAAACCACCGCGCGTCCGCGCATCAGCTTGACACCGAGCGGATGCATATGGACAAGATAGACGCCGAAAGACAGCGTAGAGAAAAATTTGATGATCTTTCCCCAAAAGTTGTTTACCTTTAACGACAGGCAGGCATAGAACAGAAAGATTGAGGAAAGAAGGACCCAAATCATGTTGTTTTTAATAATCCCGTAATTGCTCCAGCCGAGAATGCCGCAAACTTTATAGTAAACCAGTTCTTCAAAAAGAGCAATGCCGCAGAACAGCAGATAGAGCAGAAACGGCGGAATTTTCAGGATTTTTTGCGGCAAAGGATATTTTTTCAGATACGCCCCGAGGAAATAAACAAAGCAAAGCCAAATTGGGGAACGTCCCGCATTGAGTAAAAACGGATCTTTTCCGAAAATGGGGGTTGCAATCCGAAGGATCGAAAACAGAAGCAGCAAACCGAGCAAAAGAATTTGCACCCGCTTTTTCGGCAGAGATTCCACAAGATAACTGAGATAAGGGCCAACGAGGAACATCACGAAATACGAAGTGAAGAACCAGTAGCGCCCGGTAAGGAGCGGGAGAAACATTTCAAGAACATTCATAGGAGACGCAGGAAGAAGAGCGGTTGCAAAAGAGGCAATGCTCAAAACAACGGAGTAGAAAAGAACAACGATCCAAAGTTCCAGGATGCGTTTCCAGGAATGCCTTTTGCTACCCGAGCCGAAATATCCCGAAATCAGCGCATAGCAGTTCACACAGCACATACAGAGCGCACTGATTGCATCAAGCCCCCAAAAGACCGGGGAAGAACCGTCATAAATATTCTGAATCCCACCGTAATCCATAACATGGAGCGCGCAAATCATCACCATACAAAGAATGCGCAAAAAATCAATTCCGTAATTTCGCCCATCGGTTTGCTGATTGGAAATAGATCCCGTTGAATTCATTTTAATTCTCCTTTACCGCGTATTACAAATGTGAAAAAACAAACCGTTGCCCGGATTCCGAAAATACGCTCAAATCCTGCGCAAATACGCCATTTCCGGTTTTTGGAATACCGGAAGCAACGGAACGCCGAAGCATGGCTTTTTGCTTTTTTGAACAGCTTTTTTTGAGAGGCGGAAGAGAAAGACCGGATTTGGCAAAGCGCGCTCCAAAAATACCGGATAGCATATAAACAAACCGCAGGATGTGTTTTTGCCATTTCCGAATGCAACATAATGTTTGCAATTTTGAGCCTGTCCTCCACCCGTTTGACCGCTTTCTTCTCCTCGCCCGACGTGATAATGGAGCCCGACCGATGGCGGTACCCGTAAACCGCCGCTGGAGAAAACGCAACCGTGGGGGACGCGGAAAGCAATCTTGCAATCCATTCGTCGTCTTCGTGATAAATTCCTTCCAAAAACAACAGCTGATTTTGCAGGCAGAATTCCCGCCGCACGATTTTTGTTGGCGCCATGGTGACGTATGCACCATCGTCGGTTGTGTAAAGCGAATCCAATATTTCCTCGGCGCGGAATAATTTTTTCTCCTCAAACCGCATGGGAGATTCCGAAAGAACGGTGCTCGCGTCTTCATTCCATTCGGTGATCCGGTAAATCAGCACGTCCGGGGTCGTTTCCAAAGCGGTTGCCAGCTTTTCAAGCGCGTCCGCTCCCACCAGAAAATCATCGCTGTCCAAAAACAGAAGGTAGTCGCCGCGCGCTTCCCGAATCCCGGTGTTTCTTGCCGCAGAAAGTCCGCCGTTTGGCTGATGAAATGCTCTGAATCTACCGTCCATTTTTTGGTATTCGTCGCAGAGAGTGCCCGAAGAATCGGTAGAACCATCATCGACGAGCAGAACTTCAAAATTTTGAAACGATTGTTCGGATAGGCTTTTGAAGCAATCGGGCAAATACCGCTCGACGTTGTATACCGGAACAATGATAGAAAACACCGCGCTCATTTGTTTGAAAATTCCTTTTCAAAAACCGCAACTTCTTCCGGCGTTCCCAAAACATGGACAACCGATTTCGGAAGTTCGGAAATTCGTACGTCGCCATTTTTCTCCTGAATCAGGTAGTTATAAAGCGGCGCCACATAGCGTTCGCCGGCGTCGACCGGATAGTTCCCGGAAAGATAATATTCCCGATACAGCGTTTCGTAAAGTTCGGCGGAGCGGAAATAATAGGCGCCGACCGTACAATGATTGGAAATGCGCTGTTTTTCGCGAACTTCAACGGCGCGTCCCTGTGCGTCTAATTTTACAAAACTCCAGTGATCCCCTTCCCCCGGGAAGCAGGGAATCCATCCGTCGCCGCAAATATCCGCGGCTTTCATTTGAAAAGCTTCAACATAAGTATCAATATTATAAATCAACAGCGGTTCTTCGGGATTCCATTCGCCTTTTGCCAACATGGCGGTTTCCGCTTGTCCGCTTGTCAGATAATCAATCTCGATGATGGTCGGCTTCATTTCAAACTTTTTACACTCGCTCTCGATAAACGCCGCGGCATTGTCCTCTTTGCGGACAATGAAGCAAATTTTATTCACCGGCAAAAAGCCGCGAATGCTTTGCATGCTCCAATCGAAAAGCGTATGCCCATGAACAGAGATCTGATATTTCGGCAACCGGTAGCCCGCCTTTTTAAATCGGGAGCCGAGTCCTGCCATCGTAATTACGATCGTCATTTCGTTTCTCCTTGTTGCAGTCTGCCCTCGTTGCACAGTTGTTCCTGCTCCTCAACCGACAGCTGCAAAAATTCCTTGGGACGAATGGTTCTGTCGTCTACGTAAAATCCCTTTTTCCCCGGCCAAGGTTTTCCGAAAACGATTTCATCATACGGAATTTCCCATTTTTTCAGCCATTCCAGCAGGATAGGAGCAGTATTGGCGTTGATCAAGCCGATATTGCCGTTATAAGAATTCATATTGCGAGAAGAAAACAAGACGATTTTTGCGCCTTTTGCCTTGTATTCTCTCATTTTTTTTACCATTTCCGGATAAGGAACAAGGTCTTCATACCGCTCGTCCTTTTTCTTAATCGGGCAAATCGTTCCGTCTACATCCATTACAAACGTTAATTCATCCATGATCGGTCTCCTTCGGTGGCTTCATCTACAAGGCGCAAACCCGTTGCCAACATTGCATATTGCCGGTTCAAATAGTCTCCGTGCAGCGGCACCATACTCAAAAACAGCAGTGCCTCGATCAATTTCAACACGGAAAAATTCTTTAATTCTTCCGAAAAGGTTTCAACAAACAGTTTTAACACACGATCGCGTTTTCCGGGAAGTTCAAAAATGATATCGTTCCCCTCAATCTGCACGTTAAACAAATCCTCAATAAGAAAATCATATCCGCCGTCAAGACTGTGGAGCAGTTTTGCCAGCTCGTATCTCGGATCTCCGTAAATATCGAATTCGCCGAATTCGCCGCGAGGATCGATCAATCTCAAAAAGCAATAATCGTTTTCCACAAGGATATTGGAAAAGCACAAGTCCCCGTGAATCACGCAAAATTCGGTTTGATTCGCTATCACCTTTTTTCGAATAAGCTCCGGAAGTTTTTCAATGTATCGATCCAGCGGCGGATATTCAACGCCGTTCACCCGAATCGGTTTTTCGAAAAAGGACGCCATAACGCCCGATTTTTTCAAATCCATCAGCCGGGCGACCGTCTTTTTGACGTAAATATCTTCCAGCGCGCGCTCCCGGTTTCCTTCGCCTTCATAGCGGTTTGCTTTCATGCACTGCGTTAAAAAGAACAGTTTTTCAAAAATATGTTTCCATTTTGCGCCGGGTATTTCGCCAAACACAAACAATTCGTGCAGCGTTGCATATCCGTAATACTCCATGGAAACATACGGCTGATTTTGATCCAAAGAGTACGAATAGATTCTCGGCAAAAAACACTGCAAATCCGCCGGCATTTTCAAATACCACTGAATTTCTTTCAAAAATTTTTCCCGATTGGTACTGCTTTTTGTAAGAATTCCGCGATTTTCGTCAATTTCAACAGTGTTGAACGCGCGCGCCTGAACCTTGGTTTTTGCCTCCAAATACTTATCCCAATGTCCAACGTCATACCATTTGCCAACTAAAACGCACGCGAAAGCTCGCTTTTCACTGTATTGAGACAGCGCCGCATAAAAGGGATCGATTCTCCCGTCCCCTTCGCGCTCCGCAATCTCCATCTGTTCAAGAAGCGCGCCGGGGTCTGCAAACTCAAACACCCCCGTAAAAACGTCGCCTATGGCGCGGTCCTTTGTTTCCGGCTCGCATTTATCCAAAATATGGTGGATCCTGCCCTCGTGATGTTCAAAAAAGGTCCATTCTTCGGAAATCGGCTCTCCGGTATAATAGACGACGTCTGCCGACCGCTCATAAGGAACATTGGAAATCAGCGTATCCGCAAAGTTGACAAAAACCGCTTCCGCCGGTTCTTCCCGGCTCATAACGCTTTGCAAGCCGAATTTTACGGTATCTCCCATCCGACCGAGCGTTTTCAGCTCCAGAATTTCCACCGGCAAATTCGTCATTGCAATGTAATCGTAAACCATTTTCTTTTCCTGAAAAACGACTACGACGATCCGATCGACAAAATTCTGATATTTTTCAACCAAACGTTGAAGCATTGTCTTTCCCTGCAAGGGGAACAGGCAGGCTGGAATTTTGCCGAACTGACTTTGCAATTCCGAGGGAACAACCGTAGCGCTTGGAATGATTAAATACTTCATTTTCTTCCTCTCACCAAAAAAGAAATCATTTTTTTGCAAACAGCGTTTTCAGTTTCTGTTTTGTCTCGTTCTTCCATTTTGAACGAATCATGCCCTTTGTTTCAACGAGATCTCCGAGCAGTTCTTTTTCCTTTTGCTCGTATCCGTTCTTCTTCCGCAGATATTTCCTTAAATATACGTTCAACTCTCTTGCAACACGTTTGACGCAGAAATATCCGCCCGGATTCTTTTCCAGCTTGTGCAAATCGCTTTCCCAAACCCAAAAGCCGTCGCGGCTCCACGGAACAAAGGTAAACACCCCGTCCGGACAAAGCGGATACCGCTCTCTTTTATCCGTGTTCATATAGCAGGTGGAAAAGTAAACTTCCTCCCGGGGATATTTCATTTCCATTTTTCGGTAGTCATAGAACGCTTCAATCTGATTTGCCAATTCCTCAAACAGGTCTTTGGAATAATAGCTTCCTTCAATATGGGAAAACCAAATGGTATCCGTTCCCATTTTTGCAAGCTCGTTTTTCAGACACTCGTCCTGCAAGGCTTTCCAAGTGTAATAATACCGGAAAAACGGGCGGTCGCATTTGCCTTCTTCCGGGGCAATGACAAGCGGATCCTCTCCGCAGGCATAGGGGCGAATGTGTTCCGCAAGCCCGGCTTTGTAAAACATATCGTTGCTTGCGCAAAGACAGAATTTATCAAAATCGCATACCGAGCGCATATAGCGGTAGTTTGCAATATGCGCCTGAATCATATCCTGCAAGCCCGTTCGGAGGCTTTCCGGATTGACGAACACATTTCCCAGCGCGGTCAGCTTTTGAACAAAGGTCTCCCGATCCATTACCGTTTTGGAAAAATTAAACGCCTGACTGATATGTAGGACGATTCCGCACCCGGGATTAAAATGTTGAAAATTCAGTACCTGATCAATTACAACCTCCGGCTTTTCATGCACCGGAATTGAAAAAAGCAGTTCCATGGTTTTCCCCTTTACAATGATGTGACGCGGAAAAGCAGAACTTCGCGCTTTCCACAAACAGGACAACCCTTTTGCCCGATGAAATCAAACAACTGTTTTGCCCCTTCCCCTTGCGCGCGAACAGCGAATTTGCAACCCAAATTACGGCAGGATACTTCTGCAATACCTTCGGTTGGAAACTCCTTTGTTTCCTCTTTCGCGGCAAACGGATATCCTTCGCTGAAAAATGCAGGCTGCGCTTTGGCTGAGCGCATACTCGGGACAGTGGAAAATGTTTTTTCAGTCTCTTTAATCATTCCGTCCGCCTCCTTTGAAGCTCATAAACGCTCAAACGCATTCCAACGCTTTGCAAGTTTTGTTGCAAGGCGCGGAATTTTTCGGAACAACGAGCAACAAAAGCTCTGTCCTTTGGAAAGTTTTGCATTCTTCCTTAATTCCGGATACATTCTTGCAAAATACGTCCGCATAGTTGCGGCAATGAATTTTCGATAGTTCTTTTCTTCTTTTGTTTCGTCCTTCTTCTTGTCAAAAAGAACCGTGTAATAGTCGGTGAAAAACCCTTTTGCCCAGTGAATTGCCGCTTCGCGTTGATATTCGGTATATCCCGTCTCTTTTGCAAAATCGTAAACTCCCATTGTGGAAAGAGCATGATCACAGCACAATTTCGGGGAACGGTAGTTGGACTGGCTCCCCGGCCGCATGCGGTACAGAATCATTGGATGGTTGATGCGCACAAACCGGTTTGCCGCGCGATAAAGATCGGGGATAATGCGACTGTCCTCAACAAGATTGCCCTCTTCAAAGCGAGCATTTTGAAACAGAGAGCTGCGGTACATTTTATTCCAAACAATGAGCGGATGGCTTGCCGAAACGTTTTCGCAAAGCCATTCGATCAATTTTGGCTTATCAAAAAACAAAACCTGCCCGGGAACGATTTCGCCGGTTAAAATTTCCGGTGTTTCACCATCGGCAAATCGCCGATACCCATAAAGCGCCATATCCGCGTCGTTCCGCTTCATCTGCCCCAGAATATACTCGTATGCTCCTGCCTCGGCAATGCAATCGTCGCCATCCAGAAAGGTGACATAAGGGGTATCCAAAAGCTCCAGCGCCGTATTTCTGGCTGCCGACAATCCGCCGTTTTGCCGGTGGAGGACAACCACGCGCGGATCGGCGGCGGCATATTGATCGCAGATTGCGGCGCTTTCATCCGGACTGCCGTCGTCTACAAGATAAACTTTTATTTCTTTCAGCGTTTGGCACAAAACCGAATCCACCGCGGTTTTCAGATAGTTTCCCATTTTGAAAACGGGGATAATAACCGATAACTCTGCTTTCACGGCGTCTCTCTCCTTTGCACGTTTCTCGGGTAAACGTCGGGGTGAACATAATAGGTTTCTTCGGCTTTTTCACTTTCGAGAAAAGCCTGAACGTTCTTTTGAAAGGTGTCGTCGCTGAAGGTCTTTTGATAGAGAGCCTCGACCTGCGCCGACATTGCCAGAAGATCTTTTTCCGGAAACTGCGACGAGACAATTTTTGCTAAAATTTCGTTCAGCTCGTCAAACGACCGGAAGCAAAGACAGTTTTTTTGATTTTCAAGTCCTGCATACAGCGGATATTCCCAAAAGATCGGGATGGCGCCGCAAAGCATTCCCTCGGGCTGATTATGGCAGTACGGAAATGCGTCGCCGCAGGTCCAGATGTGAAAAATACTGTTTCGTAAAATTTGCAGGTAGTCCTTCCCGCCAATGTGAATCTTGTCTACCAAAACGATTTTGTTTTTCAGCGGAAGAGAAGGATCGTTGAGTTCTCTCCAAAGGTCCTCCGCCCGCTCCGGCTCGAATATGTCATCCGGGAAATGATTTCTGATGTGATCCAGCACTTCAAGCCGTGTCGGCAAATGAAAGGTTTCGTGGATATACTTTTCAAACGGCAAATAGGAAGCCGGAGCCGTGCTCCCGATAAAGACCGCGCCGATGCGCATTTCCTTCGGCATTTGCGGAATCCACTCGGTTTGCCGCTCGACCATTCTTTTGATATGCAGATGGAGCGGAAAGTAAAACGGCTCCTCTACGCGCAGGGGGAAGGATTGAATATCGTCGTCAAAAACAATCCGTTTCTTGCCCGGATAGCGCGGATTTTCTTTTCCGCAAACCACCAGAACCGGGGATTCTCCCTTCCAGCGGCTTGTCAGCTCCCAAAAGAGCACCTCGTACGGATCGCCCCGGTTTTTCAGATACATGGAGTTGCGCGCGCGAACCAAACAGGAATACCCGATATGATCAAACTGCAACACAACCTGCGTCAGTCTCCGGCTCAATATCAAGCCTTCAATATCAAACAATACCACCGGGCGGTCTTTGCGTTTCGTTCTGCGCGTCTTCCAAAAAAAGAAGCCAACCGCCTGCTTGAGCCGGGCAAAAATGTTCTTTACGCCAAAAAACAATTTTCTCATCTTTTCTCCTGCAATCGTTTCGTTTGAACCGGATGTTTAATCCTTACTGCAAGGTCCGTCCGCAAAGGGCGAATCTTTGCCTTGTCGAATTTTCTCTGCAAGTTCCAAAAAACGTTCGGCGGCGGTGTCGGCGTTCCAGACCTCGGTCAATGTTTTATATGCCGCTCTGCCCAGCGCCTCCCGTTTTTCGGGGTGATCCAGCAAACCTTTCACCTTTTGATACAGATCTTTATGATTTCCGTTTTTGTATATCAAACCGTTTTTGCCGTCCCGAATCAGGTAGGGCACCGAGCCAATCGCGCCGCTCGCGACGACCGCGCAGGCGCTGTTCATCGACTCGTTGAGTACCGCTCCCCAGCCCTCGTTGCGGTCGGAGGTGAACAGAAAGATTTCGGATTCTTCCATGTGCCGCCGTACCTCCTCGGGCGGCATGGTACCCAAAAGATGGACGCGGTCGGAAAGATTGTTTTGCTCGATAAACGCGCGAATCTTCCCTTCCAGCACTCCGCTGCCGATGAAGTTCATTTCAAAATCGTAACCCTCGTCCCGAAGCCTTTTGGCAACCGAAAGGGGCGCCTCCGGGTGCTTCAATTTCAAAAACCGCGCCACCCAAAGAATGGTATTTTTCTTTTTGCTTTGCAAAATGCCGTCGATAGAATCGTAGGTTTTAACCGGCGGAAAATAGCCCCAGCGGTAGGTTTTGCCGGGATAGGCATGAATGAACCGGCAATCCGGCGCGGTATAGGCGCTGGCGCAAAGCATATACAGATTCTTTTTGCGGTAGCGGATATCGTGCAAATACCGGGCGCGGAATACACGGGGATCCAAAATCCGCCATCTTCCCTCTTTGAAAAAGCGCTCCCAGTAGCGGAAGGTGAGCTTATTTCCTTTCAGCCGCTCCTCTACGAAACAGTCGGGCGCGTCGCCGATGATGACGACGTCGCTTTCCAGCCCCAGCCGCATGGCTTCGCGGTAAGAAGCCTCGTCCTCGTAGGAATTGACCGCATAATCGGTTTCGTGGCTCAAATCGCGATATCCCATATCCAGCCGCTCCTGTGGGATTTTCTCGGTTGCCACAAATTTAAAATTCTTCCCAAGTCTTTTTACCATCGCCTCGCAAAACGGCGTTTGGTGATGTAAAAGAAAATTTGAAAAGAATGTTACCGTCAAATCATTTTTCATGATTGATCTTTCCTATCATCGTTTGATAATCGCAAACCCGGTATGCGCCGCCGAAAACGTTTGTCAACTCCGAATCGTAACAAACCGAACCGTAATATTCCTTCACCCGGCGATTCCACCCGAAAAGACAAACCAGCGCCCCCAAGAGGCGAGACGTCTTTTTCTCCGGCATAAGCGCCCGGCAAAGATCCACCGCGCTGATTTTTCCGTCGTCCGGGCAGAAAATGCCCTCGCTCCCGTTTTGAATAATCAAAGAGATCAGACGGCACAAATTTTCCACGCAAATAATGCTTTTATAATGCCCTGTATACGCCTTGGGAATCTTTTTGAAACGACCGACAAAATACCGATATGTTTCAAAATATTCGGTTTTCCCAATCCCGTAAATACTCGGAACGCGAATCACCGCAACGCGGAAGGATTCGTCTTTGAGCGCTTCCAACCCCTGTTCGGCAAGCAGTTTGCTTTTTCCGTAATCGCTCGTAGGAGCACAAACGGTATCCCGGCGAACAACTCCTGTTTTCTTGTTCAGTGACGGTTCAATTCCGTAAACCGCCATAGAGCTGATGTAAACAAACTGCTTGGCACCGTCAGCTTTTGCCTTTGCCGCAAGCGCCTTGGTCAAATCGGTATTGACGCGGTAAAAATCCTCGGCGGAAACGCCCGGCTTTGGCACGGCCCCGGCAACATGAACAACGGTTGCACACTCGGCAAAAGAGCGTTGTTTCCAAGCGTCGTCCCTCACCCCGATGGTTTCCGTTTCCATTCCGCTTTCCCGTAGCGCGGCTGCCACAGCAAGCGAAAGCGCGCCTTTTTCACCCGTTACGATTACTTTCGGCATACCAATTCCTCATAGATTTTACAAATTCTTTCAAACACGCGATTGTCGTGCAGCTTTTGTATATTCTCGCGTGCGGCGGTTCCCAGTCGGATTGCAAGGTCGTCGTCCTCAAAAATCCAACGAATGCGGTCCGCAAGCGCGGAAACGTCCGAAAACGGATACAGAAAACCGCTCTCGCCGTCCCGAACGTATTCGGGAATACCGCCGACTGCCGAAGCAACGCAGGGCATTCCGACAATCATTGCCTCTTTGAGCGAACTGGAATGGTTTTCGATCGAAGACGGCATGACAAACGCGTGCCGTTTCACATATTCGGCGGCGAGCGCTTCCTGCGGCAGAGATCCCAGCCACACGATGTGCTCCTCCAAATTCCGCTCCCGAATAATTCTTTCAATATATTTTGTATATCCGTCGCGATGAATCAAGCCTTTGAAGCCCTTCTCGGAAACCATTTTCTTGCCGGGAACATAAAGCTTGATATCCGGGTACTCTTTCTTTAACAAATCCACCGCCCACAAAAGGCAGTGAAGCCCTTTAATGGTATATCCCGACGCTGTGCAGATTACCGAATGCCGCTCGACGCTTTTTATATCCCAGCGGTGCTCCGAAAACACCTTGTTGATGCTCAAAGGGCAATCGAACACCTTGACATCGGGCACGATCTCACGAACAGAATTGTTGCACCACTCGTTTTCGCTGATGATATTGCCTGCAAGGCGGATCGTTTCTGCTTCCTTAACGGCGCCGACGCGGAATTTTTGCTCCTGCTGTAAAATACTGTCATGCCGCAAAATATCGCGCAGCGTTCTCGTTTTTTTCAAATCGCGTTCGGAAATTCCTGCGCGGTAAACTTCGGCAATCGACTTGAGCAATCCCTGCATATAGACGACGGCAGGAATTCCCCGGGCAACCCGTAAGGCGCAAAGTCCGTGGGAAAATTCGGTACCCCAAACCTGAATCAATTCCGGTTTTTCCGCTTCGATCAGCGCCTGCCACGCCCGAATATTGCCCGGTTTATTTTCGTCGTAAAAAAGCGGATAAGTGTCCGGCAGGGCATAGTAGGTGATATTTCCTTTTTCCAACCGATAGGTATCCTTTCGCGGCAAGGTTGTTGCCACGACGATTTGATAATCCTCCCTGCCGCGAAACTCCGAAAGGAGCGCTTCCATCCAAACTCCGTTGGAGCCTTTTCCAAAAAGCGCCTTGCTCAAATCGTTCAGCGTTGTATTTACGATCCACAGAATTTTCATATCGTTTTGGAAGAGCCTTTCTGAAGAATTGCGGTGATTGAGATCGGTATAAACCAACAAAGTATATTGAGCCACATTCCGGTATTGACCACTGAAAGAATGATCGCCTGCAAAAACATCCAAAGAACATATCCGTATCCCGGGATCCGCTCGAACGGTTTATAAAAGCGTACAAAAACAAGGCGGTACATCACAATCAGCAAAGCAACGCCCACAAGACCGTACTGCGCGGCAAAGTCCAAAACAAATGAATGTCCGCCGTTATTGCTGCCCGTATACAGAATGTTACCGATCAGAGGACTTTTTATGAAAGCGTTCAATGACTTTTCGTAGAGCGCGATTCGGTCATCATCGCTGGCACGAATTCCCTCGCTTCCGCCGGCAAGCGCTTCCAACCGGTAGGCAATATCCTCGTTGTCGATCAATTTTGCCAAACCTTTCATGCTTGCGGAAAACAGCGCAAAGAAAATGATAAAAGCTACAATCGTTACGATCAAAAGAATCAAAACGGTTCGTTTGCTGATATTCCGAGGCAGGAAGAAGGTTGCCGTTGACGCGATCCAAAGCAAAAAGGCCGTGGTGTAGCCCGAATTGAGCGTAAGGAAAAGCACCAACACCGAAGCGATTACGGCAAACACAAGGTGAAGCTTGCGCTGTTTAAAAGCAAAAATAACCGCCGGATACAGCAAAATACAGGTGTAGACAAACTCATAGCCGCCCAAATTGACGTAGTTGTAGGTTCGCAAAAGCGGATCGTTTGCTTTCTCAACGGTTGCAATATAGCGCGAAGCATCCGGATAGATAATCGTCCCGATGATGGTAGTGATCATAGTGATCAATATTGCAATTCCCAACAGAATGGCAAAAAAGCGAACCACCTTTGGTCCGGTCTCTTTCATCAGAAGAACGCCGAACAGCACCGGCGCCAGCATGATCACAGCGCTGTATCCCCAAAGAAACAACTGCTGATCCTTTGTAAAATACTCCAACAACATCCAAAGAACGAACGGGATCAAAACCAAAATTGACTCGGCAAGCGAATCGGTGCCGCGAATCGTTACGGTGAATACAACCGCGCCGAGCAAAATCACCATATAGGCATAGGTCGTCAGAAAATCGCTGAAAAATTGCGCGACGATCGGCATGATCGAATATAGGATAATTAACCCCAAGACCAGCTCAAAGGGGCGTATGGTTGTCCTTTTTTTAATCATGCTTTCTCCGTTTCTCCTGAATATTTTCAACTTATTTGTGTTTACTGCTTATTTGTGTTTTATGTCTGTTTTTTTTGTCTTTTTTTATCTGTTTTTTTGTCTGTTTTTTTGTCTTTTTTTGTCTGTTTTTTTGTTTGTGTTTTTTGTTTTATCTTCCATAACCGCACGAGCAAAATCAAGAATCTTTTTTGCCTGCACAACGTTGGATTTTTCCTCAATGACAAAGGTTCGTGCGCGGCGCGCCCGTTCCTCGCGTTCGGCTTGCGGACAAGCAAGCACTTTCCGAATCGCTTCGGCAATGCCCAAAGGTGATTCGTCCTCGATAAAATAAAGGTGCGCATCGTAATCGTGCGGAATCCCGGGCAGGCGAGTAGTCAGCGCCGGGGTACCAGACGCGAGATACTCCATGGTTTTGGACGGGAAGGAATACTTGGTGTATTCGGGCGCGGTCGGGCGCGGATTGACCAGCAGTGCCGCGCGCTGCTGTGCCGCAACGACCTCGCCGTTCGGACGGGAACCGAAATACTTGATCCGCTCTTCGCCCCGGCAAACGGCTACCAGCTCCTCGCGGTAGTCACCGTCGCCGTAGATGTGCAGTTCGGCGTCCGGCAGGTCGGCGCTCAGGAATCCTTCGGTCAGATTTTGAATGCCATAGAGTTTCATCAGACTGCCCGAATACAAAACAATCTTTTTGCCGGTTTTCGTTTCGGTCTTTTCCGCGTGCGGCAGTTCGGGAAGCGCGCCGTCCGAATGCCCTTCCAAAACCAGGTACGGTTTGCCGGTCGGATTGATCTTTTCGTTCATCTGCTCGGTCAAAAGGATAAATCCGTCGGCTTTCTGGAACATGGTTTCGTTCAGCCGCCGCAAGAATCCGCCGCGCTGAAATTCGGGCAGATCGGTGACAATCAAAATGATCGGTTTTTTTCGCCGTTTCGCCCCGGCGAGCATTCCGAACGCGTTTGCCAAATTGAGACAATCGCAAAGGACGACATCACAATCCTTTGTTACCGATTTGCGCGACCCGAAATAAATGCCTGCCTGCCGAAACAGCGGCAAATTGATGGTTTTGATATAGTGGTAGTTCGCTCCGCTCTCGCGCTCGTCCGGCTCATGCAAAAAGAGCTTTTTGGTGACGGCGCGGTTGACCGGCAATCCCGAAACGCACTTGACCGCGGCGCCGTTTGCGGCAAGTCCGCGAATGAGAAGCCCATGATATTTTTGATCGGGTTGCAGAACGGCAATCGATTTATCCCGAAACAGTTCGCGATAAAGGCGGTCGCTGCAATTGGAAAATCCATATAAAATTTTCATAATTCTCCGTAAGAGATCAAAGTTTCGTTTTGCAGATAGGGCAGAATTTCCGCAAGCGGTCTGCCGACGGGGACGCCGTCTTCCATATCGGCACGGTCGACGAGTACCCCTGCTCTGTCAAAATCGGGATGCACCATGATCTCGGTCAGGTGCGCCTTTGCATCCTCCGGCATCAAGACAAGATCGTCAAACGACCCCATTTTTTCAGTGGTTGCAAATCCATGTTTTTGCAGATTTTTGTTAAACCGATTTTTGACGATTTTTTTATAGAACCGGATAGCGCCCAAATTGCGGTGCAGGCGGATTTTGCCGATGCGGTACCGCTTTAATACGTTTTCAATGGTGCCGATGAGAAACACCGCGGTATGGATATGGTGGTGCGAATCGGCATGGGAAATCGGGAACCCGAGCGTTTTGAGCCGCTCGATTTGCGCGGCGACCTCGGCTTCCAAATTGGCGAGCGTTTCTCTGCCCGGTTTTTTGAGACGGTTGATCTGCCCGTGAAAAACGCCGCCGGCGCAGAAGAAGGGATCGTTTTTGATCCCCTCGGTCAAGGGGGCTCCCTCGGTCAGGTTAATGTGAATTCCCACACAATTCAAAAATCCGTTTTCGACGGCAATCTTGTACGCCTCCTCGATCGCCGCGCCGTTGGCACAGGCGGTGGTGGAGGAGATCAGCCCTTGGCGGAACGCCTCGGCAATGGCTTTGGTACAGCTTTCGGTCAGACCGAAATCGTCGGCGTTGACGATAATAGCTTGTCTATTCACCCGAAAGCACCTCCCGGACCGTTTTCATTTGCGACTGCACCATTTTTTCCACCGTGTAATTCCGAATGGTTTCGATTGCCGACTCCGCCATGGAAGCGCGCAGATCGTCGTCCACTAAAATCGATTTTGCCTTTTGCAAAAATTCTTCGTCCTCGCCCAAATGGACAACATAACCGTTCTTCCCGTTTTGGATCAGCTCCAGCCCGGCAACGCAGGTATCGCTGACCACCACAGGCAGTCCGTTCGCCATCGCCTCGTTGACCACAAGTCCCCAAACGTCATAGCTGGTGGGATGCAAAAACAGATCAGCGGCGCGGTAGTATTCCATCAGCTCGCCGAACGGGTGAAAATCCTCCAAAATCACGTTTTGAAGTCCCGACTCCGCAAGAATTGCTTGATACCGCTCCTTTTCGGGTCCGCCGCCAATGAGCAAAAGGTGAACGTCGGGCGGCATTTGCTTCCAAAGGTTCAAAAGAACATCGTATCGCTTGAGCGGAATATACCTGCCGACCGCAATACAAAGTTTTCCCTGCGGCAACCCGAGGTTTTTGCGCAAAGCCGCTTTTTCATCCGGCGAAAGAGGGGCGGAAAGCAGATCCGATTCATAAATTGAGGTAAACGGATGGAAGCGGATCTTGTTTTCGTCGGCGCCGTATTGAAGAAAATATTGCTTGGCGTGCGCGCCGCTGGCAAGATACGCCGAAGCCTTGCCCAAAAGATAGGTCTTGATCCAATCCCGCAAAAAATTGCCGTGGCGGAAGAGCATCACACCGTCGCAGTTGACAAGATACGGGACCTTTTTGCGGCGGCAGAGCGACAACAGCCGCACCGGCTCTTTCCCGCTGAAATCCATCACAACCACTAGGTCGTATTGCTTGATCTTCTTTTTGCACTGCGCAAAAAAGGTTTTCCCCTCCTGCGTATCCAGCGCATGATATTCCCCGCGGGCAAACCATTCCGCGGCGCGGTCGTCACCGCCGCAACTCGAATAGAAAAGATCCACCTGATATTCGCTTGCCAGCGCTTTGGCAAGAACGGCGCGGTAGGGCGCCGGATAGATGGCAAAAAACAACAGTTTTTTCACGCTGAATTCCTCGTTCATCATCCTTGTTCAGAATCGGTCGATCCAATGGCTTCCAAAAGTTTTTCCGGGCTTTCAAAAGCGGGGGCGTATTGCCGGAGCGTTTTTTGATCCCATTCCCACCACTTCAAATCCAAAAGCTTTTGAATCGTTGATTCGTCAAAGCGTTTGCGAATGAGTTTTGCAGGAGTTCCCGCCCAAATTTCATACGGCGGCACGTCGTGCGTGACCACCGCGCCGGCACCGATGACCGCCCCGTCGCCAATCTTCACGCCGGCCTTGATCATCACGCCGGCACCAATCCAAACATCGTTGCCGATCACGGTAACAGGGGCTTCCGCCTGCTTGCGGTTTGAAAAAGAAACCCGCATCGCATTTTTTCCCGCAAAAAAAACCGGACTTGTGGAAACCGCATTCAAATCATGCGCCGGAAGACCGATATTACAGCCGTCCGCAATGGAAACGAACTTTCCGATCTCGGCTTTTTGAACCAAACAGTTTCTGCCGATGAAAGAGTATTCATCCAAAATGCTTCCATAAAACCGGGAGTGATTTTTGATTACCGCATATTTGCCGATGCGACTGCCGAAAACGGTTGCCGAAAAAGAACTACGGCGCGAAAACAACGAACTGACTTTATATTTCATGACGTCAAAATACGCTTTCAATCCCATTTCTCTCTCCCATTTTCTAATAATCACTTAACAAATGTTCACATTATTATATCATATAGAAAATGGAAAGTCAATACCTTGTTTTATAGTTTTCCACAGGCTTTCTATAAAAAGTGCGGACAGATTTGCAAAAAAGGTGCAAAAAAATACAAAAAACGCGTTTTTTTGCTACCTGTCCTGCGCAAAGAGCGCTTTGCAAAATGTGAAATTTATGTTGCAAAAAATAGCCGAAATCGTTTCTGCGCCATGCGGTGCAAGAACCCCGGCAGAGATTCGGAACACGGGTCAGGTGAGTCAAAAACAGCCCTGTGCGATTGCACAGGGCTGTTTTCAAAAGAAACAGAAATATAGGAATGTTTGTTTGGTGTCCCTACAGGTATTCGGAACGCAAACGCAACGCGTTTGCTATCAAGTTTGCTCTGCAAACTTGCCCTGCCCTGCCTATCGGCAAGCCGATTCTTTCGGGTCGGGTAGGCCAAAATGCAGGGGGCAACCATCTGGTTGCCCCCTGCATTTTGGCCTACCCGACAGGATTCGAACCTGCGGCCTCAAGAGTCGGAGTCTTGCGCTCTATCCAGCTGGGCTACGGGTAGTTGTTTTGCTCCCTTCTTTTTTTGGGAACGTTGCTATTATATCATGTTTCTTTCCGCTTTTCAAGTCTTTCTTTTCATTTTTTCGGAAATTCCGTTTTTGTGATCTCTCTGCGGTGCCCGAGGTGGATGCCGATATGCCCCACGCCGAGGATTCCGCCTGCGGCAAACAAAATCGGATTCCTGCCGTAAACGGCGATCAGCAGTACGGCAATGACGGGCAATGTTGCTCCTGCTACCGGGATTCCGGCAAGCGAGCGGTAAAAATCTTTCATCGTCTTTTCGCTCTTGAAATAACGGATCCAGTAGACCTCGTAAAGGAGCATGAAAACCCCTGCTCCGACGAGCCAAAGGAGCCAAAAATCGACCCCCTGCACGTTGAAGTCGCTGAAAATGAGGACGAGGCAGGTCACCGCGACCTCGCCGATCCGCTCCAGAACGAGCAAAATTTTGTTCTCGTTTTGGGCGTATTTTTCATACTCCTGTGGAAGATTTTTCGTCCAAAACAGATTCGGGACGAACAACAGGACGAGAAAAATCAATCCAACATAGGAAAATCCGAAGTGCATAGGGCGATCCTTTCCTCTCTGTTTTTCCTTTTCAGTATAGCACGCAAATTTTATTTTTGCAACCCGTATATGCGAAAATCGCCCTTTTTTGTCAGATTGCAAGCTTTTTGCTTTCCGAATCCACATCCAATATCTCCCACCACAAAAGAGGCAGTTGCTTGCGCAACTGCCTTTTTTTAAATCTACATTTTCTGCTCGGTCGGTTCGCTCGTGCGAACAACTCATAGGGCCGCGCCCTAAAAAAGATGCCACCGGCATCTTTTTTGCGCCCCTACGGGATGCGCCGGGCTGTCCGAATTCACCGTTATATTCTTCCACACAAAAGGGCGCCGCGATTGCAGCACCCTTTTTGTGTATAAGAGCGCCCAAAAGGTACATTTTCGAGCTAAAAGCGCCTAAAAGATACACTCTATATCGACTTTTGCAATCAATTACCTCGCACATTGTTTTGAAGTTCTTCCATGATTTTTTGGAATCGAGGGTGTTCCCGCAAACAATCGTACCGGGATTGTGTGGAGAAACGTTCAAACATGTCCTGAACGGCTGTGTTATCGTACAGATAATGCTCGTCGCATTCAAACCCCTTCATCGCAAGGGAGAAATAACAATCCCCATCGTGATACTTTTCATTTTCTTTGGCGTGCGAAAGTGCAACTTCAAAATAGTCCATCGCTTGGTCCGTTTTATTCTCCAGCAAATATAAACAGCCAATGACTCGGTTGATTTCATAGAATTCGCGGTTCTGCGACAACAGCGGATCTCCGTAAATGACCTTCAGAATTTGGAGGCTTTGCTTCAACAGTTCGATTTTTTGCGGAACAGGAATAGTGGATGCAGAATTATAGTAATTTGGATCTGCCAAATCGAACAATCCTTGGCTTAAAGCGGTGGTCGCCGTTGAAATGTACATTTGATAAAAGCGCTCTCTTTCGTTGTCCGGTAAAAGGCGATACCGCCTGATCAAATCTGAAGCAGTCTGATAATTCCATTTTGGAAGCAGATTAGCATAAAAGAGTGCCTGTTCTTTGTTGTCTTTCTTTTCCGCATACAGACGGCAAAGAGCCGTGATCGCCCGAAAGCGAAGTTTTTGATCAACGGATTTTTCGAGGATTTCTTGATACAGTTCAATGGCTTCATCAACATTCTCTGCTTTTTCTGCGTTACTGTTCAGCGCAAAGGCAAGCATCCCCTTCAATTCCAAATTATTAGGTATCTCCCGGTTCGCTCGGCGAACAAGCTCTAACATCTCAGAATAACGGCAACGTTTGTATAAATCATCCATTTTCTGTTTGTATTCCGCTACCTGATTTTGCAGTTGAGAGACGTCGATTCCCAAAAGTTCATCGGAAGTCACACCGAAAAGATTCACGATTGCAGGGATCAACGATATATCCGGCAGTGCAGATCCGGTTTCCCAACGACTTACTGCCTGCGAAGAAATTGACAGCAGTTCCGCCAGTTCCTCCTGCGTCATATCGACATTTTTGCGAAGGCGTTTGATATTTTGCCCGATTGTAGACATTATAAATTGTTCTCCTTTGTGAAAATTCAGGTGGTACCTTCCTGTGTGTTTTTATTATACTGCAGAACGGTTTGAAAATCCAGCTCTTATTTGTTGGGGAAAAAACAACTGGCGGTTTCAAAAAGGACTTGTAAAAGGAAAAACCCCTTTTGTCGTGGTAGACAAAAGAGGTTTCTTTGATGGTGGGAGATGGTGGATTCGGACCACCGAAGCTGAAAAGCAACAGATTTACAGTCTGCCCCCTTTGGCCACTCGGGAAATCTCCCATATTGAGAGCCCACGAAAGCGCAGGCTCTTTGGAGCTGGTGATCGGAGTCGAACCAACAACCTGCTGATTACAAATCAGCTGCTCTGCCATTGAGCCACACCAGCGAACGACGTCCGCCGCGATTTCGCTTTCGGAACGGAGATATTATATCACACTCTTTTGGGTTTGTCAACCCTTTTTTCTTAAAAAATCCCGAATGTTTCTTTTGTTTTGTTCTTTTTGTTTTTTTCGCTTTGGCTGACGGCGGTAAATCGGCGCCGCGCCGGCTGTGATGAAATCACAGCACAAGAAAAAGGGCAAAGAAACTTTCTTTGCCCTTTTTCTTTCAAAGCCCACGGAACGTGGGCTGGCGCGGCGCCCGGCAAGCCGGGATCCAATTCGGTGTGCGCGAAAACGATTTTATAACGCCAAAAAATAAAACCCCATTCAGGGCAGTATATAAATCCGCTTTCAAAAACTCCAAACACTTCCCTGTTTGGAGTTTTTTGAAAGAAGGGGAGCGCGAGGGGGAGGAAACTTTTTTGCAAAAAAGTTTCCTCCCCCTCGCGGCCTTCCCCACTATTACTTATTCGCTTCCAGCGCTCTGCGGCGGCGCATCATTTCCTTCATGCGCAGTTCGGTATTCAGCGTCTTTTTGCGCAAGCGAATGGATTTCGGCGTAATTTCGATGAGGTCATCGTCGGTGATGAACTCGATAGCTTCTTCCAGCGTGAAAATCTTCGGCGGCGTCAGGATCAATTTTTCATCGGCGCCTGCCGAACGAATGGCGGTAAGTTGTTTTTTCTGACACGGGTTAACGGCAATGTCATCGTATTTCGGGTTTTCGCCAACGATCATGCCCTCATAGACCTGCGTTTGCGGTCCGACGAAAAGCTGACCGCGCTCCTGCGTTTTGTAAAGTCCGTACCGCGTGGTCTCGCCGGCGCAGGAAGCAATGAGCGAGCCGGTATAGCGCATCTGAATTTCGCCGCGGTAGGGCGCGTAGCCATCAAAAATGGAGTTGATTACGCCTTCTCCGTGGGTGGCGGTTAAAAATTCGGAACGGTAACCGAACAGACAGCGCGCCGGAATGACGTACTCAATCCGAGTGCGCGAACCGACGGGGTTCATGGCAATCAAGTCGCCTTTGCGCTGACCGAGTTTTTCCACCACGACGCCCACCATATCGTTGGGAACATCCAGTATCACGCGCTCCATTGGCTCCTGTTTAACGCCGTCGATTTCTTTATACAGTACGCGCGGATTGGAGCAGGCAAGCTCAAATCCCTCGCGGCGCATGGTTTCGAGCAGAATGGAAAGGTGCATCTCTCCTCGGCCGGCAACGCGGAATTCATCGGTGGTCTCGCCGTCGTTCACGCGCAGAGAAACGTCCTTGAGCAGTTCACGATAAAGGCGCTCGCGCAACTGACGGGAGGTGACAAATTTGCCCTCTTTGCCCGCAAAGGGACTATCGTTGACCAAAAAAGTCATTTCCATGGTCGGTTCGGAAACCTTTACAAATTCAAGCGGTTGCGGATTGTTCACCGCCGTCAGCGTATCTCCGATGGTGATATCGCCGGCGCCGGAAAAGCAAACGATATCGCCCACGTTGGCATTGTCTACCGGCACACGGGCAAGTCCGTCGATTTGGTAAAGAGAAACGACCTTTGTTTTCTTCAAAAGGGACGCGTCGTGGTAGTTGCATACGGCAACCTCCTGACCAACGCGAATCGAACCGCGATCAATGCGACCAATGCCGATGCGCCCGACGTAATCGTTATAGTCGATGGACGAAACCAACAGTTGCAAATCACCGTTTTCGTCACCCGTGGGTGCAGGAATATAGGAAAGAATCTTTTCAAACAAGGGGCGCAGGTCCTCGCCGGGAACGTTCGGATCCTCGCTTGCCGTTCCGGAACGACCCGAGCAATAGAGCATGGGGCTATCCAGCTGCTCGTCATTGGCACCCAAATCCATCAAAAGCTCCAAAATCTCGTCTTCCACCTCGCCCAGACGCGCGTCGGGCTTGTCGATCTTGTTGATGCAGACAATGACACGGTGATTCAGCTCCAGCGCCTTTTGCAGGACGAACCGGGTTTGCGGCATGGGTCCCTCGGCGGCGTCCACCAAAAGGATTACGCCGTTCACCATTTTGAGAATCCGCTCCACCTCGCCGCCGAAATCCGCGTGCCCGGGGGTATCGATAATGTTGATTTTGACGTTTTTATAGTGTACCGCCGTGTTTTTGGCAAGAATGGTAATACCGCGTTCACGCTCCAGGTCTCCCGAGTCCATCACGCAGGTCACCGTCTCCTGATTGTCCCGAAAAACGCCGCCCTGTTTTAAAAGTCCGTCCACAAGCGTGGTTTTGCCGTGGTCAACGTGAGCAATGATGGCAACGTTTCGCAAATCTTCTCTGGTCATGGTTTTCCCCCGTTTATACAAATTTACATTATATTATAACACACTGACGGCAAAAAAGGAAAGTGTGAGAATTGACAATTCTCAAACTTGAAAACCGCCTTTTTTTGTTGATTTCTTCTTTTTTTCGGCGTTTTTGCGGTCTTTCCGTTGCAAAATCATTCGCATTGTGATACAATGGAAAAAAATTGAAAGGACTTTTTTCCATGCCCGAACGCACCTTCGTTCTGCTTGGCGGCGGCGACCTGCGCGCCAAAGAAACGCTTCCGCTCGACAAAAAAATTGCCGATCTTGCCCGTCCGCACTCCGGCGAAAAGCGCCCCTGCGCTCTTTTTATCGGTACGGCAAGCCACGACTTTATGCCCTATTATAACACTTTTCACAAGACCTATACCGGCGAGCTGGGTTGGAAAACCGACGTTGCTCTGACCGTTTTTCACGAGCCCGATCCCCAAAAGCTGGACGCGAAATTTGCCGCGGCAGATCTGATCTATATCGGCGGCGGTGACACCCTTTTCATGCTGAATCATTGGAAAACCGACGGACTGCTCGACCGGGTCTTGGAAGCCTACCGCCGCGGCGTTGTTGTTGCCGGGCTTTCCGCCGGTGCGATCTGTTGGTTTGAAGAAATGTACACAGACAGCGCCGTGGACGGCGTTCCGACGCCCTATTCCCTCCACAAAGGGCTGGGGCTCCTAAAGGGCGGCGCCTGCCCCCACTTTAACCTCCGCCGCGACGACTTCCTCGCCGCCGTTCCCGAATCCGACCGCAAAAACTGGCTCTGCCTTGCCGACAACACCGCCGCAGTGTTCCGCAACGAGGTGTTGGAGGAGATTTGGTAAGAGAGGGGGAAGGTCGCGAGGGGGGAGAGAACCTTTTTGCAAAAAGGTTCTCTCCCCCCTCGCACTCCCTCTCTTTCCAAAAACTCCAACCAGGGGTTTGGAGTTTTTGAAAGGGGTTTTGTTTTCTGCTTCGGGTAAGAGAAAGTTTAATCAAAGACTTTTAGAGATTTGAAGAGGATTCTGTTATCCGCTTTTGGTGTGATTTTGGTCGATTTTCGCATATACGGGTTGCAAATTTTGCGGAAGTGCTTGTTCGGATTTGCGGTTTTGGATTTTCTTTTTTTTCGGTGTTGACATTCCTCCGATTTCGTGATAAAATAAGGAAAAAATTGACGGGAAGGATGTTTTTTTATGAAACGGACATGGATTTTTATTGTGACGCTGCTTTTGGCGGCACTGTTTTTGATTTCCGCTTGCACCGGATCTGACAGAAAATCGGAAAATCAAAACTCGAACGGACAAATCGATGTACCAAGCGACAATTCCGGAACTCCGACCGGCGATTCCGATTTGCCGCGCGGAAACGAACTGGAACCCGATTTTAAAAAGTAAATCTTCTTTGAAAAGATTCTCCTAATCCGCGCTTCTCGGTGAAACGCTGATTTTTCCTTTTATATTAACAGCCCCCCTTGTATTAACAGTTTCCTTATATTACCAATTCCCTTATATTGACATTCCCCATATTTTAACAATCCGCTTATTTTAACAGTCCCCTTTCGGGACTGTTTTTTTTGGTGCTTTCCGAAAAAGTTTGTTATGGTCTTGACAAAAAGTAAATAATACTGTATAATATAGGTTAGCATGATATGTCCTTTTTGCGTGGGTATGCGTTCAGGGACTTTGAATATCATCTAAAAATTACATCAAGGAGGGATTTCCGATGCAACCATGGATTGCAATCGTCATCGGCGCCGCTGCGCTGGTGATCGGCATTCTGGTTGGATTTTTCGTGCGCCGCGCGATCGGGGAAGCCAAGATCGGCTCCGCCGAAACCGAAGCGAAACGCATTTTGGAAGAATCCAAAAAAGAAGCCGAATCGAAAAAGAAAGATCTCCTTTTGGAAGCAAAAGAGGAAGCTTTACGCGTTCGCAATGAAACCGAGCGCGACCTCAAAGAACGTCGCGGTGAAATTTCGCGCACCGAACGCCGTTTGACCCAAAAGGAGGAAAATCTCGATCACAAAACCGAGGTTTTGGAACAAAAAAGCGAACAATTAGAGGCGAAACTGAAGGACGCCGACGCACTCAAAGAGCACGTTTCAGAAGTTCTTGCACAGCACCTGAAACGCTTGGAGGAAGTTGCCGGCTATACCGCCGAGCAGGCAAAAGCCGAACTGGTTTCCAAAGTGGAAACCGAAGCGCGCCACGAAATGGCGCAGAAACTTGCCGATTTGGAAGCTGAATACAAAGAGGAGGCGGACAACAAGGCGCGCAATATTCTTTCGCTCGCCATCCAGCGCTGCGCCGCCGACCACGTTTCGGAATCCGCCATCTCGGTTGTTGCTTTGCCCAGCGAGGAAATGAAGGGTCGCATCATCGGTCGCGAAGGCCGCAACATTCAAAAGCTTGAAACGCTGACCGGTGTGGAACTGATCATTGACGACACCCCGGAAGCCATTACCATTTCCGGGTTCGACCCTGTTCGCCGCGAGGTTGCGCGCATCGCCCTGGAAAAATTGATTTCCGACGGTCGCATTCACCCCGCCCGCATTGAAGAAATGGTGGAAAAAGCAAAGCGCGAAGTGGACGCCGTAATCAAACAGGCGGGCGAACGCGCAACATTTGAAACCAACGTTCACGGCATTCATCCCGATCTTGTCCGTCTGCTCGGGCGGTTGCGTTACCGCACCAGCTACGGTCAGAACGTTTTGCAGCATTCGATCGAAGTTTCCTGGCTTGCCGGCATGATGGCGGATGAGCTCGGCGTCGATTCGGCAACCGCCCGTCGCGCAGGACTTCTCCACGACATTGGCAAGGCGTTTCCGCAGGATGTGGAAGGTTCCCACGTGGAACTCGGCGTCAACGCCGCGAAGAAATACAAGGAAAATCCGGCGGTTATTCACGCCATTGAGGCGCACCACGGCGATGTGGAAGCGCAGAGCATTGTTGCCGTTCTCGTTCAGGCGGCAGACGCCATTTCGGCAGCTCGTCCCGGTGCGCGCCGCGAGGATATGGAAAACTATATCAAGCGACTTGAAAAGCTGGAGGAGATTGCCACCGGCTTTGAAGGCGTTGACAAAGCCTACGCCATTCAGGCTGGCCGCGAAGTGCGCGTGATGGTCAAGCCCGATCAGGTTTCGGATACCGATATGAAGCTGATTGCACGCGATATGGCAAAGAAGATCGAGGAAGAAATGCACTATCCCGGTCAGATTAAAATCAATCTCATCCGCGAAACGCGCGCGGTGGATTACGCAAAATAAGCAAAACGGGACGAGGGGGACCTTTCGGGAATCGATCGGTCCCCCTCGGTTGCTATTCTGAAAAAAGAGGTTTTGGTGGATGGACTATCGAATTGAAAAAGACAGTTTGGGCGAAATTCGCGTTCCGGCAGGTCGCCTTTGGGGCGCGCAAACCCAGCGCAGTTTTGAAAATTTCCCCATTGGAGAAGAGAAAATGCCCCGTCAGATTCTTGCGGCGCTCGCCCTTCTGAAAAAGGTTTGCGCTGAAGTCAACCGCTCGCTCGGCGTTCTGGACGAGGAGCGCGCCGATCTGATCATCCGCGTTTGCAACTCGATCCTTGCCGGAAATTTTGACGGCGAGTTTCCGCTTTCGGTCTGGCAGACCGGCAGCGGAACGCAGACCAATATGAATCTGAACGAGGTCATTGCCAACAGCGGCAACCGCCTTGCCGGAAAGCCACTGCTGCACCCCAATGACCATGTCAACCGTTCGCAAAGCTCCAACGATACCTTTCCCACCGGTCTGCACATTGCTTTTGTCCGCGCAATTCGCGAAAGGGTGGAACCTGCGCTTGAAAAAATGATTGACGTTCTGCGCCGTCTGGAAGCTGAAAACGAGGGGATTGTCACCGTTGGGCGTACGCATTTGCAAGACGCCGTTCCGCTCTCCTTTTCGCAGGAGATCAGCGGTTGGCGGTCGATGATCGAGCGCTCGCTGGAGGCGATTCACACCGCGGCGGACGGACTTTTGGATCTTGCCATCGGCGCAACCGCCGTTGGCACCGGGCTCAACGCGCCCAAAGGATTTGGCGAGGCGGTTGCCGCAGGTCTTGCAAAGGAAACGGGGCTTCCCTTCCGCTCGGCGGACAATAAATTTCGCGCCCTCTCGGCACGGGACGACGTTTGCTTTGCCCACGGCGCACTGAAAACGCTTGCCGCCGACCTTCTCAAAATTGCAAACGACGTCCGCTGGCTTGCCTCCGGTCCGCGCTGTGGGCTTGGGGAAATCACCATTCCCGAAAACGAGCCCGGCTCCTCGATCATGCCCGGAAAAGTTAACCCGACCCAGTGCGAAGCCCTTTCGATGGTTGCCGTACAGGTCATGGGAAACGATACCGCCGTCGGAATTGCCGCCTCGCAGGGCAATTTCCAGCTCAACGTCTACCTGCCCCTCTTGGCTTACAACTGCCTGCAATCGGCAAATTTGCTTGCCGACGCGGTTTTATCGTTTACCGAGCGCTGTCTTTGCGGCTTAAAACCCAACCGCGAAAAGATGGAAGAAAATTTGCACCGCTCGCTTATGCTGGTCACCGCGCTCTCGCCGAAAATCGGCTATGATCGTGCCGCCGAAATTGCCAAAGCGGCGCACAAAAACGGGACTTCCCTGCGCGAAGAAGCGCTGAAATCGGGTTTGCTTTCCGCCGCGGAGTTTGATGAACTGATCGATCCAAAAAAGATGATTTGATTCTAAAAAAGTTGATTTGATTCCAAAAAAGTTGATTTGATTTTAGAAAAAATGGTTTGACCCTATGATTCCGAAAGGATACGCCATGAATTACGCAGAAGAATCGCTGAAAAAACACTATGAATGGAAGGGCAAGCTGGAAACGGTGCCCAAAATGAAAATTGAAAACAAAGACGACCTTTCGCTCGCCTACACCCCCGGCGTTGCGCAGGCGTGCTTGGAAATTCAGAAAAATCCCGAGCTTTCCTATGCTTTGACAGGCAGAGGAAATCTCGTTGCCGTTGTGACCGACGGAAGCGCCGTCCTCGGACTGGGCGACATCGGTCCCGAGGCAGGAATGCCGGTCATGGAGGGCAAATGCGTCCTGTTTAAAGCGTTCGGCGGCGTGGACGCAATTCCGCTCTGCATTCGCAGTCAGGACGTGGACGAAATCGTCAATACCGTGGCGTTGCTTGCCGGCAGTTTCGGCGGTATCAATTTAGAGGATATTGCCGCGCCGCGCTGTTTTGAGATTGAACGCAAGCTAAAGGAACGCTGTGACATTCCCGTCTTTCATGACGATCAGCACGGCACCGCCGTCGTGGTCCTTGCCGCTGTTCTGAACGCTTTGCGCGTTGTGAAAAAGGAGATCGGCAGCATTCGCGCCGTCATTAACGGTGCCGGTTCTGCCGGTATTGCCATTGCAAAGCTCCTGCTTTCCTGCGGACTTGCCGACCTGACGCTTTGCGACAAGCCCGGCGCCGTTTACGAGGGTGCCGAATGGCTCAATCCGGCGCAGGCGGAGCTTGCCAAAGTGACCAACCGGCGCAAAATGAAGGGGGGGCTTGCCGATGTTCTCAAGGGAGCCGACCTCTTCATCGGCGTTTCCGCCGGCAATCTCGTCTCGCCCGAAATGGTGCGTTCGATGGCGGACGGTGCCATTCTTTTCCCAATGGCGAACCCCACGCCCGAGATTATGCCCGACCTTGCCAAAGATGCCGGCGCCGCTGTGGTTGGAACAGGTCGAAGCGACTATCCCAACCAAATCAACAACGTGCTGGCGTTCCCCGGCATTTTCCGCGGCGCTTTAGACGTTCGCGCAAAAGAAATCAACGAAGAAATGAAGCTTGCTGCCGCCCATGCGCTGGCGGAACTGGTGAGCGAGGACGAACTTTCGCCCGAATACATTCTTCCGCGTGCGTTTGACCCACGCGTGGGGAAAGCGGTTGCCGCCGCCGTTGCCGCCGCCGCGCGCAAAAGCGGCGTTGCGCAGGCTTGACCGCAGAGTTTGACTTGACAGTTTCACCGTTTTATGGTAGAATAAGACAAAACAGGAATGGATAAATTCCCCGAAAGGAGCGCCGGAATGGAAAACGACAACGAACGCATCAAAGCCGCCATTGCGGCGAATATCGCAGACCTGCGCAAAAAAGCCGGCATGACCCAGCAGGATCTTGCCGACGCACTCAGTTACACCGACAAAGCCGTTTCCAAATGGGAACGCGCCGAATCGATCCCCGATATTGTAATTCTGAAACGCATTGCCGACCTGTTCGGCGTTTCCCTGGATTATCTTGTTGCGCCGCACAGCGAAAGCGAAACAATTCCGCTTCCTCCCGCACACAGGCACCGCAAACATACGCTGATTACCTGCATTTTCATGTTTGCCGTTCTTTTGGCGGCAACGTTGGCGTTCGTGATCGTCACACGCGCGATCTCCGCCTCAAGAGCATGGCTCATCTTTTTGTATGCCGTCCCGGCGTCTTCGGTCGTTTGGCTGATTTTCAATTCGATCTGGTTCACCAAAAAACGAAATTTTTTGATCGTCTCGATCCTGATGTGGACGGTGCTTGCATCAGTCCATATTACCGCGCTTATCTACGGACATTCCTGGTTCTGGATGCTCTACTTGCTGGGCATCCCCGGGCAAATCATCATCCTGCTTTGGTCCGGCATCCGCCGCAGACCGAGGGGAAAATAGGGGTAGACCTTGAGGGGGAGGAAACTTTTTTGCAAAAAAGTTTCCTCCCCCTCAAACTCCCCCTCTTTCAAAAAACTCCAACCAAGAGAGGTTGGATTTTTTGAAAGCGGTTTTCTGCACTGCTCCGGATAGGATTTGTTTTAAGCCCTTGTTTATAAAGTTTTTTGCCCCTCTTTTTTTCAAAAAAGAGGGTAGAGTGTGGGACGAAGTCCCACGACCTTCCTTCGCGCTCC
The DNA here is from genome assembly GCA_015063325.1 of Oscillospiraceae bacterium. Taxonomy (GTDB): domain Bacteria; phylum Bacillota; class Clostridia; order Oscillospirales; family CAG-272; genus UMGS1865. The sequence goes on along the minus strand of SVUK01000012.1, from coordinate 9,034 downwards.
GCGCGAACCCTCCTCTTTGCTTTTTCAATCCCATTATTCTTTCCATAGTGCCTTTAGTTTTTCTTTCGTTTCGGGGGAGGGTTCGGTCAGCGGCAGGCGGTATTCAAGGCGGCAAATTCCTTTTAAAAATGCAACATATTTAACCGGAACGGGATTGACCTCCCAAAACAACGACTGAATTTTCGGCAACAGGACGTTGTAAAGGCTCGCCGATCTCTCGACTGCCCCCGGCAGGTCGCGCTCTTCCGAAAGCGCGGTCAGCGCCCGAATTTCCGAAGGGATCAGGTTAGACGCCACCGAGATCACCCCGTCCGCCCCCAGCCGCATGGCGGCTCGGATCGCGTCGTCGTTTCCGGTCCAAATTCCCCAGCGGTCGGAAAAGTTGAGCGCCAACGCTTGCAGAAAACTCAAATCGCCGGAGCATTCTTTCACGCCGCATATTCCCGGAATTTCGGCAAGCGCTCGAAAATCCTCCATTGAAAGTCGGTACCCCGTGCGCGACGGCACATGGTAGACAATAACCGGCAGACCAAGCGCCGCCAACGCGCGGTAATGCGCCGCAAGTCCCTCTCTCGTCGCCTTGTTATAATAGGGTGTGACGGCAAGGAGCGCGTCGGCGCCGCTCCCTTTGGCAAGTTCGGCAAGTTCGACGGCGCGCGCCGTACAGTTTGCGCCGCACCCGGCAATCAGAGTTCCTTTCCAGTGCGTGCGAACAAAAGCGCAGAGGTCTTGGAATTCTTCATAGGTCAAGGCAGGCGCTTCCCCGGTTGTTCCGGCAACAACAAGTGTGGTGATTCCCCCTCTTTTTTGAATCTCCAAAAGCTGTTCCAAACTGTCAAAATCCGTTTTTCCATTTTGGAACGGCGTGATGATTGCGGTGGCAACGCCCGAAAACAATGTCTCCAAATCCTCTCCCTCCTTTTTCTCAAAAACCCGTTGCAAACGCGCAGGGTTTGTGGTAGAATAGTGTTGCTATCAGTTTATGAAAAAGAGGTCCGAAAGGATAAAGAATGAACCAACCGATCAAAAATAATCTGCCCCATACCGACCTGAAAACCGCCGACTTTTGGTACGACCTGCCCGAAGAACGCATTGCCCAGCACCCTGCAGAACCGCGCGATTCCTCCCGGTTGATGGTGCTGAACCGCGCCGACGGAAGCATTGCCCACCGCCGCTTTTCGGACATTTGCGACTACCTTCGCCCCGGCGACACGCTGGTCATCAACGACTCCAAGGTCATTCCGGCGCGGCTCTACGGAAATGTGGAAAACCGCTCCGAAGCGCAGATTGAACTGCTCCTTCTTCGCCAGCGCGACCTGGACGTTTGGGAAACGCTCGTCCGCCCCGGCAAGCGCGCAAAAATCGGCATGAGACTGACTTTCGGCGGCGGACTTTTACAAGCGACCGTTGAAGACATTGTGGAAGAGGGAAACCGCCTCGTTCGCTTTTCCTACGACCGCTCTCAGTTCGCCAACGTTTACGACGTTCTTCACCGCGTTGGAACCATGCCCCTGCCCCCTTACATTACCGAAAAATTAGAGGATCAAAGCCGCTACCAAACCGTTTACGCGCGTGAAGAGGGCTCGGCGGCGGCACCGACCGCAGGGCTGCATTTCACCCCCGAACTTCTCGATAAAATTCGCGCCATGGGCGTTGCCGTGGTGCCGGTCATGCTCCACGTGGGGCTGGGAACGTTTCGCCCGGTGAAAGCCGAGCGCGTGGACGAACACGTCATGCACACCGAGTTTTTCTCGGTCAGCAAAGAGAGCGCAAAGATCATCAACGAGCGCAAAGCAGCCGGCGGGCGACTGATCTGCGTCGGGACGACCTCCTGCCGCACCATTGAAAGCGTTGCCGACGAGAACGGCGTGATCCGCCCCTTGTCGGGCGACACCGGCATTTTCATTTACCCCGGCTACCGCTTCAAGGCCGTAGACGCGCTGATTACCAATTTTCACCTGCCCGAAAGCACGCTCCTGATGCTGGTTTCCGCCTTTTACAGCCGCGAAAAAATGCTGGAAGCCTACAAAATCGCCGTCGAGGAAAACTACCGCTTCTTCTCCTTCGGAGATGCAATGTTGATTGAATAAGAGAGAAGACCGCGAGGGGGAGAGAACTTTTTTTCAAAAAAGTTCTCTCCCCCTCGCGCTCCCCTGCTTTCAAAAAACTTGAAAAAAACCGAAATTCTTTTTAATGTCTCCGCTTTTTGATTTCCTTTTTTCTTTGCGCCTTCTTTTTTTCTCTTTCTCCTTGACAAAATGTCCGTTTTTCAATATAATAATATATATTTCCCTTTTTGATTTAGTTTTCGAAAGGAGTTCCTTTCTTATGGAAAAAAAGATTCCCGAACTGTTCGGCTCGATGGTTTTTAACGACGATGTCATGCGTGAGCGTCTTCCCGAAGGCGTTTACAAATCGCTCTCCAAAACCGTTGCCTCGCGCAAACCCATCGACCCCTCGATTGCCGATACCGTTGCCGCCGCAATGAAAGATTGGGCGATCGAAAAAGGCGCCACCCACTATACCCACTGGTTTCAGCCCCTCTCCGGCATGACCGCCGAGAAACATGACGCCTTTATTTCCCCCGTTGGCGAGAGCCGCGTCGTGATGGAATTTTCGGGCAAGGAGCTTGTACGCGGTGAATCCGACGCTTCCTCTTTCCCCTCCGGCGGTCTGCGCGCCACTTTTGAAGCACGCGGCTACACGGCATGGGACCCCAGCTCCTACGCATTTGTAAAGGGACAAACTCTCTATATTCCCACCGCATTCTGCTCCTATACCGGCGACGCACTGGACGCAAAAACGCCTCTTTTGCGCTCGATGAACGCCATTTCCGAGCAGGCTGTTCGTATTCTCCGCCTGTTCGGCGACGAAACCTGCGACCGCGTGGATGTTTCGATCGGCGCAGAGCAGGAATATTTTTTGATCGACCGCGAGCGCTATACGCACCGCCCCGACCTGATTTTTGCCGGACACACCCTATTCGGCGCGCCGGCTCCGAAAGGTCAAGAGCTGGAAGACCACTACTACGGTCCTCTGAAAACGCGCGTTGCCACCTATATGTCCGATCTTGACGAATCCCTGTGGGCTTTGGGCATCCCTGCAAAGACCAAACACAATGAGGTCGCCCCCTGTCAGCACGAGCTGGCTCCGGTCTACACCTCGGCGAGCATTGCCGTTGACCAAAACCTGCTCATCATGGAATTCATGAAGAAGATTGCCAAAAAACACGGATTGGTCTGCCTTTTGCACGAAAAGCCCTTTGCCGGCGTCAACGGCTCGGGCAAGCACAACAACTGGTCGCTGACGGCAAACGGCAAAAATTTGCTTGATCCCGGCAAAACGCCTGCCGAAAACGCGCAATTTCTTCTCATTCTTGCCGCCGTGATTAAAGCGGTGGACGATTATCAAGATCTTTTGCGCATTTCGGTTGCCTATGCCGGAAACGATCACCGTCTTGGCGCGAATGAGGCACCTCCCTCGATTATCTCGGTCTTTTTGGGTGAGGAACTGCGCGGCGTAATCGATTCGATTGTCAGCGGTACCGTTTACCACAAAAACAATCGAACTATGATGGATTTGGGCATTCCCACCATTCCGATTTTCCGCAAAGATACCACCGACCGCAACCGCACTGCTCCCGTCGCTTTTACCGGCAACAAATTTGAATTCCGTATGCCCGGCTCCTCGCAAAACCTTGCCCTGCCCAATACGGTTCTCAACACCGCGGTTGCAAACTCGTTCCGTGTTTTTGCCGACGAAATTGAAGCCGCTTCCGATCGTCCTGCCGCCATTGCAAAGGTGATTCGCGACGCGTTTACGGCGCACGGACGCATTCTGTTCGACGGAAACGCCTACTCCGAGGAATGGCGTGCGGAAGCCGCCCGGCGCGGTCTTTCCGATCTTCCCACCTCGGTGGACGCCTACAAAACTTTCCTTGCGCCCAAAAATATTGCGCTGTTTACCTCGTTCGGTGTGATGTCCGAGGTCGAAATGCGCTCTCGCGAGGAAATTCTGTTTGAAAATTATGCAAAGATTATCAATATTGAGGCGCTGACGATGCTGACCATGGCGTCGCGCAACTATGTCCCGGCGATTGAAAGCTATCTTGCCGATCTTGCCCTCGCCGCTCAGCGCAAGCGCGCCGTAATCGCGGACGCCGACTGCACGGTGGAAACCGACCTGATTGCCCGGCTCTCGGCACTCAATACCAAGATTTATCAGCTCATCGACAAGCTGACGACCGCCGAGCAAAATGCCGCCATAACCGAATCGGTCCGCGACCGCGCCGAAAAGTACGCAAAGGTCGTGATTCCCTTGATGAATGACCTGCGCGCCGCCGTCGATTCCGCCGAAGCCATTACCGCCGCCAATCATTGGCCCTTCCCAACCTATATCGATTTGATGTTCCGGTTGTAAGAGGGGAAGACCTTGGGGGAGGGGAAAACTTTTTGCAAAAAGTTTTCCCCTCCCCTCGCGCTATCCTGTTGCGGTTCCCAAAATTTTGTGGCGCGGCGTTGCCGCTTCAAAATTTTGACCGCTGCCACTCCTCGCGCTTTCTGCACTGCTCCGAATATGATCCGTTTTTATTCCTTTATATATAAAGTTTTTTGTCCCACTTTTTTCTAAAAAAGTGGGTGGAGTTTGAGGCGAAGCCTCAAGGTCTTCCTTCGCGCTCCGAGCGAACCTTCTTTGCTTCCTTCGCGCTTTGCGCGAACCTTTTTCCTTTCCACAGACAAAAAAAGACAAAAGACTTGATTTATCAATCGTTTTGTGGTATGATAGTATTTGGTTAGGTATGAAACCGATGAAAAGAGCGACACTTTTGAACCTCACAAAAGCGCCGGTCAAATACAAATAAGGAAATTTTCGGGCAAACGCCCGAAAAGTGGATTATGGACTATTTACACATTGTTCGCCTGATCATGAATATTCTGTTCGTCCTGCTGGGCGCGCTCGTTTTCCATTTTGCGCTGTTCGGGATCGTTGGCGTATTTTCCAAAAAGAAATACCCAAAAACCGACAAGATCAACCGCTATGGGCTGATCATTCCGGCGCGGAACGAGGAAGCCGTGATTGCCGGGCTGATCGAAAGCATTCAAAAGAATGAATATCCGCAGGATCAGCTGCAAATTTTTGTGGTTGCCCACAACTGCACCGACAAAACCGCCGAGATTGCCCGTTCGCTCGGCGCCACCGTTTACGAATACAACAACCCGAACGAATGCACCATGGGCTATGCTTTCAAATATCTTTTCTCCTGCATTGAGCGCGATTACAAAACGAAATCCTTTGACGGCTTCTTCCTTTTCAACGCCGACAACGTTCTGGACAAAAATTACATCTCCAAAATGAACGACGCGTTTGAATACTACAACCGCGAAAGCGTAATTACCTCTTACCGCAACTCCAAAAACTTTGGCAAAAACCTGATCTCCGGGCTTTACGGAATGTATTTTGCCGTTGGCTGTCGGTTGGAAAGCCGGGGCAGAACGGTGCTTGGTTGCTCCACGCGCGTTCAGGGGACCGGATATCTTATCAACTCCAAAATCGTAAAGAACGGTTGGCCGTATGTTACGCTGACAGAAGACTGGGAATTCACCGCCGATCAGATTTTGTACGAGCACAACATCCGCTATTGCGACGCCGCCGTGTTCTACGACGAACAGCCAACCTCGATTTCCATTATGTGGCGGCAACGCGTGCGCTGGTCGCGCGGACATCTTTTGGTCTTTTACGCGCGGTTCAAGGAGCTGGTGGCAGGAATTTTTAAAAAGGAAACCAAACACCGCGTTTCTCTTTACGATATTACCGTAAACATCATTCCCTCGCCGCTGATCCTGCTCTTTTTGCAGATCCTTCAGTTTGCGCTGGAACTGCTGACGCCGCTGGTGGATAAAACGTATACGTGGGAACGGCTCTTTTTGGGTGACTCCTACCAGTTCTTCCTTTCGGAAGGAATTCTGTTTAATTGGGCGCGTTCGGCGCTGTATTCTCTGCCGTTTATGATGCTCATTGCGATTGGAATGTTCATCATTGAGCGCAGGCGGATCCACGGCGTCAATCCGTTTTTGAAGGTTCTGATCGTGCTGTTCTTCCCGATTTTCATGGGGATTCAGCCGCTGATCGACTTGCAGGCGTTTTTCTCAAGGCATCTCGGTTGGAAACCGATTCCCCACAGCGACGCCACAAAGATTGAGGCGCTGGACAAGCAAACGCAGGATCATATTACCGAATAACGATAAATAACAAAAAAGAATCCGAACGGCAGTCGCTATTTGCAAATGCCGTCCGGATTCTTTTTTTATTGCCGGAAAAGATTTTCGTTTCCGTTTATTCCACACCCTCCGGTAACCGTTCAATTCCGCCGTTGGTGGTTTGTTTTTCGCCTTGCCATGGGGTTGGTTCCGCAAAGGTTCCGGTATGGTATCCGTCCACCACGCGAACCATCAGATCGTTGAGCTTTTCCACTACTGCGTCCGGAATATTCGGGTCAAGGTGCGCGCCGCCGATGCCTGAATCGTCAGTGACGAAAATGAAGGTTCCGCCGGTGTAAATCGCCTCCTGACGGACAAGATACTCGCAAGTCAGATCGGCACCGCTGCAAAGGATGGGGCAAAGACGAATACCGATTGCCGCCGCTTTTCTGACTGCCGCTTCAAACCGCTCCTCGTATTTTCTTTGCGGATTGTACCGGTTGGAATGCGGAGGCGCGTCCAACAGGTGGAAAATGATTTTGGTGGTGCTGTCCTCGCTCCAAGCCTTGCTCATAGCAAGCTCCAGTGCTTCGTCCACGGCTTCTTCATAGTCTCCGCCGCCGTCCGCGCGCTGTCCGCGTAAATTTTTGAGCTGCTCGTTCATGCCCGCAAAGCTGTTAACGTTGACAAAATCATGGTAGGCAAACTTTTCGGCGTCGCCGTCGTCGCGGTAAAAGAGGAGCGCCAACTCGATCTGAACTCCCTCGTTCGCGGCGGCAATCCGATTAATAACGTCCTCGATCTCGGTTTGCAGATAATTGAGCTCGTCTCCCATCGACCCGGTGACGTCGATGACGAGCATGACCTGAATCTTGTTTTGCTTTTCGGCGGCGCCGTCAAGCTGAACTTCAATCTCGCAGGTAGGCGACTCAAAAGGCACCTCGGCGGAAAAATTTCCGCTCTTGATTTTCAGCAGTCCCGACGGTACCTCGGGAAAAAGATAGGCAATGCCGTCGGCTCCGGTTTTGGCAACGAATTCGGCGCCCGCCCCATCAAGGCAGACGACCGTCGCGCCGCAAACCGGCGTTTCCCCATGCTTTACCGTCACGGTCACGCGCTGGGTGGAGTCAAATCCCCAGCGGTTTTTCACATCCTCATAAAAATGCAGGAACTTTCCGCTGTCCTCCTCGGTCTGTCCTTTGACAAAAAGAGACTTCCAAAAATCATAGTGCAAATTTTCGTTCCATGCCGAAGCGGTGATCAAACCGGCAGGGCGAACGTTGTTCTGCTTTTCCGAAGGCTCAACCGATTCCGACCATTCCGCATCGGGGACCCCGGTAACTTCTCCGCCATATTCTCCGGCATACTCTTTGGAATATGCACCGCCCGGAGCGAGCGCATCGTAAGCAGAATCACCCCCGACCCTGCCGGGAAGACCATCGGACGAGGAATCCACAGCCGACCCGGGCACAAGGCTCGCCGGTGCAATATCCGACTTTCCGGACGGCTCCGCCAGTCCGCAGGACGCAGCCGCAAACAACAGACAAACGGTCAAAAACAAAAGCAAACTTTTCTTTAAGAATTTCATAATCTTCCCTCCCTGTAAAAAAGATGGATCGAAGGATCGAAACGCCTTCCGCGTCATTTCATTTTACCATTTCTTGTTGAAAAAAACAAGCCCCTCGCAATCCTTTCACCTATTATACAATCAAAGCAGAAAAATTACTTGCAAAAATTGAAAAAATCACAAAATAATAGAAAAAAAAGCGGCACTACGCTTCTTTTAAACCTTTTAGAATTTTAAAAAATCCGAAAACCTATTTCCACATCCAAACAATCCGGTTTTCGGAGCATGTCATTCCGAGCTTTTTTTGCAAGCCGAACGAATTTTGATTATCTTTTTCCACCTGACCGAACGGAACGAAACCCCGATCCATCGTTTTTGCAATGAGAGCAGTTTGCAAAGCGCTTCCGAATCCTTTGCGGCGATACTGTGGAAAAACATACAACAACCCCATGCTTCCCTCCAAATGCTCCCCGATAAAACCGACCAAATTTCCGCCGGCGTAGCCGAGCAGAATCGAACCTCTCCGAATAACAGCTTTCAACTCTTCCCGGCTGATGAGTCGATAATTTTCGGCAAGTATGGGAAAATCTTTCTCGTCAGCCACTCGAACCGACAACCGAGGATCGGGCGACGGTTTTTCGCCGAAATAGGCGACCTGACAGCATTCCAGCTTTTCTGAGAATCCAAAACGTTCAAAGGCGACTTTCCCGAGTGTCTCATTCGCAACCATCAACAGCTTGTAATCCCGATCGGCATAACGTTCCAGCAGAGAAAGACCGCCAGACAAATCGTCGCACGCCAAAAAATAGGCGCCGCTGACCAAATCGCGAACAAAAAGAGACGATGCCGTATGCTCAATGATCTCGCCGCTTCCGCGCTTGAGCACGCGATCGATTCCCAAAAGATCAATTCCGCCGATCTCCATAAAAATCCCCCGACAACCCCGAATTTCAATAGAATTATAGCATAAAAAAAGGGGGAAATCAACCATAATATTTTTTTGAAAAGAAAAGCTTTCTTTTTTTGCAAAAAAGGACTTGACCTTCCAAAAAGATTGTGGTATAATTGGGATTGTCACGAAATATGGAAGCACGTCGGAGACGAGTGCAACCGCCGGTGGCAATTATATGGAAGCGTATCGAAGTGGGGAGTCCTGCGAGCGCCGCCGGGGGCGGAGTAAGCGAGCATGGACGAGTGGCCGCGGTCGAAATTTAGGCGAGCAAATAGCGAGCAACTAAATTTCGGGAACCGCAACAGGATCATAACGGTC
>SVUK01000011.1 GCA_015063325.1 Oscillospiraceae bacterium | reverse complement strand
TGCGCCGATTACGATAATCGGCGCATTTATCATAATAGTTTCCCAACGCGGTTCATCATCTCCGCTTTATGTTCCATCAGCGAGTGGGCGTAGCGGTTGAGCGTGATCGTCGGACTTTTATGTCCGAGGATCTCCGACAGTGTTTTGACATCCATTCCGCATTCGATCGCGCGCGTGGCGAAAGTGTGCCGGAGTGCGTGAAAACCACGGCGTCGGATCTTCAGTTTTCTCTGCAATAATTCAAAACTGCGCTGATACGATCTGACAGCCACGGGTTGCCCGTGATCGGAAACAACAAAATTGGAATCGCTATCTTTGCGGTGCCGTTTCAAAAGGGAAATCAGTTGTCTCGGAAGCGGGATCTCTCGGATGGAATGATAGGTCTTCGGCGTATCGATAAACCGCATATATTTTCCGCTTTCATCGTGCCCGTAATGGCATGATTTTGCTATAGTTATAATCCCTTTTGTAAAGTCTATATCCGTCCATTCCAAAGCAAGCAATTCACCGATCCGAAGCCCCGTATACAGGCAAATCACAATGCCGATCAACTTTGGCTTTTTGCCGTTTAACACGACTTGTTCGATTGCCTTTTGTTCGGATAATGAAAAGCATTCGATCGCTTTTTCCGTGATTTTCGGGCGTTTGATCTTGTCTGCCGAATAGGTTTCCGTAAGTCCGATCGTAAACGCCGTTTTCAAGGAACTTTGCACGACCGAAATAACGGCGTTGACCGTGTTTGGCGATAATCCTTTTCCCGTTTTCTGATTGCCGGACGATAACAAATCTGATATGAATTTTTGTAAGACAATAGGCGATAATTCGTTCAGTTCGTATTCCCCTATTTTCGGAACGATATGTAAAGTCAACTCGCGGTATCGTTCGTAAGTCCGTATTTTTGCCGACGGCTTGACATAGTGCGTCAGCCATTCTTCTAACCATTCTTTGTATTTCAAATATGGAACCTCCGTTTTTTGCCGTGCCGCTATGGGCGCGGCTGATTTTTTGATTGTTTACCGTTTTTTCTGTTCGGGATACGAAACGGCAAAACCCGCTCCGCCGTTCAATTTTTTTCGGCGGTGATCTCTATGGTATCATTGAGATTTATGATTTTGTAATGGATTATTCAGTTGTAATTTGTGCCTTTCGGCTTTCCACGCTTCAAACTCCTCTTGCACTTTTCCGTCCTCAAAAAGGTTTTGTATCGCGGGGAGTAATGCTCTTGCGAGCGAGTCGATTTCATAGTCCGGTATTCCCGTGGTGTTCTTGCGCTTTCTCGGCATCCTCTATAGCGTTTTCCTCCTTCTCGTTTATTTGCTCCACGTATATTTGGAGCGGTTTTCTTTTGTTTGTTCCACTTGTTCTTGTCTCTTTTCTTTTTCGATTTCTTGTTCGATCTCCCTTAACCGATTACGCGGCAGAGGTACGGGCGCGGCGAAAAGGTCTATGAACGATTGCATTGCCGACGTCGCTTTGAAGAACGTTCTTGCATACGCTTCCGGCTCGTGTTGTCTGACCGCGAGCATAGCGTTCTTGGCGACTTGCGCTTTCCGTTCAAATCCTTTTGCCTTTTGACATTCCTTGAATAAATCCCCGTTATCCTTGGCAAGACGAGCGTTTTCACTTTCAAGCCGTTTGTTCTCAATGGTCAGGGCGATTACTTGTTCTTTCAATCCTCTTTTGCCGTGGGCAACGTCGCCGTTCTTGGCTTCTTCTAACGCTTGACTGTAATCCGCTTCTTTGTCACGTTCAGCAATGATTTTGTCCCTTTCCGTGCGCGCTTGTTCCGTCTGTTGGATCGTCCTGTCAAGATATTCTCTTGCCGTGGCGTTGGCTTCTTTCAGGTCTTCGTTCTCTTGTCGTGCGTCGGCTGTTGCTTGCCTGACGACTTTGCGATAGGTTTTCGGGTCGATGTGCTTGGCGGCGCTTCCGACTTTGCCTCGGGATAAACCCCACTTCTTGCCGACTTCTTCATATACGGCGGTTTGTAATTCCGCTAATTTCCCGTCAAAATAGTATTTAGCGCTCAATCGGTTGTCGGGGGTGATCGGTACGAAGTTGATATGCAGGTGCGGCGTTGTTTCGTCCTTGTGGACAACGGCGGAGATGATGTTTTCTTCGCCGTATCTCTTCTTGACGAAGTTCACGCAATCGGTAAAGAAAGCACGTTCCACTTCCGGCGGCATACCGTCGAAGAAATCCTTATCCGACGTCATCACGAACGATACCATTTTGATCGCGTCGTCTTTGACTTTCCGTTTCACGCCCGCTTGCCTGATTCGTTGGTCGATAAACTCCGTATAGCCGTTGTCTGGCGGTGAGATCAAGTGATAGTTGTTCTTTGTGCGGCTCGTATCGATCGTTTCCTTGCCGATACGGACGTAGCCCTCTTTCCGTTCGTTTTCCAAAGCGACTTTTGCAATATCGCCTTGCGGATATTTTTTCATGTTCAGTACGATATAAGATATAATGGTTTCCTCCTGTAAATATAGTTTTTGTTTCGCGAAATAGGTGTGTAGAAACAGTCATCCCGACTTTGTTCGGTGGACAAAAAGCCTCGCAGAGCCTACGACCAAACAACGTTTGGTGTAGTAGGCTACACCTATTTCGCTTACTCTCGTTTTGCTTGACTTTTGCTTTCCAAATAGGTCTTTTTGTAATCACTTCCACAAGCGTTTAACGACCGCCTGCAAGTCATCCTGCAATCATATCAATCACCGCCCTTTGCTAATTTCTCCCTTCACTTAAAGGGGCTGTTTTCCATAGACAACAAAAAATGCCGCTGAATATAGAGCGGCATTCATGCGGTAAAAAAGGAAGTCCTATCAAAGAACTTCCTCATTTACAAATATTCAGTTGTGAATGGGGAGAGATTATTTTACCCTCCATAATATATTCGCGTTGCGAATGTATTATATCGGGATAATCAATTGCGCAAGCGCTTGATGATCCCTCCATAATATAGCCATAACGGCGTTAAAAAATCGTACCCCCTGTAAAAATGGCCTAATTTTCTCCGAAAAGCACCTTTAACAAGCGAAGTTCAAGCGTTTCTTCTTGTGTTCGTTTCAGAAGCTTTTGCTGTTCCTTTTTGAGCTTCCGCGCCTCTTTGCGTCTCAGGCGTTTTCGTTCTTTTCTCGCTTCCATCGCTTGCTGATGCAATTTTTCAAGGTTATCTTCCGCTTTCAGGATGAGTTTGCGGACGGCTCCTTCGGTAACGCCCATCTCATCGGCAATGCGGACTTTTTTCATATTCAGATACTTAAACATAAAGTACGCTTGCGCTTGGCGCGGAGTCAGTTTTGCTTCTAATCTACGTTGCTGACGGTCGAGCCTTTCTTGCTCCAAGCGTTCGTTCTCTGCATCACGCTCGGCTTCTTCCTGTTTCTCCCAAATCACTTCAATATCCTCCTCGGGATCGGGGAAGTCAAAGCCGTCTTCCAACATTTTACTCAAAGAAACCTGCCGCCGCGTTTCTTTGCGATTGACTTTTTTCTCGTATTTTTCTATTTCCGCAAAAACTTCGGCAACGTCATCTTCGACTTCGATATTTTCTATATGCCCATCGGCAAATTCGTAAGTAATTGTTTTCATAGTTGTATTATACCACAAAAGTGTGCAAATTTCAATCCCTAAAGCCGATAAACCCGCAAAAACGAAAAAAGCGACGGAACGTGAATCCCGCCGCTCTTTGTGCTTATTTTAGCAGAAAAGTAAATCCGAACCACTCACTCGTAACGAATAGTTGGTTCGGATTATACTGACTTGGTGCGGGTAAGAGGACTTGAACCTCCACGAAGTTGCCCCCACTAGAACCTGAATCTAGCGCGTCTGCCAATTCCGCCATACCCGCGAATGTTATGAGTCGCGGTATGGCGAAATTTCAACGCACATACCCGCGAATGTGATGAGTCGTGGTATGACGGAATTTCTCCGCACATACCCACATATAAAGGAATAGGTAAGAGTGAAAAGTGAAGAGGTACTCTTGCCAATCTGTTGTGTCCTTTCATTTTTACACGGAGTGTGGTCTCCGAGGTGGGACCTTTTGAAAGTCTTTTCGGTGAAAGAATTCACCGATCCACAAATCTTGATCATTTAATCAAGCAAAAAATATTATAACATACCGCCATTTATTTGTCAATACTTTTTTTGGTTTTTTTGCTTGCATATTCCGCAATTCTTTTTTCGCTTTTCAATCTTTGTTTGTTATACGTCCTTTTTTTGTAAATCTTCTATATCAGAAGAGGGAGAACTATTTTTCTCCCTCTTTTGTATTTAGATTTTTTCCGAATCTGTTTTTTCCGTCTCTTCCGGCATTTTTTCTTTTTGTCCGGTTTCCGGAATTGTCGGTGTTGTCGGTACGGTTGGTTTATCTTCGGCGCTTGCCCGGTCCTCCAGCGCGAGTGCGACACGGTGCAAATTTTCTCGAATTTGTTCTGCCGATTTCATCTTGTTCCGTTTCGTCAGAACGCGAACCGATTCCCCGATCTCCTTGCGTAATTCTTCCCGACGTTCTGCGGATGTTTCCTGGGATGAAAACTCTGCCAGCAGCTGGGAAAGCTCCAGCTCGGCGCGGTAGATGATCTGCGTATTTTCGGGAACTCGCCACCGTCTTTTCTTTTGTCGCAACAACAGCGTTCCCTCGGAAACGACCAGCGTTGCCAAACGGGGACAACCTCCAAAAACGCCGACGCCAATGCGTGTATGTGCGGACGGGAGAATAACGGTTTCCAAATTTTTGCATTCTGAAAATGCCCATTCTTCAATTTGTTCCATGCGGTATGGAAAGCTGATGCTATTTAATGCGGCGCATCCTTCAAAGGCGCGCGTCTGAATCCTTTTGAGCTCGCGCGGCAGATAGATCGATTGAAGCGAGGCGCATCCCAAAAATGTTCGGTCGCCAATCAGTTGCAAGGAATCCGGCATACGAATTTTTTGGAGCGACGCGCATTGCAGAAAGGTTTCTTCCTCTAAAATAGTGATGGAGGGATTCATTTCAACCGTTTGCAGGGCGCTGTCATAAGCGAACGCCTTCCGCCCGATACTCTTTACGCTTTCGGGAATCACAATTTCAGAAAGACTTGTGCAGACGGAGAAAGCTCCCTGTCCAATGCTTTCCAGCTCGTTCGGCAGTTCAACCTGCCCAAGGGATTTACAGGCGCAAAACGCGTAGCTACCAATGGCTTTGATCCCTTTCGGAATGATCACGCTTTCCAACGACGAGCAGCAGGAAAATGCGTAGTTTCCCATAAAGCCGGTACTTTCGGGAATTTGAAAATTTCTCAGTGCTGTACATTCGCTGAAGGCGCCGCGCCCGATATAGGTCAAACTTTCCGGCAGGTCCAGCTCTTCCAGCGCCGAACATTGTGAAAATGCAAAACTACTGATGGAGCGAAGTTTATCAAAAACTTTCAGCTTTTTCAATGAGCTGCATCCGAAAAAAGTTTTGGTATAAATATTGACGATTCCTTCCGGCAACGTCAGTTCTTCCAGCGCCGAGCATCCGGAAAATGCGCCTGCGCCGATGGATTTCAGTTCGGCAGGAAGGGAGATGGTTTTGAGGGATTTACAATCGCGGAAAGCGTTTTCTCCAACGGCATAAACGGTGCGCGGTAAAAAGAGCGTTGCCAGCTCTTCGCAATTGGCAAACGCCTCGTCGCCGATCTCGCGTAAAACGCCAGAAAAATTGACCCGGTGCAGTTTGCGGCAACCGCTGAAGGCGCCCGGATGAATCGAGGTGACCTGTGCTCCCAGCGTTACTTCCACAAGCTTTTTACAATCGCGGAATGCGTCTGCGGCGATGATGTTGACCGAATCCGGAACGGTGAAGGTGGTTTCATCGCCGTAATAGCGAATCAGCTCGCCGTTACGGATCTCGCAAATACGGGAAACCGGTATTTTCTTTTGCTGTTTCATTTGCTTTTTCATCTTCCGTTTCCCCTTTCTCCGGTTTTCAGCTGTTGTTTGGGTCCAGCCCCATCTGGAGCATCAATTTTTTGTTAAATTCTTCTGCGGTATTATATCCCATGCGTTTTTGACGGTTGTTCATTGCCGCAATTTCCAAAATGATTGCAAGGTTTCTGCCGGGACGTACCGGAACGGTGACTAACGGAATCTCCAATCCCAAAATGTTGATATGTTCTTCTTCCATACCCAATCGGTCGTACATTTTGCCTTCCACCCAACTTTCCAGCTGAATCACAAGATCAATTCGCTCAGTCTCCTTAATGGCGCCCATACCAAACAGCCGGCGAACATCCACAATGCCGATACCGCGAAGCTCCACATAGTGGCGGATCATTTCGGGTGCCGAACCGACCAGCGTTTTTTCGGAAACGCGTTTGATTTCCACCGCGTCGTCTGCGATCAGGCGGTGTCCTCTTTTGACAAGTTCAATTGCAGTCTCGCTTTTACCAACGCCGCTGTCGCCCAACAGCAAAAGACCTTCGCCGTAAACTTCAACAAGTCCTCCGTGGCGTGTAATGCGCGGTGCAAGATAATTGTTCAACGAAGCGATCAGGCTGGACATGATCGGGCTGGTCTTGACAGGGGTGCGCAGAACGGGGACCTGCCGCAGTTTTGCGCGGTTCAAAAGTACTTCGTCCACGGGAAGATCCCGGGTATAAAGGATGGCGACCGGAAGCGCGTCCACAAATTTTTCCAGCATTTCTTTTCTTTTTTCATCGGAAAGCGATTGCAAATACCGGGTTTCCGCCTCGCCGACAAGCTGGATCCGTACCTTATCAAACACCTCGTAAAATCCTGCAAGGGCAAGACCCGGGCGGTTGACTTCGGGCGTTTCAATCATAATCTTTTCAAAGTTTTCGGGGCGGACGAGCACCTCGAATTTGAATTCATCAACGATTTTGGAAAGCGCAATTTTGTAGGTTTCTTTCATAAAAATGCTTTTCCTTTCCGCGGATTTTGATCTTTTATAAATTTATTATACCATATTTTTCTCCCTTTGCAAACAATTTCCGAAAAAAACGCGCGTTCTTTTTTTATTTTTGCAAAAAAGACGCGCCATACCTGCGTTTTGCGGTATGGCGCGCCAAAAGGGAGAAAAGCACGAATTATTTGGAGATCACTTCCTCGGTGTCGTTCAGGATCACGGCTCTGCCTTTCAGCACGCTGTCTTCTCTCTGCGTGTGGAAAGCGGAAGCTGCCTCGGCGGTTTTGAAATAGTAGGCAACAATCTGCGAGGATCCATTTTTCAAGGCGATCATCCAGGCCTCCAGTGTGCCAACTTCCAGGCCGTTTGCCGTTTCCAGCGAGGTCAGATCGGTCGATGCCGCGGTGCTCATCGTAACGCTGTATCCGGCGGCCTCCAGCGTTGCTTTGTCTTTTTCGTATTGTACTTCGCCCTGTTCGGTTTGTTTGCTTTGGTTTTCGGTTTTCCCGTTTTCGGTGGTGTTGCCGTTGTCGCAGGCGCAAAGTCCTACCGCCAAAACAAGGGCAAGGATCAGCGCGATCAGCGTGATCGTCTTCTTCATGGTTATCATCCTCCGTTCGTATTTTCATCAACTTTTCGGTTGATTTCCTGTTCAGTATAGCATATTTTCCCCCGAAAGTCAATCTTTTTCGGGATATTCATAAATTGTCCATAACTTTGGTGTAAAATAAACGCAAGAACGAAAAAAGGAGGCGCACCGAATGAAAATACGGATTCTTTCTGCGATTTTGGTCGCCGTTTGCCTGCTTTCTCTGCTTGGCGGATGCGCGAACAAGGAGAAAGAGGTCGTCGGCTCCTGCGCAGGGTACGATGTTCTCTATGAGGAGCTGCGGTTCGTTGCACAAACCCTTCTGGAAAAAGAAAAGGATTTGACATCCGAAGAACTTTGGCGTGCCGTTGCCGATCAAATTGCAGCCGATTATGCGGTTACGGTTGCCGCAAAGGCGGTTTTCCCTGAGCTAACGATGGAATCCGCCGAGATTCAAACGGCGGTGGACGCCGCGGTGAATGACGCAATCGAAGAATACGGAAGCAAGAGCAAATATAAATCTTTTTTAAAGGAAAATCGGTTGACCGAAAGCTATGCCCGATTGCTTCTCGGGCGCGCCGAGATCGAGTTGAGATGGAGAGAGCAGTTGGAAACCTCGCTGTTTGCCGGGACGGAGCTGGAAAATGAAACAGCTTTTTCGGCATGGCTTCAAGCCGGGAATCTCGTTCGCGCGCGCAGGATCACCGCAAAAAGCGAAGCGACTGTTCAAGCGGTACGCGCCGCCATGGCACAAGGAAAAACGGCAGAGGAAGCGGTGCAGGGAAGGAGCGATGTTGAACTTTCCGCCAAATTCTATTTGGTGCGCGGATATTCCGACGACGAGCTTTTGGAAGTCGACGCTTTCTCTCTGAGCGAAGAAAACCCGATCGGGGAGATTCGCAAGACCGGAACGGAATATCGGTTTTTAATTTTGGAAATGAACGATATGGAATCGTTTACCGCTTATCAACTGCCGACCTATTATAAAAATATGCGTGCGGAGAAGTCTGAGGCAGAACGCGAAAAAGCGATTGCCGAGGCGGCGGAGAAAAATCCGTTTGTACCAAACGAGTATGGAAGTGCGCTTGATCTGATGGCGTTGAAATAATGAAAAAAGACAAATGAAAAAAACGGTTACGCCCAAAAAGCGCAACCGTTTTTTATTCAATCGGTTCGGCAAATTCCAATTCGTCGGGCAGGCGGATTCCTTTGCGGCAAACGGCGCAAAGGATTACATCGCCAACGTGGTAGTGCCGGCATTCCATTTCGGCAAGGTTGGGCGCCGAAAAACGGTCCAGCCCGTTGCCGGTAAATTTTGCGGCGGCTTCCTTCGCCGTCCAAATGGAAAGAAAATTTTCCTCACCGAAAGAGGCTTCAAAGTCTGCCTGTTCGGAGGGGGTGAACCAGCGGTGCGCCACAAGACGCATTGAGCGTTCGGTCTGCGTTCCTAAACATTCGGCGTCCAGCCCGACTTTCGGTGCGTCTCCGTCTTCCAGGGCGCAGGCGACAAAACCGCTGCAATGGGTGATGCTGAAATCCAAGTTTGGAAACCCGGCAAGAAAGGGACGTCCTTTTTCTGTTTTATGAACCGATTCGAGCGGAATTTCCGGGAGCATTTGCGAGAGCAGACAAAACCCGGTCAGCGTTTCCTGCAAAGCGGTTCCGCGCCGCCCCTGCGAAAGAAACGCGGCGACCGGCGCGCCCAAAATCGCCTCCAGCCGTTCTTTTGGGGGAAGCGCTTGATAAGAAAATACCCGAATGCGTACCATGGCAAAAATCTCCCTTCCCATTTTTCTTTATTCTACCATAAAACGGAACGTTTGAACAGCCTTTTTTCTTTTTTCGCGCAAAAATCCGAAAATACTTGACATTTTGCCCGGGATTGGCTATAATATTTTTAGATTGATTCTAAATTTTTTGATTTTTGAGGGAGTACGCCATGACCAAACAGCGCGAGCTGATCCTGCAAATTTTGAACCATGCCGACCGCCATCTGACCGCCGACGAGGTTTTTTTCCTTGCCAAACTGAAAATGCCGAGTATCGCCATGGCAACCGTTTATAATAATCTGAACGCCATGACCGACGCCGGCGTTATCCGCCGCGTACATGTGGACGGAAGCGCCGATTGCTTTGAAAAGGGTGGAGCCGACCATGACCATTTGCGTTGCGACGTTTGCGGCAAACTTGCCAATATCACGCTCCCGTGGCTGACCGAGCGGCTTAAGCAAACGGTTGGGAAAGACATTACCGGCTATGAGCTCACCGTTCATTACATTTGCCCGGATTGCAAAAAAAGAGCCTGAAAAAGAGAAAAAAGAAAGCTTGCAAAAGAAAAACAAAAACAAACGGCGGACCGATTTTCGGTCCGCCGCTTGTTTTTGTTTTGTAAAATATCAATAGGCAATGCCCTGTGCCAACATGGCGTCGGCAACCTTCTCAAATCCGGCAATGTTCGCGCCGGCAACCAAATTGCCCTTCATGCCGTATTTCTCGGCGGCATTGTAGGCGTTGTGGAAGATATTGACCATAATGGTCTTGAGTTTGGCGTCCACTTCTTCGAACGTCCAGGAGAGACGCTGGGAGTTTTGGCTCATCTCCAAAGCCGAGGTGGCAACGCCGCCTGCGTTTGCCGCCTTTGCCGGAGCAAACAGCACGCCTGCGTTTTGGAACACGGCAATGGCTTCGGGCGTGGAGGGCATATTTGCGCCTTCACCAACAGCAATTACGCCGTTTTTGACCAAAATCTTTGCGCTTTCCTCATTGATCTCGTTCTGCGTTGCGCAGGGCAGAGCAATGTCGCATTTCACCGTCCAAATGCCGGAGCAGCCTTCGTGATATTCGGCGCCCTTGACGCGGTTGACGTATTCCTTAATGCGTCCTCTTTCGACCTCTTTGATCTGCTTGACAACATCGAGATTGATGCCGTTGGGATCGTAAACATAGCCGTTGGAGTCGGACATGGCAACGACCTTGCCGCCCAGCTCGGTGGCTTTCTGATTGGCGTAGATGGCAACGTTACCCGAGCCGGAAACGACCACCGTTTTGCCTTTGAAGGATTCTTTCTTCATGCAGGCAAGCATTTCGTCCACAAAGTAGCAAAGACCGAAGCCGGTTGCCTCCTTCCGTGCAAGAGAACCGCCATAGGTCAGTCCCTTGCCGGTCAGAACGCCGGTAAATTCGTTGCGCAGGCGCTTATACTGACCGTACATATAGCCGATTTCGCGCGCACCGGTTCCGATATCGCCGGCAGGAACGTCGGTGTCGGCGCCAATGTGTTTAGCAAGTTCGGTCATAAAGCTTTGGCAGAAACGCATGACTTCCAGGTCGGATTTGCCCTTGGGATCAAAATCGGAGCCGCCTTTGCCGCCGCCGATAGGAAGACCGGTCAAGCTGTTTTTGAAAATCTGCTCAAAGCCGAGGAATTTGATGACCGACGCGTTGACCGAGGGATGCAGACGAATGCCGCCCTTGTAGGGACCGATGGCGGAGTTGAACTGCACGCGGTAGCCGCGGTTGACCTGCACCTTTCCCTTGTCGTCCACCCAGGAAACGCGGAAGAAGAGCTGACGTTCCGGCTCTACGATGCGTTCCAAAACGCCCTGTTCTTCCAACTTCGGATTGGCAAGAACAACGGGTTCGAGCGATTCGAGCACTTCGCGCACAGCTTGCAAAAATTCTTTTTCACCGGGGTTGCGCGCTTCCACGCCGGCGTAAACTTTTTTCAGATATTCAGATTGAAACATGGTGTTTTCTCCTTTCAAATTTTTCATCTATTAAAGTTTGTAGATCCAACCGTAGGGATCGGCGGTTTTGCCCCATTGAATGCCCGTCAGGGTATCGTAAAGGTGTTGGGTGAGTTTTCCGATTTTTCCGCCGTTGACGATATATTTTTGATCCTTGTAGAGCAACTCGCCGATGGGGGAGACGACCGCGGCGGTACCGCAACCCCAGGCTTCCTTCAGGGTGCCGTCCTTCATGGCATTCGAGAGTTCTTCAACCGAGAGCAAGCGCTCGCTGACCTTGTAGCCCTCTTTTTGCAGAATTTCAATGCAGGATTTGCGGGTAATGCCGGGCAGGATCGAGCCGGTAAGCTTCGGGGTTACAACCTCATCCCCAATGAGGAACATCACGTTCATGGCGCCGACTTCTTCAATATACTTGCGCTCCACGCCATCCAACCAAAGAACTTGCGAATAGCCCTTTTGCGCGGCGCGCTCGCCGGCGCGGTTGGAGGCGGCGTAGTTGCCGCCGCACTTGGCGTAGCCGGTGCCGCCGCGAACGGCGCGAACGTCCTCATCCTCAATCATAATGCGCACGGGGTTAATTCCCTCGGCATAGTAACTGCCGACCGGGGAGGCGATGATAACGAACAGCGCATGATGAACGGTATGAACGCCGAGACTTTCATCATTGCCGAACATAAAGGGGCGCAGGTAAAGCGATGTGCCCTCGGAATGCGGCGTCCATTCCGCCTCGGTGCGAACAAAGGTGGTCAGTGCTTCAAGCGCGTCCTTTTCGGGAATTTGCGGCAGGCAAAGACGCTCCGCCGAGTTGTTCATGCGGCGAATGTTTTCCAAGGGACGGAAGAGCTGAATGCCGCCGTCGGCGCGGCGATAGGCTTTCAGACCTTCAAAAATTTCGGAGCCGTAGTGCAAAACGGTAGCGGCAGGATGAAGCGAAATGTTTTGAAAAGGAACGATACGCGCGTCGTGCCAGCCGTTTTCGGGATCATAGTTCATCATAAACATATGATCGGTAAAAATTTTTCCGAAACCGAGGGTATTGTCCTGCGGTTTTTCTTTCGGGGCAGTATTTTTTTCAAAACGAATGTTCATAGGTATGTACTCCTTTCACTGCTCGGCGCCCAAGCGCAGGGCTTTCAGGTTGATCTCTTTCATATCGGCGTGCTTTGCCGGAATGACTTTTGTCAGCGCGGCTTCTACGTTGGTATCGTCAAACTCGCCCAGCTCGGCAAAAATTCTGCCCAAGAGAATCATGTTTGCAAGGGTGGGGAATCCGTTGTCGCTTGCCAGTTTGGTTGCAGGAATGTAAATTGCTTTCACATCGGTACGGGTAACTTTTCTTTCAATCAGCGTGCTGTCGGCAAAGATGATGCCGCCGGGCGCGACTGCGCTCTCAAAACGGTCGAGCGAGGGAAGGTTCATGGCAATGAGAACGTCGGGCTTGGAAACGATGGGAGAACCCACCGCCTCGTCGCTGACGATCACGCTGCAGCTTGCCGTGCCGCCGCGCATTTCGGGACCGTAGGAGGGGAGCCAACTGACTTGCTTACCTTCGATCAAGCCCTTGTAAGCAAGGAATTTACCGGCAAACAGAATGCCCTGACCGCCGAAGCCGGAAAAAAGAAATTGTGTGGTTTTCATTTCGTTTCTTCCTCCTTTTTTGCCGAACGATCTTTGTAAACGCCGAGCGGATAATAGGGAATCATCTTTTCGTCAATCCATTTCAGAGCTGCCTGCGGCGTCATACCCCAGTTGGTGGGGCAGGAAGAAATGACTTCAACGAGTGAGAATCCTTTGCCGTCAATCTGATTTTGGAATGCCTTTTTAATTGCTTTTTTCGCCTTGCGGACGTTGGCAACGCTGTTCACGGTCACGCGTTCCAGATATTCGGGACCTTCCAGCTCGGAAAGCATTTCGCAAACGCGGATCGGGTAGCCGCAAGCCTTGACGTCACGTCCGTAGGGAGAGGTCTGCGTAACCTGTCCGGGGAGCGAGGTCGGCGCCATCTGACCGCCGGTCATACCGTAGATCGCGTTGTTGATAAAGATGACGGTGATATTCTCGTTGCGCGCCGCCGAATGAACGGTTTCCGCCATGCCGATGGAGGCAAGGTCACCGTCGCCTTGATAAGTGAAGACGACATTTTCGGGATTTGCGCGTTTGACGCCGGTAGCAACTGCCGGAGCGCGGCCGTGGGCGGCCTCAATCATATCGCAGTTAAAATAATCATATGCCATGACCGAGCAACCGACCGGGGCAATGCCAATGGTTTTTCCCTCGATGCCAAGTTCGTCGATGACCTCGGCAACCAGACGGTGGATAATACCGTGGGTGCAGCCGGGGCAGTAGTGGAAGGGTGCGTCGGTCAGGGCTTTGGGTTTTTGAAATACGACCATGGTTCAATGACCTCCTTTCGCGGCGGTGACAATGGCGTCCAGCACCTGATCGGGTGTGGGAATCATACCGCCTGCGCGATTGCAGAGCGTGACCGGAACGCGGCATTCCGAAGCCAAGCGAACGTCCTCAATCATCTGCCCCATGGAAAGCTCCACCGAAATGAAAGCTTTGGCATGGTCGGCGGCTTTGCGGAAGACCTCGTTCGGGAAGGGCCAAAGGGTAATCGGGCGGATCAGACCGGCTTTAATACCCATCTTGCGCGCCTCGTCCACGGCGTTTTTGGAAACGCGCGCGGCAATGCCGAAAGCGGCAAGACAGATTTCGGCGTCCTCCATGCGGTATTCCTCGGCGCGTGCTTCGGTTGCTTGAATTTTCGCGTAGCGTTCGTAACGCTCAAAGTTGGTTTTTTCCAGTTCCTCCGGTTTAAGGAAGAGGGAATTGACAATATTATGTTTGCGTTTCATGCCCGTACCGGTGGTTGCCCAGGGTTTTTCGGGCATCGGGTTAACCTTTAGGTCGTCGAGCGCCACAGGTTCCATCATCTGCCCCATGGTGCCGTCGGCAAGGATCATCGTCGTCATGCGGTAGGTATCGGCAAGTTCAAACCCTTTGACGGTCAGTTCTGCCATTTCCTGCACCGAGGAAGGCGCAAGAACAATCATGTGGTAGTCGCCGTGACCGCCGCCGCGCGTGGCTTGAAAATAGTCGGATTGGCTGGGCTGGATGCCGCCGAGTCCCGGACCGCCGCGCTGAACGTTGACGATGAGCGCCGGCAAATCGGCGCCGGCAAGGTAGGAAAGTCCCTCGCCCTTGAGCGATACTCCGGGACTGGAGGAGGAGGTCATAACGCGCAGTCCTGCGGAGGAAACGCCGTAGACCATGTTGATGGCGGCAATTTCACTTTCCGCCTGCAAAAATGTTCCGCCGATTTTGGGCATCTTTTTTGCCATATAGGCGGCAATTTCGGTTTGCGGTGTGATGGGATAGCCGAAATAATGGCGGCATCCGGCAACAATCGCGGCTTCGGCAATGGCTTCATTGCCTTTCATCAATACTTTTTCAGACATTTTTATTTTTCGCCCCCTTACTTTTCTACGGTGATAATGACGTCGGGGCACATCAGTGCGCACGAGGCGCAAGCAATACAAGCGGCCTGATCAATGATCTCGGCAGGGTGGTGTCCCTTTTTATTGATTTTTTCGGTTGCAAGGCGCAAAATCTTTTTGGGGCAAGCGTCCACACAAAGTCCGCAACCCTTGCAGTTGTCGGTGTTGAAAGTCAGTTTCGACATGGCTTTTTCCTTTCCTTTCAATTCTATTTATTTCAAATCAATTCTATTAAATTTCAAATCAGTTCTATTGGATTCCAAATTTAAATCAATACGATTGGTTTCAAAGCAATTTTATTGGTTTCAAAGAGCGTCCAGTGCCTGTTTGATATCATCGATCAGATCCTCTTTGTTTTCCAAACCGCAGGAAAGACGGATGAGGTCGGGGGAAACGCCGGCGGCAATCAGCTCTGCGTCGCTCATTTGCCGATGGGTGGTGCTTGCCGGGTGCAAACAGCAGGTGCGCGCGTCGGCAACATGTGTTTCAATCGCGGCAAGCTTGAGGTTGCTCATAAACTTTTCCGCTGCGGCTCTGCCGCCTTTGACGCCGAAGCTGACCACACCGCAGGACCCGTTTGGCAGATACTTTTGCGCCAGCGCGTGGTCGCGGTCGGTGGGAAGACCGCAGTAGGTCACAAAGGAGATACGGTCGTCGCTTGACAGATATTCGGCAACCGCCTGCCCGTTTTCGCAATGGCGCGCCATACGGACATGCAAACTTTCCAATCCCAAATTAAGCAAAAATGCATTTTGCGGCGATTGGATCGAGCCGAAATCGCGCATGAGTTGTGCGGTCGCTTTTGTGATAAAGGCACCGCCGAGACCGAACCGCTCGGTATAAGTTACGCCGTGGTAGCTTTCGTCCGGCGTGCAAAGACCGGGAAATCGATCGGGATATTTTGTCCAATCAAATTTACCGCTGTCCACAATGCAACCGCCAACGCCTGCACCGTGACCGTCCATATATTTGGTGGTGGAATGCGTCACGATATCGGCGCCCCATTCGATCGGGCGGCAGTTGACCGGAGTTGCAAAGGTGTTGTCAACAATCAGCGGTACGCCGTGTTTGTGGGCAGCTTTTGCAAAGCGTTCGATATCCAGCACGCGCAAAGCCGGGTTTGCAATCGTTTCGCCGAAAACGGCTTTGGTGTTGGGGCGGAAAGCGGATTCCAGTTCTTCGTCGGTGCAGTCGGGAGACAGGAAGGTGAAATCAATTCCCATTTTCTTCATGGTGACCGAGAAAAGGTTGAAAGTACCGCCGTAAATTGCCGAGAGCGAAACCACATGGTCGCCGCAGTTGGCAATATTGAAAACGGCATAGAAGTTTGCCGCCTGACCCGAGGAGGTCAGCATGGCGGCGGTGCCGCCTTCCAGTTCGCAAATCTTTGCGGCAACGGCGTCGTTTGTGGGATTTTGCAAACGAGTGTAAAAATAGCCGCTTGCCTCCAAATCGAAAAGTTTCCCCATATCGGCGCCGGTGTTGTATTTAAACGTGGTGCTTTGAATAATCGGAATTTGACGCGGCTCGCCGTTTCCGGGGTGATAGCCGCCCTGTACGCAGGTGGTTTCAATGCGTTGTTTTTTCTTTCCCATTGGTCTTTCCTCCTTTATCGGTCAATAATCTTTTTTTGCAAGTGGAGCGGTAATAAATTCGGAATTTCGTCTTTCAGTCCGTCGTAGAGCGAGGCTTCCACAGTGGTGTAACGTAAAGGGAGTCCCGAAAGCGCGGCAACCTCGTTTCCGTAAGCGATCGAGGAGCGCACTACGTCGGCGGTGGTCTCTGCCCCGAGGTTGGAGTTGTTGACGATCCCGGTAAAGGGAATGCCGCAAGCCGCTTCGATCTCTTCCTTGATTTCAATCGTGGACTGCGCGTCGCGAGAAAGCGGACGAAAACGGTTGATGACAAGCAACATTTCGTAGTCGTTCTCTTCCAAAAGGGCGGGCGCCAGCCGACCCAGCGCCAAAGCGCCGCGATCATCGCCGCCAACGTCCACAATGACATGAAGTGAGCGGTCGTCTGTAATGGCGTAAAGATCCTGCGGCATGGCAGGAAGATCCAAATTGGTGTTTGCGAACGCCGAGGAGATGAGGCGAATGCCGGCGTGCGCAAAGTCTTCGCCGCTGTCCTTGGTGCGGAAATAGGGGTTGACGATATCCAAATCGGCAACGGCAACCTTTTTTTCTTCTTCGCGCAATTTAAGCGCTAAATTAACGGCGATATTGGTTTTTCCGCTCCCGTAATGACCGCAAAGCAGGGTCACGCGGCGAAAACTCATAGCATGTTCCTCCGAATCTTACCGCTGACGGTTTTCGGCAGTTCGTCGCGGAAGACGACGATACGCGGATATTTGTATGGCGCGGTGTGCGTTTTGACGTAGTTCTGAATTTCCTTTTTCAGTTCTTCGGAGGGTTCGGTTCCCTTGGTCAGAACGATGGAGGCTTTGACCACTTGACCGCGCACCTCGTCGGGGGCGGCGGAAACGCCGCATTCAAGCACGTACGGAAGCTCCATAATGACGCTTTCGATCTCAAACGGACCGATGCGGTAGCCGGAGGACTTA
>SVUK01000023.1 GCA_015063325.1 Oscillospiraceae bacterium | reverse complement strand
TTTTAACAGAAAAACAGTTTTTTTGAAAAGTATTATGCAAATTTGCAAAAAAGTATTGCAAAATTCGACAAAGCATGATAAAATAAGTTGGAAGTTCTTATTTGGAAGATTTCTGTACCATAAAGGTAGATACTTTATGACAAAAAACCGGCGGCAAGATATTAGATAGCGTCGCTCTTTTTTGCATTTTTTGCGATTTTTCGCAGTTTTTCATTCAAGGTTTTCGAGGTAAAAAAAGGCTTCAGAGCAGCATCAATGCTGTTCTGAAGCCTTTTTTTGTTTTCTGGATATGAAAAATGGCTCAAGTGCTTGGCTTTTCGCTCTTCTTTACGTTGTAAAAAAGTTATGGCCGTAAGATTTGAGCCCTAAAAAACTCAAAAATGATCTTTTGGCAGAACAATTACCGGAGAATTGGATTGTCCATCATCAGAATGTTCGTCATCAGTTTGCGTGTTACCCGATGACTGCTCTCCGGATTGATCATCCGGATCGGATGTATTGGTTTCATCTTTTCCTTCTTTATCCGGATCATTCTTGCCGCTGCCTTGTTCATCCCCTGTTTGCGTATCATTATCCGGTTGCCGTGTATCAGTTTCTCCCTGCTTTTCATCAACGGGAGATTCCGTTTTGCCCTTTTCTTCATTGGGCGTTTGTTCTTGTTGATCGTTTTTCGGAAAACATGACGTCAAAAGAAGAACAAGAGCAAACGCCAATAATATACATAAAAAGCTCTTTTTCATAGCGTCGGTTTCAAAACTTCGTCTTCACCGTGGAAACCACCCGTACTGGTAGTAAGGATGTCTTCCATTTCAATATGATAAACCGTTACGATCATCATTTCATATTGCTTTTTCATGGTCTTCCCTCCTCACTGTGCGTCCAGATACGCCGCGGCTGACAAACCGTAGTTATAAAGCGCCTTTGCAAGATTTGCCATTGCATCGTTGTCGTCCTGCTTTCCGAAGACATAGGAGGCAAGGCTGTAATTATACAATTCCTGAACCGCTGTTAAAACCCGTTTGCCTTTTTTAATCTGGACGGTGTTCAGAGAAACACTATACCAATAATAGTCACCGTCTTCTTCGCTGAACGACAATTCAGACGCGTAGATCGGATCGGTGTAAATCATATAAAGATTCTCTCCAATCTCCTCAAATTCGGAAGGCAGACGGCGAGCTTCGTTCCCTTGCATATCGGTAATAACGACCTCGAAATTGCTATCGGTTACACCTTCTGCATAAAGTTTGAAATACAACTGATTGACCGAATCAAAGTAAACACCGGCGGCGGTCAGATAATACGCTTCGTTACTCGTTTCATCCAAATCATAGGTGACGTAGAGACCGGTTTCTATATTATCTGCAAGCGGAACAAATTCGGTTTGCCCGGTGACACCTTCGTTGACGAGCGCATCAGTTTTATAATTGGTATAAACCTGCGACATTGCGCCGTACTCCAACAGATCGGCAATCAGTGTTCTCAGCTCGTCCGACGGATTTTTGGAGAGCAGATTCAGGCAGTTCTGACGAACGCTATAGGTTTCAACGGTATCGAGAACTTCATCGCCAAGGATCAGCTCTGCTTTGATATTATCCCCCATGCACTGCGGAGAAACGCCAAACAGGAAAACATACTCGTTCCCCTCTTGGGTTCCGTCCACGATCGTTTCCTTGCCGTTCATCGTAAAGCGCATTTGCGCGTCAAATTGCGCTAATGGAAGCGTTGCGTAGTAGTTAACGGTGATATCCTTGCCGAGCGCAAGGGCGGCGGAGGTGATTTTGGAACTATTTTGAGCAACCTTGATTGCTCCGTTTTCAATTGCAAAATCGAGGTTTTCCTCTGCAATGTTATAAACATTATCCGCTTCATATGTTACAGAGATCGGATAAGTTCCATCACTTATTTCGCTTGGAACTGTAAAATGTAGCGTTGCAAAGACCCAATCGCCGTTTGAATTCTCACCGCCGTTAAACCAGTTTAAAGTTACGGGGCTGGTTTTCGTTTGCGGCTCTTGAGATTGACCGCCTATCGAGCTGTTATAGGTAATAGCGTCTAAAACGAGCTCGCTATCATAGATTACGGACAATTTAATGGATGCAATTCCGGGGTTATTGCACACCGAGATCTCCACATCCACTTGGCTGCCGGGGGCCGCGTTTGTGTTCGAAACCACAAACGCAGGGGCGTTATCGGCAAATGCCGAAAAAGGCAAGAGGGATAGCGCAATAAGCAGGAATGCAATGAAGCAAAATATTTTTTTCATATCGATCCTCCTTAATAGATTTTAACATCCCAATCGGAGAGGAATTGGAAGAGCCGCGTCAAATCCTTGTTGTTGACGTTTCCATCTCCATTCACGTCAAGTGCGTTTTCATTCACTTCTACATCCCAATCGGAGAGATACTGGAACAATCTTGTCAAGTCCTTATTGTTAACAGACAAGTCTCCATTGATATCTCCAGGAATATAGTTGATCACTTTAACAGCACCACTTGAAACAAAGAACTCAATATCGGTTTCATCAATGTTATAAACATCTTCTTGTGCATACTCAACCGTTATTGGCAGCATGGTATCCGGAATCGCATCATCTGCAACCTGGAATGTCAGTGTGGCAAATACAAAGTCTCCCGTAGCGTTTGCGGCACCGTTGAACCAGTTGAGCGTTACAGGACTGCCGAAACTCTGCGGTTGCTGGAATTGCCCACCAATAGTAGTGTTATAAGTAACATTCGTTAAGGTCAATGCGCTATCATAAAACACTTTCAGGCGCATCGAGGCAATTCCCGGATTGTTCTGCAAATTAACGGTTACCTTCACCGTACTTCCCGCCATTGCAGTTTTGCTTTCCATGATAATTTGTGGAACATTTTCCGACAATTCATATTCAACATACCCACATTCACACGTGTGAACAATGTATTCGATTCCATTTTCGCTTGTCTCAATGGTATCTGTAAAATCGTGAGCATCCCGAGCCTCGAAAACAGCAGTATATGTTTCTTCTCCGGTCACGGATACAATTTCTTTGTCCCAACCTTGGAACAAATTACAATGCTGTTTGTCAGAAACAACTTCAAATAACCTTTCATCAAACACAGGGGTTTGCCCATATGCGTATGTTTGAGTATAGGTATTACCGTTTACAACCCAAGTTATCGTATAGCAGTTCACCGTCTCGGAGAAAACCGCAACATACTCGGTATCAGAAACAACGGGCGTAATTTCCTTATCCCATCCATAGAACGTGTACGTATATTGAGCGTCAGCATCTTTGTTTACAACGTTTTTGTACGAAGGGGTAGCACCGTATTCGTACGTTTCTTCGTAAGTTGCTCCGTCAACCACCCACCACACTTCATAAGTGTTCAGCTTTTTGGTAAATATTGCCACATATATTGTGTCGCCGGTCACTAAGTCGATGTCATGGTCCCAGCCTGCAAAAATATACGTATATTGAGGATCTGGCGATTTATCAGTCACAATGTTGTCCGGTGAAGGCCTATCCCCATATGGGTATGTCTCCTTTGTTACAGTTCCGTTAACCTCCCAAGTGACCGTATATTCTCTCAGTGTCGATTTGAACTGTGCAACATATTGCGTATTTTCAGTTACTTCTGTAATCGGCTTGTCCCAACCGTCAAATTCGTAAGAATACTCAATGCCCACAGGTTTTACCTTATTGATATCGGCGTCAGAAGGAATTTCGCCATAGAAATAGGTCTCCTGATACTTGGCTCCATCAACATTCCAAGTAACCGTGTATGTGCATTTATTGCCCGGCTTGAAAACAGCAATATACGATTCATTTCTAGAAACCGGTTCAACAGCTTTATCCCAACCGATAAATTCGTAGGATTCATACTCTGCATCGCCGTCTTTGTAAGGAGTAGCATGAGACGGGATCGCATTTGTTTCGTAACGCTCTGCCTCAACTTTGCCGTCAATATCCCAACGGATTTCAAACGTTTCATAAATGTTGATTCGAGCCGTTGCTTTATCACCGCTTGAGAAATTGAACACAAAACCGTATGTGCCGTTTGAGTAGTGACTTAAGAGATATTCGCTGCTCAAAGTAACTCTGGTATGTTCAGAATTCGTCTCCTGCACAAAAGCACCAAAGTCCTCGTCACCGACAGTAATATGCTCCAAAGTCAATTCTTCACTGCTAAACTCAATCGAAATATCGTTCGGCCGAGATCTGTCGATTCTTATCTGGCGCGGAGAGATCGACACCTCATCCGATTGAAGTTCCGGGGCGATAGAAACATTGACCGACAGCAAATTGTTTGTGGTATAGTATTCCGAATCCGCATTTACACCAATCGTTACAATACAGGTGTCTTCATGAATCAATTCGTCGTCAAGAGGAATTGCAAAATATTGCGATTGCCCTCTCGTCAGCAAATCGGTTTCAGCTTCAAAAATAACCGTATCGTTATATTTTGCCGTTAAATGATACTGCCCGGATAGGTAACCGATGTTTGTAACGTTCGCAATAACATAATACTGTCCGCCGATAATGATTTGTTTCCCATTTACTACAAAATCGCTGTACCAGATCTTGACAGATTGCGTCGTTTCACTGGGCGTATCTTTCCCGACAACAACAGAATATTCGTTTTCAGTTACACTGCCCGGGTTGAAGCTGACTTTCAGGTATGCCTGTACGCCGGAAGGAAGAATACCGTCTTCGTATTCCTCGTCTTCTCCGTCAAAGAATCCAAGATTAGTAGCCCGTACGCCATTGATCGTCACCGGGATATCTGCAAGTTGTAAAGATTCGTATCCTTTGTTCGTGATCGGGATCGACAATTCAAGATCATTATTGGGAGCTACCGCATCATAATCAAAGGTGATTTCTCCAACTTCGTATCCGGTGGGATAATCTACAAATTTTGCCTCAAACCGGTAGGTTTCGTTAAGAGAAACCTCTCCTTCAAGCGCATCTTCTCCGGATTCGTTTTCAACCAGCTCTGCCTCGGAAAAATCTACGGTAGAAACCAAAACCGAGAGCATCATCTTGTCTCCGAAATCAGAGATGTCGAAGGATTGAACGTACTCGTTCTCACCGTAGTTCGTCAGCTTGACCGGGCTGCCAAACACATTTTCGGAGCAGAAGATTCCATAGAGATTGGAACCGTTATCCTCGGAACCAACATAAACAATGGCTTTAACTTTGCCGTCAGAGTCCTCAACAATCTGATATTCAGACGGCAGGTTCTCGATCATTTGGTTCAGCATTGCCGCATTTTCGTCAATGCTGATTGCATATTCTCCGTTTTCTTTCGAGACGGTATAAAGATTGCCGTTCAGATAGTACACGAACGTGCCGTCAACATAGGAAACGTCAAAATATGCGTCTTCTTCCGAAACGGTTTCGTTGGAAAGATCCGAGAAATCAAGGATGTGAACAATTCGATCGGTAAAGGTATTTTCAACAATTTCATCGTCGATGATTGCGGAAGACAAATCGTTGTTGACGTCGATAATATAAGCAATTCCGTTTTCGCCAAGTTCCAGATCGGTAATCAGGGTATCAGCGGTGCAAATGACCGAAGGAACGCTCCACGCACCGTATTCATAGGTGCTGACGAGCACATTGGAAGGCTTGCCATCTTCGGTTGCGCCAAACATAGAGTTTGCTTGATTCTGGATCCAGACCGCCGTCAATTTCCCATTTACAACGCCGGTATGAATGCTGTAATCGTAAAACTCGTCGTCAGTCAACTTTGTTTCAGCTGCAACGAATTTTTGCGTTGCACCGGAGAAAGCCGCCGTTTTGATATCCATTGAGCCGACATAACTGCTAAGATCGTTCAAATCGTCCTCTTCGGTCAGCCGTTTGTTCATCTGGCTATAAATGACAACGGCATTGCTGCCATCGTTGTAAACGTCAAACGAACCGTCGGAATAACCGTTGTCGTCGAGTACGTAAACCTCATCAGACAATGTATTGGTCTTCGTATCGTAGATTTGGTAAACGATCTTTTGATAATTGTATTTGTCGTACTGCGAATAATTGTAAGAATCCTTGTAGGAAGTGTACAGATACTCTTCCGTCGTTTCGTCAAAGCGCGCCAGGTCTTCCTGATAGAAGATGTAAATCTTGTCGCCGACCCGAAGCATTTTCGGCGTCATGCCGGAATGGGCGCTTTCATCGCTCCAATAATCGCTGTTTTCATCCGGATTTAACGACAACCGCATCTTCCTTGATTTTGCAGAACTGGTTGCAATCGAATAGTTGGATTCGTCGTACAAAATAGAATTGTAAGATGCAGATTTAGGTTTGTTATCCTTTTCAAACCACCATTTCCCATCTTTATAAATGACCCATTTTGCATCAACACCGAGGGCTTTTAATATCGACCATTCTTTTCTCCATTTTACAATTAGTCCTGAATACTTGACATAAAAGCCAACATCCCCCTCAAGTGTCCATTCTTTTACTACGAGAGATGGTTCCAAAAGATTTTCTAATGGATGTAAAATCACTTGATAATTTGGTTTTAGAATTACAATCGTTTCGGCTTTCCCATATACACCAGCAGAAACAAAAGAAAAACCAACTCCAGCACTTAAGCTGAACTCACCTTTCAATTTGATGGTAAAATCCGGTGTGATAAATTTTTCTGCCTCTTTATCAAAGACAAATTTTAAATTCAATTGGGCTTCTGCGCCAATTTCAATTTCAACTCTTACCGGAACAACTACAACCTGGTATGTTGCACCAAAACTGTAAGTGAATCCTATTGCGCCTGTAATGCAACTTGTAACCGAAATATCGGGCTTACCATTTTCATCTATCCCCTTATACTTTACCTCAAGAGAACCCAATATGTAATATGAAGATTTTTTTTCTTTACTATACTGGAAAGTCGTAAGTTTTCTTTGATTAACAAGCGTGTCCCAGTGTTCCCAAAAAAGATCTCTACCGGTTTCTTTATCTTCTTTATCAGATAGATATTCCTGCCCCCATTCATCGTTTTCATCAATTGCATCTAATCCTATATCGTGCTTTTCACCAAATTGTATGGCAACTTTGAATGAATCTTCTGAAGCCTTGACCTTGATCTTAAATTTATTGTTATTTTTGATTGGTTTGATCGAAAGTTCACGTCCAAATCCTTTAAGGATCTGAGCCAATGTGGGAGAAATCGGGAGCGAGGCTCCATTTGCCAACCAAGACAAATCAATGGAATAAAAATTCAGTTCATATATGTGGGCATTCAATTTTGCTTTTACAAGTCCACTAGTAGTAGCAATTTCTGCATACAAATCTTTTTCATTAACCAAAGAATCTGCTAAAACCAAAAGATGCAATGTGACAATGATTTTTCCGCCTTCAATTGTTTTTCCAAGTTCAATAGCATCTTCAAAAGATAATTCTTCATATTGCCCCGGTGAAACGATCTTAATAACGCTAAAACTAATTTCATTATCTTGAATTAATTTCACTTGATCAATAGAATCATCCTTGTCAATGCCGCAACTCAAGGTAAACACAATTTGATCTGTGAGCCACCTGTTTATTTTTGCGGTTTGGCTGTTCATATCTAAAACTTTATAGCCGTCGCCAACAACAGTGGCTGCAGCATCGTCGGTTAGAATTTTTTTGATTTTTTCAGCAGAATTTATTGCATATTCAGCACTTACACCGGAAACCGTCGGTACACTGCTTAACGTAACATAGGTAATCCGCGTCAACTCGTCAAGATAGAACGATTTGTTTTCAAACGGGAAATACTCGCCCATTGTATCAACAACTTTCAGAGAATATGCAATTGCGTTTCCATCGGCATCGTAATAGTCCAAATTGTAGAACATCGCAATACCGGCTTGAGCTTTAACCGTTTCAGAAGTTCCCTTTTGATTGGTTGTTGCATCAATATCTTCGGAAAGAGATACCTTAATGTTGTTGATGGGGTTACCAACTTTATCTATCACAACGACGGCATAGTACCCGGTATCCGTATTCTCTATCGGGAATCCGGCAAACGGTTCAATCGAATAAAGAATTATTTCGCCGTGCTGCGTAGTTTGTGTTTTTTCATATTCTTCCCATCCATTCTCTTCCATCGAGGAAGGATCATAACAGATAGTCAACCCACGCGGACTTGTTCCTGCATAGAAGTTATCTCCAAAATAGGGACATCTCGTAGACATCAAATAAACCATGCTCAGTGTGCCACAAGAATTAAAAGCAAACGATCCTATCTTTTTAACTTGTCCCAAAGCTTTGATCGACTGAAGCAAATCATTGTCTTCAAAAGCAAATGCACCTATAATTGTCACATCTGATGGAATAACAAAGGTTTTGCCATCTTTCTGAGTAGGGTATTTTAACAACGCAACATCATCACTGTCTGGAATTCTTCCATACAAAACACCGTCAATTGACCAATAAATCGGGTTGTTAGAATCTACAGAAATCGAAAGCAAGTTTGCACAGCCATTAAAGCAAGCTCCACCCACATCAAAATCTCCACCAATACCAATTAACGATACCTCTGCACCAATCGAAATACTGGACACACTTAACGCGTTGCTAAACACATTAAGCCCGATAGACTTGAGGTTGTTAGCTAAAACCAATTCCTTAAGATATGCTGTATTGCAGAAAGCATACGATTTCACCATTGTAACACTAAATGATGAACTGCCGGATTTTATCGTGGCAGGGAGCACAAATTTAGTCTCCGGCTTTCTCGAAGGATATGCAACCAGATATGCTTCAGAATTGTTTTTCTCATACAAAACGCCATCCTGCGCAGTAAAATGAGCGTTTCCTGCTTTTACATCATATCGAATAACCGGCGTATTTTTGAAAGTTTCGGCGCAAGGGGTTAATAATACTTCTTGCTCGTTGCTTTCTTGATCAAAGTTAGAGTTTGTCTTACCGAGTTCCTCAACATTTTCCCCAAGAGTAATAGACAGCCCCGTCGTATTTGTCGCACAATTTGCAAAAGCTTTGGTCCCGATTGTCTTTATAAAAGGAGAATCCAAGTTAACACTTGTTAAGTTTTTGCAATTTTCAAAAGCACTTACCCCAATTGTTTGAGAATATTCTTCTTCAGGAATGCTTATAGTTTGATCTAATATAGTAATCGTACTCGGAGAAGTATCTACCTTGCCAAATTCAACTGTTGTCAAATTGTCACATGAGTAAAAAGCTTTTGCGCCAATTTCGCGGACATAATCCAATGAAATTTCACGAAGGTATTGATTGTATGCAAAAGCATTCGCCCAAATTTTTACAATATGGTTTGGAATCGAATATCCAGATAAATTCGCCTTAACAGGTGCGTCTATAACAGCAACATGGACGCCTAAAGTCGAATGTTTTTCATATAAAACCCCCGACTCAGCCATAAACTTCGGATTTTCCGAGGAAACGGTATATTCTTTCAATTTTGAAGAATAGCTCTTCTCAAGCCCAAAAACCGCTCCATCATTAGGCAAATTAACAATACCTTTTCCAATGTGTATAGAAGCAATATTAGAACAACCTGTCAATACATTCGCACCAACCTCTGTTACATTATCCGGGAAAGAAATTGAAGTTAGTGCTGTGCAATTATAAAAAGCTTTATTACCGATTGTCGTAACATTTTTTCCAATGTTGATCGTCTGAATGTCGCAATCCTTAAAAGCGTTCTCTCCAATTTCGGAAACCTTATACAAGAAGTTCCCGGCAAAGACGTATTCCGGAATGGTGATATCTTCCTTCAAAATCTCGCTTTCTCCAACGCTCGATTCAAACGGAACAATCGCTTCGTCTTCTCCCTTTTTCATAGTGTAAAAGACATCTTGTTCGTCTGTGCTGTCGGAGTTCAAAAGACCAACGTGTGAGTCAGAAAGCGTTTTCTCTCCGTTGCCGATTGCTTGTTTTGTCGACGTGATATACCCAGCAATCTCTTTCACGCCTTGATCATTAACGTAATATACCGCTTCCGTTGCCACAGCGTTTTTCAATGTCGTGGCAGAATCAATTGTCCCAATAAAACTGCCAACAAACAGCTCTGCATTGGCATAATTGGCATAACAATCCAGCGCACCGGTAATCGTTGCGCATTGAGATATCTCGGTATTTTCAGTCGTTCCGACCAACCCACCGATACTGAAGGACGCTTTGACAAGACGAGACTCCGTTAAAGAAATACCATAAGGATGCTCCAAAGCACCGTTTTCAAAAACGAACCCTACCCGTGTGTTTCCTGCGTCGTTCCATTTGCCAAATTTGGCGTCTGTTGTATGGTAAATTTGAACATAATTTTCTTTTCCACCGTCGTTGTTTGGTTCGCCGGCGTTCCAGTTTGTACTATTGAGCAATTCACCGGTCACCCAGCTCCAATTATCCTGATGGTTTGCTTTACGATAAACCCCTATCCAAGGATACTTTACTCCGGATGCAAGAACCGCAGCATTGATTTCATTCTGCTCTTTTTCGGAAGTTATCGTGGCAAGATGCCCCCCAAGCGCTTCGCAAATCAGCTCCGCTTCTTCCCAGCTATATGAGCCGCCAATTACAGCGTAAGAACCAAGTGTAACTTCTTCTGAGGAATATTCTTGGGCCTGATTCTTCAAAAGCAAATTCACATCCGGCGCCGCTCTTCCCGTTCCATCAATAACGGTCGAATATGCAACTCTCCACTTGACATTTGATCCGCTTCCGTATATTCCAACATAGCCAAGACTCTGGAAAACGCCGTCGGTTATTCCGGATTCCCAGCTCGAGACTTTAGCAATATACCACTCATATTTCCCAGTCCCTTTGTAGCTCGTTAACCACTTTAAATCTTTGGCTGACCAATCGGAGTTTCCAACTTTGTCCCAATAAACGCCAACATCATAACCTTTTGGAATTTTTGCACAAAAGATATAGTAATAATCCTTGCTTGGCTCGGTTTGTACCTCGTGTACATAACCGGAATGATGCTCGATGAAATTTGAAGTAACTTCAATTTCACACGGCAATCCCACGGGGTTATCGCTGGACGAATTTACAATAGCAATTTGAGAATCACGATAAGTTTTTATATTGCTCCAGTATCCGGAAGAAAAAACACCGGTATTAACAAGCTGTGTTCCCATTTGGCTAATCAATTTGGTTGTATCCACCAGATTAATCCGCGACACATCCGGTTCGGGATAGCCTGTTCCATCAATTACATTGGAATAACCAACACGCCATTCCACATCAGTTTTTGCGCCATTGCCCCCGTATATTGCAACATACCCGAGAGTGCTGAATGTACCGGTAGTTCCACATTGAATTTTGCCAATATACCATCTCCATTCGCCCGTACCGGCATTGTCTGTCAACCACTGAATGCTTGCGTTTTCGCCAATGGCATTCGTATAAATTCCAATATTATAACCAACCGGAATTTTGGCAAGAATTGCATGGTAAAAAACTTTTCCTGCTGCCGATGTAATACCGGAATGAACATAACCGCCCAAATGACGACTATCCGATCCAATTTTCGAGACAATTTTCAATTCATACGGCATTCCGCTTGGGTTATCATTGCTGGAAGAAACAACCCCAACCAAAACACCAACATTACCATTATCATAAACGCTGGCAGTATTGTTGTTTCCTGTAACAAAGGTGGAGTCATCTTTCAAAAAGGTCCCTTGAATTGCGCTTACGCTATTTATGACAGTACCCGGAATACCATATGCTCCAGTGCTACCAGATGCACCATTGCCTCGGCCGCTATGACTGTTTCCGCAATTAGGGTGCCCGGTACCGCCATTGCCACCTGTGCCGCCATTGCCGCCTATTCCGGCAATGTTTCCTGTGCCTCCGTTACCGCCTTTGCCGCCATTTCCACCGGCTCCTCCGGCACCACCCCAGTGATGGCATTGAGGATTTGTCCCCGTATCGATACAACATTTTCCGCCGTTTCCACCATTGCCGCCATTGCCGCCATTGCCGCCATTGCCGCCATTGCCGGAAGTCCCTTGCGAAAGTGTATTCTTTATCAATAAACTTGTTTCTGATTCATCTAAATAAACAATTTCAGACGCTAACTTTCCACCCAAGCCACCGTTACCGCCAGCACCACCAGCACCACCAGCGCCGCCAGCGTCGCCAGATGTCCCGTCACTGTACCCTTTGCAGTGCCATTCGCCTCCAATCCAAAGGGTGTACCAAATTCTATCATAATTAGTAGTATGAGACGCGTTACTGCCATTTTTGCCGCTTTCCCCGTTTCCACCGTTACCGCCATGACCGCCATCACCGCCGGCGCCGCCGATTACAGTTAGATTCCCTTTAATTGCAATCAGCTTGCCGTTAATCGCAGCACCGCCGGTACCGCCATGACCGCCAGCTTGTCCATTGTTTCCGCTTGCACCTGTAGCGGTTGCGGACGCGCCGTCATTGCCTTTTTTCCCGTTTCCGCCACGACCACCAATGATAGATATCTCAGAGTCCGAAGCAATAATAACACAAGACGCGAAAATTGCATCGCCGCCCGTGGTGCCGGACCCTCCCGGGTTTGTATTTTCAGTTCCGTCGACCCCGGTAATTGAAATCGGAGCTGTGCCTGCAAAATAAACATTGGAAGACTCAATGCCAATTGCCGCAGGGTAAGCCTCATTTCCCGGAGTAATCCCTTTTACCGCATTCCGGCTTCCCGAAGAAACAATATACACAGTGCGATTCGATTCCCCGTAAATTGCACCGTTTGGATTGCTTCCGGAAAAAGACACATTCTCCAGTTCAAGATAAAGGTTATAAAGATCGCTGTTCCCGATTACAACATTCAGCCCCGTATATTCTACGCCGGCCTGCCCAACAAGCTTGACTGCGCTGATATTGCCGTCAATCGTGATGGTTTTATTTACAGCCGCATTTCCTGAAAGGTTAATAATAACCCCTTGACCATTTGCATTTATTGTTGTTTCCGGCCCTTCAAGAATCTCTGAGAGCGTCTTGCTACTATCAATTTGATCAATGTCAATGGAAATCGCCGTATCAATCGGATTTGCGAACTGATACTGTGACTGAATGTCTCCGTTTGCATAGCAATCCTCAATAGTTGCATTTTTCGCATAAGCAACAAGACCGCCAATTACGCAGTCGGAGGAGTATGTAATATTGTAATTATAGGCGTCCACACCGAAATGTTGGATGGTTGCTCCATCAACATAACCAAAAATACCGATATAACTCGTCGTCGTAGCCGAGTTTACCGTTTGGGTTCTTACCGTTTGGGTTATTTTAACGTTGCTAACCGTTTTGTGGTTACCGTCAAACGTTCCCTTGAAAGGATGTTCTTCGGTTCCAATCGGCGTCCATGAGTAGCCATTCCAATCAACGTTGACTTTCAAATTAACCGTCTTGCCGGCAAAGTCTTTCCCACCGTTTACAAGATTTACAAATCCGGCAAGTTGCGCGGCTGTAGAAAGGTAAAGATTGGTCTTTGAATCATCATACCAACTTTCATCCTTATCTTTTCCATTCCATGCCACCGTCTCGGAAACACCGTTGCCGGTATCACCGTTTCCTTGCTTTTCGCCGGAAACAAAGTCCCAAAGCGAAAGGTTAGACTGACTGCCGGTAGCGTCATTCTCCGCGACTCCTTTGGGGTCAACGGAAGCAAAGACCGACAGTGGGAGCGCAGAAAGAAAAATAACCGCACTCAAAATCAATGCGAGACCTTTTTTCCACATTCTTTTCATTTTCCCCTCCAAAAATTGATAATTTTTGCGAATTATCACCTATTGGTTCAATAGATGA
>SVUK01000010.1 GCA_015063325.1 Oscillospiraceae bacterium | reverse complement strand
GTCAATAAATGATTAAGGTACTCAAATATTTCTTCTTTGTTTAGTAATACTGGAATTTCATCATAACCGAATAAACCAACACTTATAAGTTTCCAAGATATTTTAAATCCCATATTACTGAGCTCAAATAATTTGTTCATTCCGACCTCTTAACTGAAATTGTCGCTTTCGCGCTTTCCGCAACGTACTTTAAATAGTAAACCTCGTCCGTTTCGGCAAAAAAGGTCAAAGATTCTTTGGAATCAATCGGGATGACATACAGTATCTTACCGTCGGAATTTGTCAGAACGATTTTCAAATTTCCGGACGAAACGGTGGAATCGACAGAAAAAGTAACCTCTTTTCCTGCTCCCAAATATGCGTTTCCGATATATATTCCGGAAATTTTCCCAAATTCCGTATAAATGTACGGATAGTCTTTATCCGAAAGTTTTCCTGTAATTCCACTCGATGAACGACTACCTTTGGCTACTACCTTGCGGTGCAAAGCATAGTATTCTTGGTCATACGAGTTTTCTTCGATCATTTCATCCGTAATCTGCGATAAAGATTTATCATCCCCGTTCAGATCGGAGATTTGCATTTTTTCATGGTAGCGATAATTGTAAAAAACATGAATCAACGCAAAGGCAATAACGCCTGATATGATCAAAAGAAGGCTGATAAGAAGAATAATTTTACCTTTTTTCCCACGCAATAACAAAACTGATTCCTCCTATTTTTCCTTCTTTTTCGGCAAAGGGATTTGCACCAGAATAATGGCGGCAAAGAGGATCACACTGCCGAGAATTTCGCGCAGGCTCATGCGCTCGTGCAGGATGATGACGCCTGCCAGCACCGCAAAGACCGATTCCAAGCTCATGATCAGGGACGCTACGGTTGCGTCGGTGTATTTTTGCCCCACCATTTGGAGCGTGTATGCAATGCCGCCCGATGCAAGCCCACAATAAAGGATAGGAACCGCCGCCGAGGCGATCTTTTCCCAGCTCGGTTGTTCGGCAATGAATGCCGCGGCGGTGGAGATGACAGACGCCGTTGCAAACTGTACCGCTGACATTTGGATCGGATTTGCCTCTCCGATGAAATGGTCGCAAAACAGGATGTGTCCGCTGAAGAGAAGCGCGCAAACGCAAATGAGCGCGTCACCGCGCGTCATACTAAACTGCTCGTTCATGCAGAGCAGGTACATCCCGATAACGCCGATCACTACGGCAAGCCAAATGAGCCAAGTCCCTTTTTTACGGAAGAGAATCAGGCTCAAAATCGGGACAATCAGCATATAAAGTGCGGTGATGAATCCGGCTTTCCCGGCGGTCGTTTCCACAATTCCAAACTGTTGGAAAATGGTTGCCGTTGCCAAAAAGGTGCCGCAGCCGACGCCGCCGATCAAGGTATACTTCGTTTTCTTTTTGTATGCCTGTGTTGCATCGGCGGTGGTCAGGGCGCGCCGGTCGCGCAACCCGATGATGATTGCCGGAATGCCGAGTGCGACCGCCGAAAGGATCATCCGTGCGGCGGTGAAGGTGAGCGGTTCGATGGAATCCATGCCCGACCGCTGTGCCACGAATGCCGAACCCCAGATGATTGCCGTTAAAAGCAGGATGAAAGGACCGAAAAATTTGTTCGTTTTCATTGGATTATGTTTGTCTCTTTCAAAAATTCATTTACCGGATGGTTTCAATCCGCAAAACATTGGTATTGCCGCTGATGCCGTTGGTATTGCCACAGGTCACCACGGCAGTATCTCCTGCCGAAAGGGCAAGCGTTTTCTTTGCCGCGTGCAGTGCGTAATAAACAAGGACGTCGGTGCTGGGGAACTGCTCGGTCAGATAGGGAACCACGCCCCAGGAAAGCCCCAATTTATACCATGCGCGTTCGTTGGTTGCCAACCCGAAAATCGGAACGGGGGCACGAAAACGCGAAACCATGCGAACGGTCAGACCGCTGAGCGAGGTGACGATGATGGCGCTGGCGTTCAGGTCGATCGCCATGGTGCAAGCGGCGTGGGAAATGGCGTCCACCCGGTTGCGGATGGTGAATTTCTGTGCTCCGAATCGTTCGATGTAGTTTATATGTCGTTCTGTCTCTTCGGCAATTTCGCTCATTACGCGCACCGCTTTGACTGGATACTTTCCTGCGGCGGTTTCTCCGGAAAGCATAACGGCGCTTGTCCCGTCGTAAACGGCGTTGGCAACATCGCTGATTTCGGCGCGTGTGGGACGGGGATTTTGAATCATACTTTCCAGCATTTCGGTTGCGGTGATAACGCGCTTGCCCAACAGGCGGCATTCGGTAATCAGGTGCTTTTGAATGGCGGGCAGTTCGACAAAGGGAACCTCTACGCCCAGGTCGCCGCGCGCAACCATGATCCCCTCGCAAACCGAGCAGATCTCGTCAATGTTTTCCACGCCGGAGCGGTTTTCGATCTTTGCAATGACGTCAATATCCTCTCCGCCGTTCTCGCGCAGAAAGGTTTTCAGGTCGATCAGGTCCTGCTTGCAGGAAACGAAGGAAGCGGCAACAAAATCAACCCCGTTGCGAATGCCGAAAAGGAGATCGGCTTTGTCCTGCTCGCTCAGGTAGGTTTGGCGCAGGACTTTCCCCGGGAAGCTCATGCTTTTGCGGTCGGAAAGGACGCCGCCGGCAAGCACGCGGCAACGAATTTCGGTATTTTCAATCGTCGTGACCTCAAAAACCACCAATCCGTTGTTGACCAGTATCCGGTCGCCCACCGAAAGGTCATCGGCAAGTCCGGGATAGTTGACCGAAACGATCGTTTCATCGCCGATCACGTCGCGCGTGGTAAAGGTGAAGGTATCTCCGTCGTGCAAGGTGATTTTGCCATCCCCAAAGGTTTTGATGCGGTATTCCGGACCTTTGGTATCCAGCATGATCGCAATGGGCAGATTCAGTTCTTTGCGGACTGCTTTTATCATATCAATCTTTTTTTGGTGATCTTCATGCGTACCATGCGAAAAATTCAGCCGGGCAACATTCATTCCGGCAAGGCACATTTCGCGAAAAACCTCCGGACTATCGCTTGCAGGTCCGATGGTACAAATAATTTTTGTCATTCTCATATTGTTGCAGTCTCCTTACATTCGACGAATTTATTGATTTGCCAATTTCAAAAACTTGGTATCGTTCATCTGTTCGTTGGTCAGGTATTTTCCGTTATAAAACAGGGCATAGGTCGTGATCGGCGTGGGGGCGTTCTGCGCGGCGGTTTTGCTTTCCAGCTTGACGGCGCGGAAGGGAATGCCGTGCTCTTTTGCCGTTGCTTCCAAAATGGGGACGTACTTGCCGTTGAACGGGCATTGGTTGGTGTAATAGAGAATGTAGCCGGTTTCATCAACGTGCGGATGTTTGGCGCAGTCCTTGAAGCGAGGGAGCGGCGCCTTGGGCGAGAAGGGCAAATACCAAAGCTGAATGCCGTTGTTCGCCGTATCGCAAACCGAAAAGCCCTTGTATTTCAAATATTTCGGGTCGGCAAGAAAAGGGAGCTTTTTTGCCGATGAAAGAATGCAAAGTCCGTGTTTTCCGTGCGTTTTTCCGTCGCGGATGCACTCGCCCAAAAGATCGTTGGAGTAACCGTGCCCTTTGAAGGAGCCGGAAACCCATAGGCAGTCGATATAGAGGTAGCCGTCGGCCTCGATCGGGTTCCATGCGTTTTCGGCAGGAATATATTCGATAAAACATTTCCCGCGTTCAACGCTTTTCAGAAAGACCAGTCCTTCGTCAAAGCGGTCGGCAAGCCACGCTTTTTTGGAGGTGACCTGAATATCCTTGTTGTTGGAAATGGCACAGCAGATGTGCTCCGTTTCCAAATTTTCCTTCGTAACTTTGATGTATTCCATAAACGCCTCCGAAATATCGAATTCACAA
Source organism: Oscillospiraceae bacterium (assembly GCA_015063325.1). Classification (GTDB taxonomy): domain Bacteria; phylum Bacillota; class Clostridia; order Oscillospirales; family CAG-272; genus UMGS1865. The sequence continues at coordinate 23,894 of SVUK01000010.1, read as the reverse complement.
ATTTATGATAACAACTCTATTATAACATGGATGAAAAAGGAAATCAATGGAAAATCAAAAAAGCGCAACGAAAGTTTCCGCTGCGCAATTAGAGAAGTCAAAGATGCTGAATTTCAATTCCGACAACGCCGTATTTTGCAATTTGCTCTTTGGTGTAGTAGGAGAGCATATCGTCGGGATGAGGCGTTTCGTTTGCGTTATATCCGATTGATACCGGATCGTGATAACGGTAGAGCTCGGCAAAATCCGGATAGCGGTACAACTGCCTGACCGCGCAAGAGAGGGCTTGTTTTGTTTCCAAATCGGTAAAAACAATGATGTCACCGGGGCGGATCGCCGCGCGTTTTTCGTCAAACAGGCGCATTTCAATCGTTTTGGTTCCCGATTTGATCTTTTCAAACGGCTCGTGCGCCAAATTCATTTGGTGGGTCATGATTGCTCCGTTTCTTTCGGCTTTTCTACCGTTTGATTCGTTCCTTTTTCTTTTTTTTCAAGATACAGCATGGGATATTTTTTGCGATCCAGGCGGATCAGCCAAATGGCAAGCAGGAGCGAAAGCCCGGCGGCAGAGAGGACGATGATCCACGCGCCGAGCGATCCGGCAATGTCGTAAACCTTTCCAACGCCCACGTTGAACAGCGAGAGCAGGATCCCCTGCGTAACGCCGAGAACGCTGGTCAGCCGCCCACGGTGGGAGGAGGGCACGCGTTTGGATTCATAGGGCCCTTCCGCAAGCGTGCTGAAAATTTCGCCCCAGGTAAACAGCACGATGGCTGCATAGTAGATGGGAATAAAGCCCAAAAGAAGGATGAACAGCAAATATCCGGCAATCAGAAGCGCGCGCCCGACAACCAGTTTTCCGGTCTCGCGCAACTTTTTAAACCATCCGGTAATGAGCGGTGTAAAGATGACCACAATGATGCAGTTCAAGCTGGTGACGGTACCGAAAATCAGCGCGCCGTCATCTCCGTGGATATGCCCCATTTCGAGCGGCATGAGAAAATTGAACTGATTATATGCGGCGTAGTAGAGTGCCGTAATAATGGTGAAGAGCAGGACCGCTTTGTTCTCCCAAAGAATGCGCCATACGCTTGCGCCTTTGCGTGCTTTTTGATAAATTGCCTCCTCGGTTTCTTCCTCCACCGGGGTAATATCCCGTACAAGGAACCAAATCAGCAGGGTGGAACAGCCGATGGCAACGCCGCTGATGATAAATGCCAGTGAAAGATGATCCTTAAACAGGATGCCGCTGAGCGTCGGCGAGACCATCAAACCGATGTTTGCGCCGAGGTACAACAGGGAATAGGCTTTTTCGCGGTCTTTTGTGGGGGTAATGTCGGCGATCAGGGCGCTGTAGGCAGGACCTTCAATGCTTTGAAAGACGCTTGCAAACATGATCAGTCCGATGGTGGCGTAGGAGAGCGGGATCAATCCGCAGGCAATATAACAGGTGACCGAAACGATATCGCCGACGAGGATGATCTTTTTTTTGCTGACTTTATCCGCCAACCGCCCGCCAAGCAGGTTTGCCGGCATACAGATAATGGAACCAACCATTAAAAGCAGGGCGATATTCCCGGCGCTCATGCCCATTTTTTGGTCTAAAATCAATGTCATCATGGGCCAAACCATCGAACCCATATTGGTGACGATATTGCCGAAGAACAGGACGTAGTTTTCGCGCCGCAGTCCCCGGTATTGGTGGAAGATAGTATGTTTAAAGAGCTTCATTGAGAAAATCCTCTATATGTGTTTATCAGTCAGATTCCTGCCATGAATTTGTTGCAAAGCGCACCAATCTCTTCGGGCTGTTCCTTCATACCGCCGCCAAACCAGTTTCGCAGAATCGAAACAAAAATTCCGGCTCTTGCAAGCGAAGTGTAAAGATTTCGACTGCTTTCAGAGGTTGCCCGAATTTCGGCTTCTATTGTTTCGGAAAGCGGAAGTTCTGCGTCTGCCAGTAATTTAAAAGTTGCTTGATTTGCTCGGATATATCGAAAGATCGAAATCATCCAGTCTTCTTTTTCCTCTATTTTCAGCCATTCGTGCGCAACGCCGGAAAGACGTTCGGTTACGTCGCGGCAGATTTCAGCCACCAATGCCTCTTTTGATTCGTAATTGCGATAAAAAGCGTTTCGCGAAACGCCGGCAACCTGAACAAGCTCGCTGACGGTGATTTGATCAATTCCTTTTTTTGCAAGGAGTTTGCACATTGCGGTATGCAAACAACTTTTTGTCAGCGCGTTGGATTCCGCATTTGTCATACGTAAGATATTTTGCTTCTCCAATTCGGTCATTTTTTCTCCGTTCGGTGTCACAAATTTGCCGTGGAATGTTCAGCCCGAGCCAAAAGATATTGACTTTTCCAAAGTGTTTTGGTATGATTGTAACGGCGTAACAAGTGTACCATATCAAAGGGCATTTGTCAAGACCGAAAAAATCATTTTTAAGGAGAGTTTACGATGAACTTGAAGGAAAGACTTACCAGAACGCAAGCAAACATGGATGAACTCAAGAAAAAAATGGACGAAGCAGCCGCATCGGCAAAGGAAATGCATCAACTGAAAAAAGAACAGATTGAAGCCGGAATGAATGCGCTGGACGCCGTGGTTGACGAGCTTGATTCCACCATTGAAAAGCAACTTGACGAAAGTTTCGGCGACGTTCAGGCGGCAGAAGAACTGATTGAAGAAGAACTCAACAAGAAACTCCATAAAGAATTAACAACTGCGCAGGGCAATCTTGAAGCGGCAAAAGAAAATGCACGTCTTGCAAAAGAACGTCGCCGCAGCAAGATCAATTCCATGCGATTGAAACTGCAAATGAACGTAAAAGCGGCAAAGGAAAAAATTGCCGAAAAGAAAGAAACGCATGATAAAGCAAAGCAGGAGAAACGCATTGTTGCACTGTTGGATTATGCAGACAGATGCCAGGAACTTGCGCTTGCGTCCGCATTGGAAGCGGAATTTTCCATGCTGGAGGCAATGGCGGAAGCCGCGGATTTTATTGAAAAATACGGAGAATGATTAAATCTTTTTATAAAGAACCGGGGATCGATCGGCTTGTTTACCGTTTTGATCCCCGGTTTGTTTTACCTGCGGCGCAGTAATGTTCCGCGGAGCGGCGAACCGCGCACACGAGTTCATCGTGATCTCCTATCCTATGTAAAAGCCCTCCGGACGCGCCAAACGGCGTGCCCGGAGGGCTTTTGTGTATCTCCAACCAAAAGTGCTCTTTTTGGGGGTATGTGCGACCAAAAGTGCTCCATCCGGGGCGGCTTTCGCGCCAGCCGCTAAGGTTGCAATCTGCCGTGTTCTAAGATTGCAAATCAGCCCGGCGCGCAAGGTTGCAGTCTGGCGAGTCCTAAGGTTGCAATCCGCCCGCATTGCACCCTTGGATTTTTCAAAAACCTGCTTCATTTGGTCTAAACGGTTTTTCGCCAGAAATAGAAAAAGACCCCGCAATTTTGTGATTGCGGGGTTGTGTTATTTTATCCAGTAATTTGTTTCAGGAGGGCAGAGCTTTGGCAAAAGCTCAAGAAAATGCTGTCCGATTTTTTCAGCGTCAAAATCATATGACTCGCAGATGAACCGGATCGTGTCCGGTTGAAGAATACGACCATTTATTTTGTCGTACTGGTATTGCCGCCAATCTTCATACTCTTTATTTGAAATCTGCTTCAAAGAAACCACCTCGCTTCAGATCTTGTTTTTCAAAACCCTGATATAATCTTTTTTGGCATTAAAAATCGCAAAGATTTGGACGGCCTTGCTCCAATCTCTGTTGTTGACCGGACAGATATTTACATTCCTCTCAATACCGCTTCTCTTGCGGCGCTGAAAACGGCGCCGTATTTCTTTTTCTCGGAGTTGAGACAGGCGATATAATAGGTCGCTTTTGCGTCGGGGTCCTCTATCGGGATCGTGACGCGGTCGGGATTGGCGCCCCCGCGTTCCATAATGCGGTCGGAGGTGAAATGAGGAAGCGTCGACGCTTCTATCAGTTCAAGCAGCGCGTCCATGTTGCTCTGGACGATCAGTTTTTCGGGGTCAAGCCGCTTGCGGCAGATCTCCATCCAAAAGCCGATGCTGCTGACGAGCAGTACCTTGTATTCCCGCAGATCGTCGAAGGTGACGCTTTCTCTGCCGGCAAGCGGGTGATCCTTCGGCAGTACGATAAAGAGCTTTTCCTCAAGATAATGCTGACAGAACAGATCCCGTTCCTCCTGCTTTTCGTGAAGGATGACGAGCTGATACGAGCGGTTGCGCAGTCCGGAAAGCAGTTTTTCATCGTCCGCAAGCTCTGTCGTCACCGCCATTTCGACGAACCGTTCCTGAATGACGGGTGTCAGTTCACCCAGCGGGAACGGAGCGCAGGCGCCGACGGAAACGGTGCGCTGACGGCGGTCGAAGTCGGCGACGCCCTCGCACATCTCCCGGTCAAGTTCAAGTATGCGCCGCGCGTATTCCACGGCGTACTGCCCGGTCTTGTTCAGTGTGATCTTGCTGTTGTCCCGGTCGAAAAGCGAAACGCCGAGCTGCGTTTCAAGTTTCTTCATGGAGCGGCTGAGCGCGGGCTGCGAGAGATAAAGCGCCTCCGCGGCTTTTAAAAGCGTACCGTGCTCCGCCACGGCGGCGAGCTGTTCCAGCAGGTATATTTCGATCATAGCGGCCTCCTGTGTATAACTGTGAGTAATACCATTATAACACATCGGCAGTGGACAGTCAAGAGGTTTTATGGTATTATTTAGACACGGAGGCGGGAAAAACGTATAACCGCTGCGAAATCACTTCATAAGGAGCAGACAGATGAAAAAGCCGCTTGTATTATACTTCTCGGTCTACGGGACCGCAAAAGCGACCGCGGAGGAGATCGCAAGGCAGACCGGCGCGGATATTGTTGAGATCAAGCCCGCCGTCCCCTATGACGGCGATCGCAGCCATTACAACGCTCTCGCACGGCTTGCAAAACGCGAGCACGACGAGGATATGCGCCCGGCGATCAAAAACGATCTGCCGATCAAAGACTACGACACGGTCTTTATCGGCTACCCGATGTGGTGGTACACCTTCCCGATGATCATCTACACACTTTTTGAAAAATACGACTTTTCCGGCAAGACGGTCATCCCGTTCAACACGCACATGGGCTCTGGCGACGGCGGTACCTACGAAACGGTCAAAGAGCTTTGCCCGAAGTCAAAGGTCCTCCCCGGACTTCCCGTTGAGATGTCAGACGCCGAGCGCGGCGTTCCCGAAAAGATAAGCCGTTGGCTTGCCAAAATCAATTATTGAAAACACGGAGGAAACACAAATGAAAAAGATAGTATCCCTTATCCTTACAGCCGTTTTAATGCTGACGCTTGCCGCCTGCGGCACGGTTAGAAACGAAGAACAAAGCACGAACGCAAACGCCTCGGAAACCCAAACAAATCCGACGGCGTCAGACGGAAGGATCCTCGTCGTCTACTTCTCCTGGTCTGGCAATCTCGACAAAATGGCGCACTGGATTGCAGACGAGACCGGCGGAGACCTCGTCCGCGTGACGGCGAAGGAAGCGTACCCCGAGAACTACAACGCCACCGCCGACCGTGCCAAAAAAGAAAAAGACGACGGCGTGCGCCCCGAGATCAACGTCGACCTGTCGAAAGAACAGATGGCGCAGTACGACACGGTCTTCTTCGGTTTCCCGGTGTGGTGGTACGACCTGCCGATGTCCATGTGGACCCTCCTTGAAAGCTATGACTTTTCCGGTAAAACGGTCATCCCGTTTTTCTCCCACGAGGGCAGCTCCAACGGCGCGGGCGCTCTGCCAAGAGTAACGGAACTCGCAAAGGGAGCGAACGTCAGGACGGACGATGCGCTTTCGATAAGAGGCGGCAGCGTCGCTTCATCGGAGAACGCGGTCAGAGACTGGGTCAAAGGTTTGAATTATTAAATAACGGAGGATATAAAAATGGAATTCACTACGCTTTACAACGGAGTCAGAATGCCGATGCTCGGCTACGGCGTTTATCAGGTAACAAAGGACGAATGCGAGCGCTGCGTGCTGGACGCGCTTTCGGTGGGCTACCGCCATATCGACACGGCGCAAAGCTATTTCAACGAGGAAGAAGTCGGCGCGGCGATCAGAAAGAGCGGCGTCCCGCGTGAAGAGATTTTCATCACAAGCAAAGTCTGGATCGAGCATTACGGCTATGAAGAATGCCACGCGTCGGTACTGGAGTCCATGCGCAAGCTCGGCGTGGATTATATTGACCTTATGCTTCTGCATCAGCCCTTCGTGGATTACTACGGCGCGTACAGAGCCCTTGAAGACCTTTACGACGAAGGCAAGCTCCGCGCCATCGGTATCTCCAACTTCTATCCTGACAGAATGGTGGATATCGCGTCCTTCGCGCGTATCAAACCGATGGTCAATCAGATCGAAACGCATCCCTTGAATCAGCGCGTGGAGGATCACGCATGGATGGAGAAATACGGCGTTCAGCACGAGGCGTGGGCATCCTTCGGCGAAGGCAAGGGAGGGCTTTTCACAAATCCCGTCCTGATGGAGATCGGCGCAAAATACGGCAAATCGGCGGCGCAGGTGATGCTCCGCTGGGCTTTGCAGAGAAATATCGTCGTCCTGCCGAAATCCACCCATAAAGAGAGAATGATACAAAACCTCGACGTGTTCGACTTTTCTCTTACCGACGGGGATATGGCGGCGATCGCGGAGCTCGATACCAAAACGAGCGCGTTCTTCTCCCACACCGACCCGAATATGGTCGAATGGTTCGTGAAAATGGTGGAGGAGCGCAAGAAAAATCAGCGCAGTGAAAACGAAAAGAAAGCGTGGTAACAGGTGAAAAAGATACTGTCTCTCTTTCTTGCGGCGGCAGTATTACTTTCCATTACAGCCTGCGGTACGAAAGAGACGGAAAGCAACGTGGCGACAGATAAAAGAGATACTGTTCCGGAGTCTGCGGAGATCGATTTCGGAGAAAATGTAATCCGAGGCTTCACCTTTGACAACGTCCTGCACAGCGAAGAAGGCGACATCCACTTCGGTCTGTATATCCCGGAAAGTTACGACGGGACGAAGCCCTACGCGCTGTTTGTAACGCTGCCCGGTTACGAAGGACTGTACTTTCAGGGCGCGGGCGTGAATATCCGCGTGGAGGATTACGGGATAGAGGCGCAGAAGTATATCGAAGATATGATCATCCTCGCTCCGCAGCTGAACGACTGGGGGATGACGAGCGCACGGCAGACCGTCGCGCTGACGAGATATTTTCTTGAACACTACAACGTCGACTCCGACAGGGTGTATCTGAACGGATACTCCGGCGGCGGCGAGACCGGTTCGCTCGTAATGGAGATCGCACCTGAACTTTACACCGCGTTTCTGCATTGCTCTTCGCAGTGGGACGGCAAACTCGAACCGCTTGTTGAAGCGATGACGCCTGTCTACATGGTCACCGGCGAGAACGACAGCTATTACGGCAGCACCTCCGTGCGTGAGACATATCAAAAGCTCGTCCGGATGTATGAAGACAAGGGGCTGGACGAAGTGCAGATCTCAAAGCTCGTCGTGCTTGATCTGAAGGATCAGGCGTATTTCGACAGGCGCGGCATCCGCGATCAGCACGGCGGCGGCGGATCGTTTGCACACGAAGAAGATATTATGAACTGGTTATTTGACGAACACAAGGAGGTGACGGAGGTGAAAAAACTTCTTGCCGTAGGCGTGGTGTTTTCGCTTGCGATCGCTTCGCTTACCGGGTGCGGAAGCGTGACGGAGCCGACCGGAACGCAGAGCGAAACGCCCGCTGTGACTGAAGAAAAAACAAATATGACGATCAACATACCGCAGACCGGCGACACTGTCGCCGTACCTGCCGAATACACACGCTCCGCAAAGGAGCAAGGAAACGTGACCCGCGTGGACTATGATTCCGAGGATTACGTTCGCGGCGGAGGCGCTATAAAGAAGACCGCCTACGTCTATACGCCTTACGGCTACGACGAAAACGATACCGAAACGAGGTACGATATCCTCTATCTGATGCACGGCTGGGGCGGACACGCGGGCGAATACTTTGAGTTCGCCTCGCAGAAGAATATGTTCGACACCTCATCGAAAAAGGTGAGATCAAGCCGGTCATCATTGTTTCGGCGACCTTCTATAACGAAAACAGCAGTATGGATTTTTCAAGCTCCATTTCGGAATTCAGGCAGTTCCACCGTGATTTCGAGGATCATCTGATGCCGACGGTCGAGGGGATGTTCCATACCTACGCAAAATCGATTTCGGCTGATGATCTGAAAGCCTCCCGCGATCACCGTGCGTTCGGCGGCTTTTCCTTGGGCTCCGTCACAACATGGCTGCAGTTCTGCCATGACTACGACTATATCCGCTGGTTCCTGCCGATGAGCGGCTCCTGCTGGTACTACGGCACCTACGGCGACTTCCAGATCGAACGGAACGTCGATTTCATTGAACAACTTGTGAAAGACAACCATCTTGACGAGCGCGGCTATTTCATCTATCACGCCGTCGGCACGCAGGACGCGGTCAAGAGCCAGTCGATCGACATGGCGGATGAAATGCTGACAAGGCAGATCTTTACGCCCGAGCATTACGTTTTCTATCTAAAGCAGGGCGGTTATCACGATTTTAACGCCGTGCAGGAATATCTGTATAACGCTCTGCCGCTGTTTTTCCATTTTGAGAGCGCCGTGTCCGGAAAAACCGCCGTGAAATATACGACGGACTCGGCGATTGGCGACGTGATGAACGATCCCGTTTTTGACGGTTACGGCAGGCTGATCTTTCCCGTCAATACAAGTTACTACGGCGGGAGCACGCTCGGCGATCTGTCGCTTACGTGGTACAATTATATCGACCCGGACAAGACCGTCGAAATTGTCAACTACATGAGCGAACACGCGGCGGCGGGCGATACGATCTTTTACAATATCTACACCGACGCCGAAAAAGCGGCGGATCCCGCCAAGCGTGATACGGGTCTGTTCTTCTTCAAGGGCAAGCCCGGCGCGAAGTTCGCGGTAGTCAACGCGGGCGGCGGCTTTGCCTACGTGGGCGCGATGCACGACAGTTTTCCGCACGCGCTGGAGCTTTCCAAAACGGGATATAACGCCTTCGCGCTGATCTACCGTCCCGGCTCTCAGACGGCGTGCGAAGACCTCGCCCGCGCCATCGCGTTCATCCACGAACACGCAAAAGAGCTTGAGGTCGACGCCTCGGATTATTCCCTCTGGGGTGGCTCGGCGGGCGGCAGAATGGCGGCGTGGCTCGGCAGCTACGGAACGGAAAGCTTCGGTGAAGCGAGATATCCACGTCCGGCGGCGGTCATCGTTAATTACACGGGGCTTTCCGAGGTGACGGGAAAAGAACCGCCCACATACAGCGCGGTGGGTACCTCTGACGGGATCGCTTCTTACCGAACGATGCAAAGCCGCATAAACGCCATCAAAGCAAACGGTACGGACGCCATGATCGAGATATTTTCGGGGCTTCCTCACGGCTTTGGGCTCGGCACGGGAACGGTCGCTGAAGGGTGGATCGAAAATGCTGTCGCGTTTTGGGAAAGGAATATGAAATAAAGGAGCTGGGTTATTCCAAATGAGCAAAAAACAGATCGTTCGTATGACGGTTGACTGCGGGATGACAGTCGTGCTGCTGCTCTTGATGGGCTATTCCCGCATCGGCGAGACGGCGCATGAATGGCTCGGAGTCTCAATGTTCGTTCTTTTTGTCATCCATCATATCCTGAACCGAAAGTGGATCGCCGGCGTCTTTCGCGGTAAATACACGGCTTTCCGCGCGCTGCAGACCGTTCTTGTATTCGTGTTGTTCGTTACGATGATCGGTTCCGCCGTGAGCGGTATCATCCTCTCAAAGCACATTTTCGCCTTTCTCGATCTCGGCGGCGCTTCCGTTGCGCGGAGCGTGCATATGCTCTGCGGATACTGGAACTTCGTCCTGATGTCACTCCACCTCGGTTTTCACTGGGTGATGATTGTGGGCATGGCGTCAAAGAAATTGCCGAAGGACAAACCCGTCCTCACATGGTCGGCGCGTATCGCGGCGCTTCTGATCGCCGGATACGGCGTGTATGCGCTGATCGCCCGTCAGGTGGCGGATTACCTCTTCGGCAAAACGATGTTCGCGTTCTTCGATACGAGCGAACCGGTCGTCCTGTTCCTGCTCGATTACTTAGCGATCATGGGAACGTTCGTCTTTGCCGGTCACTATCTTTCAAAAGCGATAAAACGGATCAAAAGGAGAAAAACGATATGAGCAAAAAAGTTCTGATACTGTCCGGGAGTCCGCGCAAAGGCGGCAACTCCGATCTGCTTTGCGATGAATTTATGCGCGGCGCGATCGACGCCGGAAACGAGGTCGAGAAGATCCGCATCGCCGAAAAGAAGATCGGCTACTGCTCCGCCTGCTACTATTGCCGCACGTCCGGCGGCGTCTGCGCCAAAAAGGACGATATGCCGGAGATCCTGCAAAAGATGATCGACGCAGACGTGATCGTCTTTGCAAGCCCGGTCTATTTCTACTCTATCGACGCGCAGTTGAAAGCCGTCATCGACCGGACCGTCGCCCGCTGGACGGAAGTGAAAAATAAAGAGTTTTATTATATCGTCACCTGCGCAGACAATGAAAAAGAATCACAGGAGCGCACTCTCGAATGCTTCCGGGGCTACGCCGACTGCGTTGAAGGTGCAAAGGAAATGGGTGTCGTTTACGGCACCGGCGTTTACAAGCCGGGAGAGATCAGAAACACCCCGGCGTTTTCCGAGGCGTATCAACTTGGAAGATCCGTAAGGTAAGGAGGAAACACTATGAAAAAACAAACAGCCGGCAGAGATCATCTCGGTGATCTGGCCCCTGAATTTGCCAAACTGAACGACGACGTCCTGTTCGGCGAGGTGTGGTCCCGCGAATCCCAGCTGTCGCTGCGTGACCGCAGCATGATCACAATTGCGGCGCTCTTTTCCGCCGGACTCTATCCCCAGCTGAAAAGCCACCTTGCGCTCGGCAAGGAACACGGCGTAACGAAAGAAGAAGCAGTCGAGATTGCGACGCAGCTGGCCTTCTACTGCGGCTGGCCGAAGGCATGGAGCACCTTCCCGATGATCGCGGAGATCTGGAGCGAAGACGAGACAACGCCGAAGCTTGCATTTCCAATCGGGGAACCGAATACGGCATTTGCACAGTATTTCATCGGACAGAGCTATCTTATGCCGCTGACGATGGAGCAGATTCCGACCTTCAACGTCACGTTTGAGCCCGGCTGCCGCAACAACTGGCACATCCATCACGCTGACAAAGGCGGCGGACAGATGCTGATCTGCGTCTATGGACACGGCTGGTATCAGGAGTGGGGCAAAGAACCGAGAGAGCTGCATCCCGGGGATGTGGTCAATATTCCGGCAAACGTCAAGCACTGGCACGGGGCGGCAAAGGACAGCTGGTTCCAGCATATCGCTCAGGAGATCCCCGGAGAGAGTGCCAAAACCGAATGGTGCGAGCCGGTCGATGAAAATCATTATACAATCATCAATCGAAAATAGGCTTTGAGATAAAGAAATCAATTCATTAAGGGAGAAAAAATCATGGGAACTCAAAAAGTCGTATTCGTAAACAAACAGTTGAACACAAGGCTTGCGGGACTGCTCCGCCTACCGGACGGCTTTGACCTGAGCCGCAATTATCCCGCAATCCTCGTCACCGGACCGATGCTCTCGGTAAAGGAACAGGCGCAGTCGGTCTATGCGGCGCGTCTCACCGAAGCGGGTTACGTCACGCTGGTCTTCGACGGTACATACTTCGGCGAAAGCGAGGGGTCTCCGCGCGGACAGGAACTGCCCGACGTGAAGGAAAGCGATATTGAGGGCGCGGTAGACTTCCTTTGCTCACTGCCTTACGTCGATAGCGAACGTATCGGAGGACTCGGCATCTGCGGCTCCGGCTCGTATATGTCTGTCGCCGGCGTGAAGGAACCGCGCCTCAAAGCGATCACCGCGATCGTACCGGCGATCTCCAACATCTCCACCTCTCCAATGATGGGATTCTTCAAGTCCGAGGAAGAGGTCAGAGCCGCAAAAGAGGCCTACGAAAGGGGCGAAGGCGAGCTGATGTATCTCAATTTCATGCCCAGAGCATTCGACGAGGGTGCGGCTTATTATTACAGTGCACGCGGCACTCATCCGAGATGGTCGAATCAGGTCGTCGCGTGGAGCCAGCTCGAGCTGATCAAGTATAACGTCACCGAGATCATGAAGGGAATGACGAAGCCATACTGTGTGATCTCCGGCGAGAACGCCTGGTCAAAGCCCTCGTCTGTCGAGATCTTCGAGGCGGTGCCGCACGATAACAAGGAGATGCACGTCATCCCGGAAGCGAGCCATTTTGATATGTACGACCTCGCGCCGTTCGTCTCCGAGGCGTTTAAATTCATCCTCCAGTTCTTCGGGAAGAATCTGTGAGCAAATAAACACCGCAAAAAAATAGATCATTGTTGCCTCCTTTTATATTGCATTCAAATTAACTCCTCCAACCCCACCCCGTAAATCTGTGCCAGCAGGTAGGCGAGGTCAAGCCGGATCATCCGGTTGCCATATTCGTATGCTTTCAAAGTTGCCACATTGATATCCAGTAGATCCGCAACGTGCTGGCGCGTGTAACCTTTCCTTTCGCGCAGGGCAGTGATCTTCGCTCCAAACTCTTCCATCGACATCCTTTTGAGGTGATTTTTGCCGCCCGGGAAGCAGATCTCCTGCCAGTCGTTAAATATATTAGAAAAGGCGATCCGTTCCTCCTGATCGGAGTAGTTGATCACCTTTCCTTTTATGAGTTTGTTTTTTACCAACTCCCGTTCCTTTTTGCTCAAAGAAGCCAAGAGGGTGCGGTATTGCCGGCATATTTTTTGAGCAAATGCGAAATCCTCTGTCCCCGAAAATTTTGGGTCCCAGTTGCCCATTTTGACGGTCAGGTGGGCTTCTAAAACATATTGGTGAATCCATTTCCAGAAATCCGCTGTGGTGGGACGGAAGACATAAGGAATCATTTTGCCGCATTCCTTTCAAAGATTCCAAGACAATCGTTTTTTACACCGAGATTTTTGAGTATTTCGCTCAACGAGTTGACGGTAGCGCGTTTGTATTTCCGATCCTGCGTAATCCAGGAGAAGTTCAAATCGGAATAGAATTTGGGAGCTTCAAATGTCAAATTCAGAAATCGATCAATTTCCAAATCTTCTATCTTGCCGCAGTTTTCAAGACATTCGAGCATCGCGACCAGGGAAGTGGTTTGTTCGCTAAAATGGAGATTCAACCTGGTCAATTTAAATGGTCCGATCGTTTTGTGCGGGACACTTAATAGATAGGTGTAAATCTCTATCACATCGCTTTTATGTGATGTGATTCCTAATTGATTATATAAAGCGTATCCGGCGTACATACCCCTGCTTTCGGCGATGTATTGATTGAATACCGCAGCCTCCAGGGTAACTCCTTCTTCGTTGATCAAGTAGATACCTTTTGAAACATCCGAGAGGATGCCTTCCTCAACCAACCGGTTCAAGATTTTGAGAAGCGTTTTGTAGGGAACCATTTCAAAGGAGTGTTCTTTCAAATAGGATACGTCAAAGATCCTTCCTTTGTTTTCCAGACAGTAATTGCGAATTGTTTTTGTGTAGTTCATTGAATCCTCCTTTTGTTACATTTCAATTATGTCATTTTTTGAAAAAAAGTCAACGCGAGTATGCGAAAGACGCAGAAAATTAACAAGTGAAAAGGTTCGAGTCCTTTACAGTATAGAAAAAAGTCGACAATGTCGACTTTTTTAGGTTATCCGGTTTTTGGGTTCAAATGGGCGAAAAGCGTTTATTTATGCGGCTTTCCAAGCAAAACAAAAGCCCGGCATTTCGTAAAATGGATACAAAATGTCGAGCTTTTATGTGTGGCAGGGGCAGGAGGATTCGAACCCGCGACCCACGGTTTTGGAGACCGGTACTCTACCAGCTGAGCTATACCCCTGTATTGCAAAAGAACAGCCTGTTCTCTTCGCAACAAGCGTATTATATCACAATCATATCGGAATTGCAAGCCCTTTTCCTGAAAAAATCAAAAAACTTTCTTCCATATGCCTTGAATTGTTGACAAATTTCCAAATAAATGGTATAATTCCTTCAGTAACAAAAAGGAGATTTTATAAAAATGAACCGCAAAATTATCGGCGTGATCGGCGCTATGGAGAGCGAGATCCGTCATTTGAGAGAAAAAATGGAGTCCCCGATTACAGAGTCTCGCGCAGGCTTGACTTTTTATCGCGGAAATGTGGGAAAAAACGAGCTTGTTTTGGTGCAAAGCGGCGTTGGAAAGGTGAATGCCGCACGTACCGCGCAGGTTTTGATTGACCGTTATGCGCCCGACTATCTTATCAATACCGGCATTGCCGGCGGACTTGGCGATGGGTTGCACGTCGGTGATTTCGTGATTGGTGCCGAACTTGTCCAGCACGATTTTGACCTGACCAAGTTCGGCTATCCGAAAGGCGTCGTTCCCGGGTTTGGGGATGGGAAAAGCCCTTTCCGCTTTCAAGCGGACACCGGATTAGTCGATGCGTTTTTCGGCAGCGCACTGCAATATCTTTCGGGCGAAAACGTCCGCAAAGGTTGCATTGCCAGCGGGGATGTTTTTGTTGCCGATGCCGAAATGAAAGGGCAGATCAAGCAGCTTTTCTCGGCAGACGCCGTGGAAATGGAAGGCGCGGCAATCGCGCAGGTGGCTGTGGCAAACGGCGTTCCGTTCGTTGTTGTTCGTGCAATTTCCGACCTTGCCGACGGAACCGCAACCGCGTCTTTTGAAGCTTTTGAGCAGGAAACTGCCGTTCTCTCGGCAAAAATTGTAGGGAAGTGCGTTTCCAAACTTGCATAAAGCTTGACAAGCCGCCGCCGGCGTGCTATAATGATAACCGTATTTTCCGGAAAGGATTTTTGAAAAATGACGCTTTTTGAAGAACTGAAATGGAGAGGGCTGATCCAGGATATTTCCAGCCCCGATCTGATTGATAAACTCAACGCCGGCGGCTTGACCTTTTATATTGGCACCGATCCGACCGCCGACAGTCTGCACCTCGGACATTATTCCTCGTTTCTCATCACGCGCCGTCTTGCCGCGGCAGGACATCACCCCATTATGTTGGTCGGACTTGCCACCGCGCTTATCGGCGATCCGCGCGGAACGGTGGAGCGCAAACTTTCGGACAAGGATGAGGTTATGCGCAACTATCAAGCGCTGAAAACGCAGTTGCAAAAAATCTTCCCGTACGAAGTGGTCAACAACTACGATTGGGTCAAAGACCTGACTGTAATCGACTTCTTCCGCGATTATGGAAAGTATATCAATGTCGGCTATATGCTCAGCAAAGATCTTGTCCGGCGCCAGATGGAATCGGGCATCTCCTATGCCGAGTTTTCCTATATGCTCATTCAGGGGTTGGATTTCAAATACCTGCACGAAAATCGCGGCGTGGATTTGCAGGTCGCAGGTTCCGATCAATGGGGCAACATCACCACCGGTATTGAACTGATCCGCAAGACGACAGGCGACGAGGTTTACGCCATGACCATGCCGCTGGTGACCGACTCGCACGGCAACAAATTCGGCAAGAGCGAGGGCAACGCCGTTTGGCTGGACCGCAACAAGACCAGTTCCTACGAGTTGTATCAATTCCTGCTCAACTCCGAGGACAGCGAGGTCATCGGCTATCTCAAACGCCTGACTTTCCTTTCGCGTGAGGAGATCGAGGAGATCGAGCGGCAGCACAACGAAGCCCCCGAACAGCGTCTTGCGCAAAAGACATTGGCACGTGAGATTTTGAACGATCTGCACGGAGAAGGCGCCTACGAAGAGGCAGAGCACATCAGCCAACAGCTGTTTGCCGGCGACGTGAAGAATATTCCGTTGCACGATTTGTTGGTCGGTTTGCGGAATGTGCCGCATTTTGAAACCGAAGGAGGAGCCGTTGCCGACGTTTTGGTCGGCGCAGGGATTTGCACTTCCAAGCGTGAAGCAAGAGAATTTCTTTCCAACGGTGCGCTGACGATCAACGGAGAAGCGGTCAACGATCCCAATTTCGTCATCGGCGCCGAAACCGCCATTGCAGGGAAGTATATCGTCGTCCGTCGTGGCAAGAAAAAATACTATGTTGGCGAATTGAAGTAAAAGATCGTCAACAGGAAAGCCGCTTTTTCATCCGAAATTCGCATCGTTCAGAACGCAATCCGGAAAATATTTTCATTTGTACAATTTTGTTTTGAAAATTTTTAAGAATTTACTATTGACATTTTCGATTTTGTGTGGTAAAATCTATCCTGACGGTATATTTTCTGTGTCATTGCTTTGACGGAGACTGAACGCGCAAGCGGTTGAGCAAGTTCTGCGGCTGACGCGGTTTGCAGTTTTTGATGAGAGAAGGAGACGAGATTATGAAGCTAAAATATGAATTGATGGAGCTGGAGCTGATCCCCATGGATTCTGCCGATATTGTCACTTTGAGTGAGAACGAAGGCGGCTGGGACGACGGCTGGAATATTTTTACCTAAAAAAAGAAAAAATTGCCGCTTGATCCGGAAACATCGGATCAAACGGCAATTTTTTTGTGCCGGTAAATGGCAACCCCGGTTAAATCGAGCAAACCAGCACTTCCAGCGCCGTATACCCTTGAGGGGAAAGCTTAAGTGCCGTGTCGGCGGCGGCGCAGGCTTCAATCGCCCGGCGCAACCGCTCGGGGGAGGAATTGTTCAAACTGCGCAGGTAGAGCTTGACTGGGTACTCTTTCATTTTCATGGCAGAGGCGATGGCAGGTACCGGAAGTCCGCTTTTTTGCAAGGCATAAATTTGTTCCATATCGCAGAATACGCGCAAAATATTCCCCAAAACGGCAATTGGATCCATACGGCGGAATTTGTAGTCGGCAAGAATTGCAAGCGCCAGTTCGCGGTTGGAATCCATCAGCGCGTTGGCAAAGGCAAAAGCGTCGTATTCGACAGCCGGGGTGCACACTTTTCGCATGTCGGCGTCCGTTGCCTCGGTTTTTTCATGGGAAAGCGCATAGAAACTTAATTTGTCCACCTCGTTTGCAAGAGCAAACATGCTGTGCCCACAAAATTCCAACATCGACGCGCAAAAGGATGGAGAAGCCGATACCCCGTTGTGCGCAAAATGTTTGCCCACCCATTCGGCAAGTTTTCGGTCGGTCGGGTGATCAAATTGTACGGGCGCTAAATAATCGGCAAGGCGTTTGAGCGTTTCGGAAGGGGATTTCGGTAAATATCCGGGATCGATTCCGTCTGACGCAACAACTAACAAGAGCAGGTTGTAATCATAATCGTTCAGTGTTTCCAAAATCGCACAAAGCTCGTCAAGATCCGATTTTTTCATAGCGGTAAAATTCAAACCGGAAAGAACGATCAACTTTTTATCCGCCATCATGGGCAGAGGCATCAGCGCGTCCATCAGCTTTTGCGGCTCAAAATCAAGGGCGTCGATGCGCATTTCGTTGAATGCGGCAAAGGTAGGGTCGGGACAAAGCGTTTCTCGCGCAAGGCGAACGGCATAGGATTTCAGATAATCCTCGTCACCGAAAAAAAGGTAACCGGAACGGGGAGAATCTTTCAGCTCGCGGCGAAAGTCCGCTTCCTGTAAAATGACGGGGGTTGCCATGCGTTTTCCTCCTTTTCCGGCACAAATTCCGCTTTTATTTTATCATTTTGAAGAACTTTTGTCAAGAATCCGTACAAAAAACAGGAAAGAATGCGAAAAAATTTCAAAAAACGCTTGACAAATCGGGGTGCTTTCTATTATAATATAGATTGTCATTGTGTAAAAGCGTTTGAATATACGCTTCCGATTCCAGTTAAAGGAGGTATTTTGGAATGCTCAGAACGTATCAACCGAAAAAACGTCAGAGAAAAAAGGAACACGGTTTCCGTAAAAGAATGAAAACTGCCGATGGCAGAAACGTCCTCAAGAGAAGACGCGCCAAGGGCAGAAAAAGATTGACCTATTAAACATAGGGCAAATCCGGCATCGGTTGGCGAATTTCGCCAAGACCGCGCATCTGCCATCACATAAAAACACCGACCGCCGATCGAACATTGTATCTCGTGCCGTCGGTGTTTTTATATCGTAAAAAAACGCCGCAAAAAGCAACGGAAGCACAACGCAAAAAGCAAAGGGACAAAAATGAAGTACAAAACCATTAAGGAACATCATCTATACGACAAGGCATTCCATAAAGGAACGCGTTTTGCAGGCAAGTATGTAATTGTATTTGTCCTGAAAGACTATGCCGCAAAGCGCCTTCAAAAAGCCAATCCCGAAAAAAAAGCCTACAACCGTTTCGGCGTATCGGTTGGGAAGAAGGTAGGGGGAGCCGTGCAGCGCAACCGGGCAAAGCGAATTCTTCGGGCAGGTTATTTTGCCGTAGAGAAAGAGATCAAACCCGGATTTTTGATTGTCCTTGCTCCCAGAAGTGAGATTCTGCAAGCAAAATCTACCGATATTGAACGGGATTTGCGCCGCGGATTTTTCAAAACGGGAATGTTTCAATCCACAATGCCATGAAATACCTTTGCATTGCACTCATTCGCTTATACCAAAAGATCATCTCGCCGCTCAAGCGGAATCCGACCTGTCGTTTCTACCCCACCTGTTCGACCTATGCCGTTGAGGCGTTTCGCAAAAGGGGTTTTTTCGTCGGGTTGCTTCTGACAATCGGCAGGATCGCGCGTTGCCAGCCGTTTTGCGCCGGAGGGATTGATCCCGTTCCCGAGCGCGGACTGCGCAACAAGTATCGCCCCAGTCCCATTACGAAATACTACTATCCGGAAGAGTACGATTTGGAAAAGCCGAAAAATTGAACGGCAAATTCTTTTCCGGAGCCGCGGCACCGTGCGGTCAACTGAACATTGACGGTGCAGAGTCCCCAAAAAACGAAGGGAGAAAACAACAAACATGAAAAAAACACCTACACAGATTATGCAAAAAAGAGTTACGAGATTTCTCGTGATCTTCACGTCGGTTCTTTTGTTGCTTGCCGTCCTTGTCGGATGCGCCGGCAACAAAAAGGTTTCTTTGACGGTGACCGAGGCAAAAGACGAGTTTTCCTACACCAAAGATGCCGATGAAAAAGAAATTGCCGAGTGGACCGGCGTCAAAGTCAACGGCGAAGTGAAAACCGGCGGCAAAATGAAAGCCGACCAGATTAACGAAACTGTCAAGATGCTGAACAGCGTTTATGACGACAATAATTTTGACGTTCGCGATTATCTGATTGCCGCATGGCGCGGTTACGATATGCTCGCCGAAGGATTTGACGATAGCAAGGTAGAGTTGAACAAAACGGGAGACGCTGATCCCGTTGCAACCGCCGTTAAAGTTTTGGACAAAGCAAATGAAAATGCAGGCGACGCCAAAATCGACCGTTCTAATTTTGAAAATTTGACTGTAGTTGATCTTGAAGCCTTGATTGCAACATTTAAAACTACAGCGGTTGTTGAATCCAGCGACGGATTCTTTGATAAGATTCTGCTCGGTATCGGCACTGCTTTGAGTTGGATGACCAAATATTTGGGCGGATCAAGCTATATCATCGGTATCTGCGAATTTGCAATTTTGATTGAGCTTCTGATGATTCCGTTCGCCATTATTCAACAAAAGAATTCCATTAAACAGGCAAAATTGCGTCCCAAGGAAATGGCAATCCGCAACAAGTATGCCGGACGCACCGATCAGAAAACGCAACAGCAGGTGCAAAGAGAGATTCAAGAGCTTTACCAAAGAGAGAATTTCAGTCCTTTCAGCGGTTGCCTGCCGCTCCTGCTGCAAATGCCCATCCTGATCATTCTGTACCGGATTGTCATTGACCCTCTGCACTACGTTTTAGGACTTTCTTCCGGTCTTTCCGGCGCACTGGGCACCTACTATACCGCCGCAAGAGCCGCCGGCGGACTTGGATTTGCAAGCGCACCCTCCAGTTCTATCGGAATCATTTCCAGTATTGCACGCGGAGACTTGCAGGGCTTGAACGGCTTCCAGTATTTTACCAACGGGGCAAGTGTTTTTGAAAAGTTGGACGGCGCATGGGATAATTTGCCGAACTTTAACATCGGCAGATTCAATTTCGGTCTGACGCCGAGTTTCACCAATTTCAACATTCTTCTGCTTGTTCCTGTCCTGACCTTTGTGGTGTATTTCTTCAGCATGAAGCTCAACCGTAAGTTCGGTTATCAACCCGGTCAGGGAACGCCCGGTCAGCCTGCCGATCGTCAGACTGCCTGCTCCAATACCATGATGGATGTTTCCATGCCGGCGCTTTCCACCTTCTTTACCTTCGTCGTTCCGGCAATCATCGGCGTATACTGGATTTTCCGCAGCATTCTCGGTGTGCTGAAGCAATTTATCATGAGCAAAGTTATGCCGTTGCCGAAGTTTACCGAGGAAGATTATAAAGCCGCGGCGAAAGAGCTTGCCGGCAAGAAACAGCCGATTGTGAAATCCGAAAATGCCGGTAAAGTCCGTTCGCTCCATCATATCGATGACGAGGACTTTGAAGATACGCGCGAAGCGGCGCTTGCGCGCAAAGCCGCTATGGAAGAAGAGGAGCGCAAAAAGCAAAAAGCCGTCGGAAAATCAAGAATCGAGAGCGCTCCGATTAAAGAGGATCGTCCCGAAAAGAAAAAGAAGAAAAATGATGTCGATGCCACCGGCAAAGATGAATGAGAAAGTAATTGAGGTAGAAATATGAAACAGGAATTGATTGTTACGGCAAAAAGCGTGGAAGAAGCACGCAAAAAGGCTGCCGCTGAGCTTGGCGCTCGCGAAGAAGATCTTGTTGTAACCGTTTTGGAAGAAGGAAAACGCGGCTTTTTGGGAATTGGCGCGATGGACGCTAAAATCGCCGTTACCTACACACCTGCCGTACCGGAGAAAAAAGAAAAGTCTTGCGGCGGTGCCGAAACCGCTTTACAGTTTATCCGTCAGATTGCCGAGAATATGGGACTTGAAAATCTGACCTATTCTACCGAAGAGGGAACAAACGACGATATTGTTCTGAAAGTCAGCGGTGATAATGCCGGACTTCTGATCGGTCACCACGGTGAAACACTGGACGCCTTGCAGTATCTTTGCAACCTTGCTGCAAATCATCGTACCGAAGGGGAAAAGCGCGAATACACCCGGATCACACTGGACGTGGAGGACTACCGCGAAAAACGGGAAGCCGCTCTGCGCGCACTTGCGCGCCGCAAAGCTGAAAAAGTTTTGCGCGAGAAACGGAGCGTTATGTTGGAGCCGATGAATCCGTATGAACGCCGTATTATCCACTCCGCTGTACAGGAAATCCCGGGCGTTACCACAAATTCCATCGGTGTTGAGAATAACCGACGTGTTGTGATCTTTTTGGAAGATAACAACTCGGCTGCCGAATAAAAGCAATAGATTATAAATAAGGGTTGCTTGTCGGGCTTCCTCCCGGCAAGCGACCTTTTCTTTCAAATAAGGAGATCAATGTGAAAACCGATACGATTGCCGCCGTCAGCACTCCGCGCGGAAAAGGCGGCGTTGCGCTATTACGTGTCAGCGGCAGTGAAGCAATTGCAATTGCCGGGCACGTTTTTGAACCGAAAAACGGAAAACGGCTTTGTGATTTTCCTGCAAGAACCGCCGTTTACGGAACAATATATATAAAGGAAGCAAACGGATCGCGCGTCGCGGTTGACGACGCGCTTGCAACGGTTTTTCGCGCGCCTGCATCTTTTACCGGGGAAGACACCGTGGAAATTTGTTGTCATGGTGGAATTTTGCTGACGGAAACGGTGCTGACCGCCCTTTTTGCCGCCGGAGCGGTTCCTGCCGGAGCAGGGGAATTTACCAAACGCGCGTTTCTCAACGGAAAAATCGGACTTTCCTCCGCCGAAGCGCTTGCTGACCTACTGGAAGCGCAAAATCGTCAGCAACTTCTGCTTGCCCATAGCGGAATGGGAGGAAAAACCGAAGAGAAAAGCGCCGAGATTTATGCGGAACTGCGCCGGATTTTAGCGTCCGTCTATGTCGTGATCGATTATCCGGACGAGGATCTTGCCGATATGAGTCGCGAGGAAATGATTGCCGCGCTTTCGGAATGTCTTGCCAAATTGCAAAAGCTTGCCGAAACCTACCGCACGGGGCATGCCGTTGCCGAGGGAATCGCAACCGTTATTTGCGGCAAGCCGAACGTGGGGAAAAGCTCGGTTTATAATGCGCTTGTCGGCAGGGAAGCCGCCATCGTTACCGATATTGAGGGGACGACCCGGGATTTGTTAACCGAAACGGCAACGCTCGGGCGTGTGACTTTGCGCCTGACCGATACCGCCGGATTGCGCGAAACGGGAGATACCGTGGAAAAAATCGGCGTCGAGCGAGCCAAAAAGGCAATTGCAGAAGCCGAACTCATCCTTGCCGTGGTGGATGCCGGATCGAAACTGACTGCCGAGGACTTTGATATTCTGAAAGCGGTTCAAATGGAGGGAAAACCGGTGATTGTTCTGCTGAACAAAACCGATACGAATGTTGAACCTGCAACGGTCGAAATCTGTAAATCGAAATTTGAAAAAATTGTTTTTCTTTCCGCCAAAACCGGTGCCGGTTTTGGAGATCTTTCCGCAACCGTAGAAAAACTGTTTACCGATGGTACGCTTGATCTTTCGCAGGATGCTATTCTGACCAATGCGCGCCAGCAGGCGGCGGTTCTTCGCGCCATTGAAGATATTGAACGAGCCAAAAACGCACTTTGCGACGGTATGCCGATTGACCTTTGCTGTAACGATGCGGAATCGGCGATGGGAGCGCTTGCCGAACTGGATGGCAGAGCCGTTTCAGAGGATCTTGTTTCCGAAATTTTCTCGCATTTCTGCGTCGGAAAATAGTCCTATATAATAAAAGGAAAGGAGCCGGATATGGGCGAATATACTTCCACCTCCCAAAAAGGCAGGGAGATTGCAACGGCGCTAATGCTTTCGGGCGTTGCAATCGGCGTGTTTTATCTTTCAAAAATCCCCAATATTCCAATCCCGGTCCTTTTCCAGCTCCTTGCTGTCTTTCTGCTTGTCGGCGCCGTTTTGATTGTTACGCGTTATGTCATGCGCCGCTACACTTGCAGATTGGAAAAGGGAGAGGGAGAGAATCTTGATTTTGTTATTGTTGAGCACTACGGAAAGAGAAGTACCGTTGTTTGCCGCGTTTATGCGAAGCAGGTGATTTCTGTTGTCCGCCGTACAAAACAAACATGGAAAGACAGCGCGGAAAAAAGAAAAGGAAAACGCGTTTATCATTATACAGCAAGCTTTTCGGATCCGAAACGCGTTTTTGCAGAGGTACGAACCGAAATAGATGGGGAAGAAACCTTTTTTTTGGAATTTGATGCGAACGAACCGTTTTTTAATTTGTTGCAAAATGTCGTTGTAGAGCTTCCGTAAAAGGCTCGGAAAAGGTGCTTTTGAAAGGCGCCTTTTCCGAATTTTTTGTATCTTTTCAACGCTGCTTTTGTAAAATTTAGATGTTCTATTTCTGTTTTAGATGTTTTGCACAAAATAAATGCGCAAAAAATGGAATTATTTATCTTATTTACCGATTAAAAAAAGCTTGACATTTTTTCACAAAAGAGGTATAATGATAAAGCTGTCCGAAAGGAAGAGGGCAGGAAACGATCTTTGAAAACTGAACAACAAGAGAGAGACAAGAAAACACGGAAGTGTGTGGAAGGTCTCGGAAATTCTTTGAATGAGAATACTACTCAAACAAAAGTAAAGAATGCTAAGAGCAAAAACTCGG
>SVUK01000022.1 GCA_015063325.1 Oscillospiraceae bacterium | reverse complement strand
GTCGCACCACTTTGATCCAGCAAATATACTTCCCACAGATTACTTGAACCGACAGAATTTTCATGTGTAAAGTTGACCGTAACATACCCTGTGGTAGTCGTCGTGAACTTAAAGTAATCATAGTCCGATCCATGCATGATCGTTCCATAATACTGGGTACCAATACTAATAGGATCGGCCGTATTCCTGCTATCGTTGAATTCGGTTTCCCACACGCTACTTGAAGAAAAGCTTACTCTTAAGCCATAACTATCGGTGCTATAATTGCTATATTTGTTAACTTTTATATAATACTCTCCGGCAGGAAGACCTATGTTAGCAAAACTACGACTCAGTTCGTTACCGCCAACATTCATACTGACTATCGTCGCACTGCTTTGATCAAGAAAATACACTTCCCATAAATTGCTAGAGCCGAGTGAATTTGAATGTGTAAAAGTAATTGTAACATATCCTGTGCTTGTCGTTGTAAATTTGAAATAGTCTACATCAGACGAAGATGAAAGATTATCATAAATCGTTGTGTTCAAAGATATTTTAGTTGCAGTACTCTTTGAATCGTTTGGTTCCGCCGCAGAAACGCCGATGACCACAAAAATGCTGAGAATAATTGCCGTTAATGTTGCAAAAAGGATCTTTGAAATTGTTCTTTTCATTTTTACCCTCCAAAATAATATTATTAAACCTTGTCAATTTACAAGAATGTAACCATTTACAATATCAAAGTTGACGTCATCCATATTTTCGTCGTAAATATCGCCATCGGTGTAAGAGATTGAAACATTCAGTTTCTCTCCCGAAATAGCGGTGTTTGAAATGTCAAAGGTAAATGTCATTACAACTCCGTTATCGGTCGCCATACCGTCCAAAGAGTCCCAAGAGAACTTGCAGTTGTTAACAAATTTTCCGGGCTTTGTATAATCCAAATACGAGAATGCATCACCCGGTGTTGCAGATTTCAAGGTGAGTTTGGAATTGTAAGAAAGCATGAGAACCGCTCCGGCAACACCCGGATTCTTTTTGACAGAAACTGTGACCGATACTTCGGTTGCGCCTGCGTTTGCGGTAACCTTTTCAACAATAAATGTCGGCTCGCTGATTGCTTCCTTATAAGTTGCTGTTACGGTAAGATTGCTTGTAACGTTATTGAATGCTTTATCCCAACCGTTAAAGGTGTATTCATCTCTTGTGGGATCGGCAGGAGCCGTTGCCGCAGAACCCGAATCAACCGTTTGTGTCTTTAGGGTTGTTCCATCCCAATCTTTGAAAGTTACAGTGAACTGCTGAATGTATTGTGCAGTTACGGTTGTATTCGCCGTAATGTTTGCAAATGTCTTATCCCAACCGGTAAAACGATATCCAGATCTTGTCGGATTGCTATGAGCAGTAGCCGCCGAGCCGGAATCAACGGTTTGAGTCTTCAAGGTGGTTCCATCCCAATCCTTAAATGTTACAGTAAACTGCTGGATATATTGTGCCGTCACAACTGTGTCGGCGTTAATGTTAGTAAACGTCTTATCCCAACCGGTAAACCGATAACCGGATCTTGTCGGATTGCTCGGTGCTGTCGCAGATGCACCAGCTTGGACGTTCTGCGATTTCAGGACGGTTCCGTTCCAATCCTTAAATGTAACGTTATAACCAAGAGCCGGAACGACTGTTTGTGCTACCAATACTTCATTACAAACCGAGCAATGTTTGCCTTCAGTCAATCCTGTAGTTGTTGCGGTCGGGGCAACAGCGGCGTCAATCACTTCTGTATGTCCCTTCGCAGGTACGACGATCTGTGCAACAATCACTTCGTTGCAGACCGAGCAATGCTTGCCTTGAGTCAAGCCGGTCGCCGTGCAAGTTGCAGGAACTGCGGCATCAATTACCTCGGTATGCCCCTTAGCCGGTACAACGGTCTGCGCTACCAATACTGCGTTACATACTGAACAATGCTTGCCTTGCGTTAAACCGGAAGTCGTACAAGTTGCGGCAACAGCGGCATCAATTATCTCGGTGTGTCCCTTTGCAGGAATAATGGTCTGAGCTACCAATACTGCGTTACAAACCGAGCAATGTTTGCCTTGCGTCAAACCTGTTTCAGTACAAGTTGCAGGAACTGCAGCATCAATCACTTCGGTATGTCCCTTCGCAGGAACTATAGTCTGTGCCACAAGCACCTCGTTGCAGACCGAGCAGTGCTTGCCCTGAGTTAGTCCGGTTGCCGTACACGTTGCGGGAATTGCGGCATCAATTACTTCTGTATGTCCCTTCGCAGGAACTACGGTTTGAGCAACAATAACAGCGTTACAAACCGAGCAATGTTTGCCCTGCGTTAATCCGGTTGCCGTACACGTTGCAGGAGCTGCCGCATCAATCACTTCGGTGTGTCCCTTTGCCGGAACAACAGTCTGTGCTACCAATACCGCGTTACAAACCGAACAATGTTTGCCTTGCGTTAAACCGGTAGTCGTGCAAGTCGCGGCAACTGCCGCGTCAGTTACTTCAGTATGTCCCTTTGCAGGAACGATAGTCTGTGCAACAAGAACGGCGTTACAGGTTGAGCAATGTTTACCTTGCGTCAAACCGGTCGCTGTGCAAGTCGCGGCAACTGCGGCATCGATTACTTCGGTATGTCCTTTTGCAGGGATCGTTTCGGTTGCAATCGTTGCTCCGCAATCCGCGCAAACCTGATGCTTACTACCAGTTGCGGTGCAGGTTGGTTGAACATCTGTAATCCAGTTCCCCGGCGTATGTCCAAGCGGAGTAATAGACAGATTTGTTATTTCATTATGGTTTGCATCAAAATTTTTACCGCATGCAGAACAATGGTAATGTCCTTTGGTTCCAGCCGCTTCTTCGGTAGCAGGAATTTCTGCTATCCAAGCACCATAGTTATGTCCTTTTGCGAGGATCGTTTCGGTTGCAATGGTTGCTCCGCACTCAGCACAAACCTGATGCTTGCTACCTGATTCTGTGCAATTAGCTTCTATATCAATAGTCCAAGTTCCGGGAGTATGTCCTTTTGCAGGAACAACAGTCTGTGCTACAAGCACTTCGTTACAAACCGAACAATGTTTGCCTTGCGTTAAACCTGTCGCCGTGCAAGTCGCCGGAACTGCGGCATCAATCACTTCAGTATGTCCTTTTGCAGGAACAACTGTCTGTGCAACAAGGACAGCATTACAAACAGAACAATGTTTGCCTTCGGTTAGTCCGGTTGCTGTGCAAGTAGGAGCGATAGCAGCGTCGGTCACTTCGGTATGTCCTTTTGCAGGGACAATAGTCTGCTCTACCAATACTACATTACATACTGAGCAATGTTTGCCCTGAGTTAAACCGGTTTCCGTGCAAGTTGCTGGAACTGCCGCATCAATTGCTTCAGAATGTCCCTTTGCAGGGGCGACAGCCTGTGCTACTAATACAGTGTTACAAACTGAACAATGCTTTCCTTCGGTCAAGCCGGTTTCCGTGCAAGTTGCGGGGACAGCTGCATCAATGACTTCGGTGTGTGCAATCATCGGGATCGTTTCAGTCTTTGTTGCTCCGCAAGATGTACAAGAAAATGTTTTTACGCCGGTTGCAGTACAAGTTGCCGGAGTCGTTACTTCACCGGCGTCCCAAGAATGTGTATGTACAGGAGGCGTGGTTCCGCCATCATCTTTCTTTGGAATCGGCTCGGTAATCGTTGCACCACATACTGTGCAAGTTATCGTCTTGACTCCTTCCGAAGTAGTAGTCGCAGGGACAGTCTCAACGCCGCAGTCCCAGCTATGCTCAACTTTTGCAATGGATTCAGTCTTGGTTTCACCACAGACCGCGCAAGTGTATGTCTTTACACCTTCAGCCGTGCAGGTCGCCTCGGTTGTGATAACTCCGGCATTCCAAGTATGACTACTCGTTTTAGCAACAACTTCGGTTTTCGTTTCACCGCATTTTGTGCAAGTATAAGTTTTAATGCCCTCATCCTTGCAGGTTGGATTGGTGGTTACAACACCTTCTCCCCAAACGTGTTCGTGTGGCTCGGTCGTTTCGTCACCCGGCTTGTCCGGCTCGTCCGTCATTGTGCCGTTGAACAGGTCACAAGATGACAGGACAATGACTGCCGCCATAAGGAGCACAAATACTACAAGCAGTTTCTTTTTCATGATTTCTTGTGCGAGCTTTTCTCGCATTCCTCCCGATTTGTTTTTCGCGGGCTTTTTCGTAAGTGAACAAAGCCGTATAGGAATTGTCACTTATTAAAACAAT
>SVUK01000021.1 GCA_015063325.1 Oscillospiraceae bacterium | reverse complement strand
TCATCTATTGAACCAATAGGTGATAGATGTAAAAACTATAACAGTTTACCGAGTCGGTTCATCATCTCTTTCTTATGCTCCAAAAACGAGTGAACATAGCGGTTGAGCGTAACCATCGGCGACTTATGACCGAGAATCTCGGAAAGCGTTTTGACGTCCATTCCGCACTCCAACGCGCGAGTAGCAAAAGTGTGCCTAAGCGAGTGAAATCCCCTGTGTGGGATTTTTATTTTTCTCTGTAAGAGATCGAAAGTCCTTTGGTAAGATCTGACCGAAATCGGCTTCTCGCCATTAGCAACGACATAGACCGATTTGCTCTTCTTTTTCGCCTCTCGAATGAGCGGTAAAATCTGCTTCGGAAACGGAATCACCCGCTGAGAGGAAAAGGTTTTCGGGGTATCCTCAAACCGTATGTAATGACCATCTTTGCCCTTTCCATCGTGGCAAGAACGGGATACTGTTAAAAGCCCTTTATGCAGGTCTATATCTTCCCATTTGAGAGCAAGCAATTCGCCGATCCGAAGCCCGGTGTAAAGGCAAAGTAAAATGCCAAACATCTTCTCTTTCTTACTGTTCAAAACCGCTTGCTCAATCTTCTTTTGTTCTTGAACCGAAAAGCTATTAACCGCTTTCTCCTGCGCTTTTGGACGCTTGATTTTGTCTGCATGATACTCTTTCAAATAGCCGAGCAGGAATGCTGTTCGCAACGATCCCTGCACAACGTTGATAATCCCGCCGACCGAGTTTGCGGATAAGCCCTGTCCGGTTCTCAAATTGCCGGTTTGAGACAACTTCGTGATAAAATGTTGCAAAACAATCGGCGTGATCTCTTCCATTTCGTATTCTCCGAGTTTTGGGATCAAATGCTGAACGACAATTTCAGAATACCGATTATATGTCCTGATCTTTGCCGTAGATTCGATGTAATGATCGAGCCACTCTTGTAACCAATCTTTGTACTTCATGTTTGCACTCCTTTTCTGTTTTTTATTTTTTCGCCTTCATAAATATAATTTTATATGAAAATAGGCCGTGAGGAAATATCCACACGACCTACTGAATAATTATGAAGTTCATTTATTTTGCGGTTCATTAACCACCGAATTTCAGGCTTTGAACGAAAGTCGCTGGTTCAAAACCTGTTTTTTTGAAAAAGCGCAAAAAGACAGCAGTCAAAATCAATGATTTTGAAGCACTTGCTTTTTGCGTAAAAACCACAAGATATAGCAAAAACCACAAGATATGAAAACCATATCTTGTGGTTTTTGTTGTTGGCAGTATTTTCGTACTGCTAAGATGGTGCGGGAAACGGGACTTGAACATTTATTTTTCCCCGCAAAAACCTTGTAAAAATCAATATATTGTGGTATATATGCAGTTTATATACTATATATAGCATTTTTCGCTTTTGCGATTTGCTATTTTTTTGCTTGATTATAACACACTTTTTTAGATTTTGCAATACCCTTTTTGAAAATTTTTTCGGTTTATTTTTTTGGATTTTCGGAGATTGAAACGGAACGACTACCGCCGACTTTTGAAAATGAAAATTCCGTAAAATGGAAAATACCCCCTTTTGTGGGGCTTTCCAGCAATACCAAAACAACCGTCAAGAAAAAATATACCAAAACCTCTTGACAAACCGCAAAAAATGTGTTACAATTCCAGTACCAAAACAAACGGTCGTTAGATTTGCAACAAAAAAAGAGAGGTAAAAAAATGAATATCTACGGTTATTGCAGAGTATCAACCCAAAAGCAGAATATCCAACGTCAAATTCGCAACATTCGCGCCGAATATCCAAACGCCATTATTTTGGAAGATGAATATACAGGCACAAAACTTTCCCGCCCTTCTTGGGACAAACTCCAAAGGAATCTCCGCTCGGGGGATATGATCGTATTTGACAGCGTTTCCCGTATGTCCCGCAACGCCGACGAGGGGTTTGCCGAATACGAGCGGTTATTTTCCAATGGGGTTGAACTCGTTTTCCTCAAAGAGCCACAAATCAACACCCAAACATACAAAACGGCAATGAAAAACGCCGTCCCAATGACTGGAACGGCGGTTGACTATATTTTGGAAGGTGTTAATAAATTCCTTTTGGAACTTGCCAAAGAGCAAATCCGACTTGCATTTTTGCAATCCGAAAAAGAGGTGGAAGACTTGCACCAAAGAACGCGAGAGGGGCTTGTTACCGCCAAATTGAACGGCAAACAAATCGGGCTCGTAAAAGGTGCAAAACTGACAACCCAAAAGAGCATAAGGGCAAAGGAAATAATCCGCGCCCATTCCAAAGAATTCGGCGGGGCTTTGAATGACAGCGAATGCCAAAAACTCGCAGGAATTTCCCGTAATTCTTTTTACAAATACAAATCGGAATTAAAAGCCGAATTATCCTAAAATATTCGCAAATGCCACGGAGAACGCTCAAAACGCTCTATATTCAATTTTCTTTATTTTAGCAGTATGATAGCAATTTATCAAGAAAAGCGATTGTAAAGCGTTTTATGATGTTCTATGAAGTTTTGATATGTTTTACCGCTCGTAAACAAACGGCAGGGGCTTCCCGTCCATCTTCACCGCTCCCGCGCAAACTTGGTTTATCACGTAGGCAAAAAACCGCTCTTTTTCTTCCGCTGTCAATTTTACGAGCATTTCCTCGTCGTCCGCTATATCCGTTGCAATAACCGTGACAAAACTATCTTGCCGTGCGCATTCTGCAAACATTTCCAAATGGTCACTTTGCTTTTTTATCAGCCCGTTTCCGTAATAGTCAAAAGTAATCCACGCGCCATATCCAATACCCGTTTCCGATATTGCCAAATTGTGGATTTTTCCAACCTCAAAACGCCCTCTCCCTGTTTTTCTGCCCGTGATTTTGTTTCTGAATTCCATTTTCTTTTTCCCCTTTCGGTTTTTCTTTCGGTATTTTCTATAAATCCGCTCTGCAAGCGGTTCTATCCTGTTTCTTGCCGTTCCGCTCCTCGTTTCGGTAAAACGGCTTCGGGAGCGGTTCCGCACGGCTTTTTGTGGCTTTTTTTACATTTTTTCGGTTTTTTCTTTGCAAATTGCTCTTTTATGTTGTTTTCTCTTCTGCAAATTGCACTCCGATTTGATGATACAGGTTTTCCAACCGCTCCACGCCGAACTCTCGGGGAATGGTTGTGGGGTTAATATTCAGCCACTTCAACCGCTCCAATATGCGCTCCATGCGCGTTTTGCCCTTGTATTTGGCACGCGCTTTCCATACGCTCCTATTTGCGTTCACGCTTCTCAAAAATTCGATCATGTCCTTTTTGGTTTGCTGTCTTTGCTTGCTCTCCTCGATTGTTTCAACGGCTTTTGCAAAGGTGCAATAATCCGCTTCCCCGCAAATGTTCCAAATTGTCCGCTTAATGAGCGGTTCCGCCTTTTCGTATCTTGCAAATAGGGACAGGGGCTTTCCCTCTACTTGCTTTTCAAATCTGCTTTTGATTGCAATCGGCTTTTTGACTTGTATCTCAATCCGCAAAACCCCCTCGCTTTCCCGCAGTCTTTCGGGGTTCGTGTTTGTGGTCGATTGCTCCAAATGCTTGTCGTATATGCTAACGCTATATCGTCCGTTATCGTATAGCACGCTTCCCCTCGGGTGTGTTGTCTTGTTCTTTCCGTGGACTTTCCAACTGTAATTTTTCGCCCCTCTTTGTAGCAGGACGATATACTGCTCAACCCGTTTTTGCTCCATTTTCAGGTCGATATTGTAGTCTATCCTTTGCACGCTCCACTCGTCAACGTTGCGCCGTAAAGGTAGAATAATCCCCATAAGGCAATAAAACGCGCTTTTTACCCGCTTAAAATCCCGTTCTGTCTTGAATGTTTTGACGGTTTTCGTTCTTGGGTGTGACAGTCTTTCCAAATTGACTATCATGGAACAGCCAAACACCTTTGCACCGCTTTCCGTTCCGTAAACCTTGGGAATAATGTCATTTATGCCGTAATCGGAAAAGCCCCGAATGTGGAATTGTGTTTTTCCCGTTGTTGGATTTGTTACCGCCTCTTTGGTCTTGTTTTCCATTAAAAGGCGGTATTCTGTCCCCGTTATTTGGATATATAACTCTACCGTATGTATCACTTGAAAAACCTCTCTTTTGTTTTGTCTGTCTTTTTGCCCCGTGCGCTGTCCCCGTCAAATCGGCTCTGGGAGCCACTCTCTCCGAATCGAATTGTTGCGCAGGGTATGTACCTTTTAGGTAAAATGCACTTTTGGCGTTTTCGTAAAAATCCGCTCCCCGAGCGGTTCAACGCCACTTTTTGAAAAATCTGTCCGAAAAGCCATTCTTTTCGTAAATTGCACAAAAACAAACCTTGCTTTTTGTTAATTTATACCAAAAACCTTGTTGATCTTTTTTGAGCCCTCCAACGCCTTGGGGTGCGTGTATATATTCAAGGTCGTTGCCACGCTTGAATGCCCCAACGCGCCCGACACGTCTATTGCTGGCACGTTCTTTTCCAAAGCCAATGTTGCAAATGTATGCCGTAAATCATGGAATCGCAAACCGACAAATCCCGCTTCATCGACGAACTTTTTGAAACGTTTTGATAGCCACGTCGGATTGGTAAAATTCCCGTCTCTGTTAATAACAAAACCCGAGCGGTTCCCTATTTGGTATTCTTTCAAAATTCGCTTTGTTTCGGGGTGTATCTCCAAATCTCGTACGCTTTCCTCCGTCTTTGGCGGTTTATGGATTATTTCACCGCCCACTTGGGTTATCGTTTCTCTTATGAAAATCGTATTTTGCGGGAATGATACCTTTTCCCACCGCAACCCGCATATTTCGCCACGTCGTAACCCTTGGAATAAAGCCAAATACCCCGCCATAATCAGCCGATTGTCTCCCGTTTCAAGCAGTTTTTCGGTAAACTCCACCAATTCCTCTTGGCACAATGTGCGAGACCGGAATTTTTGCTCTTTTAGTTTTTGGATTTTGTACGCTGGGTTTACTTTGATATACTCCCGTCGTTCCGCGTAGGCGAATACTTCCCCAATAAGGTCTAAATCCTTGTTGATTGTTGCGTTTTTTAGGTGCGTTTCCTTCTGCAAAAAGCGGATATAATCGTCAATATCATAACGGCGAACTTTTGATATTTGTTTTTCGCCCAAAACGGTCTTGGCAATTCTTCGCGCTATAACACCATACCCCCGCCTTGTCGTTCGTTCGACTTGTGCTTGCTCGATAAATTCCGCTATCAATTCCGAAAAAATCATCTGTTTTTTCTTCTGCGGAATTGTCCCGCCCTCGTTGAACGCCATGAGCATTTTTCTCCCTTCCCGTAACGTTGGAAAATTTTTGTACCTTCTCCTCAACTTTCCGCTTTTATCTGTCCCAAAATAAAAGCATACCCGAAAAGTACCACTTTTTAGGTCTTTTACTATGTTTTTTTCGATCCTTTGATAGTGTTGTTTGTCGTGTGCGCTGTTTGTTGTGTTTTCTCTTGTTACTGCCATGTTTTTGTTTTTCTTCTCTCCTTCTGTAAATTTTGAATTTGGCGCACACTCGTCTTTTTTTTGCTACTGTTTACTATTTTTTTGCTACTTTTTCGCCGTTTCGTTTTTTCGGGGACACTGAAAAGAAAAACAAAAAAGAGCCATGAACGCCGAAAAAACCCTGATAAATACAGGGTTTTTGCGACGGGCATAGCCCATCTTTGTGTCGCGGTTATCCGCGATTTATTGTGTTAACAGTACGAAAATGCTACCATCACAAAAAGCACAAAATGATATCAATTGATCTCATATCTGGCATTTTCGTTAATCACGATTTCTATGGTGACTTCTTTTATATATTTGTCGTTATAACAATGTTTCAAATCCTTTAACACATCAAGCATAATCTTGGTGTCGCGCGAAAACTTCTTTTGCATATGCTCTATGCCGATCAGTTCGATGTGTATAGGGTCAATTCCAACCATATCCGTCAAGCAATCCCAAAATGCGTACCAATTTTCTCCATAATAATCCGGAAAATCCAATTCTTCTTTGATGATTTTGTGAACTTCACCAAGATATTGAACCTTTGAAAAGTCTAACACGTATTTTTCTTTATAAGCATACATCGTTTTATTCTCCTATCTCATTTGTAATTTCGTAAAAAGTATATCCATGGTCGTAAGATACAAAAATCAAGCCGTCGTTTGAATAAAAAATCCGATCAAGTCCGCGATATCCCGACGTATAGTTGATATCTGCCTCATACCAAATACGCCCATCGGCTTGCGGCAAACGACCTTCATTGTTTTTATAAATATCTCCGCCTATCATTTTACCATTTGCAATCTCTGCTAAATTGCCTTTTTTATTATTCCAGCCAAGTTCTTTTGCAGCATCTTTTGAAATATAGTTTGATGGCAATTTCCCTTTGTTTGCTAAATAGTAATCTGCCCCTTCTTCTCCCGCCTCGGTTGCACGCCCTGCCGGTATTACATCCATTCCGTTTAATTGACATCTGCAATGGGAATGCGCCGGCCAAACAACCATAGAGCCGACAGACTTGGTCAGAAAAATCTTTCCATGAAGGTCTCGGCATTCGGCACAGGTTGTTGGATCTAAATGCGCTTTCCACATGACCCATTTTTTACTTTTCCACGGCACAAAAACTTTCAATAGTTTTTCAATAAAAGACATTTTATTACCTCCTTGTCTTTGATAACATCATTTTAGCAAAAGAATTTGTGCCAAACTGTGCCATTTGTGCCAAGGAGTGCCATGGTTTTATAAAAATCAACGATCTAATCTTGTTCCGCGTAAATCTCCAAACACCTATTTGAAATTTGCTCTCTTTTCAAAATTTCACTGAGTCTCAAAACTGTAGAATATTGGTATCTATGTGCCTTAATGACTTTCTTAAAAAAATGATCCGAATAACTAGGGCATAATAAAGACTCAATTTCTAAATATGCCATGTAATTACAACCGATAATCTCAAATCCCGCATCCAAAATTTCTAATAAAGAAATCAAATCAATCATTTGTCCGTCAAACTTTACGTTAAAGCGTTTTATTGATATATGTCCAATGTTGTGTTGATTGGCGGCAACTGCATTTGAATAGATTTCTATGCTTTCATCCTCATAGTCTGTCAACCCTATGCTATTGAAAAGCGAATATCCAATTAACATTCCTTTTCCGTTACTCGTATATTTGGATATGATTTTATCCTCATTGAGAATTTGGGGTCCGATATGGTAAATTCCTTTTGAAATGCTTGTAACGATCCTCTCTTCTTCTAATCGGTTCAAGATTTTCAACAATGTTTTGTATGGAACATCTGCAAACTCTTTCTCTCGAACTTTTGCGACTTCAAGCATTTCATATTTGTGTTTTGCACAATACTGCCTGACTGTATCTGTATAACTCAATTACATCCTCCTTTCTTTTCTGCTCAACTAATTATACCATATGAAACGAAAAAAGACAACATCTCAGCATACTCGGGAGTATGAAACACATTGTCTTTTTCCTATAAACTGTTATTCAATTTCTATAAAAGTACTTGAAAATGGGCTAACAAGCTAATTTCTTCGAAAAAAGTCGACATAAAATGTCGACTTTTTTCGCTGGTGCGGGAAACGGGACTTGAACCCGTACGGTGTAAACCACACGCCCCTCAAACGTGCGCGTCTGCCAGTTCCGCCACTCCCGCTTGCTTTTTTTCAAGCTCTATTATTTTATCATAAGCAAGTTATTTTGTCAATACTTTTTTTGAAAAAAGAGTCTTTTTTCTTTTCTATTATTCTATTCTGAACCGTTGAATGGGCAGAACTGCCCAAAAGGCATGATCTTTGTTCATTTGATCATGCGCATATCCCCTGTAAAAAAGCAATTTTAAAGGTCTTTGCCAAAGGCAGAAGTTCTTGAAAAACCGTTTTTTTTCGCATTTTCTTGACAGAATTCTTTAAATGCGGTATACTATTGATAGCGTCTTAAAAATCCGCAAAGAAAGGATATGCATGATCCATGAAGCAAAAACAAAACTGGAAACAATTTGCGCTGGTTTGTATGTGCATTCTTTTTGGTAATGCGCTCCTTGCTTTTGGTGTTGCCGCCTTTATTCTCCCGAATGACATTCTTTCGGATGGTACAACCGGTATTGGTATTGCCCTGCACCATATGTTTCCCGGCTTTGATACGGCGATTGCCATTTTGATTTTAAATATTTTCCTTTTGCTGATCGGTTTGCTGGTCCTTGGAAAAAAATTCTTTTTGACCACCATTGCCGGTTCAATTCTATACCCTCTCTTTCTTGCCGGATTTGAACGGATTCCAAACATCGGCATGTTGACCGATGATCCCACGCTTGCCGCCATTGCGGCAGGTTTGGTCATGGGTGTTGGAATGGGTCTTACCATGCGCGTCGGCTCCTCGACGGGCGGTATGGATATTGTTGCACTGATTGCCCATCGATGGTTTGGAGTTCCTATTTCCCTGATGGTGAACATTCTCGGCGTTGCCGTGATCGGTGCACAGGCTTTTTGGTATCCGCAAAAGGCTCTACTCGGTTTTTTGGTTTTGATTTTGGAATCCATTCTGATTGAACAAGTCATCATTGTTGGTAAAGCGCAAGTTCAACTTTTCGTTGTTTCCGATCATTATGACGAAATTCGCGAAGCACTTTTGCGCTCTTTGAATGCCGGCGTTACCATGACGATGATTGAAACAGGACATTTAGAGAAAAAGCAACAGGGTGTTTTATGTGTTCTACACCCCCGAAAACTTCACAATGCAACCGAATTGATTAGAAAAATCGACCCCGAAGCGTTTGTCACGGTTACAAAAATTCGCGAAGTACATGGGCGCGGATTTATTGAAGAATAGAAAAAGAGGAGCGGATGCAATGCATTCGCTCTTCTCTTTTTTATTCGGTTTTGAAAACAAAGCAAAGTTGAATCGACTCGGAGAACGCGCAAAACTCGTTCTCCCCTCTCCGACGCGAAAGTACGACCGAAAAGCGCAATCCTTCGGGAGTTGATTCCGCTTCTACCCCTTCAAACGCCGGATGTTGCAGAAAAGATAACCGCTCCGACGTTTGCTTTTTCGCATCCTGTGACGTTGAAAAATTAATCCCGGAAAGAATCGTTTTCCATCGGACATCTCGCAGTAAAACGGAGGGTTCCTCCCCACTGATCCCACGCAGTGAAAGGAACAAACACAGAAGCAAAAGCGTCCATTTTCTGGTATCGTCCATTGAAAGTGCGAGCGACTCGAACGGAAGATCCGAAAAATCCGCACGACAACCTGCAAACGCG
This sequence comes from Oscillospiraceae bacterium, assembly GCA_015063325.1. Taxonomy (GTDB): domain Bacteria; phylum Bacillota; class Clostridia; order Oscillospirales; family CAG-272; genus UMGS1865. The sequence continues at coordinate 9,975 of SVUK01000021.1, read as the reverse complement.
GCAATCCTTGCCGCATGGCGCCGGAAATGCTCGGTTTCTTCCACATTGAAAACGCGGTCACATTCAGCAAGTGAATCCGAAAAACGGCAACAAAGTTGGTTCAATTCGCGTTTGCTCATCTCCCCTTTCTTTTGCTCCCCGATGGTGATAATTTCCCTTCGGAGAATGAGATTCGCGGCAACCGAAAGATCGTCGCAAGGCTCTCGTAACAATAACACCGGGACAAGACCGTTCAACATCCAGTCACCGAAAAACAAAGCGGTTCCTGCCCGAACCTCAACCATTACCCGTTCCCCTCTTGCAAGATAAAACCGCAACAGAGCGACCTGTTCCTGCAAAACGGGAATCGTTTCCCCGATTTTTAAATTTTCACCGCGAAATGCCAAGATCGAAAATTCGGAGTTCGCGTCGACAACTGCAAACCGATCCCGAAAAGCGCCTCCTGAGGCTTCGCGTTTTCCGTCATAGAAAGCTGCCGTCGGAACATAACTTTCCACCTGCGGTATTTGATTGCTCATACCAAGCCTTCTTTCCTAAATTCTGCTTTATTGTATCATATTTTCGGAATTTTGTAAAGATTTGTAAAAAAAAAGAGGAGTTTCTTTTTTAGAAATCCTCTCTTTCTTTCGGCAATCAATTATTTCTTTTTTCCCTTGGTTTCCCCGACGGCAAGACGAACACATTCATACGCACCGTTGTAGAATCCCTTTTGTTTCAGTGCGTCGATCTGATCACAGAAATGCGAAATGATTTCGCGGTCTAAGAGCAGCCGATCCAGCATGGCGGTTGCGGATTTCGTATCTCCGCACTCGGGCGTTGCATCACCCATCTGACTTCCCCAAACGGCTCCCCAAGCCTCATGGCCGCCAATATGGCGCAGTAAAAGTTTGGGAATGGGGTAGTACGCAAGTTCGCCCGGTTTGGTAAGAAGCAGGTCACATACCGGCATAAGCAAATTGGTGGAATACACTGCCGAGAAAATATCCTTATTATAAATTCCGACAATCCCGGAAGCTTCCCCTTCCCGAATGGAGGTAACATAAGATTTCAGGCTATCCATGGAATTATAAAAGGCGGAAACCGGATAGTTTTTAAGCTGATCCATTGTTTTCTTGTAAACCGAGTGATGGTCGCCGAAGTTGATGATAATGGCAACCTCTTTGCGCTCCACATAGGGGAGCAGATGCTTGATTATCCCCATCATCTGCTTATATCCGGCACCGGCACCGCCAACCGTCAAAAGCAGGCGCATTGGTTTTTTTTCACGCATCCGCTGACGGCGAAGCTCGTTATCTTGCTCCAAATTCACCAGCAGTTCGTGATCCACATAGCATCCCACCATTTTCAGTTCGCTTTCCGGAATGCCCGAAAGCGGCGTTTTAGCAAATCCGTTCAGCGTTTTATAGCCGAGGTAGGCAAATGGCGTTTGTACGGCGTGAATTGCTCCCTCGGAAAGATGAAGCCCCATCGGCCAGTTATCGGGAATGGCGTTGACCACATGCGTCATACCGGCATGAATCGCCGCCTGCGAGGGCCAAACATGGGTTGCGATATAGGGCGTATCTTTTGGGATATGACGGAAGAGCGGAACGAGAAGTTCGCTGTTTTTCTGATCCTTGGCATTATAGGTCAATTTTTTAAACCCTTCGCTGTTCAGCGGTTCCCAAACAAAATGATTGAACAGTTTGGATTTTTGCGAAATACGCGACGCCTTGGAATACAGGTCGTTTTGATAACGAATCATTTTTGATCCGGTTGCATCGAAAGAAGCAAGATCCAACCAATACGGCGTATAACCCAGTGCGCGAGCGCAGGACGCCATGGCGATAGAAATTCGATAATGTCCGAATCCCATGCGAATATTGCCGACAATGACGGCATTGGGCGAAAAATCCCAGCTTTCATCCGCCGTTACAATATTCTGCACCTGAATATGGTTCAGCGCCTCGATCGGCTCAAATTTGATGTTGTATTCTTTTTTTGAATCGTCGCCGAATTTTTTGAGGAACTTTTCCTTGCTTTTTTCAGCTTGCCGAATCGTTTTCTGATCGATCTCGTTATCAAAAATCACGCTTGTACGATCGCTCATAACAAAACTCCCTTCTTCGTATCATAAACCAGATTTTTCCGTTCCCCGTCCAGCAGATATTCGATCCGGATGCGTCTGCCGTCCCGTTCATAGGAAAGCACCTGTGCATGGTAAAAACAGTTGATCGCCCGGTTGAGCAGTTCTTCCTTTTCTCCGTCATACCCGGCAATGTTATCCGAGGTCATCAGAACGCTTCCAAAGAGCGAATTGATCGTTAGAAGCGCACGCTTTTGCTCTTTGGAAAGGCGCACATTCTCATCGCGCAAAATAAAAACATCGGGGTCGTTGCCAAACAGAACGCCGTTCAAGAAAGACCGGTAAACGGTATTTTGCAGGGTGACTTTGGTGGAAATGCGCTCGCGGTGCATAATACGCATGAACCAGATGTCGTCAAATTCCAGCGAAACGTCGGGTCCAACGCGCAGATAGTCGAATTTACCGGCGCAGTTGAACGGCGTTGCGCCGCAGCCGAGGATCAGGCGGTCACCCAAAACGCGGCGCAAAAAAGCATATGCTTCCTCAGCAACCATGCTCCTCGTTCTTCCGAAATATTCCGGAAGATTTGCGGCATAGAGAAAGTCCAGTTTGAAAAAGTCGAAGCCTTGATCCATGAAAAAGCGCAAAGATTTTTCAATGTGTTCCCTTGCTTCTTTATTTTCCAGATCCAATGCATAAAAACCTGACCAGTTACCGCCGCATTTGATCGGTTTTCCCGATTTTGTCCTGCGGAGCCATTCCGGATGATTGCGATAAACGTCGCTCTTCTCTTCCGCTACAAAAGGAGCCAGCCAAATACCTGCTTTTAATCCTTTGGCATGGATCTTTTCCACGATGGGCGAAAGCCCGTTCGGGAATTTTTTCGGATCTACACTTATCCAGTCGCCGACATAGGTTTCATACCCGTCGTCAATTTGGAAAAGGTTGAACCGATCGTCCAGCGCTTCCAAATCGCGCAGAATCTGCGCCTCGTTGATATCCTGATAATAGTTGTACCACGAGGTATAGCCGAAAATTTTCTCCGGCGTTTTTACCGAAAACATTTTACGGAAGAGTTGAACTCCGCTTTCGTAGTCCGGCGCAAAACAATAATCCAGAACGGTAAGCGATTCTCCGGCACGCAGGCTCAAACCACGCAGGTCCGCCATATAATAGACCTTTCCAGTCCAGCGGCTGACCTGAAAAATCAAATAGGAAACCGCCGAGTTCATGTTGAAAAAGAAACTGTTGTTCTTTCCGCGACTGTAAAAAACATCGTACCCGTGCAACAGCGGACGGAAATAAAAGTAAAACTTTGCGTCGCCGTAGCGGTCAAAAGAAAATCTACGGATCAGGCTTGGCGGCAAACGATAAATGTTATTTTCAACTTCCAGCCGAATTGATTCTTTGGAATCGGTCCAGGACTGATAACCGTTGAGGAAAAAGCGATCCTTCCCCGTTAGCCGGACGCCCGTTTTGCCGCCGGCATACTTCAGCTTCAGGTCGGTTTTTGCCGTAATCGTTACCGTATGGCGGTTTTCGGTCTTTTTCTCTTCGATTTGGAGCTGTGCGTTGCTCTCTTTCGTCGAAAAGCCCTTCCTGCCCACACGGTATTGAATTTCAATGCTCATTTTTGCGCTTCCCCGTTTTCGGCAACGGTTGCGGCGGATTGCTCTTCCTTTTTGGCAATGGTTGCCATGACCTTCTTTTCACGGTAAAAGCCGAGGATCAGCGCGCCGAGCAAGCAGAACGCCACGGCAACGAAAGCAACAATGGTAATTCCCAGTTTTGAAGCGGTGATATCGTTGGTGTTCAAATTTTGCGTGGTTCCGATAATGGCAAGCGAGGTGAACACCAGCATGGCGATGGATTGACCCCATTTCATAGCAAAAGTACGCGCCGCAAAGAACATTCCCTCGCGGTTTTCTCCGGTCTCAACGCCCTCGGCTTCGGCAACGTCGGCAACGATCGCCTGTGGAATAATGCCCAACAGTGCCATCGGGAACGCCGCAACAACGCAGATCAATACGCCGAATACGATGCCGGGGAGCGGAATGAACTGGATCATTGCCGTAATCAGATAGGCGCAAGCCAAACCGATAAAACCGACGATCGTCAATTTCTTCTTTCCGAATTTACGAACCAGCCCCGAAACAAACGGATAGAAAACGGCAGACAAAATCGTCATACCGCCCATGAAGATCATGGTGTAGGATTCGTCAAGTTCCATGGAAACTTTTACAAAGTACGGAAGACCGGTTTGGAAAAGCGTCAAACCAATCCAGTACATAATATCCGAGCCGACAAAGGTGCGGAAATCTCGATTTTTGAAGGTTGCCGCCAAAGATTTAAACATGTTGGATTGAGAAGGTTTCGTATCTACAAATTCTTTTTCCTTCAAAAGGAAGGTAGGAAGCATCATACAAACGCAGGCAATGACCGCCAATACGATGAAGCAGATGCGGTAGCTCCAACCGTAACCGACCGCGCCGCGCAACATACCGGCAAATACAAAGGGCGTATAGGCGAGCAACGTTCCTGCGAAAAAGGTGAGCGAAATGGAAGTGGAAATAAACATCCGGTCTTCCTGCGTTTTGCCAAACTCGCTGATCAGAGCATTATAGGGCGTGCAGTACATGGTCATAAACAGGTAGAACAAAATGATAAACACGGATACCCACGCAACATTCCAACCGCTGATGGCTTCAACAGGTGCGCAGAAAAGCAACACCGTTACCAAAGAGAGCGGAATTGCCGCATACTGCATAAACGGAATGCGACGGCCGCGCGGATTTTTGCTGCGGTCGGAAAGAGAGGCGATCAGAGGGTCGGTAACCGCGTCAAAAATACGGGAAACCGCCGTGATCAGACCGAGAATGGTCAACACGCCGAAAATGATCAGCCCCGGCTTGATAAACTGGGTAGCGCCGGATTCAATATCACCGCTGGTGGGAAGATAAAACGTGACGAGCCATGCGTTGATAACGCCGCTGAGGATCGACCATCCGAGCTGTCCGATAGCAAAGATGATCATTTGCTTTTTGGTTAAACGCTTCATGGTGTCTTTTTTGCGCATGCGAGCCGATTGCACACGCTCCCTTTCATTTATTATTTATTCCGCATCGGTCTGCGGAGCCGCGAGAGAAAACAGAATGACCCGTTTCATCTCGTCAACTTCAATTTGTTTATCCATGGCGCCGTCCTGTGGAACAATCTCGCGCTCAACGGATCGATTTTTGCAAAGCGCAAGCATAGCGTGCGCCGTTGCATAATAGAACACTTCCGGATCGGCTTCCAACTTCCGAACGCTTCCGTCGGCAATTCCTTCTTGATATGCCGAAAGGAAAAGATTACGGAAATGATCTACACCGTCCGAATAGGATTTTCCTGCCGAAAGATTTTCGGAAAGCAGATAGGCGTCAAAATCCCCGATAAAACGGTAGAATTCCCGGTGATTGGCAAAAATTTTGGTATAAGCTTCGAAAAAAGCTTCCAATTTTGCATATCCGCTGCCCGAAATGGTGGCGTAATATTCCTGAAAAACCTGCTTTTGCAGTTTTTCGGCAACCGCGCAAACAAGGTTTTGTTTCTGCTTGAAATAGCGGTAAATCGTCGCCTCCCCAACGCCTGCGCGGTCGGCGATATCCTTTACGGTTACCGTTGCGATCGAACGCTCCAAAAACAGCTCGGTGGCAACGTCGATAATAAAGTTCAGTTTTGCGTCTTTGATCGTCATTTTCTAATTCGTTTCCTTAATTGATAGTCTTTCTATCATTTTGATTTATCAACTATCTTTATCATATCAATAAAAAAAGCTTTTGTCAATACAAATTGCAAAAAATTGACAGAATAAACAAATTGGATCCCATTGTTTTTGTTCAAAAACAACAATAAAAAGATCCCTGCCAATTCAATAGAAACGGCAGGGATCTTAAATGAGATGATTATTTCAGTTTTTCCAGTGCAGTCTTGACACCGGCAAGGTTTTCTTCGTATCTTGCCAGTTTTGCACGTTCGGCGGCAACCACCTGCTCGGGCGCTTTTGCAACGAAGCCCTCGTTGGCGAGTTTTTTACTGACGCGCTCGATTTCGGCGGTCAGTTTTTCCGCCTCGGCGTTCAGGCGCGTCTTCTCCTTTTCCACATCGATCAAATCCGACATGGGCAGATAGATTGTTGCCGAGTCTGTGATAATCTGCACGGCGTTATCGGCGCTCACGATGTCGGAGGTGAAAGATTCGGCAACCACCACATCGCTCGCCGAGGCAAGACGGCGGAAGAACGCATAAGAGGCTTCCGGGAAAGATTCGGGGTAGCGCGTTTCAACATACACCTTTGCTTTTTTGGACGGTGCAATGTTCATTTCGTTACGCCGCATCCGAATGGCGCGAATGGCGTCGATTACCCGGCGCATTTGCAACGATTCGGTTTCATACTCCAATGAAACGTCTGCATTCGGATAAGAGGCAAGAACAATACTCTCGCTCTTGTCGCTATGCGGCAGAGACTGATAGATCTCCTCGGTAATAAAGGGCATAAACGGATGGAGCATTTTGAGAATTCCTTCCAAGATAAAGCAAAGCACATTTTGCGCTGTCAAATTGCCCTCGGTTCCCTCCTCCGAAAGGCGACTCTTGGTCAATTCGATATACCAGTCGCAGAAAACGCTCCACGTAAAATCGTAGACCGTGGCAAGTGCCACACCGATCTCGTAGTGATCCAACGAATCGGTCACCGTTGCAACCGTTTTATTATACTGCGCCAGGATCCATTTATCCTCGGGCGCAAGTTTGGAAGCGTCCGGCAATTCTGCTCGACCGATGGTTAGATTCATGCGCACGAAGCGAGAAGCATTCCAAAGTTTGTTGGCAAAGTTGCGCGCCGCTTCGATCTTTTCATCCGAGAAGCGCATATCATTTCCGGGCGAATTTCCGGTGGAAAGCGCAAACCGGAGCGCGTCGGCACCGTATTTGGAAATGACCTCCAAAGGATCAATGCCATTTCCGAGCGATTTGGACATTTTTCTTCCCTGCGCGTCGCGTACCAATCCGTGAATAAAGACGGTATGGAACGGAATTTCACCCATTTGCTCCAAACCGGAGAAAATCATGCGTGCAACCCAGAAGAAAATAATATCGTATCCTGTAACCAAAACGTTTGTTGGATAGTAGCGCGCAAGATCAGCGGTCTTTTCGGGCCAACCAAGCGTGGAGAACGGCCAAAGCGCCGAAGAAAACCAGGTGTCCAATACATCGCTATCCTGCGTGATTTTCTTGCTTCCGCACTTGGGGCAGGTGCAAACGTCCTCGCGCGAAACGGTCATTTCTCCGCAATCGCCGCAATAGAACGCCGGAATGCGGTGTCCCCACCAAAGTTGACGGGAAATGCACCAATCGTGAACGTTTTCCATCCAGTTGACATAGATTTTACTGAAACGTTCCGGCTCAAATTTGACCTTTCCGTTTTTGACAACCTCAAGCGCAGGCTTAGCAAGCGGTTCCATTTTGACAAACCATTGATCCGACGTGATCGGCTCAACAGTAGTGCGGCAACGATAGCAAGTACCGACATTGTGGCTATGCGGCTCCACGCTGACAAGATACCCTTCGGCTTCCAAATCAGCAACCAACGCTTTTCGCGCGGCGTAACGATCCATTCCCTCGTATTTTCCGCCGTAGGCATTGATGGTAGCGTCATCGTTCATAACCTTGATGATCGGCAAATTGTGGCGCTGACCCACCAAAAAGTCGTTGGGATCGTGCGCCGGCGTAATCTTGACGCATCCGGTACCGAAGCCGATTTCCACATATTCGTCAGCAATAACCGGAATCTCGCGCCCGACCATTGGCAAAATGAGCGTTTTGCCGATCAGGTAGGCGTTCTTCTCATCGTTCGGGTTGACGGCAACGGCGGTATCGCCGAACATAGTTTCGGGACGGGTGGTGGCAACCTCAACGAATTTGCCCTCCTCGCCCTTGATGGGATAGCGGATATGCCAGAAGAAACCGGCTTGCTCGCTGTATTCCACCTCGGCGTCCGAAAGCGCGGTAATGCAATGCGGACACCAGTTGATAATGCGGTTGCCGCGGTAGATCAAGCCTTTTTCATACAGGTTGACAAACACCTCGCGCACGGCACGGGAACAACCTTCGTCAAAGGTGAAGCGCTGACGCGTCCAATCGCAGGAAGCACCCAGCTTTTTGAGCTGACCGGTAATTCTCGCCTCATATTTATCTTTCCATTGCCAAACGCGCTCCAAAAATTTTTCACGTCCCAAATCATAACGCGTCAAGCCCTCTTCCTCGCGCAGGCGTTCCTCCACCTTGATCTGCGTGGCGATGCCGGCGTGGTCGGTTCCGGGAATCCAAACCGTGTTATACCCCTGCATTCTCTTATAACGAACAAGAATATCCTGCAAGGTTTCGTCCAACGCGTGTCCCATATGAAGTTGCCCCGTCACGTTTGGCGGCGGAATAACCACCGAGAAATGCTCCGCCTGATTCTTCGGATCGGGCGTAAACAATCCTTTCTCGCACCATTCGGCGTAAATACGATCCTCAAATGACGCGGGATCATAGGTTTTCGGCAATTCTTTGTATTGATCCATTTTTCTTTCCTTCTTTATATAGACTTTATTATTTGAATTTCCAAATTGAACGCGGAAAAAGAAAAAACGCTTCCCGTCCCGGTTTCAGGACGCGAAGCGCGCGGTACCACCTGATTTCACGGGCATTCTGCGCCCGTGCACTCAAAAGCCGATAACGGCGGCAACCGTTGCAGACTACCGGAAAAAATCCTTCCCCTGCACCACTCCAAAGCGACTTCCCTTTTCCGTTCCCTGCGGCTTGCACCATCCGCCGCCTCTCTGTATGGCCGTAAAAAGGTACTCCTCTTTTTCCCTGTGTTTTGTGGAATCAGTATATCATAGTTCGGGAGAAATGTCAACACCCGATACAAAAATTAAGAAAAAAATCAAAGCAATCGGCAAATGTTTTCGTCTTCTGCAATATATTCATCCGAAAATTCGGCAACAAGTTCCTGTCTGTCGTTGTTACGGTCGTAAACGCCAACGGTATGAAAACCGGCTTTTTTTGCCGTTTGCAAAGCGGTAATCGAATCTTCAAACACCCATGTTTCCTCTTTTGGCGTGCCAAGACGTTCCAATGCGGCATTGAATACGTCGGGAAAACTCTTGTTCTTACCAACGTCCTCGCAAGAAACGATTTCGGAAAAATAATCGTTGATTCCCAACCGCTGAAGCACAACGCGAATCAATTCCGGTCTGGTTGCCGAAGCAACGCACATTTTCACGCCCTTTTGAGAAAGCCCTTTGAGAAATTCGGGAATATTCTCCTTACATTCAACACGGGTACGATAAAAGAGTTCCAAGCGCTCAAAAAGCTCTCTTGCAATCGTTGCAGCGCTATCCCCGATACCAAATTTTTCATGCACAATCACAGCAACTTCATTGATAGGAACCGTCCGGAATTGCCGAAGCAGGTCGGCATTTTTGACGCGATCGAATTTAAGAGAATATTTGGTTTCAAAAAACTGTATAAAATCATCCCAAGAGCCGAGGGAATCGATCAAAGTACCGTCCATATCAAAAATAGCGCCCTGAATCTGCATAAAAATCTCCTTCAAAATCCATAAATGCTTTCTACCGAGTCAGTATATCACATTTTTTAAATAATGTCAAGCTGAAGACAAAACTGAAAAATAAAATGAAAAAGAAAAAAGCGCCGATGCCATTTGCGCATCGACGTTTTCCCTTTTGTGAACATTCTGCCCACAGAAAATCGAATAAAGGTGTGGAGTATGTGCTCCGGAAAAGTTAAAGCGAAACTCAACAATTTGCAGAACCGCAAAGGAAAGATTGTTTCTTTTCCTTTTTCAGTTCAAGCACTCGGTC
>SVUK01000020.1 GCA_015063325.1 Oscillospiraceae bacterium | reverse complement strand
TGCACCTACTCCGGCACCATCAATCCCGGCAACTCGGCAGAAAACTATGCAGGTATCATTGCATACACCGGTTCCAATGAGAGCAGCGGCGAGCAAAAGAGCTCCAAGACGGTGACCATCACCAACTCCGCGTTCACCGGTAGTATGACCATCAACGGTAGCGAAGCATATCTGATGCAGGGAATTGCAGGTATTATCAGTATAGTTACGAAATACACGACCGTTAATATCACCGGCACGCACTCGGCTGGTAAGATCTACTTCAACAGCACCAAGAACTGGCCGATCGTGGACGGCGACGGCAACCCCATCAAGATGGGTCAGATCCTCGGCTTCAACGAAGACGGTTCTACTGTCAACATTGACGACACTGTGACCTACGTTCCTGCTTCGCTCATGTATAACGTGGACGAATCCGTGGATGAGAACGAAAACGGTGAAATCGACGAAGAAGAGGTTAAGATCGTTAAAACCAAGTACGTCCTTCCCGAAGCAGGTCTTCTCAACGGTACCTACGCCGCTGACACCGCGGCTGTGATCGGCGGTATGGAAGCAAGCTTTGAGGCTCGCAACGTCAACGATACCTACAAGGGCATTCGCTTCAAGGCAACTTTCTACACTACCTCTACTTGCACCGGCGGCGGAACCCAGAGCGCAAACTTTGGTATTTACCTGCTCACTAAAGAGACCTACACGCTTTTGGGCGGTGCAACCGTTACCAAAGCGCAGCTCGACGCAGCAGGCAGCACCGTTGTTCAGGTCAAGGCAACCAAATACGTTAACAACACCTCCAACTATGTTGTGAACGCTGTGGTTTACAACCTGAATACCGCTACTCGTCAGGCAACCGAACTGGTAGCCATCCCCTATGCTGGCGATACGCTCGGCACTGCAGCAAGTACCACCTATAATGCACTTTTTAGCTAATTGAAAGGAGAAGATGCAATGATGAACAATTTGAAAACGTATCAAGCTCCTGAAATCCTGGTTTTTCCGATCGACTGCGTTGACCTGTTGACCGTCTCGGACAACGACGCAGAATGGGATCCTGCTTGGAACGGCATTATCAGCTAAGGAGGTGCAAAAATGAAAAAAGTTTTTAGCATTTTGCTCGCTCTTACCATGTTGCTTGGCGCGCTCATCATCCCCGTCTCGGCGGATGGTGACGCCCAAGTTCCCGAAGTCCTCGGTGCGTCTATTCGCACCGAGGGGGAACAGGGTCTTCGCTTTGTTGCAAGAATTAACAAGGCCACTGCCGACGCGGCAGACGAATTTGGTTTCCTGATTATTCCGGAATCCTCTACCGACGGTTCCGCAATTTCCAAAGATACGCAATATGTCAAGACCGTAAAAGCCGAAAAGCTTTTGGGTCAGGCAGCTGTTGAAGCTGTCCAACTTAGTTACGACCCGGATTATTACTATTTCTCGGTTGTTCAGCTTGGCATTCCGGCAAGTTTCTACAACACGCAGTTGGTTGTAAAGGCTTACGTCATTAACAGCGGCACCTACTCCTACTCCAACAACCCCACCAAAGAAAAACGCTCTATCCAATATGTTGCAAAAACAATCAACGATCTTGGCGGTGACATTCCGGATTTCATTACGGAAGTCCTTACCAAGGCAGCTGTTGAAGGCAGTGACATTTATGTTAATGCCGACAAATTTGCCATTTTGGAAACCTACCCCGAATATCCTGCATCCATTGATCGCGATTCCCTTTACACTGTATCCGTAACACAGGGGCTTGAGACCAAGCCCCTGGTCGTTTATAACGAGTGCGCGGCTTATTCGCAATATGACGGCACCACCACCTCTCGTTCGCTCGGCGTGATGGATTCCAACCGCCGTTTTTGCGAGTTTGCCTTTGAGTTTGATACCGTAACAGTCAATATCAAGGTGAACAAAAAGTTCAACACCTATGCGGTTTCGCCGTCTTCCAAGTTTGCGGCAGAGGATATTTCCTATAGCAACGGTATTATTTCGGTCAAAGTGAGCAAACACGACCAGTTTGTTGTCATTTTGGACGATGACTACAAGACCGCGCTTGCCGTTTTCCCGGATCACATTGAATATGACGTTCCCACCAAGGGCGCTGCCAATGTTGTCTACGTAGAGGGCAACAGCCAAATCACCCTGCCGGAAGGTCAGTCGGATTTGGTGACCTACGTTGGCACCAACCAAGAGGTGATGGTTGTTCACGGCAACTACACCAAGATTTATCTTGCCCCCGGCGCCATTCTAAAAAAGCGTATTTTTGTCTCCCGTGACCAGGAACTGGGCAACGGCTACGGAGTAAAGATTTACGGTCGCGGCGCCATCCTGGATCCGAACGCGGATTACAGCAATTCCGATCCTCGGCAGTGGACATCTCTGTCCCTGACCGACTGCTACGATCCGAACTCGGGTGCTACCAAAAGCTACAACCCCATGAAAGCGGTTGTAAACGTGTATTCCTACGGCTTCCGTATGGAGGACGTCAAGGTTCTGGACGCTCGTAACTTCAACGTTCTGGTTGCGCAGGAAAGCGGCAACGGCATCAACAACGTTAAGCTTCTTTCCACCGAAATGTCCACCGACGGATTTATGATCTCCGGTAACCACAAAATCACCAACTGCTTCGTCTACAACGGCGATAACGCGCTGGTTATGACGGGCGGTTCTCTCACCGGTCACTATTACGAGAACATTACCATCGGTACTACCTGTGCGGCAGTTTATCCGCAGTACAGTTTCAACGGCACGCTGAAAGACATCTATGTCTTCCGCGCCGACGATAACCTCATCAACGTCCACGAGGACGACTCCGGTGCTATGACCATGAATATTGACGGTTTGGATGCACTCGACTGCGTGAAAACGCCGCTTATCTTCGGCGACAACGGCGGCAACGGTTCGGATGCCAAGATCTTTAACATTAAGAACTTGGTTACCCGTTACACCACCGGTTCCAAGAAGAGCTTTACTGTCGGCACCTACGCCAGCCAGTATGCCGCAATGGAAAGCGGTTCCTCCGGCTATATTTTCAACTTTACCAACCTGTACGTTGGCGGTCACCGTATCGGCCCGGATAACGATGGTTCTTCCATCAAAATCGGTAGCGCTTATCACGGTAGCAAAACCACCGGCGGCAACACCACCTCGGGTATGACGTTGAACTTTGCATACGATTCGAGCAATGTTCCCGCGCACACCGCTGTTCCGGAAAATGGAACCGCCAACTACACCGCAGGCGCTGCCTACGTTGCCGGCCCGATCCGC
>SVUK01000009.1 GCA_015063325.1 Oscillospiraceae bacterium | reverse complement strand
CCGAGTTTTTGCTCTTAGCATTCTTTACTTTTGTTTGAGTAGTATTCTCATTCAAAGAATTTCCGAGACCTTCCACACACTTCCGTGTTTTCTTGTCTCTCTCTTGTTGTTCAGTTTTCAAAGATCGTTTCCTGCCCTCTTTCTTTCGGACAGCTTATTCATTATACTACAGGGTCTTTTTTTTGTCAATACCTTTTTTGAAATTTTTTTAAAAATTTTTTTGCATTATTTTTTCGGTTTTGATTAGACCTTTTTGCTTTGTGGTAAACTACCAAAAATGGCTTGCAGAAAGGATTTTTTTATGGTTACCATTGTGTTTCGCACTCTTTTGATCTACCTGATTTTGCTTTTAACCATGCGCCTGATGGGAAAACGACAGATCGGAGAACTGGAAGTTACCGAGCTTGTAACAACGCTGCTCGTCTCGGAAATTGCCTCCATTCCCATCACCAATCAGGATATTCCCGTTTTGCACGCGGTGATTCCGATTTTGCTCCTTTTAATATTAGAAGTTCTCTCCTCGTGGTTACCGATCCGGCTCCCCTTCCTCAAACCTCTCTTTTCGCCCAGCCCGACGCCTTTGATTCGGAATGGAACTCTCTGTTCCGAAGCAATGGACTCCAACCGTCTTTCGGCAGAAGAATTGATGGGCGAGATTCGCCAGCAAGGATACTCCGATCTTTCGCAAATAGAAGAAGCAATTTTGGAATCCAACGGCAAAGTCACGCTGGTCCCAAAACCCGATTTTGTAACGCCCAACGCTTCACAGTTGGGGCTACACCCAAAAGACGAACCGCTCCACCACGTTGTTTTTTTCGGCGGACGTGTCAGCAAGCCGGGGTTGCAGATGATCGGCAAAGACACGGCATGGTTTCGCCAAGAACTTGCGCGGCGACATTATACAGCAAAAATGCTCTATTGCGTCACCGCGAACAGCAAAGGAGAGCTGACGCTGATTGAGAAGGAGAAAAAGCAATGAAAGAAGTACTCGCCGTTCTGATTCTATTTGTTTTATTGGTCGGATTTGTAATCTGGAACGCTATATATATAAATAATGTAGCAATTCGTCTTTCCGAAGCGGTGGACGTCCTGCCCGAAATCACCGATCCAACCTGTGCCGGCGCCGCAAAAACATTGCGCGACGAATGGGAAAGTTATGCGCCGATCGTCGGCATTTCGGTAAGTTATACGATTGCCGACCGCGTAGGCGAACAGATTGCAGTTCTCGCGGCTTGCGCCGCCTGCGGCGATCCGTCGGGGTATGCTTCGGCTCGCGCACTGCTGACCGACTCGCTTTTGGATTTGCGCCGCGCCGAACAGTTCTCGCCGAAAAGTTTGTTTTGAAGACCGCGAGAGGGGGTTGATAAAAGCCGAACTGATAGAAAAGCTTTTTTAAAAGGAAACGCCCGGAGTTTTCCGAACGTTTCCTTTTATTATAACGCTTCCTTTTATTATATAGAGGCGCAATTCAAAATCATTCGGCACCCAAGGCAATTTCTTTAACAAAATTGGCAAAAGCCGGTTTCACAACATTCCCCTTCTTTATTATAATCCATTTATTATAATCCAAATAATTCCGCCGATTAAACAGGCGACCCCGATCATCAGCTCAATCAAACCAATTCTCCCGGCATAACGTTCCGTCTTTCTTTCGGATCGGTGCGCCGACTCAAAACCGTTGATCAAACTGTACTTCTTTCGAAAATAAATCAGATAGCCGAACAGCGTAAAAAGAACGCCGAGAAGGAGAACGATGATTTTAACAGCAAGCATACGCAACCTCCCTGTTTTCTTGCTATTCCTTTTTCAGTATAACAGAAAACAGCTGCTTTTGCAATCCCACAAAAGAAAAAATCGCCCCACTTTTTCTGGGCGAAACGAAATCCTATTTCCCTTTTGGTAAAATTCTTTTAGGGAGTGGGGGGTGCAGGCGGGCGAGGGACATTTTCTTTTAAGAAAAGTCCCTCGTCCCCCTGCATTCCTACTTCCTTAAACCACCCGAACCTTATACATTCCGGCAATAGCGGCAATATGGTCGATGGCTTTTTGCGAGGGCACGGCGCCAACGTCCAAAACGGTGTAGGCGTTGTCCCCCTTGGATTTGTTGGTCATATTTTCAATGTTCAGCCCCTCCTCGGAGAGGGCGGTGGAGATTTTAGCGATGATAGCAGGAACATTTGCGTGCAGAGCGCAAATGCGCGCCGCACCGGTGCGCGGCGAAGAAACCGACGGGAAATTAACGCTGTTGGTAATGTTCCCGTTCTTCAGATAATCATCCAACTCGCGCGCCGCCATAACCGCGCAGTTGTTTTCGCTTTCCTCGGTAGAAGCGCCCAGGTGCGGAATGGCTACGGCATGGGGTGCGCCGAGGATCTCCTCGGTGGGGAAATCGGTAACGTATGCCGAAAGTTTTCCGCTTTCCAAAGCGGCAACAAGATCGGAAGCGACGACCAAATCGGCGCGCGCAAGGTTGACAAGCTTTGCGCCGTCCTTCATTTTGGCAATGCTTTCGGCGTTGATCATGCCCTTGGTCTGCGCGGTCGCCGGAACATGAAGCGTGATATAATCGGCAATCTCAAAAATTTGGTCAAAAGTTGCGGCGCGCTCAATGCGGTGATTCAAATTCCATGCGCCCTCCACCGAAAGGAAAGGATCGCAACCAACGACCTTCATACCGAGGTGAATCGCCGTGTTGGCAATCATACCGCCGATGGCGCCCAGTCCGATAACGCCCAACGTTTTACCGTAAAGCTCGGTTCCGGCAAATTGGGATTTTCCTTTTTCCACCTGTTTGGCAACATCCTCGGTCAGCGTTTTTGCCCATTCCACACCGCCGACAACATCGCGCGCGGCAAGGAGAAGCGCAAGAACGGCAAGTTCTTTGACGCCGTTGGCGTTCGCGCCCGGCGTGTTAAAAACGACAATGCCCGACTGACTGCAACGGTCGATTGGAATGTTGTTTACACCTGCACCGGCGCGCGCAATGGCTTTGAGCGCCTTGCCGAATTCCATATCGTGCATGACCGCCGAACGGACGAGAATACCGTCCGGATTTTCGACGCCTTCGCCCACCGTGTAATCGGAATCAAGTTCCTTCAATCCGACCTGGGCAATTTTATTGAGCAGTTGAATTTTCATCTTTTTATCTCCCTTTTCATGCTTTGGGGTTTTCGGCGGCGAATTGTTTCATAAACGCCACCAGCTTTTCCACACCCTCGTAGGGCATGGCGTTGTAGATCGAGGCGCGCATACCGCCGACCGAGCGGTGACCCTTGAGATTTTTTAAGCCGGCTTTGGTTGCGTCGGCGGCAAATTTCTTGTCAAGATCGGGGTTGCCGGTAACGAAAGTGACGTTCATCATCGAACGGCTTTCCTTTTTGACCGGGGCAATGTAATAATCCTGGCTGTCAAGATATCCGTAGAGCAGATTTGCTTTTTTCTCGTTCATGGTTTTCATCACGTCCAAACCGCCCAATTCGAGAATCCATTCGTAAACGAGTTTCGCCATGTAAATGGTGTAGCAAGGCGGCGTGTTGTACATCGAGCCGTTCTCCGCCATGGTCTTCCATTCCAGCATGGTGGGCATATTCGGTTCGGCATAATCGAGGAGATCATCGCGGACAATGACAAGCGTCATGCCTGCAGGCGCCATATTTTTCTGTGCGCCGGCATAGATCACACCGAAACGGGAAACGTCAACCGGCTCGGAGATAATGCAGGAGGATAGATCCGCCACCAGCGGAATATCTCCGGTATCGGGAATTGCCGGATACTTGGTGCCGTAAATGGTGTTGTTATAACAAATATGTACGTAGGCGGCGTCGGGGCGGAAGCTCTCTTTGGTCAGTGCCGGGACGTGGTCAAAATTATCGTCCTTGGTGGTGGCGGCGCAAACGACGTCGTAGCCGAGTTTTTGAGCCTCCTTAAACGCCTTGCCCGAGAACTGACCGGACACCACATAGTCGGCTTTGCCTGTACGGCGGATCAGGTTAAGCGGAACGGCGGCAAACTGCGTGGAGGCACCGCCCTGCAGGAAGAGAACCTTGTAGTTATCGGGAATGTTCATCAGCTTGCGCAAGAGCGCCTCGGCGTCGGCAATGATGGGTTCATAATCCGCCGAACGGTGGGACATTTCCATTACGGACATGCCGGATTCCCCGTAGTTGACCAATTCCGAAGCCGCTTTTTCCAAAACGGGTAACGGAAGCATGGAAGGTCCTGCCGAAAAATTGTAAACGCGATCAATCATTGTAAAAAACCTCCTTCAAAGGGTTTCGCCTGCAAAAGAATAACGCAATGTCGAATTTTGCAAAAACGCTTTCTTTTACAGAAATAAGATTGTTCTCATTATATCATTTTGCAAGAGAATGTCAACCCCTTTTGCAAAAATTGTGTTAAAAATTTATCAGATTGATATTTTTCTGTCAATTATAGCGCTTTATACATACATTTTATGCAAAAACAAACTTATTTTTCTCACTTATTTCCAAAGAATTCTTTTCTTTGTTAATTTTTTATCATAATTTTGATATTTTTTTGACAAGAAAAAAAGGACAATCAAGGGAAAACAAGAAAAGAAACCCGGGGCGGCAACGCCGCCCCGGGGAAGATATTTTTTGTGTGTTTTGCTCGCCGTGCAATTATTTCAGCGTAATGTTTTGTAGCTTTCCGTAAAGATTTCCGCTGTTGCTGCCCGAATAGTTTACCGTTCCGGTTTGCGAGTAGTCTTCTATAGTGGAAGCGCCTTCGGCATATCCGTAAGCAATCAAACCACCTACATAATTGTTGCCGGTCACCGCTCCGGTGTTGGTAAATTCTTTCAGGCTGAGATAGTATGATCCACTGTCTGTATTATTTGCATATGCGTATCCGAAAATTCCGCCGACATAGTCGGTTCCGGTTACTTTACCGCTG